>CAVURQ010000030.1:0-155276 GCA_963743935.1 uncultured beta proteobacterium | reverse complement strand
CTGGAAAGCGAATTCCGCAACAACGACATCAAGTGGATCTGCAACGCCAAGGTCACCAAGGTCGAGGCCGGCAAGATGTTCGTCACGGAGCTCGACGAAGCCGGGCAGGTGAAGAAGGAGCATGAGCTGCCCTTCAAGTACAGCATGATGCTGCCCGCCTTCAAGGGCGTGGATGCAGTGGCGGCCGTCGAGGGCCTGTGCAACCCGCGCGGCTTCGTGCTGATCGACGAATTCCAGCGCAGCAAGAAATACCGCAACATCTTCTCGGCCGGCGTGTGCGTCGCCATCCCGCCGGTGGAGGCGACGCCGGTGGCCACCGGCGCGCCGAAGACCGGCTACATGATCGAGACCATGGTCACGGCCATCGTGCACAACATCGTCGCCGAGCTGGCCGGCCAGCCGGTCGACACCAAGGCCACGTGGAACGCGATCTGCCTGGCCGACATGGGCGACACCGGCGCGGCGTTCGTCGCATTGCCGCAGATTCCGCCTCGCAACGTCAACTGGTTCAAGAAGGGCAAGTGGGTGCACCTGGCGAAGATCGCGTTCGAGAAGTACTTCATGTACAAGATGAAGAACGGCAGTTCCGAACCGGTGTACGAAAAGTACGTGCTCAAGCTGATGGGCATCCACAAGCTCGAGTCATGAACGCAACGCATCCCTATGACACGCGACAAGCTGCCGATGGCTTGTGCGTCCGAGAATCTGGCCTACCAACCACCGAAGGAGAGTGATCATGAGAGCGAATGTGGGAACCGTCGATCGCGTGCTGCGCATTGGCGCGGGCGTGGTGCTGATCGGCCTGACGCTGGCCGGCAGCATCGGACCATGGGGTTGGATCGGCGTGGTGCCGATCGCCACGGGGTTGTTTCGCTTCTGCCCCGCGTACCTTCCCTTCGGACTGAGCACTTGTTCGACGAACAGCAACAGTGCAAAGCGCTGATCGAACTGGGGCACACCATGTCGAACGTCGAAATCGGCTACCGTGAACTGACGCAGACGGTGTCCGCGCGGCTGGTGGGTCTTCGGTCAAGCACCCCGGAGGTGATGAAGAGCTTTGGCGAACTGGGGCGTGCAGCCACGGCCCCGGGCGTGCTCGACAGCAAGACCAAGGAGTTGATTGCCTTGGCGCTGAGCGTGGCCGCGCGTTGCGATCCCTGCATCGGCTTCCACGCGCAGACGCTGGTGAAACTGGGTGCGACTCGGCAGGAAATAGACGAGACGCTCGGTGTCACCACCTACATGGGCGGTGGTCCGTCGTTGATGTATGCGGCCAGCGCCATCGCGGCCTTCGAAGAGTTCTCGAAGGCAAGGGCGGCATAGCGGCAGTGCTGCCCGTCGGACGATGCTGGATCAAACGATGCGCTGCTCGCGCAGCGCATCGATCTGCGCGTCGCTGTAGCCCAGCACCTGCTGCAGCACCTCGCGCGTGTGCTGGCCCAGCAGCGGCGGCGGCACTTCGTAGCTCACGGGTGTGTCGGCAAAACGCAGCGGGCTGGCCAGCAGATTGATCGGGCCGCTCGGGTGTTGCATCTGCACGCGCATGCCGCGGTGCTGCACCTGCGGGTCCTCGAAGACCTGGTCGATGTTGTTGATCGGCCCGCAGGGCACGTTGTTGTTCTCCAGCAGATCGATCCATTCGTGCATCGTGCGTTGAAGCATCAGCTCGGCCACCATGCCGCAGATCAACTCCCGATTGGCACCGCGCGCGGAACCCTTGGCGAAGCGCTCGTCGGTGGCCCATTCGGGCTTGCCCACCGTCTGGCAGAAGCTGCGGAACTGGCCGTCGTTGGCCACCGCCAGGATGATGTGTCCGCCTTTGCAGGCAAACACCTGGTAGGGCACGATGTTCGGGTGGCCGTTGCCCAGTCGTTGCGGCACCTCGCCCGAGACGAAATAGTTGATCGTCTGAAACGAGGTCAGCGCGATCAGGCAGTCGAGCAGCGCGATGTCGATGTGCTGGCCGACACCGCTGCTGTGGCGGTGCTCCAGCGCACCGAGGATCGCGGTCGTGGCATACATGCCGGTGATCAGGTCGGCCACGGCCACGCCCACCTTCATCGGCCCGGCGCCGGGCTGGCCGTCGGGCACACCGGTGATGCTCATCAGCCCGCCCATGCCCTGGAACACGAAGTCGTAGCCGGGCCGCGGCGCGTAGGGCCCGGTCTGGCCGAAGCCGGTGACCGAGCAGTAGATCAGGCGCGAGTTCACGGCACGCAGGCCGGCATAGTCCAGCCCGTACTTGGCAAGCGTGCCGACCTTGTAGTTCTCGACCACGATGTCGCTCTTTTCCGCCAGCGCGCGAATCAGCGCCTGGCCCTGCGCGGTGGACATGTCGCAGGTGATCGACTTCTTGCCGCGGTTGGCGGACATGAAGTAGGCCGAGTCGCCGCGCACGCCTGCGGCCTTGTCGGCGCCGACAAAGGGTGGGCCCCAGGCGCGCGTGTCGTCGCCGTCGCCGGGCTTTTCCACCTTGATGACCTCGGCGCCCATGTCGGCCAGGTTCTGCGTGGCCCACGGGCCGGCGAGCACACGCGACAGGTCGAGCACACGCAGGTGCGACAAGGGTCTGGAGGGTGGTGCGGCGCGGTCGCTCATGAGGGCGGTCTCGTCAGGGATGAAGGCGGCAATGCTAAGGCGAAGCGCGCAGACCGCTCGATACAATCGCGCCCCTCGCCGACCCACCCGTCCCCATGCCCAACGACCGCCTGGCCGTGCTGCCGCAGTACCTGATGCCCAAGGGCGCGCTCACGCGCTTCGGCGGCGTGGTCGCATCGGCGCAAGCCGGCGCGGCGACGACCTGGCTGATCCGCTGGTTCGTCGGCCGCTATGGCGTGAACATGGCCGAGGCGGCCGACAGCGACATCGCCGGCTACAAGAGCTTCAACGATTTCTTCACCCGCGCGCTGAAGCCCGGCGCGCGACCGCTGGCGCGGGCGGAGTGGGTGTGCCCGGTGGACGGCGCGATCAGCCAGTTCGGCCATATCCGCGGCGACCAGATCTTCCAGGCCAAGGGTCATGACTACAGCACGCGCGCCTTGCTCGGTGGTGATGCCGCGCTGGCGGCGCGCTTCGACAACGGCCATTTCGCCACGCTGTACCTGAGCCCGAAGGACTACCACCGCATCCACATGCCCTGCGCCGGTCGACTGACACGCATGCTGCATGTGCCGGGCGAGCTGTTTTCCGTCAACCCGACGACGGCACGGGGTGTGCCGGGCCTGTTCGCGCGCAACGAGCGTGTGGTGTGTCTGTTCGAAAGCGGTGCCGGGCCCTTCGTGCTGGTGCTGGTGGGGGCCACCATCGTCGGCAGCATGGCCACGGTGTGGCACGGCGTGGTCAACCCGCCACGCAGCGGCACGCTGCGCGATTGGCACTACGGCGACGACAAGGCGGTGGTCGCTGGGGCAGGGCGCCGAGATGGGGCGCTTCCTGCTGGGATCGACCGTGGTGCTGCTGCTGCCCGCAGGTGATCTGCAGTTCAATCCGGCATGGAAGCCGGGCGGCGCCGTCCGCATGGGCGAGGCGATGGCACAGCGCGGCCGCGTCCCTGATACGGTTTTGCGTTCAATCGTTTAGCAAAGGCGACCCGCGCGCGTTGTGGCTGCAAGCGGCGCATAGCAGCTGCCTACCAAAGACCGCTACCGTGCTCGAAGATCCGCGCGTCGCGCCAGGCGGCATCCGCCAGCGGCTCATGGTGCGGCGGTCGCCGCTTCGCGCCGACTGCACTGCGATGCTCGCGCCGGGGTCGCGCCGATCAACTCGCTGCGCGCCCTGCGGGCGCTACGCTCAGACAGTATCGGCGAGTCAGTTCACGAAGCGCGCTACGCGCGCCGACCCCGACGCTGCGCTTCTCGTCGCCACACAAATCGCCCCTGTCGGATGCCGCCTGTCGCGAGGTCGTAGGGGGATTGTTCTCGCCGAACACCACCAGCGTTGGCGCAAAGCCGGGCCCGGGCAGGCCGCGACGCGCCTGTGAGACGCCGAGGAGCGCAAGGCCCATGGCCAGCGCGCGCAGCGCGCCTCGTGAACTGACTTCGTCGCGACTGTCTGAACGTAGCGCCCGCAGGGCGCGAAGTGAGTTGGCGACGAGGCCGTGGGACTGAGCACCGGAGGGCAGTCGGCGCAGCCGACCGTCGAACCGAAGCGTCGCGGCCTGCCCGGGCCCGGCTTTGCCGCACCACAACTTCGCGCACACCGGTCCTTGAACTTCGGCTACGCGCAGGGAACGGCCACCAGATTCTTGACGTTTGAACGCAACTCGGTATGAGCGGCCCGCACCAAGCGATGACTATTCGGGCAACCTGCCCAGCGCGAACATCACCTCCAGCACCGCGCTGGGGCGGCCCATGGCGCCGAACCAGCGGTTGTAGAGCTCCACCAGGGTGCTGCTGCTGTAGATCTGCGCCAGCGCCGCGTCCACCGACTGGCGCATGGCCCAGTCGCCGCGCGGCAGCACGATGGCATAGGGCTCATAGGACAAGGCATCTCCCAGCAGCGCCAAGGCCTTCGGGTCCTTGGCCTTGCTCGCCAGGCCGACGAGCAGCACGCGGTCGCTGGCAAACGCGTCGATCGTGCCGGCCTCCAGCTGCGCCAGGCCTTCCTCGCGCGACTTCAGCGGCACCACGGTGGCGGTGACCACCTTGGCCTGCAGGGCAGCGGCCAGGGCGCGCTCATTGCTGGTGCCGGCAATGACGCCGATCTTCTTGTTGGCCAGGTCCATCAGCGAGTTGCCGGCGGTGGCATTGCGGATCAGCAGCCCGGTGCCATCGACGAAGGTCAGCGAGGAAAAACCCACCTCCTTCATGCGCCCCAAGGTCACCGTGGTGGCGCCGCATTCCATGTCGGCTTGACCGCTGGCGATCGTGCTGAAGCGGTTCTGCACCGTCACCGGCACCCATTTCACCTGCAGCGGGGTCACGCCGATCTGACGCTCGATCACGCCGATGACGCTGCGGCACAGCTCCACCATGTAGCCGGAGGGCTTCTTTTCGGCGTCCTCGAAGGAAAAGGGCAGCGCGTCGGTGCGATAGGCCACCGAAATCGTCTTCGTCTCCTGGATCTTCTTCAGGCGGCCTTCGAAGGGCGCGGTGGCCATCTGGGCCAGGGCCAGCGTGGGTGCCAGACACAGCGCGGCGAACAGGGTTTTCAGGCGGAACATGAGTTGAGGCTCCAAAGTTTGCTGGCGGGACGCACGCCACGCCCAGGCGCCGGATTCTAGGGGCGCTGTCTGCAGCCACCCGCGGCGCTGGCGCCGCGTGTGGCGGCGCTCAAGCGTCGGAACGCGAGTGGCCGCGCGATTCGCGCGTGGCGATCCAGATGGTCGCGGCGCAGATCACCACGCCGCCGATCAAGGTGCTTTGACTGGGCACGTCGCCGAACATCATCCAGCCGATGACCGAGGCCCACACCAGATCGAGAAACTTCACCGACTGTGTGGACGAGATGTCGGCGATGCGGAACGAGCGCGTCAGGCAGAAGTGGCCCAGGCTGCCCAAGAAGCCGCACAGCACAAAGCCGCCCCATTGCAACGCCGTCGGTGCCTGCCAGTTCAGCAGCGCCAAGGGCAGGCTGAAGAGCGTGACGGTGAGCGCCTGCCACACCAGGATCGTGCCCGTGCTTTCATAACGCGTCAGCCCTTTGGTGAGCAGGAAAGACGCCGCGAACATCGGCGCCGACGCCAGCATCACCAGGTTGTAGAAGCCGCCGCTGCCGCTGAGCTTGGGTCCGACGACGATGAGCACGCCGGCAAAGCCGATGCCGGCGGCCAGCCAGCGCTCCCAGCGCATCGGCTCCTTGAAGAAGATGTACGCGCCGATCATGATGAAGATCGGCCCGGTGAAGCCGATGGCCGTCATGTCGGCCAGGGGGATTTTCGGCAGCGCCGCAAACCACAGGAACAGGCCGATGGTGTGCAGCGCGCCGCGCGTGAACTGCCCGCCCACGCGCTTGGGCCAGTAGGCGGCCAGGCCGTGGCGCCACAGCAGCGGCAGCAGCACCAGCAGCCCGAAAAGATAGCGCAGGAACTGCGCCTGAAACGGGTCGAGCTGCAACGCCAGCGCACGCATCAGCGCGTTCAGGATGCAGAAGGTGAAGCCCGCGGCGCTGGACCACAGCAGACCCTTGACGACAGGGTCCAGTCGGTTCAGGCGGTGGCCGGCGAGCGCGATGCGGCGCTGCAGTGGGCTGCGCGAACCTTTCGGTGGTGGCAGCACGGCGGTCACATCCGCCCCTTCCAGGGCACCAGCTTGCGTTCGACCCAGCGCATGAACAGGTCGAACAGGTAGGCGATGACACCGATGACGATGATGCCCATGATGACGATGTCGGTGCGCAGGAAGTTCGACGCGTTCAGCACCATCTGGCCCAGCCCGACGTTGGCCGCCACCATCTCGGCGGCGACCAGCGTGGTCCAGCCGAAGCCGATGGCGATGCGCATGCCGATCAGGATGTCGGGCAGGGCCGCAGGCAGGATCACATGGCGGATCACCTGTCCGTAGCTGGCGCCGACCGAATAGGCGGCGTTGATCTGTTCCGGTGCGGCACTGCGCATGCCCGAGCGCGCGGCCAGCGCCAGCGGCGCAAAACAGCTGAGGTAGATCAGCAGCACCTTGGGCAACTCGTCGATGCCGAACCAGATGATGATCAGCGGCAGGTAGGCCAGCGGTGGCAACGGCCGGTAGAACTCGATCGGCGGGTCGAAGATGCCGCGCGCCACACGCGACATGCCCATGGCGATACCGATCGGCACCGCGGTGACAAAGGCCAGCCAGAAGGCCACCGTCACGCGCAGCACGCTGGCGATCAGGTGGTCCCACAGCGGCTTGTCGTTGGCCTGGCCGGTGAGGTATTCGACGAACTGGCGAAACACCGCCTGCGGGCTGGGCAGGAACAAGGGCTTGATCCAGCCCATGTTCGTGACCAGGAACCACAGCGCCAGCAGGCCCAGCACGGTGACCACGCTGATGGCCGCACTGTTGCCTTCGCCGGGCACCTTGAAGCGGCTGGTCTTCAGCGCGGCACCGGCCGGCGCTTTGTGCACGGCCGCGTCAGGCATGTGCGTTCTCGCGGTGATGCACCAGCGCCAGCACTTCCTCGCGCATGCGGATGAACTCGGGTTCGGACTTGACCTTGCGCGCGTCCTTGTGCGCGAGGAATTCGCGCGAGAAGGGCACGTCGTCGTAGACATGCGAAATGCGCCCCGGGCTCGGGCTCATGACGATCAGCCGTGTCGCCAGGAAGAGCGCCTCTTCCACCGAATGGGTGATGAAGAACACCATCTTGTTCGACGCCGACCAGGCCTGCAGCAGGATCTCCTGCACCTGCTCACGTGTGAAGGCGTCGAGCGCGCCCATCGGCTCGTCCATCAGCAGCACTGCCGGATCGCTGGCCAGCGCGCGCGCAATGCCCACGCGTTGCTGCATGCCGCCCGACAGCTCGTACACCGCGCGCTCCGCGAAAGCCTCGAGGCCTACCAGCGCCAGCTTGTCTTCGGCCACCTTGGCGCGCGTGGCGCGGTCGACGCCGCGCAGGCGCAGGCCCAGCGCCACGTTGTCGCGCACGTTCAACCACGGCATCAGCGCGTGTTTCTGGAAGACCACGCCGCGGTCGGCGCCGGGGCCGATCACCGGCTGGCCATCGAGCAGGATCTGCCCGGTGGACGGCGGCAGGAAGCCGGCGATGCAGTTCAACAGCGTGGTCTTGCCGCAACCCGACGCGCCGAGCGCGACGACGAAGTCGCCGTCGCGCATCTGCAGATTGACAGGCGCCAACGCCTGCAGCGTGCCGCCCTTGACGGCGTAGTTGACGGTCAGGTCGCGGATGTCGAGCGTGGGCATCGATGCTTGGAAAAAAAGGCGCGGGCCGCAGCACAGCGCGGCCCGCGTGAGGTGTCGGTGCCGGCTACTTCGCCATCGCCTTCTTCACGTACACGTCGGTGACGAAGGGTGCGTAGCTGGACTTCACTTCCTGCACACGACCCTGTTCCTTCAGGAAGGTGGCGGTTTCCGCCATGGCCTTCGCAGCACCGCCGCCCAGCCATGTGGCAGAAGCCTGCTCGGCCAGCGTCGGGAACTTGTACAGCGCCATTGCGGCGGGCACGTCCTTGGCGTCGGCCTTGGTCCATTTGGCCACGGCCTTCACCTGCGGTGAATCGGCCGACCATTTGGCGGCGTTGGCGCGGTAGTCGGCATCGGCCTTGGCCAGCTGCTTCACCAGCTCGACCATGAAGGCCTCGTTCTCGGCGGCCCACTTGGCGTTGACGATCAGCCCGTCGAAAGTCGGGTGGCCCTTGGCACCGATGCTGCCCGAGGTGGCGATGGCCTTGCCGTTGCCCTTGATCTTGCTCAGCACCGGGTCCCAGATGAAGGCGGCGTCGATGTCGCCACGCTCCCAGGCGGCAGCGATCTCGGGCGGACGCATGTTCATCACGTTGACGCCCTTCGGATCGACGCCGTCGAGCTTCAACGCCACCATCAGCTGGTAGTGCGCGGTCGACACAAAGGGCGTGGCCACCTTCTTGCCCTTCAGGTCCTTGATGCTGTTGATGCCGGCGCCGTTGCGTGCCACCAGCGCCTCGGCGTCGGCGATGTCGTCGAGGATCCAGAACAGCTTGATGTCCTGGCCCTGGCTGGCCGCCGCGGTGATCGGGCTGGAGCCGGCCTCGCCGATCTGCACGTCACCCGACGCCATGGTGCGGATGACGTCGCCGCCGCCGCCGATCATGCGCCAGTTGATCTTGTAGCCGGTGGCCTTTTCCAGCTCGCCCGATTCCATCACCGTGCGCAGCGGCACCAGCATGTCCTGGTGGGCGAAGGTCACTTCCTTCTTCTGCGCGAAGGCGGTGCCACTGGCGGCCAAGGTCACGGCCAGGATGCCGATCCATTGCGGAAGCTGCTTGCTCAAGTTCATCGGGGAACTCCTTGGTTCGGTCGGGTTTGAAGGATGGTGGGGGATGGTAGCGCGCCGCGCCATGGCTCACGGTCATGTGCGCCGCTCAAGCTCTTCAGTCAAGCGCATCGCCTGCCCGCTGCACCGACGCAAGCGCTGCAAGGGGGCCATGAACTATCAGGCTTCTATCAGCTGGCCGCCACCAAAGCTGCCTTGAAGCGGCGCCTCGCCGCCACGCTGCACGCGCACCGCGCAATATTTGAACTCCGGAATCTTGGCAAAGGGATCGAGCGCGGCGTGTGTCAGTTTGTTGATCGCCGCTTCGTAGTAACAGAAGGGCACGAATACGGCGCCGCGCGGCGTGCCGTCGTCGGCGCGCGCGTACAGCGACACCGCGCCGCGGCGTGACTCGCAAGGTGAGCACTTCGCCCGGCCGCGCGCCCAGCGCTGCAAGGTCCAGCGGGTGGATCGACACGGTCGGGTCGGGCTCGATCGCGTCGAGCACGGTCGCGCGTCGCGTCATGCTGCCGGTGTGCCAATGTTCGAGCTGGCGCCCGGTGATGAGCACCATCGGGTATTCGGCGTCGGGGCGCTCAGCCGCCGGGATGATGTCGGCCGGCACGAAGCGCGCCTTGCCACCTTCGCGCGGAAAGTCCTTGACGAAGACCACCGAATCGCCCGGATCGCCTTCGGCCACACACGGGTAGGTGACCGCATGCTCGCGTTCCAGCCGTTCCCAGGTGATGCCACCGATGTTGGGCATGGTGTGGCGCATTTCGTCGAAGACTTCCGAGACGTGGCCGTAGTGCCAGCCACAACCGAGGCGGTTGGCAATCTCCTGGATGATCCACAAGTCCTGCCGCGCATCGCCCGGTGGGTCGATGGCCTGGCGGCCCATCTGCACCAGCCGGTCGGTGTTGGTGAAGCTGCCGGTCTTTTCGGGGAAGGCGCTGGCCGGCAGGATGACGTCGGCCAGGTAGGCGGTTTCGGTAAGGAAGATGTCCTGCACGACCAGGTGGTCGAGCGCGGCCAGTGCCTCGCGTGCGTGGTTGGCATCGGGGTCGGACATCGCCGGGTTCTCGCCCTCACGTACATGCCGCGAATCTCGCCATGCTTGATGGCGTGCATCACTTCGACGACGGTCAGCCCCGGCTTGTCGTCGAGCGTGCCCGGCGCGAGTTGCCACGCAGTTTCGAAGCGCGCGCGCGCGGCCGGGTTGTCGACGCGTTGGTAATCGGGGTACATCATCGGGATCAGCCCGGCATCCGACGCACCCTGCACGTTGTTCTGGCCGCGCAGCGGGTGCAGCCCCGTGCCGGGACGGCCGATCTGCCCGGTCATCAGCGACAGCGCGATCAGGCAACGTGCGTTGTCGGTGCCGTGCACGTGTTGCGAGATACCCATGCCCCACAGGATCATCGAGGCCTTCGACTTGGCATACAGGCGCGCCACGTCGCGCAGCGTCTCGGCATCGATACCGCAGATCGGCGCCATCGCTTCGGGCGTGTAGGCCGCGACGTTGGCGCGCAACTCGTCGTAGCCGATGGTGCGGCTGGCGATGAAAGCTTCGTCGACCAGGCCTTCGGTGACGATGACGTTCATCAGCGCGTTGAGCATGGCCACGTCGGTGTCGGGCTTGAACTGCAGGAACACGTGCGCCAGTCGCGACAGGTCGGAGCGGCGCGGGTCGCAGACGATCAGCTTGGTGCCGTTCTTCACCGCGTTCTTGATGAAGCTCGCCGCCACCGGGTGGTTCACCGCGGGGTTGGCGCCGATCAGGATCACCACCTCGGCCTTGATGACATCCATGACCGGGTTGCTGACCGCGCCGGAGCCGATGCCTTCGAGCAGCGCCACCACCGACGAGGCATGGCACAGGCGTGTGCAGTGGTCGACGTTGTTGCTGCCGAAGCCGGTGCGCACCAGCTTCTGGAACAGGTAGGCCTCTTCGTTGCTGCCCTTGGCCGAGCCGAAGCCGGCCAGCGACTTCTTGCCGAAGCGGTCGCGGATGTCGGCCAGCTTGCCACCGGCAAACTCCAGTGCTTCTTCCCAGCTGGCTTCACGGAACACCTCCATCACGCGCTCCGGATCCATCGTGAAGTCGCCGTGCTTGGGCATGTCGGCGCGGCGGATGAGCGGCACTGTCAGCCGATGCGGGTGGTGCGCGTAGTCGAAACCGTAGCGGCCCTTGACACACAGGCGACTCTGGTTGGCCGGGCCGTCGCGCCCCTCGACGTACAGGATCTTGTCGTCCTTGACGTTGTAGGTCAGCTGGCAGCCGACGCCGCAGAACGGGCACAACGATGCGACCTGCTTGTCGGGCACGGTCAGCGCCGCACCGCGTGCCGGCATCAGCGCGCCTGTGGGGCAGGCCTGCACACACTCGCCACAGGCCACGCAGGTCGACGCATCCATCGTGTCGTCCATGTCGAAGACGATCTTCGCGTGTTCGCCGCGGAAGGCCAGGCCGATGACATCGTTGACCTGTTCATCGCGGCAGGCGCGCAGGCAGCGTGTGCATTGGATGCAGGCGTCCAGGTTGACGGCGATGGCCGGGTGCGACAGGTCCTGCGCCGGCTGCACCCGCGCCTCGAAGCGCGGCTTGCCGACCCCCAGCTTCGCCGCCCACTGATCGACCTCGTTGTGCCGCGTGTACTCGGCTTCGGGCATGTCGGACAGCAGCAGTTCGAGCACCATCCTCTGCGAACGCAGGGCGCGTTCGCTGTCGGTCGTGACCTTCATGCCGGCCGTGGGGCTGCGGCAGCAGGACGGCGCCAGCACACGTTCGCCGCCGATCTCGACCACGCAGGCGCGGCAGTTGCCGACTTCCTCGCAACCCGGGCTTGTAGCAAAGGCGCGGAATCTCGACGCCTTCGCGGTCGGCGATCTCGATCAGCGTTTCATCGGCCCGGCCGCTGACTTCGCGGCCGTTGAGCGTGAAGCTGAGCACCGGCGCGTCGAGCGCGGCGGCTTCCTTGCGGGTGATCGCGTTCATGCCAGCTCCTGCGCAAAGTACTTGACGACACAATCCACCGGATTCGGCGCCGCCTGCCCCAGGCCGCAGATCGACGCATCGCGCATCACGTTCGACAACTCGTCGAGCAGCGGCAGATCCCACTTTGGCCTGGCAATGAGCGCCGAGGCCTTGGCGGTGCCGTTGCGGCAGGGCGTGCACTGACCGCAGGATTCGTGCTGGAAGAAGCGCATCAGGTTGCGTGCGGCGGCCACGGCGCTGTCCCGATCGGACAGCACGATGACTGCGGCCGAGCCGATGAAGCAGCCGTAGGGCTGCAAGGTGTCGAAGTCCAGCGGAATGTCGGCCATCGTCGCCGGCAGGATGCCCCCCGAAGCACCGCCGGGCAGGTAGCCGTAGAAGCGATGGCCGTCCTGCATGCCACCGCAGAATTCGTCGATCAGCTCGCGCATGGTGATGCCGGCTGGCGCCAACTTGACACCGGGGTCGGTGACGCGGCCCGATACCGAGAACGAGCGCAGCCCCTTGCGCCCCTGGCGGCCGTGCGAGGCGAACCATGCGCCGCCCTTCTCGAGAATCTCGCGAACCCAGTACAGCGTCTCGAAGTTGTGCTCCAGGGTCGGCCGCCCGAACAGGCCGACCTGCGCGACATAGGGCGGACGCAGCCGCGGCATGCCGCGCTTGCCTTCGATCGACTCGATCATCGCCGACTCTTCGCCGCAGATATAGGCGCCGGCGCCGCGGCGCAACTCGATCTCCGGCATGCCGGGGTAGGGCGGCTGTTCGCGCAGCCGCGCCAACTCGCCTTCGAGCATGGTGCGGCAGCCGTGGTACTCATCGCGCAGGTAGATGTAGATGCGGCCGATGCCCACCGCCCAGGCCGCGATCAGCATGCCTTCGATGAAGCGATGTGGATCGCGCTCCAGGTAGACCCGGTCCTTGAAGGTGCCCGGTTCGCCTTCGTCGATATTCACAGCCATCAGGCGCGGCGCCGGCTCGTTGCGCACGATGCGCCATTTGCGCCCGGCGGGGAAGCCGGCGCCCCCAAGGCCACGCAGGCCCGAGTCCTCCATCACCTTGATCACCGCCTCGACATCGAGTTCGTCGCCGATGCACTTCTTCAGCAGCGCGTAGCCGCCCGCGGCCCTGTAGGCGGCGAGACCGATGAAGCCTTCGGGCTGGTGCGCGATCTCGCCGGCCCTGACCTTGGCGACGACGGTTTCACACGTGGCCGCGGCCACCGGATGCTGGCCCACCGCCACTGCCGGGGCCTGTTCGCAGCGACCGATGCAGGGTGCGGCGATGACACGCACGTCCTGGCCGAGCATCGCCGGCAGTCGCGCCAGCAGGTCCTGCGCACCCGCCATCTCGCAGGACAGCCCGTCGCACACCCGCACCGTCAGCGCTGGTGGCGGCACCTCGCCTTCCTTGACCACGTCGAAGTGGTGATAGAAGGTCGCGACCTCGTAGACCTCGGTCTGCGCCAGTTGCATCTCCTGTGCCAGTGCCGCCAGGTGATCCGAGGAGAGATGGCCAAAACGATCCTGCAGCCGATGCAGATGCTCGATCAACAGGTCCCGTCGGCGCGGCGCGTCACCCAACAACGCGCGTACTGTCGCGAGAGCCTCGTCGCTGGCGCGGCGTCCTTTCGGCGCCTCACGCTTTCGTTGTCGGACCCGTTCCTGCGGCGCGATGGGAATGACTCTTGAATTCATGCTCTCGGGTCCTGGCGCCGCAGTGGAACGGTGGGGGCGGGGCGGTAACCCCGCTGCTGCAGCTTTTACAGCAACCCGGCAGCACGCGCCCATTGGTACTTCGCCCCCGAGCACGGCTACCCGAATCCACCGGGTTGCAGGCGGCGCCGAAGGGTGGGATGAACTTGCGGAAGGCTGCCCCGCAAGCAGCAGTCGATCCCCCTCTGCGCATTCGCTGAAATATCATGCGCTGCTCCCAGCTCTCTTAGGGTTCTCACATGCGCACCAGCCGTCTCGACGTCGGCGTACTCGCGGCGCACGTCGTCGCGATCTGAGGATGATGCTCAAGTCTCGACTTCACTGGGCGATCAAGATCGTGGCGCTCGTGCTGCCAGCGTGCGTGGCACCCGCGGTGATCGGTCAGGCCAACCCGCCAGGCGGCAACGCGCGCGCATCGGCGCTGCAGGCCTGCCCCAAAGTCACCAAGGAGATCGTCGACCTGGGCATGCTCTCCGATGGCCTGAAGAACTCCAGCGCGGTGGGCCTGTTCGAAAAGGTCCGGCTGAAGTCGTCGATCGACGATCTGATCGGCCGGCTGAAGGCATTTCATGCCGGTGCGCGCAGTTTCTCGCTGGCACAGCTGCAGGAGCAGTACGACCTGCTGATGATGCGCATCGCCAGCCAGTTGCAGGACAAGGACCAGGCGCTGCACGGCCAGCTGTGCAACGCCTGGGAGCCGCTGTGGGCCCAGTTGCAGGATCGCGATCGGTTCATGGAGAAGTTTTCGTGATGGTGCCGCGCTCGAGGCTCCCGCGCGGCTTCGCCACTGCGCTGCTGCCGTGGTGGCTGGTGGCCTGCCAGACGCCGCCGCCGCCGTCTCATGCCGAACTGGTGCGCAGCCAGCTCGCCGAGCTGATGAGCGCACAGCAGCCGCCGTGTGGTGCCGTGCTCGAGTACACCCGCCACGACCGCCTGGACTACCGCGTCGACTGCGCATCGGGCCAGGTCTATCGCGTGCGCGTGCGTGGCGACGGCCGCGTCGAGGTCACGCCCTACGAGCCGGCCCGGCCGGCTTCGGTGCCCCGGTAACGGCGAAGAAGGCTCAGGCGGCGCGCCGCGTTGCCGGAAGTTCCAGCACGTCGGCGCGCGCAGCCGCGGGTTCTGCTTCCGCATTGCGGCTCACTTCCGCGGCCTGCGTCTTGCGCGCGACCACGCGGTCGCCGGGTGTGCGATCGAGCAGCAGCCGCGTCACGTCGGGCCGCGCGTAGTGGCCGGCCGGGTCGGCGGCGGCCTTGGCCAGCGAGATCATGCCCAGGTCCAGCGTCGCATAGACCAGGCCCTCAACCTTCTCGGGCAGTGGTTCGTTGATCAGCTGGCCGTCCGGCGCATAGATCGCGGCGAAGCCGCCGCCTTCCAGCAGCAGCTGCTTCTTCATCGGGTCGTCGCCGCACAGCATCGCCACCATTTCGGGGCTGACAGTGGCGCAGGGCGCGATCACGAAACACTGGCCCTCGACCGCATAGATGCGGCTGGCGGCGTTGTTCACCTCCGCACCCAGCGCATAGGCGCCGCCGCGGTACAGCGAGAAGCTGGGCCAGGCCGCGATGTGCACCTGCTCGTTCTGCGCGTACATCGCGTACTTGGACAGCGGCTGCAGGTGCTCCCAGCAGCACAGCGCGCCGACGCGGCCCAGCGGCGTGTCGTGCACGGCCAGGTCGCTGCCGTCGCCTTCGCCGAAGATGGTGCGCTCCACGTGCGTGGGCTTGAGCTTGCGCCGCATGGCCACCGTCTCGCCGTCGGCGCCGATGATCCACTGGCCCATGTACAGGCTGCCGCCGTGTTTTTCGCTGTGGCCCATGACCACGGTGATGGCATGCTGCTTGGCCGCCTGCGCGATGCGCTCGGCCTGCGCGCTGCCGTAGACCAGCGAGTTGTCGTGGTAGCGCTGGATGAACTGCATGCCCCACGCCGGCGAGTCCAGCCAGATGAACCAGGGGTAGCCGGGCAGCCAGGTCTCGGGGAAGGCGATCAGCTTGGCGCCTTTGTTGGCAGCCTCGGCGATCAAGGTGATGGCCTTGTCGATGGATGCGTCCAGGTCCAGGAACACCGGTGCGGCCTGCACCGCGGCGGCAATGAATTTGGGGTGGGTGACGGGCATGGTGTTCTCCGGCATTGAGGGTGGCAGGCATGCTAGGAGCCACGGCGCCGCGCGGCTTGCCTCAGCGTGGCGCAGCTCTTGACTGAGCCACGCAAGCCCGCCGCCGCGCAAGGGAACGGGCTGGGAATGTGCTGGCGCAAAGCTCGCGTCTTGCCTATGCTGCGGGCCATGCACCGTGTCATGTCCACCGCCAGCGTCGAGGCCAGGCAGCGCGTCGCCTTCTGGACCGACCTGGTGTGCGACACCTATGTGCAACTGGAGTGCGATGCCTATGACGGCAGCGGGCCGATCGACGGCGAGATCGTCTCCGACCGGCTGGCCACGCTGGAGCTGTCGCGTGTGTCGGCCACCGCGCAGCGCGTGCGCCGCACCGCGTCGCGCATCTCGCGTGCCAGCGAGGACTATTTCCTGGTCAGCATCCAGACGCGAAGGCCGCGGTGTGATCTCGCAGGACGGGCGCGACGCGGTGCTGGCGCCGGGCGACTTCGCGCTGTACGACAGCACCCGGCCCTACACCCTGACCTTCGACGGCAGCTTCCAGCAGATCGTGCTGATGTTGCCCGGCCCGACTCTGCGCACCGCCTTGCGCGAGACCGAGCGGCTGACGGCCACGCGCGTCAGCGGTGCCAGCGGCGCCGGGCACCTGATGATCAACATGATCGGCACGCTCGTCGCCGACATCGGCACATTGGCGCCGGAATCCGCCACGGCGGTGGCCGACAGCGTGTCGCAGATCCTCATTGCAGGGCTGTCGGCGCTGCCGGCGGCCCGCCGCGCACCGGTGTCGCAGCTGACGGCCTACCACCGCGAGCAGATCAAGGCGCTGGTGCGCGAGCGCTTGCGCGATCCGGACTTCGGCGTGGCCGAGATCGCCGCGCGGCTGCGTCTGTCGCCGAGCACGCTGCACCGCGTGTGGGGCGGCGAGGCCTGTTCGCTGTCCGACTGGATCTGGGCGCAGCGGCTGGATGCCGCAAGGCGCGAGCTGTGCGATCCGGCGCTGGCGGCACGCAGCATCAGCGAGATTGCCTACGGCTGCGGCTTCAACGACGCCGCGCACTTCAGCCGCGCCTTCCGCGCGCGCCACGGTTGCACGGCGCGCGAGTTGCGGCGCGGCGGCGCCAACGTATCCGGCTAGCGCACGGGCAGGCGCAGCATCGCGCCCGCGCCGACGCCATAGTGGTCGACGTGGCCCGAGCGTGACAAGCCCGCGTCCGCATAGTGCAGGTGAAAGCGTTCACCGGGATGCGAGACCACACCTTCGAGCTGCACGCCGCTGTACACCGCCACCAGGATCGCGTCGGCCGGTACCGTGTTGATGAGAGCCGGACAAAGGCCGACCAGGATCCACTACGTGCGCACGGGCGAAGCGCTGATGCAACGCGTGACGAGCACCGGTGTGACGGTGATCATGCAGCGCGTCACACGTGCGTTTCTGGCCGATGCCAGCCTGACCAGCGAGCGATACCACTGCGACGGCGTGTGCAGAACCGATTGCGAGTTGATCGTCTTCGCCATCGGCGCGATCCGTGAAGCCATCGACAGCAGCCCGCCCACTCGTTGGGCATGAATCGCGATGCTCGCCGCGCAGGCACGGCGCCAGCGCAGCCGCATCGAACGCCTGTCGTTGAGGACGGTGCGAGAACGCCTGCAGCATTTGGCCCTGACCGAAGGCGATGGCCAAGGGGTCTACCGGCTGCCCGGCACCCGCCTGGAACTGGCCGCCGAACTGGGGGTGACGCCCGAGGCGCTGTATCGCGGCCTGTCCGCGCTTCGATCCGCAGGCGTGATCACGCTCGACGGTTCGGCGCTGCACTGGATGGCCTGACCGGCAAGGCTGCCGCGGCACGCAGACGCCGGCGTTTGTGACACTATGCTCAGGGCGCAGGCACCGCGTTCACCCGCGCCTTGAGCCGGCTCAGCGACACCGGCGTCACACCCAGGTAGCGGGCCAGGTCGCGCTGCAGCACACGTTCGGCCACGCCGGGCGAATGGCGCAGGAAGGCGCGGTAGCGCTCGGTCGGTGACAGGGTCAGCAACTCGCGCTCGCGCGCTTCCTTGCGCGTGCCGTAGATCAGCAACGCCTGGCTCAGCGTGCGCTGCCAGGGCAGGCTGGCGTCGGCGCGCGGGCCGAGTTCGCGGTAGTCGAGCTGCTCGAGTTCGGTAGCCTCGATGGCTTCGGCCAGGAAGCTGGTCTTGCCGCCCGGCACCAGCGCGGCCAGGCTGGCGAAGAACTGGCCTTCGGCGATGAAGGACTTGATCCAGTCGTCGCCCGTGTCGGACAGGTACACCAGCTTCAGCAAGCCACGCCGCAGCACGTAGACGTAGGGGTGCGGCACGCCCTGGCCAAAGACCTGTGCGCCCCGTTCGACGCAGCGCACGCGCACGCTGGCGGCGAAGTCGTCCCAGCCCGGCAGCTCGGTACCGGCCAGGGCGCTGAACAGGCGTTGCGAGGTCAGGGCTTGTGTGCTCATCGGGCGCTTATCCATGGATAACGACAAGGTGCGCGTCGCGCGGAATGATGCACCGACGCTCAACCCCACCCCGTCGTGAAGGCCAGCCCCGACCATGAATCTGCTCGTCAACGATCGACCTCACACTGTCGCCCCGGAATGGCGCGACGAGACCCTGCTCGACGTGCTGCGCGAGCACCTGGGACTGGTGGGCACCAAGTTCGGCTGCGGCGCCGGCCAGTGCGGTGCCTGCACGGTGCTGGTGGACGACAGTGCGCAGCGCGCCTGCCTGCTGCCGGTGCGCCACGCGGTGTCGCGCACCATCACCACCGTCGAGGGCCTGGCGCCGGCCGGGCAGTGGCATCCGGTGCAGCAGGCCTGGCTGGCCGAGAACGTGCCGCAGTGCGGCTACTGCCAGGCCGGGCAGATGATGTGCGCGGTGGCACTGCTGCGCGCCGTGCCGAAGCCCACCGATACCCAGATCGACGCGGCGCTGGCCGCCCAGCTGTGCCGTTGCGGAACCCATGCGCGCATCCGCCGCGCCGTGCACCGTGCGGCGGGCGACACCCAGGCCACGCCATGAAGCGACGGACTTTCCTGGCGGCCGCGGGCGCCGGCCTCACCGTCACCTTCATGGTCGGCTGCACCTTGCCGGTGATCCCCAAGCGGCCCGCGCCAAAAGTCGAGGATGCGATGTCGTGGATCCGCTTTGCCGAAGGCCGCTACACCCTGTACATCCCGCGCGCCGAGATGGGCCAGAACATCGCCACCGGGTTGAAGCAGGTGGCTTGCGAGGAACTGGGCATCGAATGGTCGGCGCTCGAGGTCCGCCTGCACGGCAGTGCCGACATCCGCCGCGTGCGCGCCACCGTGGGCAGCGAATCGATCAAGGACTTCGCCGTGCCGCTGGCACAGGCCTGCGCTACCTTGCGCGATGCGCTGGCAGCCGGGCAAACAGCCGGCCGCATCGAGGCGCGGCCGCGGCCGGTCGCCGAACTGCGCGCGTTCGGCGGGACGGGGCGCTTCGTCGGCCAGGCCGTGCCCCTTGAACAAGGCGCGGCGCTGCTGCGCGGCGAACCTCTCTTCGCCATCGACGTACGCCGCCTCGGCATGCTCTATGGCCGCGTGCTGCGTGCGCCGGTGTCGCCCGAGTTGCGTTCCACCTTGCGCGCGGCCGATGAGGTGGCGGCCAGCGCCGTGCCCGGCTTCGTGGCGCTGGTGCGCGACGAAGGCTTGACGCAAGGCGGCAGCCAGGGCCTGGGCATCGTGGCGCGCACACCCGGCGGGCTGGATCGCATCCAGGCCGCGCTGGGCGCGCAGTGGTCTGTCGAAGGCCGTTTCGAGCAGGCCGACATCGACGCTGCCATCGACATCGACGCGCGGCTGCGAAGCTCGGGTGCGCTCGGCCGCAAGATTCATGGCGACCGCATCGATGCCGAGGGCGCCTGGGATGTGGACCTGCGCATCGACATCCCACTGGCCGCGCATGCGCCCATCCAGCCGCGCGCGGCGGTGGCTGAGTTCGACAGCGACGGCACACTGCAGCTGTGGGTCGGCACGCAGGACGTGTTCTACCAGCGCGACGTGGTGGCCAGGCGCCTGGGGCTGGACGAAAGCAAGGTGGTCGTGCACGGCCAACGGGTCGGCGGCGCCTTCGGCGGCAGGACGATCTGTACCGTCGAGCTGGAAGCCGCGCTGCTGGCGCGCGCCGCGAAGGCGCCGGTGAAGCTGCAGTGGACCCGCGCGCAGGAGTACCAGCTCGGCTTCCACCGCCCGCCGTCCAGCCACCGCCTGCGCGCGCGGCTGAAGGACGGCCGGCTGCACACCTGGTGGCATGCCTTTGCCAGCAGCCACATCCTGTTCACCAATGCCGCGATGCCGCCGTGGATGCAGCGCCTGGCCGATATCGTCGGCGACGACGGCGTGGCGCGCGGCGCGGCCTTGCCTTACCGCGCGACGGTGCGACACACCGAGCTGGACGTCGTGCGCCTGCCGATCTTCACCGGGCCGTGGCGTGGGCTGGGCGCGGGGCCGAACGTGTTCGCCATTGAAAGCACCATCGACGAATGCGCACGCCGGGCCGGCGTGGACCCGCTGCAGTTCAGGCTGCTGCACATCGACGACCCAAGGCTGGCACGGGTGCTTCTTCGCGTGGCCGACGCGGCGCGCTGGAGCGAAGCGCGTGAGTCGGCGCCAACGGGAGTCAAGCGCGGGCGCGGCATCGCCTGCGGCATCTACAAGGCGGCCAGCTATGCAGCGGTGGTGGCCGACGTGGAGGTGGATGCGACGACCGGTGCGGTCAGCGTCAACCGACTGTGGTGTGCGCATGATTGCGGGCGCGTGATCAACCCCGACCAGGTTCGCGCCCAATGCGAGGGCAACCTGGTGTGGGGCATCGGCATGGTGCTGATCGAGCGCCTGCCGGTGGCGGCATCGGCGGTGGCTGCGAACACTTTCGCGGATTCGCCGATCCCGCGCTTTGCCGATGTGCCCGGCATGAGTGTGTTGATCGTCGATGAAGGCGAGGCGCCCAGCGGAGCGGGCGAAACCACCATCGTCGCGTCAGGGGCGGCGGTGGCGAACGCGATCCGGGACGCGACAGGCGTGCGTGCCACGCGCCTGCCATTGGCTTCGGCCGACCTGAAGGCGGCGATGGCGTGACGCGACGACAATGGTGGTGCCTTCAACCCATCGCAGCCTGCTAGCCGGGAAACAAGCGCCATGACCGACATCACTTTCGCCGAGTTCGAAGCCAAGGCGCGCGCCGCCGGTTTCGACGAAGTGCTCGAACGCCGCTGGGCGCCCGACACGGCCGTCGCCACGCATACCCATCCTTTCGACGTCGACGCGCTGGTGACGCAGGGCGAGTTCTGGCTGAGCTGCGAAGGCAGCACCCGGCACCTGAAACCGGGCGACACCTTCCAGCTGGCGCGCGAGGTACCGCACGACGAACGTTATGGGCCGAGTGGGGCGGTCTTCTGGGCGGCGCGGCGCCATCCACGCTGAGCGGGGACGCAGCGGCGTGCTCGCGCACGGTCGCCTGCATGGTTCAGGGAGTGGCAGCGCCCAGGCAACGCTCCAGCGCGCGCGACAGCGCAGCAAGCGACGGCGAAGTGCCGGCCCAGCCGATGTGGCCATCCGGCCGGATCAGCCACACCGAGCCCTTGGTCGGCCCGTAGGCGGCGGCGAACTCCCCCGCCGCATCGCTGAGCACGGGCACGCGCTGCTCAGCCGGTGCGTCGAAGCCCGGCGCCGCGATGGCCAGACCCGTGCCGAGATCGCCGAGCCGATCCCGCAATCCGTCGCTCAGGTCGGCGAGCAGATCGAGCCCGTCTCCTTGAGGCCCGATCCAGCCGATCAGCACAACGCGGCCGCGACCGATGTGGTCGCGCAGGCGCAGCACATGGCCGACGTAGAGGCGTCGCAGGCCATCCGCATCGGGTGCGCGGTCGCCGGCTGTCGGCAGCTCTGCGGCCAGGCCGAGCCGTTCTTCGGCCACCAGCGCACTGTCGCGGTAGCCGATCAGCAACTGGGTTTCGCGCATGCCGGGCAGCTTGGCGCGCTGCGCCAGCACGTCCGTCATCGCCTGGCTGGTCTGCTGCACCACGTCCAGCCCGACCGGGTGCCGCTCGGCGGAATAGCTGTCGAGCAGGGCCGGTCCGCCCTGGCCACGCGCTGCCATCAGCAGCTTCCATGCGAGGTTGTGCGCGTCCTGCAAACCGGTGTTCATGCCCTGCCCACCCACGGGCGGGTGCACGTGGGCCGCGTCGCCGGCCAGGAACACACGGCCTTCGCCATAGCGCGGCACGATGCGGTGGCTGACGGTGTAGCTCGACGACCAGTGCAGATCGCTCAACGTGGTACCCGGCGGCAGGCTCGGCGCCATCAACGCGATGATCGTTTCCAGGTCGGGGTGCGGCGGCAGAGCGTCGCCGCCGTGCGGCAGCGTGGTGGACAAGCGGTAACGATGGGGCGAGCCATGCACCGGCACGGCCATCATCGACTGCCGCGGCAGGCCTTCACCCGAGCGGTTGAAACGATAGAGGCGGCCACGCGGCAGCGACCAGCCGACCTCCAGATCGGCCAGCGCGAAGGCCTCGCCAAACTGGCCTCCTTCGAAATCCAGATTCAGGCCGCTGCGCACCGTGCTATGCATGCCGTCGCAGCCCACCAGCCAGCGGCAGCGCAGCTCGCGCTCGTTGCCGTCTGCGGTGGCGATGCGGGCGCTGACGCCCTGCGCATCCTGCGCGAAGCTCTTCAAGCTGTGGTTGTAGTGCACCGTGCCGCCGAAGCGTCGCAGGGTCGCTTCCAGCAGGCGTTCGGTGTCGTACTGCGGCAGCAGCAACGCGCCGTAGGGCAGGCCTTCGGTGGGCAGTTCCATCTCGGCGACGCGCGCGCCGTTCTCGAACACCGTCAATCCGCGGCCCCAGACACCGGCATCGATGGCCTGACTGGCGATACCGAGCTCCTCGAAGATCTCGATGGTTCGGGCGGTGACGCCCAATGCCTTGCAGAAGAAGAGCCGGCCTGGATGGTGCTCGATCAGCGTCGCGTCGACCCCATCGCGCGCCAACTGGGCAGCGAGCATCAGGCCCACCGGCCCGGCTCCGACGATCAGCACGTCCGTCGACTCGCCCATGTCCTGCTCCTTTCGCTGCGATGGATGAACCGCCCCGCGCGGCCTGCCGCCAAGGATCTTATTGGAGCGCGCGTGGCGATGCCTCGATCGGCGGAAAGCAGCTCGTCGACTGCGCACGTGCCGGCACTTCCTGGCGCATGTCATCATCCTTGCAATCCCACCTCCCACTGGCCCCAGGAGCCTTGCATGAACCCATCTCCGCCTGCCGTCACCGTGGCCACGCTGGCTGCCTTCAGCGACGCCTGGAACCGCCACGACATCGACGCGCTGATGTCCTTCATGAGCGAGGACTGCGTGTTCGAGACCGCCGCCGGCGCCGAGGCCTGCGGCACGCGGCATGTCGGCACGGCGGCGGTGCGCAAGGCCTTCGCTGCCGCCTGGGAAGCAGTGCCCGACGCGCAGTGGCGCCACGGTGTGCACCATGTGGCGGGCGACTTCGGCACGTCGGAATGGACCTTCACCGGCACCGCCGCCGACGGCAGCCGCATCGAGGTCAACGGCGTCGATCTGTTCGCCTTCAAGGACGGCAAGATCCAGCGCAAGAACGTGTTCCGCAAGGCCCGGCCGAACCTGCCCGCGGCCGGCCCAGCCAAGGCATGAGCACACCGACTGCGCCCAGGCCCCTACGTCCCGACCTACGACCCGCTGGTCGCACCGAACCCCGGCGCGGGCCAGGCCTATGCGCCCACCTGGTGGGTGGCCAGTGCCGGCACGCCGCCCGAAGACGACGGCCCGGTGCAACAGGACATGGAGGTCGATGTGGCCATCATCGGCTCGGGCGCGACCGGGCTTTCCACCGCGCTGTACCTGGCACAGGAGCACGGCATACGCGCCGTCGTGCTGGAGGCCAACCAGGCCGCCTGGGGCTGCTCCAGCCGCAGCGGCGGCCAGGGGCAGAACGCCAGCGGGCGGCTCAAGCGCTCGCAGTGGATCGCACGCTGGGGCCTGGACGTGGCGAAGCGCCTGGACAGCGAGATCCGCACCGGCTTCGAGAACTTCCGTGCCCTGACGCAGCAGATCGATTGCGACGCACACGACGGCGGCCATCTGCACGTGGCGCACCGGCCGGACAAACTGCCTGTGCTGCGCAGCGAAGGCGAGCTGATGCGCGAGGTCTTCGGTTACGCCACACGCTTGCTGTCGGCCGAGGAACTGCGGCGCGACTACTGCGACGAGCGCGAGGCGGCGGGCGCGCTGCTCGAACCCGATGGCATCGGCATCCATCCGCTGAAGTTCAGTTTCGGCTTGATGCGCAAGGCACGTGCGCTGGGCGTGCGTGTGCACCCGGGCAGCCCCGTGCAGGCGTGGCAATCGCACGCCGGCGTGCAGCACCTGCGCACTCCCGGCGGTACGGTGCGCGCGCGTCGCGTGGCGGTGTGCACCGGCGGCTACACCGGCCAGCAACTGAGCCCGCTGTTGAAGAACCGGCTGATGCCGATCCTGTCGAACTCGGTGGTGACGCGACCGCTGAGCGACGCCGAGTTGAAGGCGACGAACTTCCGTTCCTTGACCTTCCTGACGGACACGCGCACCTTGCGCTTCTATTACCGGCTGCTCAAGGGCAACCGTCTGCAGATCGGCAGCCGCAGCGCCATTGCCGGGGCCGACGCCGAAGACCCGGTGCACCTGAAGCTGCTCACCGACGCCATCGCGCGCAAGTTTCCGCCGCTGGCCGGCATCGGCATCGACCATTCGTGGTGGGGCTGGGTCGACGTCAGCCACGACATGATGCCGCGCATCACGCGGCCGGACGCCAAGCTGCCGGTCTGGTATGCGCTGGGTTATGGGGGCAACGGCGTATCGTTTTCCACCTGGGCCGGCAAACGGCTGGCAGAGCGTGTCGCCGGCCAGGACGCGGGACGTGCGGTCTTTGAACTGCCGATCTACAACTCTGCGCTCGAGCATCCGAACGTGCTGGGCGCGGTGCGTTCGCCGGCCTTTGCACCCTTTCGCCGCGTTGGCCAGCGCGCGCTCTACAAGTGGTACGCCTGGCGCGACGAGGCGCGTTGAACCCAGTGTTCGGGGCTGGCCATGCGGCCTGCGGGTATGCTGGGCACGGTGTTCCGCTGTATGGGGCCGCTGTGCTGCCATTGAAGCACCACACCGATCCCATCGATCCAAGTCGCCATGAGCTTTGCCGAAACGCACTCCCTGCATGAACTGGCGCAGCGCTTCCAGCGTGTGCGCGCCAGCTCGCTGGCCTTGACCGAGCCTTTGAGCGAAGCCGATGCGCAGGTCCAGAGCATGCCCGACGCCAGCCCGGCCAAATGGCATCTGGCACACACCACCTGGTTCTTCGAAACCATGGTGCTCGAAGCCGCCGAGCCAGACTTCGTGGCCTTTCACCCGGCCTTCCGCACGCTCTTCAACAGCTACTACCACGGCGTCGGCGAGCAGCATGCGCGCGCGCAGCGCGGCCTGGTGACGCGGCCCGGCCTGGCCGAAGTGATGGACTACCGCCGCGCGGTGGACGCGCGGGTGCTCGCACTGCTGGCACAACGGCCGGCACGAAGACTGCCTGACGATGTTGAGCTTGGGCCTGCAGCACGAGCAGCAGCACCAGGAACTGATCCTCACCGACCTGCTGCACCTGCTGTCGTGCAACCCCTTGTTGCCGGCCTACCGGCCCGGCACGCAGGCGCTGCCGGGCGTGGACCTGCCGCGCGCAGTGGTTGAACTTCGAAGGCGGCCTGGTCGAGACGGGCCATCACGGCGCCGATTTCGCCTTCGACAACGAGTTGCCGCGACACCGCCAGTGGCTGGCGCCCTATGCGCTGGCCAACCGGCTGGTGACGCAGGGCGAGTGGGCCGAATTCGTGGCCGACGGCGGCTATCGCGAACCGCGCTGGTGGCTGTCCGCCGGCTGGGACTGGGTGCGTGCGCAGCGCATCGAGGCGCCCTTGTACTGGCAGCGCGCGGGTGCCGACGGCTGGAAGCGCTTCACGCTGCGCGGTGTGCTGCCGCTGGACCCGCGCGCACCCGTGGTGCACATCAGCCTGTACGAGGCCGACGCCTATGCCAGCTGGCTGGGCGCGCGGCAGGGCAGCAGCCTGCGCTTGCCGACCGAGGCCGAATGGGAGTGCGCCGTGGCGGGCGACGCCGCGGCGCACATCGCTGCCGGCCGTTTCGTGGAAAGTGGCGCGCTGACGCCGCTTGCGCGCGCGCGCCGCTGCTCGTCGGCCGGCCTGGCACAGATGTTCGGCGACGTCTGGCAGTGGACGAGCAGCGCCTACGCGCCGTACCCGGGCTTTCGGCCCTGGGCCGGTGCCGTGGGCGAATACAACGGCAAGTTCATGGCCAACCAGTACGTGCTGCGCGGCGGTTCCTGCGCCACGCCGCGCTCGCACATCCGCGCCACCTACAGAAACTTCTTCCCGGCCGACGCACGCTGGCAGTTCAGCGGCGTGCGCCTGGCCCGTGACCTGCCGTGATCAACCCCCTGTCATGAGCCGAGCCCAGACCCTGGAGACTGCCGATGAATGCCCCTGAACGGCCCACCGAGCCGCGCCTGACCTCGCTGTCGCACGGCGGCGGCTGTGGCTGCAAGATCGCGCCCGGCGTGCTCTCGGAAATCCTCAAGGGCACGGCAGCGATGCCGCTGCCGAAAGAGCTGCTCGTCGGCATCGAGACGGCCGACGATGCCGCCGTGTACCAGCTCAACGACGAGCAGGCGCTGATCGCGACGACCGATTTCTTCATGCCCATCGTCGACGATCCGCTCGACTTCGGCCGCATCGCCGCCACCAACGCCATCAGCGATGTCTATGCGATGGGTGGACGGCCGATCCTGGCGTTGGCCCTGGTCGGCATGCCGATCAATGTGCTCTCCACGGCCACCATCGCGCGCATCCTGGAAGGCGGTGCGTCGGTGTGCCGCAGCGCCGGCATTCCGATCGCGGGCGGCCACACCATCGATTCGGTCGAGGCCATCTACGGCCTGGTGGCTCTCGGCCTGGTGCACCCGAAGCGCGTCAAGCGCAACGCGGATGCGCGCGTCGGCGATCTGCTGGTGCTGGGCAAGCCGATCGGCGTGGGCGTGATGAGCGCGGCGCTCAAGAAGGGCGAGCTGGGCGACGCCGGATACGCCCGGATGATCGAGACCACCACGCAGCTCAACACGCCGGGCCCCGAGCTGGCCGAACTGAGCGGCGTGCACGCCATGACCGACGTCACCGGCTTCGGACTTGCCGGCCACACGCTGGAGATGGCGCGCGGTGCGAGTTGCGAGCTGCATCTGGACTGGGCCCGCGTGCCGCTGCTGCCGGGCGTGCGCGCGCTGGCGGCGCAAGGCCATGTCACAGGCGCGTCGGCGCGCAACTGGGCCGGTTATGGGCAGGAGATCGTGCTGCCATCGGCCTTCGCGGCGGAAGACCGTGCGCTGCTCACCGACCCGCAGACCAGCGGCGGCTTGCTCGTCGCCTGCGCGCCGGCGGCGCTGGATGCGGTGCGGGGTGTGTTCAAGCGCCACGGTTTTGCCCATGCGGCCGTGGTCGGCAGTGTGCAGGCGGCCTCCTCGGGCGCTGCCTGCGTGCGCGTGAGCTGAGCGGCGGTGGCCGGCGCTGGCGCGATTGCCATCTCTCGTCGCTGGTCGCTGATTCACTTGGACGGCAGCGTCGCTCGCTTCAGGCCGGGCCCGCGCCGGCGCGCTGCACACCCAGGTAGGTCTCGATGACGCGCGGGTCCGCGGCGAGTTGTGTGCGCCGGCCCGTCGAGCACGATGGCACCGGTCTCCAGCACGTAGCCGTGGTCGGACACGGCCAGCGCGGCGCGCGCGTTCTGCTCGATCAGCAGGATGCTGGTGCCTTGTTCGCGCAGGCGCTCGATGATCTGGAAGACCTCGCGCACGACCAGCGGCGCCAGGCCCAGGCTGGGTTCGTCCAGCATCAGCAGGCGCGGCGCCGACATCAGCGCGCGGCCCACCGCCAGCATCTGGCGCTCGCCGCCGGACAGCGTGCCGGCCAGTTGCGTGCGCCGCTCCTTCAGGCGCGGGAAGAGCTCGTAGACGTTTTCGATCTGGCGGCGCCACTGCGGCACACGCTGCTTCATCGCGCGGTAACCGCCCAGCACCAGGTTGTCTTCCACCGGCATGGTGCCGAAGAGCTCGCGCTTCTCCGGCACCAGCGCCAGGCCGAGCATGACGCGCTCTTCCAGCGTCGTGTCGGCCAGGTCCTGGCCGCCGAAGACGATGCGCCCGCGCGAGGGCAGGATGCCCATCAGCGCGGCCAGCGTGGTCGATTTGCCGGCGCCGTTGGGGCCGATGACGCTGACCACCTGGCGTTCGGCCATCTGGAAGTTCAGTCCGCTCAGCACCTCGGCGCGGCCGTAGCCGGCATGCAGGTCGGTGACTGCGAGCAGCATGGTCATGTCAATGTTCCGTGCCGAGGTAGGCGGCGCGCACCGCCGGGCTGGCCTGCACTTCGGCTGGCGTGCCTTCGATCAGCTTGGTGCCGAACTCCATCACCACCACGCGGTCGGCCAGGCCCATGACGAAATCCATGTCGTGCTCGACCAGCAGCAGGCTCATGCCTTCGTCCTTCAACTGCCGCAGCACCTTGGCCAGCGCCTGTTTCTCGTGGTGGCGCAAGCCGGCGGCGGGCTCGTCCAGCAGCAGCAGCGCCGGGTCGGTGGCCAGCGCGCGCGCGATCTCCATCAGCCGCTGCGGCCCCAGCGCCAGGTTGCCGGCCAGCTCGTGCCATTGTTCGGTGATGCCGATGCGCGCCAGCTGCGCTTCGGCTTCGGCGAAGAGCTGGCGTTCCTCGGCGCGGTCCAGGCGCAGCACCGCCTGCAGGATGCCGGCCTTGGTGCGGCCGTAAGCGCCCAGCGCCACGTTTTCCAGCACGCTCATCTCGGGAATCGTCTTCACGTGCTGGAAGGTGCGCGAGATGCCCAGCCGCGCGATCGCGCGCGAGGACTTGCCGCCGATGGACTGACCACGCCACTGCACCGCGCCGCCCGACAACGGCAGCACACCGGTGACCAGGTTGAAGAGCGTGGACTTGCCGGCGCCGTTGGGCCCGATCAGCGCGACGATGTCGCCGCTGTGCAGGCTGAAGCTGACGTCGTTGACGGCCACCAGGCCGCCGAACTGCTTGCGCACCGCCTGCACGTCCAGCAAACGCTCGCCACGCGCCGGCTTGGCACGCCGCGCCAGCGGCGTGGCCCCACCCCAATCCCTGTGCCGCGGCGGCGCCGGCAGCCAGCGGCCGACGAAGCTCCAGAGGCCATCCGGTGCGTACTTCAGCACCACCACCAGCACGATGCCGAAGACGATGGTCTCGAAGTTGCCGCTGGTGCCGATCAACCGCGGCAGCAGCACCTGCAGCTGGTCTTCGACCAGGCGCACCACGGCCGAGCCGAGGAAAGCGCCCCAGACGTTGCCGACGCCGCCGAGCACGGCCATGAACAGGTATTCGATGCCCTTGTTGATGCCGAAGGGCGAGGGGCTGACGCTGCGCTGGAAAAACGCGAACAGCCAGCCCGACACGGCGGCCAGCATCGCGGCAAAGACGAACACCGTGAGCTTGTAGCGGAAGGTGGAAATGCCCATCGCCTCGGCCATGGTCGAGCCGTTCTTCAGCGCGCGGATGGCGCGCCCCGGCCGCGAATCGAGCAGCCGCAGCGCGGCCAGCGCCGCCAGCAGCGCGATCGCCCAGACGAGAGGGTGCAGGCCACGGCCGGTGCCCAGCGTCACGCCGAAGAGCGTGAGCGGCGGGATGCCCTGAATGCCGTCGTACTTGCCCAGCCACTCCATGTTGGCCATGGTGTAGTTCAGCGCCAGGCCCCAGGCGATGGTGGCCAGCGGCAGGTAGTGGCCCGACATGCGCAAGGTCAGCGCGCCCAGCAGCAGGGCGGCCGCCACCGACAGTGTCACACCCAGCAGCAGGGTCAGCCACGGCGACAGGCCGCTTTGTGTGGCCAGGTAGGCGGCGGTGTAGGCGCCGATGCCGACAAAGGCCGCTTGGCCGAAGGATGTCAAACCGGCCACGCCGGTCAGCAGCACCAGGCCCAGCGCGACGATGGCGTACAGGCCGATGTAGATGCTCTGCGTGATCCAGAAGTCCGGCACCGGCAGGGCGGGCAGCAGCAGCATCAGCGCCGCGAAGGCGGGGAAGGCGAAGCGCATCATCGGCACCGCCCGGCCGCTCCGAAGGTGCCGAGCGCCCCCTCGGGGGGCCGCGAACGCAGTGAGCTTGGGGGCTTCATTCCTTCAGTGGTCCTCGACGTGCGGGTCGCGCAGCGAGCGCCACAGCAGCACCGGCAGGATCGAGCCGAAGACGATGACTTCCTTGTAGGCGCTGGCCCAGAAGGAGCCGAAGCTTTCCAGCAGGCCCACGCCCAGCGCACCCACCAATGCCAGCGGGTAGCTGGACAGCCCGGCAAAGACCGCGGCGACGAAGCCCTTCAGCCCGATGAGAAAACCACTGTCGTAGAACACCGTGGTGGTCGGCCCGATGAGCAGGCCCGACAACGCGCCGATGAAGGCCGCCATGGTGAAGGACAGCCGCCCGGCGCTGCTGCTGGAAATGCCCATCAGACGGGCGCCCAGCCGGTTGACCGCCGTCGCGCGCAGCGCCTTGCCGGCCAGCGACTTCTCGAAGAACAGCCACAGCCCGACGATGAGCGCGAGCGAGGCGACGAAGATGATCAGCGCCTGGCCCGACAGCGTCATGCCCGCGACGCTGAAGCGCTCGTTCCAGAAGCTCGGGTTGCGAAAACCCTCGGCGCCGAAGAAGTACAACCCCAGCCCGACCAAGGCGAAGTGCACGCCGACCGAGACGATCAGCAGCACCAGCACCGTGGCGTCGGCCAGCGACTCGTAGGCCAGGCGGTAGATCAGCGCGCCGAAGGGCGTGACCAGCGCGACCGTCAGCGCCGCCTGCGCCAGCATCGGCAGGCCCCTGGGCGCTGCCCAGATCGTCAGCAGGGATACGGCCACCGGCCAGGCCAGCGTGCGCGCCGCCTGGGCCAGCAGCCGGGCCGCCGGCCGGCGCTGGCGCAGGCCGTTGACCAGGTCCTGCAGCACCACCGCTGCGGTGAGCACGAGCAGGAACCACACCGTGCCGGGCACGCGCCCGGTCTGCAGCAGCGCCAAGGTCAATGCACCGAAGGCGACGAATTCGCCTTGCGGAATGAAGATCACTCGTGTCACGGCGAACACCAGCACGGTGGCCAGCGCCAGCAGCGCATAGATCGCGCCGTTGGTCAGGCCGTCCAGCGCCAGGATGCCGGCGATCGTCGCGTCCACGGGATCGTGTTCTTCTGTCTTCGACCGACCTGGCGGTGCTGGGTCAGTCTGGACGAAAGGGATTCGCTATCGGCGAATCACTTCTCGACGACGAACTTTCCGCCGACGACCTTCAGCATCACGCCGGTCTCGTTGGTGTAGCCCCAGTGGTCGGTGGCGGTCCAGTTCATCACGCCGTGCGAGAAGATCGTGCGGCCCATGTTCTCGACCGCGTCGCGCAGCGCGGCACGGAACTCGGGCGTGCCCGGCTTGGCCTTGGCCAGCGCCACCGGCAGGATCTTCTCGAGCATGATCTTCGCGTCATAGGAGTGGCCGGCAAACTGGTTGCGCGAACCGGCGCCGTAGGCCTTCTCGTAGTTGGTGACGAAGTCGACCGCGACCTTCTTCGACGGATGGTTGTCGGGCAGTTGCTCGGCCACCACTGCCGGGCCGGAGACGACGAAGGCGCCCTCGACGTCCTTGCCGCCGATGCGCACCAGGTCAGGCGTCGCCGCGGCATGCGTCTGGTAGACCTTGCCTTTGAAGCCGCGCTCGATGATCGCCATGTGCGGCATCGCGGCGCCGGAGCCCGAGGCCACGACCAGCATCGCGTCGGGGTTGGCCGCCACCAGCTTCAGCGCCTGTGGCGTGACGCTGGTATCGCTGCGCGCGAAGCGCTCGGCCGCCACCACCTTGATGCCGGCCTTCTCGCCCTGCGCGGTGAACTCCTTCAGCCAGGATTCGCCATAGGCGTCGGTGTAGCCGAGGAAGCCGACGGTCTTGACGCCGGCTTTCTTCATGTGCTCGATGATCGGGAAGGCCATCACGGTGAAGCCCTGCGGAAGGCGGAACACCCAACGCTCCTGGTCGGGTGGCACACCCACCGGCGCGATCGAGATCTGCGTCGTCTTGGCTTCTGTCGCCACCGGCGCGACGGCTGCCGAGACGGTGGTGATGGAGCCGCCGAAGATCATGTCCACCTTGTCGTCGGTGACGAAGCGGCGCGCGTTGCCGACGCCCTTGCCGGGATCGGAGGCGTCGTCGAGGATGATCAGGTTGACCTTCTCCCCGGCGATGGTCTGCGGCCACAGCTTGAACTGGTTGCCCACGGGGATGCCCAGGCCCGAGGCTGGGCCGGTGAGCGAGAGCGTGACGCCGATGTTCACGTCCGCCCAGGCGGTGGTGGCCAGCAGTGCCGCAGTGGCAACGAGTGATTTGCGCAGGAAGCTCATGGTTGTCTCCATTGGGTGAGGATGAAACTCGGGTTCAGCCGGCAACGATAACGCCTGGGCCGCCGGCATGGAGCTGCGCCACGGCTTCGGCGCGGCGGCGCAGCACGGCACCCTGGTTGATGTAGCCCTTGTCGGTGATCTCGCCGGCATCGGCGCTGGGCGCCTCGGCCAGCACCAGCGCGCGCGTGGGCACCTGCGACGAGCCGCCGCCCTCGGCCTTCAGCATGCGCAGCGCGGCGGCGACGCGGGCCGCCAGTTCCTCAGGCGAAAGGGCTGCGGCATGCGCCGACGGAAACACAAGCACGCCGACCTCGTCGCGCTCATGCCCGGTGATGACCACGTCCTGCGCCAGCGGCGCCAAGGCCGAGACCACGCGCACACGCAGCGTGCCGACGCTGACCCAGGTGCCGGTGCCGAGCTTGAAGTCCTCGGCCACGCGGCCGTCGAAGACCACGCCCGCCTCGGGCCGGTGTTCGTCGGCCAGCAGGCCGGCGTCGCCGATGCAGTAGTAGCCCTCGTCGTCGAAGGCCTGAGCCGTGAGCTGCGGCGCATCGCGGTAACCCGGAAAGACGCTGACGCCGCGCACGCGCAGCTCGCGCTTTTCGCCGTTGGGCACCAGCTTCAGCTCCAGACCTGGCAGCGGCAGGCCGATGTTGCCCGCGCGCTCCAGCTTCCAGTGCGCGCTGGTCACGGCCGGCGAGGTCTCGGTCGCGCCCCAGGAGGTGGTCATCCAGATTTCTCGGCCGCGTATGCGCGAGGCCAGCGCCTGCAGTCGCTCCCAGCTGGCTTGCGGCAGCGCGGCGCCGGCATAGAAGACCACGCGCAGGCGCTCGAAGAAGCGCCGCGCCAGCGCGTCGTCGGCTTCCAGGAAGGGCAGCAGCATGTCCAGGCCGCGCGGCACGTTGAAGTAGATCGTCGGCTGCATCTCGCACACGTTGCGCACCGACTTCTCGATCAGCCCGGGCGCGGGCCGGCCTTCGTCGATGACCAGTTGGCCACCGTTGCGCAGCACCATGTTCAGGTTGTGGTTGCCGCCGAAGGTGTGGCTCCACGGCAGCCAGTCCACCAGCACCGGTTTTTCGTGATCGAGGAAGCGCCAGGCCTGCGCGATCATCTGCTGGTTCGCGCACAGCATGCGGTGCGTGTTGATCACAACCTTCGGGTGGCCGGTGGAGCCCGAGGTCAGCAGGTACTTGGCGTGGGTGTCGGGCCCGATGGCCTCGAAGGCCGCACGTACCGCCGGACCCTCGGGCGTACGCAGCAGGCTGGCGAAGGCCAGCGCACCCGGAAAGCCTTCGGCCCCCTGGCTGAACACCGTCACCGCCGGCAGGCCCGCGCTGGCGATGGCCGGGCCGTAGACCTGGGCGTCCGCGGCATAGATCAAGGCCGGGCCGAGCGTGTTGAGGATGCCGTGGATCTTGCTGTAATCCTTGGTCAGCCGGCAATAGGCGCTGGACACGGTGCACACGGTACGGCCGATGTGCATGCCCGCCAGCATCAGCAGCAGGTGATCCAGCGCGTTGTCCGAGAGCACGACGATGGGCGCCTGCGGCGCCAGCTTCAGCCCGAGCAGGCCTTGCGCGATGCGGCCGACCTGCGCACGTGTGTCGCTCCAGCTCAGGCGGCGCCAGCCGCCTTCAGACGTGCGCTCGGCGAAGGCGGGTGCATCGGGTGTGGTCTGCGCCCAGTGATCGAGCCACTCGCCGATGCAGCGGGCATAGGGTTTCAGCGGCTCGGGCGAGCGCAGCACGAAGCTGCCGTCGTCGAAGGCGACGCGCACCGCGCGCGGCGGCGCCAGCATCTGCGCATCGCTGAAGAAGTCGCCATTCAAACCGGACTCCATACACTTGTGTATGTGATGACCTTGCGATCGTAGGCGGTCCCTTACTCGTGTGAATTCGGGAATGCCCTGATTTCCATACAGTTGTGCATGTCGTCATGCTCTGCGCCATGCCGGCCACGATCGACCGCTCACGCAGCTCGCTGACACCCGAGCGTTGGGTCGAAGCGGCCACCGACGTGCTCGTCGACCAGGGCATCGACAGCGTGCGCGTGGACACGCTGGCACGGGCATTGAAGGTCACGCGCGGCAGTTTCTACTGGCACTTTCGCGAGCGCGACGAACTGCTGCGTGCCGTGCTGCAGGCCTGGCGCAACCACGCCACCGAGCAGCTGACGCGCCGGCTGGAAAGCGCCCGCGACGACCCGCGCGACCAGGTGCGTGACCTGATCTCGCTGCCTTTCAGGGGCCGCGCCGCGGTACGCGCGGCGCGCATCGAGCTGGCGATCCGCGCGTGGGCGCGTCGCGACGCGATGGCGCGCGCCTTCGTCGACGAGGCCGATGCCGCGCGCATGGGTTACATCGCGCAGGTGTTCTCGTCGCTGGGCTTTGCCATCGGCGAGGCGCGCGCGCGCGCCTTCTTGCTCTACAGCTACGAATTGGCCGAGTCGCAGCTGTCCACACAAGGCAGCGCCACGCAGCGGCAGGAGCGCGCGCTGCTGGTGGAGCGGCTGTTGATGCTGCCGCTGCCGAAGTAGTGCCTACTTGGCCGCCAGGCCCAGACGTTCGATCAGCGCCTTTTCCTTGGCGTAGGTGTCGCGCGCCCACTTGGCGTAGTCGGCACTGTTCATGTAGATCGGGTCCTGGTTCAGCTGCGCCAGCAGTTCCAGGTGCTTGGGCTCGTCCATCGCCTTCTTGAAGGCGTCGTGCAGTGTCTTCACTATGGCCGGGTCCATGCCCTTCGGCCCGGCGATGCCGTAGGGCGAGGTCGAGACCACGCCGTAACCCAGCTCCTTCGCGGTGGGTACGTTCGGCCAGCGCGTGGTGCGCTTCTCACCGAAGGTCATCAGCAGCCGCACCTGGCCGCCGTCGACCAGCTTGTCCCAGCCGCTGGCGTCGCTCTGCGCCATCACATGCCCGCCGAGCAGCGCCTGCGTCGAATCGGCGTTGCCCTTGAAGGGCACGTGGTTCAGCGTGACCTTGGCGGCGTCGGCCACTTCCTCCATGTTCAGGTGCGGCGTGGTGCCGATGCCGGTGGAGGCAAAGTCGATCTTGCCGGGCTGCTTGCGCGCGGCCTCGATGTAGTCGTTGAAACTCTTGTAGGGTGAATCCGCGCGTACCACCACGCCGAAGGTGTAGCCGGTGACGCCGATGATGAAGCTGAAGTCGGTCAGCGGGTTCCACTGCGTCTTCTGCATGTGCGGGATGCGCAGCATGCCCAGCGGGAACTGCGCGATGGTGTAGCCGTCGGGCTTGGCCATCAGGGCCATGCCGCCCGGGCCGGTGGTGCCGCCGCCGCCGGGCTTGTTGTCGATGATGATGTTCTGCCCCAGGTGCTTGCTTGCCAGCTCGGCTAGGCCGCGCAGATGGCGGTCGGTCGAGCCCCCGGGCGGCCAGGGCACGATCAGCGTGACGGGCCGGGTTGGATACGCCTGCGCGAAGGCGCTGACGCTGCTGGCCAGCAAGGCGGCGGCCGCTGCGCTGCGCAGCAGGCTGCGACGATGGAAAGTCGGACGGTGGGTCATGGCTGTCTCCTGCTCGGGGTTGCCCGTGCCAGGCCCTGGGCCGCACGGAGGGTGCACGGAATGTCGCGTCTCAGGACACGACCTGGTAATAAAGATTCTGAGGGTGATTGGCCTGTGCCAGGAAGAACCAGCGTTCGGCCAGCAGTCCCGGAGCCTGCAGCAGCGCCGCCAGCAGCCACGGTGCGACGGTATCGACTGCCAGGCCCCAGACAAGCAGCAGGGCAGGCAGCACGAACAGCAACACGATGAAGGACAGCTTCACTTGCCGTAGCAGCGCAGGGGTGCGCCCGTGCAGGAACTCGCGCGTGTTGAAGGAGCCGGCCGACATGCCCATCGACATCTGCTTGAGCTGTGGCACGCGGATGCCGGTAGCCGACTGCAGCGTCGACTTGTGGCGCAGTCTGGCGTTGTGGCGCAGCGCCAGCGTGCGCGTCACCCAGGCGGCCAGCGTGACGGCCAAAGCGCTAGGGCCCGCGGCCTGCAACAAGGCCTGCTGGTCGAAGACCGCGGCCAGTGCGCAGGCCAGCACCAGGCCCGAGGACAAGCCGATGAGCGCGAAGTTCACGACGGTCAGCGGTTGCGCCCACTCCTGGATGAAGCGGATGCAGCCGTAGATCATCGCGGTGCAGTACCACAGCGCCGCCGCCATCACGAGCGCGGCCACCGGCAGCCAGGGCAGGTGCCAGCCCTGTCGCAGCGCCAGCCACCACCAGGCACATACGACGATGAAGACCGGCAGCACGATGACCTCGCGTGACAGCCAGGACGTACGCCACATCATCACCGCGCGCCAGGCGCGCGCCGGGCGGCCCAGGTGCAGCGACGACGCGCCCAGCGCGGCCAGCAGCAGCAGCACGCACAGCGCCAGTGTGTTGGCGAGGAACTGCGTGCTCATCGGCAATGCTGCCAGTTCGGCCAGCGCCAGCGTCACGACGAGGCCTTGGGCCGCGCCCGCCAGCGTGGTGAAGAACACCACCGACCAGGCCGGGTTCATTGAGGAGCCCCTTCTGGAGCCAGCGCGCTGGCGCTCATGCGCCGTCGGAACTGCGCGCAGCGCCTTCCGCTTCGGTGATGTGCCTTGGCAGGTACTGGTTGGCCGGTTGTGTGTTCCATTCCGGCATCAACGGGTAACCGCCGCGTTCGCGGATCGCCTTCGACACCTCGGAGTCCGGGTCCTTGACGTCGCCGAACAGGCGCGCGCCGGTGGGGCAGGCCATCACGCAGGCGGGCTTGCGCTCTTCTTTCGGCAGGCGCTCGTCGTAGATGCGGTCCACGCACAAGGTGCACTTGGTCATCACCTGGCGCTTTTCGTCAATTTCGCGTGCGCCATAGGGGCAGGCCCAGGCGCAGTACTTGCAGCCGATGCATTTGTCGTAGTCGACCAGCACGATGCCGTCGGCCTTGCGTTTGTAGCTGGCGCCCGTGGGGCACACCGGCACACACGGTGGGTCTTCGCAGTGCAGGCAGCTCTTCGGGAAGTGCACCGTCTGCGTCTGCGGAAAGGTGCCCGCCTCGTAGGTCTGCACGCGGTTGAAGAAGGTGCCGGTCGGTTCGGCACCGTAGGCGTTGAAGTCGGCCAATGCGCCGGCGCTGCCCGAGGTGTTCCATTGCTTGCACGACGTCACGCAAGCATGGCAGCCCACGCAGACGTTGAGGTCGATGACCAGCGCAAGTTGCCTGGCCAGCGTCTCGCCCGGTTCGGCACGGGCATTCGGCGCGTCGTTCGACACCAGCGGCGCGGGCTGCGAGGCACCGATCAACTCTTTCAGCCAGGCGATCATTTGCGCCGCCCTGCAAAGTAGGTCAACACGCTGACGGCGGCGCCCCGCAGGCCGGGCACCGCCGGCACGCTGGCGATCTGCGGAAAGCTCTGCGCCGCCTCATCCGATTCTGCGGGGCGGATGCGCACACGCACGTCGTACCAGCCGGCTTGGCCGGTGATGGGGTCGGAGTTGCTGATCTTGCGGCCGCCATCGCCGTCACCCATTGCCGCCGGCCAAAGGCAACTCCTCGCTGATCAGGTGGTTCAGCAAGAAGCCCTTGCGCGCTTCATCGGCGCCCGGCGCCAGGTGCCACGCGCCGTCGGCCTTGCCGATGGCGTTCCACGTCCACACCGTGCCGGGCTCCACCGCCTCGCTGTATCGCAGCATGCAGCGCACCTTGCCCCATTGGCTTTCGACCCAGCACCAGCCGCCATCCTCGATGCCCGCCGCCTTGGCGGTGACCGGGTTCACATGCAGGTAGTTGTGGCTGTGGATCTGCCGCAGCCAGGCGTTCTGCGAGTCCCAGGAGTGATACATCGCCATCGGCCGCTGCGTGATGGCGTTCAGCGGGTACGCGCTCAGGTCGGTGGCGTCTTCTTCCAGCGGCGGGTACCAGAAGGGCAGCGGGTCGAAGTACGTGTCGATGCGCTCGCGCAAATGCTCCGGCGGCTGGCGGCCCTGTGTCTTGCCTTGTGCCGCGAGGCGGAAGGTCTGCAGCGTGTCGGAATACAGTGCCAGTTGCACCGGGTCGTTGCGCTGGCGCCAGCCCTTGTCCTTGGCGAAGTCCAGGTACGCGCGGTTCCAGTTGCGCATGTAGTGCATGCCCTCGGGCATGTGGTACTGGAACACGCAGTCGTTCTTGGCGTACATCTCCCACTGATTCGGGTTCGGCTCGCCGCGCAGGTGTTCGCTGCCGTCCTTGCCGCGCCAGCCCATCAGGAAGCCGATGCCCGGCTGCGGCTGGAAGTTGACGACGAAGTCGGGGTAGCCGCTGAACTTGCGCGTGCCCTCTGCCGTGGTGAAGGCTGGGAACTTCAGCCGCGACGCCAGTTCGATCAGCACTTCCTGGAAGGGCTTGCATTCGCCGGTGGGCGGCAGCACCGGCACGCGCACCGAATCGACGGGACCGTCGAACTCGCTGATCGGCCGGTCGAGCATGCTCATCACGTCGTGCCGTTCGAGGTAGGTGGTGTCGGGCAGCACCAGGTCGGCGAAGGCGACGGTCTCGCTCTGGAAGGCGTCGCACACCACCAGGAAGGGGATGACGTACTCGCCGCTTGCTCGTCCTTGCGATTCAGCATCTCGCGCACCGCCATCGTGTTCATGCTGCTGTTCCAGGCCATGTTGGCCATGAAGATCAGCAGCGTGTCGATGCGGTACGGGTCGCCCTTCGCGGCGTTGGTGATGACGTTGTGCATCAGCCCGTGCGCGCTGACAGCGGGTGCTCCCAGGAAAACGCATGGTCGATGCGGATCGGCGAGCCGTCCGCGTTGATCGCCAGTTCTTCCGGGTTGGCCGGAAAGCCCAGCGGCGCGGCGTTCAGCGGCGTGTTCGGCTGGATCATCTCCGGTGAGTTGAAGGCGCGGTAGTTGGGCACGATGTGGCGCGGGTAGGGCGCCTTGTGGCGGAAACCCCCGGGCGCGTCGATGGTGCCCAGCACGCTCATCAACACGGCCAGCGCGCGCACCGTCTGGAAGCCGTTGGAATGCGCCGCCAATCCGCGCATGGCATGGAAGGCCAGCGGGCGCGCCTGCGTCGTCGGGTGCTACTTGCCCCAGGCGTCGGTCCACGGGATCGGCAGCTCGAAGGCCTGCGTCAGCGCGGCGTGGCCCATCTCGACGGCCAGCTTGCGGATGCGCTCGGCGGCGATGCCGGTAATCGCCGCGGCCCACTCGGGCGTGCAACTGGCGACACGATCGCGCAGCAGCTGGAAGGAGGGCGCCACACGCGTGCCGTCGGCCAGCGTGTAGTGGCCTTCGAGCGCCGGGTCGCAGCCGTCGGCGATGCCTTCGGGATAGGCCGCCTTCAGCACGCTGCCCGCTCGCCTTGTCCCACACCAGCTTGTTGTGCGGGTTGCGACCGTCGCCGGGCGGGCCTTTGGCGGGATCGGGATCGAAGGCGAACAGGCCCTCGCGTTCGCCGACATCGAGCACCACCAACTGCGGCGCATTGGTGAAGCGCTTCAGGAACGCGTGGTCGAGCGTGTCGGTGCGGATCAGCTCGTGCAGCAGCGCCATGAACAGCGCGCCATCGGTCCCCGGCTTGATCGGGATCCACTCGTCGGCGATGGCCGAGTAACCGGTGCGCACCGGGTTGATGCTGATGAAGCGCCCGCCCGCGCGCTTGAACTTCGACAGCGACACCTTCATCGGGTTGCTGTGATGGTCTTCCGCGGTGCCGATCATCACGAACAGCTTGGCGCGCTCCAGGTCGGGCCCGCCGAACTCCCAGAAGCTGCCGCCGATGGTGTAGATCATGCCGGCGGCCATGTTCACCGAGCAGAAGCCGCCGTGCGCCGCATAGTTGGGCGTGCCGAACTGGCGCGCGAACAACCCGGTCAGCGCCTGCATCTGGTCGCGCCCGGTGAACAGCGCAAACTTCTTCGGGTCGGTCGAGCGGATCTTCTGCAGCCGCTCGGTCAGCAGCTCGAAGGCGCGCTCCCAGCTGATGGCCTCGAACTCACCCGCGCCACGCTCGCTGCCGGCCTTGCGCAGCAGCGGCCTGGTCAGCCGCGCCGGCGACACCTGCTTCATGATGCCGGCGGCACCCTTGGCGCAGATCACGCCCTTGTTCAGCGGGTGATTCGGGTTGCCGTCGATGTAGCGCACCTCCGGCCCGTTGTCGCCTTCGCGCAGGTGCACGCGGATGCCGCAACGGCAGGCGCACATGTAGCAGGTGGTGCACTTCACCTGCGTGGCCGCGCCCGGCGCCGGGTCGGCCAGCGGGTCGTGCAGCGGCTCGCTGGACAGGAACTTGAACATGCGGCGTCGTTTGCGTCAGTCAGGCGCGCGGCCGTCGCTGGAGCGGCAGCGTTGCCGGCTGCGGCGCTGTGTTCCGCTCATGCCTGGGGACAGAGCCCAGGCGTTCGCCAGGCACAAACAGTCCTCAGGACTGTTTGTGCCCGGGCTCACTCCTCCGTCCGGGCTTCGCCCGGCCTCCCCCTTTACTTCCCGGAACACAGCGCCACAGCCGGCAACGCTGCAACGCACCGCCGTGGCTGTTCGCGGCACTTCGAAGAGGCACCAATACCGGTGCCGGCCGAGGGCGGCGGGTGACCGGCGACGCGAAGTAAAGGGGGAGGTCCGGGCGAAGCCCGGACGGAGGACATGAACGGCGCCGGTTGCCCGCCGCCCTCGGCTCGCTCGGTGGAATGCGTATCTGGCAGGGCTGTCGTGATTGCATCATGTGTCGCGACCGGAGCGCAACGCCTCTCAGACGTAGTCCTTGTACTTGTCCAGGAAGCGCACCGGCTTGCTCAGCGCATCGCGGCGGAACGGGTCGCCCAGTTCGCGCGTGCACATGATCTCGATGACGCAGGTCTTGCCCTGGTTCATCTGCAGGTCGATGGCCTTCTTCAACGCCGGGCCGACGTCTTCGAGCTTGTCGACGACGATGGCTTCGGCGCCCATCGCCTTGGCGATGCCGGCGAAGCTCTGGTTGTCGAGTTCACCGGCGACGAAGCGGCGGTTGTAGAAGTCGACCTGGTTCTTCTTCTCCGCGCCCCACTGGCGGTTGTGGAACACCACCGCGGTGACCGGGATGTCGTGGCGCACGCAGGTCATGATCTCGCTCATGCTCATGCCCCAGGCGCCGTCGCCGGCATAGGACACGGCCGGGCGGTGCATGGCGCGCGCACTTGGCGCCGATGATGGTGGGGAACGCATAGCCGCAGTTGCCGAAGCTCATCGGCGCGAAGAAGCTGCGCGGCTCCTCGAAGCGCAGGTAGCTGTTGGCCACCGAGTTGATGTTGCCGATGTCGGTGGACACCATCACGTGCGGCGGCATGGCCTTTTCCAGCTCGCGCAGCACCTGGCGCGGGTGCAGCCAGCCGCCCGGGCTTCGCCCTTGGCCTCTTCGATCATGTCCAGGCTGAAGGGGTCGCGCTCGTGCGTCCAGCCGTCGAGCTCCTTCTCCCACGCATCCTTCTCCGACTTGATGGTGGCGGCGCGCGCGGCCTTGGTGGCGTCGCAGGCCAGCGTCCTGCCCTGCAGGCGCTGCGTCAGCGCGATGGCCGCGGCCTTGGCGTCGCCGCAGATGCCGACGGTGATCTTCTTCACCAGGCCCAGGTTGGTGTGGTCGGCTTCGATCTGGATGATCTTGGCGTCCTTCGGCCAGTAGTCCAGGCCGTGCTGCGGCAAGGTGCCGAAAGGGCCCATGCGCGAGCCCAGCGCGATGACCACGTCGGCCTGCGCGATCAGCTTCATCGCCGCCTTCGATCCCTGATAGCCCAGCGGGCCGGCCCACAGCGGATGGCTGGCCGGGAAGCTGTCGTTGCGCAGGTAGCCGTTGACCACCGGTGCGCCCAGACGCTCGGCCAGCGCCTTGCATTCCTCCACCGCATCGCCCATGACCACGCCGCCGCCGGACAGGATGACCGGGAACTTCGCCGCTGGCCAGCAACTCCGCCGCCTGCGTTCAGGCTGTTCTCGCCGCCCGCGCCGCGCTCCACGCGCATCGGCTTCGGGATCTCGCAAGTGATCTCGCCATAGAAATAGTCGCGCGGGATGTTCAGCTGCGTCGGGCCCATTTCCGAGATGGCGCGGTCGAAGCAGCGCGCCGGTGTATTCGGCCATGCGCTTGGGGTTGTTGACGTGGCCCTGGTACTTGGTGAACTCCTGGAACATCGGCAGCTGGTTGGCCTCTTGAAAGCCGCCCAGGCCCATGCCCATGGTGCCGGTCTCGGGCGTGATCATGACCACCGGCGAATGCGCCCAGTAGGCCGCGGCGATGGCGGTCACGCAGTTGCTGATGCCCGGGCCGTTCTGCCCGATGACCACGCCGTGGCGGCCCGGAGACACGCGCATAGCCGTCGGCCATGTGGCCGGCGCCTTGCTCGTGCACCACCGGGATCAGCCGGATGCCGGCCGGCGCGAAGATGTCCATCGCGTCCATGAAGGCCGAGCCCATGATGCCGAACATGTCGGTCACGTTGTTGGCAACCAGCGTTTCGACGAAGGCTTCGGAGGGCGTCATCTTCTGCACGCCGCTGACGACGCCGCGGCTGGCGGGCTTGGATGGGTGGTTCATGACGCGCGCTCCTGCGGTTTCGACGGCCCTGCACTATAGGGGCAGCCCTGGGCAAGGTCAACGAGAAGTTCCGCTAATCGGACCTTCTCGTACTGTTTATCGGAACTGGCCTATGATGCGCGCCATCATGAACGTCCGCAAGACGATCGCCGAAGGCGCGGCCGACACGCCCGTGTTGCGGCTGGTGGCGCTGCTCGAACGTGTGGCCTCGCGCCACGAGCCCTTCGCACTGCAAGGCCTGGTGGAAGACACCGGCCTGCCCAAGCCCACGCTGCACCGCATGCTGCAGCAGCTCGAAGGCGCGGGTCTGTTGCGCCGTGAGAGCGACGGCCGCCGCTACGGCACCGGCGTGCGCCTGCGCCAGCTGGCCGAGAACCTGCTGCTCAACGACACGCTGCACGGCGCGCGCCATGCCGTGCTGCGGCAACTGGTCGAAGAGGTGGGCGAGAGCTGCAACCTCACCGCGCTGTCGGGCAGCGACGTGATCTACCTGGACCGCGTCGAAACCGCGGCGCCGCTGCGCTTCTACCTGCACCCCGGCTCGCGCGTGCCGGTGCACTGTTCGGCCAGCGGCAAGATGTTCCTGGCGCAGATGAGTCCGCTGCAGCGCAAGCGGCTGCTGGCGCATGCGCCGCTGCAGAAGCTACACCGCGTCCACCATCACGGCGCTGTCAAGACTCGAGAGCGAGATCGTGCAGGTCAAGCGCAACGGCTATGCGCTGGACAACGAAGAGTTCCTGCCCGGCCTGGTGTGCCTGGCGGTGCCCGTGCCGACATCGAAGGACGATGCGCGCTCGCGTGCCAACCTCTGCGTGGCGCTGCAGGCACCGGCCATGCGGCTGAGCGCCGAGAAGGCCTTGAAGTGGTTGCCGGCGCTGCGACGTGCGGCGCTGGCTTTCAGCCGCATCGACGCGGCACCTGCCAAGGTCGTCAAGACGCCAGGCGGGCAAGTCGCTGACGCACCAAGGCGGCGCCGAAGACCAAGACCGCTCGACGAGTCCGACATGAACGAAGGCATGCCGCTCCAACCCGACCGCCTGCGTCAGCGCCCACGAACTGTTCGGCATCGACTCCAAACTGATGGTGCCGGCCTTCAGCCAGGCCGACGAGCACGTGCCCGAAGTCGACAGCGCCTACCGCTTCAACACCGACGTCACGCTGGCGCTGCTGGCCGGCTTCATGCACAACCGCCGCGTCATGCTGCAAGGCCTGCACGGCAGCGGCAAGTCCACGCACATCGAGCAGGTGGCGGCGCGGCTGAACTGGCCGTGTGTGCGCGTCAACCTCGACGGCCACATCAGCCGGCTCGACCTCGTCGGCAAGGACGTGGTGGTCGTGCGCGACGGTCTGCAGGTGACCGAGTTCGCAGAAGGCATCGTGCCCTGGGCGCTGCAGCGGCCGGTGGCGCTGGTGTTCGACGAATACGACGCCGGCCGCCCCGACGTGATGTTCGTCATCCAGCGCCTGCTCGAACGCGACGGCAAGTTCACGCTGATGGACCAGAACCGCGTGCTCACGCCGCACCCCTTCTTCCGCCTCTTTGCCACCGCCAACACCGTCGGCCTGGGCAACCTGAACGGCCTGTACCACGGCGCGCAGCGGCTGAACCATGCGCAGATCGACCGCTGGAACATCGTCGCCGCACTCGACTACATGCCGCGCGACGAAGAGGTGGCCATCGTGCAGGCGCGCGTGCCGGCGCTGGCCAACGAGGCCGGCACGGCCCAGGTGCGCTCGATGGTGGCGCTGGCCGAGTTGACGCGCAAGGGTTTCGCCGCCGGTGACCTGTCCACGCTGATGTCGCCGCGCACGGTGATCAGCTGGGCCGAGAACCTGGACATCTTCGGGGACATCGCCGTGGCCTTCCGCCTGTCGTTCCTGAACAAGTGCGAAGAGGCCGAACGGCCGCTGGTGGCCGAATACTTCCAGCGTTGTTTCGACCGCGAGCTGGGCGAGTCCTACGCGCACCGGGCGACCTGACACCATGACCGAGGCGCAAGCTGCGGCGCGGCAACAGCAGCAGGTCGAGGAACTCTGTGCGGCCGCCATCCGTGCGTTGAGCGGCCAGCGCGACCTGCACTTTCGCGGCCGCCGCCTGCACCGTGGCCGGCAGCGGCTGCCGCTCTTTGCGCCGCACCTGCATCCGTCGCTGGAGCATGACGACTTCGCCTCCTTTCGCGGCGCGGCCGATGGCCTGGCGCTGCGCCTGCGCCATTCGAACGAAGCCTTGCATCGCAGTCTGTGCCCGGCGGACCCGGTACAGCGGCTGGTGTTCGATCTGCTGGAACAGATCCGTGTCGAGGCTGGCGTCGGCGCCGAACTGTCCGGCGTGCGTCACAACCTGCGCCACCGCCACGAGGCCTGGTCGCGCGAGTTCCATCGCTCGCGCCTGACCGACACCGCCAGCGGCATCCTGCTTTACACCATCGTGCAGGTCTGCCGTGCCCGCGTCAGCGGCGAGCCGGTGCTCGAAGACACCGAAGACCTGATGGAGGCCACGCGCGCCGCGCTCGTCACCGCTGATCGGTCATGACCTGGCGGCGCTGCGCCGGCATCGTCACGACCAGGCCGCCTATGCGCCGCATGCGCTGTCGATCGCGCAGTTGCTGGCCGACATGCTGCGCGCTGCGCAGGAGGAAGAAGGCACACCGGCCGCGGTCGACACCGACGCCGACCGCGGAGCGCGCGGCATTCAGCCTGCTGATGGACCTGGACGCGCAGGTCGAAGACGGCATTGCCGCATCGACGCTCGGTGGCGCGCGGCAGAGTCGATGAGCGACGCCGACGACTACAGGGTCTTCACCACCGCCTACGACCGCGAGCTGCCCGCTGGCAAGCCTGGTGCGCCCGAACTGCTGCGGGACTACCGCGCCAAACTGGACCAGCGCATCGCCGGCTTCGGCGTGAACGTGGCGCGCCTGGCACGCGAGCTGAAAGCGCTGCTGTCGCAGCCGCAGCGCGACGGCTGGGACAGCGCCCGCGAGGAAGGGTTGATCGATGGTCGCCGCCTGGCCCAACTGGTGGCATCGCCGACCGAACGGCGGCTGTTTCGTGTCGAGCGGGAGGAGCCGGCAGCCGACTGCGTGCTCGGGTTCCTGATCGACTGCTCGGGTTCGATGAAGCAGCACATCGAGGCGGTGGCCATGCTCGTCGATGTCTTCGTGCGTGCGCTCGAACAGGCGGGCGTGGCCAGCGAAGTGCTGGGCTTTTCCACTGGCGCTTGGAACGGCGGGCGCGCGCGGCGCGACTGGCAACGTGCCGGCCGGCCCGCGAAACCCGGTCGCCTGAACGAACGCTGCCACATGGTCTTCAAGGCTGCGGACACGACATGGCGGCGCGCCCGGCCCGACATTGCCGCGCTGCTTCACGCCGAAGCATTTCGCGAAGGCATCGACGGCGAGGCGGTGGACTGGGCCTGCGAGCGCCTGAACGCGCGCGACGAAGCACGGCGCATCCTCGTCGTCATCAGCGACGGCTGCCCGATGGACGGCGCCACGCACCTGGCCAACGACCTGCAGTTCCTCGACCGGCACCTGCGGCAGGTGGTGATGCGGCACGAGCGCGAGGGCCGCATCGGCATCTTCGGCGTCGGCGTCGGGCTGGACCTGAGCCCGTACTACTCGCGCAGCCAGGCGCTGGAGTTGTCCAGCCTGCATGGCCACGCTGTGTTTCGCGACATGCTGGCCATGCTGGGCGGTGGAGTGCGGCGCTGAGCCTGAGCAGCCAACTGGCACTGCCGCCGCTGACGCTGTGGCCCTTCTTGGCCAGCCTGCTGGTGGTCTTTGGTGCGGGCATCGTTCGCGGCTTCTCGGGATTCGGCTTCTCGGCGCTGTGCGTCGCCGGGCTGTCGCTGTTCATGCCGCCCGCGCAGGTCGTGCCACCGGTGTTCGTACTCGAAGTGCTGGCCAGTGTGTCGCTGCTGCGCGGCGCGCTCAAACATGCCGACTGGCACTGGTTGAGCTGGCTGGTGCTTGGCAACGTGCTGTGCATTCCGCTGGGTGTGGCGGTGCTCGCGTTTGTCGATGAAACGCCGCTGCGGCTGATCATCGGTGCGCTGCTGCTGCTGGCGGCCGTGTTGCTGCGCAGCGGCGTGGTGCTGGCACTGCAGCCCACGCCGGCGCTGCGGCTGTTCACCGGGCTGGTTTCCGGTTTCGTCAACGGCGTGGCCGCCATCGGTGGCATCGCGGTGGCGGTGTTGCTGAGCAGCTCGGCGATGGCGCCCGCGGTGATGCGCGCGACGCTGATCGTGATGTTCCTGTTCACCGACCTGTATGCGCTGGCCTGGGCGGCATTTCTGCCGGCCAGCGACAGCGGCGCGCCATTGCTCGGCGCCGACACGCTGCGCTGGGTGCTGTGGCTGGCGCCGGCCATGCTGGCCGGCATCTGGGTCGGGCAGCGTCACTTTGCCGGTGTGTCGCCTGAAGCCTTCCGGAGGCAGGTGCTGAATCTGCTGATCCTGATTGCGCTGCTGAGCAGTTTGCGTGCGCTGGTGGCACTGGTCCAGGGCTGATCAACGGACATGAAACGCGAACTCAAGAACCGTGCTCCAGATCTGACAGCTGATTGCCAGTTGGTGAATAGGCCGAGGCCGCGCTCCCGAACCACTCGGTCGAGAAGGATGCCCTGCCAATGACAAGCCTGGACGACGCGGCGCTGGTTTGCCGATAGCCGCGCATTGCCTCGCGGCGTCAGCAACAGCGGCGCAGTGGCGCTTGGTCTACGGCGTCCAGATCGCCGCCACGCGCGCCCCAGCGTAGACGTTTTCGGCCGTGATGCCGTTGCTGGCAAGGTTGACGTCGCAACTGCGATCGCTTGCCGAACTGTTGCGCGAGCACAAGGGCCTGTGAAGCAACTCGATGCGCACCACCGTCTTGCCTTCATCGGGCAGGTTGACGGCCCAATGCGTGAAGCCTTGCATCGGTGTGGTCACCGGTTTCGCTTCGCGCGGCATGGCCACATGACGCATGCTGCCATCCTGGTAGGTCACGCGCAGATGCAGGTCGTAGCCTGACCAGAAGGTGGAAGTCGACACGCTGCTCTTGATCTGGTTCGAACTGCGTCGCATCGGTCGGATCCCAAAGACGCATCAGATTGCCCTTCGTCGCCTTGGCCGCATAGATGGTCGAGGCCGTGTCGTCCATGTAGTTGAAGGTGCCATACACGCTGATCACGGGCACGTTGCGCTGCTGCGGGAAGCGAAAATCGTAGTACTGAAGGTACTCACTTCCCGCTGCCGCAGCCCGCGGCGTGGAGAGGAACCCGCTGTCGCCTCCAGGGGGGCGCAACAGGCTCACATACGCCCGTTTCACAGTATCCCAGCGTTGCACGGTCCAGGTGCTAGATGGCGGTAGCTGTACCACCTTGCAGACGACCGCTTTCGACCGGCAACCGATAGGACATCTGCGCAAACGCATCGGCGCTGGTTCCGGCGAGCAACGCGCTGTAGTACGGAACGGTGCCGCTCTCGACCTGCGGGGCTCCGTTCAGATAACGCAGCAACTTATAGGTGGAGATGTCGGAAAAGTGATCCAGGCGCCGGTTCGGGCGAACCGTCTCGCAACCCGCGCGCTGCATCGGATCTTGCTTTTCGACACCCGTGTCCGTGCAGGTGGGTGGCACCATGGCGTTGTCCAGCGGATCCCAGGCAAAGGTGCGGCCCAACGCACCACCCAGGAACTGCCCATCGGTGCGGATGTTTTCGCCCACATAGGGGTGGCGCAAGCCCGTCGAGCTACTCTGACGTGTGCCGGTGACACCCCCCAAATGCGGCAAACTCATCGAATGACCGTTCTCGTGCATGAAGTTCTTGCCGAAATCGTTCGCCAGCGATGCCGTGCCACCGGACCACCATGCGGTGACGTTGGAAGCGTCAGGCATGACCCCGTACCAGAAGGACGTCTCGCTCATGCCGTTTGCGGCCTGCAATGCGCGAGTCAGGTCCAGCACCGCTTCCCAGACAGCCCACCTGCTGTGTGGCGTGCAGGTACCCGCGGTCTTCATCGACGCGGTGCAGGCGGCCTTCTTGTCCACCCACATTGCCGAAGTTTCCACAGGATCGCCAAAGGGAGAAACCGAGTCGGTTCGAGGAGCGACGACGAGACGCGGTAGTCGCAGCGGGTAGGGCAGGGGCTGGATCGTGAGGCGACTGACAGGCAACTTGCTGGCCAGTTCGGGGCCGAAAGCGGCGCTTCTGGACACCGGTGTCGTGTCGGTAAACAGCAGCACGTCGGCCACCACCAGGTTCAACTCGGGTCGGCTGGCTATCTTGAGTTGGCTCGCGGACTTGGTGACGCTTGGGCCGCCCGCATCGCCAAAGCGCAGGGAAACCCCCTTCTGCAGCCAGCTGGCAGGAAGCGTCGCGGCGTAGCTGGTGCTCAGGTCCTGGCTCAACGGCTGAGGGCGAAGATCCACATCAGCGGGCAAGCTGGCTGGCGCACGCATCCACCGTAGTTCGCTGCGGCCGTCCGCGAAGGTTGCGGTGACGCTGATGGTAGGTACAGGTGTGCCCGGCGGAGCACTGACATCCAACTTCACCAGCGTGGGCCGATTCTCGACCAGGTAGAAGAAGGGCCAGTTCGTCTCCATCAGATGCGTCTGGGCAAACCAGACACGCTCAATGGACGCCGCTGCGTTCTTCACCAAGAACCTCGGACACGTTCCTCCAATAGTCGGAACGACCATGTTCGCCTGTTGAGGAGAGAAATCGCCCGCAGGAGCAGGGGCGGCTGCAGGAGCGGGTGCAGGAGCGGGTGCAGGAGGGCATGGAGCAGGTGTAGGTGCTGGCGGCGCAGGAACGGGTGCAGGAACGGGTGCAGGAACGGGTGCAGGAACGGGTGCAGGAACGGGTGCAGGAACGGGTGCAGGAACGGGTGCAGGAACGGGTGCAGGAACGGGTGCAGGAACGGGTGCAGGAACGGGTGCAGGAACGGGTGCAGGAACGGGTGCAGGAACGGGTGCAGGAACGGGTGCAGGAACGGGTGCAGGAACGGGTGCAGGAACGGGTGCAGGAACGGGTGCAGGAACGGGTGCAGGAACGGGTGCAGGAACGGGTGCAGGAACGGGTGCAGGAACGGGTGCAGGAGACGGGTGCAGGAACGGGTGCAGGAACGGGCGCAGGAACGGGTGCAGGAACGGGTGCAGGAGCGGGTGCAGGAGCGGGAGCGGCATCAGAAACTGCAGCATTCGGTGGGTTCGGAATGGGGGTCGAATCCGAACCGTCACCTCCACCACCGCCACAACTCGCGAGGGCCGCTAGCAGTGGCAAGGTCAATGAATGAGCGACACGCTTGAGTGCAGGAATCATTACTTCTTCTAGGAAACAGCGTCGAGAAATGCCGACGCCGCAATACTAAGAACAAGGCAATGCACTCGCATCCCCCCTGATGCGGAGGCCCCTCGAATGAGGCCCCGCATCTAGGGGGTTCGAGGCGGTGTTATGTGTAACGATCCGAACAATGCTTCCCTATCGAGGCCTTTTCCAGTCCTGAGCCGGCTGAACGCCGTCGCAGCGACGGTGCCGCAAACAGGCGTTTGCCGCGCCTGTTTATCGGGCCTTCATGCCGATGCCGACGCCATAGCCTGCAAGGCGGCACAACTCCTACCCGTCTGCCGCGCCTTCATGCGCAGCGGATGCGGCACTCAGCATGTCACTGGTCCTACCCCAACCGGCCCGCCCGGCGCACGCGGCGCGCAGCCATCTGCAGGCCTTCCGGCATTGGCAGATGGGTCAGGGCCACGCACAACGCGAGCGCTGGCCTGCCGCGGCGCTGGCCTTCGCGCAGGCCACCGAACTGCATGCCGAGCAAGCCTACGGCCTGGCCGCGGCGCACGCGCTGATCAAGTGCGGCCGCGCGGCCGAGGGCGCGCAGCGCGCACGTCGCATGCGCGCGCTGCACCCGCAGCAGCCGTTGGGCTACACGCTGGAGTCGCACGCGCTGCTGGCCTTGGGCCGCACCGACGAGGCGCTGCAATGCCTGGGCGAGTTGCCGCCGCAGGTCGAGCCCGACCATCCTTTCCTGATGTCCAAGGCCATGGCGCTGCAGCTGTCCGCCCGCCATGCCGAGGCCGTGCCGGTGTTCCTGCAGGCGCTGGCGCTGAAGATCGACGACGCCTACCTGCACTACCACCTGGGCACCTCGTTCCGGCAGCTGGGCATGAAGGCCGAAGCCGCGGAATGCGTGCGCACCGCGGTCACGCTGGGCGTGGGCTCGAGCGAGCTCGCGGCGCGCGGGCAACTCGTGTTCCTGGAGCGCGAAGCCTGCCGCTGGCCTGAGGCCGAGGTCGAGCTGGTGCGCCTGCGTGCCGGCCTGCGTGCCGTGCCGCAGGGCGTGGCGCTGGAGACCAGCTCCTTCACGCATGTCGTGCTCGTCGACGACCCGCTCGAACAACTCAAGGTGGCGCAGCACTACGCACTGCACGTGGCGGGCAAGTTGCGGCCGCTGCCGCGCGTGCGTGCCCGCGACCATGGCGGCCGCCTGCGCCTGGGCTATCTGTCGGCCGATTTCCACACCCATGCCACGAGCCAGTTGCTGGTGCAGGTGCTGGAGGCGCACGATCGCCGGCACTTCGAGGTCTTCGCCCTGTCCACCGGGCCGGACGACGGCAGCGCGCTGCGCCAGCGCGTGGTGGCGGCGGTCGAGCACTTCGAGGAGCTGCGCGGCCAGGGCCACGAACGTGTGGCCCAACGTGCGCGCGAACTCGGCATCGACATCCTGGTGGACCTCAAGGGCGCCACCTACGACACGCTGCTGCCGGTGTTCGCGGCGCGGCCGGCGCCGCTGCAAGTCACCTGGCTGGGTTTCCCCGGCACCACGGGCGCGCCCTACATCGACTACCTGATCGGCGACCCGGTGGTCACGCCGCTGGCGCATGCCGCGCACTACAGCGAGAAGATCGCGCAGATGCCGCTGTGCTACCAGCCCAACGACGCCGGACGCGAGCGGCCGATGCCGTCGCGCCGCGCGGACTGGGGCGTGCCGGAAGAGGCGCTGCTGCTGTGCGCCTTTCATCAGTCCTACAAGATCTCGCCCGAGGTCTTCGACGTCTGGTGCTCGTTGCTCGAACAACGTCCCGATGCGCTGCTGTGGCTGCTGCAGTGGAACACCAACGTCGTGGACACGCTGCGCGCCGCCGCCCGCGCGCGCGGCATCGACGAACAACGGCTGGTGTTTGCGCCGATCGTGCCCCTGCAGCAGCATCTGAGCCGCCTGGCCTGCGCCGACATCTACCTCGACGCCTGGCCCTGCAACGCCCACACCACGGCGGGTGAGGCTTTGTGGGTGGGCGTGCCGGTGGTCACGCTCGCCGGCAAGACCTTCGCGCAGCGTGTGGCCGCCAGCCTGCTGCATGCAGTGCAGTTGGACGAGCTGGTCTGCGACGACATCGACGCCTATCGCGACAAGGTGCTGGCCTTGGCGGCGGATGCGCCACACCGCGCCGCGCTGAAGGTCCACCTGGCCGGGCAGCAGCGGCTCAGCCCGCTGTTCGACGGCGCACGTTTTGCGCGCGACCTGGAAGCGCTGCTGCAGCGCATGTGGCAACGCGCCGTGCGCGGCCACGCGCCGATGCACCTGGCCGCGGAAGTTTCCGCATGAAGGCGGTGATCCTGGCCGGCGGCCTGGGCACGCGGCTGGCCGAGGAAACGTCGATCACGGCCCAAGCCGATGGTCGAGATCGGTGGCAAGCCGGTGCTGTGGCACCTGCTGAAGACCTACTCGCACCACGGCATCAACGACTTCGTCATCTGCCTGGGTTACCGCGGCTACGTCATCAAGGAGTACTTCGCCAACTACTTCCTGCACATGTCGGACGTGACCTTCGACCTGGCGGAAAACCGCATGGAAGTCTGTCACCGCCGATTGCGAGCCCTGGCGCGTGACGCTGGTCGACACGGGCGAGCACACGCAGACCGGCGGGCGCCTGAAGCGGGTGCGCGAATACGTCGACGGCGAGCGCTTCTGCTTCACCTATGGCGACGGCCTGGCGGACGTGGACATCGGCGCGTTGCTGGAGTTTCACGAGCAAGCAGGGCCGCGCAGGCCACGCTCACGGCGGTGCAGCCGGCCGGGCGCTTCGGCGCGCTGGACCTGCAGGGCGACGCGCATCACCGCGCTTCGAGGAGAAGCCGCAAGGCGACGGCAGCTGGATCAACGGCGGCTTCTTCGTGCTCGAACCCGAGGTGCTGCGCCTGATCGAGGACGACCGCACGGTGTGGGAGCGCGAGCCGATGGAACGACTGGCGCGCGAAGGCCAGCTCTCGGCCTTCGCGCACCACGGCTTCTGGCAGCCGATGGACACGCTGCGCGACAAGATCAAGCTCGAAGAGCTGTGGGCGGCAGGCAGCGCGCCGTGGAAGGTGTGGGCATGACGCGGGCCGACGACGACTTGAGCCGGCTCTTCGGCGGCGCCTACCGCGGCCGGCGCGTGCTGGTCACCGGCCACACCGGCTTCAAGGGCTCGTGGCTGGCGATGTGGTTGCAGCAACTGGGTGCGCGTGTGTCCGGTCTGGCGCTGCCGGCCGATGCCAGCCCGAACCACAGCCGCCTGCTCGGCCTGCAGTTCGACGAGGCGCTGATCGATCTGCGCGATGCGTGCATGGTGCGCGCCGCGTTGCGCCGATTCGAGCCCGAGCTGGTGTTCCACCTTGCTGCGCAGCCGCTGGTGCGGCGCAGCTACCGCGAGCCCGCGGCCACCTTCGACACCAACGTCATGGGCCTGGTGAACCTGCTCGAAGCCGTGCGCGCCACGCCGAGCGTGCGGGTCGTCGTCAACGCCACCACCGACAAGTGTCTATCTGAATGCGGAATCCGGCGCAGCCTTCCGCGAAGACGATGCGCTCGGCGGGCACGACCCCTACAGCGCGTCGAAGGCCTGCGCCGAACTGGTCTCGGCCTGTTGGCGCCAGTCGTTCCTGTCGCAAGACGATGGCCGCGGCCATGCGGTGGCGCTGGCCACGGCGCGCGCCGGCAACGTCATCGGCGGTGGCGACTGGGGCGAGGATCGCCTGATTCCGGACCTGGTGCGCGCCGCGACGCGGGGCCAGCCCAGCCTGATCCGCCAGCCGCGTGCAGTGCGGCCCTGGCAGCATGTGCTGGAGCCGCTGGCCGGCTATCTGCTGCTGGGCGAGCAGTTGCTGGCCGACCCGCACGCCGCGGCCGAGGCCTGGAACTTCGGCCCGCCGCCGGCCGCGCACCGCTGCGTGCAGCAGGTCATCGAGGCCTTTGCCGAGGCCTGGCCCGCGGTGCGCTTCAGGATCGATGCCGACGCCCATCCGCACGAGGCGATGAGCCTGCATCTCGGATTGCAGCAAGGCGCAGCAGCGCCTGCACTGGTCGGCGGTGTGGGACCTGGGCACCACGCTGCGCCGCAGTGCGCTTTGGTACAGGGGCCAGCACGAGCACGGTGCACTGCACAGCCACGACGACCTGCGGCAATACGTGGCCGACGCGCGCCTGCGTGAGATGGCCTGGGCCGCATGAAGTTTGCCAGCACACCGATCGCCGGCGTGTGGCAGGTGCACACAGAGCCGCGCGCCGATGCGCGCGGCAGCTTCACGCGCCTGTACTGCGCCGAAGCCTTCGATGTCGTGATGCCGGGCCTGTGTTTCGTGCAGGCCAATCTGTCGCACACCTTGCAGCGTGGCACGCTGCGCGGCTTGCACCTGCAGCGCGCGCCGGCGCAGGAATACAAGCTCGTGCGCTGCCTGCGTGGGCACGTCTTCGATGTCGCCGCGGATCTGCGTCCACTGTCGGCCACCTATGGCCAATGGTTCGCGCTGGAGCTGTCGGATCGGAATCATTGCCAGCTGTTGATCCCGCCCGGCGTGGCGCATGGTTTCCAGGCGCTCAGCGACGACGTGCAACTGCTCTATCAGCACAGCACGCGCATTCGACGCGAAGCTGGAAGACGGCGTGCGCCACGACGACCCGAGCCTGGCCATCGACTGGCCGCTGCCGGTGCGTCTGCTGTCGCCGCGCGACCGGCAGCTCAGGCTGCTGCACGCGGCGGTTACCGAAGCGGGCAGCGCAAGCAGCCTCGGCGCCAACATCGAGGCCGCCGCATGAAGTGCCGCCACTGCGCGACGCCGCTGCATGCGCAAGAACATCTGTTCATCGACCTGGGCAGCGCGCCGCCATCGAATGCCTTCCTGCGCCTGGAGGACCTCGATCGCGCCGAATCGCACTTCCCGCTGAAGGTGCTGGCCTGCCCCGAATGCCGGCTGGTGCAGGTCGACGAGGTGCAACGCCACGACGCGCTGTTCGACAGCGACTACGTCTATTTTTCGTCCTTCTCCAGTTCGTGGCTGGCGCATGCGCGCGATTACGTGGCGCTGGTCAGCCGGCGCCTGGAGCTGGGCACGGACTCGCGGGTGATGGAGGTGGCGTCCAACGACGGCTACCTGCTGCAGTACTTTGCGCAGCGCGGCGTGCCCTGCGTCGGCGTGGAGCCGACCGAGAGCACGGCGCGTGCGGCGCGCGCCAAGGGCATCGAAAGCATCGGCGAGTTCTTCGGCGGGCCTTCGCGCAGCGCTTCGCCACCGAGCGAGGGCGTTGCGATCTGGTGATCGGCAACAACGTGCTCGCGCACGTGCCACACATCGACGACTTCTGTGCCGGTCTGCGCGAGGTGCTGGCCCCCGAAGGCACGCTGACGCTGGAGTTTCCGCACCTGCTGCAACTGGTGCAGCAGGCACAGTTCGACACCATCTACCACGAGCACTTTTCCTATCTGTCGCTGGGCACGGTGCAGCGCATCCTGGCGGCGCAGGGACTGGCGGTGTGGGACGTGGAGGAGCTGCCCACCCACGGCGGCTCGCTGCGTGTGTGGGCGCAGCATGCGGCACATCCCGCGGCGCGCTGCAGGCCAGCGTGGCCGCGCTGCTGGCGCGCGAGTCGGCGGCCGGCATGGAAGGCGATGCCTTCTATCGCGGCCTGCAGCCGCGTGCCGAAGCGCATCAAGCGACGACTTGCTGCGCTTCCTTCTCGATTGCAAGCGGCTCGGCAAGCGTGTCGCCGGCTATGGCGCGGCGGCCAAGGGCAATACGCTGCTCAACTTTGCCGGCGTGCGGCCCGATCTGCTGCCCTATGTGGTGGATGCCTCGCCGCACAAGCAGGGGCGCTTTCTGCCGGGATCGCGCATTCCGGTGCACGCGCCGCAGCATCTGCTGCAGGACCGGCCCGACTTCGTGCTCATCCTGCCGTGGAACCTGCGCGAGGAGATCGCCGGCCAACTGGAGGCCGTGCGCGGCTGGGCCGGCCGCTTCGTCACTGCCGTGCCTGAACTGCGTGTGGCCAAGCCGCGCGTTGCGGCCGAGGGCGGACCCTTGCGCTGGACGGTGCGCGCCGGCTGAGCGGCGCGTCCTTGCATCGCACCGTCGGTTACCGCTTCTTCCAGGTGCCATCGGCCTGGCACACGTAGCCGTCCACGGTGGCGCCGGTCGGATAGGGCTTGCCATCGCGGTAACAAAGCGCATGCGCCAGGCTCGTCAGCAGCAGCCCGGCCACGAGAACCAAGAGCTTCAGTGGCATACGTCCTCCTTGCCTTCATCCAACGCCAGATGCAGACATTCATTTGCATTCAGGCGGCAAGCCGCCATTGTCTGCGAACCAGAGCAGCATCCTTTCGTCGCTTTGATAGAAGCCACCTGCACAAAGCTGGGCGACGGTGTTGCGCACCATCAGCATCAGCGGCTGCAGGTCGTCGGCCTTGAACTCGCCGCGATCCACCTGCACCTGCACATACTCCACCGCCGACTGGCGCAAGCGGCGGGAGGTGCTCGGGTGCAAGGAGCCGCTGACCTCCACCGCCAGGGCGAAGGTCTGCTGCAGGTTGCGCACGCCGGTCGAGCTGCCGCGCTCGTTCTCGGCGATGTACATCAACGTGGCCAACCGGTCCTGCAACTGTCCGGCGCCTGACTCATTCGATTCAACCGGGATGTATGCGGCCAGCAAGGCGGCCGCGATACGTTCGCGCCACATCAGCTCGGCCTTCAGCTCCTGGCGCTTGCTGTGCCACACGCCGCTGGCCACCACGACCACGAGTGTCGCCACCAGGCCAGCGCGCAATGTCAGCTTCCTGCGTGCATTTCGCGCGTTGCGTCGCTCGATGGCACGACGAATCGGCCTCAGCAACAGATCGTGGCCGATTTCCAGCCGCTGTTCGCCGGCAAACCATTCCTTGCGCAGGATGCCCTGTTGCTGCAGATGGGCGATGTCGCCGACGATCACCGCATGGTGTGCCTCGACCGCGTGCATCGGGTACAGCACACGCTCGCCGCCGGCCGTCACCAGCTGGGTTTCGATGAACTCGCGCGCCGGCGCGCCGATGTGCTCGACGCCGAGCAGGTAGTACTCGTCGAAGATGTCCTCGGGCTTCTTCAGTTGCACCAGGCCGACGTCGATCGTCGCCTGGCCGCGCTTCTGACGTTCGGTATTGAGGTACGAGCACACCACGCACAGAATCGACGGGTCCACCTCGATCCCGGACAGCGCGTCGCCGGCGCCGGACGGCGCTGCGGCTTCGAGCAGCGTCTGCAGCAGCCCGGCGCGCCGGCCGACCCCGCGCACCAGCAGGGTGGCGGCGGCCGCGTCGATCAGGCTGCCGCCGGCATGGGTCACCACCTCCAACGCCTGTGGGCCGGACAGCGGTTCCAGGCGCACATGGTTCTCGATGACCGAAGGCAAGATCGTGCGCAGCTTGCGAATGTGCGGCAGGTAGTCCTCGCGAAACGACAGGATGACGCGATAGTCCTTCGATGCGATGTCGAATCGATGCTCGTCGTCGGCAGGCAGCTCGCCAGCCGCCAGGCGTGCCGGCAGGCGGTTCTCGACCAGCTCGGCGATGTTGTCCAGCAGCTGCTTGATGCGTGGCGCCGCCGTCGCGTCGTCGTCGAGGATCTGGAAGATCTCCTCGAACTGGTCGAACACCAGCACCGGCGTGATGAGCTGGTTGTTGGCATCCCACAGGTCGAAGGACTGGCGGTGGAACAGCTCCCACAGCGACGGCGCGGCAAAGGCGGCCGTGGCCTCCAGCCCTGCGGCCATGGCGGCGGCCTCGACGGCGCGGATGACTTCGGCCACCGGGTCGCGCCCGCCGTCGATGAGCCCGCGCGGACGCACATACACGGCAAGGAAACCGCGCTCGGCGAGGCGCGGCGACAGGCCGGCGCGCAGCAGCGAGGTCTTGCCCAGGCCGCCGCGCCCGTACAGCAGCGTCAGCAGGGCGCGCTCGACGCGGGTCACCAGATCGGCAATCTCCGCATCGCGGCCGTAGAAGAAGCCGGCATCGCGCTCCTGATAGGGCCGCATGCCCGGCCAGGGCCGCTGCGCCGACAGCGCAACTTCGGTGGTGTCGGTCATCGGCGCCTAGCGCCTTTCCTTGCGCCAGCTGCGCTGTTCGTCGCGCAAGGCGCGGGCCAGCGCCTCGATATCGGCTGCGTCGCCAAGCAGGGTCGACTGATTGGCACCGAACTGATCGGGCAAGCCCAGTGAGGGATCGCACAGCACCGGAAAGATGAAGCGGCGGCGCGTCAGATCCATTTCCATCTGCCGCGCCAGCGCCAGGTTCCACTCTTTCCAGAAGTAGCTTTCGGAAGACTCCGCGGTGTGATGCGAGATCAGCGGGATGAAGCACGCACAATCGGCGATGCGGCGCTTGATTTCGCTGTCCCAGTGGCTGCCTTTTTCTAGCGCGTCGTCACGGTCGTCCTTCCACAGGTCGATGCCCTGCCCACGCAGGAAGTCGTAAAGCTGTTGCGCCTGGGGGCGGTCGGCATGGCTGTAGCTGATGAACACCCTGCCGGGCTGGCCGCCCGGCAACGGCGGTGGCGCGGGGACTGGCATCGACATGGGTGCGCCCGCGGTGTCCGCGCCAAAACGCTCCTGCCAGCGCCGGTGCAGTTCGTCGACGAAGGTGATGGCGTCGCCCGGCACGACAAAGGACTTCTTGCTGAAGAATTCCAGGTAGCGCCCGAACGCGGCGTCGGCGTCCTGCGGATCCTCGATCACCACGTTCAAGCCGCGCTGCTCGGAGATCGGCCCGTTGCGCAGCGAGCGCAGGAAGAAGCGACCGAACCAATCGGGGATCTGGCAGCCGATGGCCAGCAGGTGATGGTCCTTGATCGCCGCAAAGAGCTGCTCGGGTTGGTACTTCTCGCTCTGCAGCCCGAGCATGAACTCGACCAGGCCTTCGACGGTGACGGCCCAGTTGGGGCAGGTTTCGCGGCTGCCCAGCAGGTTGTAGACACACACCTCGCCCGGTTGCCCGAGCGGGCGTCGCGGATTCTCGTGGCCCGGCGCGAAGGTGAAGGTGGACACCGTCTCGCCGCGTGCGCCGCGCACCTCGCGCACGGCCTGGTCGAGGAAGCCGTCGATGGCGGTGCACAGGAAGATGCGGAACTGCGAGATCTGCGCGAGCTTGCGCAGCGTGCCGAGATGCGGCTTCATGCCGCCGAGCACGCGCCGCAGCTTCGGGTGGAAGGCCTCGGAGTTGAACGCGTCCTTGTCCGCCAGCGAGCGGTACAGCTCGGGCAGGCCCCAGCCTTCGGGCAGCGGGTCGATGCCCAGGTCGCTGGCGAGCCGTTGGACCAGAGCGCTGTGCAGTGGCACCGGCGGCTCGTTGCCCCGGTCGACCCAGGACAGCCTGCGGCCGACGATCGGGATGACCATGCCCATCTCGATCGAATCGAGCAGGTTGTCCCAGCGTTGCTCCGACACGCCAGCCAGTTCGGCCATGATCTTGTTGCCTCCCGTTGCGAAGCGTAACCCCGGGCTCGCCGGGCGGCAATCGTCTTGTGCAGATTGCCCGCAACGGTGGGACCTGGCGGTCCGTGCTTCGTCATCCCCAAACAGGAACAACGACCTCGTCACGCGCTGCCGCCTCGACCGCGGCGCGAGCGGGCGGCAGGCGCTACCGGTGATCCAGGCGGCGGAAGATGTCCGAGAGCACGTCGCGCTTGGGCGGGGCGAACTCCAGGCCGCCCTTGGGCCCCTGGAACACCAGGCAGTCACCGGGCGTGTCGCGGCCGATGACGCTGACGCCCTGCGACAGGATCGATCGGCTGCGCACCTGGCAGTTGCCGATGACCGCGCTGTGCGGGTACATCACCACGCCGTCGCCCAGCGTCGGTGCCGCGCCGTGGTTCTTGCCGACGGTGCAGTTCTGGTACAGCACCAGGTGGTTGCCGTAGCGGGCCTTGGCCAGCACGATGCCGACCGAGTGGCCGATGAAGAACACCGGCGGCATCTCGATCTCGTAGAACAGGTCGATGCCGTTGAGCGCCTTGTTCAGGAAGAACAGCTTGTTGCACAGCGCGCGCTCGGCGCCATTGCGGTGCAGCGTGTTCGCCAGGTAGTACAGGAAGATCGTGTACTGCGACGAATGCAGCACGTCGAACTCGCCTTCGCGCCACATGCGCACCGCGCCAATGCAATGCGCCAGCCGGTCCAGTGCCGTGTCCAGGTGGGCATCGAGCAGCGCGTGCGGGCTGGCCTGGCCATCGGGGAAGAAGTTCTCCAGCTGGCGCTGCAGATAGCTCAGCAGCGCCTCCCGGCTGCTGTTCACCAGCGTCAGCATGTCGGCGGTCTGCGGCAGTGAGCTCGGCCAGCTTGTCCAGCAGCTGCATCGGTTGCCAGCCGAACTCCCGGCGCAATCGGCTGATGTCGATGCGCGGGGCAGGGCGCACGATGTGCTGCTGGCCGGCCACGATCTCGCAGCCGCTCAGCTCGCTCAGGCGCGCGAACAGCTCGCGGTTGCTCAGGTTGTTGCCGCTGGCGACGTTGTAGACGGCCTGGGTGCCGCGCGTGGCGATCAGCACCAGCGCACGCAGCACGTCGTCCAGGTGCACGTAGTCGCGCGCCAGATGCGGCGTGGATTCGACGCGAAGTCGTGGCACTTGTCCGGCCTCGGCCTGGGCCATGGCCGCCGGCAACGCGCGCAGCAGCTGCGGCAGGAAGCCATCGGCATCTTCGGCATCGCGGTACACGCAGGACAGCCGCGCCACGCGCGCGCGGCCTTGGCCCGCCGTGTGGCACAGCGCTTCGCCCAGCGCCTTGGACAGGTCGTAAAGATGCCGCGGCTGGCGCGGGTCCAGCGCCAGCGCGGTGCCTTCGTCGGCGCAGTCCACCAGCGCGCCGTCGTACAGGCGCGTGGACGACAGGTACACCAGTGAGTCGAAACGTCCCTGCCGCAGCACGCGATTGAGCAGCGAGACATGCGCCTCGACCGTGTCGTGCGGCCGCTGCGCATAGTCGGCCGTCAGCCCGGCGCAATAGAACACATGGCCCAGCGGCTGGTCGAGCCAGGCGTCGCTGTCGCGCGCCGCGGCGTGGGCCTCGAAGCCGCTGTCGCGCAGGTGTTGCAGCAGGAACCGTCCGATGAAACCGGCCCCGCCGATGACGGTGGCCGATCTCATGCGCTACGGCCGCCTGAGATTGGGGCGAAGGCGTGGCGCTTGCTCACAAACCATCCAGCGGGTGGTGCAGCGCCGGATCCTTGTGCGCCAGCAGCTTGGGGCTGACGTGGCGCACGATGCGGAAGTCGGACGACTCCAGCCGTCCCGGATCCTGCAGCGCCAACATGTTGAAGCCGTGCGGCGGGCCGTCGAGAAACACGCTGTCGGCCGGGATCAGCTCGATGGCGCGTTGGCCCATCTCGCGGTGCGAGTTGAAATCGCGCAGCGCATACAAGGTGTAGCCCAGGCCCGTCAGGTAGCGGCACAGATCGGTCTGTGGCAGGCCGCGGCTCCAGTCCACGTAGTGCCGGTGCACCTCGAAGATCACGTCCGGCTTGTCCTGCGCCAGCGTCGCCTCGGCACCGAGCAGCGCGTGGAACTCCGCGCCTTCGATGTCGAGCTGGATCAAGCCGATGTGCAGGTTGTGTTCGGCGCGGTAGTCGTCGATGCTGATGGTGTCGAAGGCGTCGCGGTCGCCCGGCGCGGCGTCCACCGCGTTGGCAAAGGAGTCGAAGCCGTCCAGCTTGAGCCGCACGCGGCTCTTCGACCACAGGCCCGCGCGTTGCACCACCACGTTGAGCAGCCGGTTGGCTTGCACGTTCTCGCCCAGCATGGACGCCTGCTCGGCATTGGGCTCGAAGCAGTGCACCAGTCGATGCAGCGCTTGCACCCGGCGCGCCAGCAGGATCGCCTGGTCGCCGAAATAGGCGCCGCCGACCAGCGCATCGCCGCGCAGGTCGCGCGCGAGAAGCAGCAGCAGCCGCGTCGTCTGCGGCTCCCACACATGCGAGGGGCGTTCCGCCTCGGCCATCAGGAAGTCGCGTGCGATCTTGGTGCGAAACAGGAACTTGAAGCGTGTGCCGTCGGCCAGTGTCTTCTCGTAGCGGTCGTGCTCGTCGTGCAGCGCATCGGCGATCGGGCCGGTGATGTCGTCGCGCACCGCGCCCTGGCCCTCGAGCTGGCTCTCGGCGCGGCGCAGCAGTTCGAGCACGTCGCGGCGCAGCGCGGGGTGGCGGCCCAGGCGGTGCATGGCCTGCTGCAGGCGCGCGCCGTTCATGTCGCGCGGGTCGTTGCCGATCGAAGGCACTGGCGGTCGGGGAATGGCGTGCATGGTTGGAACTCCTTCAAAGGCCGAAGCGTGCGCACAGGTCGCGCATGCGCACCAGCTGCAGGTTGCGCCCGGCCAGTGCGGTGTCGTCGAGATCGAAATCATCCTGCTCGTCGTCGACGAACAGCAGCGTGTTGTTCAGGCCCTCGGCGCGCGGCGGCCTGGCCATGAAGCGCACCGGCACCTGCGGCATGGCGCTTCAGGTAGCCGCTGGCGCCGGCGTCGAACTTGCCGACGCAGATCAACTGTTCGACACCGCGGTTGAGCAACGGGTCCTTGAGCAGGAAATGCAGCGTCGCCTGCGAGGCCAGCATGTCCATCGGCACGGGGCTCAAGGCCTCGTAGCCCATGCCACGCAGGCGCATGGCGATGGTGTAGGTGTCCACCGGGTCCTTGTTCGTGGCATGGCGCAAGCGGATGGCCACCGACATGCGCACCGCGATCATCTGCTGGATGCGCAGCGCAAAACCGGCGCGCTCTTCGGCACTGATCGCCGCGCCGGCGCGCGCCATCAGGTATTCCAGCCCGCCGCGGTAGCGGTCCCAGGCGTACTCGACCTCGTCGTTGCCGGCCTGCAGGCGGTTCTCGTCGGCGAAGTAGCGTGTGATCGACACGTAGAAGGGCTCTTGCTGGATCAGCACGTCGCCGTGGGCCAGGTAGTCGGCCGCCTGCACGAAGGCGTAGAACGCATGTTCGTTGATGCGCGGCATCAGCCGCTGCAGCACGTCGCGCCGCGCGATGTGGATCTCCGGAAAGATGTGGTGCTTGAGGATGTGGCCGAGCAGCTCGCCGTGTTCACCCTGCGCCACACGCAGATCCTGTGGCACCTCGAAGAACTGGCCCTGCGACTGCTGCGCCACCAGGTCGTACAGCAGCCACGGCGCGTAGGTGACGACGATGCCGGGGTCGGCCTCCATCGCGGCGACAGCGCGCGCGAGCGGTTCGCCGAGCACGCAGTCGTCGTCCGACAGGTACACCACGTAGCGGCCTGTGGCCTGCAGCATCACGAACTGCACGTTGGGAAAACAGCCGATGTTGCTGTCATGGCGCAGGTAGCGGATTGGCAATTGTTCGCTGAAGGCGCGCACCACCTCGGCGGTGCGGTCGGGCGAGGCGTTGTCGGCAACGACGATCTCGTACGCGTACGGGAAGCCCTGCAACTGCGTCACCAAGGTGCCGAGCAGCGATTCGAGGTAGCGACTGCGGTTGAAGGTGGGGATGCAGAAGCTGACCAGCGGCGGCGTGCGCGATGCGGTCTGGATGGGTGTCATGGGCGGGTCCGGTCGAGGGCAGTGGCCGGCACATTGTGGGTAGCCGCCACTCGATGCCAAGGCGCGATCAGCGCCGGTTTCGCGGCGCTGATTCAGCGTGCGGCGGTGGCCGGTCCGACGCCAGCGCGCGGTGTCGATCTGCGCCCGTCGTGTAGGAATTTGCCTGACAAGCCGATTGGAAGAACCGGGACTCAAGCCAGAGAACTGACCTGATGTCAGGGGCCATTTCTCGCGCCTACAGTCCATCTCAAGTTGCAACCCGCAACCCTTTCATACACCGACTTTCAGGAGCTAGCCCCATGACCGCCGAACAGATCCTCGCTGAAATTCGCGAAGCCAACCTGTCCTACCTGATGCTGGCGCAAAGCCTGATCCGCGTGGACATCGACCAGGCCTTGTACCGTCTGGGTGTGAGCGAGGACACGGCCAAGCTGATCGGCGCGCTGGCGCCTGCGCAGATGATGAGGATCGCCGCCAGCAACACGCTGCTGTGCCGCTTCCGCATGGACGACGACATCGTCTGGGGCCTGCTCACCAGCCACGGCAAGGCGGCAGCCAATGAGAGCGTGAACCGTCTGCATGCGTCGATCCTGATGGCCGGGCGCCATCAAGAGGCAGCCTGAGCAAGACATGGCGCGCAACAAGAGCATCCTCACCGAAGCGCGGCAGATCGAGCGCGCGGTCACCTTGATTCACCTCGGCGCACGCCTGCAGGTGCTGGAATCGGAAACCGACCTGAGCTACGAGCGTTTGCTGCGCCTGTACAAGGAAGTTGCGGGCAAGAGCCCGAGCAAGGGTCAGCTGCCGTTCTCGACCGACTGGTTCATGACTTGGCAGCCCAACATCCACGCCAGCCTGTTCCTGAACATCCACGAATACCTGAACAAGGTGTCCGAGCTGGACGAGATCGACAGCGTCATCAAGGCCTACCAGCTCTATCTGGAGCAAACGAAAACCCAGGGGCTGGAACCACTGCTGAGCGTGACACGTGCCTGGCGGTTGGTGAAGTTCGTGGACAACGGCATGCTGACGATGACGCAGTGCTCGAGCTGCGGCGGCCACTTCGTCACCCACCCGTACGAGATTGCCAAGCACTACGTCTGCGGCATGTGCAACCCACCGGCCCGCGCGGGCAAGGGCAAGCTGGCCGGCGCGCTGCAGATTCCTTCGGCACCTGGTCCCGCCCGTGCAACGCGTGCGACAGGCGTGGAATCGGGCACCGTGCATGCGCATTGAGTCACGGATTTCGGTTTCAGCACCGCACTGTTTTGGCCGATAAACAAGGCGTACCGGTTTTTTCATGCTTGTCTCCTCCTGGCACAGACCTCTGTGCTTTCAGCGGGTCCTTCGGGGCCCGCTTTTTTCTGCCCTGAGACGGCGCTCGCCGGCCCCACGCGCGTGAAGTTGATTGCCTTCTCACACGAGCACTTGCGCCTGGACGCGACACTGCCCTTCGGTGTGCGCAACGGCAGCGGGCAACTGCTGCTGGTGGCCGGCGCGCAGATCGACGGTGCCGAGCAACTGGCGCAACTCAGCGGGCTGCCGCTGTTTGCCGACGAGGACGAACTCAATGAATGGCGCCGCAAGCTGGGCGCGACCGTGGACACGATGATGCGGCAGAACACGCCGCTCAAGTCCCTGGCCAATGCGTTGCCGCAGGAGGAGAACACGCGCGAGCGGCCTAGCGCCGCCGATACGAGCGTGCCCGAACAGTGGGAAAGCCTGGGCGGCACACTCGACGCGCTGCTGCGCGACGCCCAGCCCAGGCCGGAGTTCATCCAGCGTGTGCGGCTGATGCACGAGCGCGCCGGCAAGCTGGGCCAAAGCCACGTCGATACCTCGCTGTACCACCTGATCCACACCGCAGGCCATTCACTGCAACGCTACAGCGCCCACCATGCGCTGCTGGTGATGCTGGTGTGCGAGCAGGCCGCCGCGTTGCTGGGCTGGAAAGAAGAATCCGTGCGCAGCCTGGGCTGCGCCGCACTGACGATGAACGTCGCCATGTCGGCCCTGCAGGACGAACTGGCGACCAGCGCGGCGGCGCCCACGGCGGCGCAGCGCGAGCAGATTCGACAACACGCGCAGCAAAGCGCGCAGTTGCTGCGCGAGGCAGGCGTCGACGATGTGCTGTGGTGCGACACCGTGCGCCTGCATCACGATGCCGGCGATGCGCAGCTGGCCTTGGCGGATCTGCCCGAGGAGCGGCAACTCGCAAGGCTGCTGCGTCGCGCCGACATCTTCACCGCCAAGATCAGCGCCCGGCGCACGCGCGCGCCGATGTCGCCGGTGCAGGCCGCGCGCGAAGCCTGCCTGGGCCCGGCGGGCGTGCCCGACGAGGTGGGCGGCGCCTTGCTGCGCGCCACCGGGCTGTACCCGCCGGGCAGCTTTGTCGAACTGGCCAACGGCGAACGCGGCATCGTCGTCTCACGCGGGCGGCGCGCCAACCTGCCCTGGGTGGCCAGCCTGGTGGCGCCCAGCGGCATGCCGATCGGCGAACCGGCGCTGCGCGACACGCTGGAGGCGCGCTTCGCGGTGCGCTCGGCGGTGGCCAGCGCGCTGGTGAAGGTGCGGCCGGATCACAAACGGATTCTGGCGTTGCGCTGAGCGCTGCGTGGCGAGAGCCAGGACTGGCGCGGCCCAAAGCTGCTGCGCAAAGAGGTCCCTTATTTCCGGCTCGGCACCGGTCGAGGGCGCGACACTGCTTGCGTTGGGTCCACCTCACTTCAGCATGTTCAGCACTCAAACGGCGACGCGAGCTGTGCGAACGCCCGTGCGCCTTCGTGGCCTGCGCTGGCCCATGCCGGCGCTGGCCGCCTGGGCGGTAGCCTGGGCCTTGTTCTGGCTGTTGACTGTCGTCGGCCTGGCGCCTTACCTGAGCCTGCTGGCGGCCACCGCCGCAGGCCTGGCCTTCAGCCTGCTCGGCACGACGCGCACGCGCCGCCTCCTCATCGCCGCCGGCTTTCCGCTGTCGCTGCTGGCCAGCGGCGCGGCCGGTGCGCTGCCCGGCTGGGCCTGGTTGCTGCCGCTGGCGCTGCTGTTGCTGCTGTACCCGCTGAACGCCTGGCGCGACGCGCCGCTGTTTCCGACGCCACCGCAGGCGCTCGATGCACTCGCGCTGAACGCGCCGCTGCCGCCCGGCGCGCGTGTGCTCGACGCCGGCTGCGGCCTGGGCCACGGCCTGCACGCGCTGCGCCGCGCCTATCCCCACGCGCGCCTTGAAGGCGTGGAATGGAGCTGGCCGCTGGCCTGGGCCGCACGTCTGCGCTGCCGTTTTGCCAGCGTGCGCCGCGCCGACCTGTGGGCGCATTCGTGGGCCGGCTATGGCTTGGTCTATCTGTTCCAGCGCCCCGAAAGCATGCCGCGCGCGCTGGCCAAGGCGCAGGCCGAGATGGCGCCTGGCAGCTGGCTCGCCAGCCTGGAGTTCGAGGCCACCGGCTGGCTGCCGCACGCGCGGCTGAGCTGCCCCGACGGGCGGCCGCTGTGGCTGTACCGGCTGCCGTTGCGCGCATGTGCTGCAGGCAGTGCCCCCGAGATCGCGCGCGCCGGCGCGACGGCCCACCCCGGTGCCCGCGAACGCGCCTCAAGTGGCGCCGGGCCGGGCCGATAACTGCCCATACAAGCCTCGGTCACGGCCCAAGCGTGGGCCGACCGCTGACTCTCCCTCGCTAAGGGCGCACCCCCAACATGTTCGTCATCTTTGGCTGGATCCTCGCGCTGTCTGCCGTGTTCGGCGTGTTCATCGCGCACGGCGGCAACATCGCGGTGGTGCTCAAGGCACTGCCCTTCGAGATGGCCGCCATCGGCGGCGCGGCGCTGGGCGCCTTCATCGCCAACAACCAGCCCAAGGTGCTGAAATCCACCATGCGCGGCCTGGCCCTGTGCTTCAAGGGCAGCAAGTACACCAAGGCGCGCTACATGGAGCTGATGGCGCTGATGTACGACATCCTGCAAAAGGCGCGCAAGGAAGGCCTGATGTCGATCGAGAAGGACGTGGAAGAACCCCACACCTCGCCGCTGTTCCAGAAGTACCCGGCCGTGGGCAACGACCACCATGTCTCGGAGTTCATCACCGACTACCTGCGCATGATGGTCTCGGGCAACCTGAACTCGCACGAGATCGAAAGCCTGATGGACAGCGAGATCGAAACCCACCACAACGAGCAGCATGCGGCGGTGGCCGCGCTGCAGCGCCTGGCCGGCGCGCTGCCGGCCTTCGGCATCGTGGCGGCGGTGCTGGGTGTGGTCAACACCATGGGCTCGGTGGGCCAGCCGCCCGCGGTGCTGGGCGGCATGATCGGCTCGGCGCTGGTCGGCACCTTCCTCGGCATCCTGCTGGCCTATGCCTTTGCCGAACCGCTGGCCGGGCTGCTGGAGCAGAAGCTCGACGAAGGCTCGAAGGAGCTGCAATGCATCAAGACCACGCTGCTCGCGTCGATGCAGGGTTACGCGCCGCAGGTGGCGGTGGAGTTCGGCCGCAAGGTGCTGTATTCCACTGAACGCCCGACCTTCGTCGAGCTCGAAAAGCACGTGAAGCGGAAATGACCGTGGCGACTCGCACGATCCATCGAGCAGCCGCCGCGGAACCGGCTCCGCCGGGCCGTCAGCGACGCCCCCCTGGGGGGCGCGAGTAGCGACGAGGAACAGTCCCTGCGGACTGTTCCTCGCCTTCGAGGGCTAGCCGGCATGCTTGCCGGCTGGCGCGCCGAAGGCGCTTCGCGGGGGGGCTGACATGGCGGGCGATTCGAAGAAGCTGCAGCCGATCATCATCAAGCGCGTCAAGAAGGGTGGCCATGGCCACCATGGCGGCGCCTGGAAGATCGCCTATGCCGACTTCGTGACGGCGATGATGGCCTTCTTCCTGCTGATGTGGCTGCTGGGCAGCACGACCGAGGGTGACAAGAAGGGCATTGCCGACTACTTTGCGACACCGCTGAAGATCTCGCTGCTGTCCAGCGGTTCTGGTGCCGGCGACGCCTCACACGTGGTGCAGGGAGGCGGCCAAGACATGACGCGCAGCACCGGCCAGGTGAAGAGCGGCGAGATCGAGGCCAGGCGCCGCACCGTCAACCTGCAGGCGTTGAAGGCCGAGCAGGTGCGCGCCGAGATCTCGCGACTGGAGCAGCTGAAACAGAAGGTCGAGCAGAAGATCGCCGCCAACCCCAAGCTTGCAGCCATGCGTTCGCAGATCCGCCTGGACATGACGCGCGACGGCCTGCGCATCCAGATCATCGACGAACAGCAGCACGCCATGTTCGCCAGCGGCAGTGCGGTGGTGCAGCCGCACATGCGCGAGCTGTTGCGCGAGATCGCCGGCGTGCTGGCCGAGGTGCCGAACCGGCTGACGCTGGAAGGTCACACCGATGCCGCGCCCTATGGCGGTGGCGAGCGCGGCTACAGCAACTGGGAGCTGTCGGCCGACCGTGCCAATGCGTCGCGACGCGAGTTGATGGCCGGCGGCCTGCCCGACGACCGCATGCTGCGCGTGCTGGGGCTGGCGGCCAGTGCACCTTTCGACACGAAGGAGCCGCTCGCGGCAGCCAACCGGCGCATCGGCATCATCGTCATGAACCGCGAGGCCGAGGACCGCTTCTTCCGCAGTGACCTGCAAGCGCCGGCCGCGGTGGAGTCGCCACTCAACGCGGTCGAGTCCATCGCACCGAACTTGCGGCGCTGAGGCGAGGCGCCTGGCGGGGCATGCGCACGGTGACGGGCGCGCCAGCGCCGAAGAGTGTCATCGCGCCGCCGGATGGTCTTCCCGCCGCACACGCTCGGGTTCCGAGCTGCGCCACACGTAACACGGCCGGCTTTCGCCCTCTTATCCGGCTCAAGTTTCGGGGTCGCCCGGGCACCATGGCAAGGCACGCGATTGACGCGCCCGACACCCCATGGCCGACGCCCAGGACCGCAGACTTCCCGCCACCGAACGCAAGATCCGCAAGGCCCGCGCCGAAGGCCAGGTGGCGCGTTCGCGTGACCTGTCGCACCTGGCGGCCATCGGTGCCGCTGCCGCACTGTTGGCCGCCGCGGCGCCCGAACTGACCACCTGGCTGGCCGGGCAACTGGCCACCGGCTTGCGCTTCGATGCGCGTGTGCTGGCCGATGCGCAGACCCTGCCGCAGCGGCTGGCGCTGCTGAGCCTGCCGGCCATGTTTCTGGTTGCTGGTTTGGGCGTACTGATGCTGCTGGGCGCGCTGGCCGCCGCCGTGTTGTCGGGTGGGTGGAACTTCAGCATGAAGGCGATGCAACCCAAGTTCGAGAAGGTCGATCCCTTTGCCGGACTGGCACGCATGTTCAGCGGCGCACAGCTGGTGAACACGCTGAAGTCCTGCGGGCTGGCGCTGATCCTGGGTGCCATCGGCATGGTCTATCTCTGGCTCAACATGCCGCGCTTCGAAGGCGCCATCACCATGCCGCTGCCGGCGGCCATGGCGCACGCCGGCAGCGTGGTGCTGGGCGGCGTGCTGCTGCTGGTGCTGGCGCTGGCGCTGTTTGCGCTGATCGACGTGCCGCTGCAGAAACATCAGTTGGCCGAACGTCTGAAGATGAGCGCGTCCGAGATGAAGCAGGAGCAGCGCGAGGTCGAAGGCAACTCCGAGATCAAGTCGCGCCAGCGCTCGCGCATGCGCGAACTCGCCAACCGCCGCATGCTCGCCGCGGTGCCCACGGCCGACCTGGTGGTCATGAACCCGACGCACTTCGCCGTCGCGCTCAAGTACCAGGAAGGTCTGATGAGTGCGCCGCGTGTCGTCGCCAAGGGAGCCGACCTGATGGCGCTGCGCATTCGCGACGCGGCGCAAGGCGCCAAGGTGCCGGTGCTGCAGGCGCCGCCGCTGGCGCGTGCACTGTACGCGCATGCCGAGCTCGACGGGCCGGTGCCCGCCGCGCTGTTCGCCGCGGTGGCGCAGGTGCTGGCCCATGTGTACCAACTGCGCGCGCATCTGCAGGGTCGGGCCGCCGAGCCCGCGCCGCTGCCCGAGCTGAACGTGCCGCCGGAACTGGACCCGCTGCATGACCTGCCGGAGGCCGAGGCATGAATGCGTTGATGCAGACCCTGCAAGGCCTGCTCGGCCCGCGCGCCGGCGTGCTCAGGTCGCTGGGCGTGCCGGCCTTCGTCATCCTCGTGCTGGCGATGATGGTGCTGCCGCTGCCGGCCTTTGCGCTGGACCTGCTCTTCACCTTCAACATCGCGATGGCGCTGATGGTGGTGATGATCTCGGCGCACATGGTCAAGCCGCTGGACTTCGCGGCCTTTCCTTCGGTGCTCTTGATCACCACGCTGATGCGCCTGAGCCTGAACGTGGCCTCGACACGCGTGGTGCTGGTCGACGGCCACACCGGCCCGGCCGCGGCAGGCAAGGTGATCGAGTCCTTCGGCCACTTCCTCATCGGCGGCAACTTCGCGGTCGGCCTGATCGTCTTCGCGATCCTGGTGGTCATCAACTTCATCGTCGTCACCAAGGGCGCCGAGCGCATTGCCGAGGTCGGTGCGCGTTTCACGCTGGACGCGATGCCGGGCAAGCAGATGGCCATCGATGCCGAGCTCAACGCCGGCCTGATCGACGAGAAGGAGGCGCGCCGCCGTCGCGCCGAGGTCGGCGAAGAAGCCGACTTCTTCGGCTCGATGGATGGCGCCAGCAAGTTCGTGCGCGGCGACGCCATTGCCGGCATGCTGATCCTGTTCATCAACATCGTCGGTGGCTTTGTCATCGGCGTGGCGCAGCATGACCTGTCGGCGCAGCAGGCGGCCAGCACCTACATCCTGCTGGCGGTCGGCGATGCACTGGTGGCGCAGGTGCCGGCGCTGCTCATCTCCGTGGCCGCCGCGATGGTGGTCTCGCGCGTGGGCAAGGAGCACGCCATCGGCGCACAGATCGGCAAGCAGGTCTTCGGCTCGCCCAAGGCGCTGATCGTGACGGCCGGCATCGTCGGCGTGCTGGGCGTGGTGCCGGGCATGCCGCACCTGGTGTTCGTGTGCATTGCCGCGAGCATCGGCGCGCTCGCCTGGTGGGTGCGCCGGCGCGAGCAGCTTGAGGAGGCGCTTGCCTTGCGACCGAAGGAAGCCGAGGTCGTGGCGCCGAATGCCGAAGCCAGCTGGGACGATCTGCTGCCGGTGGACACGCTCGGGCTGGAGGTCGGCTACCGGCTCATTTCGCTGGTCGACAAGGCACGTGCCGGGGACTTGCTGGCGCGCATCAAGGGTGTGCGCAAGAAGTTCGCGCAGGACGTGGGCTTCCTGCCACCGCCGGTGCACATCCGCGACAACCTGGAGCTCAAGCCCAGCATGTACCGCGTCACGCTGCGCGGTGCGGTGGTGGGCGAGGGCGAGGCCTTTCCCGGCATGTGGATGGCCATCAACCCGGGCGGCGCGACGCAGGCGCTGCCCGGCAGCGCCACCATCGATCCGGCCTTCGGGCTGCCCGCGGTGTGGATCGAGGAACGCCACCGCGAGATGGCACAGATGGCCGGATTTACGGTGGTTGATTGCGCGACCGTCGTCGCCACCCACCTTTCACACTTGATGCAGGTGAATGCGGCGCGGCTGCTGGGCCGCACCGAGGTGCAGGCGCTGATCGACCATGTCGCCAAGCTGGCTCCCAAACTGATGGAAGACGTGGTTCCCAAGATGGTCGGCATCGCCACCGTGCAGAAGGTCCTTGCAGTTGCTGCTGGAAGAAGGCGTGCACATCCGCGACATGCGCTCCATCGTCGAATGCCTGGCCGAGCAGGCCGGCAGCGGCAGCGTCCCGATCACCGACGCGGCCGAACTGGCGCGGCGCATCCGCGTGCACCTGGCGCCGGCCATCGTGCAGCAGATCTACGGTCCGGTGAAGGAGCTGGACGTGATCGCGCTCGACCCCGAACTCGAACGCCTGGTGACGCAGGCACTGAACTCGCCGCATGGCGCCGCGCTCGATCCGGGCGTGGCCGAAACGTTGACGCGCCACGCCGCACAGACCGCACGTTCGCAGGAAGACCTCGGCGTGCCCGCCTGCCTGCTGGTGCCGGACCTGATCCGCGCACCGATCGCCCGGCTGCTGAAGCGCGCCGCGCCGCGATTGAAGGTGCTGTCGCACAGCGAGATTCCTGAAACACATTCGATCCGCATCGGTTCAGTCATTGGGAGCACCACATGAACGTCAAACGCTTTTCCGCGCGCAGCTCGCGCGACGCCCTGATCCTGGTACGTGAGGCCTTTGGCGAGGACGCGGTGGTGTTGTCCACTCGGCCATGTGCCGATGGCGTCGAGGTGCTGGCCATGGCGCCCGAAGCTGTCGCCTGCTGCCGCCACCTCGTCCGCCACGGTGCAGGCCGCGGTTGCAACTGCTGCGGCGCCGAGCGCCGCCAACAGCGCGCCCTTGCTGCCCGTGCTGCGCCGGCCGGTGGTGCCCTCGGCGCGTGGACGTGAGGATTTCGCGGACACCACGACCATGGCGACCACGGTCGAGCAGGACGTGAACGCGCTGTCGATGAGCACGCTGTCGTTCCAGGACTATGTGCGCGAGCGCATGCTGCGCCGCCGCCGTGCCGAGCAGCAGGTGCAGGCGGACGCCGCCCAGGCGGAAGTGCGGGCGGCGCAGTTGCAGGCCCGTCCCGAGCCGCCCGGTGGCAGCTTGTTGCGTGAACGCGCCGCGGCGGGCCGTGCCGAGGCGCCGCGCAGCGCGCTTGCGTCGGACGAAGCGGCGGCCGTTGCGCCGCGCGTCACGCCCTTGCTGCACGAGACGGCGTCGCCCGCATCGCGCGCCGCAGCGTCGTTGCAGCGAAGCGCGGTCCAGCCCAGCGCGCCGGACGAAATCACGCTGCCGCAGCGCGCGCCGGCCATAGGCTCGCCGCGCCACGAACCCAACGCGATGCTCGACGAACTGCGTGCGATGAAGAGCCTCATCGAAGACCGCTTCGGCGCGCTGGCCTTCATGGAAAAGCTGCAGCGCCAGCCGCGCCAGGCGGTGCTGACGCAGAAGCTGCTGGACCAGGGCTTCTCGCCGGCGCTGATCCGCAAGCTGTCCGACAGCCTGCCCGACGACTGCGACGAAAGCAGCTGGGCGGCCAGCGTGCTGGAGCGCAACCTGCTCAGCGGCGACGGCGATGCGCCGCTCGAAGATGCCGGCGGTGTGTTTGCGCTGGTCGGTGCCACCGGTGTGGGCAAGACCACCAGCACCGCCAAGCTGGCGGCGGCCTTCGCCACGCGCCACGGTGCTGGCAATCTGGGGCTGATCACGCTGGATGCCTACCGTGTCGCCGCGCACGAACAGTTGCGTGCCTATGGCCGCATCCTCGGCGTGCCGGTGCATACCGCGCACGACCGTGCCTCGCTCGACGACCTGCTGGAGCTGCTGTCGGCAAAGAAGATGGTGCTCATCGACACGGCCGGCATGGCGCAGCGCGACACCCGCACGCGCGAGTTGCTGGACATGCTGTCGCACCGCAGCGTCAACCGGCTGCTGGTGGTCAACGCCGCGGCGCAGGGTGAAACCACGGAAGACGTGCTGCACGCCTACCGCGCCAACACCTGCCGTGGCGTGATCCTGTCGAAGGTGGACGAGGCGGTGAAGCTGGGCCCGGCGCTGGACGCGATGATTCGCCACAAGCTCAAGGTGCTGGCGGTCGCCAACGGGCAGCGTGTGCCCGAGGACTGGCATCGGCTGTCGGCCAATGCGCTGGTGCAGCAGGCGCTGCGCAGCGCGCCGGCCAGCGCCTGGCGCATGGATGCCGGCGACATGAACCTGGTCTTCGCAGGCCTTCGCGCCACGCCGAGCGGCGCGTCGGCATCGGCGGCACTGGCCTGATGGGCGCTGGACAGTACCCAGGCGGTATCGCTCACTCGCCCTCGGCAATGAATTCCAGCCCACGTATGCACGACTTCCACGTTCCCGCCATGTCGTCGCCCGCCGACCAGGCGCACGGCCTGCGCCGCATGTTTGCCGGCAAGCAGGTGCTGCACATCGCGCTCGTCGCCAATCCGCATGTGGCCTTTTCAGGCGTGGTGCTGGAGCGGCTGACCACGGTGCTGGCCGAAAAGGGCCTGAACACGCTGGTGGTCGACGCCGCCGACAGCTCGCCGGCGCCACACGAACTGGCCGCGCTCGACCTTCGTGCCGGCATCGAGACACTGTCGCCGCGCGTGTCCTACCTGGCGGCGCGCGGCTTGCCGCTGCGACATGTGGACACGCGGGGGTCGTCGGCACATTGGCTGGACAGCCTTTGCACGGCCGCGCCGCAGGCCCGCGTGCTGCTGGTGCATGCAAGCGCCAGCGACCTGTCGCGCCTGTTCGCGCGGCGCGCGCTGCGACCGGTGCTGCTGGCCGCCGATCATCCGGAAAGCCTGACCCATGCCTACGCGGCGATGAAGCTGCTGGTACAGCGCTGTGCGTTCATGAGCTACGACCTGCTGCTCGCCGCGCCGCCGTCGGCAGCCCGCGTGCCGCTGATCGCGGAACGGCTGGCCAGCTGTGCCGAGAGTTTCCTGGGCGCGGCGCTGTGCGACTGGTTGGCCATCGATCCGGCCTGCGATGTGCGCGATCCGCCGGGCGCCGCGCTGTCCAGGCTGGTATCCGCGCAACTGCGCCTGCAGGACGAGGAGCCGGCCGAGGAGGGCATGACGCCGTCCAGTTGGCAGGCCCGAACTGGCACGTCACAAGCCGCCTATCTGAACTGAACCCGTCCGGAGCAAGAGCACCATGTACACCGCCAAAGGGCGTCTAGACGCCAACGCGATGATCAAGCAGTACAGCCCGCTGGTGCGTCGCCTGGCGCACCAGATGATCGCCAAGCTGCCGGCCAATGTCGAACTCGACGACCTGATCCAGGTCGGCATGATCGGCCTGAGCGACGCGCTCTCGCGCTTCGATTCGGCGCAGGGCGTGATGTTCGAGACCTTCGCCACGCAGCGCATCCGCGGCGCCATGCTCGACGAGCTGCGTGGCAACGACTGGATGAGCCGTGGCGACCGGCGCCACCAACGCAGCATCGAAGCCGCAGTGCGCGCACTGGAACAGCGTCACGGCCGCGCCCCGACGGAAAGCGAGATCGCCGCCGAGATGGGCCTGGCCCTGGCCGCCTATCAGGAACTGCTGGGCAAGGTGCGCGGCACGCAGCTGGTGTGCCTGGAGGACATGAGCGGTGACGATGGCGACGACGACTACCTCGACCGCCATGTGTCCAGCGATGAGTACAACCCGCTGGCACTGCTGCAGGACCGGCGCATGCGCGAGGCGCTGGTCGAAGCCATCAAGCACCTGCCCGAGCGTGAGCAGTACGTGATGAGCATGTACTACGAACACGACATGAACCTGAAGGAAATCGCCGCCGTCATCGGCGTCACCGAAAGCCGCGTGTGCCAGCTGCACAGCCAGTCGATTGCGCGGCTGCGGGCCAAGTTGCGCGAGTGGTGAGGGCTGCTGCTGTCGCCTTCGCGCCAGCTTGTTCAGGTTGCGGTTCGATCGCCGAGCGACCGATCTGAGTCGGCCCCTTTTTCGTCTGCATCCGGCGCACAGCTGAAACTCAATGACCGGTGTACGCGAAGTTGCGGTGCAGCGAAGCCGGGCCCAGGCAGGCCGCGACGCTTCGGTTCGACGGTCGGCTGCGCCGACTGCCCTGCGGTGCTCAGCCCACGGCCTCGTCGCCAACTCACTTCGCGCCCTACGGGCTCTACGTTCAGACAGTCGCGACGAGTCAGTTCACGAGCGCGCTGCGCGCGCCAGCCGGCCGCGACGCCCAGTGCGCCGGCGCAAGGCGGGCTCGGTTTGCGCATGCACGTCGCAGCAGCTGCTGCGCCGGGCCCAGGCAGGGCGCGATGTGTGGCGCGAGGAGCGCAAGCCTGGAGCCGGCGCGCGCAGCGCGCTTCGTGAACTGACTCGTCGCAATGTTTGAGCGTAGTGACGAAGTGAACGCAGCGAGTTCGCGACGCGACTCCAGGCTGAGCACCGCAGTGCAGTCGGCGCGAAGCGGCGACCGCCACACCATGAGCCCCTGGCGGGTGCCGCCTGGCGCGATGCTGCCAACCCCGCGAGAGCGGCTGTTCGTCTTCGCCCGCTATGCGCCGTGAGCAGCCGTCGACAAAGGGGCACCTGAGCCCGCCGCACGCGCATGGCCGTCTGCCCTCCTCATCACCCTCTTGGAGGCTGGCGTAGATCGTCGGCAGCGTTGTCTCAGGCCTGCAACATGCCGCTGCGCGCCTGGCGCTCGGAGACGCCGGCGGCCGAATAGGCGCCGCGCGATGAAGCGGCCGGCAGCAGCACATCCATGGCCCGGTCGAGTGAGGCGCTGGCTCGGGCCAATGCATCACGTTGAGCGGCGACGTGGCCACTGGCCAGGGCGAGTCGTTCGCGCAATGGCGGCGGCAGACGGCCATTGCGTGTGCTGTGGCGCAATTGTTCGATCGCACCGGCCAACGCGCGCTGCAACGCAGCCGCTTCCGTGGCCACGGCTTCTGCCTGGTGAACGCGTAGCGCCGCACCAAGCGCGCCGAGCCGCTCTTCGAGCCTGGAGACTGCCGATTCGAGTTCGATGTTCAAGGGCTCTATGCCTGTCAATGCGGCGCCTTCGGCAGCAGTTCCGTCGCGTTGGCGATCAACTTGTCGGCAATCGCCTCGGCGTTGACATGGAACTTGCCCTCGCGAATGGCCTGCGCGATGCGCTCGACCTTCTCGGTGTCGAAATCGGCACGACTGGCTTCGCTGGCGCTGAGGGCCAACGTGGCCTGGCTCGACAACTCGACCCGGGCACTGGGCTCGTTGGCTGCGGCCGGCGTGGTCCCGACCTTGCGCTCGGCTGCCGTGGTCGGCGAAGCCGGTTTCATGTCCATTGGGCCGATCTTCATGACGAACTCCTGGTTTGCTCGCAAGCCGCGTGCGGCGCCGGTCGCGTCGGACCCCTGGGGCGGCCTTGTAGGCCCAAAGCGCGTGCTGCTTGCACGGGATATCGGACGCCGCGCGCGCCGACTTGAGCGCTTTGCGAGCCGATTTTCGCACCACCCCCGTAGTTCAGGGGGGTTGGGCAGGTCATTGTCACAACGGCACCTCGACCCGGTTCAGACCCACGGCCAGCCCGCTCAGCACGCGTCCACCCTCGATGCGCACGCGCACCGGCTGGCCTTCGACGCCGGCGGAAAGGGCCTGGCCTTCGCCGCTGACGGAAAAGCCGCTGCCGCGCGCCACCAGTTTCACGGTGTCGCCGGCGCCGAACCACTGGCGTTGTTTCAAGTCGCTGGAGCGCACCACGGCGCCGGCCGCCAGCGGCCGGGACAGCACGCGCCCGACCAGCAGCGAGGCGTCGGCGACGGGAGCGGATGCGGCCGCCGCCCAGTCGACCTCCGCCTCCTGCAAGGCCTGCGTCTGCAACACCGTACCCGCCGGCAAGGCGGCGACAACCACCCAGGCGGGCGCAAAAACCTTCACCGTCACCGGTAGAAACACGTTCCACGGGCTTGGCCCCTGCACACAGCGCAGGCCCACGCGGGTGCGGCCCCAGGCACGCGCACCGGGCGGCAGATAGGGTTCGATGCGCTCGCACGGCGCCAGGCGCAACCGTGGGTCGAGCTTTCCAGCTTCGATCACCACGCGCACGGCGCCCGGGGCCAGGGCTGCGCCGGCCTCCTGGCCGATGGCCTCGATCTGGCGCAGCGTGTCGGCGTCCAGGCTGCCGTCCGCAGGCGTGGGGGCCGCCGCTACCGGCGGCGACTGCGCTGCCTGCGGCACTGGCCGTTGCGCCGCCTGATGAGCCGGCTGGTGCGCCACCTGCTGCGCAAGCAGCGTCGCGGGCCAGGTCAGGCAGCAGGTGAGGAGCGCGGCGCGCAAGGCTCGGCCCGGATAGTTGCTGGTGCGCACACGGATGTGCGTGCGTGCGTGCGCGATGGAGCAGGACAGGGTGTAGATCACAGAGTCCACTCTAGGGGCGGAGCGGCGATGCAGCCCGCTGAAATGGCCGGCTTTCGGCGCGTTGTTCGCGCTCATGTTCGGCCTGCGTGCTGCACACAATGCCTCGGCATGAACCGCCCATCACGAAAGCCGCGATGATCAACCGCCTCAGCGACAGCCTCGATTTCCAGAGCCAGGCGCTGGTGCTGCGCTCCGAGCGGCAGCGCCTGCTGGCCAGCAACATCGCCAACGCCGACACCCCGGGCTACGTGGCCCGCGACATGGACTTTGCCAGCGCGTTGCGCCAGGCCACCGGCCAGCTGCCAGCGGGCCAGGCCGCGTTGGCGGCACTGCGTCTGCCGCTGCCCACTGGGTCTGGCGCAGGCGCCGATGCGCAGCTGCGCTATGCCGCGCCCAGCCAGACCAATCTGGACGGCAACACGGTGGACATGGACCGCGAGCGCGCGTCTTTCGCCGACAACACCGTCAAGTACGAAGCCACGCTGCGCTTCATCAATGGCCAGGTGCGCACGATGCTCGATGCCATGAAGTCGCCGCAGCAGGGCTGATGAACGCACCCGTCGGTCTTTCATGCCAAGGCGCGCAAAGCGCAAGGAGTTCCGCATGAGCATGTTCCGCATATTCGACGTCAGCGGCAGCGCCGTCAGCGCGCAAAGCCAGCGCTTGAACGTGGTGGCCTCCAACCTGGCCAACGCCGACACCGTGGCCGGCCCCGACGGCAAGGCCTACAAGGCGCGCCACGTCGTCTTCCAGACCGAGCTGATGGGCCAGATGGGCCAGTCCGGCGCGGCCGGTGTGCGCGTGTCCAGCGTCGGCGAGGACACCACACCGGGGCGCCGCGTCCACGACCCCAGGCACCCCGGCGCCGACGCGGAAGGCTACGTCACCTACAGCAACGTCAACACGGTGGAAGAAATGGTCAACATGATCTCGGCCTCGCGCTCGTACCAGAACAACCTCGAGGTCATGAACGCCGCCAAGAGCCTGCTGATGAAGACCCTGCAGATGGGGCAATCATGAACACGCCCGGCCGACTCAAGCGCGCAGCGCGTAGGGCGCTTCAATGAGCACCGCAATCGACGCGCTGGTGGCCAGCACCGGTGGTGGTGCAACGACGACCACGAAGAACGAGGCCGGCAGCGAAGACCGCTTCCTCAAGCTGCTGGTCGCGCAGATGCAGAACCAGGACCCGATGAACCCGCTGGACAACGCGCAGGTCACCAGCCAGATGGCGCAGATCAACACCGTCAGCGGCATCGAGAAGCTCAACACCACCGTCGGCGGGCTGAACAGCCAGCTGGTGCAGCTGCAGGCGCTGCAAGGCGCGACGCTGGTCGGGCGCGACGTCACCGTCAGTGGCGACCGGCTGTCCGTTGCCGACGGCAGCGGTGTCGGTGGCTTCGACTTGAATTCCGCCGCCGACAGCGTCAAGGTCGAAATCCTCAATGGCGCCGGGCGCGTCATGTCCAGCCTGGACCTGGGCGCGATGGGCAGCGGGAGACATAGCTTCGCCTGGCCCGCCGACACGGTGCAGGACGGCGACGGTTACCGCTTCCGCGTCACCGCCACCAGCGGCAGCGCCAACGTGCTGGGCGGTACGCTGATGCGCGACCACGTCGAGGCGGTGAACAGCGCTGGCAATGCGCTGAACCTGGAACTGCGCCATTCGGGCGCGGTGCCCTACGACACCGTCAAGGCTTTCAACTGATTCACTTCATTCGACAGGAACCCACCCATGAGCTTCCAGCAAGGCCTTTCCGGACTGACCGCTTCGAGCCGCAACCTCGAGGTCATCGGCAACAACATCGCCAACGCCAACACCTTCGGCGCCAAGACCTCGCGCGCCGAGTTCTCCACCGTCTATGCCAATGCGCTGAACGGCGGCGGCACGCGGGAGATCGGCATCGGCACCACGCTGCAGACGGTCGCGCAGCAGTTCACGCAGGGCGGCATCAGCACCACTGAGAACCCGATGGACCTGGCCCTCAACGGCGCCGGCTTCTTTCAGGTCAGCGACGGGCAAAGCCCGGTGAGCTACACACGCAACGGCCAGTTCAAGATCAACCGCGAAGGCTTCATCGTCAACAACAATAGCGAGCGGCTGATGGGTTTTAGCGCCAACGACAACGGCGTCATCCAGACCGGGACGGCGGGGCCGCTGCAGCTGCCCACCGGCGGCATCGATCCGCAGGCGACCACACGTGCCGCGCTCGAGGTGAACCTGGACGCGCGCAAGGCCGTGACGCTGCCGGCCGCCGTGCCGATGATCGACTTTGCCGACGCCACCACCTTCAACAATGCCACCTCGATGACGGTGTTCGACGACAAGGGCCAGGATGTGGCGATGAGTTTTTACTTCCAGAAGGCCGCCAACGACCAGTGGAACGTGTACGCCACCGCCAACGGCAGCACCATCGGCGGCGTGCCCGGCGCGCCGACACCGATCACCACCATTACCTTCCAGAGCAACGGCAGTGGGCCCATCACACCCAATGCGCCGGTGGCCTTCAACGTGCCGGTGTCGGTGAACGCAGTGGGTGCACAGACCGAACCCATCAACGGGCTGTTGCTCGACCTGAGCGCGGCCACGCAATTCGGCTCGGCCTATGGCATCACCGACGCCACGCAGGACGGCTTTACCGCGGGACAACTGAACTCGGTCGCGGTGGAGGCAGACGGCATCGTGATGGCGCGATATTCAAACGGGCAATCCAAAGCCGCCGGCCAGATTCAGCTCGCCAATTTCCGCAACCCGCAGGGGCTGCAGGCGATGGGTGGCAACGGCTGGGCCGCCACCTTTGCATCGGGCGACCCGATCTACGGGGTGCCCGGCGAAGGCAGCCTGGGTGTGGTGCAGGCTGAAGCGCTCGAGGAATCGAACATCGACTTGACGGGTGAGCTGGTGAACATGATCACTGCGCAGCGCATCTACCAGGCCAACGCGCAGACCATCAAGACCATGGACCAGGTGCTGCAGACCTTGGTGAACCTGCGCTGATTCACGCGGCACCAACGACTGACACGACGCAACAGGAACAGGGCCGCGCATGGACCGCATGATCTATCTGTCGATGTCGGGCGCCAAGGCCACGCTGCAGCGCCAGGACATCCTGGCGCACAACCTGGCCAACGTCTCGACCGCCGGTTTTCGCGCCGAGCTGGCGGCCTTCCGCGCCGTGCCGGTGCTGGGCGACGGCGCGAGCACGCGTGTCTATGCGCTGGAATCGACGCCTGGCTACAGCGATGCACCCGGTGCCGTGCAAAGCACCGGCCGCGCGCTCGACGTGGCGGTGTCGGGCCGGTCCTGGCTGGCGGTGCAGGCACTCGACGGCACCGAGGCCTACACACGCGGCGGCGCACTCGACATCGACCCGGACGGTCAACTCATCACGCGCAGCGGCCTGCCGGTGATGGGCGATGGCGGGCCGATCACCGTGCCGGCCAACGCACAGATCGACATCGGCGCCGACGGCACGATCACCGGCAAGGTCGGTGACGCCAAGGCGCAGGTGCTGGGCCGGCTCAAGCTGGTGACGCCGGAAGGCGCCATGCTGCGCGGCGATGACGGTCTGTTCCGCGCTGGCGATGGTGACCTGGAAGCCGACCTGACGGCACGCGTCACGCAAGGCGCGCTGGAGGGCAGCAACGTCAGCGCGGTCGAGACGATGGTCGCGATGATCGCCGCCGCACGCCAGTTCGAGCAGCAGATGAAGATGCTGCAGACGGCCGAGCAGAAGGAACAGGCGGCGACGAAGCTGCTGTCGAACAGCACGCTGTAGAGCCTGTGAGTGGGCGGCCTGGCCGCCGGCTCGACGCCATACCGGGCAAGGTGGCGTTTGTCGTCGAGTTGCGCTCGGGCCGCGCGTGATCGGGGGCCATGCTCGTCATTGCGTAGACTTTGGTTCATGGACACCTGCCCGGCTCGACCATCGTTTCCTGCCTCTATTGGCGTGGAGGGCCGCGGCTGAACGCCGACATCGCCCATATGAACGAGTTGCGCAAACCGCCACCGCCGCCGAAGACCATGCCCGACACCGCCCCGATCACCGACGCCAACCCTACCGTCGACGAAATGGAGGCGCGCGTCGCACGCTTCCGTAACCTGAAGCCGACCGACGACTATGTCGACGCGGCGATCCCGGGCTGCGAACGCACGACGCTGCGCGTCCTCGGCCAACAGCCGCACGCACCACTTGCCGCCGAAGGCTTTCACATGAATCTCGTGTGCTGCGAGCCGGGCAAATCGGCGCCACTGCACAACCACCTGACGCAGGAAGTCTTTGTCGCGCTGACCGGGCGTTGGGAGGTCTTCTGGGGGCCGCAGGGCGAACGCAAGCTGAGCCTGGAGCCATGGGACACCGTCAGCGTGCCGCCGGGTGTGTCCAGAGGCTTCAGGAACGTTGGGCACCGAGCCCGCCTATCTGATGGGCATGGCCAGCGGCCAGGATCCTGGAATGATCAACTGGCCCGAGCAGGTTCGGACCGCCGCGCGGGCGGTGGGCGTTGTCCTGCCGTAGCCTGCCCGGCGCCCGACGCCCGGAGTACAGCCGCAATCGCGTTGACGCCGTCTGCGCTCAAAGCTCATGCCTTCAGAGGGACTGGTCCGTGACTGACTCGCATCAATCTGGTGTCATCGGTTTCTACGACACGCATCCCATCAACGAGGACGAGATCCTGGCCAAGCTCGCCGCTCGCGGTGTCGACCTGGATGCGCTGACCGAAGACGACCTGAAAGACTTCGACCAGGATCACTACGGTGGCACCGACGCAGTCGATGCCCTGGCCCGCGCTGCGGGTGTGGTGGCCGGTCAACACGTGCTCGACGTGTGCAGCGGCATGGGTGGGCCTGCGCGTTGGCTGGCGCATCGTTACGGATGCCGCGTCACCGGTATCGACCTCACCCGCAGCCGTGTCGAGGGCGCCAGCCGCCTTGCAAGGCGGGTCCGGCTCGACGGACGCGTGCAGTTCACTCAGGGCAATGCCACCGCCATGCCCTTCGCCGATGCCAGCTTCGATGCGCTGGTCAGCCAGGAGGCGTGGTGCCACATTCCGGACAAGGCATTGCTGATCGCCGAATGTGTCCGGGTGCTGAAGCCGCAGGGCATGATGGCGTTCACCGACATCGTTTCGCTGGCGCCCATGGACGAGACGGAAACCATGCGCCTGCGCACCGGCATGCTGATGCCCAAGCTCGCGTCTGTCGATGAGTACACGCACCTGCTGCACGAGCGCGGTTGCCGCATCGAGCAATGCAACGATCTATCCAAGGCCTGGATCGACATTCTCGTGGCGCGGCTGGCGATGTACCGCTCGCTGCGCGACACGACGATCGCCAAGTTTGGCGAGGCCCGCTTCCGTGAGTACGACCGCGCCTACAGCGCCTTTGTCGACTTGTTCGTGAACGGCAAGGTGGGTGGAGTGCGTGTGGCTGCGCAAAGGGGCGCCGCCGATGCTTGAGTCCGGCGGCTTGTTGTTCATCGATGCGTCGCTGCACGGTCGAGCGGTGGCGGCGCAGACAGGTCGAAGCCCTCCTGGCGCATGACCCGGGCCACGTGCGTCCATGAGTCAGGAGCTGCTGTTGCTGGCCGGCGGTGCCGCATTGGCGGGCCTGGTGCAAGGCATCTCCGGCTTTGCCTTCGCCATGGTCGCGATGTCGGTGTGGGTCTGGGGCATCGAGCCGCGGCTGGCGGCGGTGATGGCGGTGTCAGGCGGTCTGCTCGGCCAGATCTTCGCCATCTTCACCGTGCGCCGCGGCTGGCGCTTCGACGTGCTATGGCCCTTTCTGGTGGGTGGGCTGCTGGGCGTGCCACTGGGCGCCTGGGCGCTGCCTTACCTGAACCCGGCGGCCTTCAAGCTGACGCTGGGCCTGTTTCTGCTGCTGTGCTGCCCGACCATGCTGATGGCGCATAGGCTGCCGCGTCTGACCGCCGGCGGGCGCTGGGCGGACGCTCTGGCCGGTGTGTGCGGTGGGGTGATGGGTGGCATCGGCGGTTTCAGCGGCGTGCTGCCGTCGCTATGGATCACGCTGCGCGGCTGGGACAAGGATCTGCAGCGCAGCGTGATCCAGAACTTCAGCCTGGCCACGCTGAGCGCGACGCTGGTGTCGTATGTGGTGGCCGGCACGGTGACGCTGGACATGCTGCCGAAGTTCGCCGTGGTGGCGCCAGCGCTGATGTTGCCGGCCTTCATCGGCGCACGCCTGTACCACGGCATGAGCCCGCTGGCATTTCGCCGCGTGGTGCTGGGGCTGCTCAGCTGCGCTGGCGTGGCGATGGTGCTGGCAGGGCTCGTGGGCACCGCGGACCGCTGACCCGCGCTCGCCTTCCGGCGGACCGATGAGCAGCCCGACAGGCGGGCTGGCGACAGGCCTGTAAGAAACACCGCGAAGGGGGTGCTTTTCGCTTGGCCGGCGCGCTCAAGTTCGTCCGACACTGCCCGGCAACTGTCGGGAGTTGGGTGCATGAATCGTTCGTTGTGGATCGCCAAGAGCGGCATGGAGGGCCAGCAGTTCAAGCTGGACACCATCTCCAACAACCTGGCCAACGTGGCCACCAACGGCTACAAGCGCGGCGGCGTGGTCTTCGAAGACCTGATGTACGACAACCTGCGCGCGGCCGGCGCGGCCAGCAGCGACCAGACACAACTGCCCACCGGCTTGCAGGTGGGCCTGGGCACGCGCGTGTCGGCATCGACACGCAACTTCAGCCAGGGCAACCTGCAGCAGACCGGCAACAACCTCGACCTGGCCGTCAAGGGCCAGGGCTTCTTCCAGATCCAGATGCCCGACGGCAGCACGGGCTATTCGCGCGATGGCGCCTTCCAGCTCGATGCCACCGGCCAGATCGTCACCGCCAACGGCCATGTGCTTGAGCCTGGCATCACCGTGCCGGCCAATGCACAAAGCGTGACGGTCGCCGCCGACGGCACCGTCAACGTCGACCTTGCCAGGGCAGGCCGCAGCGCAATCGCTGGGGCAACTGCAGTTGGCCAGCTTCATCAACCCGGGCGGCCTGGAGGCACGTGGCCAGAACCTGTTTGCCGAGACGGCGGCGTCCGGCGCGCCGAACAGCGGCGCGCCCGGCACGGACGGACGTGGCAGCCTGCTGCAGGGTTATGTCGAAGGCAGCAACGTCAACGTGGTCGAGGAACTGGTGGCGATGATCGCCACGCAGCGCGCCTACGAGCTCAACTCCAAGGCGATCCAGACGACCGACCAGATGCTGGCGCGACTGGGGCAGCTGTGATGCGTGTGGTCAAGGGCACCCTCAAGGCCGCCGCGTTGCGGCGTCCCTCCTTGCAAGGGGGGCCAGGCCAACTCGGGGCGGCACGGCGTTGGCTCGCTGTCGCACTGTGCGGCGCCACTTGTGCCGTGCTTGGCGGCTGCGTGACCATGAACCCGCGCGTCGAGGTGGCCGAGCCGACCAACGTGATCCCGCGCACGCCACCGCCTCCGCCGGCGCAGAACAACGGCGCGATCTTCCAGGTGGCGCAGTACCGGCCGCTGTTCGAGGACTACCGCGCACGCCACCGCGGCGACACGCTCAAGGTGGAGATCGTCGAGAAGGTCGTCGCCAGCCAGAAGTCCACCAGTTCGGTCGACAAGACCGGCACGGTCGAGGCCAAGGTCAATGCGCTGGCCGGCATCAAGCCTTCGGCGCTGTCGCGTCTGAGCGCCGAGGGCACCAGCAGCAACAGCTTCGCGGGCAAGGGCGCCACCGAGAACAGCAACGATTTCTTCGGCAGCATCACCGTGCTCGTTACCGAGGTGCTGCCCAACGGCCACCTGCTGATCGCCGGCGAGAAGCAGATCGGCGTGAACAGCAACGTCGATGTGCTGCGCTTCTCGGGCCAGGTCGATCCGCTGCTCATCCAGGCCGGCAACAGCATTCCCAGCGCGCAGATTGCCAACGTGCGCGTCGAACACCGCGGCCGCGGCCAGCAGGCGGATGCGCAGACCATCGGCTGGCTCAGCCGCTTCTTCCTGAACATCCTGCCGATCTGATGCCGCACGCCATGCGATTCGATTCACTGCACGTCGAACCCACCGCGCACCCCGACTTCAAGGGCGCGGAGCGTCTCGTGCGCCGCATCGTCTGGCTGGCCGTCGTGCTCGCCAGCGCGGCATTGTGGTGGCCGGTGGATGCGTCGGCGACGCGCATCCGCGAGGTCTCGTCGGTGGCCGGCGTGCGCAGCAACCAGCTCACCGGCTACGGCCTGGTGGTGGGCCTGGACGGCAGCGGCGACCAGACCACGCAGGCCCCCTTCACCACGCAAAGCCTGATCTCGATGTTGCAGCAACTGGGCGTGACGATTCCCGCCGGTACCAACCTGCAATTGCGCAACGTCGCGGCGGTGATGGTGACGGCGGTATTGCCGCCGTATGCCATGCCAGGCCAGGCGGTGGACGTCAACGTCTCGTCGATCGGCAACTCGAAGAGCCTGCGCGGCGGCACGCTCGTGTCCACGCCGCTGCGCGGCGTGGACGGGCAGATCTATGCGCTGGCGCAGGGCAACCTGGTGATTGGCGGTGCCGGCGCGGCAGCCAATGGCTCCAAGGTGGTCATCAACCAGCTGTCCTCGGGCCGCGTGCCGGCGGGCGCCACCGTCGAGCGCGCCGTGCCCAACACCGCGCTGCAGGGCGATACGCTGCAACTGGCGATGCACGCCACCGACTACCAGACTGCCAGCTCGGTGGCGCAGGCCATCAACCAGTCCAAGGGCGCGGGCACGGCCACGGCCATCGACGGGCGCCTGGTGCGCGTGAACATGCCGACGGAGCCCGATCGGCGCGTGGCCTTCATGGCCGACATCGAGAACCTGCCCGTCAAGCTGGCCAAACCCGTGGCCAAGGTAATCCTGAACGCACGCACCGGCTCGGTGGTGCTGAACGAATCGGTCACGCTGGGGCCCTGCGCCGTGGCGCATGGCAACCTGTCGGTGACGATTTCCACGACACCGACGGTGAGCCAGCCCAACCCGCTGGCACGCGGCCGCACCGTGGTCACCGAACAGTCCGACATCGCCATCAGCACCGGCAACGGCGCCATGGTGGCCATGCCGGCCGGTGCGCAGCTGAACGACGTGGTGAAGGCCCTGAACGCGATGGGCGCGACGCCGCAGGATCTGTTGGTGATCCTGCAGGCCATGAAGAGTGCCGGTGCGCTGCAGGCCGAAATCGAAGTGATATGACCCCCCCCGCAGCGGCCTGCAGCCGCCTCCCCCCAGGGGGCAACACCAGCGGCCCGGCGAAGCCGGCTCCGCGGTGTTCGCTCGATGGACCTTCGTGGTGCGCGGCACGCCACGTTGTCATTGCATGGGTGCGCACAGCATGAGTTCGTCGATTTCCGCAAGCTCGCAGCCGGGCGCCCGCCTGGCCAGCGACGTCAGTTCGCTGGCCGCGCTGCGCACCCGTGCCAACGCCGATCCGAAGTCGGCGGTGCGCGAAGTTGCCAAGCAGTTCGAGGCGCTTTTCATGCAGGAGTTGATGAAAAGCATGCGCGCCGCCACGCTCAGTTCGGGCATGCTCGACAACGAAGGCAGCAAACTCGGCACCGACATGCTCGACCAGCAATTCGCCACACAGATGACGGGCCTGCCCGGCGGCTTGTCCGAGGCCATCACGCGTCAGCTGGAGCGGCAGATCGGCATGGGTGGCGCCGCGGGGCCGACCTCCACGACACCGCCGCTCGGCCTGTCCACCGAGCGGCCCACGCGCATCCCGGACAAGGGCGCGGCGGCATTCGTGCAGCAACACACGCGCGCGGCGCAGGCGGCCGAGGCGCAGACCGGCATCGCGGCGGCATTCATGCTCGGCCAGGCGGCGCACGAAAGCGGCTGGGGCCGCAGGGAAATCCGCCATGCCGACGGCAGCCCGTCCTTCAACCTGTTCGGCATCAAGGCCGGTGCCGACTGGAAGGGCGCGGTCGCTGAAACCATGACCACGGAGGTCGTGAACGGCCAGGCCGTCAAGGGCGTGGCGCGCTTTCGCGCCTATGCCAGCCATGCCGAATCCTTTGCCGACTATGCGCGCTTGATGAAGGACAACCCGCGCTACCGGCAGGTGCTGGCACAAGGGCAGGACGCAAGCGCATTTGCCACGGGTTTGCAGCGCGCCGGTTACGCCACCGACCCGGCCTACGCCGACAAGCTGACGCGCGTCATCAACACCACGCTGCGGCTGCAGCGCATGTCATGACACTGCCCCGTAGCACCTTCGGCGTCCCCTCCAGGGAAGCAACGCCTGCCGCCCGGCGATGCCGGTTCCGTGGCGTTCGCTCGGTGGACTTGGCGGCACGCGCGCAAATGCGCTTGCCAGATGCGAACAGGTTGGCACCGTGAGCGTCTCTTCGCTGTTCTCCATCGGCACCAAGGCCATGACGGCCAGCTACGCCGCGCTGGCCACCACCGGGCACAACATCTCCAATGCCAACGTCAAGGGCTACTCGCGCCAGCAGGTCGAGTTGGCCACCGCCGCGGGGCAGTCCAGCGGCGCAGGTTTCTTCGGCAAGGGCGTGGACATCAGCACGGTGTCGCGAGCGCACGATGCGTTCCTCACGCGCGAAGCCGCCACCGCCGGCTCGCTGGCAGCGATGGACAGCGCGCGCTTCAGCCTGCTCAACCGGCTGGAATCGGTGTTCCCGACGGGAGAGATGGGCATTGGTCACGCTGCAGGCGAGTTTCTGAACTCGATGGTCGACTGGGCCGCACGGCCCACCGACGCTGCCGCGCGCCAGGTGGTGCTGTCGCAGGCCCAGCAGGTGGCCGATCGTTTTTCCGCGGCCGGCGCTCAGCTCGACGAACTGCAGCTTGCGGTGCAGGAAGGCCTGAGGGCCGATGTGGCGCAGGTCAACCAGATGGCGCGCAATGTCGCCGAGCTGAACCAGCGCATTGCCGCGGTGCAGGGGCTGGGCCAGCCGCCGAACGACCTGCTCGACCAGCGCGACCGCCTGATCGGCGAGATCAGCCAGAAGCTGCAGGTCAGCACCATCGCCGCCGACGATGGCTCGGTGTCGCTGTTCGTCGCCGGTGGCCAGAGCCTGGTGCTCGGCACACGGGTGCAGACGCTGTCGCTGGAGGTGGACCCGCGCGATGCCTCACGCGCCGCGCTGGGCCTTTCGGATGGGGGCCCGATGCGGCTGTTGCAGGCGCAGGAGCTTGGTGGTGGCGCGATCGCCGGCGCCTTGAGCTTCCAGAACCAGGACCTGGTGCAAGCGCGCACCCAACTCGGTCAGATGGCGGCGGCATTGGCAGGCACGGTGAACGCGCAGCAGGCGTTGGGCCTGGACCAGGGCGATCCACCGGGCAGCGGCGAGCCGATCTTTCGTGTCGGTGGCGCGCTGGCGGTTCCCGAGCTGAGCAACGCACGCGATGGAAGCGGCAATTTCGTCGGCCAGGTCAGCCTGGTCGTGACCGATGCCACGCAGTTGCAGGCCAGCGAATACGCACTGCGCGCCGACCCGGCAGGCGCACCCGGTGTGTGGCAGGTGACGCGCCTGAGCGACGGACTGGTGCGCAACGTCGTCAGCGGCGACACGCTGGACGGCATGCGCATCGACATCGGGCCGCCCGCGCCAAGTGCCACCGACCGTTTCCTGCTGCAGCCGGTGACGCGTGCTGCGAACAGCATGCAGCGTGTGCTCGACGACGTGCGCGGTCTGGCGGCGGCCTCGCCGCTGAGCGCTGCGGCGGCCAGCACCAACACCGGCACCGCCAGCCTGGCCGCAATGCGCGTGACAAGCCCCAGCGCCGATCCGAACCTGAACGCCGACATCACCTTCACCAGCGACAGCGGCGACTACGCGTGGGAACTGCGCGACCGGGTAACCAACGCACTGCAATCCAGCGGCACGGGCGTGTGGAGCGCGTCCGCGCCCATCGCGTTGAACGGTTTCGAGCTCACGCTCAACGGCGCACCGCGCAGCGGCGATGTCTTCAGCGTCGGCAAGACCGCGTACCCGGGATCGAACAACGGCAACGCGCTGGCCTTCACCGAGCTGCGCGACAGCGCCTTCGTCGGCCGTGTGCGCCTTGTCCGGCGGCGGCATCGGCGGCGGCGCGACGATCACCGACGCCTACGCCTCGGCCATGTCCGGCGTCGGCGTGCGCGTGCGCTCGGCCGGCGCGGCCTCCGACATCTCCAGCGCAGTGGCGGCGCAGGCCGAAAGCCTGCGCAGCTCGACCAGCGGCGTGAATCTCGACGAAGAAGCCGCGCGGCTGATCCAGTACCAGCAAAGCTACCAGGCCGCCGCGAAGATCCTGCAAGTGGCGCAGAGCGTGTTCGACACCCTGCTCGACGCCGCCAGAGCCTGAAGCCGACCCCATGCGCATTTCCACCGCCAACACCTACGACCGCTCGCTCGCCAACCTGCAGCGCCAGCAGCAGGAACTGCTGAACGTGCAGGACCAGCTCAGCAGCACGAAGCGCGTCTCCCGCGCCAGCGACGATCCAGCGGCCGCGGCTCGCATCGAACGCGCGCTGGCCACCGAAGCGCGCGCCGTAGCCGACCAGCGCGGGCTGGAAGCCAGTCGCAACGCCATGCTGCAGGCCGAAAGTGCCCTGGGTACGGCGGTCGAAGTGCTGCAACAAGTGCGCGAGCTGGTGGTGGCGGCCGGCAACGGCAGCTACAGCGATGCCGAGCGCCAACACCAGGGCGCGCAGATTCGCGGCCTGCGCGAGCAGTTGCTGTCCTTGGCCAACCGCGGCGACGGTGCGGGCGGCTACTTGTTCGGTGGCCAGGGCTCGGCCACGCCGCCCTTCGTGGACGGCACCGGTGGAGTTGTCTTCCGTGGCGAGGGTGGCCAGGCGCAGGCCGAAGGCGGCGAACTGCTGCCGATGACCTTCGACGGCGCAGCGACGTGGCTGCAGGCGCGTAGCGGCAACGGCGTCTTCGCGAGCGAACCCGCCGCAGGCAACGGATCCGGCGCGTGGGTCGATGGTGAACGTGTGGCCGATCCATCGGCCGTGACGGGCGCGAACTACAGCGTGGACTTCAGCATCGTCGGCGGCGTGACCACCTACTCGGTGCTGAAGGACGGTGCGGCGACGGCACTGGTCGATGTGCCCTATGTGGCCGGCCAGGACATCGCCTTCGACGGCATCGCCATGAGGGTGAATGGCGCGCCGTCCCAGGGCGATCGATTCGAGATCGCGCCGTCCACGCCGGACTTGTCGGTGTTCGGCGTGCTTGACCGCATCGCCACCGAGTTGCAGACACCGCAGCGCAGCAGCGCGCAGGTGGCGCAGACGGTGGCCAGCGGGCTGCGCGATGTCGATGCGGTGTTCGGCAATCTGAGTCTGCATCGCGCCGTGGCCGGTGACAGCCTGAACCGCATCGACGCGGTGGAGAACCGGTTGGCCGAGACCCAGCTGGGTGCGAAGACCGAACGCGCCAGCGCTGAAGACCTGGACATGGTGCAGGCGCTGTCGGACTTCGAGGCACGCAAGACAGGCTACGACGCTGCGTTGCAGACCTATTCGATGGTGCAGCGCATGTCGCTGTTCCAGTACCTGAACGGATGATGCCGCTGTGGCGGCAGTGCCGCCATGCCGCTCGAGCGATGAGACGACTGACATGAACGACGCAAGCGTGCTGGGCCAGGTGGCGCTGGGCTACTGCCCGATGATCGACCGGCAGCGCTCGATCATGGCGACACGATTGACGGTGTTTCCGCTGCGCCCCGACAGCGCGCCCTATGCCGGCGAGCTGTTGCAGGCGCTGGGCGAAGTCTGGCCGGCCGAATGGTGCACAGAAGCTGGTGCTGAACATCGCCAGCGAAGGCCTGTTGCGCGACAGCCTTGCGGCTGAGCCGGCCGCGCATATGTGGCTCGAGGTGCCGGCCTTCCTGGCCGCCGACCTGGCCTACGAGCCGCTGCTCAAGGCGCTGCATACCCGGGGCAGCACGCTGCTCATCAAGGGGCGGCCGGCCAGCGCATTGTCGCCGTCGGTGCTGGACTGCTTCAGGTATTCGATCGTCGAGCTTGCCGACGATCGCCGCACCAGTGCCGAGGCACCGAGCGGCGCCGCGCGACAGATCGGCTTCGTGCAGTCGGGTGTGAGCCGCGCCAGCGAGGTCGAGGACAGTTTCAAGCGCGGCGCGGTGGCGGTGCTGGGTTGGCCGATCGACGAAGCGGTGGGCAAGGGCAGTGGCAAATCCGTTGCCGCCGACCTGAAGGTCATCGTCGAGCTGATGAACCGCGTCGACCGCGAGGAGCCGATCGAGCGGCTCGAAGCGGTGCTGAAGAACGATCCGACACTGGCCTTCCGGCTGGTGCGTTACATCAACTCGGCGGCCTTCGGCCTGCGTGTGGAAATCAGCTCCTTCCGTCACGCCATCATGATGCTCGGCTACCAGAAGCTGAAGCGCTGGCTGGCGCTGCTGCTGGCGTCTGCCGGGACCGACGCGAACATGAAGCCGGTGATGTTTGCCGCCGTGCGCCGCGGCCTCTTCATGGAAGAGCTGGTCCGCTCCAGCGGCGACGAGCAGATGGGCAGCGAGCTCTTCATCTGCGGCGTGTTCTCATTGCTCGACTGCATGATGGGCCAGGCCTTCGATCAGTTGCTGAAGAGCATTCCCGTGCCGCAGGACGTGGCCGATGCGCTGGTGCACGGCAGCGGTCGATATGTGCCGTACCTGAACGTGGTGCGTGCAGTGGAGCGCGAGTCCTTGTTCGATATTCGCGACGCGGCCGAGTCGCTGATGCTGTCCGTGGCCGAAGTCAACCGCGCATTGCTGCGCGCGCTGATCGCGGCGCGGCAGCTGGATTGACTCGGTAGGGGGAACTCCCGAGCCGGCGCGTCGCTGGAAGATTGGGATCGGCTGAAGACGGCGCATAGCTGAAATTCGAAGACCGCTGTACGCGAAGTTGTGGTGCAGCGAAGCCGGGCCCAGGCAGGCCGCGACGCTTCGGTTCGACGGTCGGCTGCGCCGACTGCCCTGCGGTGCTCAGGCCCATGGCCTCGTCGCCAACTCACTTCGCGCCCTGCGGGCGCTACGTTCAGACAGTCGCGACGAAGTCAGATCACGAGGCGCGCTGCGCGCGCTGGCCATGGCCTGCGCTCCTCGGCGTCTCACAGGCGCGCCGCGGCCTGCCCGGGCCCGGCTTTGCGCCAACGCTGGTGGCGTGCGGCGAGAACAAACCAAGCCTGGACCTCGCGCCAGGCGGCACCCGTCAGGGGCGATTTGTGGCGACGAGATGGTACGGACGCCTCCCACGCATTCCCCCGCCCTTCCGCCAGCGGAAGGGGGCCCCGGACCGACGCTCCTGAGGTGGGGCCTCGCATCGAACGGCATCGGTGCCAGAGTGGAGTTCTTGTTCAACCACTCGAAGACGGAGCCGCCGCACGAACGCCAGTACTGGCGCCGTGGTCACGCCGAGACCGTTATGCAACTGCCTGGGTCGAGGCCGGCAGCGGCGTGGTCTGCCCGCGCAAGCTCAGCCGATCCAAGTTCGTCGAGTTCCTTATCAGCTTGGCGGCCTGCCGGCGTGGCCTTGAAGCCGCGGCCTCGAACTTCTGTGCACGCAGTCTGGGTGCCATGGGCCACCGAGTCGATGCTGCTCGCCCGCGCGCCAGGTGCCCAGCAGTTGCGCCCGTCGCGGCACCATGGCGCTGCAAGGCTTCGATGCTCGAGCGATCTGGCTGGCCGGCCGCGAACAGCGACTCCCGCCGTGCTTGGCCGTGAGAGCGCCGAGCACCAAGCCGTGCTGTCGGCGCATCGGCTTCGTACCCACTGGGTCAGCGTGCGCCAGCCAGCGTCAACCCCTGCAGGTCCGCCGTGCAGTTCGGCCGTGGTGCTGCCTGCGTGGCAAGGCGTTGGGCCTGAAGGTGCTGGCGCGCGGCGCGCGGAGTTCGACCACCGGCTGCCTCGCGTTGCATGCGGCGTGCTTGTCGATCAGCAACTCGCCGCGCTGCGCTACCTGAGCCGCCGGTCGCGCGCATCGAAGCCGAGTCGAGGCCGTGCGAACGACCCGTCGCGAACGCCGAGCACGGCTGCGCAAGGTCCTGGCATCGGGCTGCTGGGCTTACGGCGCTGGCCGCAGTGCCGCGCAACGCCGCGGCTGGCGCAGGCGCCGACGAGTTTGCCTGCGCCTTGGGCTCCGACGCCAACGGCAGTCGCGGCATTGCCGGCGGCGAGGTTCACGATGGAGCGCCTGTCAACAAGCGCGGCGATCCATGTGCGCATCGCTGCTGGTCAGTGGGGCGCGCGCGGTCGCCAATGGACCCATGCGCCCGAGTGGGTGCGCAGGCTCCTGCAGCGCCGCCCGTCAACGTGGCGGTGGTGGCGCTGGCCAACAAGCTGGCGCGAACGGCCTGGCGTAATCGGCGCATCAGCGCGACTTCGATCGCCAGTGGCTGTCCAAGCCACCGCGCGCTCCGCAGCCGAACCATCAATCATCGATCACGGCGAACAGTCCCACCAGCGTCGCGGATGAGTCGAGCAAGCGATGCAAGGCTGGCGCGACCGCGGGCTGGCAAGGCTGTTGCGCTCCTTGGGTGAGCTTCGTGCTGACAACCCGCTGACGCGATGAGCCCACCTGCACTCGCCATCAGGCCAGCGTCCAGCCTCCAGGCCCCGCGCTCCATCCAAAGGCCGGATATGGCGAACGAAGTTGATCCGCCGCGTCGAAACCTGCAAACCTCGCTTGCCACAAGGCGAGGCTGGCCGTGGAGAACGCTACGCGGGTCGGCGCGCGCAGCGCGCTTCGTGAACTGACTCGTCGCGACTGTTTGAGCGCAGTGAACGAAGTGAACGCAGCGAGTTTCGCGACGCGACGCCAGGCTGAGCACCGCAGTGCAGTCGGCGCGAAGCGGCGACCGTCACACCATAGCCCCGGCGGGTGCCGCCTGGCGCGATGCTGCCAACCCCGCGAGAGCGGCTGTTCGTCTTCGCCCGCTATGCGCCGTATGCAGACCGCGATGTCGGAACGATCGAACGGCGTTCTTGTCAGCCCTTGTAGCCTGACAGCCGTGGCAGCCACAGCACGGCGTCCGGCAGCAAGGTGATGGCGGCCAGCGCGGCGATCATCACTGCCAGGTAGGGCATGACCTCGCGCACCAGTCCGGCGAGGCTGACGTTGGCGATCTTGGCCATCATGAACAGCAGCAGCCCGTAAGGCGGTGTGATGAGACCGAGCATGATGTTGAACACCGCCACCACGCCGAAGTGCACCGGATCGATGCCCAGCGCCACCGCCGTCGGCAGCATCACCGGCAGCACCACCAGGATGATGGTCGAGCCTTCGAGAAAGCAACCCAGCACGAGCAGGATCAGGTTGACCATCAGCAGGAAGAATAGCGGCGACAGCTCGTAGGTCTTGAGCACGGCGCTGACGCTGGCCGGAATGTTCTCCACCGTGATGACGTAGTTGAACACCAGCGCACCAGCAATCAGCATGCCGATGGAGATGCTGATGCGCGCGCTGGATACCAGCGATTCGTAGATGCTGCGCCAGGTCAAGCTGCGATACAGCAGCCCCGACACCAGCAAGGCATAGGCGGCGGCCACGCCGGCCGCCTCGGTGGGCGTGGTCACGCCGCTGTACAGGCAGCCGAGCAGGATCACCGGCAGCATCAGGGCGGGGAAGGCCTCACGCGTGATGCGCGGCAGCTCACGCAGCGGCACCGCTTCTTCGACTGCGAAGTTGCGCTTCTTGGCCTGGAAGTAGATCAGGCCCATCTGCACCGCGCCGATCAGCAGCCCCGGCATCACGCCGGCCAGGAACAGGTAGCCGATGGATGCGTCGGAGACCAGCGCATAGAGCACCAGCGGAATCGACGGCGGCAGGATCGGACCGATGACCGACGACACCGCGGACAGCGCGGCCGCGAACTCCGGCGTGTACTTCTTGCCGCGTGTCATCAGCTCCTGCATCAGCTTGCCCGAGCCCGCGGCGTCGGCCAGTGCGGAGCCCGACATGCTGGCGAAGACGATGCTTTGCAGCACGTTGACCTGCGCCAGCCCGCCGGGAAAGCGCCCGACGATGGCGTTGCAGAAGCGCAGCAGCCTGTCCATGATGCTGCCGGTGCTCATGAAGGTGGCGGCCAGGATGAACAGCGGGATCGCCAGCAGCAGGTAACTGCCGTAGGTGCCGTTGAGCAGCTGCTCGGCGGCGATGCCCATGTCCGCACCCTTGAGATACAGGTACAGCACCGACGCGCCGATCATCGCCAGGCCGATGGGCAGGCCGAGCAGGCTCAGCACGACGATCGCGATCACCGCGATCGAGAACGGGCTCGTCAGGTTCACAACGCGGAACTGCCCTTGGTGATGTCGATCGTCGCCGGCTCGCGCCCGCGCAGCAGGAAGGCCAGCTTCCACAGGTAACGCACGATCACGGCGACCGAGAAGATGATGTAGATCGAGAACATCCAGTCGAAGCGGATCTTCAGGTAGGACGTGCGCTCGACCTTCATGAAGCTCACGTAGCTGTAGGCAGCCGGCAGCGACATCGCGAACAGCACGACGATGGCGACGGCGCCGACGATGCCCATGCCGATGCGCGTGCGCCGCCCGACTGCGCTGCTGAGCAGGTCGAGGCGGATCTCGTCGTCGTCCTTGAGCACGAAGGCCGCGCCCCACAGCACCAGCCACAGCCAGGCCGCCACGGCCAGGTCGGAGGTCCAGCCGACCGGAAAGTTGAAGGCGTAGCGGAAGACGACCTGGATGATGAAGCCGACGAAGATCACCGCCAGCAGCAGCGCCGTGACGGCCTCCGCCACCTGGTGCGCCCGCTTGGCGAGTGTGCGTAGCGGATGGGGTTCGGACATGGACGTGTCGCCGCGGTCTTCAGCTCGGGGTGGCGGCCGCAGCCACCCGACGGGCTGCGACGATCACTTGATCGCGTTGATCTTCTCGACCATGCCGGGCGGCCAGTTCTTCGCTTCGTCCGAGGCCAGGTAGATCTTCTGCGCGTATTCGCGGAAGGCGTTGATGTTCGGCGTGTACACGTCCAGACCCTGCTTGCGGAAGCTGTCGGCCAGTTCGGCCTCGCGCTTCGTATGCTCCGCCGCGCTCCAGGCGATGGCCTTGTCGGCGGCGGCCTGCACCTTGGCCTGCGTCGCGGGCGACATGGCCTGCCAGGTCTTGAGGTTGATCGTCAGCAGGTCGAAGGCGATGAGGTGGGAGGTCAGCACGATCTCCGACATCACTTCGTAGAACTTCATGTTCTGCACGTTGGGCAGCGGGTTGTCCTGGCCGTCGATGGCGCCGGTCTGCAGGCCGGTGTAGGTCTCGGCATAGGCCATCGGCGTGGGGTTGGCGCCGATCGAACGCCCCAGCAACTGCCAGGCGTCGCCGGGTGGCATGCGCAGCTTGATGCCGGCCATGTCGGCCGGGGACGCTGATCTTCTTCTTCGGCTTCAGGCCGACCTGCCGGGTGCCGAAGAAGGTCGGCCCGAGGATCTTCACCTTCACCTGGTCTTCGACCATCTTCTTCATCTGCGTGCCCAGGTCGCTGGCGAAGAAGGCGTTCAGGTGGTTGGCGTCGCGGAACAGGTAGGCCGAGGTCAGGATCGACCAGGCCGGCACCTGCTTGGAAAAGTCCTGCGGCGCGATGTTGCCCATCTCGAGGTTGTCGCGCTGCAGCGCCACCAGTTCGGTGCCCTGCTTGAACAGCGTGGAGTTGAGGAACAGCTCGACCTTGTAGTCGGGCTCGATGTCCTTGGCGAACTTCTGCATCATCTCGGCGCGGATGTCCTTGTCGGAGAACACGGCGGCAAAGCGGATCGGCTTCGGCTGGGCCCATGCGGGGAAAATCGTCGTGGCGGCCAGCGCGGCGCCGGATGCGAGTGCCGTGCGGCGGGTGGTGTGGAAGCTCATGGCTTGTTCTCCTGTGAAGTGGAACGTGACTCGGCCGCCAGCTCGGCAAGGACGCGCAGCCCGGCGGTGTAGGAACGCCAGCCGAGCCCCTGCAGGGTGCCCCTGACCGCCGGCGAGATGATCGAATGGGCACGCCAGGGTTCGCGCGCCGCGATGTTGCTCATGTGCACTTCCAGCACCGGGAAGGGCATCGCCTTGATGGCGTCGTGCAAGGGCACGCCGTGCTGCGTCAGGCCGGCCGGGTTGACCAGCGCGCCTTGCACAGTGTCGATGTTGGCGTGCAGCTTGTCGATCAGTGCGCCTTCGTGATTCGACTGGAAGCACTCCAGCGTCACGCCCAGCTCGCGCGCCAGCGCCTGCAGCTTCTCGTCGATCTGTGCCAGCGTGGTGGAGCCGTAGATATGCGGCTCGCGGCGGCCGAACAGGTTGAGATTGGGCCCATGCAGGACCAGCAGCTTCGTCATGGTGGGATCGTGCTTCAGTGGCGTTCCGGCTTTCGCGGCGGTGCGGCATTCTAACTGTGTGGAAAGACTTTCCATTCTGGAAACTACCGATCGATCACGCTACCATCGTTGTCATGAGCAGCCTCCTCGAACGCGGCATCAAGGTTCTCGAATTTCTCTCCGGTCATCCGCAGGGCATGGCGTTGTCGGTCATCGCGTCGCATGCGGACATGCCTCTCAGCGCGACGCACCGGCTGCTCACCGAGCTGGTGCGCATCGGCTACGTGCGCCAGCTGCGCGGACAGGGCGACTACGTGCTGACGATCAGGCTGGCCTCGCTCGGCCTGGCGTACCTGAGTGCATCGGGCATGGTCGACGTGGCCCAGCCCACGCTCGACGCCCTGGCCGAAACCTCGCGCGAACTGGTGCGCCTGGCGATCGTCGACGGCGACGACCTGGTCTTCGTGGCCAAGGCGCAGGGCGCGACGCGGGGCCTGCGCTACGACCCGGACATGGGACTGTCGGTGCGGCTGTCGTGCAGCGCCGCCGGCCACGCCTGGTTGTCGACGATGACCGACGACGAGGCCCTGGCGCTCGTCGCAAGACAGGGCCTCGGCAACGCGCAGGACCACGGCCCGCGCGCGCCCACCACGATCTCCGCGGTGATGGGCTTCGTGCGCGCCACACGCCGTCGCGGCTACGCCATGATCAGCGACATGTTCGCCCCCGCCATGGCGTCCTTGGCAGCGCCGGTGGTGTGCCGAGGCACGACGCTCGGCGTCGTCACCATCGCCGGCCCGATGGTGCGCCTGACGGAAGAACGCATGACCGCGCTCAGCGACGCACTGCGCCATGCCGCCGAGGAAGTGGCAGGTCTGAGCGCCTCGTCGATGCTGTTCCGCAAGCGCGCGGCCTGAGCTGGGCGGCCCGAAGCCTCCCTACAATTGCTTGCCGTTGTCGGCCCGCAGCGAGCGTTGTGGCGTGTGGGTGAGTGGGGCTGGTCTCCCTACCGAAAGATGAACCGCTTGCGCAAGAGCGCGCACAGGACCACTCACAAGTGCACTCACAAGGCACTCACAAGAGCACACATACGAGGAGACCCCTTGCCGAAGCCCGGAACCACCCCGCACTGGCCAGCCCCGCCGCGGCCGCCGACAGGCACCCCGAATGTGCTGGTGATCCTTTTCGATGATGTCGGCTTCTCCGATTTCGGTTGTTATGGCTCGGCCATCCGCACGCCCCACATCGACGCGATCGCGCAACGCGGCCTGCGCTACAGCGGCTTCCACACCACGGCGATGTGCAGCACCACGCGTGCTGCGTTGCTGACCGGGCGCAACCACCATTCGGTGGGCATGGGCTGCCTGGCCAACTTCGACAGTGGCTACCCGGGCTACCGCGGCAAGATCGCGCGCGAGGCCGGCACGCTGGCCGAGATGCTGCGCCCGGTGGGCTTTCGCAACTACATGCTGGGCAAGTGGCACGTCACGCCGCTGACGCAGAGCGGCCCGACCGGCCCCTTCGACGGCTGGCCGCTGGGCCGCGGCTTCGACCGCTACTACGGTTTCATGGACGCCGAGACCGACCAGTACTCGCCCGAGCTGGTGCGTGACAACACGCACGTCGATGCACCGGGCACGCACGCCAGCGGCTACCACCTGACAGCCGATCTGGTCGACGAAGCCATTCGCATGCTCGCCGACCATGCGGCCGATGCGGCGAGCACGCCCTGGCTCACCTGGCTCGCGCTGGGCGCCTGCCATGCGCCGCACCAGGCGCCGGCCGAGCTGATCCGCGAGTACGACGCGATGTTCGCGCACGGCTGGGACGTGGAACGCGAACAGCGCCTGGCGCGGCAGAAGGCCATGGGCCTGGTGCCGGCGCACACGCAGATGCCGGCGCGCAACGACGGCGTGGCGGCATGGGAATCGCTGGGCACGGACGAGCGACGCGTCTTCACGCGCTTGCAGGCCGCGTTCGCCGCGATGCTCGACCATGCAGACCAGCACATCGGGCGGTTGATGGGCTTCCTGGAAGCCTCGGGCCAGTTGCAGAACACGCTGGTGCTGGTGCTGTCCGACAACGGCGCCAGCCAGGAGGGTGGGCCGCTGGGCATGGTCAACGCGATGGGGCCGTACAACTTCAAGCCCGAGCCGATGGCCGAGAAGATCCGCCGCATCGACGACATCGGCGGGCCCGACACGCACTCCAACTTTCCGCACGGCTGGGCCATGGCCTCGAACACGCCGCTGCGCCGCTACAAGCAGAACACACACGGCGGCGGCATCCGCGACCCGCTGGTCATCAGCTGGCCGCAAGGCATTGCGGCGCGCGGCGAGATGCGGCCACAGTTCTGCCACGCCGTGGACCTGGTGCCCACGCTGCTGCAGGTGCTGAAGATCGAGGCGCCGGCGCTCATCGCAGGCGTCACGCAGATGCCGCTCGAAGGCGAGAGTTTTGCCGCCAGCCTGAACGACGCGAATGCCGCGTCGCGCAGCAAGCCGCAGTACTTCGAGATGTTCGGCCACCGCGGCCTATGGTTCGAGGGCTGGAAGGCGGTGGCCTTCCACCCCATCGGCACCGCGTTCGAAGCGGACCGTTGGGAGCTGTTCCACCTGGAGCAGGATTTCTCGGAGACGCAGGACCTGGCGCAGCGCCAGCCGGAGCGGCTGCGCTCGCTGATCGACCTGTGGTGGCGCGAGGCCGAAGCGCACCAGGTGTTGCCGTTGGACGACCGCTTCGGCGCGCGCTTCATCGAAAGCGCGCGCCGCTACCACGGTGCGCGTCGGCACTTCGTGTTCCATGCCGGCGTCGGCCACATACCGACCGACGTGGCGCCCGATGTGCGCGGCCGCGGCTACCGCATCGAGGCCGAGGCCTTCATCGACGGTGACGCACAAGGTGTGCTGATCGCGCACGGCGACGCCACCTGCGGCTACAGCCTGTTCATTCACGACGGCCACCTGGTGCACGACATGAACATCGGCGGGCATCACCAGGTGCTGCGCTCCGATCGACCGGTGCCGCCGGGCCACGTCAGGCTGGCCTATGTCGTGCAGGCGGGTCCTTCGGTGCCGATGCCGCCGCCGCCCGCGCCGCGCCAGGCGCTGGTGCCCAGCTGGCGCATCGGCACGCTGTTCATCAACGACGAAGCGGTCGGTTCGCTGGAGATGCAGACCGGCTTCAACAACTTCGTCTCGTGGAGCGGACTGGACATCGGCCGCGACCGCAGCAGCCCTGTATCGACGCTGTATGCCGCACCCTTCGAGTTCACCGGACGGCTGCAGCGCGTGACGGTCACACTCGACGATCCTCAAGGCCTGGACGGCGAACAGATCGGCCAGGCCGAGATGGCGCGACAGTAATAACATCCTGCGCAGATCCCACGCACCCAACCCGAAGGACACATCGATGCAATCGAAGAGACGCCGCACCCTGGTATTGAGCGCTTGCGCCACGTTGATCGCGACGCCGTGGGCGGCGCAGGCGCAGGCCTATCCCGAACATGCGCTGCGTTTTGTCGTGCCCTACCCACCGGGCGGTGGCACCGACGTCATCGCGCGCATCGTGCAGGGCAAGCTGCAAAGCGCGTTGGGGCAGAACATCGTCATCGACAACAAGGGCGGTGCGGGCGGCTCGCTCGGCACCGACATCGTCGCCAAGGCGCCGGCCGATGGCTACACCGTGCTCTTCACGCTTGAACTCGCACACCGTCAATCCGGCGATCTACACCAAGCTGCCCTTCGACACGCTGAAGGATTTCGAGCCCGTGGGCACGGTGGCCTCGCTGCCGCAGATCCTGGTGGCCAATCCGCAGTTCCCGGCCAACAACGTGGCCGAACTCATCGCCATGGCCAAGGCCAAACCCGGCAGCCTGGCCTATGCGTCGGTGGGCGTGGGCTCGCCCGGGCACCTGGCGGGTGAGCTGTTCAAGCTGCGCACCGGCACGCAGATGACGCACGTGCCCTATCGCGGCGGCGGCCCGGCCGTGACCGACGTGATGGGCGGGCAGGTGCCGCTGCTGTGGGTGTCGATTCCTGCGGCCGCGCAGTTCGTGAAGACCGGCAAGCTCAAGGCGCTGGGCGTGTCCACGCTGAAGCGCAGCGCCGCCTTCCCCGACGTGCCCACGCTGCAAGAGGCGGGCGTGCCGGACTTCGAGGTCGATTCCTGGTACGCGATGTTCGTGCCGGCGAAGACACCCAGGCCGGTGATCGACAAGCTCAACCGCGCGCTCAACACCACGCTGCAGGACCCGGAGATCCGCGAGAAGTTGCTCGCGCAAGGCAGCGAGGCCGTGGGCGGCACACCCGAGGCGCTGGGGAAGACGGTCGACGTCGAGCTGGTGAAATGGGCCAAGCTGGCCAAGGACGCCGGCATCAAGGCGGAGTAAATGACCCACCCCCTACGCGCTTCGCGCGCCCCCTCAAGGGGGCACCGCTGGCGGACCGGCAGAGCCGGACCCGCGGCGGTTGCTCGATGCGCCTCGCGAGTGTCTCTGCAAGCAAAGGATCGTTGACATGAGCGAAGTAAGCGAGACCGTGGCCGCGCTGGTGCAGCGGGCACGAGCCGCGCAGCGCATCGCCGACGGCTACGACCAGGCGCGCATCGACGAGCTGGTGACGGCCGCGGGCTGGGCCATCATCGAACCGGCGCGCAACCGCGAGCTCGCCGAGCTGGCGGTGGCCGACACCGGCATCGGCGACGTGGCCGACAAGATCCGCAAGAACCACCGCAAGACCTTCGGCCTGCTGCGCGACCTGCAGGGCGCCAGGTCGGTGGGCGTGATTCGCGACGACCCGGCCACCGGCATCACCGAGATCGCGCGGCCTGTGGGCGTGGTCTGCGCCATCACGCCCAGCACCAACCCAGGTGCGACTCCGGCGAACAAGATCATCAACGCGCTGAAGGGCCGCAATGCCGTCATCGTGGCGCCGTCACCCAAGGGCTGGAGCACCTGCGCGCGGCTCATCGAATTCATCCATGCGCAGTTCGACCGCATCGGCGCGCCGCGCGACCTGGTGCAGCTGCTGAGCGCCCCGGTGGACAAACAGAGCACCCTGGAACTGATGCGTCAGTGCGACCTGGTCGTGGCCACGGGCTCGCAGGCCAACGTGCGTGCGGCCTATGCCAGCGGCACGCCGGCCTTCGGCGTGGGAGCCGGCAACGTCGCCGTCATCGTCGACGAGAGCGCCGACGTGCCGCGTGCGGCCGAGCGCATCGCCGCGTCGAAGACCTTCGACCACGCGACCAGCTGCTCGTCGGAGAACGCGCTGGTGCTCGTCGCTGCCGTGCGCGAAGCCATGCTGGCGGCCTTGCGCGCGCGGGGCGCGGTGCTGCTGGATGGCGCACAGAAGCTCAGGCTTCAAGCGCTGATGTGGCCTGAAGGCAAACTGTCCTCGGCGGTGATCGGCCAGTCGGCGGCAGACATTGCGCGCCTGGCCGGATTCGAGGCCATCGCCGCGGCGCGGCCGAGCATGCTGCTGGTCGATGAAGACGGCGTCGGTCCCGAGCACCTGTATTCCGGCGAGAAACTCAGCCCGGTGTTGGCGCTGTACACGGCGCGCGATTTCGAGGACGCGATGCACATCGTCGAGCGCATCTATGCCTACCAGGGCGCGGGGCATTCGGTCGGGCTGCACAGCGCCGTGCCGCAGCGCGCGCTGCAGCTGGGCCAGCAACTGCCCGGTGTCGCGAGTCATCGTCGACCAGGCGCATTGTTTCGCCACCGGCGGCAGCTTCGACAACGGCTTGCCGTTCTCGCTGTCGATGGGTTGCGGCACCTGGGGGCGCAACAACTTCTCCGACAACATGAACTACCGCCACTACCTGAACATCACGCGTGTGTCGCGGCCGATACCCGAGGTGGTGCCGAGCGAGGACAGCATCTTCGGCGAGTTCTTCGCCCGCCACGGCCGCACATGACGATCCGCGCGCTGATCGAGGCCTGGGAGCAGGCGGCGCCGGATGCGGTCTATGCGCTGTCCACCGAATCGCCCGCGCATCTGAGCTTCGGCGAACTGGCGGCCGGCACCCGACGCATCGGCGCGCTGCTGCAACGCCAGGGCCTGGGCCCGGGCGACACCGTGTCGCTGGTCATGCCCAACGGGCTGCAGACCTTGCGCATCCTGCTCGGTGCCATGGCCAACGGCCTGATCGTCAACCCGGTGAACCTGCTGTCGCAGCCCGAGCAGATGCGCTACGTGCTCGGCCATTCGGACTGCAAGCTGGTGTTCGTTGCACCCGAGTGGGAAGCGCCGGTGCGCAAGCTGCTGGCCGGGCTGGACCGCGACGTGGCCGTGCTCGTCGCCGACCCCGACGCGCTGCGCCTGCCGGGTGAGGACGACAGCGAACTCGCCGCCGCGCCGCCTGACGCCAGCGCGGTGGCGCTGCTGATGTACACCTCCGGCACGACCGGCGTGCCCAAGGGCGTGATGCTGACGCAGGCCAACCTGGTGGCCAATGCGCGCTCGATCAGTGCCGAACATGCGCTGGGCGCGGCCGACCGTGTGCTCGGCGTGCTGCCGCTGTACCACATCAACGCCTTCGCCGTGACCATGCTGGCGCCCTTGGCGCACGGTGGCAGCGTGGCGGTGGCGCCGCGCTTCTCCGCCGCACGCTTCTGGTCGCAGGCCGTCGATACGCAATGCACCTGGATCAACGTGGTGCCGACGATCGTCTCGTTTCTGCTGGAAGGTGAGGCGCCGGACGCCGCGGCGCGGTCGAAGCTGCGTTTCTGCCGCTCGGCGTCGGCCGCGCTGCCGCCCGAGCATCTGCTCGCCTTCGAGCGCAAGTTCGGCATCGGCATCGTCGAGACCATGGGCCTGACGGAATGCGTGGCACCGTGTTTTTCCAATCCGCTGGACGCGGCGCAGCGAAGACTGGGGTCGGTGGGCCGCGCCTCGGGGTGCGAGGCGCGCATCATCGATGCGGCATGCCGGCCGCTCGCCGATGGTGAACGCGGCGAGATCGCCATCCGTGGGCCGAACGTGATGCTCGGCTACTACAAGAACGACGAGGCCACGCGCGCGGCCTTCACGCCGGACGGCTGGCTGCGCACCGGCGACCTTGGCCACCGCGACGGCGACGGCTTCTTCTTCGTCACCGGTCGCATCAAGGAGCTGATCATCAAGGGCGGCGAGAACATCGCGCCACGTGAGATCGACGAGGTGCTGCTGGCGCACCCTGCCGTGCTGGACGCTGCGGCGGTGGGCATGCCCGACAAGCACTACGGCCAGGAGATCCTGGTCGCCGTGGTGCTGCGCGAGGGCGCCACCTGCACCGAGGAGGAGATGCGCGCGTTCTGCGAGCAGCGCCTGGGACGCTACAAGACGCCGAAGCTCGTTCGCTTCGTCGCCGAACTACCCCGCGGGCCCTCGGGCAAGGTGCAGCGGCTGAAGCTGCTCGACGGCTAATACCCATTTGCGTTCAAGCGTTTTGGAATCGGGCTTGACTGACGATACATAGCGGGCTTGCGTCGGCCTGTCTAATGCTGTCGTTCGACCCAACCGTTGTGCACGCTGGCCGGCTGTGGGGTGGCCAACTGCGCTCAATAAGCAGCCATTCGCTCCGTTGGCCATCCCACAGCCAGCCGGGTTCGTGGTGCGCCACATGAGCGAGACAGCGGCACAGCCCGGACCCGGTAAGTTCTCGCCGTCAGCGAAGTCCACTGGGATGCGCAGCAAAGCCGGTGTGGCGGCGGCCGACGGAGGGAATGGCTGTTTATTGACCGCAGTCGGCCGCCGCCACGCCGGCTTTGCCACAAAGGGTCGCGCGCGCGGCGAGCACCAGAGCAGACGCAGCAGGCGGCCGCTTTGCACTGGGAACCGCCCCTGGATTCTTGAAGCTTGACCGCAACTCGGCATGAAGCCGGACACGGGGATCTCGCGACGCTCGCCAAAGGCACGCTGCGCGCGCGAACTCAGTCGCGCGGCGGCAAGCGGCGGTTGCGCCAGATCGGGCCGACGATGCATCTGCGGCAGCTCCGGCTGTGTCTTGCCAGCCGCTTGCAGCGCGGTCGCCAGCGCAGTTTCCAGCTGCCGGTCGCGGCCGGCTGCGCCGTCCTGCGGCGCGTTGTCGACCTCGACGTCCGGATCGGTGCCGTGGTTCTCGACGCCCCAGCCGACATCGCGGAACCAGAACGAGTATTCCGGTTGTGTGGTCTCGGTGCCGTCGACCAGTTGGCTCCTGGGCCAGATGCCGATGACGCCGCCCCAGGTGCGCGTGCCGACCAGCGGCCCGATGCCCATGAGCTTGAAGCCATGCGCGAAGATGTCGCCGTCGCTGCCGGCGTGTTCGTTCGTCAGCGCCACCACCGGCCCGGCGGCCGACTCCTCGGGATAGGGCACGGTGCGGCCCCAGCGCGACACGCTGTAGGCGATGCGCTTGCGCGCCACCTTTTCCAGCAGCAGTTCGGAGACATGGCCGCCGCGGTTGTAGCGCAGGTCGACGATGAGCGCGTCGCGGTCGCATTCGGTGCCGAAGTAGCGGTGGAACTCGGCGAAGCCGTCGGCCATCATGTCCGGCAGGTGCAGGTAGCCGACGCGGCCGCCCGACTGCGCGTGCACCCAGGCGCGGTTGTGTTCGACCCACTCGCGATAGCGTGCCGGCGCCTCGTCCGCCAGCGTCGTCACCAGCACCGTGCGCTGCGTCGCGGCCGCGGCGTGGTCGGCTTCGTCGCGTGCCAGCGTCAGCTCCACCTTGGCCGCGGCCTGGTGCACCAGCAGTGACGGTGGCGGCCGCGTGCGCGACACGCGCTGGCCGTTCACCGCCACGATGCGCTCGCCGACACGCGCTTCCACGCCCACCGCATTCAGCGGTGAATCGGCCTGCGCGTCCCAGGCGTCGCCGCGCACGATGTGCGTGATGCGATAGCTCTCGTCGCCGTCCACCAACTGCAGCTCGGCGGCCAGCTGGCCCAGGGCCACAGGCGGCGGTTTGCGATGGTCACCGGCGTATTCGTAGGCGTGCGAGGTGCCGAGTTCGCCCTGCAGCTCCCAGATCAGGTCGGACAGCTCGGCGCGCGTGGCCACGCCGGCGAGCAGCGGCTCGTAGCGGCGCAGCATGGCCGGCCAGTCGATCCCGGACATGTCGGCCACCCAGAAATGGTCGCGCTGCAGGCGCCACACCTCGCGCAGCATCTGTGCCCATTCGAGCTCTGGGAAGCACCGACACGCGGATGCGCGACAGGTCGATCCAGCCGCTCTTGCGCGAGGGCGCGTCGTTGTCGGCACCATCGGTGCGCCGGCTCTCTCGATGGTCCACCGCGATGGCGCGCAGCCGCTTGCCATCGCGCACCACCAGCGTGCTGTGGTCGCCCGCGATGTAGAAGTCGTCGCAGCGCTCCATCAGCGTGTCGACACGCTGGGTGTCGAAGTCGAAGGCCTCCAGCCGGCCGGTGCTTTCCTTGTGGCCGCCGCGGCCTTGCTGGCCCTCGATCGGCAACACGGTCCACACCACCTTGCCCTGCGCCGCAGCGGCCAGCTTGCCGAAGCGGCTTTCGTCGACCGGGAACGCGGCGATGCGCTGTGCGATGCCCTCCAGGTCGATGTGCAGGGCCGGCGCCTGCGCCTCTTTCGTGGCCGCGGCTTCGTCCTTGTCCTCGCCCTTGTCCTCTGCCTTCAGGCCCTTGGGTTCGCGCTCGAAGGGCGGCGGACCGCCGGCCTGCAGCGCCACCAGGTAAGGACGCGCGGCGCGCGGGAAACTCATCTCGAACTGCACGCTGTCGTACACCGGGTCGTAGGTGCGCAGCGACAGGAAGTAGAGGAACTTGCCCTTCGGGTCGAAGGACGGGCTGTAGTCGCGAAACTCGGGGTGCGTGACCAGGCTGCATTGCAGCGTGGCCAGCTCGCACAGCTTGATGGCACGTTGCCGTGCGGTGACCTGGTAGCTGTAGGCCAGCCAGCGGCCGTCGGCCGACCAGGCCAGGTCCTCGCAGCGCCCGGCATCGCTGTGGTCGACCACCTTGAAGGCGCCGCCCGCGCGCCGTTGCGCCGGCATCGCCGATGAGCAACTGGTTGCGGTGGTTGGCCAGGGCGATGCGTGTGCCCACCGGCGCGGCGACCAGGCTGCTGACATGGCCGATGTCGCCATCGAGCGCGCGCACGCCACCCTCGGTGTGCAGCTCGATGCGCTCTTCGCCGCTGGCGTCGCTCAATGCCAGCAGCGTGCGGCCGTCGGCCAGCCATTGGCCCATGCGGTAGCGCACGCCATCGGCAATGCCCAGCTGGCGCACCGCACCTTCCCACAACGGCATGGTGAAGAGCTTGCCGCGCACTTCGAGCGCCAGGCTGTGCCCGGCCGGGTGCGGCTGCAATGCGGCCAGGTGGTTTTCGGCCGGTACGAAGCGGCGTGCGGCCTGCGTGCGTGCGCTGGGCACGTCGATGTCCAGCGCCTGGTTCGCGCCGTGGCCGGATCGAACAGCCACAGCCGTGCGGCACATTGGTAGACGATGCGTTGGCCATCGCTCTGTGCATGGCGCGCGTAGTAGTCGGCATGGTCGGTGTGGCGCCGCAGGTCGCTGCCGTCCGGCAGGCAGGAATAGAGGTTGCCCACGCCTTCGCCATCGGACAGGAAGTAGATGCGTGTGCCGATCCACATCGGGCAGCTGAGGTTGCCTTGCAGCTCGCGCATGCGGCGAAACTGGCCCGCGCCTTCGGCATCGATCCACAGGTGCCCGGCGGTGCCGCCGCGATAACGCTTCCAGCGGGCCGGGTCGGCGGTATTGCGGCCGATCACGCGCGCATTGCCGGGGCCGAAGGCCATGTGATTCACCTGGCCCAGCTTCAGCGGCCGGGGCACGCCGCCGTCCGGGTCGATGGTGAAGGCCTGGTGGTTGCGGAAGAACGGTTGCCCGTGCGTGCTGACGAACAGGATCTGGCCTTGCGGCGTCCAGCCCCGCACGAGCGTCTCCGGGCCCAGCCAGGTCAGGCGCCGGCCGGCGCCGCCTTCGGCGGGCATCACATGGACCTCGGGGTGCTGCTCGTCGCGGCCGATGTAGGCGATCCAGCGGCCGTCCGGCGACAGGCAGGGCGTGGCGGGCTCCGACAGCCCCGCGGTCAGACGTTGCGCCGCGCCGCCTGTGGTGCTGGCCCGCCACAGGTCGTCGTCGCTGACGAAGACGACCGTGTCGCCTTGCAGGCTGGGTTGGCGCAGGTAGGCGGAAGGGCTCATGTTCATGCGATGCATCGCGGCAAGGGGCGCCGCCGCTCAAAAGTATGCGCCTTCGTCGGCTGCGAATGCCAGCCCGAAGTGATGCTACCGTTTGGCTTGCAACCCATTCCCATTCGAAAGACAAGCATGAACTACCGCTGCGCGCACCGCTGGGCCTTCCCTTCGTGGGGTGGCGAACTCACCTTGCACAGCGACGATCTCGCCGCACCCACCGGCCATGAGGTGACGGTGCGCATCACGCATTGCGGCATGTGCCATTCCGACCTGCACATCCAGGCCGGGGGCTTCGACATGGGCGGCGGCAAGATGTCGTCGCTGGAACGCGCCGGCACCAAGCTGCCGGTGACCATGGGCCACGAGATCGGCGGCGAGGTGGTCGAGATCGGCCCCGACGCGCAAGGGCTGAAACTCGGCGACAAGGTCATCGTCTACCCCTGGCTCGGCTGCGGCGTGTGCCCGGTGTGCGAGCGCGGCGACGACCACCTGTGCCCGCGCGCGTCGCGCAACCTGGGCATCCAGTTGCCCGGCGGTTATGCCGACCTGGTGCGGGTGCCGCATGCACGTTACCTGGTGCCGATCGGCAGCATCGAACCGGCGCGTGCCGCCACCTTTGCCTGCGCCGGCATCACCGCCTATGGCGCGATCAACAAGCTGAACCCGATGACGGCGGAAGACCACGTCGCGGTGATCGGCTGCGGCGGTGTCGGCATGACGGCGGTGGCGCTGCTGTCGGCCACGACGAAGGCCAAGGTGGTGGCCATCGACCCCGACCCGGCCAAGCGTGAAGCGGCGCTGAGCCACGGCGCGGCACTGGCCTTCGACCCGACGCCGGCCGATGCACTCAAGGTCATCGGCAAGGCCTGCAACATGAACGTGGCCGGCGCGGTCGACTTCGTCGGTGCCGAATCGAGTTCGTCGCTGGCCGTGAACCTGGTGCGACGCACCGGGCAGGTGGTCATCGTCGGCCTGTTCGGCGGCGAGTTCCGCATGCCGCTGCCGATGTTCGCGTTGAAGTCGATCCAGATCAGCGGCTCCTATGTCGCCGGCCTGAACGACCTGCGCGAACTGGTGGCGCTGGCGCAGCGCATCAAGCTGCCGGAGATCCCGCTCGACCTGCGGCCGCTGGCACAGGTCAATCAGGCGCTCAGCGACCTGGCCAAGGGGCGTGTCGTCGGGCGCGTGGTGTTGCAGCCCTGAGCCGCTTCCCGGCGCTGGCCGAACCGCAGTTCCGCCGCTACTTCATCGGCCAGTCGATCGCGCTGGTCGGCGGTTTTGCGCACAACGTGGCCTTGAGCTGGCTGGCCTATCGGCTCAGCGGCTCGACCCTGGTGCTGGGCATCGTCGGCTTCGCCATGCTGGCCCCTGCCGTGGTGGTGTCGCCGATTGCCGGCTTGTTTGCCGACCGCTACCCGCGCCGGCGCCTGCTGCTCATCGTGCTGGGCGCCGTGAGCCTGTTGTGTCTGCTGCTCGCCGGGCTGACCTTCGCCGGCTGGATCGGCGTGGGCGGCCTCATCGCCATCGCACTGCTGCGCGGCTTTCTCTTCTCCTGCGAGATTCCGGTTCGCCATGCCTTCCTGGCCGAGCTGGTCAGCGACCGCAAGCTGCTGCCGAATGCGGTGGCGCTGCACTCCAGCGCGCTCAATGCGGCACGCTTCATCGGCCCGGCCATCGGCGGGCTGATCATCGCCAGCGTCGGCGAAGCCTGGTGTTTCCTGCTGCACGCGCTGACCCTGACTGCCACGCTGGTGCAGATCTGGCGCATCCACACGCCGAACGCGGTGCGCGCACCGAGTGGCAAGTCCTTCGCGCGTGAATACCTGGAAGGCTGGCGCTATGCCTTCGGCGACGCGGTCATCGCGCCGCTGTTGGTCGGTGTCTTCGTGCTCGGCTTCGCCGTGGCGCCGTATGCGTTCCTGATGCCCGCCGCGGTGGCCCAGGCCTTCGGCCCGCACCCCGAGCTGGTGGGCTGGTTCCTGTCGGCAGCGGGCTTCGGTGCGATGCTCGCGGCCATCGGCCTGGCGCTGCGCCACGGCAGCAACCGCTTGCCGCAGGTGGCCCGGCTCGGCAGCGCCGCGGCGGGTGGCGGCTTGCTGCTGTTCGGCTTGAGCCCCTGGGTCGGCCTGTCGATCGTGGCCATGGCGCTGGTGGGCCTGGGCACCATCGCGCAAGCCGCGGCCACGAACATGACGATCCAGGCGCGCGTCGACGACCAGCAGCGCGGCCGCGTCATGGCCATCTACACCGCGATGTTCCTCGGTGCGATGCCCTTCGGCAGCCTGGCCTTCGGCCGGCTCGGGCAATCGATCGGCGCGATGCAGGCGCTGTGCGTGGGGGCGGCGCTGGCCCTGGCGGCATCGGCTTACGGCGCGTTTCGGATCCAGGCCGGCGGCCGCGCAGGATCGATGACACAAGACCCGCCCTCCTTGCCGATCGAAGCGGCGAGCACACCAGCGCTTGCGCCCGCCCCAGTCGCTGAGCCCGGCGTCGCCAAGCCGACACATCCGCTGCTCAGCGGCCCGATCCTGCGCACCTTGCTGCGCCTGGCCGCGCCCAACGTGCTGGCGACGTCCACGGCGGTGCTCGTCGGCCTGGCGGAAACCTTCTACATCGGCATGCTCGGCGTGGTGCCGCTGGCCGCCCTCGGACTGGTGTTTCCCTTTGCCATGCTCACCGGCATGCTTTCGGCCGGGGCCATGGGCGGGGGTGTGTCCTCTGCGCTGAGCCGCGCCTTCGGTGCCGGCGACGAACTGCGCGCGCAGTCGGTGGCGCTGCATGCGCTGCTCATCGGCGTGCTCGGTGGCGTGCTGTATTCGCTGCTCTTCCTGAGCATCGCCGCGCCGCTGTTTCGTCTGCTGGGCGGGCAGGGCGAGGTGCTGCGCGAAGCGCTGGCCTATGCCTCGGTGCTGTTTTCGGGCGCGCTCGCGGTGTGGCTGTTCAACACGCTGGCGTCGATCCTGCGCGGCAGCGGCAACATGCGCGTGCCGTCGCTGGCGCTGATGGTCGCGGCGCTGCTGCAGATCGTGCTGGCGGGTGTGCTGGGCCTGGGTCTTGGCCCGGTGCCGCGATTGGGCATGCCCGGCGTGGCGCTCGGGTTGATCGTGGCCCAGTCGCTCGGTGCGCTGTTCCTGCTTTGGTACCTGCGCAGCGGGCATGGGCGGCTGCGGCTTCGGTTTCGTGCGGTGCCGATCCGCCGTGCGCTGTTCGGCGACATCCTCAAGGTGGGTGCGGTGGCCTGCCTGTCGCCGCTGCAATCGGTGGCGACGATGCTGCTCATGGCCGGTTTCGTGGCGCAGCTGGGCGTGCTGCCGCTGGCCGGCTTTGCCATCGGCCAGCGGCTGGAGTTCCTGATGAGCACGGTGGCCTTCGGCATCGGCCTGGCATCGGTGCCGATGGTGGGCATGGCCGTCGGTGCCGGCGACGTGGCACGCGCGCGGCGCGTGGCCTGGACGGCAGGCTCGGTGTCGGCTGCGATGCTGGGCGGGGTCGGCCTGGTGGTGGCGCTGTTTCCGGACCTGTGGGCGACGATCTTCACGCGTGACGAACAGGTGCTCGACTATTGCCGCCAGTTTCTGCGCTGGTCCGGGCCGGCCTTCGCGTTCTTCGGCCTGGGCTTGACCTTGTACTTTGCCGCGCAGGGGGCAGGGCGCATGGCCGGCCCGGTGTTTGCCGCCACGCTGCGCCTGCTGCTGGTGGCCGCGGGTGGCAGCTGGCTGGTGGCGCATGGCGCGGCGGCCTGGCAGTTCTTTGCCTTGAGCGCCGCAGCCATCGTCGTGTACGGCACGGCCTGCGCACTGGCGCTGCGCTTCAGCCATTGGGGCCCGCGACGGCCCCGTTGAGCGCGGGGCGCCGTGGCTTGATATGCTCCGCCCGCCTTCGACCCGCAAGCCCAACCGGTGCAGCCCGTGAATTCAGCCAGACCTTTCTTGAACGGCGCGCGCCAGCGAGTCGCCGCCTGGTTGTGCCTCGGCCTGGCGAGCCTGGCCGCGGCAGGCTGTGCCACTGCAGAAACCTGCGACAAGGCGCTGGCCGCATCGCCGCAGTTCTCGGCCCAGGACTGCGTTTTCCAGAATCTGCAGAACCCGCAGGCCAAGCCCTCCCAGCCGGGCTGGAAGATCTGGTCGCGTTTCCTGGAACCGGCCCCGCCGGGCACCACACCCATCGATCCGATCCCGCTGCGCAAGCTCGACCGGGCCATGCTCGACGCGCTCGACGCTTCGGCCAACCACGTCATCCGGCTGGGCCATTCTTCGCACCTGCTCAAGCTGCGCGGCAAATACTGGCTCATCGATCCGGTGTTCGGCGAACGGGTCTCGCCGTTCAGCTTTGCCGGGCCCAAGCGTTTTCACCAGCCACCGCTGGCGCTGACCGATCTGCCGCCGATCGAAGGGCTGATCCTGTCGCACGACCACTACGACCACCTCGACCTGCCGACCATCGAATACCTCAACGGCCGCGTGCAGCGTTACTTCGTGCCACTGGGCGTGGGCGCGCGGCTGCAGGACATGGGGGTCGAGGCCAAGCGCATCGAGGAGTTCGACTGGTGGCAGAGCGGCAGCCATGCCGGTGTGCAACTCACCGCCGCACCGGCGCAGCACTTCTCCGGCCGCACCCTGTGGGACCGCAACCGCACGCTGTGGGCCAGCTGGGTCATTCAAAGCGGCGACCAGCGCATCTTCTACAGCGGCGATTCAGGCTACTTCCCCGGCTTCAAGCAGATCGGTGATCGCTTCGGTGGCTTCGACCTGGCGTTGATGGAAAACGGCGCCTACGACAGCTACTGGCCTTCCGTGCACATGACGCCCGAGGAAACAGTGATGGCCTTTCAGGATGTGCGCGGCCGCATGCTGTACCTGGTGCACAACAGCACCTTCAATCTGGCCTTCCACACCTGGCACGACCCGCTGGAACGTGTCGCGGCGCTGACCGAGGCCAAGGGGCTGCCGCTGGCCACGCCCGAGATCGGCGAGGTGCTGACCATCGGCCAGCCGCGCACCAACGTGCAGTGGTGGAAGGGCCTGAAGTAGGCCGCATCCTGCGCGGCGCCGCGAGCACGCGAACCATGGACGCAGTGCTTTCCAGCCCCTATGCTCGCGCACAGAACGAGTAGATTGAACGGGGAGTGGCCATGCGAGCGTGGACCGTGGACGCCGACGACATCCGCGTCGCGGAGGACTTCGACGAGTCGCTGCTGCACCGCACGCCGGAGATCGACGCCTTCCTGACGCCCGACCGCGACGACAAGTTCATCGTCATCGGCACCAAGGGCTTCGGCAAGACGCTGCTGCTGAAGGCCAAGCGCATCCTCTACCAGCGCGAGGGCAACGTCGATCTGCCTGCCCAGCGGCAACCTGCTCGACAAGCCGATCGGCGACAAGATCTTCAGCCGCGAGGCGATCGCGTTCTTCGCCGCCTCGCCGCTGCCGTGGTCGAAGGTCTGGCTCGCCGCGATCGCGGTGGCGGCGCTCAAGCACGTCGGCGCGACCGACGGCCTGAAGGTCAACGCGCGGCTGGCCGGCCTGATCGCCGACCGCCAGCTGCACGGCGTGATCGACCACTTCGTGCGCCTGCTCGACTTCACGCCCAGCGAGCTGCAGCGCTGCGCCACCGACACCGACGGCCACCTGGTGCCGCGGCTGCGCACGCTGAAGACGCCGCTGACGATCTTCATCGACGGCATCGACGAGTACTTCAACAAGCATGTCGAGGACGCTGCCGACCAACCCCAGCGTCACCGGCGAGCTGTCGCCCAACGTCTGGTACTTCTCGCAGCTCGGCCTGGTCGAGGTGGCCTACCAGCTGCGGCGCATCAACCACCACCTGAAGGTCTTCGCCGCGATCCGCAAGGAGGCCTACGCGCGGCTGCCGCAGCGCACCGCGATGGTCGCAGCAGTACCGCGGCAGCGCGGTCGACATCGTCTACTCGCCCGAGAGCCTGCGCGAGATCTTCGTCAACAACATCCGCCTGGTGAAGACCGAGCGCATGGTGCTGCCCGAGCGCGCAGCGCAGCGCATCCGCTGGAGGCCTTCCTCGGCCGCACCAGCGTCACCGACACCTACACGCGCGAGGAGGAAGACGTCTTCGAGTACGTCTGCCGCCACACGCTGCTGCGCCCGCGCGACCTGATGACCATCGGCGACCGGCTGGTCGCGCTGCGCCCCGACGAGCGCGCGCAACGAGCACCGCCTGAAGGAGGCGGTGAACCAGGCCGCGACCGAGATCGCGCACGAGTACCTGGCCGAGATCGCGCCCTACGTCGGCGACCTCGAACTCGAGCAGCTGTTCCAGCGCCTGCCCGGGCCACATCCTGACGCGCGCCGAGGTCGAGGCGATCTGTCGAGAGCACAGCGCCGGCGCCGGCGTGCCGACGGCTGCACGTGTTCTGCGCGCTGTACCGCGTCGGCCTGCTCGGCTACGTGCAGCACGACCTCGTGCGCGGCGAATGGCGGCAGCGCTTCCTGCGCCCCGGCGAGGCCACGCTGGAGCCGAACGGCGTGCTGCCGCGCGCGACGCACTACCTGCTGCACCCGGTGCTGTCGGACGTGATCGGGCGCGCTCAACCCGGCCTTCCTGCAGCGCATCGACCGCGTCAACATCGTCGGCTACGACCGGCCCTGGCACGACGCCGGGCGACGTCGACCGCACGGCCAGCGTGCGCACGCTGTGCGTGCTGAAGGCCGACGTGCACGGCTTCGGCAGCCTGATGCGCGCCGGCGCCGACGCGCCGGTGCGCAAGGCGCTGGACGACGCCGTGCAGCGCTGGGCGCCGCCGGCGGCGATCACGCGAGACCGGCGCCGGCGACGCGGTGCTGATCGCCGACGACGACCCGGTGGCGCTGGCGCAGACGGCGCGCCACCTGATGGACGAGGTGTACAGCGCGCCGGGCCAGCCGCGGCTGCGCATCGCGCTGCACCACGGCGAGGTGCAGACGCGCCAGCGCGACAGCGACCTGCGCCGCATCGTCGTCGGCGGCGACGCGATCCTGTGCGCGGCGCGCGTCGAGCCGGTGGTCGAGCCGGGCCAGATCTGGGCCACCGAGGAGTTCCGCCAGCAGTTCCTGCAGCGGCCGTCGCTGTGGCGCACGATGCCGCTGCCGCGCGCCGGCGGGCGGCGAGCTCTTCAACGTCAGCAAGAACGGGCGACGGCCGAGCCCGACCTGTGGGTGCGGCTGTACCGGCTGGAGTCCTGAACTGTTGTGTCGGCGGACCTTGTGTCGCCAGCGCTGCCATGGGGTCTGTGCGCGCCGAATCGCCGATGCCCGGACCTGACCGCCTCGCCTGACGAAACCTCACGCGAGTGTGCCGGGATCCAGGTTCGCGCCACACAGCACCACGGCGACACGCTCATGCACTGCCGGTCGCACAGCACCCGACCACAGTGCCGCCAAAGGCAATGCCGCTGCCGGCTCGACGGCCAGGCGCAGTTCGCGCCACAAGCGCTGCTGCGCGCTGCGGATGAGCGTCATCGTCCAGAAGATGCGCCGCGGCCACCCCGCGCTGGCTGATCGTGCCAGGCCATCGCACCGATGCGTCGCGCGCCGAGTGCATCGGCAGCGATGCCGGACACCGCCACGTCCACCGGCCTGCCGGCCGCACGCGCGGCGTGCAGCGTCGGCGCGAGCACGGGCTCCAGCGCCTCGACGCGACAGCGGCCTTCGAACCACGCCGCCACGCCGGCGATCAGGCCGCCGCCACCCACGCTGACGAGCACGCGGTCCGGCAGCCCGGCGTCGGCTTCGATCTCGGCCGCCAGCGTGCCGGCGCCGGCCACCACCTCGGCCTGGTCGTAGGCGTGCATCCATAACGCGCCGGTCTCGGCCTGGCGCTGCCGGCAGGCCGCCAGGCATCGGCATAGGCCGCGCCGGCCACCACCACCGTGCGCGCCCAGTTGCGCCAGCGCCGCGCGCTTGGCCGCGGCTCGACATTTCCGGCACGAACACTTCGCAGGCCACGCCCAAGGCGCGTGCCGCGGTGGCCACGGCGATGCCGGCATTGCCACCCGAGGCGATCACCACGCCGGCCGTCGGGATGGGCAGCGCGCGCATGCGGTTGAACATGCCGCGCGCCTTGAAGCTGCCGCTGAGCTGCAGGTGCTCGAGCTTGAGCCACAGCTCGGCGACATCGATGCCGAGCGCTGCGCCGGGTAGGCGCCACAGCGGTGTGTGGCGCACATCGAGCGCGATGCGCTGCTGCGCGTCGACGATGCTGGCGCGGTCGACGCCGATGGGCAGTGGCCCGTTGCTCATGCAGCTATGCTAGCGCGCATGAACACAGCCACAGACCCTTTGCTCTCCTCCGCCGCGCTCGAATGGGCGCAGCGCCTGGTGCGCTTCAACACCGTCAGCGATCAGAGCAACCTGGCGCTGATCGAATGCATCGCCGACCACTTCCGCTCGCTGGGCATCGAGCCGCGCCTGACCTGGGACGATGACAAGCGCAAGGCCAACCTGTTTGCCACGCTCGGCGAGGGCAAGCCGAACGGCGTGATCCTGTCCGGCCACACCGACACCGTGCCCTGGACCGGGCAGGACTGGTCGCTCGACCCGCTGGGCGCCACCTTGCGCGACGCCCGCCTGTACGGCCGTGGCAGCGCCGACATGAAGGGCTTCATCGGCCTGGCGGTGGCGCAGGCCCAGGCCTATCTCGAAGCCGACCTGCCCTTTGCCGTGCACTACGCGCTGAGCTACGACGAGGAGATCGGCGGTTTCGGCGCGCGGCGCCTCATCGCCGATCTGCGTGAGGCCGGTGTCGCGCCGCGCCTTTGCATCGTGGGCGAGCCCACCGGCATGGTGCCGGCGCTCGCGCACAAGGGTGTGTACCGCTGGCGCTGCTGCGTCAAGGGCAAGGCGGCGCATTCGTCGCAGACGCCGCAGGCCGTCAACGCCATCGAGGCCGGCGCCCGTGTGATCGCGCGCATCGCCGACATGGCCGATGGCTGGCGCGCCAAGGGCCCGTACCAGGAAGGTTTCAACGTCGCCTTCAGCACCGCGGCGGTGGGCGTCATCCAGGGTGGCATCGCCGACAACGTCGTGCCCGAGGACTGCCGTTTCAACTACGAGTTTCGCAATCTGCCGGGCACCGATGCCGATGCCATGCAGGCCGAGCTGTTGGCGCATGCCGCGAGCCTGGAACCGGCGATGCGCGCGGTGCATGCCGAGGCCGGCTTCCGCTTCGAGTCGATCGCCGAGATGCCCGCGTTCCTGGCCGCGCCGGACGACCCGGCCGTGCGCCTGGCGCAGCGCCTGAGCGGCAGCCAGGACACCACGCTGGTCGCCTTCGGCACCGAGGCCGGGCTGTTTCAGCGCGCCGGCATTTCCACCGTGGTGTGCGGCCCGGGCTTCATCGACCAGGCGCACCAGGCCGACGAGTACGTGAGCCTGGAGCAACTGGCGGCGTGCGAGGCTTTCCTGGCGCGCCTGCGCAACGACTGAGCGCAGCGCACCTGTGTGCCCGGCTGACGCCGGATGCTGCCGTCAATCCAGGCTTTCCGAAGGCTCGAAGTCCAGTTCCACCTTCGCGCCGTTCGGGTCGTGGCTGAAGAGTTGCCAGGTGCCGGCGCCGGCTTGCTGGCGCAGGTCGTACTTCAGGCCGCGCGCGTCGAACTTCGCCTTCACTTCCTTCAGGCCCTTGGCGCTGAAGGCCAGGTGGTCGATGACGCCGGTGCGCTGCGCCGGCATCGGCCGGTCCCAGTAGATGTGCAGCACGGCCGGGCCGTCGCCGGCGTAGAGCCACGCGCCGGGGAAGCCCAGGTCGGGCCGATGGCCTTCCTTCAAGCCCAGCAGGCCGCAGTAGTAGTCGAGCGTCTTGGCTCGGTCTTCCGCGGTGATGGTGAAGTGGTTCATGCCTTGAATCATGCGGGGCTCCTTTGTTTCCTGATGCGCGGCTTCATGCGACCAGGATCAGCGAGCCGGTGCTCAGCCGCGACTCCAGCCGCGCATGTGCCGCACCGGCGGCGTCCAGCGAGTGGCGCTCGATCGTCGGCGCTTTCAGCGTGCCGTCGGCCAACGCGGCCCACAGGCGCTGCGCGCGCTCGGCCAACATCTCGCGTGTGTCGACGAAGTCGAAGACCACCGGGCGCGAGAAGCTCAGCGACTTGGCGACGAGCGCATCGGGGTCGATGGCGCTGAGCGGCCCGCTGGCCTGGCCCAGGCTGATCCAGTGGCCGCGCCGGGCCAGCGCGGCCAGGTTCTGCTCGCGCGCCGCGTCGCCCAGGCCGTCGATGAGCACATCCACGCCGCCGCAGGCTTGCTGCACCGCATCGGCAAAGCGGTAGTCGCGCGTCACGATCACATGCTCGCAGCCGTGGGCGCGCGCGATGGCCGCCTTTTCTTCGCTGGACACGGTGCCGATGACCGTTGCGCCGAGCCGTCTTGCCCACGCGCACACCAGTTGGCCGACGCCGCCGGCCGCCGCGTGCACCAACAGGCGCGTGCCAGCGCGCACGCGGCCCAGGTCGCGCAGCAGATAGTCCGCTGTCAGGCCCTTCAGCAGCAATGCTGCGGCGGTGTCGTCTTCTACCGCTGCCGGCAGGCGCAGCACCCAACTCGCCGGCACGCAGCGCACGCTGCAATAGGCGCCGGGCACCGGGCCGAGGTAGGCCACACGATCCCCGGGCATCACATGGCTGACATTCGGGCCGACGTCGAGCACGCTGCCGGCGGCTTCCATGCCGAGCACGCCGGGCGCGTCGGCCGTGATCGGCAGCATGCCCGGGATCCAGCCGCGGCGCAGGTACACGTCGATGAAGTTCACGCCGATGGCGCGCTGGCGGATGCGCACCTCGCCCTCGCGCGGCGCAGGGCATTCGGCGTTTTCGGCGATGAGTTGATCGGCCTCGCCGTAGCGCCGCAGCGCCACGCGGCGCGTGGGCACTGGCAATGCGGTTGGCATCGGTGCCGCGCCGGGTGTGCGCAGGTCTTCACCGGCACGCAGGTGGCGGCGCAGGCATTCGAAGCCGGCCTCGTACACGCCTTGCGCCACCATGTCGCGCAACTCGCGCTCCATGCCCGGTGGCGTGGCGAAGCTCGATTCCCAATGCCAGAAAGTGCGATTGCCGTCGGTCACCGGCTTGAGCGTCACCGTGGCCACGTAGCGTTGCAGCGGCACCGTGGCTTCGACGATGCAGTAGGTGCTCTTGTGCTCGCGCTCGTCCAAGGTCAGCAACTGTTCGCGGATGCGGTTGCCGTCTTTCAGCGTGAAGTTGCGCACGCAGCCGACCTGGTCGACACGCTCGCCGCCTTCGATGCGGCTGACATCGACGGCGTCGTGCCACTGGTCGTGGCTGTTGAAATCGCGCAGCACCGCCCAGACACGCTCGATGGGCGCGTCGATGACGGTGGAGCGGACGATCTTCTGCAGCACGGCGTGTTCAGCGCCGTGAGAAATGCCGCTTGAGCGCGTCGAAGCCGCCCTGGAACACACCGCCGCCGATCTGTTCGGTCAGTGCGTGTTCGCGGCCTTCGTCGCAATCGAACTCGGCACTCCATTCGCCGAAACAACGCGCACCGTCGGTCACCGGCGTCAGCTTCAAGGTCGCGACGTAGTTGTCGACACCCATCGGGCTTTCGAGAATCTCGTAGCTGCAGCTGAAGTCGTAGTCCGACAGCGCCAGCAGCTTCTCGCGGATCATGCCGCCGTCGCGCGTGTGGAAGTGGCGGATGCAGCCGATGCGGTCGCTCGGCTCGTTGTTCTCGATGCGGCTGTCTGCTATGGCCGGGTGCCACAGCGGCAGGCCGTTGAAATCGCGGATGCGCGACCACACCGTGTCGGCGCTGGCGTCGATGACGCTGGAGACGTAGACCTTGATCACAGACTATTCCTTGGGTTTCGGCGTGGCCGGCGGCAGCGCGGCTTGTGCGCCGCTGGCACCGCCCACCAGGCGCTGGATGTCGCCGCCCTCGATGCCGATCTCGCGCAGCAACTGGTCCACCAGCGGTGCCTGCGCGCGGAAGCGCAGGGCGGAGTTCACCACGCCATCGGAGAAGTTGCCGCCGCCGCCGCCGCCGTCGTGCCCATTGGCACCGCCACCGCCGCCGCCGAGCCCATCGACATGCAGGATCTTGATGCCCTCGATGCGCTCCATCGGCTTGACCGATTCGCGGATGATGCCTTCGGCCTTCTCCACCAGCCGCATGCGCAGTGCCGACATGCGCGCTTCGGGCGCTCAGCATGTTGTGCGCCTGGTTCATCAGTCTGCAGCGCCTCGGCCTCGATCTCGGCGCGCACGCGCATCGCCATCGAGCGGATCTTGTCGGCATCGGCATCGGCCTCGGCCTGCGCGCGCACCGCCGTGCCGCGGTCGGCGCTGGCGTCCTTCTCGGCCTGCGCCGCGCTGGTCAGGCGCAAGGCCTCGCGTTCGGCCGTCTGGCGCGCGCCGATCAGGTCGATGGCCTTCTTGCGCTCGGCCATCTCCACCTCGCGCGCGGTGAATACCTTCTCTTCCGCCGACACCGCCATCGCGCGGGCGATCTCGGCCTCGGCCTGCGCTTCGCTTTGCGCCTTGCTCTCGCGCGCCACGGCGATGGCACGTTGCTGCTCGGCCAGCTCCATCGCCTGGCGGCGTTCGATCTCGGCACCCTGGATCGTGCGCTCCTTGCCGATGCGCTCCTGCTCGATGCTCTGTTCGGAGCGGATGCGCGCGGCGTCGATGGCCTGCTTGGCGGAGATCTGCGCGCCTTCGGCCGCCTGCTCGCGCTGCGCGCGTTCGGTGCTGACTTCGGCGCGCTGGCGGGCGCGGGCGATCTCCACTTCGCGCTGTTGTGTCAGGCGCGCGTATTCACTTTCGCGGTCGATGTCGAGCGAGAGTTTTTCGGCTTCGAGGTTCTTGTTGCGGATGGCGATCAGCGTGTCCTGCTCGACGTCGTTGCGCTGCTTCTTGCGGTGTTCGATTTGCTCGGTCAGTCGCGTCATGCCCTCCGCGTCGAAGGCGTTGCTCGGGTTGAAGATACTCCATCGAGGTCTGGTCGAGTTGCGTCAGCGATGCGGCTTCAAGTTCCAGCCCGTTCTTGGTCAGGTCTTCGGCCACCGCCTCGCGCACGCGCTTGACGTAGGTGCCGCGCTTTTCGTGCAGCTCTTCCATCGTCATGTCGGCGGCCGCGGTGCGCAGCGCGTCGACGAACTTGCCTTCGACCAGCTCCTTCAACTGCTCGGGCTCCATCGTGCGCAGGCCCAATGTCTGTGCCGCCGCGGCCACGGCGTCGGGCTTGGCGGCGACACGCACATAGAACTCGGCGATCACGTCCACGCGCATGCGGTCCTTGGTGATCAGCGCCTTGTCGCGCCCGCGGCTCACCTCCAGCCGCAGCGTGTTCATGTTCACCGGAATCACGTCGTGCACGATCGGCAGCACGAAGGCGCCGCCGTCGAGCACCACCTTCTGCCCGCCCAGGCCCGTGCGCACGAAGGCGCGCTCCTTGCTGCTGCGCAGGTACAGCCAGTGCAGCAGCCACACCGCGATGGCGACGACGATCGCGACGACGATCAGGCCAAGAATGAAGCTTCCGAAATCAGCGCCTGTCATGGCGGTCTCCTTGTCTTGCGATTTACCTTGCAACCTGCATGAACTGGCGCGTCGTTTCCGTCAGCGCCACTTCGGTGGGCAGCCGCTCCATCGAGCTGGCGCCATAAAAGCCGTGAATGCCGCGGCATTGCTTCAGGATGTATGAAGCGTCGTCGGGGGTGGCGATCGGGCCGCCGTGGCACAGCACGATGACCTCCGGATTGACCGACTTGGCCGCTGCGCACCAGTCGTTGATCGGCGCCACACAATCGGCCAGCGTCAGCGCCGTGCCCGCGCCGATCGAGCCGCCCGTCGTCAGGCCCATGTGGCAGACGACGATGTCGGCGCCGGCCTTCGCCATGTCGCGCGCGTTGTCGGCTCGCTGAAGACGTAGGGCGTGGTCAGCAGATCGAGCGCGCGCGCCCTGGCGACGAGTTCGACCTCCAGGCCGTAGCCCATGCCGGTTTCTTCCAGGTTGGCGCGGAAGGTGCCGTCGATCAGGCCGACGGTGGGGAAGTTCTGGATGCCCGAAAAACCCAGGTCGATGAGGCGGCGCAGAAACTGATCGGGGATCATGAACGGATCGGTGCCGTTCACACCCGCCAGCACGGGCGTGTGCTTGACCACGGGCAGCACCTCGCGCGCCATCTCGCAGACGATCTCGTTGGCGTTGCCGTAGGCCAGCAGTCCGGCGAGCGAGCCGCGCCCGGCCATGCGGTAGCGGCCCGAGTTGTAGATCACGATCAGGTCGATGCCGCCGGCTTCTTCGCACTTGGCCGACAGGCCCGTGCCGGCGCCGCCGCCGATGAGCGGTGCGCCCCGCAGCGATCTTGGCGCGGAAGCGGTCGAGCAAGGTGGTTCTGGCGATGCGTGGCATGGTCGTGGTCGTGGCGGAGTCGTGGCGTGTCGTGATGTCGCTTCGGGTCTGTCAACTCAGGCGCGGCGCGCGCTGGCGCCGCTGCGCGTGATCTCGTGCCAGGCCGCCACCAGCGCATCGGCAAAGGCCTCGTCGTTGATGTGCAGTGGCAGGCGTTGCAGGCGTCGGTCGTGGCCGGGGCGGAAGTGCTGTTCCAGCGTGGCGAAGAGCACGCGGTCGGCCTCGGGGTCGTGGAAAGGCTGGCCGGGCTTGTCGATCGCCGACACGCCGCCTTCGGGAATGAGAAAGCGCACGGGCCCGCGCATCGCGTTCAGCTTGCTCGGCGAGAAACTCGCCGATGGCGCGGTTCTCGTCGACGGTGGTGCGCATCAGCGTCACCGTGGCGTTGTGGCGGTACAGCTTGCGCGACTTGAAGCGCTCGGGCACGCTGTCGAAGGGGCCGAAGTTCACCATGTCGAGCGCGCCGCAGGAGCCGACATAGGGCAGGGCGTGGCGCGCGAAGACGTCCAGGCGCGTCGGCCCGGCGGAGAGCACGCCGCCGCCGATCTCGTCGGCGATTTCGGTGGTCGACACGTCGATCACGCCGGCCAGCAGGCCGGAATCGGCGAGCTTTTCCATCGACTGGCCGCCCACGCCGGTGGCGTGGAAGACCAGGCATTCGGCTTCGTCGCCCAGGCGTTTGGCGACGGCCTGCACGCAGGGCGTGGTCACGCCGAACATGGTCAGCCCGATGACGGGTTTGCTGGCGTCGCTTTGCGGCGCGGGGTGGGCGATCATGCCGGCCAGCGCGTGCGCGGCGTTGCCCAGCACCTTCTCGCTGATGCGGTGGATGCCCTGCACGTCGGTCACCGAATACATCATGCAGATGTCGCTGGGGCCGACGTAGGGGCGCGTGTCGCCGCTGGCCATGGTCGAGACCATCACCTTGGGCACGCCGATGGGCAGCGCGCGCATGCCGGCCGTGGCCAGCGTGGTGCCGCCCGAGCCGCCGGCGGAGATGACGCCGCCCAGGTCGCGCCGCGATTGCACGAAGTGCTCGAAGGCCAGCGCCATGCCGCTGACCGCGCTGCCGCGGTCGCTGGTGAAGACCGCCGCTTCGCCGCCGCGGATGGTGGCGTGCCACCTCGCGCGGGTGCACGCTGGCCGGCGACGGCTTGCCCGAGGTGGACAGGTCCACCGTGACGACGCGCAGGCCCAGCTTGTCGAGGCACTGGCGCAGGAAGAACAGCTCGCGCGACTTGGTGTCGAAGGTGCCGACCACGTAGGCGGCACTGCCCGCGCTGGCGGCGACGGGAAAATCGAAGAGAGTCGCGGCGCGGGCGGAGCCTGGGGTGTCGGATGCTTCGCCGGCCGCGGACGCGGAGGCGCGCGTCCCGCCATCGCGCGGGATGTCGGTCAGCGGCGCGACGGCGCCACCCGCATTCCAGCGCGTGTAGCCGCGCACCGTGCGCGGTGCCAGATCGTCCATGGTCGGTGCGCCGTCGCTGTGGGCGCGCCGGACCGTCAGCACCTGCTGCGGCGCAGCGGCAGCGCCCTGTGGCGTCATGGACGCGGCAGGCGCTTCGGACTCGGGCTCGCTGTCGTGGCCGCCGGAGCGCACGCCGAGCAGCCTTTCCTGCAGTTCGCGGTCGGCGGCCAGCTGCGCGGCGGGCATCTCCTGCGCCACGCGGCCGTTGACCATGACGCCGATGCGGTCGGCCACCTGCAGCGCCACGCCCAGGTTCTGCTCGATCAGCAGCACGGCGATCTCGCCCTCGGCCGCCAGGTCGCGCAGCGCCTGTGCCACCTGTTCGACGATCACCGGCGCCAGGCCTTCGGTGGGCTCGTCCATCACCAGCAGCTTGCGGCTGCAGCAGCAGCGCGCGCCCGATGGCCAGCATCTGCTGTTCGCCGCCCGACAGCTGCGCGCCGCCGTTGCTCTTGCGTTCGGCCAGGCGCGGGAACATCGAATACACACGCTCGATGTCGCGGCGTGTTGGGCGCCACCAGGCGCAGGGTCTCGTCCACCGTCAGCGAAGGCCAGACGCGCCGGCCTTGCGGCACGTAGGCGATGCCGCGTTTGGTGATCTCGTTCGCCGGGCGGCCCAGGATCTCCTCGCCCGCCAGGCGCACGCTGCCGCTGGCCGGCACCAGCCCGGTGATGGCGTTGCACAGCGTGGTCTTGCCCATGCCGTTGCGCCCGACGATGCCGAGCACGCCCTTGTCGATCGACAGGCTCACACCCTGCAGCGCGTGCGCGCGGCCGTAGTAGACGTCCAGGCCTTCGACCACGAGGATCGGGCCTTTGGGCTTGTCGACCGGCTCGCGGCCGCGTCCGAACCAGGCCATCCGCCGCCGGCTCGCCGGGCGATGGCGCCCCCTCGAGGGGCGCGGCGCAGCCGCTTCGGGGGGCCTCATCAATGCTTGCTCCCCATGTAGATGGCCTGCACCTGCGCGTCGTTTTCGATCTCTTCGGGTGTGCCGGTCTTCAGCACGCGGCCGTTGTGCATCACGGTGACACGCTCGACCACGCGCAGCGCGATGTCCAGGTCGTGCTCGATGAGCACGAAGCTCATGTGCGCCGGCAGCGAGCGCAGCAGCGCCACCAGTTCGCGGCGCTCGGCCGGCGACAGGCCGGCGGCGGGTTCGTCGAACAGGATCAGCCGCGGCGCGCCGGCCAGCGCCATGCCGATCTCCAGCTGCCGCTGCTGGCCATGCGCCAGGTTGGCGACCAGCTCGTCGGCCAGGTGGGTGAGGCGGGCGCGTTCCAGCAAGTCCTGCGTGGCCACAGTTCGACGCGTGGCTGGCGCGCGCACGGCGGAAGCTGAAGCGCCCGCTCGACACGCCGCGCACGGCCAGGAACAGGTTGTCGCGCACCGTCAGGTCGCGAAACAGCAGCGAAGACTGATACGTGCGCCTCAATCCTTTGCGGATGCGCTCGTGCGGCGGCAGCTCGGTGATGTCTTCGCCGAAAAAATAGATCCGCCCGGCAGTGGGCGGGAAGTCGCCGGTGATGGCGTTGAACAGCGTCGTCTTGCCGGCGCCGTTGGAGCCGAGGATCGCGTACTTCTGGCCCGCGGCCACCGACAGCGAGACCTCGTCCACCGCGCGCAATGCGCCGAAGGCGCGTGTCACGCTGTCCAGGCGCAACGCGTCGTTGGTCGCCAGCGGCACATGCCGCTGCGCGGCCACCCCGCGGATGGGGGCGGCCGCAGCCCGGCGAAGTTGTGTGACGCTGGCCACGGGCGTGCCTCGATCAGGGGCAGTTGGGTTCGTCGCGCGAACCGATCTTGAATTGGCCAGCGGGGATGCCCAGCGTCTGTTCGACGTTGTCCACCTTGCGCGCAACCTTGGTCGTCAGGTTGCCCTGGCTGTCCTTCACCACCTCGGTGACGAAGGTGGTGCCGATGGCCTGGCGGTTGGCGTCGAGCTTGACGTCACCGGTCGGCGTCTTCAGCACCATCTTGTTCAGCGCCTCGCGGTACTTGGCCTGCCCGCCCGACAGGTCACCCTTCACCGCGTCCAGGCCGTCGAGCGCGGCCTTCATGTTGACGTAGTAGACATAGGCGAACAGGCTGGGGCTGGGGAAGCCGCCCTTGGCCACCGGGAAGTTCTTCTGGTAGTCGGCGACGAAGGCCTTCCAGTCGGCGCCGTCGAAGCTGTCGGCGTACGGGCCGGCGGACAGCGTGCCCACCAGCGAATCACGCCGCTTGCCCTTGTAGTTGAGCACGTCCTGGCTGACGGTGATCGACCCGCCCAGCATGGGCTTGTCGCCGCCGGCGTTTTCGTACTGCGTCAGGAAGTTCACCGCGTCGGCACCGCCCAGCACGACGAGCAGCGCGTCCACGTCCTTCGGGATCTTGGCGATCACGGACGAGTAGTCCTTGCCGCCCAGCGGCACCCAGGCCTTCTCGGGCACCTTGCCGCCCAGACGGCAGTACTCGGCCATGAAGCCTTGCACCTGCGAGTACGGGAACGCATAGTCCTCGGCGATGACCATCACCTTCTTGTAGCCCTTGTCCATCGCCGCCTTGCCCAGGCCCACCATCCACTGGCCGCCTTCGGTGTTGAAGCGGTAGAAGTTGGTGCTGGGGTTGACCAGCGTGGTCGCCTGCGCGCCCGAGCCGCCGTTGATGAAGGTCACCTGCGGCTGCGTCTTGCTGTAGTCCTTGACGGCGATGCCTTCACCGCCGGACAACGGGCCGACCATGATGTCGACCTTGTCCTGCTCGACCAGCTTGCGCGTGGCGTTGACCGCCACGTCGGGCTTGGCGTCGGAGCTGGCCTTGATGACTTCGATCTTGCGCCCGGCGACGGTGCCGCCGCGCTGGATGACCGCCAGTTCGGCGCCACGCATGCCGTCGGCGCCGCCGGCCGCGAACGGGCCTTCCAAAGTGGCCAGCAGGCCGATCTTCACCGGCTGGCCGGCTTGGGCCCAGGCTCCACCGGCCAACACGGCTGCCGCGGCAGCGAACACCGAACGCACAAATACTTTCTTGGTCACTTTCACGGATGTCTCCTTTGGGTTGAAGTCAAAGCCTGGTTCGGGCCGAAGCGAGAGCGAAGCTTCGCCCACAGTCCGAGCAGGCCGTCGGGGGAAAACAGCACGATGGCGAGGAACACGCCGCCGATGATGAGATTGAAGCGCTCGCGCGCACCGGCACCGAGCATGTCGATGGCAAAGGTCTGCAGCACGACGAACACCAGCGCGCCGAGAAAGGCGCCGATCGGATGCCTGACGCCGCCGAGCACGGCGATGATCAGGATGTTGATCTGCCAGCCGGTGCCTACCGAGCCGGGGGTCATCATCGCGTTGTACCAGGCCAGCAGGATGCCGCCGACAGCGGCGAGCAGGCCCGACAGCGCATAAGCTGCGACGCGGTGCGCGACGACGTGAAAACCCAGTGCCTCCATGCGCCGCGGGTTGTCGCGCACGCCCTGCAGCGCCACGCCGAAGGGCGCGCGCACGATATAGCGCACGATGAAATAGCCGGCCATCGCGCAGCTCAAGGACAGGAAGTAGAAGGGCAGCGGCGCGCGCCAGTCGATGCCGAACACCTTGGGCGCCTTCAACTCGCGCAGGCCTTGAAAGCCGTTGAAGACGCTGTAGTTCTGCAGCACCAGGTAGTAGAAGGCCACGCCGATGGCCAGCGTGATCATGATGGTGTAGATGCCCTCGGTGCGCACCGACAGCCAGCCGATCAGCGTGGCGCACAACACCGCGAAGGCGATTGCCAGCGGCACCGCGACCCACCACGGCCAGCCCATGCTGATCTCGGCGCTGCTGCTGGTGCCCAGCACCGCCATGCCATAGCCGGCGATGCCCGCGACCGTCATCTGCGCCAGGGACACGATGCCGCCATAGCCAGCGAGAAAGCTCAGCGACAACGCGATCAGCCCGAGCACCAGCGCCTGCGCGGCGACCTGGAAGGTGAAGAAGGGCGTGGCGATGAAGGGAAACACCAGGACGAACGCACCGACGAACACATGCCGCGCCTGCAGGGTGCGCCACAGATACTTGAGCCAGCGCGGCGCGTTGCTGTCGGCGTAGGGATCCTCGACCACCGGCGCGCTCGGCGCGCGAGGCAGCGACGCAGAACGGCGCTGCAGCGTGGCGGCCGCCAGACCGCCATTCATGGCCCTGCGCCACTGGGCTGCGCTCATCGCGCACACCTCAGGCGCAAGGATTCGAGGGCCGTGGAGCGGACCGGGCGTTCAACTGACCAGAAGCCCCCGCTCGGCGGGGGCAGGGAGGTGCGCAGTTGCCCCCGCGGGGAGACTGCATGAACGCGCGCAGCGTGTTCAAGCAGCTCTCCCCATGATGCCGCGCGGGCGGAAGGCCAGCACGAGGATCAGGATGACGAAGGTGAAGACCACGCTGTAGGTGGGCGCGTAGGCCAGCCCGTAGGTCTCCGACAAACCGAGGATGGCTGCGCCGATGGCAGCGCCGACGACGCTGCCCATGCCGCCGACGATGACGACGATCAACGAGGCCAGCAACAGGCGGATGTCCTCGCCCGGCACCATCGACAGCTCGACCGCGCCGATGACGCCGCCAAAGCCGGCCAGCCCAGCGCCGAGTGCGAAGGTCACGGCGAAGACCAGGTTCACGTTGACACCCGCTGCGGCGAGCATGGCGCGATCATCGACCCCGGCGCGGATCATCATGCCCACGCGCGTGCGGCTGAGGAGCCACCACAGGAACACGCCGATGGCGATGCCGAAGCCAAGCAGGCTGAGTCTGAAGGCACCGTAGGCATTGATCAGCGGGATGCCGCGGATGGGGCCCTGCAGCAGCGACGGCGCTTCCATCTGGTGCACCTGGCCGGTGAAGATCCACAGCAGGATATCGGCGACGACGATGGAGATGCCGATGGTCACCATCGTCTGGCGCAGCTCCTGCCCCTGCATGTGGCGCAGGATGCCCCATTGCATCAGCAGGCCAGCGAGGGCGGCGACCAGGAAACCGGCCGCCAGCGCCAGGATCCACCAGCCGGTGTACCCCGCCACCACATAACCGACGTAACCGCCCAGCAGGTAGAGCGAGCCATGCGCCAGGTTGACGTTGCGCATCAGCCCGAACACGAGCGTGAAGCCGCTGGCGACGATGAAGTACAGCGACGCAAGCGTCAGGCCGTTGAGCAGCGTGACGAAGTACAGGCGCGTGTTGTCGAACATCGCCCAAAGCGAGAACACCGCGATCGGGCCGCCGATGAGCAGCCACAGCAGCAGCTTGTTCCTCTGACTCAAGCGGCGCGCTCCCAGGCCCGTTGCGAGGCGATGTCCGGCGCCTTCGCGAACACGCCGTCCTTCATCACCGCCAGCAGACGTTTCGGGTCGCGCAGGATCGACAGGTTGGCCAGTGGATCGCCATCGACCAGCAGCAGGTCCGCGAGGAAGCCGTCCTTGATGACCCCCAGTTCGTGCGGCCGCATCATGATCTGCCCGCCGTAAAGCGTCGTCGAGCGAATCGCTTCCATCGGCGTGAAGCCGAGGTACTTGACGAAGAACTCCAGGTCGCGCGCGTTCTGGCAGTGCGGCGTGAAGGCGAAGCCGTAGTCGCCGCCGGGCAGCACCCGGATGCCGCGCTTGTGCATCTTCGAAAGCGATTCGAGCGCCGTGTCCCACTCCAGCTGGTAGCCCATCTCCACGGCCTTGGCGCGCGTGATGCCGAAGGCCTCGGCCTCGTTCAGCATGGCGTAGAGGATGGCGATGCCGGGCGCGACGAAGACGCGGTCCTTTGCCGCTTCCAGCATGTCCAGCGTTTCCGTGTCGGTGAAGCTGGCGTGGTAGATGACGTCGATGCCGTGGCGCAGCGCCTGCTTCACCGAGGCTGCCGAGCGTGCGTGCGCGGTGCCGCGTTTGCCGCGCACGCGCACCTCGTCCATCGCGGCGGCGACTTCGGCGTCGCTCATCCAGGTGGTTTCGGCGGGCGAGTCGGGCGTGAAGTTGTCGCCGGACAGGTTGAGCTTGATGGTGTCGACGCCGTACTTCAGGAACAAACGCACCGCCTTGCGCATCTCGTCGGCGGAGTTCACGTTCACGCCGAAGCTGAACTCGGGGAAGGGCAGGTGCGGCAAGGTCTCGTCGCCCAGCCCGCCGGGCACCGTGATTTCCTGGCTGGCGGCGAGGTAGCGCGGGCCGGGAATCTGGCCCGAGTTGATGGCGTTGCGCGTGACCACGTCCAGGCGCGGTTTGGCGCAGGCCGCACCGACACAGCTGGTGAAACCGGCTTGGAGGTATCGCCCGGCGACCTTGGCGCACCACAGCACGTGTTCTTCCAGCGGCATGCTCTGGATCGCGGCCAAGGTAGCCGCGTCATTCCAGGAGAAATGCGTGTGCGCTTCGCACATGCCGGGCATCAGCGTTGCGCCGGCACCGTCGATCACGGTGGCGCCGGCCGTCGAGATCGGCGCGGTGCTGCGGCCCACCTGGCGGATGCGGTTGCCAGAAACCAGCACGCTGCCGCTGTAGGGGTTGGCGCCGCTGCCGTCGAGGATGCGCACGTTGGTGAAGAGGGTGTCGCTCATGCCATCGCTCCTCAAGCAGCCCAGCGGTTGACGGTGGCCGGCATGCCGCTGCGCGTCGACCGCGCATGGCCCACCGGTGGCGCGCGGTGGAACTCGCCGTCCTTCATCACCGCCAGGATGCGCGCCTTGTCCTGCAGGATCGTGATGTCGGCCAGCGGGTCGCCGTCGATGAGCAGGATGTCGGCGAAACAGCCTTCGCGGATGTAGCCGATCTGCTTGCCCATCTTCATCATCGGCCCGCCCCAGGCGGTGGCCGACAGCAACGCTTCCATCGTGCTCATGCCGACATGCTTGACGAAGTACTCCAGATCCTTCGCGTTCGTGCCGTGCGGCGTCCAGGCGAAGCCGTAGTCGCCGCCGGGCAGGATGCGGATGCCGCGCTTGCGCATGGCGCGCATGCTTTCGATGGCCGCGTCCAGCTCGCGGTGGTAGCCCATCTTCTTCGTCACTTCGGGCGTCAGGCCCCACTCGCTGGCGTGGTGGCAGGTGTTGATCAACCAGGCCAGGCCGGGCGCGACGAAGTGCTCGAACTTCTTCGCCTCGAGCAGATCGAGCGCTTCTTCGTCGGCAAAGCTGGCGTGGTAGATGACCTCGATGCCGTGCTTCACGCACTGCTTGATCGACCAGGTGCTGCGCGCATGCGCGGCCACACGCTTGCCCCAGTTCTTGGCCTCCTCGACGCAGGTGGCGATCTCGGCTTCGGTGAACTGGCTGGCCTCGCTGGGCATGCCGGTGATCGATTCACCCGACAGATTGATCTTCAGCGTATCGACGCCGTACTTGCAGAACATGCGCACGCAGCGGCGCATCTCCTCCGCGCCGCTGACGATCGCGCCGAAGGCAAATTCGCTTTGCGGCAGATGCGGCGCGGTGGTGTCGCCCAGGCCGCCGGGCACGGTGATCTCCTGGCTGGCCGCCAGATAGCGCGGGCCGACGATCGTGCCGTCGTTGATGGCGTTGCGGATGACCACGTCCAGGCGCGGCTTGGCGGCCGCGGCGCCGACACAACTGGTCCAGCCCATGTCGAGATAGACCTTGGCGACCTCGGCGCACCACAGGATGTGTTCTTCCGGCGGCATGCGCTGGATGGCCTCGAGCCCCGGCTGGTTGTTCCAGGAAAAATGCGTGTGCGCCTCGACCATGCCCGGCATCAGGAACGCGCCCGCGCCGTCGATGACCTGCGCGCCCAGCACCGGCACCGATCGCTGGCCATAACCGGTCTTGACGATGCGGCTGATGGTGTTGCCCTGCACCAGCACGTCGCCCGTGAAGGGGGCTTCGCCGCCGCCGTCGAAGATGCGCACATTGGTGAATTGCACATCGCTCATCTCAACTCCTTTGCGCTGCGAGAAATTCGCGCAGCTCGCGCTGGCATTCCTCGGGCCGCTCGATCGGTGTCCAGTGACCGCAACGCGGCAGCACCACGACGCGGGTCGACCTGGCGCTGTGGAAACGCTCGGCCAGTGCGCGCACCACTTGCGGCGGTGCGACGCCGTCTTCGTCGCCCGTCACCAGCAGCAACGGCATCGCGCACTGCTGGACTTCCGCGGCCTGCGCGTCGGCCAGTGCCTCGCAGCTGCGCGCATAGGCTTCGCCGCGCTGGCGCATCAGGCTCTCACGCACGAAGGCCACGGCCAGCGGTGAGCGCTGCCGCGTATCCGCCGACAGGGCAGCCTGCAACAGCGATTGGGTGATGTCCTGCATGCCGGCGGCACCCTCGCTCCGCGCCTTGGCACCCCGTGCGCGGATGCCGGTGCGCGCCGCATCGGTGGGCGCTGCCAGCGGCCCGAACAGCGCCAGGCTGCGCACCAGCTTCGGCTGCGTCATGGCCAGGTGCTGGCAGACGATGGTGCCCATCGAATGGGCCAGCCAGTGCGCACGGGTGATGCCCAGCCGCGCACACACCGCCACCAGCGCCTCGACATAACGCGCCATCGACAGAGGGCCTTCCGCCGACTGCGAACGGCCACTGCCCGGCAGATCGACGCGCACGACGCGGTACCGAGCCAGCGCCGGCATCAGCGGCGTCCAGGTATTGGAGCTGCCGCCCAGGCCGTGCACGCACACGACGGCATCGCCTTCGCCTTCGTCCTCGACCGCCATGCGATCGATGAGGTGCAGTGTCATGGCCTATTCGAAGTGGTTCTCGATGGCACCGATGCCATCGATCTCGACACGCACCACGTCGCCGCTGCGCAGCCACTTCGGCGGGCTGAAACCCATGCCGACACCCGAGGGCGTGCCGGTGGCGATGACGTCGCCCGGGTACAGCGTGATGCCGCGCGAGCAGGTCTCGATCAGCGTGGCGATGTCGAAGATCAGGTCGCGTGTGTGGCCGTCCTGCCGCAACTCGCCGTTGACCCAGCCGCGCACGCGCGTGTCGCGGCCATCGAGCTCGTCGGCGGTGACGATGCACGGCCCCATCGGGCAGAAGGTGTCGAAGCTCTTGCCCAGGTCCCACTGCTGATGGCGCACCTGCACGTCGCGCGCGCTGACGTCGTTGACCACGGTGTAGCCGAAGACATGGTCCATCGCGCGCGAGCGGGAGATGTCGCGCCCGCCGCGGCCGATGACCACCGCCAGTTCCGATTCGTAGTCGATCTGGCTCGACACCTGCGCGCCTGGCATGCGCACCACGTCATGCGGCCCGATCACGCATTCGGGCAATTTGCCGAAGACGATGGGCCAGAGGTCTTCTTTCGGCAGGCTGTCGCGGAAGACGCTGGTGGCCAGCTCGGCCGCATGCGCGCGGTAGTTGCGCCCGGCGCAGAACAGGCTGCGCAGTGGCTTGCGGCAGCGGCGCGCGCAGGGTGATGGCGTCGACCGGCAGCCGCGTGCCGCTGGCCGGCGGCAGCGGCTCGCCGCGCGCCAGCGCCTGGATCACGCCGAGCGCGCCACGCGACGCGTCGGCCACGGCCAGCGGCGTGGCTTCCAGGCCGTTGACTGAGAGCGTGCCCACATGGTCACGGCCGCCCCAGGTCCAGCTGGCGATGCGCATCGATCCTTGTCTCCGAGGGGCCCATGCGGCCTGGCTTGGGCGCCGGCCGTTGCGGGTTTACGAGGGTGTTTTGAGACTTGTGTCTCAAAACGGGATGGGTGCATCATACGATCCGGAAGCCGCTCAAGACAAGAACAACCCCACTCGCCCGATCCCCGGAATTACCCGCATGGCGCGCCTCAGACACCGACTCAGTCATGCGCCTGCGCCGCCCGCGCGCGGTGTCAAGGCGGCCACGTTCCACCTGCTGCTGGACACCGCCATGGCGCTGATCCGCAGCGGCGGCCACGTGCCGTCGGTGGCCGAGGTGGCGGCCAGTGCCAATGTGTCGCGTGCCACGGCGTACCGGTACTTCGCCAGCCGCAGTGCGCTGACCACGGCGGTCATCGACAGCTCGCTCGGCCCGGTGCGCATCTTCTCCGACGACGGTCTGAGCGGGCGCGAGCGGCTGCACCAGTTGTTCAAGAAGACCTTTCCGCGCTTCAAGGAGTTCGAGGCGCCATTGCGCGCTGCAGCACAGCTGTCCCTCGAACAATGGGCGCTGGAACGTGCCGGCCTGCTCGACGAAGAACCTTATCGGCGCGGTCATCGCATACGCATCCTGGAACATGCGATCGCGCCGCTGGTGGGCGACATGCCGGCGGCCACGCGCGACCGGCTGCACCGTGCGCTGTCGGTGGTCTACGGCATCGAGCCGTACATCGTGCTGAAGGACATCTGGGGCGTGGGCGACCGAGAAGTTGAGCGCACCGCGCTGTGGATGGCCGACGCGCTGGTGGATGCGGCGCTGCGCGAAGCAGCCGCCGCGCCGCGCCGTGCCCGCGTGGCCGCGAACGGCGTGCACAAACGCCCAGCCTGAGGCTGCGTCGCTCGCAGCGGCGATGCGTGCGTCAGCGCGAACGCGCCAGCGCCGCATCGATCTCCGCGCGTATCTCGTCGAAGCTGTTGAGCGGCAAGTCGGGTTGCGCCAGCGCGCTGACGCTGTTCGTGTCCGCGTCCCAATGCACCGCGCCATAGATCGCCGGTCGGCCGGTCTTGCGCATCACCTGTTCGTAGGCGTCGCCGCTGGAGTAGTGCCAGAACTCGTAGGGATAGTCGACAAAACCGTGACGCGCCATCAGTTGCGTGATGTCGCGCCGGTTGCGCTGCGCCTGCTCCGATACGAAGGGTGAGGCCATCGGCGTCAGCGCCGACATCTCCAGATAGGGTGCGCCGCGATCCACTTCGCGCGTCGGCTCGTCGCGGTGCATCACCGAGATGTCGATGGCGCTGCCCGACATGTGCGTGCCGAACTTCGGCACGCTGGCGACCAGCGCCGAGCAGCGGCGGAACATGAACTCGGGCGTGGGCCGTTCGCCGCCCAGCTCCCACATCACGCTCTTCAGCACCGCGTCGAAGACCTGCGGCGTGCGGCCCAGCCACTTCTGCATCTCGCTCGTGCGAAAGCCGTCTTCGACACGCATGACCCAGCCACGATCGTTCATCTCCGCGGCCGCACCGATGAAGCCGGGAATCTGCCCGTCACGCAGGTAGAACAGGCGCGGCAGGCCACGCACATGCGCCGTGCTCGAGAACTGCACCTCCACATCGGCGGCCTCGGCCGCCTGTTGCAGCGGCACCAGTGGTTCGCCGCATTCGGCCACCGGATAGGGCAGGATGGCTTCGAACATGAAGCGATAGGCAGCGTCGAACTGCTCGGTCCAGTAGCTGCGGCGGTGCGCGTCGGAATCGGCTGGTGGCATGAGGGTTCCCGGGGCTGTTGGAAGCGATGCACTTTGCGTGAGAATGCATCGGCACGCACCCCGAACTGGGGCACACAAGAGGGGATTGAAGCATGGGCATGCTGGACGGCAAATCGATCATCGTCACCGGGGCAGGGCGCGGCATCGGCCGCGACTTCGCCATTGCCATGGCGGCTGAGGGCGCGTCGGTCGTGGTCAACGACCCCGGGGTGTCCGAGGCGGGCACCGGCCACGACGCCGGCCCGGCGCAGCAGGTGGTGGACGAAATCCGAGCGGCGGGCGGCAAGGCCGTGGCCAACACCGACAGCGTCGCCGAATGGGAATCGGCCAACCGCATCATCCAGTGCGCGACCGACAGCTTCGGCACGCTGCATGCGGTGGTCAACAACGCGGGCATCCTGCGCGACCGCATCTTCCACAACATGTCGGTCGAAGAGTGGAGGATGGTCATCGACGTGCACCTGAACGGCAGCTTCTACATGTCGCGTGCCGCGGCGTCGATCTTCCGCAGCGAGGAGCGCGGTGCCTTCGTGCACATGACCTCGACCTCCGGGCTGGTCGGCAACTTCGGCCAGGCCAACTATGCGGCGGCCAAGCTGGGCATCGTCGGCTTGAGCAAGTCGATCGCGCTGGACATGGCGCGCTTCAACGTGCGCAGCAACTGCATCAGCCCCTTCGCCTGGAGCCGGCTCATCGGCACCATCCCCAGCGACACACCCGAGCAGCAGGCGCGGCTGGACAAGATCAAGGCGATGGAGGCCAACAAGATCGCGCCGCTGGCGGTGTTCCTTTGCAGCGACGAGGCCAAGGACGTCAGCGCGCAGATCTTCGCGGTGCGCGCCAACGAGATCTTCCTGATGAGCCAGAGCCGGCCGATCCGCTCGGTGCACCGCGCCGAAGGCTGGACGCCGCGGACCGTGGCCAGCCACGCGATTCCGGCGATGAAGGCCGACTTCTATCCGCTGCACCGCTCGGCCGATGTGTTCAGCTGGGACCCCATCTGATGGCCGCCGGCGCCGACTTCGGAATCCTGTCCTTCGGCGCCTACCTGCCGCGTGCGCGGTTGCAGCGCAAGGCCGTGGCCGCCGCCAACAGCTGGTTCGCGCCGGGGCTGCGCGGCCTGGCCAAGGGCGAACGCAGCATCTGCAACTGGGACGAAGACAGCATCACCATGGGCGTGGAGGCGGCGCGCGACTGCCTGCAAGGCTTCGAGCGCGGCGCGCTGACCCAGCTGGTGCTGGCGTCGAGCACGCTGCCCTTCGACGACCGGCAGAACGCCGGCGTCGTCGCCAACGCGCTGCAGCTGGGCTCGGTGCTGCGCTCGATGGATCAATCGGGCAGCCAGCGCGCCGGCAGCACGGCGCTGGCCGCCGCACTGGACGGCGGCAGCGCAGCGGGCCGCACGCTGGTGATTGCCGCCGACGCGCGCAAGTCCAGGTGCGGCAGCACGCAGGAGATGCACTACGGCGACGGCGCCGCGGCCGTGCTGGTAGGCCATGGCGAGCCGATCGCACGGCTGATTGCATCGCACAGCGAGACGGTGGACTTCGTGCACCAGTACCGCATGCACGACAAGGCGCACGACTACGCCTGGGAAGAGCGTTGGGTGCGCGACGAGGGCTACCTGAAGATCGTGCCGCACGCGGTCGAGGCCCTGCTGAATCACTGCAAGGTCGAAGCCGGCACGATCACGCACTTCTGCATGCCCGGCACGTTGTCGCGCATCGCCGCCACGGTGGCCAAGCGCTGCGGATTGAACGACACCGCGGTGCGCGACAACCTGGCCGCCGTCTGCGGCGACACCGGCGTGGCGCATCCGCTGCTGCTGCTGGCCGCGGCGCTGGAAGACGCCAAGCCGGGCGACCGCATCCTGCTCGCCGCCTTCGGCGAAGGCTGCGATGCGCTGCTGTTCGAGGTGACGCCGGCCATCACCAAGCCGAGCGCGCGGCGCGGCGTGAAAGGCGCGCTGGCAGCGCGGCGCGAAGACAGCAACTACATGCGCTACCTGTCGCTTCAACGGCCTGCTCGACATGGAACGTGGCATGCGCGCCGAGCCCGACAAGCCGACGCAGATGACGGTGCTGTACCGCAACCGCGACATGATCCAGGGCCTGGTCGGCGGCAAGTGCCGCAAGCTGCGGCACGGTGCAGTACCCGCGCCAGCGCTACTGCGTCAACCCCGAATGCAACGCGCTCGACAGCCAGGACGACTATGCGTTCTCCGAGCGCAGCGGCACGGTGATGAGCTACACCGCCGATGCGCTGACCTACAGCCCCGACCCGCCCACCTATTTCGGCATGGTGCAGTTCGACGGCGGCGGGCGCATGCTGATGGACTTCAGCGAGATCGAGCCCGGCAAGATCGACGTCGGCCTGCCGGTGCGCATGGTGTTCCGCATCAAGGACGCGGACACGATGCGCGGCTTCGTGCGCTATTTCTGGAAAGCAACACCAGCCTGATTCAGGAGGAAATGGACATGGCAACCGGTATCAAGGACAAGGTCGTCATCCTCGGCATGGGCTGCTCGAAGTTCGGCGAGCGCTGGGACTGCAACGCGCAGGACCTGATGGTCGAGGCCTTCGAGGAGGCGCTGGCCGACGCCGGCATCGAGCGCAAGCAGATCGAGGCCGCCTGGCTGGGCACGGCCATCGAAGAGCAGCACCTGGGCAAGTCGGCGGTGCCGCTGGCGATGACGCTGCGCCTGCCCTACATCCCGGTGACGCGTGTCGAGAACTACTGCGCCACCGGCACCGAGGCATTGCGCGGCGCGGTCTATGCGGTGGCTTCGGGCGCGGCCGACATCGCGCTGGCGCTGGGCGTGGAAAAGCTCAAGGACACCGGCTACGGCGGCCTGCCGCAGCGCGGCCGCGGCGCGCTGAACGACCTGTTCTGGCCGAACCTTTCGGCGCCGGGCTCCTTCGCGCAACTGGCCAGCGCCTATGCCGCCAAACACGGCGCCGACAAGGGCGACCTGAAGCGCGCGATGGCGCACATCTCGGTGAAGAGCCACGCCAACGCCGGCAAGAACCCGAAGGCGCATCTGCGCAACGCCATCACGATGGACGACGTGATGAACGCCAGCATGATCGCCGAGCCGCTGGGCCTGTACGACTGCTGCGGCGTCAGCGACGGCAGCGCCTGCGCCATCGTCTGCACGCCCGACATCGCGCGCGGCCTGGGCAAACGCGACCTGGTGGCGGTGAAGGCGCTGCAGGTGGCGGTGTCCAACGGCGAGGAGGTGCAGTACGACCAGTGGGATGGCAGCTACTTCGCCACCACGCGCATCGCCGCCGCGCGCGCCTACAAGGAAGCCGGCATCACCAAGCCGCGCGAGCAGGTGTCGCTGGTCGACGTGCACGACTGCTTTTCGGTGACCGAACTGGTGACGATGGAAGACCTGCAGCTGTCGCCGGAAGGCACGGCCATCAACGACGTGCTCGACGGCTTCTTCGACGCGGAAGGCAAGCTGCCGTGCCAGATCGATGGCGGGCTGAAGTGCTTCGGCCACCCGATCGGTGCGTCGGGCTTGCGCATGGTCTACGAGATGTACCTGCAGCTGTCGGGTCGCGCGGGTGCGCGCCAACGCTGCGGCGCCGACCTGGGGCGTGACGCACAACCTGGGCGGCTTTCCCAGCCAGAACGTGGCCGCCATCGCCGTGCTCGGCCAGTACGGTGCATGAGCCGATGGCGCAGGCAGACAAGTACCAGGACATCCGCGATGCGGTGCGCGCGCTGTGCGCGACCTTTCCCGACGAGTACTTCCGCCGCGTCGACATGGCGCGCGAGTACCCGGCCGAGTTCGTCGATGCGTTGACCAAGGCCGGTTGGCTGGCCGCATTGATTCCGCAGGAACACGGCGGCTCCGGCCTGGGCCTGGCCGAAGCCTCGGTGATCATGGAAGAGATCAACCGCAGCGGCGGCAATTCCGGCGCCTGCCACGGCCAGATGTACAACATGGGCACGCTGCTGCGCCATGGCTCGGCCGCGCAGAAGGCGTCACTACCTGCCGAAGATCGCCAGCGGTGAGCTGCGCCTGCAGAGCATGGGCGTGACCGAGCCCACCACCGGCACCGACACCACCAAGATCAAGACCAGCGCGGTGAAGAAGGGCGACCGCTACGTCATCAACGGCCAGAAGGTGTGGATCAGTCGCATCCAGCACAGCGAGCTGATGATCCTGCTGGCGCGCACCACGCCGCTGGCCGAGGTCACGAAGAAGAGCGAAGGCATGTCGATCTTCCTCGTCGATCTGCGCGAGGCCATCGGCCACGGCCTGACGGTGCGGCCCATCGCCAACATGGTCAACCACGAGACCAACGAACTGTTCTTCGAGAACCTGGAGATTCCGGCCGACAACCTGATCGGCAAGGAAGGGCAGGGCTTCCGCTACATCCTCGACGGGCTGAACGCCGAGCGCACGCTGATCGCCGCCGAATGCATCGGCGACGGTTACTGGTTCATCGACCGCGTGACCAAGTACGTCAAGGAACGCGAGGTCTTCGGCCGGCCGATCGGCCAGAACCAGGGCGTGCAGTTTCCGATTGCCGAGGCCTACATCGAGGTCGAGGCCGCGAACCTGATGCGCTGGAAGGCCTGCGAGCTGTTCGACGCGCACCAGCCCTGCGGCGCCGAGGCCAACATGGCCAAGTACCTGGCGGCCAAGGCCAGCTGGGAGGCGGCCAACGCCTGCCTGCAGTTCCACGGTGGCTTCGGCTTCGCCTGCGAATACGACGTCGAGCGCAAGTTCCGCGAGACGCGGCTGTACCAGGTGGCGCCGATCTCGACCAACATGGTGCTGTCCTACGTGGCCGAGCATGTGCTGGGCTTGCCTCGATCGTATTGACCGTGCCGCGATGAACTTTGCACCGTCCGACGAGCAGCAACGCATCCGCGACGCGGCGTTCGAACTGTGCCGCCAGTTCGACGACGACTACTGGCTGCGCAAGGACACGGACGGCGGCTTTCCCGAAGAGCTGTACCGCGCCATGGCCGATGGCGGCTGGCTCGGCATCTGCATCCCGCCCGAATACGGCGGTTCGGGCCTGGGCCTGGCCGAGGCGGCGACGCTGATGCGCTCGGTCAGCGAAAGCGGCGCCGGCATGTCGGGTGCGTCGGCGCTGCACATGAACATCTTCGGCCTGAACCCGGTCGTCGTGTTCGGCAGCGACGAACAGAAGCGCCGCATGCTGCCGCCCATCGTGCAGGGGCGTGAGAAGGCCTGCTTCGCCGTCACCGAGCCGAACACCGGGCTGAACACCACGCAGCTGAAGACACGCGCGCTGCGGCAGGGCGAACACTATCTCGTCGATGGCCAGAAGGTGTGGATCTCCACCGCGCAGGTGGCCGACAAGATGCTGCTGCTGGCACGCACCACGCCACTCGAACAGGTGACGAAGCCAGCGCATGGCCTCAGCCTGTTCTACACCGCGCTCGACCGGCGCCACGTGCAGGTGCGCGAAATCGACAAGATGGGCCGCAAGTGCGTGGACTCGAACGAACTGTTCATCGAGGGCCTGAAGATTCCGCTCGAAGACCGCATCGGCGAAGAGGGCCGCGGCTTCGACTGCATCCTGCACGGCATGAACCCCGAGCGTGTGCTGATCGCCGCCGAGGCCGTCGGGCTGGGCCATCTGGCGCTGTCGCGCGCCGCGGCGTATGCCAAGGAGCGTGTGGTCTTCAACCGGCCGATCGGCCAGAACCAGGCCATCCAGCACCCGCTGGCGGCCAACTGGATGGCGCTGGAAGCCGCCTGGTTGATGACGATGAAGGCCGCCTGGCTGTACGACCAGGGCCAGCCCTGCGCGGCCGAGGCCAATGCCGCCAAGTACCTGGCCGGCGAAGCGGCCTACGACGCCTGCCAGCAGGCGGTGATGACGCACGGTGGCTTCGGCTATGCCAGGGAGTACCACGTCGAGCGCTACCTGCGCGAAAGCTTGATCCCGCGCATCGCGCCGATCAGCCCGCAGCTGATACTGTGCTACATCGCCGAGAAGGTGCTCGGCCTGCCCAAGTCCTATTGACGCTGCTCCGATGATCGACGCCCTCACGCTCAGCACCATTCCCGCGTCGGCGCAGGCCATTCGCCCCGCCGTGCGTGCCTTCCTGGACGAGGCGCTGCAAGGGCGCGCGCTGGACCGCCTGGCGCGTTCCTGGATGGGTTTCGACGCCGATTTCAGCCGCGCGCTGGCGGCGCGCGGCTGGGTCGGGATGACGCTGCCGGAAGCCTACGGCGGCGGCGGCAAGGACAACTTCCACCGCTTCGTGCTGGCCGAAGAACTGCTGTGCTGCGGCGCGCCGGTGTCGGCGCACTGGATCGCCGACCGGCAGAGCGGCCCGCTGATCCTGAAGTACGGCACCGCGGCGCAGAAGCGACTTCTTCCTGCCGAAGATCTGCGCCGCCGACATCTTCTTCTGCATCGGCATGAGCGAGCCGCAAAGTGGTTCCGACCTGGCCGGGCTTGCGCACCCGCGCCACGCGCACGCGCCGACGGCTGGCGCCTGTCGGGTCAGAAGCTGTGGACCACGAACGCGCACAAGGCGCACTACATGATCGCGCTGGTGCGCACCTCGCGGCACGCCGGAAGACCGGCACCAGGGTCTGTCGCAGATGATCGTCGACCTGTCGCTGCCCGGCATCACCGTGCGCACCATCGGCGACCTCACCGGCGACCAGCACTTCAACGAGGTCTTCTTCGACGAGGTGCTGCTGCCGCACGACGCGCTCATCGGCGAAGAGGGCGCGGGCTGGGCGCAGGTGACGGCCGAGCTGGCCTTCGAGCGCAGCGGGCCCGAGCGCATCTACGGCAGCGTCGTGCTCTTCGATGCCTGGCTGGAACACCTGCGCACGCAGGCCGTGCGTCGCGACCCGCCAGCGTGGCGCTGGCCGGCAGGATCGTTGCGCACCTGGCGGCGTTGCGCGAGATGTCGGTGGCGCTGACCGCGAAGCTGGCGCACGGCGAAAGCCCGGTCATCGAAGCCGCGCTGGTGAAGGACCTGGGCACCGAGCTGGAACAGGCGATTCCGAACCTGATCGCCGATGCGCTGGCCGCCGACCCGCAAGCCGAAGTGAGCGAGCCGCTGCTGCGCACACTGGCCTACGTGCTGCAGGTGTGCCCGACCTTCTCGCTGCGCGGCGGCACGCGCGAAATCCTGCGCGGCGTGATCGCACGCGGGCTGGGGCTGCGCTGATGAACGTACCCATCGACACGCTGCTCGCCGAATCCTTCGACAAGTTCCTCGCCGGCTGCTGCCCACCCGCGGCGGTGCGCGAGGTGGAGCGCAGCCATCAGGCCGCCGCGCTGTGGGCCGAAGTCGAGAGCTCGGGTTACCTCGATCTGCTGGTGGCTGAAGCCGCGGGTGGCGCCGGTCTGGGCCTGCGCGACGCCTTCCCGATCTTGCTGGCCTGCGGTCGGCAGGCGCTGCCGGTGCCGCTGGCTGCCACGATGTGGCTGCGCGGTGCGCTGGCGAAGGCGGGCCTTGCAGCACCGCACGGGCCGCTGACCATCGCCTCGCAGTGCAGCTTCGCGGCGGATGGTTCGATCCGCTGCCAAGGCGTGCCCTTCGGCACGCTGGCCGATTGGGTGCTGGTGGCCGACGGTTCCGCTGGCCTGCTGTTGCCGGTGGCACAGGGTGAACGACGTGTCACTGGTGTGCACGGCAGCCTGCAGGCGCATCTGAGCTGGCGCTCGACGCCTGCAGACACGCGTGAGGCTGCCGATGCCTTCGTCCGCGCTGACGGTCGGCGCGCTGCTCACCGCCACGCTGATGGCCGGCGCGATGCAGAGGGTGCTCGACAGCCACGCTCGCCTACGCCAACGACCGCGCGCAGTTCGGCAAGGCCATCGGCAAGTTCCAGGCGGTGCAGCAGCAGCTCAGCGTGATGGCCGAGCAAGCGTTTGCCGCGCGCATGGCCGCCGAGATGGGCTGTGCCGCCGAGGGCATCGCCGTGCAGCCTTTGCGTGCCGCGACGGCCAAGGCGCGTGCCAGCGAAGCCGCCGAAAAGGTGGTGGCCATTGCCCATGCGGTGCATGGCGCCATCGGTGTCACCGCCGAATTCGACCTGCAGCTTCACACCCGGCGGCTGCAGGAATGGCGCGCCGATTTCGGCTCGCAGGCGTACTGGCATGCACAACTCGGCGCTGCGCTGCTGGCCGCGCCGGACGCTTCGACACTGTCCTTCATGCTGGCGCACCTGGTGCCCGGCGATCCGCCCTGAATACTCCCTAAAGACGATGAGCAACTTCCTGGTCTACGAACAAAGCGGCAACGTCGTCACCTTGACGATGAACGCACCCGAAGTGCGCAACGCGCTCACCGGCAACTCGGCGGTGGACGAGTTCGTCGCCGCGGTCGAGCGCATCAACGCCGACCCCTCGGTGCGGGTGATGATCCTCACCGGCGCCGGCACGGTGTTCTCGTCCGGCGGCAACGTCAAGGACATGAAGCGCTTCACCGGCGACGAGGTCTCGCCCGCCGAGATTGCGCGCTGGTACCGCAACGGCATCCAGCGGCTGCCGCTGGCCTTGCAGAAGCTGGAGGTGCCGAGCATCGCCGCCGTCAACGGCGCGGCCATCGGTGCCGGCTGCGACCTGGCCTGCATGTGCGACATGCGCATCGCGTCCAGCACCGCCAGCTTTGCCGAGAGCTTCATCCGCGTCGGCCTGATTCCGGGCGACGGCGGCGCCTGGCTGCTGCCGCGCGCGGTGGGCATGGCCAAGGCCATGGAGATGTCCTTCACCGGCGATGCGGTCAAGGCCGACGAGGCCTTGGCCATCGGCCTGGTGTCGCGCGTGGTGCCGCCCGAGGCGTTGATGGACGCAGCGCGCGAACTCGCGGCGCGGGTCGCTCGCAATCCCGGCCAGACCTTGCGCCTGACCAAGCGTCTGCTGCGCGAAGGCCAGCATCAGCGGCTGGATTCGTTGCTCGAGTTGTCGGCGGCGCTGCAGGTCATCGCCCACAAGACGCCGGCGCATGCCGAAGCGGTGAATGCCTTCATCGACAAGCGCGAACCGCGCTTCGGCGACGAGTAGGCGCGCTCAGGCCGCGCCGTGGCCCCGACCGGGCGCAAGTGGTCGGCTGAGTCTGAGCATCAGCCGCAGATACTCCAGCCGCGCATGCAGCACCAGCATCTGCCGGCGCAGTTGCAGCAGCGCGTGCACGCGCGCCTCGATGTCGATGCTCAAGGCATGGGGGCTTTGGGGTGCGGGTGCATTCATGGTGGGGTCAATGCCGACAAGGACTGTGCAGCGATCTTTATCGACGCACCGTTGCGGGTCAATCCCGCGTCCGGGTGGCGGTGCGCCTGCTAGATTCGCCTGTCGTAACAAGCGATTCGCAACCCCATGAAAGTCTGCATCTACGGCGCTGGCGCAATCGGCGGGTTCATCGGCACACGGCTGGCAGCCGCCGGCGAATGCCAGGTCAGTGCGGTGGCTCGCGGCCCGACGCTGCTGGCATTGCGTGAGCACGGCTGGCGACTGCACCAGGCAGGACAGCTTCTACGCGCACCGGTGACAGTCAGCGACCAGCCGCTCGAGCTGGGTGTCCAGGACCTGGTGGTGGTGGCCGTCAAGGGCCCGGCGCTCAGCCATGTCGCGATGGGCATGGCGCCGCTGCTCGGCCCCGACACGATCGTGCTGCCGGCGATGAACGGCGTGCCGTGGTGGTTTGCGCAGGCGGCGCCGGCCTTGGGCGGCGCGCCGCTGCAAAGCGTGGACCCGGGTGGTGCCATCGCCGCGCACCTGCATCTGCGGCATGTGCTCGGCTGCGTGGTGCATGCCAGCACCTTCACGCCCGAACCCGGCGTGGTCGAACATCGCATGGGCCAGGGCCTGATCGTCGGCGAGCCGGCGGGTGGTGATTCGCCCCGCGTGCAGGCGCTGAACGGGTTGTTGCGCCGCGCCGGTTTCGACGCCAGCGTGTCGACGAACATCCGCCAGGACATCTGGTACAAGTTGTGGGGCAACATGACGATGAACCCGGTGTCGGCCATCACCGGGGCCACCATCGACCGCGTCATGGCCGATCCGCTGGTGCTGGCCTTCTGTTCCGCCGCGATGGTGGAAGCCGCCGACATCGGCGCGCGCATCGGCTGCGCGGTGTCGCAAAGCCCCGAGGACCGCCATGCGGTGACGCGCAAGCTGGGCAGCTTCAAGACCTCGATGCAGCAGGACGTGGAAGCCGGCCGCGCCATCGAACTCGATGCCCTCGTCACGGCGGTGCGCGAGATGGCGCAGCGCCTGGACATGCGCACGCCGAACATCGACGCGCTGCTGGGCCTGACGCGGCTGTTCGCACGTGTGCGGGGCCTGTACCCCGAGGCGCCCGCGGGCTGAGTTCTTCCAAGGAGACGCCATGAGCGACGCGCACGACGAGCTGAAGGCCTGGATCGGACGCAACGAGACGGTGCACGACACGCTGTATCCGACGCCCGTGGTGGCGCTGACCGCCACGCTCGACCATCCGGCAACACCGGTCAGCCAGGGCGCGCCGCTGCCGCCGCTGTGGCACTGGCTGTACTTCCTGCCGATGCACCGGCAATCGCGAGATCGGCCCCGACGGGCACCCCAGGCGCGGCGGCTTCATGCCGCCGGTGCCACTGCCGCGGCGCATGTGGGCCGGCAGCCAGTTCGAGTTCCGCACGCCGATGCGCATCGGCGATGCCGTGCAGCGCAGCTCGACCATCGAGGACGTGAACATCAAGGAAGGGCGCACCGGCACGCTGGTGTTCGTGAAGGTGCGGCACGAGCTGCGCTGCAACGGCGCCGCCGAGCCGGCGCTGGTCGAGTTTCACGACATCGTCTACCGCGAGGCGCAGCGCGCCGACGACGTGCCGCCGCCGCCGCAGAAGGCGAGCGAAGGCGCGGCCTGGCAGCGCGAGCTGGTGCCCGACGAAGTGCTGCTGTTCCGCTATTCGGCGCTGACCTTCAACGGCCACCGCATCCACTACGACCGCAAGTACGCCACCGAGGTCGAGGGCTATCCGGGCCTGGTGGTGCACGGCCCGCTCATCGCCACGCTGCTGATGGACCTGCTGCGCCGCCACGCGCCGGACGCCGAGGTGACGGCCTTCCGCTTCAAGGCATTGCGACCGACCTTCGATGGCCGGCCGATGCGCGTCAACGGCCAGCGCGAGGGGCAGAACGTGCGGCTCTGGGCGCAGGACCATGAAGGCTGGCTGACGATGGATGCCGTGGCCACGTTGCGCTGAGCAATCGAATCACGCGGACAAGCATGCAAGCGCTCAAAGGCCTCACCGTCGTCACCCTGGAACACGCCATCGCCGCGCCCTTCGCCACGCGCCAGTTGGCCGATCTGGGCGCGCGTGTCATCAAGATCGAGCGCCCCGGGCGTCGGCGATTTCGCGCGCGGCTACGACACGCGCGTGCGCGGGCTGTCCTCGCATTTTGTCTGGACCAATCGCTGCAAGGAGAGCCTGACGCTGGACGTCAAGCACCCCGAGGCGGCCAAGCTGCTGCAACAGCTGGTGCTCGACAAGGCCGATGTCGTGGTGCAGAACCTGGCACCGGGCGCCGCCGCGCGGCTGGGCATGGGCTACGAGCGGCTGCGGCAGCTGAAGCCGTCGATCATCGTCTGCGACATCTCCGGCTACGGTGCCGACGGTCCGTACCGCGACAAGAAGGCCTACGACCTGCTGATCCAGAGCGAATCGGGTTTCGTCAGCGTCACCGGCACGCCGGACGAGCCGTGCAAGGCCGGCACCTCGATCGCCGACATCGCCGCCGGCATGTACGCCTACAGCCAGATCCTCGCGGCACTGCTGCAGCGCGGGCAGACGGGCAAGGGCCAGCACATCGATATCTCGATGCTCGAAGCGCTGGCCGAATGGAACAGCTTCCCGCTGTACTACGCCTTCGACGGCGCGCCACCGCCGCCGCGCAATGGCGCGGCGCACGCGACGATCTATCCCTATGGCCCGTTTCCGACTGGGGCGGACGGCGGCAGCGTCATGCTCGGGCTGCAGAACGAGCGCGAGTGGGTCCACTTCTGCGACAAGGTGCTGCTCAAGCCGGCGCTTGGCCACCGACCCGCGCTTCACCGGCAATGCCGCTCGCTTGGCCGAGCAGCCAGGCGCTGCGCGAGATCATCGTCGAGGCCTTCGCCGCGCTGAGCGCGCCGCAGCTGGTCGAGCGGCTGGACGCGGCGCAGATCGCCAACGCCCGCGTCAACACCATGCAGGAGCTGTGGCAGCACCCGCAGCTGAAGGCGCGCAAGCGCTGGCGTGAGGTGGGCTCGCCCGTCGGGCCGCTGCCGGCCATGTTGCCGCCCGGTTCGTGGGGCAACGACTGGCAGCGAAGGCCCGCGCATGGATCCGGTGCCGGCGCTGGGCGAACACACCGACGCCATCCTGGCCGAGCTGGGCCTGACTGCCGCGGACATCGACGCGCTGCGCGCCGCCGAAGCCATCTGAAGCAAAGGCACGCCATGATTCCACGCACCTATCTCTTCGTTCCCGGTAACCGCCCCGAGCGCTTTGACAAGGCGCTGGCGTTCGGGTGCCGATGCCGTGGTGCTGGACCTGGAAGACGCGGTGGTGCCCGCCGACAAGGACGCGGCACGCAGCGCGATCGGGCGCTTCCTCGCGGCCACCGGGGCCGAGCAGCGATCGCGCCTGGTGCTGCGCATCAACGACGAATCCACGCCGTGGTTCGAGGCCGATCTGGCCATGCTCGCGCAGGCTCCCGGCGTCGCGCTGATGCTGCCCAAGGCCGAGCGGCAGGCGACGGTGGCGCGGGTGCGTGCCACCTGCCCGGGCAGCGCCGTGCTGGCGCTGATCGAAAGCGCGCGGGGTGTGCTCAACGCCGTGGCGCTGGCGCAATGCAAAGGCGTCAGCCGCCTGGTCTTCGGCACCATCGACTACGCGCTCGAGCTCGAGCTGATCGATGACCCGTCCGCAGGCCCGATCTGGGGCTGGACCACGCCGCCAGTCAGCTGGCCTTGGCCTCCCGTGCTGCTGGCCTGGCCGCGCCGGTGGCCGGCGTCACGCCCGACATCGACGACGAGCCGAAGCTGCTTGCCGACCTGGCCCGCGCACGAGCCCACGGTTTCGGTGCCAAGCTGTGCATCCACCCGAAGCAGGTGGCGCCGATCCACGCCGCGCTGCAGCCCAGCGCAGACGAACTCGATTGGGCGCGGCGCGTGGTCGCCGCGTCCGAAGGCTCGACCGGTGCGGTGCAGCTCGACGGCCGCATGGTCGACAAGCCGGTGCTGCAACGTGCGCAGCGGCTGCTGGCGCGCGCCGCGCCGCGCGCTAGAACTTGAACGACGCTCCGATCACCGGCCCGTTGAAGCTCAGGTCGGTGACCTTCGAGCTGTTCTTGAATTCATAGTCGAGGTAGCGCCAGGTGGCGAGCAGTGAACCCCACTCGAACTGGTAACCCACGCCGGCGTTGATCTGCCAGGTGAGCTTCGACTGGCCGGTGCCCACATCCGCGTAGTAGGGGATGAACCACTTGCGATCATCGCCGATCATGGCGCGGCCCTTCAGCCCGACGATGCCGTCCCAGTTGGTTTCCGACACTTCCTTCGAGCCGGTCAGCGGCGGGAAGTTGCCGGGCCCGGTGCCGCTGAAGCGCCAGCTCAAGTCATTCGTCAGGTCCAGCATGCGCACGCCGAACAGCAGGTCCGTGTTGCCCCCGGCGTCGGACTTGAGGTTGTAGATGCCGGCCACCGTCCAGATCCATGATTTCAGGTCGAGCTGCAGGTTGGCGTTGATGCCCCCGGGCAGGGGCCGCCCGGCAATGCTGAGGTCGCGTGTGCCGTTTTTCGTCGCGCCAAAGTCGGCGTAGACCAGATCGGTCCACACGCCCCATTGGCCCTGGCGCGCCTCCAGGGTGCCCATGAAGGTGAACTTCAGCGCGTCCAGGACGTCACCCATGCTGACATCGATGCTCGGCCCGCCGCCGTTGGGCGGGAACGAGGTGGCCCCGCTGACGGCCGGAAACCAGCCGTAGATCGAGGCTTCGAATTGCCAGGCGCCGGCCTGCGCCTGTGCGGTCAAGGGCGCGGCGCCGGCCATGGCCAGGGCCATGAGTGGGGCGGCGAAACGCTTGTTTTGCTGGGGGTTCATCCTGATGTCTCCTCTTGTTGAACCTCTTCGGGGCCGGTGGAGCATTCTGCCTCCTGTTGCACGCCGTGACGTCAGGCCGCGGCGATCAGTCTCGCAACGCCTTGGCCTTCATCGCGGCTTCGAACTTCGCAATATCGGCCTTCGACAGCTGTGGCCGGTCGATCTTGACCGTCAGCTTGTTCAGCTTCGCGGTCAGCGCAAAGGGCGGCTGGTAGTCGGCGTCGTTCACGCCGGTCAGCGTGTCGGAGGCGATGTCGAAGCTCTCGTCCCACTGCAGGATCATCGGCAGTGTCTTTGGCATCGGCTTGGTGTCGACCACCTTGCCATCGACCTTCAGCGTGCCGGTGCCCGGACGGCCGATGCCGCTGAAATCATTGAAGGCCAAGGTGCCGGCGCCCAGGCCGTCGTACTTGAAGTCGAACTCCACCGTGTGCCGGCCTGGTGCCAGCGCTTCGCTGCCTTCCCACTTCAGCCGCTCCAGGTCGACCAGGTTCCACAGGAACACAGGCTTGCCCTTCAGCAGGTAGAAGCCGTAGCCGCCGAAGCGCCCGCCCGAGGTCAGCATCATGCCTTCGGCACCGCCTTGCGGCACCTCGATGTCGGCCGTGATGGTGTAGGAAGAGTTCAGGATGAAGGGCGAGTCGCCCTGCGGCAGCCCGACCATCGGCCGCGTGTAGACGAACTCGTTGCGCCCGGCGGTGATGTTCGGCCGCGGTGCGACGATGCGCGCCGCCACCGACGCGTCCAGCGGAAAGACCTGGTGCTTCTTGGCCTCGGCGATGAACTTGGCTTTCAGCTCCTTGACCTTGCCCGGGTACTGCGCCGCCAGATCCTGCGTCTGGCTGAAATCCTTGTTCAGGTTGTACAGCTCCAGCACCTGCTTGTTCAGCGGGTCGGGGTTGGCCGGGCCGAAGGCGTCCCACGGCGCGCGGTTCACCTTGGTGCTCAGGAACCAGCCTTCGTCGTACAGCGCCCACTGGCCCATCATCTCGAAGTACTGCGTCTTGTGCCGCGTCGGCGCCTTGGCGTTCTTGGCGTCGAAGGTGTAGGCGAAGCTGGTGCCTTCGATCGGCGCCTGCTTGATGCCGTCGACCGCCAGCGGTGCCTTGATGCCGGCGGCCTCCAGGATCGTCGGCACGACGTCGATGACATGCGTGAACTGCTCGCGCAGGCCGCCCTTGTCCTTGATGCGTGCCGGCCACGACACCACCATGTTCTGGTTCACGCCGCCCAGTGCCGAGGCGTTCTGCTTGAACCACGAGAACGGCGTGTCGAAGGCCCACGACCAGCCGGCCGACATGTGGTTGTAGGTCGCCTCCGTGCCCCAGACGTCGTAGAACTTCATCTGCACGTCCACGGGGACCTGCACGCCGTTGAAGAAGGCCACCTCGTTGGGTGTGCCGTTCGGGCCGCCTTCGGCGCTGGTGCCGTTGTCGCCGTTGATGTAGATGATCAGCGTGTTGTCCAGCTTGCCCAGGTCCTGGAAGTGCTGGACCACGCGGCCGATCTCGTGGTCGCTGTACGCGGCATAGGCGGCGAAGATCTCCACCTGGCGGATGAAGAGCTTCTTCTCCTCGGCCGTCAGTTGCTCCCAGGGCTTGAGCATCTGGCTCGGCCAGGGCCCGAGCTTCGTGTCCTGCGGGATCACGCCCAGCCGCTTCTGGTTCTCGAAGATCGTCTCGCGCAGCTTCTCGTAGCCGCCGTCGAACAGCTTCATCGCGGCGATCTTGTCCACCCATTCCTTGGTCGGGTGGTGCGGCGCATGCGTGGCGCCGGGCGCGTACTTGATGAAGACCGGCTTGGACGGGTCGGTCTGGTGCATGCGCGTCATGTAGTCGATGGCGTCGTCGGCCATCGCCGTGATCAGGTTCCAGCTGCCGGCGGCTTGCCCTGGAACGGAAAGATCTGCGTGGTGTTGCGGAACAGGTTCGGCTGCCACTGGTTGGCGTCGCCGCCGACGAAGCCGTAGAAGTACTCGAAGCCCATGCCGATGGGCCACTGGTCGAAGGGCCCGACCTGGCTGGCGGCGAAGGCCGGCGCGTTGTGGTCCTTGCCGAACCAGGCGGTGCTGTAGCCGTTGTCGACCAGCATGCGGCCGATGGTGGCCTTGTCGCGGCCGATGATGCTGTTGTAGCCGGGGAAGCCGGTGGACTGCTCGGAGATCACGCCGAAGCCGGCCGAATGGTGGTTGCGCCCGGTGATCAGCGCGGCGCGCGTGGGCGAGCACAGCGCGGTCGAGAACATGCGGTTGTAGCGCAGGCCTTCCTTGGCCAGGCGGTCCATCGTCGGCGTCGGGATCACGCCGCCGAAGGTGCTGGGCACGCCGAAGCCGGCGTCGTCGGTGATGATCAGCAGCACGTTCGGCGCGTCCTTGGGCGGCATCACGCGCGGCGCCCACCAGGGCTTGGATTGCAGCGCGCCGTCCTTGATGACGCCGCCGAACTTCGGGGTGGGCGGCGGCAGCTGGGTGTTGGGCACCGTCGTCGTGGCGCTGGGCGAGCCCAGGGTGCCGGTGACCTGTTGCGCAGCCACTGAACCAAAGGCCAACGCAGCAGCAACGAGCGCGGCCAGATGAAGCACTCGTTTCATTCCATCACTCCGCAAACTGACAGAACTTGCATCAGCGCCGCACCGTGCGGCGCGCGACGCCGCCGACGTTGCCCGCGACGCCGGGCTGGTTGATGCCCGGATCGACCACGCCGACGCCGGGTGCACCGACTCCGACGCCGGGCGCGACCCCGACACCCGGTGCGCCCACGCCGACGTTGCCGACGCGGCCGGGCTGGTTGAGGCCTGGGTCCCGCACCCGAGCCCGGGCACCGACTCCAGGGCACGCCCGGCCCCGGCGCACCGACGCCAAGGCCCGGGTCGCGGTGCCGCGGCCGTGCCAGACGCCAAGCAGCACGCCCACGGCGATGGCGATCCGACGAGCCGCCAGTGCAGCGCTTCATGGTCGCTCGATCGATGGGTCGCCCCGCCCCGGGTCATGTGACGACCACGTAAACGAGGGTGCTTGCCCTGGAAGCGGGCCGATACTGGACGGTCCCGCACTGCTGGTACGCGACGCCGCCCTCCGTCACCTGCACGCAGCCGGCCGGCAAGGCCGTGACCACGGTGCCGATCGCGGGTGGCGCGCCGGCCTGCTGCTGCGCCACCGCCGCCTGCTGCTGCGCGGTGGCGGCTTGCTGCTGGGCCGTCGGCCTGCTGCTGCGCGGTCGCCTGCTGCTGCTGGCCGTCGCGGAGGGGCTGCCGTCGCGGCGCTGCGTCTCCACCACGACGCGGCGTGCGTGCGGCGCGCGACGCCCGCCACCGACACCGGCGTGAGGGGCGCACCGACGACGGCCTGGGCCTCGCGCACGAGGTCAAGCCGAACGATCCGTCGGTCGACGGCTCGGCCAGTCCAGGCAGCGGCACGTGCCGCGGCGAGGACGAGCGCCTTCACGATGCGGTTGGTCTCATGGTTGACGCTCCTGCGCTCAGCGCGGCAGAAACTCGACCTTCTGTCGCGCCGGCCGGCGGCGTGAAGCCGAAGGTCTGCGCGTCGAACCTCGGCTGGAGGTTCCACTTCGTCACGGTGACCGCGAACTGCGGCGCGTTGGGCAGGTCGCGCGTCGTGATCACCATCCGGCGCGGCAGCGGCTGCGCGCCCTCCTGGATCCAGATCTGCCAGTCGACGTGCGGCGCGCGGAACGCGAGGTGGTCGCAGCGCACGCCCTCGATCACCGCCTTGCCGACGACGAAGCCCTCGGTCACGCCGTCCATCAGGATGTCGTAGGCGTTCTTGTAGAGCAGGTCGCCGGCCGGCGCGACGATGTCGAGCGACGTGCGCGCGAAGTCGAGCATGCCCTCGAGCGTGTCGGGCGCAGCCACCTGCGCGTAGGCCTTGTCCTGCCGGGTTGTACAGCGTCAGCGACTTGACCGTCGTAGACGAACAGCTGCTCGACCAGATCGCCGGTGCGCTCGGCGCGCAGCTTGTTCGGCCGCTGCACCGACTGGCGGGCCGTGTGGTTGAACTCGATCTTCTGTCCCGAGTTCAAGCACCACCTCGAGCGTGTTGCGGGTGTCGACGCTGAACTGCTTCTGGCTGGCGACGAAGTCGGTCGAGGCCTTCAGCAGCCGCTGTGCCTGCGGGTCGA
>CAVURQ010000029.1:0-69705 GCA_963743935.1 uncultured beta proteobacterium | reverse complement strand
CCTGCGTATCGAGCCGCGCGATGCGCAGGCGCGGCACCGCGGTGGGCAGCGTCGAATCGTCGTCCGCCAACAGCTCTTCAAAGAGCTTCTCGCCCGGCCGCAGCCCGGAGAACTCGATCGCGATCTCGTCCGGCGCATGGCCGGACAGGCGGATCAGGTCGCGCGCCAGATCGACGATCTTCACCGGCTCGCCCATGTCCAGCACCAGCACCTGCCCCGATGCGCCGATGGCCGCCGCCTGCAGCACCAGGCGCGCGGCCTCGGGGATGGTCATGAAGTAGCGAATGATGTCGGGGTGCGTCACCGTCACCGGCCCGCCGCGCTCGATCTGCTCCTTGAACTTCGGGATCACGCTGCCGCTTGAGCCCAGCACGTTGCCGAAGCGCACGGCCATGAACTTCGTGCGCGGGTACTGCGTGGCCATGGCACTGACGATCATTTCGGCCGCACGCTTGGTCGCGCCCATCACGTTGGTCGGGTTCACGGCCTTGTCGGTGCTGATGAGCACGAAGCGTTCGACGCCGCTCTCCGCCGCCGCCAGCGCCGCGTGCTGCGTGCCCAGCGTGTTGTTGCGCAGCGCGGCCCAGGCGTTGTCTTCTTCCATCAGCGGCACATGCTTGAAGGCGGCCGCGTGGAACACCACCTGCGGCGCCACTTCTGGAAGGTCTGGCGCAGGTGGCTCAAGTCCTTCACGTCGCCGATCAGCCGCACCAGCGGCAGCTGCGGGAAGCGCTCGCTCAGCTCCTGTTCGATGCTGTAGAGGTTGAACTCGCTCAGCTCGTACAGCACCAGCCGCAGCGGGCTGAAGCGTGCCACCTGCCGGCACAGCTCCGCGCCGATGCTGCCGCCGGCGCCGGTGATGAGCACGGTCTTGCCGCGCAGCGTGTGTTCGATGCCGGCTTCGTCCAGCTGCACCGGCTCGCGGCCCAGCAGGTCGTCGGGCTCGATGTCGCGCACACGCTGGTTGCGCCGCTGCGGGTCGGCCAGCTCGGCCGCGCTCGGCACCGTCAGCACCGGCAGGCCGGTGGCGGCGGCCAGTTCGAGCGCGCGGCGCCGCTGCGCCGGCTTGGCCGAGGGCAAGGCAATGACGATGTGCGTGGCCGCGCCACGCACGCTCGCATCGCGCACCGCCTCCAGCGTGCCCAGCACCGGCACGCCGGCAATGCGGGCGTGCTGCTTGGCCGGATCGTCGTCGAGCAAACCCAGCACCGTCCAGCCCTGCTGGTGGATGCCGGCGAGCAGCCACTTGGCCGCCTCGCCCGCACCCAGCACGAGTGCGCGGCGGATTTCGGCACTGCCGCCGGTGATGCGCGAACGGGCGTGTTCGTACAGCATGCGGTAGGCGATGCGCACCACGCACACACCCATCAGCGTGACCACGGGGTGCAGCGCCAGCACCGCGCGCGGCACCTTCGCCAGGCCCAGGCTCATCACCACCGCGGCGCTGACCACGCCGGCGAGTGCGCACGCCAGCGTCAGTCGCTTGACCTCACCAAAACCCGAAAAGCGCCACATGCTTTGCGGCACGCGCAAGGCCTTGAACACAACCAGGTAGATCGCCACCACGCCCAGCATGACCCAGGTGTCGTAGCCGGGCCGCGCCGTGGACCAGCGCTCGAAGCCCAGGCGGAACAGGTAGGTGATGTGCCAGCAGGCGGCAATGACCAGCGCATCGACCACCAGCGACAACGGCTCGCGCTGCGGGCGCAGGCGCGCCAGGCCCAGGTCCAGGCGATGCCAGATGCTGAGCGGCGTGGTTTCGGTCGGATCAGCCATCGCCTGCTTTCAGCGCGCGATCAAGGTGCGCAGCGTCTGCATGAGCACGCCGAAGTCGGAGCGCAGCGTGGCCCGCTCGGCATAGTCCGCCGCGCACTGCAGCTTGCGCGGCAGGATGACCTCGATGTACTCGCGCTCGGGGTCGGCAGATCGGGCCAACAACTCGCTCTCGTCGAGGAACATCAGCGCCGCAGGGCTGGTGATGCCCGGGCGCACCGACAGCGCGCGCTCGCGCAGGGCCGGCGGATAGTGCGCCACGTACTGCGGCACCTCGGGCCGCGGCCCGACCAGGCTCATGTCGCCGACGATCACGTCGATGAACTGCGGCAGCTCGTCCAGCCGCGTGCGCCGCAGCCAGCGCCCGGCGCGGGTGATGCGCGCATCGTCGCCCACCGTCAGCGCCAGGCCGCGCTGCGGCGCGTCGGGCACCATGCTGCGGAACTTGTGGATGTCGAAACAGCACGCCGTGGCGTCCCACACGCTGCTGACGGAAGAACACCGGCCCGCGCGAATCGAGCTTGATCCACAGCGGCGATGCCCAGCATCAAGGGCGACAGCAGCAGCAAGGCCAGGCCGGCGCCGAGCAGGTCGAAGATGCGCTTGCCCAACACACGCTTGCCGAACATGGGCTTGTCAGATACACGCTTGGCCATGGGCCGATGGCGTCAGGGTGCCAAGGCGTCGCGCACCGCGTCCACCACACGCTGCACGTCCGCATCGCTCATGCGTGTGTACAGCGGCAAGCTGAGCATGCGCTCGTAGGCCTTCTGCGAATGCGGGAACTGATCCGGCGTCAGCGCGTAGCGCTCGCGCCAGTACGGGTGCAGGTGCAGCGGGATGTAGTGCACGCTGCAGCCGATGCCGGCATCGAACAGCCGCTCGATGAAGCGGTCGCGCGCCACCGGCGCTGCATCGTCCAGGCGCAGCACGTACAGGTGCCAGGCGTGACGGTCGCCCGGCGCGGGCTGGGGCGGCGTGATCAGGGGCAGCCCGGCAAAGGCCGCGTCGTACATCGCCGCGATGCGCTGCCGTGTGCGCTGGAAGGCGTCGGCCTTCTTCAACTGCTGAAGGCCCAGGGCGGCGGCGATGTCGGTGAGGTTGTACTTGAAGCCCGGCGCGATGACCTCGTAGTACCAGCTCGGCACCTTGGCGGTGAAGCGGTCGAATGCGTCGCGGTTCATGCCGTGCAGGCGCATCACGCGGGCGCGCTGGGCGAGCGTCGGCATCGCGCGTCACCAGCATGCCGCCCTCCCCCGTGGTGATGGTCTTGTTGGCGTAGAAGCTGAACACCGTGGCATCGCTGCCCAGCGTGCCGATCAACTGCCCGCCGCAGGTGGTGGGCAGCGCATGCGCGGCGTCTTCCACCACCTTCAAGCCATGCCGGCGCGCGATCTCCAGGATCGCCGCCATGTCGGCCGCCAGCCCGCCAAAGTGCACCGGCACGATGGCTTTGGTGCGCGGCGTGATCGCGGCTTCGACGCAGGCCGGGTCGATGTTCAGCGTGGCCGGATCGATGTCCACCAGACGCACGTCGGCGCCCAGGTAGCGCACCACTTCGGCGGTGGCGGTGAAGGTGTGCGTGGTGGTGATGACCTCGTCGCCCGGGCCGATGCCCAAGCGCTTCGAGCGCCAGGTGCAGCCCGGCGGTGGCGGAGTTGACGGCGATCGAATGCAGCGACGTATCGCCAAGGAAGGCGCTGAAATCAGTCTCGAAGCGCTTGGCCTTCGGCCCCGTGGTGACCCAGCCGGACTTGAGCGTGTCGACCACCTCGGCGATTTCTTCTTCGCCGATGTCGGGCAGCGCGAAGGGCAGGAAGGGCTGGGTCATGATCGAGCTCAGCCCAGCGTCACCAGATTGCGCGGTGCAGCGCCATCTATCGCATCGACCGAGATGCCACGATCGAGCGTGACCAGCCGTCCGCCCTGCTGGGTGGCCAGCGCAAGCAGGTAAGCGTCGGTGATCTGACGCGCACCCAGCACGCGATCCCAACGCACGCGGCCACGCTCAAGCAGGCTGAAAGCATCGGGCCAGAAGGCATGACTGGCATCGCCAAGGGCGCGTCCCAGACGCTCCGCCACGATCGCTGGCGGCTGGCTGTTGGGATAGGACGGCAGGGACAGAATGCGCAGGCAGCCGTTTTGCGTCATCGGGCACGAGGCCCAGCCCGAGCGCAGATGCCTCGCCAGCCAGTCGGACGCCACGCGGTGGTGCACGTGCGTGGCATCGAGCAAGGCCACCAGCACGTTCACATCGAGCAGCGCGCGCATGCCTGGACCTAAACGCCTTCTTCCTCGCGCAGCCGATTCACCAACTCGTTCGTCACCACCACCCCAGGTCTCGCGGGGAACGGAACAAACCCGGCCACGCCGGCACGTCGCCTTCGCGCCGGGTACGGCGCTTCGACTGCGCCCGTGAGCGACTGTCGCAACATGCTCGACACCACCTCCCCGGCGGTGCGACGCTCCCGGCGGGCGATTTCCTTCGCTGCGGCCAGCAGGTCGTCGTCGATGTCGAGGGTGGTACGCATGGCATGCTTCCGGTTTGATGCGGTGATGCATCGATGCACAGATTCTACCGGGCGGGGCTTCGCTGCGCTGAGCATCGGCCCATGCAGCCGTGCTGCTAATCTGCAGGCGCCGCAGCCGGCTTGCCGATCCAGGCCAGCACATGCGTGCGCGCCGGCGGCAGCAGGTTGAGCCATCCGTACAAGGCCGGATGCAGGCGCGTCACCGCGCGCGCCAAAGGCGGCGCCAGCGTAATGCGGCGAGGCACGATCGCGCCGCCTGGGAAAAGTTCGCGCACGCGCCGCAGCGGGACGCCACGCACGTCGGCGTTGCGCGGGTTGTTTACCGTGAAGTCGTACCACAGCACCGCGCCGCCAGGCCGTACCCATTGCCACATAGCGCCGGCCAGGCGCTGCTGGTAGGCATCGTCGAGCAGCGAGGAGAACACGGTCGAGACGAAGACGATGTCGAGCGACGCCGGCGCCACCGGCGCATGCAGCGCGTCTCCCGCATGCAACGCCAAGCTGGCGGGCAGGACTTCTCGCGCCGAGGCGAGCCGCTCGGGCAGCAGTTCGATGCCACTCAGGCGCGCCGGCGAAAAACCCAGGCGCAACAGTTCGAGCAGATTACCGCCGCTGCCGCAACCCACTTCAAGCAAATGCAGCGCCGACAAGTCGAGCAGGCCGGCACTCGCAAACAGCCTCAGCATGGCGCGCTGCCGCTCCTGCACCGATTGCCACACGTCGGGGCGCAGCATGCTGTAGCGGTCATCCACGTGTCGCCGCGCATAGCGGGCCACCACAGCCTGCGATTCGCGCGCGATCTGGCCGTCGCCGGCACCCACATCGACGCGGTCGCTGTCGTGGTTGCCGCCTTCATCGCCGTCGCGCGAGGCCTTCATTCAATCGCCTCGATGAAACGCGGTGCCAGCACCGCGTAGCTGTGATGCGCGCGCACGAACTTCCGCCCGCGCTCACCCATGGCGCGCCTTTCTTCGACGCTCAGCGCCGCCAGTTGGCGCAGCCCGGCGGCGGCAGCGGCCGGCGCTTCGGGCGCCACCGTCAGGCCGCAGCCGGCTTCGGCCACCGGGTCGTTGCCGGCATCCACCGAATGCAGCACCGGCACGCCGGCCATCATGTAGTCCATCAGCTTGTTCGGCGCAATGCCGAAGCGGTAGATCGGCATCGGCTGCCAGCCGATGTAGGCAATGTCGATGGCCGCCAGCAACGCTGGAATCTGCGCCTTGGGCACAGGCGGCAGCAGCGTGACGTTGTCCAGCCGCTCGTCGGCCACGCGTCGCGCCAGCCGCGCCTTTTCATGCCCGTCACCGACCAGCACGAACTGCAGCGCCACGCCGCGCAGCAGTGCGGCTGCGTCGAGCAGTGCGTCCAGCGCGTTGGGCAAGCCCATCGAGCCGGCATAACCGACCACCATGCGTCCCGCCTCGCGCGCGGCCACCAGCGCACGTGCCACGTCTTCGCGCAACGGCGGCGGCTCGGCCTGCCAATCGTCCAGCGCGATGCCGTTGGGCACGACGTGCAGCTTGCTCAAGTCCAGCCCGCGCGAGGCCATGTGCGCATGCACCTTGGGCAGCATCGACACCACCACGTCGGCGTCGCGGTAGGCCGCATCCTCGGCCGCTTGCACCAGTTGGATGAACGGATGCCGGCGCGACATGCCCGACAGCTCGATCGGGCTCAGCGGCCACAGGTCGTGCACCTCGTACACCAGCTTGGCCGGCGCGGCCGCTGCAGCTTGCGCATCGACGCGGCGCGCCAGGCGCCGCGCCACCCAGATGTCCATCGGGTAGGTGCTGGAGGCAATGACCACGTCAGCGTGGAACTCGGATTGAAGCCGCCGTGTGTCGCTCCACACGGCGCGCAGGAAGGCCCAGATGTTGCGCGCTCGCCCCAGCCCATTGCCGTGGTAGCGCGGCGTGGCGTACCAACGATAGTGCACGCCATCGATGAGCTCGTCGCCCGCATTCGGCTGACGCGCACGCACATGCGAAAAGTCCGCGGCCAGCACCTGCACCCGATGGCCGGCACGCACCCACTCGCGCGCCAGGTAGTAGGGCCGGAACTCCATGCCCAGCGCCGGGCTGCCGGCATAGTGGTTGATGAGCAGAATGTTCATGCCCGCCCAGCGTCGGCATTCCAGCGTTCGACGACACCGTCCTGGAAAGCCAGCATGCGGTCCACGCAAAGCGGCCAGGCGAAGGCGTTCGTCGCGCGTGTCAGCCCCGCCGCGGCCAGGCGCTGTCGCAACGCCGTGTCGAGCACCAGCTCGGCCAGGCTTGCGGCCAGGGCCTGCGGCTGATCGCGCGGCACCACCAGGCCACTGACGCCGTGCACCACCACCTCGGGCAGGCCCCCGGCATCGGACACCACCACTGGCACGCCGCAGGCCATGGCCTCGACCACCGCCACGCCGAAACTCTCGCTGTCCAGGCGGCTGGCCGCGACGTAGATGTCCATGCGGTTGAGCCATTGCGGGACCTGCGCATGGGGCACCGCACCGGCCCACTGCACGGCATCGCCCAAACCCAGCCGGGCCGCCAGATCGTGCAGCGCGCGCGCGCTGCGGGCCATCACCCACGATGAGCAGTTTCAAAGCACGATCGGGCAGTTGCGCGCGCAGCGCCGCGAAGGCACACAACAAGGTGTCGATGCCGTACTTGTGATCCAGCGTCTTGACGGTGCCGATGGTCACGCCCTGCCGCGCCTCGGGAGCTGGCGCAAAGAGCACCGTGTCCACGCCGAAGGGCGTCACGGCGATCTCGCCTGCACCGGGCCACAGTCGACGCACCTGCTCCGCCATGGCCTGGCTGGTCGAGGCCAGCGCGTCGGCGAAGCGCAGGTTGCGCCGGATGAGCCAGCCCTTCAGCGCGCTTTCTTCGGGGAAGTCGTAGACATCGCTGCCCCACACCGACAGCGCCGTCGGGTGCCAGCCCGCGAGCATCGCCGTGCTGCCGTAGCCGCTGGCGTAGTGGGCATGCAGCAGATCCGGCGAATGGGCGCGCAGCCATCTGCGCAGCGGCAGGGCATTCAACAGATAACCCGCCGCGCCGCGCCAGGGCAGCGCGTGCAGCGCGACGTCGGCCGGCAGCGGCAAGGCCTCGGCGGCCTGCTGCGTGATGACACTGACCCTGCGCCCGCGCTCGTGCAGCGCCACGGCCCAGCGCTGCAGGTGCACCGAGTTGGCCTGACCCAGCAGGGCGATGTGCAGGCTCATGATGCCGCCAGCCGCGCGTGCGCCACCGCCGCGCGTCAGCCAGGCCAGCGTGGCCAGCGCCATCCAGGCGGCGATGGCCCACCACATGGCCAGCGCCAGCAGGCCGGACGCCGCACCCAGCTTCAGGCCGCTGAATGCTCCCACGGCCAACACCGCCACGCGCACAGCCTCGCTGATCGCCGCGTGGCCCGGGCGGCGCTCGGCTTGCGCGTGCACCCCCTGCAGCCGCAGCACGGCGTCGGCACCGGCGGCCAGCAGCAGCCAGGCGACCAGCCGATGCAGGCCGTCGTAGCCGGCGCCCATCCATAGGTCGCTGCGCCATTGCCCCAGCCACCCGGCCAGCGCGGCCAGCGCCAGCATCGGCAGCGCAGGCCACAGCGATGCCCAGCGCATGGCCACGCGGTCGCCGGGTGCGGCGCGCAAACGGTGGCGCAGCAACAGCGGCAGCGCGTAGTTCAAGGGTGTCAACGGCAGCTGCGCCAGCAGCAAGGCCAGGCTGATCAGGCCCAAGCGCAGCCGCGCCCTCGCGCGCCTGGGCCGCGTGCTGCAGCAGCACCACCGCCAGCGTGCCCAGGCTGGCGGCAACCCAGGTCGCCGCGCCATGACGGAACAGGTCCGTGAATTGAACGCGGCTTGTCGCCGGCCCTGCGGTGGGGGCGTGGGCCAGCACCCGTGCCGCCCACAGCACGCTGCAAAGGTAGGCCCCGCCCATGCCCCAGGCCAGCGTCGACGCCGTCAGGCCGCCCAGCGCCACGGCCGCAGCCGCCAGCGGCAGCAGCAGCAATTGCGGCAGCAGCGTGACGAGGTTGAAGCGCCAGGTGGCGTCGGCCAGCAGCGTGAGTGCGCGCCACTGCAGATGCAGCGCCGCCAAGCCCACCGCCAGCGCCAGCGGCAGGACCAGATGCATGGGCGCCTGCAGCGGCCCGGCCAGTGCCAGCACGACACCCACCGGCAGCCCGGTCAAGGCCACCCAGGCTGCCAGGCGCCGGGCGGCCGGCAAGCCCATCCTGGCGGTCTGCGCGTGCACATACAGCGCCTGCGGCATGCCGAAGGACGCCAGCGTGGCGCCGAACTCGATGACCGATTTGAGCTGGTTGAACTGCCCTTGCTGGGCCGGCCCGAGCGCCTTGCCCAGCCACACGGTGGACAGCAGCAGCGCGACACCGCCACCACCCTGCAGCAGCAGGGTCCACGCCAGCTGGCGCTTGAGCGTCAAGGCTCGCGACCGAAGCGGTCGTTGGACGCCAGCGCAAACAGGTTGGACGCGAGCAGGCGGCGTCCGAACGGGCGCACGGCAGCGGCCGCACCGAACAGTGCCTGCTTGGCCAGGCGCACGGGCCAGGCGCCGCCATAGGCCTGGCCGTGGTGACGAATGCGCAGTTGGCGCCGTTGCGCCTCGAGCGGCGTCTCGTGCACCCACACCTGGTGCCAGCGTTCCAGCCGCAGCCCGGCGCGCTCGATCAGACGATGGCCTTGAGCCAGCGAATAGGCGCGCAGGTGGCCGGACACATCATCCGGCCCGTAGACACGGCCGCGATTCAGCCAGTTGTCTTCCAACGGCAGGTTGATCAGCAGCCGTGGCGCAAGGCGCGCGGCCTCGGCCAGGAAAGCGGTGTCGTCGCTCACATGCTCGAGCACGTCGCTCAATATCACGGCATCGAAGCGCTCATGCCGCAGGCGGCGCAGATCGCCGGCATGGAACTCGACCTGCGGGAAACGCTCGCGCGCGGCCGCGATGTTGCGTTCTGAAAGATCCAGCCCGACGCGCACGCTGCCAGCGCTCGCCGGCACGGCGGCGATGAGCTCGCCGGTGGCGCAGCCGACTTCCAGCACGCGTTGCGGCCAGGGCCCGTCCAGCAGCGCCGTCAGCTGCGGCAGCTTGAAGTGCTGCACTTCGAGCGCCACCTGTTCGCGCTCGAAAGAACCTTCGCGCCGGCGCGCGTCGTATTCAGGATGGCTGTCATACAGGCCGGCGAAATCGACGCCTTGGCGAACCGGTGACTCGATCGCCGGATGTTTGCTCACGGCGCTCAGGCAAGAGAACGCAACGCGGCCGCCAGCGCCTGCACCACGCGGTCCTGGTCGTGCTCGTCCAGGTCGGCGCTCATCGGCAGGCTCAACACCTGCTCGGCCGCCAGGTTGCTGTGCGGGCACGCCGTCGGGTCCTGCCCGCGCGCATAGGCGGGTTGATGGTGCAGCGGCTTGGGGTAGTGCACGGCGGTCGGGATGCCGGCTGCCGCCAGCGCGCGCTGCACCTCGCTGCGCTGCGCCACCTTGAGCGTGTACTGCGCCCACACGCAGTCGCGATCGGCGCGCACCGCCACGCGGCACGGCCGGTATGCCGCTGTCGGCAATCAGCCGCTTGTAGCGCGCTCCCAGTGCGTGCCGGCGCTGCAGCTCCCAGTCGAAGCGCTCCAGCTTGGCCAGCAGCACCGCCGCCTGCAGGGTGTCGAGCCGGCCGCCAACACCCACACGCGTGTGCGTGTAGCGCGCACTCTGGCCGTGCACGCGGATCTCGCGCGCCGCGGTCGCCAGCGTTTGATCGTCGGTGAAGAGCGCACCGCCGTCGCCATAACAGCCCAGCGGCTTGCTCGGGAAGAAGCTGGTCGCCCCCCAGGTGCTCAGGCCGCAACTACGCCGTCCCTGATAGGTGGCGCCAAAACTCTGCGCCGCGTCTTCGATCACCGCCAGGCCATGGCGCGCCGCAATGGCATTGATGGGCGCCATGTCGGCCACCTGGCCATACAGGCTGACGGGCATGATGGCCCGGGTGCGCGGCGTGATGCGAGCTTCGATCAACGTCGCATCGATGTTGCAGGTGTCGGGCTCGATGTCCACGTACACCGGCTTGGCGCCGAGCAACACGATCATCTCCGCCGTGGCGGCAAAGGTGAAGGGCGTGGTGATGACCTCGTCGCCGGGCTCGATGTCCAGCGCCATCATGGCGATGAGCAGCGCCTCGGTACCGCTGGCCACGCTGATGCAATGACGCGTGCCGACAAACGCGGCGAGCTTGTCTTCGAGCTCCTTGACCTCCGGGCCCATGATGTACTGGCCATGGTCGAGCACACGCTGCATGCGGACGTGGATGCTGTCGTGAAGCGCGAGGTACTGCGCCTTCAGGTCGGTGAAGGCCAGGGGCGGCAACTTCTCAGGTGCGTTCATGGGTGGCTTCCAGTACCTTGAGTTTAGGCAGGCAGCAGCTTCAATGTGGCGCCGTCCAGCACATAGCGGTCGCCAGTGTGGGCGCACAGCGCCTGACCAGCGCCACGCAACGGTAATGGCAACCGTTCGCCGAGGCGGCTCATCCAGCCGGCCTGGCGTGCCGGCACGCCCAGCATCAAGGCGAAATCCGGCACATCGCGATTGACCACCGCGCCGGCGCCGACGAAGGCGTGCTCGCCCACCGTGATGCCGCAGACCAGCGTGCAGTTGGCGCCGAGCGTGGCGCCGCGCTTCACGAGCGTGCGCCGATATTCGTCCTTGCGCGCCACGGCCGCGCGCGGGTTGTAGACATTGGTGAAGACCATGCTCGGGCCGCAGAAGACATCGTCTTCCAGCGTGACCGCGTCGTACACCGAGACGTTGTTCTGAATCTTCACGTTGTCGCCGATGTGCACGTCGTTGCCGACATAGACGTTCTGGCCGAAGGAGCAGGCCTTGCCGATGCGCGCGCCCGCGCTGATGTGCACGAAGTGCCAGACGCGGCAGCCTTCGCCGAGCACGGCGCCGGCATCGACGATGGCCGAGGGGTGGATGCTCGTGCCCATCTTGCGTCGTCGGCTTCAGTAGGCCAGCGGCAAGGTTGACACGCTTGCCGTCGCGCGCCGACAGGTACATGGCGATCAGCAGCTCCAGCGATTTCAGGCCCTCGCGGCCGTCGATCTCCGGCGAGCCGCCTTCGCGCAGCGCGCGAATCACGTCTTCGTAGTAGAGCGGGTGGCCGAAGCCATAGACCGAGGTGGTCTGGTAGCTGGCCTCGTCGAGCTGGCTGTCCATCGGGTCGGTGTCGGCGAACTGCCAATGTTCGATCTGATTCACCGCCACACCGCCGATGCGCACACTGCCGGTTTCGCCCAGGATGGTGATCGAGCCTTCCAGGTTCTTCGGGATACGTGAGCATGGTGACGTTGATCGAGCCCATCGCGCCGTTGCGCCACTTCAGCGCGGCCACACCGGTATCCTCGACCTCGATGTTGCGCGCCAGCGTGCCGGTGTAGGCCATCACGCTTTCCACCGGGCCGACCAACCAGTCGAGCAGGTCGACGTAGTGGCTGGCCTGGTTCATGAACGCGCCGCCATCGAACTCCCAGGTGCCACGCCAATCGGCACTGTCGTAATAACTCTGCGGGCGTGACCAGAAGACGTTGACGCTGACCATGTGGATGCGCCCGAAGCGGCCCTTGCCCACCGCCTGCTTGAGCAACTGCAAGGTGCGGTTGCGGCGGTTCTGCTTGACCACGAACAAGCGCACACCCGCCTCGTCGCAGGCGCGCACCATGGCCAGGCCATCGCTCCAGCGCGTGGCCATCGGCTTTTCGGTCATCACGTCCAGCCCGGCGGCCGCCACCTCGATGACCTGCTGCGAGTGCAGGCCGCTGGGCGTGCACAGCACCACGCAGTCGGCCTTGCTGCCAGCCAACATCGCGGTCAGCGAGTCGAAGCCCTGCGCTTGTGTCTTCTGCACCGCGGCGTCGAGTGCGGCCGGGTCCGTGTCGCACACCGCCACCAGTTCGGCCTGCTCGCCATGCTGGCGAATGGCGTCGAAGTGGTTCTGCGCGATGCGCCCGCAACCTGCCAACGCAAAGCGCAACTTGCGATGGCTGATGGCGGGGCGGCGGAGTTGCATGGCGTGTGTGATGGGTCGATCCCGTGGCGCCTGGACTGCCCCGCGCCTGCCCTGCAGCGGTGGCAGCCCGGGCCAGCAGAGGCCTTCAATTATCGCCGACGGCCCGCGGCCCCGAGCTGCCGGCCGCCGCCCTGCCCTGAGGAACTCGCCAACGAGTGCCTAGAATCCAGCGCAGCTTCTTGCCGCGCATCCCCATGAATCCCAACGCCTCCACCGATGTCAGCGCCCCTGCCACCGATCCGAACCAGCTGATCGCCGAACGGCGCGACAAGCTGACCGCGATTCGCGCGCAGGGCGTGGCATTCCCCAACGACTTCAAGCCGCGCCACCACGCGGCCGCGTTGCACCAAAAGTACGGCAAGCTGCCCAACGAGGAGCTCGAAGCCCTGGCCGTGAAGGTGGCGGTGGCCGGGCGCATGATGCTCAAGCGTGTGATGGGCAAGGCCTGTTTCGCCACGCTGCAGGACGGCTCCTTCGGCGACACGCACGGGCGCATCCAGCTGTACATCACGCAGGACCTGGTCGGTGCCGAGGTGCTGGCCGCCTTCAAGCACTGGGATCTGGGCGACATCCTCGGCTGCGAGGGCACACTCTTTCGCACCAAGACCGGCGAGCTGTCGGTCAAGGCCACCTCGGTGCGTTTGCTGACGAAGAGCCTGCGCCCGCTGCCGGACAAGTTCCACGGCATGAGCGACCAGGAGCAGAAGTACCGCCAGCGCTACGTCGACCTGATCACCGACGAGCACGCGCGCGCCCGTTTCGTGGCGCGCAGCAAGGCCATCAGCTCGATCCGCAACCACATGGTCGAACACGGCTTCCTGGAGGTGGAAACGCCGATGCTGCACCCGATCCCCGGCGGTGCGAATGCCAAGCCCTTCGTCACGCATCACAACGCGCTGGACCAGCAGATGTTCCTGCGCATCGCGCCCGAGCTGTACCTGAAGCGGCTGGTGGTGGGCGGTTTCGAGCGTGTGTTCGAGATCAACCGCAGCTTCCGCAACGAAGGCATCTCCGTGCGGCACAACCCCGAGTTCACGATGATGGAGTTCTACGCGGCGTACTGGAACCACCGCGACATGATGGACTTCACCGAAGGCGTGCTGCGCCATGCCGCGCGCCAGGCCACTGGCTCGGCGCAGTTGAGCTATGCCGGCAAGCCGATCGACCTGGACGCACCTTTCGCGCGTTTCAGCGTGAGCGAGTCCTTGGTCGCCTTTGCCGGCCTCAGCGAAGCCCAGACGCAGGATGAAGCGCTGCTGCGCGAGCGCATCATGGCAGCGGGCGAAGCCGCCCCGGCACACTGGAAGCTGCCCGAGTTGCAGTTCGGCCTGTTCGAAGCGGCTGTGGAGCACCAGCTGTGGCAGCCGACCTTCATCGTCGACTACCCGGTGGCGGTATCGCCGCTGGCGCGTGCCTCGGACACCGATCCGTCGATCACCGAGCGCTTCGAGCTCTTCATCACCGGGCGCGAGGTCGCCAACGGCTTTTCCGAGCTGAACGATGCCGAGGACCAGGCGGCGCGCTTCCTGTCCCAGGCCGCGAACAAGGAGGCCGGCGACGAAGAAGCGATGTACTACGACGCCGATTTCATCCGCGCACTGGAATACGGCATGCCGCCCACCGCAGGCTGCGGCATCGGCCTGGACCGGCTGGTGATGCTGCTCACCGATTCACCCAGCATCCGCGACGTGCTGCTCTTTCCCGCCTTGCGACGCGAGGCCTGATCCCGCCGGGAGCAGCACGATGCAGCCGCGCATCGATGAACTGCCACTGATCGAAGCGCGCATCTGGCTGGAGTTGCAGCAGGCCGCCACGCGGCGCGATCACGCCTGGCGCGCGATGGTTCTTTCCACGGTGGCGGACGGCGCGGCGCAGGCCCGCACCGTCATCCTGCGTGAGGTGCAGGCCGAGCCGCGTGAGCTGATCTTCTTCACCGACGCGCGCTCGGCCAAGGTGGCGCAGATGCAGGCGCAACCGACGGGGTCGTTGCTGTGCTGGTCGGCCGAGATCGGCTGGCAGCTGCGCCTGCGCGTCAGGCTGGAGGTGCAGACCAGCGGATTGAAGGTGTCGTCGCGCTGGGCACAGCTGAAACTCACGCCGGCCGCGCAGGATTATTTGTCGCCGCTGCCCCCCGGCAGCGCCCGGGCGCAGGCGGCCCGACCCGAACCCGAGCGCGGCTCGCGCAACCATTTCGCCGTGGTCACGGCGCATGTCCAGGCGATCGACTGGCTCGAACTGCACGCCGACGGCCACCGCCGTGCAGGCTTCGGTTCCGGCGGCGCGCAGTGGCTGCAGCCGTAAGCTCGCCGGGCGTTCTCAACGATTCGAGAATCGCGGCTTGCGCTTGTTGACGAAGGCATCCATGCCTTCCTTCTGATCGTCGGTGGCGAAGAGCGAGTGGAACAGGCGGCGCTCGTAGCTCACGCCATCCGACAGGCTGCCTTCGAAGGCGCGATTCACGCTTTCCTTGGCCATCATCAGGCTGGGCGCGCTCAACGCGCAGATCGCCGTGGCCGCAGCCATGGCTTCGTCGATGAGCTTGTCGGCAGCCACCACGCGCGACACCAGGCCGACGCGTTCGGCCTCGGCGGCGTCCATCATGCGGGCGGTGAGGACCATGTCCATGGCCTTGCTCTTGCCTACCGCGCGCGGCAAACGCTGCGTGCCGCCCGCACCGGGAATGATGCCGAGCTTGATCTCCGGCTGGCCGAAGCGCGCCGTATCGGCGGCGATGATGAAGTCGCACATCATCGCCAGCTCGCAGCCGCCACCGAGCGCAAAACCGGCCACTGCCGCGATCACCGGCTTGCGCACCTGGCGAATCGACTCCCAGTTGCGCGTGATGAAGTCACCCTGGTAGGCCTGCATGTAGCTCATGGTGGCCATGGCGCCGATGTCGGCACCGGCCGCAAAGGCCTTGTCGCTGCCGGTGATGACGATGCAGCCGACGCCGTCGTCGCGGTCGAAGCCGAGCAAGGCCGAGCCCAGCTCGTCCATCAGCGCGTCGTTCAGTGCATTCAGCTGCTTGGGCCGGTTCAATGTGATGAATGCCACGCGCCGTGCGCCGTCGCCGCGCAGCTCGGTCAGGATGTCTTGATATGCCATGTTTTTCCCCCGTAGATCGGCAAACACTATAAAGGTCCGCGCGCCAAATGCTCACGCCATGGCGTGAGCCCTATGGTCACGGCGCCCTGTCGCGGGTTAAGCTTTCGCTGTCAGTCCAGGGACAGCCTGCACCGCGCCGTCGAAGCCGGCAGGGTTGAACAGAGCACATCAGTATGGCAACCATTTATCGCAAGACCGCGAAGGGCCATTCCGAGATCGAGACGCGTGCGCAGCGGCTCTCGCCGCGACTGCGCAGCGCGTTGATCCTGGTCGACGGCCGGCGCAGCGACGACGACATGCACAAGCTGATCGCGTCGCAACCCGAAGAAACGATGCGCCTGCTCAGCGATCAGGGTTTCATCGAGGTCATCGCCATCACCCAGGATGCGCCCGCAACACGCATGGCCGCACCGGCGCAAGCTGCCGCAGCGCCGCGTTTGCCGGCGAACGTTGCGCCAACAGGTGCCGCAAGCCCCTCCGCGAATGCAGCGCCCAGCGCCGCGCCCGCGCAGAGTTTCGAGACCACGCGCTCGCAGGCCGTGCGCCTGTTCACCGACCTGGTCGGTCCGATGGCCGAGGCCCTGGCCATCAAGATGGAGCGCACACGTTCTGCCGATGAGTTGCGGCCGCTGGTGCAGACGGCGCAGACGATCATCGGCAACGCGCGCGGCGGCAAGGCAGCGGCCGACTACGCGGCCAAGATCCTCGGCTCACCGGGGGGCTGACCCCGCAGCCGAAGGCGCCGCCGCCTGCTGCGGCAGGCGGTCGAGCAGCATGTCGACGTAGGTGCCTTCGTCCTGGCGAATCAGCAGACGCACCGGCAGGTATTGCAGCGTCGGCGCAAACCACACATCGGCCACCAGATCGCGGTTCGGCCGCAGCTCGCGGCGCGGCTTCAGGTGGAAGGCATCCACCCGGCCGACCGGCGTATCCAGCGTCACGCGTTCCACCACGTCGTAGGCCCAGCGGTCCACGTTGGTCGGCAGCGCCAGCGGCACCTCGATGCGCTGGCCGACTCTGCAGCAACTGCGGCTGGGTGGTGAACAACCAGGTGAGCTGCACGAACTGGCTGGCGGCATCCTGCATGCCGGGCATTCGCTCATGGCTCTTGCCGTTGGACAGCAGCACGCGCTCGCCGTCGAAGAGCACGGTGCGCCGGCGCAGGTCGCGAAACAGCGCGCGCGTCTCCTCGTCGTAGCGCCGCGGTACCAGGCCCTGGTCGGTGAGGTCGCCGTCGCTGGTCATGCGCCGGCCCACCAGCGGGGCCGCCTGCGCGCCGATCCACACATCCAGGTGCACCTGGTAGCGCATGCCCACACGCACCCACTGCACTTGGGCGCTGCCTCGGACCTCGCCACGATAGTTGCCGACCAGCGAGTAGGTCAGGCGTGTCGACGGTGGCCATTCGAAGGCGGTGGCAGCCTCTGGGGCAGAGGCTGCAGAAGCTGCGCTCGTGGCAGCGCTTGCGGGGTCGCTCGTGGCCGCACTTGCACTTGCGCTGTCGGCGGCGCTGGCCGCGGCGGCGGCGGCGAGCGCTTCATCGAGGCGGCGGCTCGGCCGGCAACGGCGGTAAGTCAGCTTGAGCCTGGCGCGAAGCGTCCTCCTCGGCTGGAGCGATTTCCGGGGTCGGTGCCGATGCCGCCTCGGCCGGCTTCGCAGGCACGGGCTTCTTCGGCCGCGCAGGCCGCGGTGTGGCCACCACCACCGGTGCCGCGGCGGGTGGTGCGGCCTGCGCAAGCTCGCGCACGTAGGCCACCTCGATGCGCTTGGGCATGCGCTCGGCGCTGCCGTCGCCGATGCGCACATCCGGCAGCAGTTGCGCCAGCCACCAATGCGCCAGGCTCACCGCCAGCGCCAGCAACAGTACGGCGACGCGGCGGCGCGGGGACCAGTTGTTCACACGCCGAGCCACTCCCGACGCAGCGCCAGGGCGGCGGCCGTGGGTTTGTCGGCAAGACGCAAGGACAGGCCCTGCGCCGCGGGCGCGTCGGGCTGCACGGACAAGGCCAGCAGGCGCTGATCTCGCACCAGGGTCAGCTCGAAAGCCTGGCCGGGCTGCAGCCAGCCGCGCGCATCGTCCAGCCGGCGCACGCGCCAGCCGTCGATGGCCAGCAGTTCGTCACCGGCCGCAACACCCGCGCGCTCGGCAGCGCTGCCCCGATGCACCGTCTTCACGTGGATGCCGGTGAGCGCGCCTTCGCTGATGCGCAGGCCGAGTTCGCTTGCCAGGTCGGCCGGCTCGTGTCGCACCTGCACACCCGCTTGCGCCAACAACGGCGGCAGCGGCAACTCACCGGTGCCGTGCACCCAGTCGTTGAGTTCGCGCGCCATCGAGCGGCCGGCCACCTGCTGCAGGACCTGCGTTATGTCCTGCTCGTCGATCGGCCCGCCGGCCGAGCGTGTCCACAAGGCGCACATCACCTGGTCCAGGTTGCCGTGGCCGCCGGCGCGCAGGCTCAGATCCAGCGCCAACGCCACGAGGCTGCCCTTGGTGTAGTAGCTGATGGTGGCGTTGGGCGTGTTCTCGTCGCCGCGGTAGTACTTGATCCAGGCGTCGAAACTGGCCTCGGCCACGCTTTGCAGCTTGCGCCCGGGCGTGGCCAGCACGCCGTTCAGCGTCTTGCCGAGCAGGCGCAGGTAACGCGGCGCATCGATCAGCCCGGCCCGCAGCAGCAGCAGGTCGTCGTAGTAGGAGGTGAAGCCTTCGAAGAACCACAGCAGCCGGGTGTAGTTCTCGCGCCCGAAATCGATGCTGGCAAATTCGCGCGGCTTCAGCCGCTTGACGTTCCAGACGTGGAAGTACTCGTGCGAGATCAATCCGAGCAGCGTGACGTAGCCGTCCGTCGCCTCTGTCACGCCCTGGCGCGGCAGGTGCCGGCGCGCGCCGATCAGCGCGGTGCTGGCGCGATGCTCGAGGCCGCCGTAACCGTCGTCCACCGCGTTCAACAGAAACACATAGCGCGGCATCGGCGGCTTGCCGCGGCCGTGCCAGAAGCTGACCTGCGTCTCGCAGATGCGGCGCGCGTCGGACAACAGACGCTCCCCGTCGAAGGACGGCCAGGCGCCTGCCACGACCAACTCATGGGGCACGCCGCGCACCTGGAACTCACCACGCCAGAAGCGCCCCAGCTCGACCGGGTGATCGACGAGTTCGTCGTAGTCGGCACACAGGTACTCGTGCTTGCGCGCTGTCGCCGGCATGGCCGTGGCGACCTGCCAGCCGGCCGGCAGCGCACCGATGCGCAATCGGTGCGGTTCCTGCTCACGGCCCTCGACGCGCAGGAACACGCTGGTGCCGTTGAAGAAACCACGACGCGTGTCCAGAAAGGCGGCACGCACCGACGCATCGAAGGCATAGATCTCGTAACTCAAGCGCAGCGCCGCCTTGCCTTCGGTGTGCACCACCCAGCTGCATTTGTCCAGCGGCTCGACACGGCATTGGCGCGTGCCCTGTTGCGCCTGCAGAGCGCGACAGGTGGCGGGCAAACTCGCGCACCAAGTAGCTGCCAGGGATCCACACCGGCAGGCTGATGCGCTGCTGTGTCGCCGGGCGCGGGACCTTGACGGTAATGCGAAACAGGTGCGCGTGCGGCTCGGCAGGCTCGATCTCGTATTCGATCATGGACGGCATTGTCGCCGTGCCCTGCCGCCGCTCCGATGATGGCGTAGGGCGCGCGAGCGCCGCCCCGCGTCCACTCTCAACCCTTCTTGCTGGCTGTCGCCAGGTTCTTTTCCAGCTGCTCCAATTGCATGGCGCCGGGCACGCGCGTGCCGTCTTCAAACACCACGGCGGGCGTGCCCTGCACACGGTGCTTCTTGCCGAGTTCGACATTGCGCTCCAGCGCCGCGGTGTCGCACTTGCCCATGCTCTTGGGCGGTGTCACGCCATCGACCATCCAGCTGCGCCAGGCCTTGGCGCTGTCCTGCGCACACCAGATGTCCTTGGACTTGGCGGTGGAGTCGGGGCCGAGGATCGGGAACAGGAAGGTGTAGATCGTCACGTCCTGCAGCTTGGCCAGGTCGCGCTCGAAGCGCTTGCAGTAACCGCAGTTCGGATCGCCGAACACGACCATGCGACGCGTGCCGTTGCCCTGCTTGATGACCACCGCGTCCTTCAGCGGCAGGCTGGCAAAGTCGATCGCGGTGAGCTTGGCCAGGCGCGCCTCGGTCAAGTCGACGCGGGCCTTGGTGTCGATCAGGTTGCCCTGGATCAGGTAGTTGCCCTGCTCGTCGGAATACATGACCTCATTGCCGATGCGCACCTCGTAAATGCCCGGGATCGGCGTCTTGCTGATCTCGTCGATCTTCGGGAACTGCGGCAAGCGCTCGGCCAGGTTCTTGCGGATGACCGCGTCCTGCGCCCACGCGGCATTGGCAGCGAACAGCGCTGCGCACAGCAGGGGCAGCAGTCGACGAACGAATGACATGATGTTTCCTTCAGGAATCGAGGGCGAATGACGCCAGCAGGCGCTTCAGCGGCGGCAGGTTGTTGACAAGACTCAGGCCACGGTTGCGAAGTTCCCGCACCGCCGGCGTCTGGCTGGCAAAAAGCTGCAGCAGCCCGTCGGTCAGCTGGCCCATGGCGCGGGTGGGCGCGGCGCGTGCACGCGCATAGCGCTGCAGCAGGCGCTCGTCGCCCAGTTCGCGCCAGGATTCGCGATCTTCGATGACTCGCGCCAGCGCGCGCACGTCGCCCAGGCCCAGGTTCAGCCCCTGGCCGGCCAGCGGATGCACGACGTGCGCTGCATCGCCCAGCAGGACCCAGCCGCTGGCGCACACCTGCTCGGCGCGCGCCAGGGTCAGCGGCCAGCGCGCGCGTTCGCCGCTCAGGCTCAAGCTGCCGGCGGCGCCGCCCGTGGCATCGCCCAAGGCGCGCTCGAAGCTCGCGGCATCCATGGCCATCAGCGCGTCGGCACGCGCGTCGGGCACCGACCACACCAACGCATAGGACTGCTCAGGCAGCGGGCGATGAAAAGGCAGCAGCGCGAGCACGTCGGGCGAGCGGAACCACTGCCGCGCGACCCCGGCATGCACGGTGTCGGACTGCAGCCGTGCCGCCACGGCGCACTGCTCGTAGCGCTGCACGGGCATGGCCACGCCCAGCGCTTCGCGCGTGGCCGACGCCTTGCCTTCGGCCAACGCCAGCAGTGCCGCGCGCACCGGCCCATCGCCGACGCGCCGCACGTGCGGTGCAAAGGACAGGGCCGCATCGAGCACACGCTGCAGTTCGGCGGCATCGACGATCCAGGCCAAGGCCTCGACGCCCTGCGACCAGGCGGAGAACTCCAGCACACTGGCGCCGGCATCGCCCTCGACGTGCATGTCGTACACGGCGCAGCGGGCATCGTCGGGCAAGGCGTCCCACACTTTCAGTTCGCGCAACAGCGCCACGGAGCTCGCATTCAACGCAAAGGCACGCACGTCGGCGCGAACCTGCGCGCCGGCGCCTGCCGCGCCGGCGGCGGCAGCCTGCAGCGCCACCGACAGGCCCTGCCGCGACAGGGCCAGGGCCAGGCACGCGCCCACCGGCCCGGCGCCACGCACGCACACATCGACTTTGCTCATGCGCCGATTGTAGGCAGCCGCCCCGTGCACAATGCGCGCCCATGCGCCGCATAGAAGCCACCGCCTCCGCGACATGAGCGACCTGAACTTCAGGCTGCAGGCGCTGTTCGTGCATCCGGTGAAATCCTGCGCCGGCATCGCCGTGGGCAGCGCCCTGCTGATCGAGACCGGGCTGGAACTGGACCGCGCCTGGATGCTGGTGGACGAACAGGGCGAGTTTGTCAGCCAGCGCCAGCTGCCGCGCATGGCGCTGATCCAGCCCACCTTGCGCACCGACGACATGGTGTTGCGTGCACCGGGCATGCTGGCGCTGCACGTGGCGCTGGACCGCGCGGAGGAAGCGACGCGCGTGCGTGTCTGGGACGATTGGGTCCAGGCCTTCGACATGGGAGCGCTGGCGTCGCAGTGGTTCAGCGATTTCCTCGGGCAACGCCTGCGCCTGGTGCGCTTCGACCCCGCACACCGCCGGTTATCCGATCAGCGCTGGACCGGTGCGACGCAGGCGCAGACGGCCTTTGCCGACGGCTTCGCGCTGCTCGTCACCTCGACCGCCTCGCTCGCCGAACTGAACCGCCGGCTTGCGCTGCAAGGCTCGGGCGCGGTGGAGATGCGGCGCTTCCGCCCGAACATCGTGCTCGACGGCATCGATGCGCACGACGAGGACCATATCGACACGCTCGACATCGACACAGCGCAAGGCGCGGTGCAGTTGAAGCTGGTCAAGCCCTGCGCACGCTGCACCATCCCCGGCGTGGACCCGGACACGGGTATCCAGGGCTTCGAGGTCGGCGACACGCTGGCCGGCTACCGCGCCGATGCGCGCGTCGAGGGTGCGGCCACCTTCGGCATGAATGCCATCGTCGTCAGTGGCATCGAGCATGTGCTCGCCGTGGGCCAGACAGGGCGTGCAAGCTTCAGGTTCTGAGCAGCCCAAGCGTGCGCTTGCACGCCAGGATCGCCCCGTTCAGGCTGCCTGGCGCTCGGATCAGGGCAGCGGAATGAACTCGGTCTCGCCAGGCACCGCATCGAAACGCTGTGCGCGCCAATCGTCCTGCGCCTGGACGATGCGCTCCTTGCGGCTGGAGACGAAGTTCCAGGCCATGAAGCGGTGGCCGAGCGGCTGGCCGCCGATGAGCATCACGCGGGCATCGGTGGCCGCGCTCAGAAGCGGCGTCTCGCCTTCATGCAGCACCACCATCTCGCGTGCCGGCAGGGTCTGTCCGTCCAGCATGAAGGGCGCATCCACACTGTAGAGCGCACGCTCGGCCGCCAGGGGCAGCTTCAACGCGGCGCCGGCGCGCAACGCGATGTCCAGGTACAGCGTCGGTGACAGGGTCGCCACTGGCGAGACCCTGCCGAAGGCCTCGCCAATGAGCAGGCGCAGCACAGCGCCGCTGCTTTCGACGACGGGAATCGCCGATGCCGGCGTGTGCGCGAAGGATGGCTCGACTTCCTCGTGCTGAACTGGCAGCGCCGCCCACAGCTGCAGGCCGTGGCTGCGCCGCACCTGCGAGCGCAGATCGTCGGGCGTGCGCTCGGAATGCACGATGCCGCGCCCGGCCGTCATCCAGTTGATGGCACCCGGCTCGATGCGCTGCACCACGCCGGTGGAATCGCGGTGCAGCATCGCGCCTTCGAAAAGGTAGGTCACCGTCGCCAGGCCGATGTGCGGGTGCGGGCGCACATCGTGGTTGTCCGACGGCTGCGCCGTGACCGGACCGAAATGGTCGAAGAACAGGAACGGGCCGACAGCCTGGCGCTGGGCCGAGGGCAGCAAGCGGCGCACGAGGAAGCCACCGCCCAGGTCCTTGTCATGCGCCTGCAGCGTCAGCCTATGGTTCATGGTGATTACGAAGCAGAGCCCACAAACAGGATTCGACGAGTGTAGAGCCCTAGAATCCGCCCCTTCGTCCATCGCAGCAGAAAAGCCCCTCCCAATGAGCCTGAAATGTGGCATCGTCGGCCTGCCCAACGTCGGCAAATCCACGTTGTTCAACGCGCTGACCAAGGCTGGGATCGCGGCCGAGAACTACCCTTTCTGCACCATCGAGCCGAATGTCGGCATCGTCGAGTTGCCCGATCCCCGGCTGCAGCGGCTGGCGTCCATCGTCAAGCCTGAACGGGTGGTGCCTGCGATCGTCGAGTTTGTCGACATCGCCGGGCTCGTGGCTGGCGCCAGCAAGGGCGAAGGCCTGGGCAACCAGTTCCTCAGCCACATCCGCGAGACCGACGCCATCGTCAACGTGGTGCGCTGCTTCGAGGACGAGAACGTCATCCACGTGGCCGGCAAGGTGGATCCGATCTCCGACATCGAGGTGATCCAGACCGAGCTGTGTCTGGCCGATCTGGCCACTGTGGAGAAAAACCTGATCCGCTACCAGAAGGTGGCCAAGGCGGGGCAGGACAAGGAAGCGCAGCGCCTGGTCGATGTGCTGAAAAAATGCCAGGCCGTTCTGGACCAGGCGCTGCCGGTTCGCGGCATTGCCTTCAGCAAGGAAGAGCAGGCTGTGCTGAAGCCGCTGTGTCTGATCACGGCCAAGCCGGCGATGTTCGTCGGCAACGTGGCCGAAGACGGCTTCGAGAACAACCCTTTCCTGGACCAACTGCGCGCCTATGGCGAGAAGCAGCACGCGCCGGTGGTCGCCATCTGCGCCAAGACCGAGGCCGAACTGGCCGACATGACAGACGACGACCGGTTGCTGTTCCTGCACGAGATGGGCCTGGAGGAACCGGGGCTGAACCGCCTGATCCGCGCCGCCTTCGGCCTGCTGGGGCTGCAGACCTACTTCACCGCCGGCGTGAAGGAGGTGCGCGCCTGGACCATCCACATCGGCGACACCGCGCCGCAGGCGGCCGGCGTGATCCATACCGATTTCGAGCGTGGCTTCATCCGTGCGCAGACCATCGCCTTCGACGACTTCATCGCGCACAAGGGCGAGCATGGCGCCAAGGACGCCGGCAAGATGCGCTCCGAAGGCAAGGAGTACGTCGTCAAGGATGGGGATGTGTTGAACTTCCTGTTCAACGTATGACGTCGGGTGCGAAGCCAGCGTTCAGCTTGCTTGCGGAGACCTGCAATCTCCACTCTCCCGTTCGGCGCCTCTGGCGCATCGCGCCGCCGTCGCTGGCGACAACTCTGGCCGTCGTTTGGTGCTTTCTGGCGCCCGGTGTAACGCACGCTGCGCAGGACGTTGCGGCATCGCCTGAGGCCGCAGTTCGCCTGCAAGCTGACCCGTTTCGCAGGTGGAGCGATTTGCAGGCAGGCCGCATTGCCAGCACCTGGAGCTCGCTGCCCGACGGAAGCGGTTGCCGCGATGACGACCGAAGCCTTTCGGGCCATGTCCAAGCGCTGGCTTCCTCGGACAAGGCCGCGCTCGAGCTGCGCACCGGTTCGTTCGATCTGATCGACCCACGCATGCGCGTGCAAGTGGACGCCACCGGGCAGATCGGCTGTGTCTTCGGTCAACTCGCCGTGCAACGCCAGATTGGCGAACAGGGTGACTTCTGGTCGATGGATGGCAGCGCGCTCAGCTGGCGCATCAACGAGCACTGGCGCGTCGGCGCGGGCCTGATCTCGCGCCAATGGGGGCCCGCCTGGGACGGCAGCCTGATCCTGAGCCCGGCCGCGCGGCCGTTTCCGAGTGTGTCCGTGGATGCGGATAGCGGCAGCTTGAGCGATTCGAAGTGGTGGTGGTGGCTGGGCGAAGTGCAGTTCAGCGCCTTCCTCGGCCAGCTCGAAAGCGATCGCGGCGATGTGCCCAAGCCCTGGCTGATGGGCATGCGCCTGGTGCTTCGGCCGTGGGAATGGTTTGAGCTGGGCTTGTCGCGCACGATGCAGCTTGGCGGCGAAGGTCGCGACAATTCGCTGAGGGCCTTCTTGAAGGCCTTCCTCGGGCGGGACAACTCTTGCTACCAGCCAGGCTGCAGCGAACAGCCCGGCAACCAGCTCGGCGGCCTTGACGCGCGGCTGAGCCTAGACAGTTTGCTGCCTGGAGTGGCGCTGTACGGGCAAATGATCGGCGAGGACAGCCGGCCCGACGATATCCCCTTGCCGGCCAAGAACATGTACCAGGCCGGCGCCGAGTGGCGCCACAACGACGCGCTGGTCTTCGCCGAGTGGACCGATTCCACCGCCAAGGGGGCAGGCATCGCCTACAACCACTTCATCTATACCGATGGCTATCGCTACAAGGGGCGCCCGCTGGGGTATTGGGCCGATGGCGACTCCAACATTTGGACCGTCGGCGGCCTGCTAAACAACCTGGCCGGTGGGCAGGCGCTGGCGGTGGCGCGTTATGGCACGCTGAACGAAGCCGACGCCAACCCGACCTGGCCGCCATCGCGGCTGGTCAGCGCCTCTGTCCAATGGCGCACGGTGATCGATCGTGCGTTCGGGCTGACCGTCGCGCTCGACCACTTCAGCCTGACGGGCCGGCCGGTCGATGCCAGTGCGGGCATCGGGACACAACGCGACACACAGTTGCGTGTGCAACTGGATTGGTGGCTGCACTGACCGCGCACCTGCGGCAGGTGCTAGGCTCGCTCGCAGCCACACGGCCCGACACTTAGCTGCACCAATGGATGACCGCCAAACCCATGCTCTCGACGTGCAAGGCGACTGGCTGCTCGCGGCGCTTGCGCTGGGCATCGTGGTGCTGCTCGCGGCGGTGCTCTACATCGGCGCGCAGGCACGCCGCACGCGGCAGCAGGCCAAGGAGAGCAGCGCGGCACTGCAGCGCGAGGTGGCGGACCGTCGGCTGACCGAAGAGGCCCTGCGTGCCAGCCAGCAGCAGTTGCAGGCCATCCTGGACACGGCCCGCGTCGGCATCGTCAAGACCGACCTGAAGGGCCGCATCCTCAAGCCCAACCCGGCCTATTGCAGGCTGCTGGGCTACAGCGAGGCCGAACTCAACGAGCGCACGGTGGGCCAGCTCACGCACCACGACGACCGGCTCGAGGACGCCAAGCTGATGGCGGCGATGACGCGCGGCGAAAGCGAGGTCTATCGACGCGAGAAGCGCTATCTGGCCAAGGATGGCGCTGTGGTGCATGTGCAATTGACGGTGGCGCTGCTGCGTGACGCGGCCGGGCAGCCCGAATCCACCGTCGGCGTGGTCGAGGACATCAGCGAACACCTGCGCCTGGCCGAAGCCGAGCGCGCGCGCGACACGGCGGAAAGCTCCAACCTGGCGAAAAGCGAATTCGTCTCGCGCATGAGCCACGAACTGCGCACACCGTTGAATGCGATGCTCGGATTTGCACAGCTGCTCAGCCTGGACAAGAAGCCCGCCCTCGCCGAGCATCAGCGCGCCTGGGCCGGGCAGATCCAGCAGGCCGGCTGGCACTTGCTGCACATGATCAACGACACGCTGGATCTGTCGCGGATCGAATCGGGGATGCTCAAGCTCGAGCCCGTGGCGCTGGAACTGGCGCCCCTGGTGCATGCCGCCGGCGCCATGGTCGAGTCGGCGGTGGAAAAACGTTCGCTGCGGGTGGAACAGAAGCTCGACCGTCGCGCGCGTGCCGTGCTTGGCGACGAAACGCGCATCAAGCAGATCCTCACCAACTTGTTGAGCAATGCCGTCAAGTACAACGTCGATGGCGGCCAGATCATGGTCAAGGCGCGCGTCACCGACGGCAATGTCGTGGAAATCTCGGTCAGCGACACCGGTCTGGGCATGACCCGGGCGCAGATGGACGGCCTGTTCCAGCCCTACAACCGGCTTGGACGCGAGCGCACGGTGGTCGAAGGCACCGGCATTGGTCTGGTCATCAGCCGCAGGCTGGCCGAGTTGATGGGCGGGTCGTTGCGCGCGCAAAGCGTGGCCGGCGAGGGCTCGACCTTCATCCTGACCCTGCCGCGCGCGCCCTTTGCGGACAGCGAGCTGTCCACGGGCGGCGAACTGGTGGCCCATGCAGCCAACTACCGGCGGCGGCTGGTGCAGTACATCGAAGACAACGAGACCAATATCGAGGTCATGCGCGGCATGCTGCAGCGCCGGCCACAGGTCGAGCTGGGCGTGTCGATGAACGGTCTGGACGGGCTGGCGGCCGTGCGCCAGCGCCGGCCCAGCCTGATCCTGCTGGACATGCACCTGCCAGACATCGACGGCCTGGAACTGCTGCGCCACCTGAAGGCCGACGAGAGCCTGTGCATCATCCCGGTGGTGGTGGTGTCAGCCGACGCAACCGCAGCGCACATCGAGGCCGCGCTGACCGCGGGCGCTGCTCATTACGTCACCAAGCCGGTGAACCTTCCCAACTTCCTGGCCATCCTGGACGAGTTGCTGGACGAGATGGACACGCACTTCGGATAGCGGGGATCGCCAAATTAGTTAGTGATCGCAAACCGGCAAACTGCTGAAAAGTCTCATATCCAAGCTCAATCCGGACCATGCAAAGTGACAATCAGCACTCTCGATCAGGGAGTGCTAAGATGTTCGAACCTAAACATACGAGGTGAGTCTGATCCTTCAATGAATACAACTGCCACCACCGCCCTGTCCGTGCGCGATCCCTGGTCGCTGGTGCCGCCCATCGGCAATCTGGACGCCTACATTTCGGCCGTCAACCGTATCCCGCTGCTCACGCCGCAGGAGGAAAGTTCCTTCGCGCAGCGGCTGCAGAGCAATGGCGATGTCGAAGCCGCGGGCCGTTTGGTGTTGTCGCATCTGCGGCTGGTGGTATCGGTGTCGCGGCAGTACCTGGGTTACGGCCTGCCGCAGGGCGACCTGATCCAGGAAGGCAACGTCGGCCTGATGAAGGCGGTGAAGCGCTTCGACCCGAACCAGGGCGTGCGCCTGGTGAGTTATGCGCTGCACTGGATCAAGGCCGAGATTCACGAGTACATCCTGCGCAACTGGCGCATGGTCAAGGTCGCGACCACCAAGGCGCAGCGCAAGCTGTTCTTCAACCTGCGCTCGATGAAGCAGCGGCTGAAGAGCGACGCGGTGGATGCGGACACGCACCGTGCGAGTTTTTCGCCCGCCGAGATCGACATCGTCGCGCGCGAGCTGAAGGTCAAGCCCGAAGAAGTGATGGAGATGGAAACCCGCCTGTCTGGGGGTGACATCGCACTGGAAGCCCAGAACGACGATGGCGAGGAGGCCTACGCACCCATCGCCTACCTGGCCGACGACACGCACGAACCGACGCGCGAGATCGAGGCCCGGCACCGTGACTGGTTGGCCGGCGACGGCATCAGCCAGGCGCTGCAGGTGCTGGACGCGCGCAGCCGGCGCATCGTCGAGGAGCGCTGGCTGAAGGTCAACGACGATTCCAGCGGCGGCATGACGCTGCACGACCTGGCCGCCGAATACGGCGTCAGCGCCGAGCGCATCCGCCAGATCGAAGTCGCGGCCCTGAAGAAGATGCGCAAGGAACTGGAAGCCGTCGCCTGAGCGGTTGGACGAGTTCGCTAGCAGGCACAGCGAAACTTGATTGAGCGGCCGCCGCGGATCCGGCTCTGCCGGTCCGCCAGCGGCGCCCCCTTGAGGGGGAGCGGCGTAAGCCGCTTCGGGGGTGGGCCTACTTTTCGTCGAGCAACAGCTTCAGGTCATGGCGCAGCGCCTCGGCGCCGCTGCCGTAGCGCACGAACAAGCGCACTTTGCCCGTGGCATCGAAGACGTAGGTGCCAGCGGTGTGATCCACGGTGTAGCTGCCTTCGGTCTTGCCAGGCACCTGGGCGTAGAAGACCTTGAAGTTGCGCGCCACGGTCTTGGTTTCTTCCGCCGTGCCGCGCAATGCCACGAAGCCCGGGTCGAAGCTGGCCATGTAGGCCTTGAGGATTTCCGGCGTGTCGCGGGCCGGATCGACGGTGATGAATACGCCCTGCAGGCGATCGCCGTCCTTGCCGAGGTCGCGCTTCACCGTGGCCAGCTCGGCCAGCGTTGTCGGGCACACATCCGGGCATTGGGTGAAGCCGAAGAAGACCGCAGTGACCTTGCCCTTGAAATCGGACAGTTGTCGCACTTTGCCATCGGCATCGGTCAGCGACAGCTCGCGCGCATATTCGGCACCGGTGATGTCCACCGCCTTGAAGGACGGCTTCGCTGCACCGCCGGGCAGGCGGTCACAGGCGCCAAGCAAGCCCGCGGCCAACGCAACGACGAGCAACGCCGTTCGAGCGACCGCCGCGGATCCGGCTATGCCGGTCCGCCAGCGGTGCCCCCTGGAGGGGGCGCGCGCAGCGCGTAGGGGGGGCGTCATTGAATCCATGGGTTCAGATAGTGATCGATGAGCAAGGCGCTGAAGAGCAGGCTCAGATAGAGGATCGAATAGCGGAAGGTGCGTCGCGCCAGCGCATCGCTGTAGTCGCGCCACAGGGCCACGGCATAACACAGGAAGATCACGCCGAGCACCACCGCACTGATCAGGTAGATCCAGCCGCTCATGCCATAGGTGAAGGGCAACAGCGTGGCGGCAAACAGCACCAGCGTGTACAGCAGCACCTGCAGCCGCGTGAACTCGCTGCCGTGCGTGATCGGCAGCATCGGCAGGCCCGACTTGCGATAGTCCTCGACGCGGTACAGCGCCAGCGCCCAGAAATGCGGCGGCGTCCACAGGAAGATGATCAGGCACAGCATCAGCGCTTCGGGGCCGACATCGTTGCGCATCGCTGCCCAGCCCAGCACCGGCGGCATCGCGCCCGAGGCACCGCCGATGACGATGTTCTGCGGCGTCATCGGCTTCAGCACCACGGTGTAGACCACCGCATAACCGACGAAGGTGGCAAAGGTCAGCCACATCGTCAGTGGGTTCACCCACAGGTACAACACGGTGCTGCCGGCCACACACAGCACAGCCGAAAACGCCAGCGTCTGCGTGTTGCTGAGTTCCCCCTTGGCCGTGGGCCGCCACGAGGTGCGGGCCATCTTCGCGTCGATGTGCTGCTCGACCACGCAGTTGAAGGCCGCCGCGGCGCTGGCCACCAGCCAGATGCCGAATGTGGCCACGGCCGCCAGCCGCACATCCGGCCAGCCGGGCTCGGCCAGCAACATGCCGATGAGCGCGCAAAAGACGATGAGCTGCACGACACGCGGCTTGGTCAGCGCATAGAACTGGCTCCAACGCGTGGCGCGCGGCGCGGGTGTGGCGAGGGTCTGCGACATCGAGCGAGGATTCTAGGAGGCGGCGCGCGGCAAACGGCTGCGCGCGAGCAAGGCGCTCAACACCGCGACCAGCGCGGCTGCACCGGCCGAATGCCCGATGGCTGCGACCAGTGGCCAGCCGAGCACGACGTTCGACAGCCCGCTGGCCAGCTGCAGCAGCGTCAGACCCAGCAGCGCCGCAGCCGCGCGGCGCCGACCCATGCGGTGCCACAACACGTGGACCAGCGCAAGCAAAACCAGCGTCACGACCACCGCGAAGAGCCGGTGCACCATGTGGATCGCGACCAGCGCCTCGACGCTGAGGAAGCTGCCGTCGCCCGCGCGGCCCAGCTCGCGCTTCAGCGTGAAGCCCTCGGCAAGATCCATGTCAGGCCACCAGGCGCCGTTGCAGGTCGGGAAGCCGCTGCAGGCCAGCACCGCATAGTTGCTGCTGACCCAGGCACCCAGTGCGATCTGCAGCACCAGCAAGGCGCTCGCCGCCCAAAGCAAACGCTTGGCCGCACGCGGCCACTGCATGGGGCGAGCGTGCAAAGCCTGATGCTGCACCACCAGCAGCGCCAGCAAGAGCATGCCGCCCAGCAGATGCAGCGTGACGATGGCCGGATTCAGCTTCAGCGTCACGGTCAACATGCCGAACAGGCCCTGCACCAGCACCCACACCAGCGTGAAGGTGGCCCACCAGGGCGACAGCGGCAATGCCCGGCGCCAGATCCAGCTGGCCAGCGCCAGCACCAGGATCAGCGCGCCCACCGTCATGGCCAGGTAGCGATGGATCATCTCGATCCAGGCCTTGCTGAAGGTCACCGGGCCGCTGGGCAATGCCGTCTGCGCGGCGTGGATGTCTGCGGCGGCGCCGATCGGGCTGGCGTGGCCATAACAGCCGGGCCAATCGGGGCAGCCGAGACCGGAATCGCTGAGCCGCGTGAAGGAGCCGAAGACGATGAGGTCGAAGGTCAGGAACAGCGCCACCGCCGTCAGCGCCGCCAGCCGCGTGCGCGCATTGGCCTGCGAAGGTTGGCGCCACCACACCCAGCCCAGCGGCAGCAGCGCGATGGCGCCAGCCAGCATCAGCAGGCGAAGGCTCGGGGCGAGGTCCATGGTGGGTCCGACACTCAGCGGCCGGCACGGTCCCAGGAGGCGGAGGCGCGCAGCAACTTGTCCAGATCGCGCTTGACGCGGGCGGGTTCGGCATCGACCGGGAAGCGCATCATCCATTCGCCCATCGGATCGACCAGATAGAGATGCTGCTCGAGCGTCTTGCCGGGTTCGGCCTGCAGCCAGGCGGCGACCGCCTCGCGCGGCGCGCGCAGCATCTGCAGTGACGGGTCCGCGCCCAGGGCGTTGCGCAGCGCCGGAGCCGGGAGGCCGTCGTCCGTCACGAGCCAGAGCTTGTCGATGCGATCACGCTCGCGGCCCAGCATCTCGCGCAGCTGGCGTTGCATGAATAGCCGTTCCTGACAACCCGCATCGCAATCGGACTGCCCGACGGACACGAGCAGCCATTGACCCTTGAGCGACTGCGCATCGACGCGCTTGCCATCCATGTCGCGCAAAGCCAGGGCCGGCATCGCGCGCGTGGGCTCGACCAGCGTGCCGTAGTTGCTGCGCGTTTGCGGGCGCAGCACGAAATAGGTGAAGTACGAAGCCACCACCGGCGCGGCGCAGACCAGCAGCACCAGCAGCATCTTGATGCGCCCGATGCGTGTGCGCCGCGCATCGGCCTGCAACTCGGGCGCGGGCATCGAATGCACCGTCAAGCCGAGCGCTTCAGCGCGGCTGTCGTCGCGGACGGAGGAGTTGGAACCAGACATAAAGACCCGTGATGAGGGCGCTGAGCGCAAACCACTGCAAGGCGTAGCCGTGGTGCTTGGAGACATCGAGCACAGCCGGCGTCCACTGCCGCTGCAGGCCATCGGCCGCCACGTCGGCGCTGTCGAGCTGCACGACCGCCAAAGGCCGCAAGCTGCGCCCGATTTCGCGGCCGTAGGCCGCCACATCGATATTTTGCCGGATCGCGCCGGATGCAGCCGCATCGAACTCGAACAGCCGCGCGATGCCCGGGGCAATGCGCCCCTCGACAGTGACCAGGCCGGTAGGCGTGATGACCGGGGCGAGCCTGCCGCGCTGCTGGTTGTCGCGCGGCAGCCAACCGCGTTGCACCAGCACCGCATCGTCCGCGCCCAGCAGCAGCGGCGTGACGACGAAGAATCCGGGCCGGCCGTTCATCTGCCGGTTGTCCATGTAGACGGTGGCCGAGTCGAGCCAGCGGCCCTCGAGCCGCACGCGGCGATGCAGCTGTTCGGCTGCCCCGGCCGGCGTTTGGGCCAGCTGCGCCAGATCGAGCGCCGGCAAGGCGCCGCGCGCCAGCAGCGCCTCGTGCAACGCCGTCTTCTGCGCCGCCCGATCCAGCTGCCACAGACCCAGGCGCGCAGTGAGCAGCGCCGCCACCACGGCCGCCAGCAATACGATGGCAGCGCGCATCGACACCCGCCCTGACATGCTCAGGCCTTGCGCGCAACGCAGCGCGCGTCACGGTGAGTGAAATAATGGGGCGACATGAAGATCGTGATCGTGTTGTTCCTGCTCGCGGTGGTGGCGGCGCTGGCCAGTGCGGGCGTGCTGATGCTTCGAAAGGGTCGCGCCAGCGACCCCAAGGGCAAGGCCATGGCCCGCGCACTGGCGGTGCGGGTGGGCTTGTCCGTCGCGCTGTTCCTGTGCGTCCTGTTCAGCTACTGGATGGGCTGGATCCAACCCTCCGGCGTTCCGCTCAGCCGCTGACGCCTGCGTCCCGCCAAGCACAAAGCGCCGCATCGTGCGGCGCTTTCGCTTGGGGCCGCAGCGCTGACTTCGTCAGAGCCAGTACACCAGAAAGTACAGGCCAAGCCAGACGACGTCGACGAAGTGCCAGTACCAGGCCGCACCTTCGAAGCCGAAATGGCTTTCCGGCGTGAAGTGTCCCTTCATCAAGCGCAAGGTGATGAAGGTCAGCATCAACATGCCGACGAAGACATGGAAGCCGTGGAAGCCGGTCAGCATGAAGAAGGTGGAGCCGAACACACCCGAGCTGAGCTTGAGGTTCAGGTCGCGGTAGGCGTGGATGTATTCATAGGCCTGCACGCCGATGAAGGATGGCACCCAGCACCACGGTGATCCACATCCAGGCGATGCACTTCGCGCGCTGGTTGGCGATCAGCGCATGGTGGGCGATCGTCAAGGTCACGCCCGAGGTCAGCAGCAATGCGGTGTTGATCGTCGGCAGCGGCCATGGGCCCATGGTCACGAAGGGTTCGACCGTGCCTGCCGGTGACGCGGTCGAGCCGGCCAGCACCGTCGGCCATGCGGCCTTGAAGTCGGGCCACAGCAGCTGGTTTTCCAGGCTGCCCAGCGACGGCACCGAATGCGCACGCGCCCAGTACAGCGCGCCGAAGAAGGCCGCGAAGAACATCACTTCCGAGAAGATGAACCAGCTCATGCTCCAGCGGAAGGACACGTCGACGCGCTGCGAGTAGAGCCCGCTCATGTCTTCGGCGATGGAGGCGCGGAACCAGAAGTACAGAACGCTGAGCCAGATGACCAGGCCGAGCAGCACCGAATAGGCGCCCCAGCCGTGGCCGTTGATCCACTGCCCTCCGCCGAGGATCAGGAAGAACATGCCAATGGCCACCAGCGCCGGGTACGCCGACGGTGCGGGAACGAAGTAATACGGGGTGGAGCCTGGATGTGCGCTGGCTGACATGGGATTGCTGCTCCTACAGTCTCGATTTTCGTAACGTATTCGGCCGGATCAGGCAGCGACACCGCTGCCAACGACCCAGCGCACCAGCAACACCAGCACCAGCACGAACACGGCGGCGCTGACGAGGCCGGCAATGATCAGGTGCACGGGGTTGAGCTTCTGCATGTCCTGCGCTTGATCGGCCGAGCGGCGAATGCCGAAGAACGACCACGCCACCGCGCGAAAGGTCTGCAGCACCGAAGCCGGCCGGCTCGCGGCTTCCTTCAGGCCGCCGGGTTGCGGTTTCATAGACGCACCTGCGGCGCTACCTGCACTGGCGCAGCGGCCGTCGGTTCCACACCGCCTGCCGGGGCCGGCGGTACCTTGCCACCGACTTCGAAGAAGGTGTAGGACAAGGTGATGGTGGTGACATCCTTGGGCAACTTGGGATCGACGATGAAGACCACCGGCCACTGTTTGGATTCGCCGGGCTTGAGGATGTACTCGTTGAAGCAGAAGCACTCGATCTTGTTGAAATGCGCCATCGCCTGCTTGGGCGCATAACTTGGAATGGCCTGCGCCGCCATGGTGCGGTTCTGCTTGTTGCGAAACTCGTACATCACCGTGGCGATCTCACCCGGGTGAACCTGCAGCGAGGCCTGCGCCGGCTTGAAGTCCCACGGCCCACGCGCGTTGGCGTCGAACTCCACCGTCACCGTGCGGCTGAAGTCGACCTGCGTATTGGCAGGCGCCGCGGCGCCTGCCGTGCGGCGTTGCTCGCTGAGCGACAACACGTTCACGCCGAGGGCTTCGCAGATGGCCTTGTACATCGGCACCAGCGCATAACCGAAGCCGAACATCAACGCCGTCACGACCAGCAACTTGCCGAACATGCGGCGGTTGTCGGCCAGCAGCAGGCGCGTCGGGCGGCGGCGAAAGCGGACACGGTGCGTGAGCCCTCAGGCGCCGAAGACGACGATGCGCACGAAGAAGCCCACGCCGAACGCTGCCGCCAGCGCGGCCAGGATCCAGGCCATCCTGAGGTTGGCCTTGCGTTGCGCCCGGCTGTGCATGGTCATGCTCTCAGGCGATGACGCGCGTGGCGCTGGCATCCAGCTTCGGCGGGTTCTCGAAGGTGTGCCAGGGCGCCGGCGACGGAATCTCCCATTCCAGGCCCTCGGCACCTTCCCATGGCTTCTGCGGCGCGGGTGCGCCCTGACCGCGCATCATCGGCAGCACCACGAAGAAGAAGAAGTACACCTGCATCAGGCCGAAGCCGAAGGCACCGACCGTGGCGATCGAATTGAAGTCGGTGAACTGCATCGGGTAGTCGGCATAACGCCGTGGCATGCCCGCCAGACCCAGGAAGTGCATCGGGAAGAAGGTGATGTTGAAGAAGATCAACGAGCCCCAGAAGTGGATCTTGCCGCGCGTTTCGGAGTACATCACACCGGTCCACTTCGGGCCCCAGTAGTACACGCCGCCGAACATCGCATACAGCGAGCCCGCCACCAGCACGTAGTGGAAGTGCGCCACCACGTAATAGGTGTCCTGCAGCTGGATATCGACCGGCGCCATGGCCAGGATCAGCCCGGTGAAGCCGCCCATCGTGAACACGAAGATGAAGCCCACGGCCCACAGCATCGGCGTCTCGAAGGTCATCGAGCCGCGCCACATGGTGGCGATCCAGTTGAAGATCTTCACGCCCGTGGGCACGGCGATCAGCATCGTCGCGTACATGAAGAACAGCTGCCCGGTCACCGGCATGCCGGTGGTGTACATGTGGTGCGCCCAGACGATGAAGGACAGGATCGCGATCGAGGCCGTGGCGTAGACCATCGAGGCGTAGCCGAACAGACGCTTGCGCGCGAAGGCCGGCACGATGGCGCTGACGATGCCGAAGGCCGGCAGGATCATGATGTAGACCTCGGGGTGCCCGAAGAACCAGAAGATGTGCTGGTACATCACCGGGTCGCCGCCGCCGGCCGGGTTGAAGAAGCTGGTGCCGAAGTGGCGATCGGTCAGCGTCATCGTGATCGCGCCGGCCAGCACCGGCATCACCGCGATCAGCAGGAAAGCGGTGATCAGCCAGGTCCAGGCGAACAGCGGCATCTTCATCAGCGTCATGCCGGGCGCGCGCATGTTCAGGATGGTGACGATGATGTTGATCGAGCCCATGATCGAGCTCGCACCCAGGATGTGCAGCGCGAAGATGCCGGCATCCATCGACGGTCCCATCTGCATCGTCAGCGGTGCGTAGATGGTCCAGCCCGCGGCCGGCGCGCCGCCGGGCATGAAGAACGCTGCCGACCAGCATCAGCGCCGCCGGAATGAGCAGCCAGAAGCTCAGGTTGTTCATGCGCGCGAAGGCCATGTCGGACGCGCCGATCTGCAGCGGCACCATCCAGTTCGCAAAGCCGACGAAGGCCGGCATGATCGCGCCGAACACCATGATCAGCCCGTGCATGGTGGTGAACTGGTTGAACAACTCTGGGTTGAAGTACTGCAGGCCCGGCTGGAACAGCTCGGTGCGGATCGCCAGCGCCAGCACACCGCCCACCATGAACATGGTGAACGAGAACAACAGGTACATCGTGCCGATGTCCTTGTGGTTCGTGGCATAGACCCAACGGCGCCAGCCGTGCGGCTGGTGGCCATGGTCGTCGTCGTGGGCGTGCTCGCCGGGGTGGTGAAGTACTGCACTCATGGGTCAACCTTTCAGCACGTCGGTGCGGTTCCTCTGCATCACTTGCGGGCGCTGGCAACTTCGGACGGCTGCACCAGCTGCCCGGTCTTGTTGCCCCAGTTGTTCTTGGTGAAGGTGATCACGGCCGCCAGTTCGGTATCGGACAACTGCTTCCACGACGGCATGGCGCCGTTGTTCACGCCTTGCAGCAGCACGGTGATCTCCTTGATCTTGTCCGAATCCAGCACCACGGGCGAACCGTCGAGCGGCTTGATCGGACCGGCACCCTTGCCGCTGGCCTGGTGGCAGGCGGCACAGTTTGCGGCATACACCTTGGCACCGCGCTCCGTCAGGTCTTGCAGCGTCCAGACCTTGCTCGGGTCATCGGCCAGTGCGGCCATTTCCTTCTGCTTTCCCGCGACCCAGGCCGCATAGTCCACATGGCTCAATACCTTGACGTGGATCGGCATGTAGGCGTGTTCCTTGCCACACAGCTCGGCGCACTGGCCATAGAAGTCGCCGGTCTTGTCCGCGCGGAACCAGGTGTCGCGCACGAAGCCGGGAATGGCATCTTGCTTGACGCCGAAAGCCGGCACCATCCAGGCGTGGATCACGTCACTGGCGGTGGTGATGATGCGGATCTTGCGGTCCACGGGCACCACCAGCGGGTTGTCCACGCGCAGCAGGTAGTCGTCGCCCTTGGGTGTGCCCGCGTCGGACAACAGCCGTTGCTCGGGGTCCAGCGTGGACAGGAAGTTGATGCCCTCCCCCTCGCCGCGCAGGTAGTCGTAGCCCCATTTCCACTGGTAGCCGGTGGCCTTGATGGTCAGGTCGGCGTTGCTGGTGTCCTTCATGGCCACCACCGTGCGCGTGGCGATGGCGCCCATGCCGATGACGATGATGAAAGGCACCACTGTCCAGGCAATCTCCACGACCACGCTTTCGTGGAAGTTGGCCGACTTGTGGCCCACCGACTTGCGATGCTTCAGGATCGAATAGAACATCACGCCGAACACGGCGATGAAGATCACCAGACAGATGATCAGCACCACGTTGTGCAGCCACTGGATCTCACCGGCCATGGCCGACGCCGGCGGGTGCAGGTCGAGCTGGTTCACCGCCGGGCCGCCGGGCAGGTTGTTCACCGCCATGGCCGCATGCGTGGCCAACAAGGCGCCCAGCGCGCCGAACCCAAGGACTGCGCGTCGGCACAGTGTGCTCATCGTCATCATCATCGCTGCGCTTCCAATGCTCTTGCTTCTGCTTCAGTAATCGAATGGTGGCCCTGGCGGCGCAGTGCCAGACGCAACTCGCGCGCCAGCGCCGAACGCAGCTCAGGGCGGAGGTAACGGCCGACACGCAAACGCTGGGCCTGCCCGCTCAACTCCACCAAGGAGCCCTCGCCGTGCACCGGTTCGACACGAACCCACTCGGCACGGAACACGGCGCGCTCGACGAGCCGGCCGAAACGGTGCTCGACGGTCAGTTCACGCGCAACAAGGGTGAGGGTTTCACTGTCTCTGGCGTGTCTGAAGCTCATCCAGAACGCCACACCGAGCAACATCAGCTCGAGGCCGGCAAACGGCAGCACGCCCGGCGCACCCAGCCACCAGAAGGCGGCACCGATGCCCAGTGCCAGCACACAAAGCAGCGCATAGACGGTGAGCAACGGCGCTGCCGAGAACGATCCTTGACGTGCCATGCGCCACTGCAATCCCGGTGCCTGTGCATCGCCGCGCAACTCACGCGCAAAGCGCCACGTCGGGGTTGCGGGGGACTGCGCGGGTGCGGGCCAGGGGCTGGGGGCGAACGTGATGCTCATGCAAATGGAAGATGGGCGCTTGAGTGGGTCGGCGTCGGACGCACACACGTCCAACGGCAGGCCCCCACAGGGCGATCGAAGATGGCTGACGTGCCCCGAATAACCGCGAGATTCTAGCGCAGCCGATCAGGGCCTCACGAGCCCGCGCGCGGCGAGCGCACCATGGCACGCATCTCGTCCAGCGCCACCGTCGTCTGCGCAGCGATGCGCGGTTTTGGTGCGGCCACGAAGGCATGGCCATAGACCACTTCGACATCCAGGCGCAGCCGTCCGTCGGGCCCGGCCAGGCAAAGCAGCTCGGCACACAGCCGCTCGCGCCAGCGCGGTGTGCGCAGGCCCGGGGCGCGCCGTGTGTCCGCATTGCCCCCCAGCGAGCGCAGCTCTCCAAGCAGTGCGCGTGCGTCGGGCCAGGTCAGCGTGAGGATTTCCTGGTCCATCACCGGATCGGCAAAGCCGGCGTGCAGCAGCATGTCACCCAGATCGTGCATGTCCACGAAGGGGGCGTGCGCGGCCGGCCACCCGAGCCGCGCATACATGGCGCGCAGTCCGGCCAGCGTGCCCGGGCCGAGCGTGGAGAACATGAGGAAGCCATCCACCGCCAGTGCACGCCGCCATTGCTGCATCAGTGCCGTCGGGTCCGGCACCAGGTGCAGCATCATGTTGGCCCAAAGCAGTTCGGCGCCGCCCGCATCCTACCGCCTGCGGCGGCACAGGCGGGACGCCCTGCCCCGTAGCGCGCCGCACCGGCCACCAGCGCGCTGGCTTGTTCAACGAAGTCCGCTGCAGCAGCGTGTCGTCGACCTCGACACTCTGCAGTCGAGCGCGCGGATAGGCCTGCTGCAGCAGCGCCTGGCTGGCGCCGTTGAAGCTCCACCAATCCAGCACGACACGAGGCTGCAGCCGCACCAGGCCCAGCCTTTGTGCCATGCGCCGCGCCACTTCGCCGTGCAGCCAGGGCGCGTCTTGCGCACGGCTCAGTCGACGCACGATATGCGCCAGGGCCGCGTCGTGCACCGGTCTCTGCCCGCGCTGCGGCGTGTCATCTGCCATGACGAGAAGTATATTGAGGCGATGCAAACGCCGTGGCGGTGGGGACAGGGTGCCGATGGCGCGCGATGGCGGCCGATGGGCCAATGTGCGCTGTGCCGAAGCTGGGACGCACAAGCGCTGTGCATACGTTGCGTGGCCCGATTTGCGCCCGAGGTGGCGCGCTGCGCACGCTGCGGGCTGCGCACCGCCGCGCCCGTGCCGGCGTGCGGCGCCTGCATCGCCGATGCGCCGAACTTCGACAGCTGCAGCGTCGCCTGCGACTATGTCTTTCCCTGGGACCGGCTGATCGCGGACTTCAAGTTCAACGCGCAGGTGGCGCTGGCGCATACCCTCGCGCAGCGCATGGCGTGCGCCATTCAGCGTGGCGGTGGCGCGCTGCCGCAGCGCGTGATCCCGATCCCGCTGGCGCCCGGCCGGCTGGCCGAGCGCGGCTACAACCAGGCGTGGGAGCTGGCCCGCCGCGTGGCCCACCGCCTGGGTTGCCGCGGCGAAGCGCAGTGGCTGCTGCGCCCGGCCGACGGCGCCCACCAGGCGCAGCTGACGCTGGCGCAGCGGCGGCGCAACCTGCGCGGCGCGTTCATGGTGAATCCTTCGCGCCGGGTGTCGCTGCAGGGCCGGCATGTGGCCTTGGTGGACGACGTCATGACCAGCGGGTCCACGCTGCGCGAAGCCACCACGGTGTTGCGCAACGCGGGCGCCACGCGCGTCGATGTCTGGGTGCTGGCGCGCACGCCGGCTCCTGGCCTGAGCGTTCCGAACGCCATGTTCAACATCGTGCTGGTGCAGCCGCAGATTCCGCCCAACACCGGCAACGTCATCCGTCTCGCCGCCAACACAGGCTGCACACTGCATCTGGTCGAACCATTGGGCTTCGAGATGGAGGACCGTCTGCTGCGCCGTGCCGGGCTGGACTATCACGAATACGCCGCCGTGCACCGGCATGACTCATGGACGGCGTGGCTGGCACACGCACAGCCCGATCCGCAGCGCTGCTTCGCCTTCAGCACCAAGGGCAGCGGCACGTTCAGCGCCACCACCTGGCGCGCCGGCGACTGGCTGGTGTTCGGCAACGAAAGCGCCGGCCTTCCCGAGCCCTTGCTGGCGCGCATCGCGCCGGGCCTGTGCCTGCGCTTGCCGATGCGCGCCGGCCAGCGCAGCCTGAACCTGAGCAATGCGGTGGCGGTGGTGGTGTTCGAGGCCTGGCGCCAGATCGGCTACGCAGGCAGCAGTTGAGCGAGGCGGTCCGCGCGCGCGGTGCTCAGGCTTCGCTGCGCGCCTCACGCGACATCAATTGCCACATCGCATGCACCGGCTCGATGCGCCCGGCCAGCACCTCCACCACGGCTTGCGTGATCGGCATCTGCAGGCCCAGCCCCTGCGCGCGGGCCAGCACCGTCGGGGCGCTGTAGACCCCTTCGGCGACGTGCCCCAGTTGTTGCAGGATGTCGTCCAGCGCCTGACCCTGCGCCAGCAACAGGCCCACGCGCCGGTTGCGCGAGAGTTCGCCCGTGGCCGTCAGCACCAGATCCCCCAAGCCCGACAGGCCCATGAAGGTCTCGGCGCGGGCGCCCAGAGCCACGCCAAGGCGCGTCATCTCGGCGAGGCCCCGGGTGATGAGCGCGGCACGCGCGTTCAAGCCGGGGCGTTGCGCGCCGCCACCTGCGGCCAGGCCATCCACCAGGCCCGTGGCGATGGCGAGCACGTTTTTCACCGCGCCACCGACTTCGACACCGACCGGGTCGCTGGAGCTGTAGACACGCAAGGTGTCGCTGTGCAGGGCCGACACCGCGGTCTCGCAAAGACGCGCGTCGGTGCTGGCCGCGACCAGCGCGGTGGGCTGGTCGCGCGCCACTTCCAGCGCAAAGCTCGGGCCGGAGAGCACACCGGCCGGCGCATCGGGCCGCAACTCGCGCGCAATTTCATGGCCGAGTGCGCCGCTGCCGGACTCGAAGCCCTTGCACAGCCACAGCGCCGGCATGTCGGCGGGCAGCGCTGCGAGCCGCTCGCGCAACGCGGACATCGGCGTGGCCACGATCAGCAGGCCATCGCGCGCATGGCGCAACGCGGCGTCGTGGTCGGCACTGATGTGCAGCGACGCAGGCAGCGACACCTCGTTCAGGTAGTGCAGGTTGCGCCGCTGCGCGCGCATCTGCTCGGCCTGGCGCGCATCGCGCGTCCACAGCAGCACCTCGTGCCGTGGCGCTGCCGACAGGGCCAGCGCCGTACCCCAGGCACCGGCACCGAGCACGCTGATGTGCATGCGCGCTTGCCGGTGCCGTCCGCCGAGGGGCCTTTAGTTCGCGCTGGTGATGATGCGCGAAGCGCCGTTGCCGTTGGCTGCCGCGGCTTGTGCCTGCTGCGCTTCGAACATCGCCTGGAAGTTGACTTCGGTCAGGATGATCGGCGGGAAGCCCGCGCGCGTGCACACGTCCGAGACGATGGCGCGCAGATACGGGTAGATCATCTGCGGGCACACGATGCTGATGATGCCCTGCATCTGCTCTTCCGGCACGTTGCGGATCTCGAAGATGCCGGCCTGCTTGGCTTCCACCAGGAACAGCGTCTTGTCCTTCACCTTGGTCGTCACGGTGGCGGTGACGGTGACCTCGAAGATGCCTTCGGACACCGGCTCGGCACCCATGCCCAGGTTGATCTCCACCTGCGGTTGCTGCTGCTCGAGCAGGATCTGCGGCGAGTTGGGCTGTTCGAGCGACAGATCCTTCAGGTACATGCGCTGGATCTGGAATACGGGGGTCGGGTCTGCGTCGGCCATGATGGGTTTTCCGATAGGAGTGGGCAGGCCCATGGCACACGTCGCGCCCTGGGCTGGGGGAGTCGGATTATCGTCCAGGCACCGTGTCGATTCGGTGCGCGTGCCGGCAAAGGCGGTACTGCGTCGCGCCGCCGGTTCAGCCAGCCGCGCCCAGCAGCGGCAGCAGGCCACCGCGCCGGTCGAGATCGACCAGGTCGTCGCAGCCGCCCACGTGCGTGTCGCCGATGAAGATCTGCGGCACCGTTCGCCGCCCGGTCAACTGCATCATGTGCGCACGCTGCGCCGGCTCGAGATCGACGCGCACTTCATCGATGAGGTTCACGCCGCGTTGCTGAAGCAAGGCCTTGGCGCGGTGGCAGTACGGGCAGGTCTGCGTCGTGTACATGCGGACGGGATTCATGCGGCGATCATCTGAACGGGGAAGCTGCGGATTGTCCGGCACGGGGCGAATCTTTGCAGGACACGCCGCTCGGCTGGACGCTGCCCTCTGATCTGCCAAGCACGAGAGCTGGCTCGCAAGAGGGGCCGGCAGGAGGCTGCAGGCCTGCGCCGGCATACCCGCCGGCGCCGAAGCCTCAGGCGGATTTTTCGATCGGCAGGCTGGCCTCGCGCCAGGCCGCGTTGCCACCCGACAGCGCATGCACGTTGCTGAAGCCGGCCTTGCGCAACTGCGCCGCGGCACGCCCCGAACGCGCGCCGGTGGCGCACATCACCACCAGCGGCAGCGCCTTGTTCGTGGGCAATCCCTTGGCGCTGTCGATCGCGGCCAACGGCACATTGCGCGCGCCGGCGGCATGGCCGGCGGCAAACTCCGTGGGCTCGCGCACATCGATCAACACGGCCTTTTCATGGTTGATGAGCCGCACGGCGTCGGCCGTGGACACGGCGCCGCCCATACCGCCCTTGACGACCATGGGCCACACCAGCAATGCGCCGGAAGCAAATGCGGCCAGGATGAGGATCCAGTTGTCGACGAAGAATTGCACGAGGATCACGCGGGAGTCTGTGAGGGGCGCGATTATAGAATCCGCTGCGTTCCCGCCCGCCCACCCGACATCCACCGCCCATGTACAAGCTCGTGCTCATTCGCCATGGCGAATCGACCTGGAACCTGGAGAACCGCTTCACCGGTTGGACCGATGTGGCGCTGACCGACACCGGTGTGGAACAGGCCCGCCAGGCCGGGCGCCTGCTGCGCGAGGCGGGCTTCGATTTCGACATCGCCTACAGCTCGATGCTCAAGCGCGCGATCTGGACACTGTGGCATTGCCTGGACCAGATGGACCGCACCTGGCTGCCGATCGTCAACGACTGGCGCCTGAACGAACGCCACTACGGCGCGCTGCAAGGCCTGAACAAGGCCGAGACGGCCAAACAGTATGGCGACGCACAGGTGCTGACCTGGCGGCGCAGTTACGACACGCCACCGCCGGCGCTGGACAGCGCCGATCCGCGCAGCGAGCGCAGCGACCCGCGTTATGCGGCGCTGCAGCCAGGGCAGGTGCCGCTCACCGAATGCCTGAAGGACACGGTGGCGCGGGTGATGCCGTTCTGGAACGAGGTGCTGGCGCCAGCCATCCTGTCGGGCCGGCGGGTGGTCGTCTCGGCGCATGGCAACTCGATGCGCGCGCTGGTGAAGTATCTGGACGGTGTCAGCGACATCGACATCGTCGGACTGAACATCCCGAACGGCGTGCCGCTGGTCTACGAGCTGGACGCACAACTGAAGCCGCTGCGCAGCGCGTACCTCGGTGATCCCGAGGCGGTGGCCGCTGCCGCCGCGGCCGTGGCGCGGCAAGGCCGGGGCTGAGACGGGACCGAGCAAGCACCTGCGTGCTTGCGAGTGCTCGTCGAAGGACCGGACCCTCTGTGGTCCGGGCTAAGCAACGCAGTCGAAAAAAAACCCGGACGCATCCGGGTTTTCAGTGGCACGCCTGCGGTTCGCACTTTCGCGCTCACCGCAGGTCGCGTGCTCAGGGCTTGTTGCCCGTCGGGAAGGGCCAGGCCGCAGCCGGGCTCAACGCGGTCTTCGCCGCAGGCGCAGCAGGAGCGGCAGGAGCCGCTTTGGTTGCCGCCTTCTTTGCTGCCGGCTTCTTGGCCGCAGGCTTCTTCGCAGCGGCCTTCTTCGCAGGCGCCTTTTTCGCGGCGGCCTTCTTGGCTGGCGCCTTCTTCGCGGCGGCCTTCTTCGCCGGGGCCTTCTTCGCAGGCGCCTTCTTCGCAGCGGCCTTCTTTGCCGGCGCCTTCTTGGCAGCGGCCTTCTTCGCCGGTGCCTTCTTCGCGGCGGCCTTCTTCGCCGGGGCCTTCTTGGCGACGGCCTTCTTCACAGCGGCCTTCTTGGCCGGAGCCTTCTTCGCCGGGGCCTTCTTGGCCGGGGCCTTTTTCGCAGTTGCCATAACGATCTCCTTGATCAAGTTGCAAAGAGCACCGCACTGCTCGATACAGTGCGGCGATTCATCGCCCGGTGGTCTGCCTTGGCACGAATGCCTTCAGCGGTCGCCCCGGTACGACGAATGGGGTGCGGGCCGGCGCATCGCTTCTGGTGTCGATGCATCGCGGCCCTCAAACATGAATCTGCTGCCCATGACATTTATTGGAGTTGTGGGCAGCAGGGTTCAATCCCAGGAAAGCGCGCCACCGGTCTGGTACTCGATGACACGCGTTTCAAAGAAATTCCGTTCCTTCTTCAGGTCGATCATTTCGCTCATCCACGGGAACGGGTTTTCCTCGTTCGGGAAGAGCGGCTCCAGGCCGATCTGCGTGGCGCGCCGGTTGGCGATGTAGCGCAGATAGCCCTTGAACATGGAGGCGTTGAGGCCCAGCACGCCGCGCGGCATGGTGTCTTCGGCATAGCGGTACTCGAGCTCCACCGCCTGCTCGAACAAGGCCTTGATCTCGGCCTTGAACTGCGGCGTCCACAGCTGCGGGTTCTCGAGCTTGATGGTGTTGATCAGGTCGATGCCGAAGTTGCAGTGCATCGACTCGTCGCGCAGGATGTACTGGTACTGCTCGGCCGCGCCGGTCATCTTGTTCTGCCGGCCCAGCGACAGGATCTGCGTGAAGCCGACGTAGAAGAACAGGCCTTCCATCAGGCAGGCGAAGACGATCAGGCTCTTCAGCAGCTTCTGGTCGGCCTCGGGCGTGCCGGTGACGAAGTTGGGGTCCATGATCGCGTTGATGAACGGGATCAGGAACTCGTCCTTGTCGCGGATCGACTTCACCTCGTTGTAGGCGTTGAAGATCTCGCTCTCGTCCAGGCCCAGCGATTCGACGATGTACTGGTAGGCGTGCGTGTGGATCGCTTCTTCGAAGGCCTGGCGCAGCAGGAACTGGCGGCATTCGGGCGCGGTGATGTGCCGGTAGGTGCCGAGCACGATGTTGTTGGCGGCCAGCGAATCGGCGGTGACGAAGAAGCCGAGGTTGCGCTTGATGATGCGGCGCTCGTCTTCGGTCAGGCCGTTCGGATCCTTCCACGTCGCGATGTCGCGCGACATGTTGATCTCTTGCGGCATCCAGTGGTTGGAGCAGGTGGCGAGGTACTTCTCCCACGCCCACTTGTACTTGAAGGGCACCAGCTGGTTGACGTCGGTCTTGCCGTTGATGATGCGCTTGTCAGCGGCATTCACACGGTGGCGAAGCGGCGCAGTGGCGGTTGTGACTTCAGCGACAACACGCGGCGCCGACTTCGGCAAGGACAGGGACGGAGGCACGAGCAGCTCATCACGAATCAGTGACGGCTCGACGCCGAGAGTTGCAGTCTTCGACAGTGTGCGAACTTCTTCTTCCCAGACCAGCATGTGTGTGTACGTCCTATGGCGAGCGATTATGTGAGTGTTGCGTACGAACACCAAGCACTAGTTGACATCTGCGCGATGTTGTCGATGGAGTTGTTGCACTCGCGCATCGCGTGAGTGCATGCGCGACACATCGCGATGCCGATCGACATGCTCATCGACACGTACATCGACACGCAAGCCGCGAGCGATTCGAAGCGTCATTGACAGGCCTCGCAGTCGGGCTCGTCGATGGCGCAGAACTTGATGTCGCTGGCCGCTGCGTCATGCATCGGCGCTGTCGCCGCACCGGCCGCGAGGACCGCACCCGATTGCGACGAGACCGAGTTCATCGCGCCCGAATGCACGGTGGACTTCTCGGCATGCGTGGCGCCGACGGTGCGCAGGTAGTAGGTGGTCTTCAGGCCACGCAGCCAGGCGAGCTTGTAGGTCTCGTCGAGCTTCTTGCCCGAGGCGCCAGCCATATAGATATTGAGCGACTGCGCCTGGTCGATCCACTTCTGGCGCCGCGCCGCGGCTTCCACCAGCCACTGCGTCTCGACCTCGAAGGCCGTCGCATACAGGCGCTTGAGTTCCTCGGGCACGCGGTCGATGCGGCGCAGCGAGCCGTCGAAGTGCTTCAGGTCCATGACCATCACGTCGTCCCAAAGGCCCAGGCGCTTCAGGTCGCGCACCAGGTACTCGTTGACGACCGTGAACTCGCCCGACAGGTTGCTCTTCACCGACAGGTTGCCGAAGCAAGGCTCGATGGAGGCATCGACACCGATGATGTTGGAGATGGTCGCCGTCGGCGCGATGGCGACGCAGTTGCTGTTGCGCATGCCGTGTTCGCGGATGCGTGCACGCAGTGCGTCCCAGTCCATCGACACGGAACGATCGACCTCGACATAGCCGCCACGTTGTTCGGCCAGCAGGTCGAGCGAATCCAGCGGCAGCACGCCGCGGTCCCACAACGAGCCGCGATAAGTGGAGTAGCGACCACGCTCCGCGGCCAGTTCGGTCGAGGCCCAGTAGGCGTGATAACACACGGCTTCCATCGAGCGATCGGCAAACTCCACCGCCGCTTCGCTGGCGTAGGGCAGGCGCAGCTGGTACAGGCTGTCCTGGAAACCCATGATGCCCAGTCCGACGGGTCGATGGCGCAGGTTGGAGTCGCGCGCCTTCTTCACCGCGTAGTAATTGATGTCGATGACGTTGTCGAGCATGCGCATCGCCGTGGCGATGGTGCGCTTGAGCTTGGCCTGGTCCAGCTGCTTGGCGCCACTGCCGTCCGGCGCATCCATCAAGTGCTGCACCAGGTTGACCGAGCCCAGATTGCACACCGCGATCTCCGAGTCGCTGGTGTTCAGCGTGATCTCGGTGCACAGGTTCGACGAATGCACCACCCCCGCATGCTGCTGCGGGCTGCGCACGTTGCAGGCGTCCTTGAAGGTGATCCACGGATGCCCGGTCTCGAACAGCATCGACAGCATCTTGCGCCACAGGTCCTTGGCCGGCAGCCGCTTGAAGAGCTTGATCTCGCCGCGCTCGACCTTCTGCTCGTAGGCCACGTAGGCCTCTTCGAAGGCCTTGCCGAACTTGTCGTGCAGGTCCGGGCAGGTGCTGGGCGAGAACAGCGTCCAGTCGCCGCCGTCCATGACGCGGCGCATGAACAGGTCGGGCACCCAGTTGGCGGTGTTCATGTCGTGCGTGCGCCGACGGTCGTCGCCGGTGTTCTTGCGCAGCTCGAGGAACTCCTCGATGTCCAGGTGCCAGGTTTCCAGATAGGCGCAGACCGCGCCCTTGCGCTTGCCGCCGTTGTGGGCGAGCCCGGAGGTGGTCATGTAGGACTCGTCTGCATCCACCTTCAGGTCGTACACGAAAGGCATGGGCGTGATGGCTTCGACCATGCTCACGCGAGAAAATACCTTGCCTTCCAGTTCAAGCCAGTTCTTCTTGACGATCGGCTTGCAGCCGACCAGCGCGGCGACCTCGGGCACCGCCGGAATGCGCAGGTCGAAGGCCTTGCTCAATCCCTCGAAGCGCGTGATTGAACCGTCTGAGCGGACTGCGTCGTGGGCTTGCTCGCGCTCGCGATACTGGCCGGCCGTTGGCACGCCCAGGCGCAGCAATTGGTAGCGCAGCCCCTCGACCAGCGGCTTCGAGGTGTTGGTGAAATAGATCTCCTTGCCTCGCGACACCCCGCCATCGGTTTCCAACAGCCCACGCAACATGGCGAGCGTGTGCGCCCGAGGCAGGTGCGCAAAGCGGCGAGCGATGTGCTTGTTGCCCTCGGCGTCGTAGATGTCATCGAAGGCGAAAGGCATCGTCGGCGCCCCAGCGCCCGCAATGCGGCCCGTGGTGGCATCACGGACCACGCCTCGGCCGAATGCCCAATGAACCTGTGCATAGCTCTCGCCTCGACCGGTCTGCCAGCAGTGAACGCCCTGCGCTTCCAGGTAGCTGCGCACGAAGTCGAGATGCTCGTCCTTGGCCGGGTTTCCAGACACGCCCCACTGCATGCCATCTTTGGAAAGATGTCCGTCGCCGAGCAAGATGCCATACAGCCGTGCGTCCTCCTCCGTCAACCCGGGCTGATGCACCACCTCGGTGGGGATGACCTGCGCCACGTAGTCGCCCGCCTTCAGCTGCGCGGCCTCGACCCATTCGGCGCGCACCTTGCCCTTTGCCAGCCAGTCCAGCGTGCGCTGATTGGCCTGTTCCATCGGCACGTTGCAAATGGCATAGAAGGGATGGCCGGAGGTCACGAGCATCGGATCGATCGAGTGCTTGACCTTCACCCTGACCATCGGGCCGTCCTGGTTGTAGACATAGCGCCGTTGCACCTCGCGGTACTTTCCGGACTTGCCCAGCACGAGGTCACCGGCCTTCAGGTCGCGAATGGGCTTCACGCCATCCGCCGTATAGACGCCGGTCGCGGGTGCAAAGCATTGGTTCACCGCGACGGCCGTGTCGTTGACCACCTTCAGGAACGGCACCACGCCCTGGCTCTTGCCGTTGGTGCCCTTGATATAGCTGCCCAAGGCGCGCACGTTGGTCCAGTCGTTGCCCAGACCGCCGGCAAACTTGCTCAGCAGCGCGTTCTCCTTCAGCGCTTCATAGATGCCATCCAGATCGTCGGCCACCGTCGTGAGATAGCAGCTCGACAACTGCGAGCGGCGCGTGCCGGCGTTGAACAGCGTGGGCGTGCTCGACATGAAGTCGAAGCTCGAGAGCACGCCGTAGAACTCGATGGCGCGCGCCTCGCGGTCGATCTCGTTCAGCGCCAGGCCCATCGCCACGCGCATGAAAAACGCCTGCGGCATCTCGATGCGCTGCTCGTCGATGTGCAGGAAGTAGCGGTCGTACAGCGTCTGCAGGCCGAGGTAGTCGAACTGCAGGTCGCGTTCGGGCAGCAGCGCCGCACCCAGGCGGGCCAGATCGAACTGCGCCAGCTTCTCGTCCAGCAGCTCCGCCGCGATGCCCTTCTTGATGAACTTCGGGAAGTACTCGGCATAGCGCTCGCCCATCTGCGCCTGCGTGACCTCGCCACCGAGGATCTCGCGGCGGATGGTGTGCAGCAGCAGCCGCGCGGTGGCGCGCGAATAGGCCGGGTCCTTCTCGATCAAGGTGCGCGCGGCCAGGATCGATGCCTTGTAGACCTCGTCGATGGGCACGCCGTCATACAGGTTGCGGCGTGTTTCGGCCAGGATCGGCTCGGGCTTCACGTCCACGCCCAGGCCCGCGCAGGCCGACTCCACCAGCCCTTGCAGGGCCGCCACGTCCAGCGGCACACGCTGGCCGTTGTCGATGACATGCACTTCCGCCGGCCGCGCGACCGGGGCCGCGCCTTGCTGCGCGCGCTCGCGCGTGCGCCGTTCGCGGTACAGCACATAGGCGCGCGCCACCTCGTGGTGGCCACTGCGCATCAGGCCCAGCTCGACGCTGTCCTGCACGTCTTCTATATGGAAGGTGCCGCCGCCCGGGCGCGAGCGCAGCAGCGCGCGCACCACGGTCTCGGTCAGCGCATCCACCGTTTCGCGCACGCTGGCCGAGGCCGCGCCTTGAGTGCCGTGCACCGCCAGGAAGGCCTTCATCAAGGCCACGGCAATCTTGTTCGGCTCGAACACCACCACCGCGCCGTTGCGGCGAATGATCTGGTAGCCGGCGTAGGCCGACGCGGCGGCGGTGGCCGGTGTGTTGACGCGGGATCGAGCGGCGATTTCCGGAGCCTGGGAGGCGACTGCTTGCATGGGTGGGCCTGTAGATGTGGGGTGCGTGGATCGGGTGCGGGCGTAGCGAAGGGGCTTGCGGCGTGCTCGGGCGAGGCCGATGCGGCTCGGGCTCTAGGCACCGTGGCGCGTGGGCGCCATGGCCACATCAGGGCATGGCGCGGGGCCGCATTCAGCGTCGAGCGGGGGAAGCAAGCGTATCACAGAGCACACTATATCTGGGGGTTCGGGCCCTCGCAAGGCACTACCGGTAGTGTTTTGCCTAGGACCTACCCGAACGTGAAAAGACACCGATGCGCACCGTTCGCCTGCAGCGGCTCGGCACTTCGGCGTCAATGCGCCGACGCTCGGTGGTGTGCAGAGGTCTTTCAGCGCATCGCGCGCGGCAACACCGGATGGGTGCGGCGCAGCAGTCTGCGCAGATGCGGCCAATCGAAGCCGGCACCGGGGTCGAACTTGCGCCCCGGCGCCACGTCTTCATGGCCCACCACCTCGTCGATCGGGTAGTGCGCAGCCAACGCGCGCAGCAGTCGCGCCAGCGCGGCGTATTGCGCGGGCTCGAAGCTCGAACCTTCGAGACCTTCCAGCTCGATGCCCAGCGAGAAGTGATTGCAATCCTCGCGGCCACGCCAGACCGACCGGCCTGCATGCCAGGCGCGCTGATCGCAGGACACGAACTGCTGCATGTCGCCATCGCGGCGCACCAGAAAGTGCGCCGACACCTTCAAGCCGCGAATGCCGCCGTAGTACGGATGCACGTCCCAGTCGAGGCGGTTGCAGAAGAGCTGCTCGATGGCGTCGCCACCGTACTCGCCTGGCGGCAAGCTGATCGAGTGCAGCACCACCAGGCTGATGGCCAGCCCTTCGGGTCGTGCATCGAAGTTCGGCGATGGGCAGGCGCGTGCCGCAGACCACCAGCCGCCCTGCCAGCGTGGCCTAGGCCGTGTCGCCACGCTCGCCCGAACTTTCGCCCGTGTTCACACCCAGGCGCGCCATGCGGTAGCGCATCTGCCGCAGCGACAGGCCCATGCTGGCACCGGCGGCCGTGCGGTTGTAGCGAAAGCGCTCCAGCGCGCGCACCAGGATGTCGCGCTCGACCGCATCCAGGTGGGCCTGCAAATCGGCGGGCAGCGGCGCAGGCGTCGTGGGTACGCCAAGGGTCGCGCCCGGCGGCGCGGCCGTGATCGCGGCGGGCGACGGCATCGCGTCGAGCGCCGCGGTGACGGGTTCGCCGACGCTGCTGTCCGACAGGCCCAGATCCTGCCTGTCGATGACTTCGCCACCCGACAGGGCCAGCGCACGTTGCAGCAGGTTCTCCAATTCGCGCACGTTGCCCGGAAAGGCATAACCCGACAGGAAGCGCAGCGCATCGTCGCTCATCGTCGGCACGGGCGTCACGCCGGCTTCGCGCGCGATGCGTTCCAGCACCGCCACGCAGATCGCGCCCAGGTCGGCGACACGCTCGCGCAGCGGCGGCAGGCGGATGCAGATGACGTTCAGCCGGTAGTACAGGTCCTGCCGAAAGCGCCCGGCATGCACTTCGTCGCCCAGGTCGCGGTGCGTGGCGCTGACGATGCGTACGTTGACCGGCGCTTCGTTGACCGCGCCGATGGGTCGCACCGCACGCTCCTGGATCACGCGCAGCAGCTTGCTCTGCATGGCCAGCGGCAGATCGCCGATCTCGTCGAGAAACAGCGTGCCGCCCTGCGCGGCCTGGAAAAAGCCCTCGCGATCCTCGACCGCGCCGGTGAACGCGCCCTTGCGATAACCGAAGAACTCGGCCTCGAGCAAGGCTTCGGGAATGGCGCCGCAGTTCACTGCGATGAAGGGCTGCCCGGCGCGCGACGAGACCTCGTGGATGGCGCGCGCCACCAGTTCCTTGCCGGTGCCGGATTCACCCTGCACCAGCACCGGCGCCATGCTGCGCGCCACCTTGCCGATCATGGCGTGCACCTGCAGCATGGCTTCGCTGCGCCCCACCAGCCGCTGCAATGCGGGCACGGGTGCGCTGCGCACGGTATCGCCGGTGCGTCGGCGCGGTGTCGCGGGGTCTGCCACCACGGCAGGCGTCGGCGCCGCAGGCTTGGCTGGAGCCGGCGCGGCGCGCCCCAACGCCGACGCCACCACGGCGCGGAACTGGCGCAGGTCCACCGGCTTGGTCAGGTAGTCGTAGGCGCCGAACTTCAGCGCCTCCACCGCGCCCTGCGCCGAGCCGTAGGCGGTGATGACGATGGCCTTCTCGGCGCGGCCGGCCTGCTCCAGCCGCTGCAGCAGCTCCAGCCCGGTGCCGTCGGGCAGCCGCATGTCGGTGATGACGGCCGCATAGGCATGTTCGGCCAGCAGCGCCCAGGCTTCGTCCACGCTGCCGGCGGTGTCCACCGCATAACCTTCGCGCACCAGCGTCAGCTCGTACAGCGTGCACAGGTCGGGCTCGTCATCGACGACGAGCAGGCTGTTGGCGGGGGCGGCGCTCATGCGCAGATCATGTGGAATGTCATGCGGTATTTTCGGCTCGGGGCTCGGTGACTGGAGTGGTGTCGCGCCGCATGATCACCAGGAATTGGTTGCGCTGACCTTCCGGGCGCAGCCGGTATTCGATGCTGGCGCCATAGCGCTCGCACAGCTCGCGACAAATATACAGGCCCAGGCCCGAACCGCGGCTGCGCGTGGAGAAGAAGGGCTCGAACAGATAGCGCTCCACCTCCTGCGTGATGGCCGGGCCATCGCTGTCCACCAGCAGCAGCACGCTGCCTTCGTCGCGCGCCGCCAGGCGCACGCCGATGGCGCCCGGTGCCGCGCTGCAATGGCGCTTGGCGTTGTCGAGCAGGTTGACGAGCACGCGGCGCAGGTGCTCCGCGATCGAAGGCCACGCGCAAGGCGGTCAGCGGCAGGTCCAGCCGCAAGCGCCCGCCCGGGCCCGATTCCATGCCGGCGGTGCGCGCCCATTCGGCCGCCGCCGCGGCCACCTCGGCATTGGCGTCGATGCTGCTCGGCGCCGGAGCGGTGCCGGGTGCGACTTCCATGACCTCGTCGACCAGGCGCTTGAGCCGCGCCACGTTGTCGGCCACCATGCGCGCCAGCAGCCGCTGCTGCGCGGGCAGCTCGTCTTCCAGCAGCAAGGCATTGGCCTGCGCGATGGCGGCCAGCGGGTTGCGGATCTCGTGCGCGATGCCGGCCGACACGCGGCCCATCGCGGCCAGCTTCTCCTGACGCAGCCGCGCCTGTGCGGTGCGCACGTCTTCCAGCAGCAGCACGCAGAACTCCTCGGTCATGCCCTGGCCCGGCTGCATCGAGCGGCGCCGCGTGAAGCGCACGCGCATGCGCAGCGTGCGGGTGTCACCCGGTGCAAATTCCAGCACCACGTCGCTGCCGGCCTCGGGCCAATAGGCTTCGGCCAGTGCGCGCTGCACCGCCTGGCTCAGCGTCGCCCATTCGGCGCGTGCCTGCAGCTGGAAGGGCGCCGCCGGGCCCAGGCCCCGCGCCGACAGCAGACTGCGCGCCGCCGGGTTGGTGGCGCGCACCCGCAGCTCGCGGTCCACCACCAGCACGCCGTCGGCCATCTCCTCGATCACCAGCCGGTTCAGCTGCGCCTGCTGGCGCGCCAGCTCCATGCTGCCGCGCGCGGCGATCTCCTCGCGCGCCAGGCGGCTGGCCAGTTCGCCGGAGAGCAGCGCGATCGCGAAGAAGCCGATGCCCGCCAGGCCGGCCTGCGTGATCAGCACCGCACTGCCCGCCCCCACCCCGCTGGCGTGCCAGGCCACCACCAGCAGCATCAGCGCCACCGCCGAGGCCGTGGCCAAGGACATCAGGCGCGAGGTCAGCACGCCGGACATCAGCACCGGCAGCACCAGCAGCGCAGCAAAGTTCAGGCTGCCGTCAGAGACCAGCATGTGCAGCGCGGTGAAGGCCACCAGGTCCACGCCGATGGTGGCCAGCCACTGGCGCCGCCGTTGTGCGGCGCTGTCCTGGGGCCGGGGCTGCCTCAATGCGCTGAAGCGCGGCAGCAGCCACAAGGTGATGGCCTGCACCGAGTAGACCAGGCACAGCAGCCCCAGCGCGAACGACGGATTGGCACCCAGCAGGCTGGTCGCGCCGATGCCGGCCACCAGCGCCGCGCCGATGGCCGCACGTGCCGCGGCATAGGTGCGGTAGATGCGCGTCAGCGCCGACTCCGGCGCGCTCAGGATGCCGCGCGCCTGGCGCGACAGCACGCTGCGGTCGCGTAGCGCCTCACCGGCCCAGCCGTGGCCCAGGCCCGACTCGGCACCCGACAGCGCATCGTCGGCGTGCATCTGCGTGTCGGCAGCGACGCCGAGCACGCCGAACCAGGACTCGTCCGCCGGGCGCGTGGTCGGCGGCCCGCGCCGGGTGCGGCGGCGGTCGCCCGTGCGGCGCTCGGGCGGGGAGCCTTCGGCGCTGGCCTCAGGTTGCGGGCTGTTCATTCACGAAACGATCGACGGCATGGGGCAAGCAGCGCGAAGTATGGTGCGGAACCGCAGTGTGGGCGCCGCACTATCTCACCGCCGCCTGCGCGGGATGGCTTTCGCGCAACGACAGCGCAAGAAGCGCCAGCAGCAGGAACAGCAAGGCCACGCGCGGCACGTCCATGACACTGCTGACCAGGCCGATGATCGAAGCGCCGCAGAGCGATGCGGCCAGGAATGGCGCCACCGGAACGCCTCGCCCCGGTCCGATCAGCACGTTCCACAGCGCCAGTCCCACCAAAGCCCCAAACGCCGCCAACCCGCTGAGGCCACGCTCGATCAGCAGCTCGAGGTACAGGTTGTCGATGTGCCACGGCAGGAAGTAGAACTGCGCCGCAGGCAACCAGTGCGCCAGTTGCCGGCTGAAATCGCCGTTGTCCAGCAGGTTGGCCGGCGTGTCGCCGGTGAGCCGCAAGTTGTCGATTTCCAACTCGGTGCCGGCATCCGCCAGCGCCAGTGCAAACACACGCAGTCGCGGTGCCGGCCACTCACCCGCCGGCAAGGGCGGCCCGCGCAGCACCCGCTCGTGATGCTGCCAGGAGGCGTTGCCGGGCTGCAGCCGAAGTTCCGTGCCTTGGCAGCGAGCGTCGTAAAGCAGATGCATCTCGCACACGCTGGCCAACAGGGTCGCCGGCGCGAGCACACGTGCATCGAACGCCAACGTATACGCGGCGGCCGGCTCCAGCGGCAGGCGCTGCGTCAGCGCAAACAACCCCCCCAGTCCAGGCTGTGTTTTAGGGCCGTGCAGCCGCATCGCCTGATGGCCCTGCGGCACATCCACCCACTGCACCGTGCCGGAGAACTCGCGCTCGGGCACGAAGCGCGCATAGCTGGCCGGCAGCCGCCCCAGGCCGATGCCCCACATCCACTCGGCAGGCGTGTGCAGCAGGCTCAGGCCGTTGCCCCAATGCGCCAGGCGGCTGCCGAAGTCCCGCTCCGTGGCCAGCAGGCGCGAAGCCATGAAGTTGCCGGCACCGAACACCGCCACCACCTCCAGCAGCAATGCCAGCACCAGGCCCATGCCCGCGGCGGCGCGCCAGCTGGCCAGACGGGTCTTGAACAGCGCCATCGCCACCAGCAGCAGCAGCGACACCGCCGCCACGCCCCAAGGTCCGAAGGCCTGCAGCGCGATGAAGAGCGCGGCGGCGCTCAGCGTGCCCAGCGCCACGTAGCCCAAGGCCCGGCGCAGCAACGCCCGCGCACGAAAGCTCAGGCGGCGCGCCAGCAGCAACAGCCCCAGCAGCAGCATCGGCACGGCCACCGCCAGATAGACACCCCGCGAAAACGTCATCAGGCTGGCATAACAAGCCACGAGCGCCAGCGCCGCCGCCGCCGCCCACCGGGCAGGCGTCTTTGCCGACCACAGGGCCCAGGCCACGAAGGGCATCGTCAGTGCCAGGTACGCGTCGATCGCCGCCCCGCCGACATGCATCTCCCAAAAGAGCGCCGTGACGCGGTAGGTCTCGGAAAACTCCCACAGGCCGGGGAAGGCCAAACGCTCCCACACCACGGCGAGCGAGACCACCGCCAGGCCCAGCAGGACACCGACACCGAACAAGCGTGGTGGTGCGTGCCGTGGATGCCTGCAGATGACGCTGCAACAAGGGCCAAAGCAGCAGCGCGTACGCCAAGGGCTTGAAGACGCGCAGACTGTTCAGCGCATCGGCATAGCCGTGAAACCAGCCGAAGCCGAAACCCGCGTCGGCCCAGCCGCGATAAAGCCCGACGAGGCCCAGCGCGCCCAGCGCCAGCGCCAGCAAAGTGGGCAGGGAATGTGGCCACGACACGCATGACGCACGCGGCGCCGTCGCATCGCGCGGCGACCGATCGAGCGCCCAGCGCAGGTAGCCCCCGGCGATGGCCCCCAGCACGATCAGATCGAACTCCTCGAAGACGATCCAGCCGGTCCAAGGCGAAAGGTTCGCCAGCGGCAATGCGCCCGGCAGAACGAGCAACCACCACCCGGGCCGCCAAGCCGCGAGCACCGCCCACAGCCAGAACAACGCCAGCGCGGGTTTCGGCCACAGCGGGTGGTGCGCCGCCAACAGCGTGCCGGCCACAAGCGCGGCGAGCGCCACCAACGCGAGCAATACGGACGTTGGGCCGCTGAAGCGTCGCACGGCGGCGGCCCACCGCGGCGCAGCGGTCAGACCAGCACCTCGACGCAGGGCGGGTGGCCCAGGAAGGCCTGCGGGCTGGCGCTGGCGCCGTAGGCACCCGACTGGAACACCACCACCAGGTCGCCCACCTGCGCCACCGGCAGCTCCATGCGGTCGGCCAGCAGATCGAGCGGCGTGCACAGCGGGCCGACCACCGAGGCCACTTCGCGCTCGCTCGAGCCGGCACGGTTGCCGATGGTCACCGGGTAGTTCTTGCGGATCACCTGGCCGAAGTTGCCCGAGGCCGACAGGTGGTGGTTCAGCCCGCCGTCGGTGACCAGGAAGACCTGGCCGCGCGAGACCTTGCGGTCGACGATGCGCGTGACGTAGATGCCGGCCTCGCCGACCAGGTAGCGGCCCGAGTTCGATGACCAGCGAGACCTCGGGCATGTCGCTGCGCGCGCGCTGCGACCAGCCGCTCCAGGTTGTCGGCGATGGGCTGCAGGTCGAGCCGCTGCTCGCCCGGGAAGTAGGGGATGCCGAAGCCGCCGCCCAGATTGAGGAAGCGCACCGGCGCCGGGGCCGCATTCGGCCAGGCGCAGCGCCAGTTCGTAGGACTTGAGCTGCGCCTCGCAGATCGATTCGGCGCGCAGGTTCTGCGAGCCGGCGAAGAGATGGAAGCCCTCGAAGGCCAGGCCCGGCCGCGCCGATGGCCGCCAGCAGCTCGGGCATCTGCTCCACGTCGACGCCGAACTGCTTGGGCCCGCCGCCCATCTTCATGCCCGAGCCCTTGAGCTCGAAGTCGGGGTTGACGCGCACCGCCACCCGCGCCGGCAGGCCCAGCTCGGCGGAGATCGCGGCCAGCAGCTGCACCTCGCGCATCGATTCGATGTTGATCAGCACGCGCGAGGCCACCGCCTGGCGCAGCTCGGCCTCGCGCTTGCCCGGCCCGGCGAAGCTGATCTCCTGCGGGTCGGCGCCGGCATCGAGCGCCACCTTCAGCTCGCCGGCCGAAGCCACGTCGATGCCATCGACCAGGCCGGCCATGAAGCCCACCAGCGCCGGCATCGGGTTGGCCTTCATCGCGTAGTGCAGCTTGATGGCCGGCGGCAGCGCGGCGCGCAGCGTCGGCGACGCGCGCGCGCAGCAAGGCGCGGTCGTAGGCATAGAACGGCGTCTGGCCGACGCGCGCAGCCAGCCGGCACAGCGGTTCGCCACCGACCAGGAGTTCGTGGTCGCCGCGCTTGAACAGCAGCTGGGGGGCGTGTGCGGGCGCCATGCGCGGCAGGTGATCGTCGGCTGACATGCGTGCTATTCGGGAATCCGGCTCAAGGCCCGCACGATTGTCGCGCCCCCATGGCACCCGGCAAGCGGGAAGGTCCGACCAGATCGCCACAAAAGTCATCCTTCGCCGCGGCCACGGGCGGCACGGGATAAGGCACCGAGAGCCATCGCATGGCCAGCGCGTCCGGGTTCTGCATGGTCGTGGGCAGGTCCGTCACCACGTTCTCCTGCAACTCGACGACGGCGCCGTTGCGCGTGCGGATGCGTCCGTCCAGCACGTTCCCCGTCACCAATGCGGTGCTCGGCTCACGACGAATGTCGATGCCCGCCGTGTTGATGAGCGTGTTGTGGGCCACCGTGGCGGCAACGGCGCGAAACACGTCGATGCCGAAATCGTTGCAATGCGCGACGATGTTGTTGGCGATCACGCCCTTCGAATGCTCGTACGCGCACTTCGAATCACGGCAGTACTCCGCAGTCCGGTGCCGCCATCGCCGAGCGAAATGCCCACCCGGACACCGGGCTGCGAAACGTCGCTGGTCGAGCAGATCACCAGGTTGCGGTCGATGCGCCCGCCGCTGCCCGCCCCCTTCATGAACAGGCCATACGAAATGCGGTCTCCACCCGCCTTGGTGAAGCCGCCGACCAGGTTGTCCACCACGCGCCAGCCACTGGCTGCAACGATGTCCACGGGCGTGACAGGCCGGTCCGTCAGGCGCGCACTGCCGTTCATCAGCGTGCTGAACTGCAGCAGCCCGTCATCCGGGAAAGAACCGCCTTCCCCATTGACCTTGATATGCGCATTGAAGTCTTCGATGCGGTTGTTTCGAAGCACCGTGCCGCGCGCCTTGCCGACCACATGAAAGGCATGTTCGCAATCGCCATGGCGAGCGCATTCACCGCGCAGCGTCAGGTTCTCGAAGAGCCAGTAGGGCTGAGTCACGACGATGGCCTCGACCGACTTGACGCGAAACACCACCGTGCCAGGCCTGGCCGCCCGCAGGACGATCGGCCTGCGCGCCGTGCCCGCGTGGCCGGTGACCAGGCGGCGATCGATAAGGTATTCGCCCGGGTCGACTTCGATCACCTGCCCGGACAGCACCGCGCCCAGGGCACGGGCGAGATCCTGGGTGTTGCTCACCCGCACATCGGCCGCCTGAAAAACGGCTGCGGCGCTTCGAAGCGGCGGCTGGCGTGGGCACGCCTGCCGCGCCATAGACCAGAGGCGGCAGCCCGTGGTCGCGCTGCCCCTTGCCCAGCGAAGGCAATTCACCGGGCGGGACGGCCCGCTCGACCTGTCGCTGGACCCAGCCGAGAACAGGTTGCGCCACGGTCTGGAGCTTGTCGTGCCCTTCGAGCCGGCGATTCGTGTAGCGAATCAGTTCACCGGGTGTGCGCTCCAGCGCACGATGCCACGACTCGGTTGGCAACACCGTGGCGGCGACACCCAGAGACAATGGCGGCCGCCGCCGCAGTGCAGCCCAGAATGATCAGCCCCAGGCGAGCGGCGCGACGCATGGGCGCGTGGTATCGGTTCAGCCAGCCGAGTCGTCGATCCAGCGCTCGCGCAGCGCCTTGCGGTCGATCTTGCCGTTGGGGTTGCGCGGCAGCGGCCCGGCCACCGGCTCGATGCCCGCCGGCACCATGTAGGCCGGCATGTGGACGCGGCATTCGCGCCAGCAGCGCCGCCACGTCCAGCGCGTCGCGCAGCCGTCCGGCGCGCGTGGCGATCACCTGGATCGCCTGGCCCAGCGTCGGGTGGTCGACGCCGAAGGCCACGCACTCGCCGACCAGCCGCGGTGGCGTACAGCACCTCCTCCACCTCGGTCGGGCTGACGCGGTAGCCCGAGGTCTTGATCATCTCGTCGCGCCGGCCGATGAAGTACAGGAAGCCCTCGGCGTCGCGCCGCACCGTGTCGCCGGAGAACACCGCGTACTCGGGCAACTGCAGGCCGCCCTCGCCGCGCCGCGGCAGCAGCTTGTAGCGCTCGGCCGTCTTCTCGGCATCGTTCCAGTAGCCCAGGCCGACCAGCGCGCCGCGGTGCACCAGTTCGCCCGGCTCGTCGGCGCGCGCATTCGCGTGCCGTCCTCGCGCAGCACCAGGATCTCGGCATTGGGGATCGCCTTGCCGATGCGAATCGGGCCGGCGGTCCACCTCCTCGGGCGGCAGATAGGTGCGAGCGGAAGGCCTCGGTCAGGCCGTACATCAGGAAGGGCTTGGCCTTGGGCACGCGCTGGCGCAGCAGCGGCCAGCGTCTCGCGCGGCATGCGCCCGCCGGTGTTGGCGAAGTAGCGCAGGTGCTCGCCGATCGCCGCCGGCCACTCCAGCTGCGCGAGCTGGATGTACAGCGGCGGCACCGCCGTCAGGCCGGTGACCTTCTCGCGCTCCATGCGCCTTGAGCACGTCGCGCGGCAGCAGGTAGTTGAGCAGCACCACGCGCGCGCCGGCGTGGAAGGCGGTGGTCAGCTGGCTGAAGCCGGCGTCGAAGCGACAGCGGCAGCGCGGCCAGCAGCGTGTCGCTCGGCGCCGTTGTCCAGGTAGCTGGCCACGCTCTTGGCGCCGGCCACCATGTTGCGGTGGCGACAGCACCACGCCCTTGGGCCGGCCGGTGCTGCCCGAGGTGTAGAGGATGGCCGCCATGTCGGTGTCGATGACGCGGTGGCCGGCGCGCGGCGGCGCGGCCAGCAGCGTCGGCCCAGGCGTGCAGCGCCACGCCGGCGGCAGCGCCGGCGGCTGCGGCGGCGGCTCGGTCAGCGACCACGTGGCGCAGCGCCGGGCAGTCGCGCCAGCACCGGCGCCAGCAGCGCCAGCCGCTCGGGCGAGGTCACCAGCACGCGCACATCGCAGTCGCTGGCGATGAAGGCCACCTGCTCGGGCTTGAGCAGCGGGTTCATCGGCACGAACACGCCGCCGGCCGCCGGCGCGCCGAAGCTGGCGATCACCGTCTCGAAGCGCTTTTCGAGGTAGATGCCGACGCGGTCGCCGCGCTGCAGGCCCAGGCCCACGCAGCCCGGCGGCGCAGGCGGCCAGCGTCGTGGCCCAGCCTGGCATAGGAAAGCGTGTTGGTGCCGTAGGTCAGCGCCGGGCCGTCAGGCGAGCGCGCCGCCGCGTTTTCCACGAGCTGGTGCAGCAGCGACGATTCAGGGCGGGAAGCGGGCATGCAGGGCCGGGCCTGGCGCCCGCGAGCTGGATCGCAAAAAGTATGTCACAGCGACGCGTAACGAAACGACACACCAGCGACCAATGCTGCGCAGTCCCACACGGACGCCAGGATCGCGAGCCACGGGGCCGTGACCTAGAATTTTGGCCTGTTCACATGCAGACCAGGGGATGCCAGCGAATGGACGTGCAACGTGAAGTGCTGCGCGTGCTCGACGAGGTGCTGAGCCTGGGTGGGCGCAGCGCGTCGTTCACCCGCGCCACGCCTCTGCTGGGCGCCATTCCCGAACTGGACTCGATGGCCGTGGTCACGCTGATCACCAGCCTGGAAGAGCAGCTCGGCATCGTCGTGGACGACGACGACATCGACGGCGACACCTTTGCCACCGTCGGCGCGCTGGTCGACTTCGTAGCGGCCAAGCTGGCCTGACGACATGACGGCCGCGTTCGAGCCCTTCTTCCTCGACGCCGGCCCAGGCCGCGCAGGGCAGCGCTTCTGCATCCACCACCCGCCGCAGGCGGCGCCGTGCGCGGCGCGGTGGTGTACGTCCACCCCTTCGCCGAGGAGATGAACAAGTCGCGGCGCATGGCGGCGCTGCAGAGCCGCGCGCTGGCGGCCGCAGGCTTCGCCGTGCTGCAGATCGACCTGCTGGGCTGCGGCGACAGCAGCGGCGACTTCGGCGACGCCAGCTGGGACGAATGGATCGACGACGTGTTGCTGGCCGTGCGCTGGCTGCGCGGCCAGCATGCGATGCGCCGCTGTGGCTGTGGGGGCTGCGCGCCGGGTGCCTGCTGGCCACGGCTGCGGCCGAGCGGCTGCAGGAGCCAGTCAACTTCCTCTTCTGGCAACCCGCCACCCAGGGCAAGGTGGTGCTGCAGCAGTTTCTGCGGCTGAAGCTGGCGAGCGAGATGCTCGACGGCGCCGGCAAGGTCGGCGATGGACGATTTGAAGCGCCGGCTGGCGGATGGGCAACCGTCGAGATCGCCGGCTACTCGCTCGCACCTGCGCTGGCCGATGGTCTGGAGCCGGCCACGCTTGCGGTGCCGTCACGGCCTGGGCATCTGGCCTGGCTGGAAGTGTCGTCCCGCGACGAACCCGCGCTGCTGCCGGCTGCGGCGCCGGCGTTGAGCGCTGGCGCACTGCCGCGGCGGCCGTGGACGCGCGATCGGTGCACGGCCCCGCCTTCTGGCAGACCAGCGAGATCGAAACCGCGCCGGCACTGCTGGCGGCCACGCTGGCCGCGCTGCGCGAAGAGGTGACGGCGTGAGCTTCACCGAGCGCGCCGTGGTCTTCACTTGCGGCGAAGACCGACTTGTCGGCGTGCTGGCCGCACCGCAAGACGCCGAAGACCTTGGGCGTCGTCATCATCGTCGGTGGCCCGCAATACCGCGCCGGCAGCCACCGCCAGTTCGTGCTGTTGGCGCGGCGCTTGGCCGACGATGGCTTTGCCGTGCTGCGTTTCGACTGCCGCGGCATGGGCGACAGCGAGGGCGAGACGCGCAGCTTCGAGGACATCAGCGCCGACATCGGTGCCGCCGTGGACGCGCTGACCGACCAAGTCGACAGGCGTGACGCAGGTGGCCTTGTGGGGGCTGTGCGACGGCGCCTCGGCCGCGCTGCTCTACCTGGACGAAACGCGAGACTCCCGCGTCAAGGCCTTGTGCCTGGTGAACCCCTGGGTGCGCACGCCAGCCGGCCTGGCACGCACGCACGTGAAGCACTACTACCTGCGCCGGCTTGGCGCAGCGCGAGTTCTGGGCCAAGCTGGCGGGCGGGCGCATCGGCTTGAAGGCAGTGGCTGATCTGCGACAGAACTGTGCGAGCTGGGCTTTCCACCTTGGCGAGCGCGCCCGGCCACGTGTCCTTCCAGGATCGCATGACGCGAGCCTGCGACGCCTTCACCGGTCCGATACTGATATCGCTGAGCGGTGACGACCACACCGCGCGCGAGTTCGAAGAGTTCGCCAGGGCTTCCGACGCTTGGCGGCGGATTCTCGAACGCAGCGGTCAGGACTGCACAGCCTGACTGGCGCCGACCACACCTTTTCAGCCATGGATGCGCGCATCGAAATGGAGCGAGCCACGCTGCGAAATCTGGAATCCGTTGCATCATGAGTCGCTGCACAGCGCTGTGGCCATTCGCACGTTCTTCGCGGCGCTGATCGCGGCGAGCGCTGCATCCGCGCAGGCACAAGACCTGGCCTGCGGATCGCTCGCCAACGCCTACGGGCCCTTTGACTACCGCAGCGACAAGGACAAACTGCCCATCGTCGACGCCCATCACTTCACGCCCTCGGTCGAACAACTGATCGGCGGCAACTCGGGCTCATCTGGGCGGGGACCTGGACTACACCTTGCGGGCCTTCCCCAACCACCACCGCGCCCTGATCTCGGTCATGAGATACGGCGCCAAGCTGAAAACCCCCCAGCCGAAAGACCTGCCACGGCCTGTGGAATGCTATTTCGAGCGCGCCATGAGGTTCAAGCCCAACGATGCATTGGTGCGCATGATCTATGCCAAGTTCCTCGGCGACCAGAAGCGCATGGACGATGCCAACAAGCAGTTGCTGTTTCGCATCCGAACTGGCCAAGGACGCCCCCTTCACCCAACAGAACATCGGCCTGATCTACGTCGAGTTCAAGCAGTACGACCAGGCACGAGCGTCGGCGCAGCGAGTCATCGATCTTGGCGAACGCCCGGAGCAACTGATCGACGCACTCACGCAGGTGGGCGAGTGGCGCGAAGCCGCCGCACCGGCTGCGTCGGGCAGTGGCAAGTGACGCAACACATGGCCGGTTGCAGCGCTGCCCGCCGAACTGGACAACGCGCATGCGGCTTCGTCCCGGCGGCATCAATAACGATGTTGATCCTGGCATGACCCCTTCGCGTACAGGCGAGATGCGCCGCGTGCTGATGGTGGCCTACCACTTCCCGCCGCTGGCCGGCAGCAGCGGCATCCAGCGCACGCTTGCGTTTCGTGCAGCATCTGCCGCGTTTTGGCTGGCAGCCGCTGGTGCTTTCGGCACATCCGCGCGCCTATGAGCGCGTGGCCGACGACCTGATGGCCGAGATTCCTGCGCAAACGCCGGTGCGGCGCGCCTTCGCGCTCGACGCCGCGCGCCACCTGTCCATCAAGGGCCGCTACATCGGCGCGCTGGCGCGGCCCGACCGATGGAGCAGCTGGCAGCTTCGACGCGGTGCGCCAGGGCATGCAGCATGATCCGGCGCTACAAGCCCGACGTGCTTTGGTCCACCTACCCCATCGCCACCGCACATGTCATCGGCGCCGAGTTGCAGCGGCGCAGCGGCGCTGCCCTGGGTGGCGGACTTCCGCGACCCGATGGCGCAGGACGGCTACCCGGACGACCCGCCGACCTGGGCCGCGTATGACCGCATCGAGCGCACGACCGTCGCACAGGCGCGATGGAGCGTCTTCACCACGCCCGGTGCTGCGCGCATCTACCGCGCAGCGCTATCCGCAGTGCGGCAGACCGCGTGGTGGTGCTCGAGAACGGCTACGACGAAGACAGCTTCGCGGAGGCCGAACGCTTGCAGCCCGCGCCGCAGCCGATCCACCCGGGTGCCATCACGCTGCTGCACAGCGGCATCGTCTATCCGGACGAGCGCGACCCGAGCGCGCTGTTCGAAGCGCTGCAGCGCCTGGCGGCCCAGGGGCACATCGACCCGAAGCGCTTGCGGCTGCGCTTCCGCGCCGCGGTGCACGATCAGCTGCTGCATGAACTGGCCGCGCAGCACGGCGTGGCCGACTTCGTCGAATGCCTGCCCGCCGTGCCCTACCGCGACGCCTTGCAGGAGATGCGCCGGGCCGATGGCCTGCTGGTGCTGCAAGCGCGCGTTGCAACGAGCAGATTCCCGCCAAGCTGTACGAGTACCTGCGCGCCCGCAGGCCCGTGCTGTGCCTGAGCGACCCCGCCGGCGACACGGCGCGTGTCTTGCGCGCGTCGGGTCTGACCGACATCGCCATGCTGTCCGATGCCACGAGCATCGCCGACGTGCTGGTACCGTTTCTCGACCGCGTGGCCCGGCGCTGCGCGGCGCTGCCGGACCCGGCATCGGTCATGCGCGCGTCACGCACGGAGCGCAGCCGCGAGCTGGCGGCCCTGCTGGACCAGGCCTGCGGTTGAACCTGGCGCAGACCGCGGACCCACCATGTCGGCTCGCAAGTCACTGGCCTTCTCGTTCCTGGACCGCTATGCCAGCCTGGTCGTCGGCATCGTATCGACGATGCTGCTGGCGCGGCTGCTCACACCCGCCGAAGTGGGCGTGTATTCGGTGGCCATGGCCCTGCTGTCGTTGGCCGCGACGGTGCGCGACATGGGCGCCGGCAACTACCTGCTGCAGGAAAAGGAACTCACCATCGAGCGCATCCGCGCGGTGTGGGCGGTGCAGTTGGGGCTGGGCGCGGCGACTGGCGCTGCTGGTGGCCGGCCTCAGCCGGCCGGCGGCCTGGTTCTACGACGAGCCGCGCATGCAGGACATCATGCTGCTGCTGGCGCTGAACTACCTGGTCAACCCTTTCGGCTCACTGACCTACGCTGCGCTGATGCGCGACATGCGCTACGACGCGGTGGCGGTGATGCGCTTCTCTTCGACGCTGTGCGGCGCCGTGGTTTCCGTGTGGCTGGCATGGCGCGGCCATGGGCCCATCAGCCTGGCCTGGGGCAGCCTGTGCGCCACGACCGTCAATGCCGGCGTGGCCACCTTCTATCGACCGAAGCATTACCCCTGGCTGCCGGGGCTGAAGGAGATTCGGCGCGTGCTGGCCTTCGGCACCCAGCTGACATCCGCATCCATCATGACCACCGTGGCCACGGCAGCGCCTGAATTCCTGCTCGGCAAACTGCAGGGCCTGGCAGCGGCCGCGTTCTATTCCCGCGCCAATGGACTGGTGAACCTGTTCAGCCGCCTCGTGACCGACGCCGTCTATCCGGTAGCACTGTCGCTCTTCTCAAAGGAATCACGCGGTGGCAAGGATCTGAGCAAATCGTTCCTTCGCGCGCTGTCCTACATCACGGTACTGAGCTGGTCGTTCTGTCTGGCGTTGATCTTCCTCGCGCATCCCGCGGTCCGATTGCTGTACGGCGACCAATGGGATCAGTCGGTCGTGCTAACGCGCTGGCTGGCTGGCAGCATGGCTTTGCTTGCACCGGTACCGCTTTGCACCGCGGCACTGCTGGGATCGGGGAATGTGAGGCGCATCGTGTTTGCTACGTCCATATCTGCCGCCACCACGGTCTGCGCAGCATTGTGGGCGCGATTCTGGGTTTGGAAGCATTGGGCATTGGCATGCTGTTGGCTGCGTGTGTCAATGCGGCCTTTTGGCTGCATTGCGCTCAACGATGCTTGAACTTCTCTTGGACGACCGTAACGCAGGAAGTTTGGAAGAGCGCCGCCGTGGCCGTATGCGCGGCGGCGCCATGCGCAGGGGCCATGGTCTGGTTCGGCACTGAACCTGTGACGCCCCTCCTTCCCGTTGCCGTGGGTGGACTCGGCTTCGTCGCAGCATTTATCACCTCAGCCGTATTGCTGCAACATCCATTGAAGTTGGAGCTCGTTCACGCAGGTCGCGCAACGTTTGAGCGTGTACACAGTACCTTTAACAGGCGATAGGGCAAGACATGGCATCAGACTCAGATCAGCTATCAACACTGAGCGCCAACAAGCCTCGACCCTATTTGGCAACGGGACGGCCTGCGCGCGGTAACGCAGTCGGTCAGGTCAAGGGCCAGTGCAGGGTCGTTGCCCAATGGCTGCAGCGCCTGTGAAAACTTGCCTCAACAACTTCCGTGAAATCGCGCACGCTTGAAACAAGAAGTAGCCGAGCACTGTGCACGACGGCAGTAGACGACGCTGACCGCCGAGCGCAGGAAGTGAACCCAGGTGCATTTCAGTCCCCTTACACGACCCCCTCGCTTGAGCCTCGCCGAACTACTTGTGTTCGGTGCATTCCTGCTTTCGGGCGTTTCCGCACTTGCCTATCAAGTCGCAGGCAGAGGGCATTAATTTCGTGGTTGCGACCATTGCGCTTGTGGCCTCGCTGGGGGGGCCCAAGTGATTTGGTTCGCGCGCCTGCTGTCGTTCTCGATCGGGTTTCTAAGCCTTATTGAGCCGGCTGCATGAAGTTTGAACTGAAGTCTGACCTGTCGTGCCATCACTTGCTGATCGCCTGAGCAATCTGCGGCGGGAATCTCCTTGTCTTAGTCGTCGTCGTTGGGGCCCCCTTCCCGCTGGCGGGAAGGGCGGGGGGATGGGTGGTCGTCTGCTGCTGCTCGTTGTTGTTTATCGCTATGCCGCGGCGTAGTCAGGCTTGAACTCGCGGTCGTGAGCGAGCAGCGCCCAGACAATCCTCGCCGTCTTGTTCGCCAGCGCCACGGCGGCAACGTTCTTGTTGCGTCGAGTTGTCAGCTTGAACAGCCAGCTCTCGCTATCGGCGCGCTGCGTGGCACGGTAGATCACGGACCGCGCGCCGTGAATCAGCAGCGTTCGCAAGTAGGCATCGCCGCGCTTGCTCATGCCCAGCAGCGTTGGCTTGCCTACGCTGGAGTGCTGACGGGGCACAACGCCGAGCCACGCGGCGAGCTGCCTGCCATTGTCGAAGTTCGGGAATCGCCGCGGTGGCCGAGTTCAGCAGTTCCTGCAACGAACCGCTTCTGATCCAATAGGCGTTCCGACTCCATCGCCACCAAAGCAAAATGGATCCTGTTCGCGAACTCCACGACCTGTCATCGGAGCGCCTGCGCGCGGCCCTGTCTGCGGCATCCGTCTCTTTGCAGGAACTGCAAGTTCCGGCGTTCTTGGCACTGTGCAGCAATCCTACGTCGAGGACGCACTACAAGCACTTCTGTGCAGACGCCTTTGCAATGTCGGCACAAGTTCAAGCCAATCGCGGTGTCGAGGGCAGGCGTCTGATGCTCTACGCGGCAACGTTGAGTGGATGGGCGGAACCCTGACTTCCGCCCGTTTTGCCGCCCTCCCGGCGCGTGTTCGCCATCATCAGTTGATGCAATACCGCCGAATTCTCGCGGATGCGCAGCCGACCGATGACTGGTTAGATCTGGGCATGGACATCTATCACAAGGAACTCGGTTTGGCGCTACTCAGACTCTATGCCGCCGCTGCACAACTGATTGACGTTCGCTGCGGACTGCCCCGATCCTTATTGTTCAAGGGAGGCCTCGCTGGCCTGCCAGCGGCCGCGGGTGCATTGCTCAGGCTGGGCGGCTTCTCGCCATATTTCCAGATTCACACGCACACCGCGTATCTGGCCGAGTTCAATGAAGGAGGCTGGAACGAGTGCTACCGCACCTGCGCTGATCTCTATGCGATCCATCCGGAGGCACTGGGCATGTTTGGAGCTAGTTGGTTCTACGATCCGGTCATTCAGAACGTCAGCCCGCGTCTCGCCTATCTGTCAGAGATTCCCATTGGAGGTGGCGCTGAGCGCCTGCCCTTTGCACGCGATGGTGAGTTTGTGAAGGATGCCCTTTCCACGTCCCCCTCCCGGCGAAAACTCCATGCAGAGGGGAAGTACAAGCCGGAAAGCTATTTGCTAGCCGGGGCTCATGCGCTCAGACCGGCGTGGGCATCCGCTCAAACCCGGCCATCCTGCGGTGCATCCGTGACACAAGGCCGACGATTTAGCCTCGAAGCGATTTAGCCTCAAGCAGACGGCCTTGGCCACATTAAGGGCCTTGGGCGTGTTTGCCATTTTTCGCTTCCTCACGCGCAAACAACTGCGCATCCTTTGCTATCACGGGGGGGCCATCGGGGATGAGGCGCAACTCAACCCCAAGTTGTTTTGCTCGGCGGCACTGCTGCAGAAGCGCCTGGCATGGCTCGCGCGGCATTCCTTCACGCCCTTGGCGCTAGACGCTGCAGTGGACGCGCTGGGCACGCACGAGGCGAAGTGGACACGGCCTGTGGTAATCACACTCGACGATGGTTGGTATTCCTCGCGCGCCAACATTGTTGAGCCGATTCTCAAAGCATCGTTCGAGCCCACGCTGTACCTGGCTACCGATGTGATGCAACGCCAGATCCCGGTGCTGGACGTGACGCTCGAGTATGTGCTCTGGAAAGCAGGCGCAAGAATGCACATGCTTGCAGGCATTCCGGCAGTCAGTGATGGCATGTATGACCTCTCAAGCCCAAAGGTTCGCCAGCAGCTAATCGACACGATGCTGCATTGGCTGAGGGCCCGTGCCTCTGCATCCGCGCGCTCGTTCACTCCGAGATTGAGCGCTTCGCGCAGGCCTTGGGCGTGTCTGCCCTCAAACTCGACTTGGCCAGCCGTCGGTTTTCTTATCTGAATGCCGACGAGCTTCGCGCCATGCAACAACAAGGCTGCGATGTCCAACTGCATGGTCATGTTCATCTATATCCAATGAACCAGCCCGACGCGCTCAGGTTGGACATAGCCCAGTGCCGCTCGGCAATCGTTGACATGGGCTTGCCGTCTCCTCG
>CAVURQ010000028.1:0-49091 GCA_963743935.1 uncultured beta proteobacterium | reverse complement strand
TGAAGTCCGCCAACGACAACAACTGCGGCTTGACGAGCTGACGCCAGCTCTGCCACAGCCGCCCGGACGCGGCCGGCAACACACCCAGCACGCTGCCTGGCGCCATCTGCGACATGAACAGCTGATAGACACCTTCCTTGGCACCGGCCAATGCCTTGCTCGCGAGCACGGTGCGGCCCGCGACCAGGTAGGTCTGCAGGTCGCCGAAGGCGATCAGCACCGGCTTGGGTGCCGGCTTGAAGGGCTTCAGTGCGCGATCGCCCAGGTAGCGAGTGACATTGGCCGCGGCGAGTGCGCCCATGTCGATGGCGTTGTAGGCCTGCTTGCCGACGGGCTGTGGCAGCTGCGCCGCGTCGCCGACGACGAAGGTGTTGTCGAAATGGCGACTGCGCAGCGTCTGTTCCACGCTCGCCCAGACCTCAGGCGGCCGAGCCAGGCCCGACTGGTGCAACAGCGGCGGCGGCGCCAGCCCGGCCGTCCACAGCGTGAGTTCGGAACGCAGCCGCGTGCCGTCGCCCAGGCGCACACTCTTCGCGGTGACGCCGGCAATCGTCGTGGCGGTGCGGAAGCTCACCGCATACGGCTCACACAGGCGGCGCAGATCGGCGTCCAGCGACGCGGGCAGGTCGGGCAACAGCCGGGGGCCGGCTTCGATCACCTCGACCGACAGGCCGGCATCGTCGCGATGGCGGCGCAGGATCTCGCCCAGCGCCTCGATGCCCGAAATGCCGCCGCCGGCGATGACGATGCGCAGCGGCTTGCCCTGCTGCTTGAGGGTGCGCAGCCGACGCTCGATCGCCAGCGCGTCGGCGACACTGCGAAACGGCATGGCGTGGCGCGCGACGCCCGGGATGTGATGCGTGTTCCACAGCGCACCCATCGCGACGATGCAGGCATCGAAGCCCAGCTCGCGGCCGCCCGCCGTGGCCAGGCGGTGCTGCGCCGGCTGCAGCAGGCTCACGCGATCGCGCACGAAGCGGTGCCCCGCCTGCGCCACGATGGCGGCGCGGTCCAGTCGCAGTGCTTGCGGCGTCTTCACGCTGGACAGGATCTCGTGGATGTTGGGCATCCACTCGAAGTGTCTGGACGGGTCGATGACCGTCACCGCATGCTGGCGCGACAACTTGATCGCGGCCGTCAGGCCGGCAAAGTTGCCGCCGACGATGACGATGCGTTTGCGCTTTTCGGGCATTGGGTTTCTCGTGCCGGCGTGAGGGTGAGCGCGACAGGCTCCACCACCGCAGTGGGTGGCCGATCCGCCGCCCGAAACGACGCCGGGCTCAGACGTCGTAGGGCAGCGCCGAACGCTCGAGCTTGCGCACCAGCGCCGCATACACCTTGGCGCACACGACCGGCTCCTGCGGCCCGGCTTCGCGCACGCATTGCGCCCGCGCGGCCTCGCTCACGGTGTGCATCGCACCGGCTGCGCTGGCGGCAATCTGCAGGTCGCAGGCGCGCTGCATCGTCCACAGCCACATGAAGGCCTCGGGAATGTCCGCGCCCCAGCTGAGCAGGCCGTGGCTGCGCAGGATCACGCACCGCTTGTCGCCGATGCTGCGCAGCATGCGCGAGCGCTCGTCAGGATTGACGGTGATGCCCTCGAACTCGTGGTAGGCCACGCGTCCCTGCAACTGCGCGCCGTAGAACGAGTCGTGCGACAGGCCCTGTTCCAGGCAAGCCACCGCCATGCCGCTCGTCGTGTGGGTGTGCATCACACAATGTGCACCGTCCACATGGCCGTGGATGGCGCTGTGCGTGACGAAGCCGGCGCGGTTGACCGCATGCTCGGTCGGGCGCACCGGATGGCCGTCGATGTCCACGGCCACCAGGTTCGAGGCGGTGACCTCGTGGTACATCAGCCCGAAGGGATTGATCAGGAACACACGCTCGGGCCCCGGCACACGCAGCGTGATGTGATTGAAGATGAGTTCGGTCCAGCCGAGCTGGTCGAACACGCGGTAGCACGCGGCCAGTTGCACACGCGCGCGCCATTCGGCGTCGCTCATCGGGATGGCGGTTTCCTGGCGCGGGCTTTCCTGCATGGTCAGCGACATGGCTCTCCCCTTCGATCCACAGCAACGCCGATCTTAGCTGCGAGCCCTGCCGCCGCGAGCGCGTCGATATCACCCATTGGGGTGATGTAACGCGCCGCGAGGCTGTCTGACAATGACCGGCATGACTTCGGCTCTCACTCGCGCGCCCGCCTCTTCGGCGCTGCGCCTTGCGCGCAGATCCTGGCGGCTGCTGTACAGCGATTCGCAAGCCTGCATCGCCGCGGCCGAAAGGGCGTTTGCCAGCGCAGTCAAGCACGGCGACCGCGCCGCGCAGGGCTGGGCGCGGCTGACGCGCGGCTTTCACATGATCTGGTATGCCACGCCGCATGAGGCCATGCACGAGCTGGTCGAGGCGCAGCGTTGCTTCCGTGTAGTGCGCGACCCTTCCGGCCATCTGCTGGCCGAGGTCGGGCTGGCGCGCTGCGCCTGGCGCAACGGCGAGTTCCGTGCCTCGCTGGCGCGCGTGCTGCCGCTGCGCGACGAGGGCCTGCGCATCCTCAGGCGCGAGGAGCTCGGCATGCTGCTGAACACCATCGCGGGGTGTTACTCCGAGCTGGGCCAGTCGAAGCAGGCCTTTGCCTACATGTACCAGGCGCTGCGCGAGACCAGCGCCGCCAAGAGCCATGGTTTCGATGTCGTGCTGTATTGCAACCTGGCGCATGAGCTGATCCAGTTGGGTGACTACCACCAGGCCTTGAGCTATCTGCAGGAAGGTCTGGCGCGCTGCCAGGCCTTGCACAACGCGCGGCTGTTCAGCGTGCTCAGCATCAACCGCGTGATCTGCCTGACCAACCTGGAGCGCGCGGCCGAGGCGCTGCCCGACGTGCAGCGCATGTTGCAGTTGCCTGCCGACAAGGACGGCCGCGGCGCGATGAATGCGCACTACGAAACCCTCGCCCTGGCGGCGCTTCGGGCGGGCGACCTGGGCCTGGGCGCTGAGCTGGTGCAGCGTGCCCAGCTGGCGCTGAGCGAACACTCGCTGCCCGACGAACGCATCACCTTGCTCGTCGCCGCGGCCGAGTTGCTGATGGCGCGCGGCCAGCTCGTCGAGGCTGCCGAACTGCTGAACCAGTCCCGAGAAGCGTTGGGCAGCGACGGCAGCGCCGAGGGCCTGAGCCTGCGTGTGCGCTGCCTGTACTTTGCGGCTCAGGCCGAAGCACACGAGCGCCTGGGCCGGACCGCGCCTGCACTGGCGGCGCTGCGCAGTTGGCAAAAGCGCCACATCGAGCGTGCGCTGCAGGCCTCCGGCGCGCGTTACCAGGCGGCGGCGCTGCACACCGAGTTGCTGCGCATGCAGCAGGAGCTGGCGGCGGTGGACGCACGCCGACGCAGCACCGAGCGCGCGCGCGACGATCTCGCGACGGCGAATCAGCAGCTCGTGCACAAGATCGCCGAGGTCGAGGCGCTGCAGCAGGCCTTGCGCCAGCAGGCCACGCGCGACTTTCTCACCGGCCTGTTCAACCGCCGCCATCTGGACGACGTGCTGCCGTCGATGCTGGCCATGGCGCAGCGCGACCGGCAGGCGCTGTCGGTGGTGATCATCGACCTGGACCATTTCAAGACCGTCAACGACGAACTCGGTCACGCCGCCGGCGACCAGCTGCTGGCCGAGTTCGGCAAGATGCTGGCGGCGCAGTGCCGCAAGAGCGACGTCGCCTGCCGCTACGGCGGCGAGGAGTTCTGCCTGCTGATGCCACGCACCCGCGCCCAGGCGGCCCGGCGCAAATGCCTGACCTTGCTCAGGCAATGGGCGCAGCACTGCGCGGCGGGCGGGCGTGCGATGCCGGGCGCGCACACCTTTTCGGCCGGCGTGGCCGATACCCAGAGCCTGGATGGCGATGCGCCCGACCTGCTCAAGGCCGCCGACGACGCCCTGCTGCGGGCCAAGCGGCTGGGCCGCAACCGGGTGCTGTTGGAGCCGCAGGACACCAGCCGCGCCGCGGCCTGAAGACCCCATCCGCCTGCACGGGCGCACGCGCCGACCCGATCGGATAGCATGATCCTCACCCCATGCCTATCCGCTACGAGATCACCCACACCACGCGCTACCTGTACAGCGCGCCTGTCACCTTTGGCGAGCACCGCGTCATGTTCCGCCCGCGCGACAGCCACGACCTGCGCGTGCTGGCCACCGATCTGGAATGCACACCCGACGCGCACATCCGCATGATCCAGGACCCGCATTCCAACTCCGTGGCCCTGGTCACGCCGCTGGGCGAGGCCACCGAGCTGAAGATCGTCTGCACCTTCAGCATCGAATATGCGCCAAGCGACGATGTCGGGCTGGCCCTGTCGCCCAGCGCGCTGATCTTCCCCTTTGCCTATTCGGTGGAAGAGCGCTTCGATCTGGAGCACTACATGCGCCCGCATCATGACGATCCGGACGGCGTGCTCACACACTGGGCGCGCCAGTTCATGCGCACCGACGGCCCCACGGGCACGCGTGAGTTGCTGGTGCAGATGAACCAGTTCATCCGCGATCACTTCGGCTACAACACACGCGACGAAGAAGGCACGCAGACGCCGCTGCAGACGCTGGAACTGGGCACCGGCAGCTGCCGCGACTTTGCGCTGCTGATGATGGAAGCCGTGCGCCGCATGGGCATGGCCGCGCGCTTCGTCTCGGGCTATCTGTACGACCCGGCGTTGGACCCGGCGCAACCCAAAGACGCCAAGGCCGTCACGCTCGGTGCCGGCAGCACCCACGCGTGGCTGCAGGTGTACCTGCCGGGTGCCGGCTGGGTGCCCTTCGACCCGACCAACAACCTGCTGGGGGGCACCTCGCAGCTCATCCGCGTGGGCGTGGCGCGCGATCCGAGCCAGGCGGCGCCGGTCTCGGGCAGCTGGTTCGGCCCGGCCGACGCTTACCAGGGCCTGAGCGCCAGTGTCACGGTGCGGCGCGCGTCGCCCGCGGGCTGAGGCGGTACAGGCGCGGCGGCGGGCGGGTCGGACGGTTTCTGACGGATTCGGAGAATTTAGGCAGGCATGGCCATCATCCTCGTGCGCCACGGTGAAACCGCGCTCAATGCGGCGCGCGTGATGCAGCCGGCCGACACGCCATTGAGCGCGCGCGGCCAGGCCCAGGCGCAGGCGGTGGGGCGGCGGCTGGCCGCAGCGGGTGGGGTGGCGGCCATCCTCAGCAGCGACCTGCCGCGCGCCTGGCTCACCGCCGAAGCCATTGCCGCGCACACCGGTCTGCCGATCCAGGCCAGCGCCTTGCTGCAGGAGCGCAACTTCGGCGCGCTGCGTGGCCGGCCCTATGACACGCTGGGTTTCGACCCGCTGACCATGGAGGATGCGCCACCGCAGGGCGAATCCGCGGCGGCCTTCCTGATGCGGGTGCAAGCGGCTTTCGCGCAGATGCTGCAGATGCAGGCCGGCCTGGACGGCGACCTGGTGGTCGTGACCCATGGACTGCTCATCCGCATCCTGCTCGCCGGCCCGCTGCAGGTGGAGGCCGGCCTCCTGCGCGACTTGCACCTGGCGAACACATCGGTCAGCAGCTTCGATGCGGCCGCACCGCACACGCTGCAGTTGTTGAACTGCAGCGCCCACCTCGACGCGGCGCAGCGCGACGGCGTACGCAGCCTGTCGGGCGGCTGAGTCCCCTCTGTTGGCAAAGGACCAGACCATGAACTCCATCGAAGCCCACCTGCGCGTCGACATCAAGGACGGCGTGGCCGTGCTCACGATGAACCGGCCCGAGCGCTTGAACGCGTTGTCGCAGGAAATGATCGACACCGCCATCGAGACCCTCGAACGCTGCGCGACCGACCCGGCCGTGGGTTGCATCGTGCTCACCGGCACCGGCCGAGGTTTCTGCGCCGGCGGCGACGTCAAGGCCATGGGCGGCGCGGCGCTGCACGAGCTGAGTCTGGAGCAGCAGGTCGACCGGCAGCGGCGCATCCATCGCATGTCGGCGCTGCTGCACGACTGCCCCAAGGTCAGCATCGCGGCCGTCAACGGCCCCTGCGCCGGCGCCGGTTTCGGCCTGGCGCTGGCCTGCGACCTGCGGCTGGCGGCCGATACGGCCACCTTCACCACCGCCTTCGCCAAGGTCGGCTTCGCCGGCGACTTCGGCATCACCTGGCCACTGGTGCGCACGCTGGGCGAGGCGCGGGCGAAGGAGCTGCTGCTGCTGTCCGAGGGCCTGTCGGCGCAGCAAGCCGCGGCGCTGGGCCTGTTGAACCGCGTGCTGCCGTCGGGCGAGCTGATGCCTGCCGCGCTGCAGCTTGCCGCACGCATCGCTGCCGGCCCGCAAGTGGCCTACCGCTACATGAAGGAGAACGTGCACGCCGCCGCCACCGAGAGCTATCAGCAGTTGCTCGATCGCGAAGGCTTCACGCAGCGGCGCACCGGCGGCACGGCCGACCACCGCGAAGGCGTCGCTGCCTTCGTCGAGAAACGCGCGCCGAAGTTCAGCGGCCGCTGAAACCGCTGCGACGCTGGAACCTAAGCGAAGGAGGGCCGCCATGCGCATCCGCCAGATCGTCTTTGCCGCGAGCGAGCTCGCGACCACCTCGACCAGCTTGTCACGCCTGCTGGCGCTGGGCCCCGCGTACGCCGATCCCGGCGTGGCCAAGTTCGGATTGCACAACGCTGTCTACGTGTTCGGCGATCAGTTCATCGAGATCGTCGTGCCGACACAAGAGGGCACGACAGCCGGCAGGCTGATCGAGCGGCGCGGCGGCGACTGCGGCTACATGCTGATCCTGCAGACCGATGACTTCGATCGCGAACTCCTGCGCTTCGAGCGTCTGGGTGTGCGCCGCGTCTGGGCGGCCGACCTGCCCGATATCCGCGCCACGCACCTGCACCCCAAGGATATTGGCGGCGCCATCGTCTCGATCGACCAGCCGATGCCGCCGCCGTCGTGGCGCTGGGGCGGACCCGACTGGCAGTCTGCAGCCCGGTCGCGCAGGGCAGCAGCGCGTCGTCGGCGTCACCGTCGGTGCCAAGGACCCGGCGGCGATGGCCCGGCGCTGGGCCACGGTGCTCGGCCTGAAGGTGCCGACTGTGCAGGGTTCCACGCAGCGGCTGGTGCTGGATGGCGGCTGGATCGACTTCGAGGCGGCCGATGCGCGCGGCGAGGGCATCAGCGGCTACACGCTGGCGGTGGCCGATCGCGAGGCGGTACTGGCCCGTGCCCGCGAGAGCGGCCTGGTGGTGGCCTGCCACGCGGTGATGCTGTTCGGCACACGCGTCGAGTTGCGCGAGCTGTAGTCTGCCGGTCAGTGCATCCCGCTGCGGATGTTCTCCAGCTCGGCGATGACATGGTCCACGCGGCTGAGGAAGGCCGCCCGGCTGGCATGCGGTTCCGGTGCGATGGCCTCGGCCGCCAACGCGGCCAGCGCCTCGCGCCGCGCAAAGCGCGCCCATTTGCGCACGTCCCAGTAGGTCAGCAGTGCCAAGCGGCCCAGGTCCCCGTTGCGACGTGCGTGCTGCAGGCTGCCGAGCACGTCCTCGAGATCCCTGTGCAGCGTCGGTGACAGTGGCTTGTTCATGTTGCAGTGCAGCATGAACCTTCAAACTGAACGGAAACTTACATCCGGCCCGGCGGCACTGGGGAGCGCCCCCTAAGCGCGCCAATCGCGCCGCCGGCACGCTCAGCCGCCCCACACCTCGCGCGCCACCTCGACCACGCGCTCGAGCTTGCGCCACTGGTCGTCCTGCGACAGCGCGTTGCCGTGGTGCGTGCTGGAAAAGCCGCACTGCGGCGACAGGCACAGGTCTTCCAGCGGCACGAACTTCGCGGCTTCGTCGATGCGGCGCTTCAGCTCGTCCTTCGATTCCAGCTCACCCAGCTTGGTGGTCACCAGGCCGAGCACCACCTTCTTGCCTTTGGGCAGGGCCTTGAGTGGCTCGAAGCCGCCGGCGCGCTGGCTGTCGAACTCCATGAAGTAGCCGTCCACATTGGTCGAGAACATGGCCTGCACGACAGGGTCGTAGCCGCCTTCGGCGACCCACGCGCTCTTGAAGTTGCCGCGGCAGGTGTGGATGGTGACGTGCAGGTCGGCCGGCTTGCCGGCCAGCGCGGCATTGATGGCGTCGGCATAGGTCTGCGGCAGCGCGGCGGGGTCGTCGCCGTTGGCGCGGCAGTTGGCCTGGATCTTCGCGTCGCACAGGTAGGCGAAGGTGATGTCGTCCAGCTGCAGGTAGCGGCAGCCGGCCTCGTACAGATGGCCGATGGCCGTGCGGTAGGCGGCCGCCACGTCCTGCCAGAAGCCGGCCATCTCGGGGTAGGCCTGCGCGGAGATGGCCGCGCGCCCACCGCGCAGGTGCAGCATCGACGGCGACGGGATCGTCATCTTCGGCGTGCGTGTGGTCTGCGTCTTCAGGAAGGCAAAGTGCTCGGCCATGATCGGCCGGCTGCAGCCGATCTTGCCGCTGACGGTGGCGATCGGCGGTTGCTCCGACTGGCCGGCGATCTGGAACTTCGGCCCCGGGTTGTCCTTCAAGGTCACGCCGTCCAGCTGGGCCAGAAAGTCCAGGTGCCACCAATCGCGCCGGAACTCGCCGTCGGTGATGCTCTGCAGGCCGGCGGCTTCCTGGCGCCGCACGACCGCGCGGATGGCATCGTCTTCGCTGGCCTTCAAGGCCGCGGCATCGATGTCGCCGCGCTTGAAGCGCGCGCGATCTGACGCCAAGCCCTCGGGGCGCAGCAGGCTGCCGACCTGATCGGCGCGAAAGGGAATGCTCATGAGGTGGGTCCGGAGGTGAAAGGAATGCCACCGTCTCACGGCGGCGCTCGATCATAGGTTGGGCGCTCCGGCGCTCACCGATCGAGTGCGCCGGCGGAACTCAAGGATTGACCTGTGCGCCAGTGGGGCAGGCCGTGCCGCCGACGCGCTGGATGCGCGGTGTGCCCAGATCGTTGGCGTCCTGGCCGGGTGTGTACGGTGGTCTGGGTGACTTGAATTGCGCCATGTGGGCCACCAGCGCATCGATGTCCTGCGCCCCGCCCAGCGGCGCCCTGCCTTTCAGGAAGGTGGAAAAGCTGTCGCCGCCGCTGGCCATGAAGCTGTTCACCGTGACGCGGTACTCGCGCATGGGATCGAGCACTTTGCCCTGCTCGTCGACCAGGGTTTCGCTGCGGCCGTCTCGCGTCAGCGTGACGGCGGAGATGCGCGCGTCGCAGGCCTTGCTGCCATCCCAGCGGTACTTGAAGCCGGCCGAAGGCGCCATGATGCGCGTCGCCGTCGCGGCCTGCCCGCGGCAGCCGGCGAACTGCTGCTCCAGCACGTCCTTGATGTCCTGCGCACTGAGCGTCATCGTCACCAGGCTGTTGCCGAAGGGTTGGGTGGTGAAGGCTTCGCCGTAGGTGACGTTGCCATCGCCTTCGTTGTCGCGCTGCTTGTAGGTGAACCCGGGCGTGCGCACGCCGCCGGGGTTCATGAAGGCGATGGCGGCCGCACCGAAGGCCGGTGCCGCCGTGGCCGCCAGTTGCGCGTCGGCAATCAGCGCGCCGGCCGGCATGTTGCAGGCCGCATCGCGGGCGTTGTTGGGCAGCTCGGTGGCGATGCTGCCGATGACCACCGCCGCGCGCGGCGCGACCATCGCGTCGTAACCCTTGACGATGCCCAGCACCGCCGCGTCTGCACTCACCGCGGGGTCGGTGCGATCGACCAGGCGATTGCTGACCGTGGCATCGACGATGTCGCGGCGGGCCGGGTCGATCGTCACGTCGATGTCGCTGAGCACACGGCCGAAGGCGCTGGCGCTGGTCACCGGGATCTTGCGCCCCTTGGCGTTGGGCAGCCGGCAGTTGTAGGCCGCATGGGTGTGGCCGCTGATGACCACGTCCACCGCGTCGTCGAGCTGGCCGACGATGCGCGCAATCGCCGAGCCGGCGAGATCGCCCTCGCAGCCGTTGATGTCGGCCAGCGCTCCCGTCTGCACACCCCCCTCGTGCACCAGCACCACGATGGCTTCGATCCCCTCGGCGCGCAGCTTGGGCACCAGCGCATTCACCGTGGCGGCCTCGTCGCGAAACTCCAGCCCGGCCACGCCGGTGGGCGTGACGATGCCCGGCGTGTCCTTCAGCGTCATGCCGATGAAGGCCATCGGCACGCCGTTGAAGCGCTTCACGCCATAGGCCGGCAGCAGCGTCTGGCCGGTGGCCGAGACGATGACGTTGGCCGACAGCCACTGGAAGCGCGCGCCCTCGAAAGGCACCGGCGTGCCGACTTTCGCGCCCTGGCAGCTGTTGGCATCGACCACGCCGTTGTCCAGCTTGCAGCCGCCGCGCTGCAGGCGCAGCAGGTCGGGTGAGCCCTTGTCGAACTCGTGGTTGCCCACGGCGTTGAACTCCAGGCCGATGCGGTTCAGCGTCTCCACCGCCGGTTCGTCGAAGAACAAGGACGAGATCAGCGGCGTGGCGCCGATCATGTCGCCGCCACCGACGACCACATGGTTCGGGTTCTGCGCCTTCAGCCGGTTGACGTGCGCAGCGATGAATTCGGCGCCGCCCACCGGCGTGCGCTGCGCCGGCGGCACCGCCAGGTTGACGGCAAAGTTGCCCGGCGACTGCAGGTTGCCGTGGTAATCGTTGAAGCCGATGATCTTGACGCTGAAGGGCGCGTTGCGGCATGCGCGCCTGGCCGCCCGATACGCAGCCGCCAAGCACCATCGGCCAGCAGCCAGCAGCGCCGGCACCGACCATCATGTCGAACACGGTGGGCTCGACATCAATCCTCGCCCCCGCGCCGCCACACCCCAAGGAAGGCCTTGAACTTCTGCCACACGCCGAGTCGCTCGTCCGACAGTGCATCCAGAAAGTCCGACAGTCCCTTGGACTTGCTCATGGTGTAGATCGTCAGCGCCGCGGTGGCCGTGAACACGAGGGCGAAGATGAGCAGCCGGCGCGCCAAGGGCGCCTCGGCCTCGGCCAGCAGGTTCATGCCCAGGAAGCCGGTGGTGACGGTGCCGATCAGTCCGAAGATCGTCACCACCGTCAACCGCACCACGGTATTCGCCTGGCGGCGCAGGCTGTCGGCTTCCAGATAGCCGCTCATGTCGGCGATGCGCTCCTTCACTTCGGCATACAGCTCGTCGGTGTGCAGGTGCGCGGTGCACATGCGAAACAGCGCGCGCACCTGCGCCTGCTCGGACACGTCGTGGAACCAGTAGCGATGCGTGAAGCCCAGGAAGCCGGCAAAACTCTCGCGGATGGCGCGCTTGAAGCGGCGGATGCTGTCGGCGTCGGCCATGTCCAGGTGCTTCAGCGCCTCGGCCAGCCGGTCGCTGTACATCAGCAGCGCCGCCTTCTGGAAATGCGCGATCAGGAAGAGCAGGAAATGCTGGTGCCGGAACTGCGCCAGCACGCCGCGCTCGGCGCAGTTGTAGTACGCCGCGCGGGCATCGCCCACCACCACCAGCGAGTGCCCGTTGCACAGGTAGCGCGTGTTCGGCGCGGCGCCGGCATCGGACCAGTAGCGGTCGTCGCAAAAGCGTTGTTCGAAGTCCGCCAGGTGCGGCTCGGCGAAGGGCAGCGACGTGTCGCCATCGGCGGCGGCATCCCCGGCACCGGTGACCAGGCCGAGGCGCACGAAGTCGCTGCGGCTCAAGGCGCGCGGGTTGTCCAGCGCCAGGTAGGCCATCATCGGCATGCGGTAGTACTCGATCTGGCGAAAGCGCAAGGCGCCCGCGCGCCCGGAATGGTCGCTGACCAGCGGCTCCAGCATGAAGGCCCAATGCGCGGCGATGCGCGGCGCGCGGTGCTCGCTGACATGCGCCAGGAAGGCGTCGCGGTTCTGCGCGTCCGAGCGCGCTAGCACAGCGCCTGCGGCGTCCAGAAACTCCAGGCTGGCCATGCAGTGCAGCGCCTGGCCCTTGGCATCCCAGCCGGCCGGGTAGGCGCGGCCGAAGCGGTACAACAACTCCTGCGCGCGGCCCAGCGGCAACTCGCTGGCGCTGACCTCCACGTTCAGCAGCACCAGGTCGATGTTGTAGAAGAAGTAGAGGTCGACATGCACGATGTCCAGCAGCAGCGGCGCATCGCCCGGGCTGGGCACCACGCGCAGCCGGGCCACGTCGTGGCGGCGGAACACGCGCATCGGCGAGCCCGCCGCGCCGGCATCGCGCTGCGCGCGCCCATCGCCGTACAGGAAGCGCTGCACGTAGGGCAGGAAAGTGACGAACTCGTTGTAATGGCGTTCGTGGAAGTCGTCCGGATTGCCGGTGTATTCGTCCACCACCTCCTGCCAGCGCGGGCTGGCCCCCGGTGCGCTCAGCAGCTCCCAGGGCCGCGCGGCCTGGCCCGGCGGCAGCGGCATCAGCCGCAGCGGCCACAACAGCACCTGGCGCATGTGTCGCACCATGGGCACCTGCTGCGCCGCCGGCACGGCGCTGTCCTGCAGGGTGGCCTGGCTCGTCATGGGGCGCAGTGTAGGGTGCCACCGAGCGCCTCGTGGCCCGAGGCCTGCCGTTCAGTAAAGAGCGGCGAGGCCGCTGCGCACCGCCTCCGGCACGTTGGGCTGATTGGCGATGGAGGCCAAGTAGTTGGAGTCATCGGCCACGGTCAGCGGGTCCAGCGCGATGGGTTGCAGAAGCGCCGACAGTGCCGTGGCGGCGCGCGCGGACAAGCGCTCAGGGCCCGTGAAGTCGCCAGGGCCGTCCAGCGGCAGCCTCGGGCGGATGTCGACCCCAGTGGCCTGAATCTCGTCTAGGGCCAATGACCAGACCACGGGTGCGCGAGCGTCCAGCACGGCCCGTTCGACGGTCCTGGGTTTCGGTTTCTCCAGTTCGCGAGCCAAGGCGGCCAGCTTTCGAAATGCCACCCTCAAGGTGCTGCGTGCCGCGCTCAAGGAAATATTGGCCACATCGGGATCGGTGGTCTGCTGGTCCAGGAAAATGCGTCGCGCCTTTCCGCCGACCGACCATGATTGGCCTGTGCTGCCCAGTGCGCCCATCAATGCCGGCATGCCGTAGCGTGCGATGCCGTTGATCATGACCAGGCGGATCGATGTTTCCTTGCACTTGATGAGCGCTTCGTAAGGATCGCCGGTTTTGCCGTCGATGACCAACAGATCGGCTCGTTTGCCAGTCTCCAAGGTGCCCAGCGCCTTCTCCCATTTGAGGATGGCTGCGGCATCCCGCGTAGCCATCGCCACCAGATCGCGTGCGCTGAACAATCCGTCCAGAGCGTGTTGCGAGTACAGCCATGCCACCTTCAGCTCGCCCAACAAGTTCTTGCTGCCGGACGGCGACCAGTCGCTGCCCAGGCCGATGCGTACGCCTGCTCGCTTGGCCGCGTCGACCTCGGCAGTCGCGCCGTACAGAAGCAGGTTGCTCAGCGGCGACCAGACGATCGATCCACCGTGTCGCGCGAGGACTTCGAAGTCCTGCGGCAGCAAACCCGCCGCATGGATGCCGGCAAAGCGATCGTTGAGCGCCCATTCGTCGGGCGCCACCTGCAGCGCGAGAAAATGCCGTCGGGCCACCGAGTCGGTTTGCCCCGGCGCGCTGATGCCTTCGCTCAGATGCAGCAGGAAGCAACTGTCTTCCTTCTTCAGGCGGGCCATGAAAGAGCGTGCGCTCTTGGCATCCACGTCGGCGATGCGCCCTTGTGCTTCGAACAGCTCAGGGTCGTCCGTCTGCTCGACGTTGCGCACGATCCCGCGGTAGTAGCGCCGCGCCCCGGCGTTGCTGTTGAGCATGATGCCCTGGCTGGTCGTGACGCCGCCCAGCAGGCATTTGCATTCGACATAACGCACCAAAGGTGCCAGCAGCGATGCCTTGCCCTGCGCGTCGCGATACTGGCCGACCACGGTCATCGGGCCGCTGATGAGTTTTCGATAGTCCGGGTGCTCAGGCCATTGGCCACGATGCGCAAACCGCTTCGGTACCGGGCTCCACAGGGGCAGCGCGTTGTAGCTCAGGTGGTTGTGCAGCTCGATCAAGCCGGGATAGATCGTCCCGCGCGTCGACAGCACCGGGACACTGTCGAAATCCGGGGGCGGCGGGTCGGCGCGGTCCCTGATGGCGACGATGCTGCCGCGGTCGATGTAGACCACGCCGGCAGTTGCTGACCGTGAACGCGCCGTCCATGGTGACGACGCGCCCGGCCAGCGCCAGTTTCGGGCCCGTCAAGGGATCGATTGGAGCCGGCTCTTCTTGCCGCTGGCGCCGCCGCGTCCGCTGCGACCTGACGACTCCGATGCTCGCGCTGGCCCAGCGGAAACCAGCGACGCTGGTAGCCGCTCATGTGACGACCCCCTTCGTCACCGTGATCGTGATGTTGCGGCGCTTAGCGAGCTCGTCCGCGCCCGCGCGCTTCGCCCAGCCGTCGTTTTCGTGCATCCACGCGGGCAGGCCTGCGGGAAAGTCGAACTCGGGGATCGCCACGCGGTCGCCCGGGTTCCATGTGTCGCCATACAGCACGAGCGGTCGTTGAACGTCGGGATGCTGGACATGCGCCGAAGCGGACTGCAGCGCCGCATTCCAGTTCTGCAGCATCTTCTTGGTCGCCGCGGCGAGCTTGACCTTGTCACCCTTGCGACGAGCTTTCCGGCTGCGTGGGGTGCGTCACCGCCGCATAGGCGACATCGACGGATTGGCCTGCGGGCGTCGCTCGCCAGGTTGTCCAGGCCGCGTCTGCCGCCTGCCCGAGCGCAAGGACGACTTCGACCTGGCCTGTCAACCAGCAGCGCGTCCAGCCAGCGGTTGCGGTAGCCGACAAGCTCCGGATCCCTTTTCGTCTTGGCCTTGACGCTGCCGTAGACGCTGTAGAGATAGGCATTGACGAAGACGTAGCTGCGATCGATCCCGAGCTTCGCCAGCAGCCCCTGGATGCGGCGGCCCGCTTCGCCGACGAGTATGCGGCGCACGATGGTCTCGTGCTGCGCCGGATCCTGCCCGATGACGAGCGCTCGCGCCGAGCCGTCGAGCCGGCCGCGATGGAAGATCGGACCCCACTCGACGCGGAACTGATCCGTCGGATAGACGTTTGCTCCGGGGTAGTCGGCGCAAAGGCTCAGGAAGGGCTCGGCAATGCTGCCGGGATCGAAGGGATGAGCCATGGACGCACACTCCAGCGGGCGTGCGGCGACCGTACCGCACATGTGCGTCGCTTCTACTGCCTTTGTTCCCTCAGTTCCAGCCCTAGATTGTCGAGTCTCGAAACCCCCATGGCGCGCTTGCTGGCGCCTGTCGCGTCGAAGTCCGTCACATCCAACGCTCACAATCATGTGCCAAGTACAGAACCGTCCCAGGAACACCATGCCCTCACGCCCCATGTTCATCGCCCCCGCGCGCTTCGACGATCCGGCCCAGGCGCTGGAGCAGGTGCGCGACATCTACCGCAGCAGCATCGAGCACCTGCGCGATTCGCTGCAGCGTTTCGTGGCGGGCGAGAACCTGCCGCAGCGCGTGCGCGCCTGCTACCCCTTCGTGCGTGTGCACACCAACACGGTGGCGCGCGCCGACTCGCGCCTGAGCTACGGCTTCGTCTCCGGCCCCGGCACCTATGAGACCACGCTGACGCGCCCGGAGCTGTTCAGCCGCTACTACCTGGAGCAGTTCAGCCTGCTGCTGCGCAACCACGGTGTCGAACTCGAGATCGGCACCAGCTCGATGCCGATCCCGGTGCACTTCTCCTTTGCCGAACACGACCATGTCGAAGGCGCGATGAGTGCCGAGCGGCGCATGCTGATGCGCGACCTGTTCGACCTGCCCGACCTGGGCGCGATGGACGACGGCATCGCCAACGGCACGCACGAAACACGGGCCGGCGAGGCGCAACCGCTGGCGCTGTTCACCGCGCCGCGCGTGGACTATTCGCTGCAGCGCCTGCGTCACTACACCGGCACCGGGCCGGAGCATTTCCAGAACTTCATCCTCTTCACCAACTACCAGTTCTACATCGACGAGTTCGTCAAGCTCGGCCACCAGTTGATGGCCGATCCGCGGGCCGACTACGACTGCTTCGTCGAACCGGGCAACATGGTCACGCGCCGCGCCGGCAGCCCGGCACAGCCCGATGATCGCCGTGGCAGCGTGCCGCCACGCCTGCCGCAGATGCCGGCCTACCACCTGCGGCGCGGCGACCACAGCGGCATCACCATGGTCAACATCGGCATCGGGCCGGCGAACGCCAAGACCATCACCGACCACATCGCCGTGCTGCGCCCGCATGCCTGGCTGATGCTGGGCCACTGCGCCGGGCTGCGCAACACGCAGGAGCTGGGCGACTACGTGCTGGCGCACGGTTATGTGCGCGAGGACCACGTGCTCGACGAGGACCTGCCGCTGTGGGTGCCGATCCCGGCGCTGGCCGAGGTGCAACTGGCGCTGGAGCAGGCCGTGGCCGAGGTCACGCAGCTGCAGGGTTACGAGCTGAAGAAGATCATGCGCACCGGCACGGTGGCCTCCACCGACAACCGCAACTGGGAGCTGCTGCCCAACCGCAACGTGCCGAGCACGCCGGAGCGGCGCTTTTCGCAAAGCCGCGCCGTGGCGCTGGACATGGAAAGCGCGACCATCGCCGCCAACGGCTTTCGCTTCCGTGTGCCCTACGGCACCTTGCTGTGCGTCAGCGACAAGCCGCTGCACGGCGAGATCAAGTTGCCGGGCATGGCCAACACCTTCTACCGCGAGCGTGTCGACCAGCACCTGCGCATCGGCATGCGCGCCATCGAACTGCTGCGCCATGAGCGGCCGGGACAGTTGCACAGCCGCAAGCTGCGCGGTTTTGCGGAAGTGGCCTTTCAGTAGGAGCGCTTCGCAGCGTCGTGCGGCTGGCGCGCTGCTGCCACGGCGCGCGGTTATATTGCCTTCGCGCCGTACCGCCCGCCGGCCAAGGATCGAAGCTTGATCGACCTGCTCGACATCCGCTACGTACGACTGGGCACACGCGACCTGGTCGCGGCAGACCGCTTCGCACGCGAGGTGGTGGGGCTGGAGCTGGCGCGCGTGGAGGCCGGCGCGCACTACTACCGCAGCGACGACCGGGACCACACGCTGGTCTACTTCGAAGGCGACCCGCGCGATCACACGGTGGGCTTCGAGCTGCGCGACGCCGCCACGCTGGACGCCGCCGCGGCGCAGCTCGCCGATCGCGGTCTGGCGGTGCCGCCAAGGCAGCGCCGATGCCCATGAGCAGCGACGCGTGCAAGGCCTGATCGCCTTCACCGACCTCACCGGCAACCGCATCGAACTGGTCGAGCGGCCGCACCACAGCGGGCGGCGCCACTTTCCGTCGCGCGACGCCGGCATCACCGGCTTCAGCCATGTCGGCCTGTGCAGCACCGACGCGCCGCGCGACGAAGCCTTCTGGTGCGAAGTGCTGGGTGCGCGTGTCAGCGACCGCATTGGCGCACGCCGCGTTGCTGCGCATCGACCCGGTGCATCACAAGGTGGCGCTGTTCCCGACCACGCGCAGCGGCGTGCAGCATGTCAACCACCAGGTGGCGAGCATCGACGATGTCATGCGTGCCTGGTACCAGTTGCGCGCACAGGGCGTGAAGATCGTCTTCGGTCCCGGCCGGCACCCGACTTCCGGTGCGGTGTTCCTGTACTTCGAAGGCCCGGACGGCATGGTGTTCGAGTATTCGCACTGGCGTGCGTCTCATCGCGCCGGAGCACGAGGCGAGCTATCGGCCGCGGCAGTTTCCGAGCGTGCCGTCGTCGTTCTGCATGTGGGGCTCGCTGCCCGACATCCCTGAATTCAGGAAGGAAGCTTCATGACTGCAAGCTCCGATGGCGTGCTGCCCGGCAAGGCCAAGCCGCGCGGCAACTACTCGCACGTCAAGCGTGCCGGTCCGTTCCTGTTCACGGCCGGCATCAGCAGCCGGCGGCCCGACAACAGCATTGCGGGTGCGGTGGTCGACGAGATGGGCACGATGCGGCTGGACATCCGCGAGCAGACGCGCGTGGTGCTGAGCAATATCCGCGACATCCTGGTGGCCGCAGGCGCGGGGCTGGAGGACGTGGTCGAAGTCAGCAGCTTTCTCGTCAACATGAACGACTTTGCCGGCTACAACGAGGTCTATGCCGAGTTCTTCGGCCCCGGCGGGCCGGCGCGCACGACGGTGGCGGTGCATCAGTTGCCGCACCCGCAACTGCTGATCGAGATCAAGTGCGTGGCCTACAAGGCCTGAACACTTCGAACACACCCTGCCATGCCCGATTTCCGCTACGGCCGCCCCTTCAACTTTGCACACTGGCTCGACACAAACGGCCATCTGCTCAAGCCGCCCGTGGGCAACAAGCAGATCTGGGCCGACGCCGACTTCATGGTCACCGTGGTCGGCGGGCCCAACGCACGCAGCGACTTTCATGACGACCCGCTGGAAGAGTTTTTCCACCAGTTCAAGGGCAATGCGCATCTGCTGATCTTCGATCGCGGTCGCTATGAGCGGGTCGATCTGAAGGAAGGCGACATCTTCCTGATGAGCCCGCATGTGCTGCATTCGCCGCAGCGGCCAGAGCCCGACAGCCGCTGCCTGGTGATCGAGCGCAAGCGCCCGCAAGGGCTGATCGACGCCTTCCAGTGGCACTGCGCGAAGTGCGGCGAGGTGGTCGTGCGGCTCGAAGTGCAGCTGGCCGACATCGTGGCCGACCTGCCGGCTGCGTACCAACGCTTCTACGCATCCAGCGACGCCGAACGCACCTGCCGAGTTGCGGCACGCTGCACCCGGGGCGCGACCATGTGGCCTGGCATCAGGCCTTGCGCGCGGCGGGGCAACTCCAGGACGACGCCCGATGATCGACATGCATTCCCACTGCTTCCCGCGCATCGGCCGCGACGAAGCCTTTGCGGTGGACGCCGAACGGGCGCCGTGGTTGTTGGTCGACGACGGCGGCAAAGGCGGTCACATCATGTTGGCCGACAGACGCTTTCGCCCCGTGCTGCCCTCGCTGTGGGATCCTGCCGTGCGCGTCGCCGACCTCGACGCGCAGGGTGTGGCGCTGCAGGTGGTGTGCGCCACGCCGGTGATGTTCGGCTACGCCTGGCCCCCCGACAAGGCAGCCGCCTGGGCCACGCGCATGAACGAACATGTGCTGGCCTACTGCGGCGCAGCGCCGACGCGCTTGAAGGCGCTGGCGCAGGTGCCGCTGCAGTCGCTGGAGCTGGCCTGCGCCGAAGCCAGCCGCGCCATGAAGGCCGGCTGCATCGGCGTGCAGATCGGCAACCATGTCGGCGAGCGCGATCTGGACGACGAGGCACTGGTGCAGTTCCTGATCCACTGCGCCAACGAAGGCATCCCCGTGCTGGTGCACCCCTGGGACATGATGGGCGCAGGCCGCATGAAGCAGTGGATGCTGCCGTGGCTGGTAGCCATGCCGGCGGAAACGCAACTCGGCATGCTGTCGCTGATCCTGTCTGGCGCGCTGGAGCGCATCCCCGAGTCGCTGAAGATCTGCTTCGCGCACGGCGGCGGCAGCTTCGCCTGGCTGCTGGGCCGGGCCGACAACGCATGGAAACATCGCGACATCATCCGCAAGGATTGCCCGCATCCACCATCGCACTACGCGCACCGTTTCCATGTGGACACTGCGGTGTTCGACCCCGCCGCGCTGCAGATGTTGGTGGACAAGATGGGCGTGGAGCACGTCATGCTCGGCTCGGACGCGCCCTTTCCGCTGGGCGAGCAGCAGATCGGCAGCCTGGTGCGCGAGGCGGGATTCCTCAGTGCGGGCGACAAGCAGCGTTTGTTGCGTGGTAACGCCGAGGCCTTCTTCTCGATCTGAACTTCGCCTGCGGCATCGGCTGCCGTAGTGCTCACGCGACAAACAACTGGACCACCAGATCGCGTAGCCACTGGTTGGCGGCATCGCGGTGCACGCGCTCGTGCCAGAACAGGTTGACCTCGAAACTCGGCAGCGCCACTGGCACGTCGCGCCGCACCAGCTTCAGCGACTCGCGCGTACGCTCGGCCAGCACCTCGGGCACGACCGCTACCAACTCGGATTCCGCGACGATGAACGGCAGGGCTACGAAGTGCGGCACGCTCAGCACCAGTTCGCGTGGCAGGCCGGCGCGGCGCAGCAGTTTGTCCACGCGCTGGTGGCCCGTGCCTTCGGCGAGCGCCTGCACGTGGCGCGCGGCCAGGAAGCGCGCCTTCGTCAACGTGCCGCGCGCCAGTGGGTTGGCTTTGGCCATCAGGCAGACATAACGCTGCGTGAACAGGCGCCGCTGGTGGAAACCGGCGCTCAGGTCGGGCAACCAGCCGACGGCCAGATCGACGCCGCCGCCGGCCATTTCGCGGCGCAGGTCGATGGCCGAATCGCGCACCGTGGACAGCGTGACGGTGGGTGCGGCGCGCTGCACCGCCTGCAGCAGGCGCGGCAGGAAGTGGATCTCGCCGATGTCCGTCATGGCCACGCGAAAGGCGCGCGCGCTGCGCTCGGCGGCGAAGGGCGCGCGGGCCGTCAAGGCGTTGTCGATGGCGGCCAGCGCTTCGCTGAGAGCCGGCGCGATGGCCTGTGCATAGGCGGTGGGCTGCATGCCACCGGGCACACGAGTGAACAGTTCGTCGCCGGTGGCGCGGCGCAGCCGGGCCAGCGCATTGCTCACTGCCGGCGCCGACAGCTTCAGCCGCGCGGCTGCGGCCACCACCTTGTGCTCGCTGGCCAGCGCGTCGAACACGCGCAGCAGGTTCAAGTCAAGCTGGCTGGGGTCGAGTTTCATGATTCACACCGTGAAGCATGGCATTGGGCCATACCCTCTTTCGCAAAGCATCGGCGTTTCCCACAATCGCCGCCATGAACGCACCCGAGCCTCTTCCCGCGCGCCAAGCCCTGTACGAACAGATGCGCCCGCACGGCCTGGCGCCGCTGTGGGCGGTGCTGCATGCGCTGGTGCCGCGTGAGCCGGCTGTGCGCACGCAGTGCGCGCATTGGGGCTGGTCGAATGTGAAGCCCTTTCTCGACGCCGCCGGCCACATCATCACGGCCGAAGAGGCAGTGCGCCGCGTCTTGATCCTCGAAAACCCGGGCTGGGCCGGCGCATCGCGCGTCACCAGTTCGCTGTTTGCCGGCCTGCAGATGATCCTGCCGGGCGAGGTGGCGCCCAGCCATCGCCACACGCAGTCGGCGCTGCGCTTCGTCGTGTCTGGTCAGGGCGCCTACACCGCGGTGGACGGCGAGCGCGCCACCATGGCGCCCGGCGACTTCATCATCACGCCGGCCTGGGCCTGGCACGACCATGGCAACGATGGCGACGAGGCGGTGGTCTGGCTCGACGGCCTGGACATCCCGACCGTGTCCTTCTTCGAAGCCGGCTTCGCACAGAACGACACGCGCAAGAGCCAGAAGGTGACGCGCGCCGAAGGCTCAAGCCTGGCGCGTTTTGGCAGCGGCCTGCTGCCGATGGAAGACGAAGCACCCTACGGCGCCACCAGCCCGGTGTTCAGCGTGCCCTATGTACGCAGCCGCGCCGCGCTGGCGCAGTTGGCCAGCGGCAGCGAAGCCGACGCGTGGTTCGGCACGGCCTTGCGCTTCACCAATCCGCTGACCGGCGGCCCACCGATGCCGACCATTGGCGCGTGGCTGCAGCTGCTGGCGCCGGGCTTTGCGACGAAGCCCTGGCGCAGCACGGCAGGCACGGTGTTTTCGGTGGTCGAAGGCACGGCCACGGCGATGCTGCAGCGCCGTGACGAAGTGCAGCGCTTCGAGCTGTCGCCGAAGGACCACTTCGTCTTGCCACCGTGGTTTACGCTGCAGCTGCAAGCCGAACGAAGAATGCGTGCTCTTCGCCTTCAACGACGCGCCGCTGCAGCGTGCCGCCGGGCTGTATCGACAGGAGCGGCTGTGAACTCACCGGTCATCCCCATCGAAGTGGAGCGCTCGGCCGCGCCGCGCTGGGGCGACGCGCCGACCAGCCGCGCGCCGGGCTGGATCTATACCGACGCGTCGCTGTACCGCGAGGAGCTGGAGCGCTTCTTCTACCGCGGCCACTGGTGTTACGTCGGCCTGGAATGCGAGGTGCCGAACAAGGGCGACTTCAAGCGCACGGCGATCGGCGAGCGCAGCGTGATCATGGTGCGCGGGGAGGGTGGCGACATCCACGTCGTCGAAAACCGCTGCGCGCACCGCGGCGTGGCCTTCTGCCGCGAGCGCCACGGCACGCTGCGCAACTTCAGCTGCCCCTACCACCTGTGGACCTACAAGCTCAACGGCGACCTGAAGAGCCTGCCCTTCCGTCAAGGCGTGCGCCAGGACGGGCAGGTCAACGGCGGCATGCCCGAAGGCTTCGAGCCTGGCCGAGCACGGCCTGACCAAGCTGAAGGTGGCACGCCGCGGCGGTGCGGTCTTCGCCAGCTTCGATCACGGCATCGAAAGCTTCGAAGACTTCGTCGGCCCCGAAGTGCTGGCCTATGTCGACCGCGTGTTTTCGCCCGAACGTCCGTTGAAGGTGCTGGGCGTGAACCGCCAGCGCATCCCCGCCAACTGGAAGCTGATGCAGGAGAACATCAAGGACCCGTACCACCCGGGGCTGCTGCACACCTGGTTCGTCACCTTTGGCCTGTGGCGCGCCGATCAACGCAGCAAGATGGTGCTGGATGCCAAGGGCCGCCATGCGGCGATGGTCTCGCGCCGCAGCGAGGCTGCGGTGGCGGCGACAGCGGGTGTGACGCAAGGCGTGCAGTCCTTCCGCCCCGGCATGACGCTGCATGACGACCGGCTGCTCGATGTCGTGCCAGAGGCCTGGTGGGGCACGCCGACGGTGGTCATGACCACACTGTTCCCCAGCGTCATCATCCAGCAGCAGGTGAATTCGCTGTCCACCCGACAGATCATCCCGACCGGCCCGGGCGAGTTCGACTTCGTCTGGACGCACTTCGGTTTTGTCGACGACAGCGAAGAGATGACGCGCCGCCGCCTGCGCCAGGCCAACCTGTTCGGGCCGGCGGGTTTTGTCTCCGCCGACGACGGCGAGGTCATCGCCATGGTGCAGCAGGCCTTTGCCGCCAACGGGCAGGCGCGCACCGTCAGCGAGCTCGATGGCCATGAGGTCAAGCCCACCGAGCACATGGTGACGGAGACGCTGATCCGCGGCATGTACGGCTATTGGCGCGGGGTGATGGGTTTATGAACGAACTGGCCGCCCCGCCGCTGCCCGCCGCGCCGATCGCACACGCTGAGCCCGCCACGCCCACCGCGAGCGTCCGGCCCACTTGCAGCCCCGAAGACTGGCTGGCGATCTGCGCGCTCTACGCCGACTATGCCGCCGCGCTGGACGCGCGCGAGCTCGACCGCTGGCCCGGCTTCTTCACCGCAGACTGCATCTACAAACTGCAATCACGCGAGAACCTCGATCGTGGCTGGCCGTTGGCCACGCTGGCCTTCGAGAGCCGGGGCATGCTGCAAGACCGCGTGTATGCGGCCAAGGACACGCTCTTTCACGACCCCTACCACCAGCGCCACATCGTCGGCCTGCCTCGGCTGCTGGCGTGCACCGCGACAGGCTGGCGCATCGAGGCCAGCCTGCTGGTGATGCGCACCCGGCGCGACTGCATGCCCGAAACGCTTTTCGTCGGACGCACGCTCGATCACGTGGTGCAAAGCCCCGACGGGCTGCTCTTCGCCGAGCGTTTGTGCATCTTCGACAACGATCTGTTGCCGAACTCGATCGTCGATCCCATCTGAACAGCCCGCGCACCACTACACCTGCGGGTTTGCACCCCCCGCAAACCAGCAACGCGCCAGCCTAGACTGGCAAACCTGCATTTGAAGGAGCTTCGAAATCATGTCTCGCCTGAATGTTTGCCGCATCCTCCCGTTCGCCGCCGCGCTGACGCTCGGCCTTGCTGCCACCATCGCATCCGCGCAAGCCCCCATCAAGATCGGCTTCATGGCCGAACTCTCCGGCCCGCAAGGCGCGCTTGGCCAGGACCAGTACGACGCCTTCATGATGGTGGTCGAGCGCAACGGTGGCAAGCTCGGCGGCGTGCCGGTGCAGATCCTGCGCGAAGACAGCCAGCTCAAGCCCGACGTGGCCACTCAGATCGTGCAGAAGCTGATCGAGAAGGAAAACGTCTCGATCATCACCGGCGTGACCTTCTCCAATGTGATGATGGCGGTGCACAAGCCCATCACCGAGAAGGGCGTGTTCCTGATCGGCAGCAACGCCGGCCCGGCGCCGATTGCCGGCGCGCAGTGTTCGCCCTACCAGTTCATCGTCAGCTGGCAGAACGATAACCAGGCCGAGGTGGTGGGCAAGTACGCCACCGACAAGGGCTACAAGCGTGTCATTGGCATGGCGCCCAACTACCAGGCGGGCAAGGACTTCATCGCCGGCTTCAAGCGCATGTACAAGGGCGAGATGATCGACGAGATCTATACGCCGCTGAATCAGCCCGACTTCAGCGCCGAGCTGGCCCAGGTGGCGGCCAAGAATCCGGACGCGGTGTATGTGTTCTACCCGGGCGGCCTGGGCGTGAACTTCGTGCGCCAGTATCAGCAGGCTGGCCTCTTGGGCAAGATTCCGCTGCTATCGAGCAGCACCGCCGACGGCTCGACCTTGCCGGCGCAGAAGGAAACTGCGCTCGGCGTCATCAGCGGCACCTTCTGGGGGCCCGACTTCAACAACCCGGCGAACAAGCAGTTCGTCGAGGAGTTCGAGAAGAAGTTCAACCGCATCCCCAGCCAGTACGCGGCACAGAGCTACGACGCGGCGCTGCTGCTCGATTCGGCCATCGCCAAGGTCAAGGGCAACGTCGCCGACAAGAAGGCCTTCGGCGCCGCGCTCAAGGCAGCCGACTTCAAGTCGGTGCGCGGCGACTTCAAGTTCGGCGTCAACCAGTTTCCGGTGCAGGACCAGCACATCTTCGAGGTGGCGAAGGACGCCAAGGGCCGCGTGAGCCTCAAGACCATCGCCACGCCGCTGAAGAACCACGTCGACGCCTACGCTTCTCTCTGCAAAATGTGAACGTGGCCCCCCCCGAAGCGGCTGCGCCGCCGCTCAGCCCCCCCCGGGGGGCGCCGCCAGCGGCCCGGCAAAGCCGGTTCCGCGGCGGCCGCTGGATCAACTTGGCGCGCGGCTGCTTCCGTGACCACCGGCCTGTTCTTCACCCAGTTGCTCAACGGGCTGCAGCTCGGCGTGCTGCTGTTCCTGCTGTCGGCCGGGCTGACCCTCGTCTTCGGCATCATGAACGTGGTGAACCTGGCGCACGGCTCGCTCTACATGATGGGCGCGTACTTTGCGGCCGCCGGCTTCAACGCCTTCGACAACTCCTTCCTCGCGGCAGCCTTGTTCGCGGTGCCCGGCACGCTGCTGCTGGGCTTGGCTGTCGAGCGCCTGGTGCTGAGCTCGCTGTACCAGCGCGACCACCTCGATCAGGTGCTGGCCACCTTCGGGTTGATCCTGTTCTTCAACGAAGTCGTGCGTTTCATCTGGGGCCCGTCTTCGGTGTACATGAACGTGCCCACCTGGCTGTCGGGCACGGTCAACCTGTTCGGACTGCCGTACCCGGCCTATCGCTTTGCGATCATCGCTGTCGGGCTGGCGGTGGGCGCGGGGCTGTATGCGGTGATCCACCGCACGCGCGTGGGCATGCTCATCCGCGCCGGTGCGTCGAATGCGGAGATGGTCTCGGCCCTGGGCGTCAACATCAAGGGATTGAACACGCTGGTTTTTGGCCTCGGCGCGGCACTGGCTGGCCTGGCGGGGCTGATGGCCGGGCCGATCGTCTCGGTGCAGTCGGGCATGGGCGAGCCGATCCTGATCCTGACGCTGGTGGTCATCGTTACCGGCGGCATCGGCTCGATCCGCGGAGCCTTCTACGGCGCATTGATCGTCGGTATTGTCGATACCGTCGGCCGTGCCTTCCTGCCCGGACTGTTGCGCGAGTTTCTCGACCGTTCGATGGCGCAGGCCGTCGGCCCGGCCATCGCGTCGATGCTGATCTACCTGTTGATGGCCACCGTGCTGGCGCTCAAGCCACAGGGCTTGTTCCCGGTGAAACATGGCTGAAGCTGCCGCCCCCAAGGCCGTTGCGGCGCGCGGGTTGAGCGCGCCGCGTGTGTTCGCGCTGCTGCTGCTGCTTGGCCTGGGCCTCGTACCGCTGCTCGCACAGTGGCTCGGCCAGCCCTTCTGGGTCACGTTGTTCACGCGAATCCTGATCTTCGCGCTGGCGGCGATGGGCCTGAACCTGGTGCTCGGCTTCGGCGCGATGGTGAGCTTCGGCCATGCCATGTACATCGGCATCGGTGCCTATGCCGTCGGCATCCTGTCCTTCCACGGCGTGGACAGCGGCTGGTGGCAATTGCTGGCCGCCCTGGGCGCCGGCGGCCTGATCGCACTCGGCGTGGGCGCGATCTGCCTGCGCACCAGCGGCATGGCCTTCATCATGATCACGCTGGCCTTCGCGCAGATGCTCTACTTCCTGGCCGTGAGCCTGCGCGAGTACGGCGGCGACGACGGCATGCCGCTGAAGGGGCGCAGCCTGTTCGGCGGCCTCGACCTCAACAATTCCACGACGCTGTACTACCTGGCCTTCGGGCTGCTGCTGGTCGTGCTGTGGGGCTTCTCGCGTTTGGTGCAGTCCCGTTTCGGCATGGTGCTGCGCGGTTGCCGCAGCAACCCGCGGCGCATGGCCTCGCTGGGCTTTCCGACGCTGCGCTACAAGCTCAGCGCCTACGTCATCTCTGCCCTGGTGTGCGTGCTGGCCGGCATGCTGCTGGCCAACCTGGCGCGTTTTGTCTCGCCCTCCTACATGGCCTGGACGGTGTCGGGTGAACTCATCGTGATGACCGTGCTGGGCGGCCTGGGCACGCTCATCGGGCCGATCGCCGGCGCGACCGCGCTGTTGCTGGTGGAAGAAGCGCTGTCCTCGCTGAAGCTTGGCGTGCCCTGGCTGGACACGCTGATAAACCAGCATTGGCTGGCCTTGATCGGCCTGTTCATCGTGTTCGTGGTGCTGGTGCTCAAGCAAGGCCTGTACGGCTGGCTGCTTGGCACGCGAGGCCAGGCGCAGTGCGTAGATCGCCATCATGACGATTCTGCAAGTCACCGGTCTGGTCAAGCGCTTCGGCGGCCTGCTCGCCACCGACCATCTGAGCCTGAGCCTGGAGCGCGGCGAGATTCACGCCGTCATCGGCCCCAACGGTGCGGGCAAGACCACGCTCATCAACCAGCTCGGCGGCGAGATCCTGCCTGACGAAGGCAGCATCGTCTTCGACGGCCATGACCTGACACGCGAGCCGCCGCATCGACGCGCGATGGCAGGACTCGGGCGCTCGTACCAGATCACTTCGGTGTTCAACGATTTCAGCGTGTTGCAGAACACCGCGCTGGCGGTGCAGGCGCATGCCGGCCACAGCTTTCGCTTCTGGCGCGCGGCGGCCAGCGAACGCGCGTTGACCGAACCGGCATTGGCCGCATTGCGCCAGGTGGGCCTGCTGGAGCGCGCACACATGCCCGTGGCCGTGCTCGCGCACGGCGAGCGCCGCCAACTCGAGATCGCCATGGTGCTGGCCACGGGCGCCAAGCTGCTGCTGCTGGACGAGCCGATGGCCGGCATGAGCCCGGTGGAGTCCGAGGCGGTCGTGGCGCTGCTCAAGCAGCTGAAGGGCAGCTGCACCATCCTGCTCGTCGAACACGACATGGATGCGGTATTCGCGCTCGCCGATCGCATCACCGTGCTGGTCTATGGCCGCCCGGTGGCCACCGGCACGCCGGAAGAAATCCGCAACCACCCGGAGGTGCGCGAGGCGTATCTTGGTGAGCAGGAAGCATCGTGAGCGGCGGCAAGCTCGAACTCGAAGGTATCGAAACGGCCTACGGCAGCAGCCAGGTGCTGTTCGGCGTGAGCTTGGCGGTGCAGCCGGGCGAATGCATCACCCTCATCGGCCGCAACGGCATGGGCAAGACGACGACCGTGAAGTCGATCATGGGCATGCTGTCGCCGCGTGCCGGACGTGTCAGCATGGACGGCCGCGCGCTGCACGGCCTGGCCAGCTTTCATGCCGCGCGCGCCGGCATCGGCCTGGTGCCCGAAGGGCGGCAGGTCTTCCCCAACCTGAGCGTGCGCGAGAACCTCGTCGCCACGGCCGGCAACCGCCACAAGCGCGTGCAGCCGTGGACGCTGGACACGGTGTACGCGATGTTTCCGCGGCTGCGCGAGCGCGAGCGCAACCTCGGCGCCAACCTGTCGGGCGGCGAGCAGCAGATGCTGGCCATCGGCCGCGCGCTGATGACGAACCCGCTGCTGCTGATCCTGGACGAGGCCACCGAAGGCCTGGCGCCGATCATCCGCGCCGAGATCTGGGCCTGCCTGGGGCGCCTGCGCGACACGGGGCTGTCGATGATCGTCATCGACAAGAACATCGGCCCGTTGCTGGGCCTGGCCGACCGGCACTACATTCTGGAAAAGGGCCGCGTCGTGTGGCAGGGCAACAGCGACACGCTGCGCGCGCAGCCCGAGGTGATGCATCGTTACCTGGGCGTTTGATGGTGTTTGAACAAGGGGCTGAAGCATGATTCTCGAAGTGGCCGACATCCGCATCGCACCCGGCCAGCAGGCCGCTTTCGACGAAGCCGTCCAGCGCGGCTTGAGCACGGTGTTCAGCCGCGCCAAGGGCTTTCAGGGCTGGAAGGTCAACAAGTGCATCGAAAGCCCGGAGCGTTATCTGCTGATGCTCTTCTGGGACACGCTCGAAGACCACACCGTGGCCTTCCGTGGCGGACCGTTGTTCGCTGAATGGCGCGCCATCGTCGGGCCGTTCTTCGCGTCACCGCCGGTGGTCGAACATTTCACGCTGCTCGGCAAGTCGGAATGAGCGGGCGGGACACCGCGCTGCAGGGCGCGCGGGCGCATTTCGACAGCGGCGCGTTCCTGCGCGACCTGTCGCGCCGAGTCGCCATCCGCAGCGAAAGCCAGGATGCAGCGCAGGCCGCATCGCTGCGTGCCTATGTCGAAGGCGAGATGAGCGCCTCGCTCGCCGCGCTGGGCTTCGATTGCCAGGTCTTCGACAACCCGCTCACAGGCACCGGTTGTGGCCCGTTCCTGATTGCGCGGCGTCACGAAGACGATGCCGCGCCCACCGTGCTGATGTACGGTCACGGCGACGTCATCCGCGGCCAGGATGCCTCGTGGACACGCGGCCAGGGCCCATGGACGCTGGCTGAGGAGGGCGACAAGCTCTACGGCCGCGGCACGGCCGACAACAAGGGGCAGCACAGCATCAACATCGCGGCGCTGGCGCAGGTGCTGGCCGCCCGATCGTCAGGCCCAGGCGGCAAGCTCGGTTTCAACGCCACCTGGCTGATCGAGACCGGCGAGGAAACCGGCTCGCCCGGCCTGGCCGAGTTCTGCGCGCTGCACGCGACATGCTCGCCGCCGACGTGCTCATCGCCTCCGACGGGCCGCGGCTGCGTGCCGACCTGCCGACGCTGTTTCTCGGCACGCGCGGCGTGGCCAATTTCGACCTGAGCCTGATGCTGCGCGAGGGCGCGCACCATTCGGGCAACTGGGGCGGGCTGTTGCGCAACCCGGGCACGGTGCTGGCGTCGGCCATCGCCAGCCTGGTCGACGGGCGCGGGCGCATCCTCGTCCCGGGCCTGCGCCCGCCGCCGATTCCGGCCAACGTGCGCGCCGCGCTGGCCGGGCTGCAGGTGGGCGGCGGACCGGGCGATCCCGCAGGTCGATGCCGATTGGGGCGAGCCCGATCAAACGCCGATCGAACGTGTGCTCGCCTGGAACGCGCTGGAAGTGCTTGCCATGCGCACCGGCAACCCCGACTTCCCGGTGAACGCCATACCCGCGCATGCCAAGGCACACATGCAGCTGCGCTTTGTCGTGGGCACGCGCATCGAGCGGTTGCGCGAGTCTGTTCTGGCCCATCTGCGCGAACAGGGCTTTGCCGACATCGAGGTCAGCGAGCCGGTGGTCATGCAGGCGACCCGGCTCGACCCGGACAACGCCTGGGTGCGCTTCGCCATGGCGTCCATCGAGCGCAGCACCGGCATCGCGCCGGCGCTGCTGCCCAACCTGGGTGGGTCGCTGCCCAACGATGTGTTTGCGCAAGGCCTCGGGCTGCCCACCGTGTGGGTGCCGCACAGTTATCCCGCCTGTTCGCAGCACGCGCCCGACGAGCACCTGCTCAAGCCGGTGGTGCGCCAGGCGCTGCAGTTGATGGCCGGGCTGTACTGGGACCTGGGCGAGCAGGCAGCGACCTTGCCGCGCCGCGCTCGCTAAGCGTCACTCGCCGCCGGAAACATCCTGCGCACGGACGCTGCGGCTTCGCCGTCGAACAGCGCCGCGGCAATCTCGCGCTCACGCTGCACCACGGTATCGAGGAACTCCTTCGCACCGCGCATTTCCCTGAAGGTGTCGAAGCCGAGCTCCAGAAAGGTCTGCAGTTCCGCCATGCCGGCCAGGCGCGCCGGGCCGCGCATCAGGCGCAGGCTGTGGCGCAGCAAGGGGTTGCGCGTGTAGCCGTCGAGCGCATCGCCGACCCGGCGTGTCAGCGCGATCTGGCGCTCACGGTCGGCCGGGCGCCCCACGGCCTGCCAGGCGGCGGTGTAGGCGTGCAGATCCAGCGCTCCGTCGGGCACGGCCTGGCCCATGGCCGTGTCGAGGATTTCCGACAGCGCGTGCAACTCGAAGAGCGTCTGCACGGTCAGCACCACCTCGCGCGGAAACAGACGCACCAGTGCGGGAACGACCCGCTTGAACTGGGCATCGCGGCGCGAGAAATCGGCCGGACCGTACAGCTCCTCGAGGAAAAATCGCGTCGCCTTGGCGTAACGCGGCTGCGTCAGCAGGTCCTCGTAGCTGTGCTGAAAACGTTCGTGCTGGTACTGCTTGACCGTGCGCACACGCGCGGCGAGCGCCGGGTCGGCGGCGCGCAACGCGCGCTGTTCGTCCACCGTGCGCAGCGGGTCGAGGATGGCTTGAACCTGGGCGTTCATCGACGCAAGCGTACCAAGACGCGCCGCCCAGCGCAGGTCGAGCCCTGGGTTGCCGGACAATTCCGGCATGTTCCTGCCCATCGATCCGCACGGCGTGCGTTGCCCGCCGCCCTCGGCCGTGCTCGGGTGCGCATGACGCTGGCCAGGCTGCTGCAGGCGCTCGTGCTGCTGCTGTTGCTGTGGGCCGCAGCGTGGCTGGCGGGCGCGGTGTACTGGGGCGCGGCGTGGTGGCTCGTGGCGATCGCCTGGCTGCTGGTCTTTGCGCATGTGCTGGTGATGGCGCTGGAGTTCGCGCTGCAGGCCTGGTTCAACCGCAGCGACCCGGCGCCGCGCGCCACGGCGCGGGAGTTGTTGCGCGCCTGGGCCAGCGAATCCATCGGCGCGGTGGCGGTGTTCGGCTGGCGCCTGCCCTTTCACGCGCGCCGTTTTGCCGACCTGGTCGGCACGGCGATGGCGGCGGCAGCGACGCCAGCGCCAGCGGCCGCCGCGGCGTGATCCTGGTGCATGGCTTTGTCTGCAACCGCGGCATCTGGAACCCCTGGCTGCGGCGCCTGCACGGCTTGGGCGTGCCTTGCATCGCACTGGACCTGTTGCCGCTGTTCGGCTCCATCGACCGCTATGCGCCGCTGATCGAAGACGCCGTGCGGCGGCTCACGCAAGCCACCGGTCACGCGCCCTTGCTGGTGGCGCACAGCATGGGCGGGCTGGCGGTGCGCGCCTGGCTGCGCGACTTCGACGGCGACGCGCGCATGCACGGCGTGGTGACGGTCGCCTCACCGCACCGCGGCACGTGGATGGCGCGTTTCGGCCATGCGCCGAATGCGCGCGAGATGCGCCCGGACGGCCCGTGGCTGCGCGCACTGGCCGACGCCGAGCCGCCCGAACGCTATCGCCGCTTCACCTGCTTCTACAGCCACTGCGACAACATCGTCGTGCCGTGTTCGGCCGCCACGCTGCCCGGCGCCGACAACCGTCACCTGCGCGGGCACGGCCATGTGCACCTGCTGCAGCATCCCGCGGTGTTCGACGAAGTGCTGCGCCGACTTCAGGACGACACGGTGCCCCGATCGGCCGCGAACTCGCGCTCGCCGGGCAAGACCGAGCCGGCATCGATTTCCGGCAGGCCGCGCACCTCGGCATAGACGGGCGTGAAATCGGGTGCGGTGGCGTCGAACAGCTGCTTGAATTCGTCGATGACGAAGTAGGTCGTCTGGTAGCTGTCGATCGTGTAGCGCGAGCGCATCAGCCGCTTCAGGTCGAAGGCCACGCGTCGCGGCTGGTTGCTGCGCACGCTGTGGCGCAGCTCGCCGGCCGACGACAGGATGCCGGCGCCATAGGCGCGCAGGCCCTGCGGTGTCTGGATCAGCCCGAATTCCACCGTGTACCAGTACAGGCGCGCCAGCAGCTCGCAGGCATCGAGCCGGCTGGCCTTGAGTCCGCCCGCGCCGTAGGCCTGCATGTAGTCGGCAAAGATCGGGTTGAAGAGCAGCGGCACGTGGCCGAAGAGGTCGTGAAAGACATCGGGCTCGACCACGTAGTCGAACTCTTCGGGCTTGCGCAGCCATTCGGTCACGGGGAAGCGGCGCTTCGCCAGAAGCGCGAAGAACGCTTCCTCGGGGATCAGCCCGGGCACGGCGACGACCTCCCAGCGCGTGGCCGGATAAAGCCGTGCGTTGATGTCCTCGAAGCGTGGGATGTGGTCCGGCTCGCCCAGGTGCTGCAGCGCATCGATGAACTCGTTGCAGGCCAGCCCCGGCAGTTGCGCGGACTGGCGCTCATACAGCCGGCGATAAAGCGCGTGCTGCTCGGGCGTGTAGCCCGCCCAGCTCTGCGCGCAGGTGTAGTCGGTCGCGGCGCTGGCATAGTCGCCGCGCGGCGGTCGATCACCATGCCCATAGGTCACCGGCGCGACGCCGCGGTTGATGCCGTCGCGCGCGACATCGGCGCCAAGGCTTGGTTTCATGTCGCTTGTGCCGGATCCTGCAGCACGCCGCGGCGCACCTGGTCCAGCTCGATGCTCTCGAACAGCGCGCGGAAGTTGCCTTCGCCGAAGCCCTGGTCGCCCTTGCGCTGGATGATCTCGAAGAAGATCGGCCCGATCACCGTCTGCGTGAAGACCTGCAGCAGCAGTTCGTTCGGCGCGCCCTGGTGCGTGGCGCCGTCGATCAGGATGCGCAGGCGCTTCAGTTCCGCCAGGTTCTCGCCGTGCTTCGGCAGGCGCTTGTCGACCAGGTCGTAGTAGGTCTCGATGGTGTCCTGGAACTGCACGCCCTGGCTCTTCATGCCCTGCACCGTGGTGTAGATGTCGTCGGTGCCCAGGGCGATGTGCTGGATGCCTTCGCCGTGGTACAGGTCCAGGTACTCGGCGATCTGGCTCTTGTCGTCGCTGCTCTCGTTGATGGGGATGCGGATCTTGCCGCAGGGGCTGGTCATGGCCTTGCTCTTCAGGCCGGTGAGCTTGCCTTCGATGTCGAAGTAGCGCACTTCCTTGAAGTTGAAGAAGCGCTCGTAGAAGTCGGCCCATTCCTTCATGCGGCCGCGGTGCACGTTGTGCGTCAGGTGGTCGATGTAGGTCAGGCCGTTGCCTGCGGGCGCGGCCACAGCGCCTTCGATGGGCACGAAGTCGACGTCGTAGATGCTGATGTTGCCGATGGCACCCGTTTGCGCACCGCCCTTGCCGTGCCAGCGGTCGACGAAGTAGATCAGCGAATCGCCGATGCCCTTGATGGCCGGGATGTTGAGTTCCATCGGACCGGTGTGATGGTCGAAGCCCCAGGCGCCGAGTTCGAGCGCGCGCTCGTAGGCGGCACGCGCGTCCTGCACGCGAAAGGCCATCGCGCACACGCTGGGGCCGTGCTGGCGCGCGAAGCGCTGCGCAAAGGAGTTCGGCTCGGCGTTGATGATGAAGTTGACCTCGCCCTGCCGGTACAGCGTGACGTTCTTGGTGCGGTGTTTGGCGATGGCCGTGAAACCCATGGTCTTGAACAATTGCCCCAGCGCGGCGGGGTCGGGCGCCGCGTATTCGACGAACTCGAAGCCGTCGGTGCCCATCGGGTTGTCCCAGGGGGTGAATTGCATGTCTGGCTCCGGTGTGTGGGGTGGGCCTTGATCCGCGTCAAGGCATCGCGAGACTGTAGGGTCGCAAAGGCGCAGCTTTTCTGCAAGCTGGGCGGCCTAATCAGCGTCGGGCGCTGGAAAGCTGCAGAATCGCGTCCATGGACGCCTTGGCCCAGCTCGATGCCATCGACCGCCGCATTCTTCGTGCGCTGCAGTCCGATGGCCGCATGACCTACGACGTGCTCGCCGCGGCGGTGAGCCTGTCGCCGTCGGCCGTGTTGCGTCGCGTGAAGCGGCTGGAGGAGGCCAAGGTCATCGCCGGCTATGTGGCGCTGGTCGCGCCCGAGCGCGTCGGCCTGGGGCTGACCGCCTACCTGAACGTGCGCCTGGAAAAGCATGCCGAGGTGCAGAAGCGCAACCCGATGGACCTGTTCCGCGCCGCGGTGCAGACCTGGCCCGAGGTGGTGGAATGCGCGTCGCTGACCGGCGAGATGGACTACCTGCTGCGCGTGGTGGTGCAGGACATGGCGCACTACTCGCGCTTCGTCATGGACACGCTGCTCAAGCACCCGAGCGTGCAGGACTGCAAGACCAGCTTCGTGCTCGACCGGGTGAAGAACACCACCGCTTTGCCGGTATGAGCCGGCGTCACCTCACACGTGGCGACGCGCGACCGCTTGCGGGTTGCAAAGCTGCCGCTCGTTCGGTCCGCTTCAGGGTGTTAGTGCAGTTCCTTGGCGGCAAAGCCGGCGCGGCGGCGGCCAACTGCGGTCAATAAACAGCCATTCCCTCCGTTGGCCGCCGCCACACCGGCTTTGCTTGCCGCCTGCGGTGGCGTTCGCCGACGGCGAGACACGCCAGGGCCGTGGTGCTGCCATCTCACACAGGTGGCGCGTCACGAACCCGGCCGGCTGTGGGGTGGCCAACGGAGGGAATGGCTGTTTATTGACCGCAGTTGGCCACCCCACAGCTGGCCAGCATGCTACAACCGGTCGAGTCGAACGACCGCAATGGACAGGGCAACACAAGCCCGCTTTGCGTCGGCTCGCGTCGCTCGCACGCGAAGGTCTGTCAGGCCGCCTGCTGAATCAGCCTGTTGATCTGCGAAGGTGTCGGTGCCGGCCAGCCGGCTTCCTTGGCCACGCGCAGGATGGCGGCGTTGGTGTCGAAGTACACCTGCCAGTAGTGGTCGGTGTGGCAGTACGGGCGCACCGAGATCACCGGGCCGACGAGGTTGATGTCGAGCACATGCACTTCGGGCGCCGGATCCTTCGCCACGTTGGGAATGGCCATGACCGCCGTTCTGAGGCGCTCGATGGCATCGACCGTGTCCACGCCGCCGGCCAGTTGCGCCGTGCGCTCGACGCGCCGCGCCGGCAGCGTCGAGAAGTTCTGGATCGTGTCGCCGAAGACCTTGCTGTTGCCGACGATGGTGTAGACGTTGTCCGGCGTGGTGATGGTGGTGCCGAACAGGCCGATCTCCTTGACCGTGCCGACGATGCCGCCGACGCCGACGAAATCGCCCACCTTGATCGGCCGCAGCACCAGCATGAAGGCGCCCGCCGCGAAGTTGCCGAGCATGCCGCTCCAGGCCACGCCGATGGCCACGCCGGCGCCGGCGATCAGCGCCGCGAAGCTGGTCGTCTGGATGCCGAAGTAACCCAGGATGCCCAGCACCAAGGCGATGTTCAGCGCGATGGCGACGATCGAGCCCAGGTACTTGGTGAGTGTGGGGTCGACATGGTTGCGGTTCATCGCCGCCTGCATCACCGCGACCACGCGACCGATGAGCCAGCGACCGACGATCCAGAAGGCAATCGCCGCCAGGACCTTGATGGCCAGCTCGGTGGCCGTGGTGCTCAGGAAATTCTGTATGCCCTGCATGTCCATGGAAGGTACCCGCTCCTGTCGGTCTGAGTTGTTGTGTCGCCGCCGCTGCCCCTGCGGCGGCGCTGGCGATTATGGTGGCGAAAGAGTATCGCGAGAACCGGGCCACAGGTCCAATGCCCGCGCCGCATGCTCACCATACGGCGCGCACATGGCGCCGCGCTACATGTCGATGTCGCGCAGCAGCTTCAGCGTCGGACCTTCGCCCAGATTCAGCAACGCGGCGATGTCGCGCACGTCGTCGCTCAAGGCCGCGTTGTCCCAGCCGTGCGCGGTGTGCCGCGCCAGGCGCAGGGCCAGCGACACGTTGCGCACCTGCGCAGTGTCGGCGTGCCGATCGTCGTTGACCTGCACCAGCAGTTCGGGCAGCCGCCAGGCGCGCATCAACGCCTGCTGCAGGTCCGCAAGCTCGATGTTCAGCAGCTCGCGCTGCACGCGCGCCGAGCGCAGCGCCGGGTCCTGCCGCTGCCGCGCGGCAATGCGCAAGGCCAGCGTCGGCGCGTGCAGCCACAGCAGCATCTCGGCAAAATCGTGCAGCAACGCCGCGGCGTGGATCACGGGCGCGTCAGGGTCCATGCGGTGCACGGCGAAGGCCAGCGCGAATGTCGCGCCGCGGTGCGCGCGTTTCAACACTTCTTCCAATCCCTGCAGCGCGGCCGGCTGGGCCGCCAGACGGTCCTCCACCGTGGCCTGCGGGCCGAAGGCGCGAAAGAAGGGCGCAATGCCCAGCAGCACCAGCGCGGCGGTGACGGTCTCGGGGTCGGTGGTGCTGCGCTGCGTGCGAATGCCGGCCACATGGGCCAGCAGCTTCAGGCACATCAGCGGATCGCCGGCGATGCTCTCGGCGAGCAGATGCGCATCCACGGCGTCTTCGTTGGCGCGGCAGGTTTCGATCAGCTCGGCGGTGTCGGCCAGCACCGGCATCGGCGCGGCCAGAAAGTGACGCGTCCACGCGTCCAGGTCAGGCAGGGCGCGGGTGATGGGGGGTGGCGGGGCGCTGCACATCGGCAATCCTGACGGCAAAGGCCGTCAGTGCGATATCGGCGCGAGCGGCGCGGGCTTGAGGGCTGCCGTGCGGCGCGCGCCGGCTCAGATGCCGCGCACGCGCCGGTGTTCGCGCGTGGGCTACATCGACAGCATCAAGCCGTCGCGAGCATCCACCTTGCCGTCCAGCAGCGCCAGGCAGGCCTCGCGCACGGCGACCGGACCCTTGGCGCTGCGCACACGCAGCCAGGGCGCGACGGGGTCGTTCACCGATTGCATGAAGGCACGCCAGGCAGCGGCGATGCGTGCCTGCAACTCGACCGGGCCCCAGCCTGCGGGCGGCGCCGCGCTGCGCTTGGCAATCTGCGCCGGCGCGAAGAACAGGGTCGGGCGCGGCCCGGGCAGGCCGCCGCCCGTGCCCAGCTCGTCCCAATGCGTGCCGCCGACCGAACAGCTGTAGCGCAGCGCATCGCCGAAGTGCTCGTGAACCTGCCGGCGCAGCGTGGCGTTGCCGGCGAAGTCGACATACACCGAAGGTGTGGTGCTGGGCATGGCAGCGATGGCGTCGTAGGTCCGCAGCTCGTCGTAGCAGCCGAGCGAGCGGCAGAAATCGACGTTGGCAGGCGAGGTCAACCCCACGATGCGCGGTGCACCGGCCTGGCCGCGGCGCAGCGACAGGCACAAGGCGGTGCCATAGGCCGTCTTGCTGGAGGCACTGGACAACAACACCTGGCTCGCGCCGAAGAACTGTGCCTCGTCGAGGAAATCATCGATCAGGAACGAGGTGATGAACAACGGGCGCAGCAACGCCTGTTGCGCCTCCTGCGCGGCCACATAGGCCGGATCGGCGGCACAGCGCTGGATCTCGTTGTACACCGCGGGCAAGGTCGCACGATGGGCGGCGCCGTCGCTGAAACCATGCTTGCGTACCCGGGCGGGCTGCACCACCAGGTAGCGGCCCATCGGCCAGTAGCCGTAGCAGCGCTCACCCACGGCCACACCCTCGACGCGCGATTCCACCACCTCGGCAAAACCCCACACGGGGATGTTGCCCCAGAGCGCATCGCCGCTCGGAAAGAAGTCCCAGTACTTCATCGCGTCGCCGAAGGCGGCGTAGGTGATGTTGTTCGAGGTCAGCGCGAAGCTGTCGATGCGCAGGCGCGCCTCGCCCTCGGCCAAGGGCCGGGCCTGGGGTGCGTCGGGGTCATCGACCAGGCGCGATTCGCGCAGATTGGCACGCGAGACCTGGAATCGCTGGGGCTTGTCGCTTTGCATCGGCTGTCCTGGGTGGGCTGCGGCGGGCGGCCAGTATGCAGCAGCCACCCTGTGGATGACCCTGGCGCCGGTGGTCGCGTCGCCAACGGCCTACCATGCTCGCCATGGACCGTTCCGCCCCCGCGCTGTTGAGCCTGCCCAGCGGCCACGAAGTGCCGGCCCTCGGCCTGGGCACCTGGCGCATGGGCGAGCGCAAGGCAAGTCACGCGGCCGAACTGAAGGCGCTGCGCACGGCGTTGGATCTTGGCTACCGCGTCTTCGACACCGCCGAGATGTATGCCGAAGGTGGCGCGGAAGAGCTGCTCGGTGAAGCGCTGGCGCAGGCGCAACGTGGCGGTGGGCTTGCGCGCGAAGACCTGTTCATCGTCTCCAAGGTCTACCCGCACAACGCCAGCGCGCAGGGGGTGCTGGCGGCCTGCGAGCGCAGCCGGCGGCGCTTGCAGCTCGACCACATCGACCTGTACCTGCTGCACTGGCGCGGCCCGGTGCCGCTGCGCCAGACGGTGGAAGGCTTCGAGTGGCTGCAGCAGATGGGCTGGATACGCCACTGGGGCGTGAGCAATTTCGATGTGGACGACCTGCGCGAGCTGATCGAGGTGCCGGGTGGCGACGCCTGCAGTGTCAACCAGGTGTGGTATTCGCTCAGCCGGCGCGGCATCGAGTTCGACCTGCTGCCCTGGCAACGCACACGGCAGATGCCGCTGATGGCCTATTCGCCGATCGACCAGGGCGCGCTGGCCGACCACGCAGGCCTGCGTGACATGGCGGCGCAGCGCGGCGTGCCGCCGGCGCAACTGGCACTGGCCTGGATGCTGTCGCAGCCTGGCGTGATGGCCATCCCGAAGTCCTCGGACGCTGGACGCCTGCGCCAGAACTGGGAGGCAGCGGCACTGCCATTGGACGCACGGAACTGGCGCAGTTGGATCGCCTGTTCCCACCGCCACGACGCAAGCAGGCGCTGGCCGTCGGGTAGGGAAGCGTGAACCCGCCAAGCGCCGCATGCGGACCACCAGCGGATAGGGCGCAAGCCCTGTCAGTCCTCGTCATGCACCTTGTGCCGGCCCACGAGATCGGCCTGCGCGGCCGGCGGCACGGCCTCGTAGTGCGACAGCTCGATGGCGTAGCGGCCCTGGCCGCTGGTCATCGCGTTCAGCCGTGACTGGTAGCCGGACAGCTCCGACATCGGCACCTGGCCGCGCACGAGCATCGTCGCCCCCGTTCCGTTCTGCGTGCCGTTGACCTGGCCGCGCTTGGCCGACAGGTCGCCGGTGATGTCGCCCATGGCGTGCTCGGGTGCGCTGATCTCGATGTGCACGATCGGCTCCAGCACGATCGGCCGGGCCGCGCGGATGGCCGCCGCGAAGGCCTTGCGTCCGGCGGTGACGAAGGCGATCTCCTTGCTGTCCACGCTGTGGTGCTTGCCGTCGTAGACGATGCACGCGCACGTCCACCACCGGGTAGCCGGCAATCGCGCCGCTGGCCAGCACCTCGCGCACGCCTTTTTCCACGGCGGGAATGAAGGCCGTGGGAATGGTGCCACCCTTGACCTGGTCGACAAATTCGAAACCCGTGCCACGCGGCAGCGGCTCGATGCGCAGGAACACTTCGCCGAACTGTCCGGCGCCGCCGCTCTGCTTCTTGTGGCGGTGGTGGCCTTCGGCCGGCGCGGTGACGCTTTCGCGATAGGCGATGCGCGGCGGGCGTGTGTCGACCTCGAACTTGTAGACCTCGCGCAGCCGCTCCAGAAAGATGCGCAGGTGCAATTCACCCAGTCCGTAGAGCACGGTCTCGTTGGTCGAAGCGACATGCTCGACCTTCAGGCACGGGTCCTCGGCCACCAGCTTGTTGAGGATCTCCCACATGCGCTGCTCGTCGCCATGGCGCTTGGGCGCAATGGCCAGGCCGTGCACCGGCACCGGCAGGTCCAGCGGCAACAGGCGGATGTGTTCGTCTTCCGCGGCGTCGTGCAGCACCGCGTCGAAATGCAGCTCGTCCACCTTCGCCACGGCGCAGATGTCACCCGGAAAGGCGCGCGGCACCTCGACATGCTCCTTGCCCTGCAGCATCAACAGGTGCGCCACCTTGAAGGGCTTGCGGCTGTGGCCGACGTAGAGCAGGCTGCCCTGCGTGACCGTGCCCTGATGCACGCGCAGGATGCCGAGCTTGCCGACAAAAGGGTCGGCGGTGATCTTGAAGACATGCGCCAGCACGTGTTTGGCCGGGTCGGGCTCGGCGTGTACCCGCTTGGCATCGGCGCCCTCACCGTTGAGAAACTCGGGTGGATTGCCCTCGGACGGGTTGGGCAGCAGCTTGACGATCACGTCCAGCAGCTCCGCCACGCCTGCGCCGCTCTTCGCCGAGACGAAGCACACGGGGATCAGGTGCCCTTCGCGCAGCGCCTGTTCCAGCGGTGCGTGCAGTTCGCTCGAATCGATGTCGCCGTCGTTCAGGTAGCGCTCGACGAAGTCGGCGTCGACTTCGACCACCTGTTCGACGAGTGCGCGGTGTGCGCTGTCCACCGAGCCGAAATCGGAATGGCCGTCGCGGTTGTAGAAGCAGTCCACCACTTTGCTGCCCCCCGCATCGGGCAGGTTCAGCGGCAGACACTCCTTGCCGAAGGTGGCCTGGATCTGCGCCAGCAACCCGGGCAAATCCACCCCCGGCGCATCGATCTTGTTGACGACGATCAGGCGGTCGAGGTGGCGCTGCGTCGCGTACTCCATCATGCGCACGGCCATCGGCTCGATGCCGTTGACGGCGTTGATGACGATGGCCGCGGTTTCCACGGCCTCCAGTGCCGGCAACGACTGGCCGACGAAGTCGGGCGCGCCGGGCGTGTCGATGAAATGCACGCGCGTGCCGGCATGGCGCAGGTGCATCACGGCCGCATTCAGCGAGTGCTGCATGCGCCGCTCCAGCGGGTCGAAGTCGCTGACCGTGCTGCCGCGTTCCAGCGAGCCCGGCGTGGTGATGGCGCCGGCGCGGTGCAGCAGGGCCTCGCACAGGCTCGTCTTGCCGGCCGCGGCCGGGCCGACCAGCGCGAGCGTGCGGATCGACGCAATCGCCTGCAGGCCGGTGGTATCGGCAGCGCCGTTCCTGCTGCCGTTCTGGGCTGGGCTGGGCATGGACTTGTCTCCTTCAGCGTGGCGGGCGCTGGTGGGTCGGCTGCCCGGCTGCCGGGCGCGTGGGCCAGCGATATGGATGACGCTGCACACTGTACTAGGGCGCGGCCGGGTTTCACATCGCCGGCGCTCTGCTAGTCTGCCTGTTGTGCTGCGCCTTGGCGCGCCAGCACCCGACAGCGCCGCAGCACGAACGGCGCCGCAACGATGGAAAGCACATAGATGCACAGCGCACATCACCGCCCTGGACGCCTGCGACCTGAGCACCGCCCTGCACCGCCGCACGCTGTCCTGCCGCGAGGCGATGCAGGCCTACCTGGCACGCATCGAGGCGCTCAACCCGCGGTCAACGCCCTGGTGGCGCTGCTGCCGCACGACAGCTTGCTGGCCCAGGCGGACGAACGCGACGCGATGCTGGCGCGCGGCCACGACATGGGCTGGATGCACGGCTTCCCGATGGCCATCAAGGAGCTGTCGCCGGTGGCCGGGCTTGCCGCTGAGCATGGGCTCGCCGCTGCTGGCGCGGCAGGTCGCGCCGCACGATTCGCTGGTCGTCGCGCGCATGAAGGCGGCCGGCGGCATCGTCATCGGCAAGAGCAATGTGCCGGAGTTCGGCCTGGGCTCGCACACCTACAACCCGGTCTTCGGCGCCACCGGCAACGCCTACGACCCGACGCGCAGCGCCGGCGGGTCCAGTGGCGGTGCGGCCGTGTCGCTGGCGCTGCAGCTGCAGCCGGTGGCCGACGGCAGCGACATGATGGGCTCGCTGCGCAACCCGGCGGCGTGGGCCAACGTCTTCGGGCTGCGGCCGAGCCAGGGCCGTGTGCCCTACAACCCGCACGCCGGCGACGCCTATGTCGCGCAGCTCGGCACCGAAGGGCCGATGGGACGCACGGTGCGCGACGTCGCCATGCTGCTTTCCGTGCAGGCCGGGCGCGACGCGCGCCAGCCGCTGTCGGTGGCACAAAGTGGCGAAGCCTTCGCCGCGCCGCTGGCGCCCAGGGCGCAGGGCCTGCGCATCGGCTGGCTCGGATCGTTGAACGGCCACCTGCCCTTCGAGCCCGGCATCCTGGACTTGTGCGAAGGCGCCTTGAAGCGTTTCGAAGCCCTGGGCGCCGTGGTCGAGCCGCTGTCGCTGGGTTATCCGCCCGACGAGGTCTGGCAGACCTGGCTGACGTGGCGGCGTTTCCTGGTGGCCGGCACGCTGGGACCCTATGGTGCCGACCCGAAGAAACACGCCCAGCTCAAGCCGGAAGCGCAGTGGGAGTACGACCAGGGCCAGGGTCTGAGCGGCCCGCAGGTGTATGCCGCGAGCCTGAACCGCACGCGCTTCTACCGCCACATGGTGAGCCTGTTCGAGCGCTTCGACCTGCTGGTGTTGCCGACCACGCAGGTCTGGCCCTTCCCGGTCGAATGGACCTGGCCGCAGGAGGTGGCCGGCCGCAAGATGGACACCTACCACCGCTGGATGGAGGTGGTGATCTACGCCACGCTGGCCGGTCTGCCGGCGATGAGCGTGCCGGTGGGCTTCAACGCCGGCGGGCTGCCGATGGGCATGCAGCTGATCGGCCCGCCGCTGGGCGATCTGGCCGTGCTCAACGCCGCGGCCGCCTACGAGCTGAGCATCCCGGAACTGCTGGCGCGACAGCCGGCCCTGGGTTGAACCGCGCCACGCCGCAAGGCGGTGGCGCGCAGGCCACGACCATGGCGCCGCGACGTGTGTTGCCGGTGATCGTGCTGGCGCAGTTTGCCGGCACCTCGCCATGGTTTGCGGTGAATGCGGTCATGCCCGAGCTGCAGCGCGAATTCGGCTGGGCCGCGGCCGATGTCGGCACCTTGACGTCGGCACTGCAGCTCGGCTTCATCGCCGGCACGCTGGTATTTGCGCTGCTGGCCATTGCCGACCGCTTCTCGGCGCGACGCGTGTTCCTGCTGTGTGCGGCCGCCGGCGCGCTGTGCACGGTGGCGGCCGTGGGGTCGGCGGGGTCCTTCGGCGCCTTGCTCGGCTGGCGCGCGCTCACCGGGTTCTTCCTGGCGGGCATCTACCCGGTGGGCATGAAGATCGCGGCGATGTGGTTTCCGCGCGGGCTGGGCAGCGCGCTGGGCTGGCTCATCGGCGCGCTGGTGCTGGGCAGCGCCAGCCCGCACGCACTGCGCGCCTTGGGCGCGCAATGGCCGTGGGCGAGCGTGTTCTACGGCGTGGCGGCGCTGGCGCTGGCCGCCGGCATCCTGTTGTTCGTCGCCGTGCCCGAGAAGCCCCGCACCGTGTCGCAAGCCGCCGGCCTGCAGTGGCGCGCGCTGGCCAGCATCTGGACGGACACGAAGGTGCGTGCCTCGGCCTTCGGCTACTTCGGCCACATGTGGGAGCTTTATTCGATGTGGGTGCTGGTGCCCGCGATCCTGGCCACGCGCATGGTGGCGGGTCCGGGTCTGTCGTGGGCCGCCTTTGCCGTGCTGGCGGTGGGCGCCATCGGCTGCATCGGCGGCGGCGCCTGGGCCCGGCGCATCGGCAGTGCGCGCGTGGCCGCGTGGCAACTCGGCATCAGCGGACTGTGTTGCCTGATGGCACCTTGGCTGCTGCAGGCGCCGGACATCCTGTTTGCCCTGTGGCTGTCGATCTGGGGCATCACCGTGGCCGGCGATTCGCCGCAATTCTCGGCACTGACCGCGGCCAACGCGCCGCCGCAGGCGGTGGGCAGCGTGCTCACGCTGGTCAACAGCATCGGCTTCGGCATTTCCATCCTCAGCATCGCGATCTTCGTCGGCCTGTCGCAGAGCCTGCCGCTGGGCACGCTGCTGCCCTGGCTGGGCTTGGGGCCTGCGCTGGGCGTGTGGGCGCTGCGGCCGTTGTGGCGGCGCTGATCAGCAGCGCCCGCAGTCCGAACGGCCCGCTACTCCCAGCCGAAGTGCAATCGCACCGCGCGCGCCGTGTGATTGATCGGCGCGGTGGGCGCCTGCGGAAAGTACAGCAGGTTCGGCGAACGCGCGCCGCCGCCGTTCTGTCCCAGCACGGCGATCGAGCGGATGCGCCAGCCGGCCGCGCGGAACGCGTCCAGATAGGCCTGCGCTGACGGGTAGCGCTCGGGCTGGTCGGGGTTGGCGGTGGGCGCCAGGCAGCACAACACCGCGCCACAACGCGCGCGTGTCACCTCGGCCAGGAAATCGGCCGCGCCGCATTTCGTTTCCTGCAGCGCACCGACACGCGCGTACAGGCGCATCACCGGCTTGCCGCCCAGAGGCAGGATGTCGCGCACGCTGCGGTTGAAGCAGCCGGTCAGGCTGCGCACCACCGAGGCCTTGCGCGTGTTCGGGTTGCCGATGAGGATGTAGGCGTCCATGCGGTGGTGTCAGCCCGCCGCGCCGTGTTCACGCCGCTGCGGCTCGGCCTGGTGCAGGTACAGGGTGAAGATGTCGCGCGGCGGCGGCACGCCGGCCTGCGCCATGATGCGTCCGACCGCGCCGCGGTGGTAGCCGCCGTGGGTGGCCACATGCGCCAGCATCTCCTCGCGCGACATGCGGCCCTTGGCGCCGTCGGTGAACTGAAAAACAATGCGCTCGTCCAGTTGCTGCGGGGTCAGCGTGGCCACGTGCCTCACGTACCAACCGTCGGTCTCGGCGACGGCGTGGTGCAACTCGTCCAACGTGGGCGTCTCGGGGGTGTTGGTGGCCGTGTAGGCATGCGGCGTGCCTGACAGGTGCGCCGCGAAGATGCGGTCGACGACGTGGATGTGGTTGAGCAGCCGGATCGCCGCGTGGCGCTCGGTGGTGTGGGTTTCCGCATCCAGCTTCTGCAGCTCGGCGAAGAGCTCTTCGTTCGCCCAGGCCTTGTACTTGAACAGCGACAGCAGCAGGGTGGGGGTGCTCATGGGGGAGGGCTGCGCAGGGGTGAGGACGTCGATGTCGAGGACTCTCGCGACGATGAGCCTGTCTACCGCATCGAACAGTCTTCTTCCGACGAACGCCCGGACTGCCGATGCGACAGCGACAGGTTTCCTCGGAAGGTCGAGCGCGATCCTACAACGCCAATCCCACGTAGTTCTCCGCCACCGAGGTCTGCGCCGCGTGCGAGCTGAACAGGTAGTCCAGCTCGGCCCTTTGCATCTTTTCGCCGAACTCGCCGTTTTCGGGGAATTTGTGCATCATCGTGGTGAACCACCACGAAAAGCGCTCGGCCTTCCACACGCGCGCCAACGCGCGCTGCGAATAGTGGTCGATGCCATCGTTCTGGCCGCGGTAGAAGGCGGCAAATGCGCGCGACAGCAACGCCACGTCCGACGCGGCGAGGTTCAAGCCTTTTGCACCGGTGGGCGGCACGATGTGTGCGGCATCGCCGGCCAGGAAGAGGCGGCCGAAGCGCATCGGCTCGGTGACGAAGCTGCGCAGCGGCGCGATGCTCTTTTCGATCGACGGCCCGGTCACCAGGTGCTTGGCCGTGTCGTGCGGCAGGCGCGCCTTCAGCTCGGTCCAGAAGGCATCGTCCGACCAGCCGTGCACGTCGTCGGCCAGCGAGCACTGCACGTAGTAACGGCTGCGTGTCTTGCTGCGCATGCTGCACAGCGCGAAACCGCGCTCGTGGTTGGCGTAGATCAACTCGTGTGCCACCGGCGGCACATCGGCCAGCACGCCCAGCCAGCCGAAGGAGTAGACCTTCTCGAAGGTCCGGATCGCGGCCTTTGGCACGCTGGCGCGGCACACGCCGTGAAAGCCGTCGCAGCCGGCGATGAAGTCGCATTCGACCTCGTGTGCCACGCCGTTATGGGTGTAGCGCACGCGCGGCGACGTGCCGTCGAAGTGATGCACGCTCACGTCTTGCGCTTCGTACACGGTGGGCTGCTGCGACGCGGCGCGCGCATCCATCAAGTCGTGCGTGACCTCGGTCTGGCCATAGACCATGACACGTTTGCCGGTCAGGCCGAACAGGTCGATGCGGTGACGTTCGCCGCCGAAGCACATCTCGAAGCCGTCGTGCGGCAGGCCTTCGAGGCGCAGGCGCGCGTCCACACCGGCTTCGGTCAGCAGATCGACCGTGATCTGTTCGAGCACGCCGGCGCGGATGCGGCCGAGCACGTACTCGGCGCTGCGCTGCTCGATGACGATGTTGTGGATGCCGTGCTTGTGCAACAGCGCGCCGAGCAGCAGCCCCGAAGGGCCGGCGCCGACGATGGCGACCTGGGTTTTCATCTGTGTTCTCCTGCGATGTCCTCGGTTTTAGCGCAGTTGCGCTGCCACGCGGCCGACGCCGGACGGCACTGCCGCGCGAATGCGGGCAATCCCTAGTGCGCTGGTCGAGCGTCCGCTTTGATCCCCATAATCCCTCGCCGATGCGCCGAAGGTTTGGCGCGAGGTTCATCATGAGCCATGTCAGCGGATCGAAGTTGTGGACGAAGTGGCGGACACTCGTCGGCGCCGGCGCCGGCGCGCTGTTGCTGGCCCTGTTGCCGACGGCCCTGCACGCCGCGGCACCGGATGCCATCGTCGGCACCTGGCTCACCGACGACGGCGCGTCGAAGGTCGAGGTGACCGCCGGCAAGGCGCCTGACGGGAGCAGCGTCTACAACGGCAAGCTGACCTGGCTGAAGGAAGCCACGCGTGACGGCAAGCCGCTGCGCGATGCCCACAACGCCGATGCGGCGCAACGCGAGCGGCCGATTCTCGGCATTCCCATCTTGTCGGGCTTCAAGCCCGTGACTGGCGGCTGGAGCGGCGGCACGGTGTATTCGCCGCGTGTCGGCAAGAGTTTTCCGGCCGAGTTGTCGATTGCGCCGGATGGCCGACTGGAATTGAAGGTGAAGGCCGGCCTGCTGTCCAAGACCGACTACTGGACGCGATGAGGCAAGCTTCGGCACCCGTACCCACCTGGCCATGCGCCGTTAGACAAGGAGATCAAGACATGCAGCGATCGAACCGTTTGCGCAATCTGTTCGTGGGTGGCGTGCTACTCGGCCTGTCCGGCCTGGCCGCGGCGCAATGGGTGTTCCTGGCACGCCAGGCCATCGGCCGTGTCGAGCAGATGCAGCAGTCCTCGCAATCGACGGCGGGCGGCGCCGCGTCCTCGGACGTGGCCACGGTCATCGTCGAGGTCGCGCCCGACAAGGTCTTCGAGACGGTCTCGCGCATGCTCGGCAACAACGCCGAAGTCAAGGTCACGCGCACGGATGCGACGCGGCGCGCGGTGGAATTCACCGACGGCAAGCAGTTCGGCGGCATCCAGGTCAACGCCCTGGGCGACAACCTGTCGCAGTTGCTGGTATCGACCGTGCACCCGGGCGTGGCGACGTCCACCACCTCGACCATCGTGACGCGCATCCTCAACGTGTGCAAGGAACTCGGCGTCAGCTGCCAGCGCAGCGGGTCCTGAAGTGGCGCGCTAGAACAGCGGAGGCGGTAGCGCCGAGACCGGCGGCGCCGCCGGCGTGCTGCCGGTCATCTGGTCGGCCTGCGTCACCCAGCCCCCGCCCATGGCCTTGTAGATGTTCACCGCCGAGGCGAAGACCTGCGCGCGGATCGACGCCAGGTTCAGCTCGGCCGGGAACAGCGCCTGCTCGGCCTGCAGCACCGTGCTGTAGCTGGTGTAGCCGCCGTCGTACTGCAAGCGCGCCAGCTCGTTGTACTGCTGCAGCGCGGCCACCAGCTTGACCTGCGCGTCCAGTTGCTGCTTCAGCTTCTGGTTCGCGATCAGCGCGTTGTCGACATCGGCAAAGGCATTGCGGATCGACAGCTGGTAGTTCAGCAGCGCCGCGTTCTGCTGGCTTTCAGCCTGCGCCACCTGGCCGCTGACCGCGCCGAAGGTGAAGATCGGCCCGGCCAGCGAGCCGGCGTAGCTCCACACCCTGGCCGGGCCGCTGAACAGCTTGGACAAGTCGGCGCTGGCGTTGCCGAAGGCGCCGGTGAGCGAGATGGTCGGGAAGTACAGCGCCTTGGCCGCGCCGATCTGCGCGTTGGCGGCGATCAGCTGCTGTTCGGCCTGATTCAGGTCGGGCCGGCGTTCCAGCAGCTGCCGAGGGCACGCCGGCCGGCACCTGCGGCAGCTGCAGGTCGTAGACCGACTTGCCGCGCACGATCGGCCCCGGGTCGCGGCCGATCAGCACCGCCAGCGAGCTCTGCGTCTGCGCGATCTGCGATTCGATCAGCGGGATCTGCGCGGCGGCCGTCTCGTACTGCGACTGCGCCTGCGCCACGTTCATCATCGACACCTGGCCGTACTGGAACTGCAAGGTGAACAGGTCCACCGATTCCTTGTAGGTCTGCAGCGTCTTCTTGGCCACATCGAGCTGCGCATCCAGCCCGCGCAGCTGCAGGTAGCTGTTGGCCACCTGCGCCACCAGCGACAGGATCACGCCGCGCCGCGCCTCGTCGGTCGCCAGCACGTTGGCATAGGCGGCTTCCGACTGGCGGCGGATGCGGCCCCACAGGTCGATCTCCCAGCTGGCCTGCAGCGCGGCCTGGTAGGCCGAGGCCGGGTTCGGGTAGTTGGGGATCAGCGACGCGAAGGCCGGCTCGCGCGTGCGCTCGCGCTGCGCGCCTGCGCCGTAGCCGATGGTGGGGAAGAGCTGCGAGCGCGTCTGCGTCAGGAAGGCCGCCGCCTGCTCGACGTTGGCCGCGGCGATCTGCACGTTGGTGTTGTGCTTCAGCGCCTCGTCGATCAGCTGCTCCAGCACCGGATCCTGGAACTGCGTCCACCACGGCGTGTCGGCGGTGGCGGCGGCGTCCTTGGGCTCGTACTGGAAGGCTGGCCGGCGCAGTAATCTTCGGGGCGCTTGTAGTCCGGGCCCAGCGTGCAGCCGGCCAGCGCCAGTGCGGCGCAGGCGGTGAGCGTCAGCCGCAACACCTCAGGCCTCCTCGCCGGCGGCGGGC
>CAVURQ010000027.1:0-76856 GCA_963743935.1 uncultured beta proteobacterium | reverse complement strand
GGCGGTCTGACTTGTCCACAACGCAATTGCTTCACCACGTTACTGGCGCTGTATATGCCGGATGTGATCTGCATGAATGCTCGACCACCAGCCTTGGAATGCAGGGCGTCCCCGTCACAGATCGTTACCGTGTGGCGCACACATTCGGCGCTCGCGGTCGTAGGCTGCAAACGGCGGCGGATGCATCTTGTGCCGAGACGCCACCGCTGCGGATACAGGGATCGACCACGAGATTTGACCATGTGGGTGTTGTACGCACGCGCACCAGGGCCGAACTTGCCGTATTGGCACGGCCGCCGTTGGCTGGCCTTGCTCGATGCGGCGATGTGGCCGGCGCTGGTGGCATTCAACGTGGTCAGCATCCCGCTGAACGCAGGCGTGGTCGGCCCGGTGGTGCTGGCAATGTGCGCCTTCATCGGCGTTCGCGGCTGCGCCCGCGCGCTGTGGCACAACGAGCAGTACCGATTCACCACGTGGCGCTTGGGTGCCCCTTTGGGGGCATTGCTTGCGCTGGGCGTCGTGCTCAAGCTCGTGGTGTAGCGCCACCTCGATGTGGCCGATCGGAGCGATGCGCTCCATCGATCGACGTCTGCTCTCCGCCATCCGACGGCTCTGCCAGCAGCTTCACCGGAGCAGGGAAGTGCCTGGCCGCCATAAGTCGGTAGATAGTCGACCGGCTGAGCCCCGTGTGCCGCACGACAGCGGGCAGGCGAAGTACGTCGCTGACGATATTGACTCTATGGTCAACGCTGGCTGTCGTGTCGGCATGCGGCATGAGGTGAACCCTCAAGGTGGACGCTGAAACTCTAGCTGGCGCATTGCACGCTCTGAGCGATGATTCCAGGCGAAAAATCGTCGGCGCGCTGGCATCAACGTCCCGGCCTGCAGCACTGGAGCAACACTTGGTGAAGCGGGTGCGAGCGGGGAGCAATCGCCGCAAAACTGGCACCAGACTGGCACCAGCTTGCCCCAGAAAGCAAAAAGGGTCAGCAGGCACTAACCTGCTACCCCTTGCTGTACTTGGCTCCTCGACCTGGGCTCGAACCAGGGACCTACGGATTAACAGTCCGGCGCTCTACCAACTGAGCTATCGAGGAATAACCTCGAATTATAGCGGGGCCGATCGGTGCCTACAGCGTGGCCTGCAGCGACAGCGCGAAGGTGCGCGGCGCCATCGGGAACAGGTACGAATGGCCGAACTGGAACGGCGATTCGCGCCAGGCGTTCTGATTCAGCACGTTGTCCACGCCCGCCCGCCAGACGAGGTTGCTCCTGCCCCAGCGCTGTTCGTAGCGCAGGCCCAGGTCCAGTCGCGTGACGCTGGGGATGCTCAGGCTGTTGTCGGGCAGCACCATGCGGTTGCTTTCGTACATGCCATTGGCCAGCAGTTCCAGGCCGGGCACGTCGGTGACGCGGTAACCCACCTGCAGCTTCAGCGTGTACGCCGGCACGTTGGTCGGACGCAGGCCGTTCAGGCTGGCGTCGGCGCTGTCTTCGCGCCTTGCGCGCAGCGCCATCGCACCGCCGCCAAGGCTCCATGCGCCCAGGCGCGTGGCCAGGCTGGCTTCCACGCCGCGGTGCACCTGGCTGCCGTCGCGCACGCGTCGGCAACTGTCGACCACGTCCGTCTCGCAACTGCCGCTGTCGGCGGACACCGGCCGGTCGATGTCGAAGGCGGCCACGCTCCATTCGCCGTTGAACACCTCGCCCTTCAGGCCGAGTTCGATCTGCCGGCTTTGCAGCGCTTCCAGCGCTTCGCCGCGGTTGCTGTATTTCGGCTGGTTCGGCGCCACGTCGGATTCGTAGCCCGTGCCCCAGCTGGCATACACCATCGTGCCGCCGGCCAGGCGGTGGCTCAATGCCAGCCCATGGCGCATTGAAGTTCTGGCTGATGCCGGTGCCCTCGCTGCCGTCGGTGCGCACCGTGTCGACGCTTTGCCGGGTGTATCGAAGGCCGAGCCACAGCGTGGTCTGCTCGTCGATGGCGATGGCGTCGCGCACGTAAGCTTCGGTGCTTCTGGCGTCGCGCTGGGTGTTTTCGCCGGTCAGCGCGGGCGCGGCCGGCACGATCAGCGTGCCCTCGACATTGCCGATGCCGGCGTAGTTGAAGGCCTGGCGCTGGAAGCGGTTGCTGACCTGGCCGTACTGCAGCCCGACGGTCAGCGCATGGCGCAGCGTGCCGGTGATGCAGGGCGCCGTTCAGCGCCAGGTCGACGACGTTGTTGCGACGGCGCTCGTTCTGGCTGCGATAGTCGTACATGTCGTAGGTGCCGTCGCTGCAATAGCGGTCGTAGACGTTCTCGGCGCTGCAGCCGTACGGGAAGGCGAGGTAGTCGTCGGTCTTCAGCTGCTGCGTGACCGCCTGCGCCGTCCACGACCATTGTTCGTCCAGGCGCTGGCGCCAGCGCAGCGAGGCGGTGGTGGCATTGAAGACGTTGGGCTGCGACCAGGGCTGGTTGTTCAGGTTGATGCGCGGGTTGCCCGGCTCGGGGACGCGGCTGCCCAGCACGCTGAAGCCCGGCGCGCTGGGTTGCGAGCGGCGCGAGTTTTCGATCTCCGCTTCCAGCACCGCGTCGGCGTTCACGCGCCAGTCGCCGGCCAGCGACAGCAGGTAGCGGTCACCGTCGGCGACGTAGACCTGCGGATCGATGTTTTCGTAGGCTGCGTTCAGGCGCAGGCCGAATTCGCGGCGCTCGCCGAAGCGATCGCTCAAGTCGGTCGAGGCCAGCACGCTGCCGCTCTGGCGCCAGCCGACGAACACCTCGCGCAAGGGGACGTCGGTCGGGCGCTTGACCACCAGGTTGACCATGCCGCCGGGCGAGCCGATGCCCGACTGCATGCCCGCCGTGCCCTTGAGCACCTCGACGCGCGATTTGTTGTCCAGCGGAATCGAGGTTTCGCCGCTGATCGGCAGGCCGTCGCGCAGGTAGTTGAAGCGGTTGTCGATGACGAAGCCGCGCACGGTGAGGAAGTCGTAGTAGCCGTCGGCGTTGTAGCCGTCGCCGACCGAGGCGTCGATCTTCGCGATGTCGGAAAGGCGGCGTATGCCCAGGTCCTTCATCTGCTCGGCGGTGGTCACGCCCACCTGCATCGGTACGTTGGACAGCGGCAGGTTGCCGAATCCGGTGACGCCAGCCAGGTCCTTGGTGGCGCTCACCGTCACTTGTTCGGTGGCGGCAGGCTCAGGCTTGGCGCTGTCCTGCGCCTGCGCCGTGTGCAGTGCCGCCAGCGTCGCCAGCGAGCATGCCTTGGCCAGCCTGGCGCGCGCTTGCGTCGCGAAATGCTTCTTCATGGATGCCATCGTCTTTCCCAGGTCGATGGCAGGTCGGCGAGAGCCCAGCGCCGGCAAAGCGGCGTTGTGGCCATGCTTCCCTGCGCGAGGATTACCTCAATCAGGTTCAAAGGGACTTTCTCAGTCGAGGCGGCTTCAAGCCGCATCAACACCCCTAGCGAATGCGCCGCAGCAAGCCACGGCGCAAGGAAACTATAGCCTCAAAAAGGGAAGGGCCCGCAACGCGGGCCCGCTTGTCTGACTGGGCGAAGCCTTCACCAGGCCCGCCCTTCGTTGGCGATTTGGGCGTCAGTCGAACACCGGCGACTCCACGCCCAGCACCTTGTGCAACTTCGGGCTGGTGGTGGTGTACTGCAGCAGGATGCGCTTGTCCGGAAAGATGATCGGCGCCGCGCCGAAGGCCGCCAACGCGGCTTCGTGAAAGCCCGACAGGATGAGTTTTTTCTTGCCCGGATAGGTGTTGATGTCGCCCACCGCAAAGATGCCGGGGATGCTGCTCTCGAACTTCTCGGTGTCCACCACGATCTGCTTGCGCTCGATGCCCAGGCCCCATTCGGCAATCGGCCCGAGCTTGGGCGACAGGCCGAAGAACACCATCAGCGCATCCAGCGGCACCAGCCGCGTCACGGCGTCGCCGCCGGTCACCTTCAAGCCCGTGAGGCGCCCGTCCTGCTCTTCGAAGCCGGTGGCCTGGCCGACGAGAAACTGCATCTGCAGGTCTTCGCAAAGCGCCTTCATGCGCGCCACCGAGGCGGGTGCGGCCTTGAAGCCGTCGCGCCGGTGCACCAGGATCACGCTGGCCGCCTGGTGCGGGCCTTCCTGCACGAAGTTCAGCGCCCAATCCAGTGCGGAGTCACCGCCGCCGACGATGACGAGTTGTTTGCCGGCAAACTGCGCCGGGTTGCGCACGCGGTAGAAGAGCTGCGTGTCGGTGAATTTGTCCAGACCGTCGAGCTTGAGCAAGCGCGGCTGGAACGAGCCCACGCCGCCGGCAATGAACACCGTCTTGGTGAGGAAGCGCGTGCCCTTGCTGGTCTGCACGGCAAAGCGCCCGTCGGCCTGTTTTTCCAGCGCGCTGACCTCCTGCCCCAGGTGGAAGGTGGCGCCGAAGGGTTCGATCTGCTTGAGCAGGTTCTCGGTCAGTTCCTTGCCGGTGCACACCGGCACGGCCGGAATGTCGTAGATCGGCTTGTCGGGGTACAGCTCGATGCACTGGCCGCCGGCATAGGCCAGCGAATCGACGATATGCGCCTTGACTTCCAGCAGCCCGAGTTCGAACACCTGGAACAGGCCCACCGGACCTGCGCCGACGATGAGCGCATCGGTTTCTATCGGGCCGTCGTGGCTGCGCGCGGTGTCGGCCACCTCGGGGTTCAGGTTCGGTTCCATGTCGGGGCTGCGGCTGGCAAGCCGCCAGGCGGGTGGGGTGTGGGTGTCAGCGGATCAACTCGGACAGCTTGTCCTTCTTGTCCGCCCATTCGTCCGCGTCGGCAGGCGCGGTCTTGCGCTTGGTGATGCTGGGCCAGCCACGCGACAGTTCGGCGTTGAGCTTGATGAAATGCAGCTGGTCCTGGGGCACGTCTTCCTCCGGCAGGATGGCGTTGACCGGGCATTCAGGGATGCACACCGCGCAGTCGATGCACTCGTCGGGGTCGATGCTCAGCATGTTCGGCCCCTCGCGAAAACAATCGACGGGGCAGACATCCACGCAGTCGGTGTACTTGCAGCGGATGCACGATTCAAGAACGACATGGGTCATGGGCAGCTCGGACGAGGTCTTTCGAAGGGAGAGCGGGTGGCCTTGTGCAGGCGACACCCGGGGGCCGCCGCTGCAGCCACACTGCAACGTCAACCGAATGATTTTAAGGCGTCGCGGCCACCACGCCCGCGACAGGCCTCTCCAGGCCCGGGGCCCGGATATCGACGCCGGTGGCTTCGGCCGCCGCGCCCACGCTGACGACGGCCGGCCGCCCGGCGTGCAGCATGCTGGCCTGGGGCAGCGTATCGATGCGGTGCTGGCTGACCAACTGGTCAGGCCAGCCGGCGCGCGATACCACGCATACCGCCGTGTCGGCCCGCCAGCCGGCGGCCAGCAGCCGGCGCGACAGCGCGCCCAACTGTTTGCCCGCCATGTAGAAGACCTCGCTGTCGGCGCTGCGCGTGGCGAGCACTTCGCCCTGCTGCGTCATGGCGGTGCTGAAGCTGACGCTGCGTCCACGCCCGCGCCGCGTCAGCGGCCTGCGCGCGGCGGCGGCGGCGGCCAGCGCGGCAGTCACGCCGGGCACCACTTCGCACTCGATGCCATGCGCGGCCAGCGCTTCGAGCTCTTCTTCCAGCCGGCCGAACAGGCTCGGGTCGCCGCCCTTCAGGCGCACGACCAGGTTGTGTTGGCGAGCCATGCGCACCAGCAGCGCGTCGATCGCCGTCTGTTTGGTGGCATGGGCAAAGCCACGCTTGCCGACGTCGATCCAGCGCGCCTGCGGCGCCAGCTCGCGCAGCGCCGGGTCAGTGAGTGCGTCGAACAGCACCACGTCGGCACGGCCCAGCACGCGCGCACCGCGCAGCGTGATCAGGTCGGCCGAGCCCGGACCGGCACCGACGAAGACGACCTTGCCAACGCCCATGTCAGCGCACCACGTTGACCAGCAGTGCGCCGCTGGTGCGGTTGCTGGCCGGATCGACCATGATCAGCGAGCCGGCCACACGGTTGTGCGCGTAGGGCTCCAGCGGCAGCGGCTGCTGCAACTCGACCACCACATGGCCGATGTCGTTGACGGCCAATTCGTGCGCGTCGGTGGGCTTGAGCGTGGCGATGTCCAGGCGGTGGCCGATGGAGGCGATGCGCGCCTGCACCCAGCGGTTGCCGTGGCGCACCACGTACTTGCGGCCGATCACGGCGGGTTCGGTGTCCAGCCAGGCGAGCGTGGCGCCGAAGCGCTGCGCCGGCAGCAAGGTCTCGGGCGTGCCGATCCAATCGCCGCGCGACACGTCGAGCTGGCGGTCAAGAATCAGCCCCACCGACTGGCCGGCCTCCGCCCGGTCGACGCTGCCACCGGCGCGGCGCAAGGCAGCGACCACGGCGCGTTCGCCGCTGGGGTACAGCTGCACCTCGTCGCCCGCTTTCACGCGGCCATGCGCGATGCGGCCCCACAAGGTGCGCGGCTGGTGGCCGGTGCCGGCGCTGCGGGTCGATCCGTTGCCGTCGTTGGCGCTGTCCTTCGCACTCTCCGCACTGTCGCGCGCCACGTACTGCACCGGCAGCAGCAACGCACCATCGACGCGCTCCTGCGTGGTCGGCAGGCTTTCCAGCAGTTGCAGCAGCGACGGACCGCGATACCACGGCGCGTCCAACGGCGTGGTGACGTTGTCGCCACGCAGGGCAGATACCGGCACGATCGCGGCCACGGCGATGCCGGCCTCGCGCGCAAAGCGTTGCAGCGCTTCGCGTACCGCCTCGAAGGCCGGCTGCGGATCGGTCAGCGCATCCAGCTTGTTCACCGCAAAGACGATGCTGGACACACGCAGCAGGTGCGCCAACAGCGCGTGACGGCGTGTTTGGGGCAGCAGCTCGACATGCCGATCTGCGGGCGGCAGCAGAGGGTCGTGGGCCCGCGCCCAGTCGATCTTGGTGATGTCCACCAGCACGATGGCCGCGTCGCTGCCGGCTGCGGCGGTGACCATGTTGCGTGTGTACTGCTCGTGCCCCGGCGCGTCGGCGATGATGAACTTGCGCTTGGGCGTGGCGAAGTAGCGGAAGGCCACGTCGATGGTGATGCCCTGTTCGCGCTCGGCCTCCAGGCCGTCGGTCAGCAGCGACAGGTCGATCGGCGCGCCGGCCGATTTGCGCTCCAGCATGTCCATCTGGTCGGCCAGGATGGCGCGGCTGTCGAAGAGCAGCCGGCCGATGAGCGTGCTCTTGCCGTCGTCCACGCTGCCGGCGGTGAGGAAGCGCAAGGCGCGGTGATCCGTCGTGGCGGCGGTGTCCAGGTCCTTCAGCAAGGCGCTCATCAGAAATAGCCCTCCTTCTTGCGCCGCTCCATCGAGGCGTCGCTGGTGCGGTCGTCCATGCGCGTGGCACCGCGTTCGCTGACGGTGACGGTCAAGGTCTCGGCCACGATCTCCACGGCGCTGGCGGCAGTGCTTTCCACGGGGCAGGTGCAGGTCATGTCGCCGACGGTCCTGAAGCGCACGGCCGCCTGTTCGCTGCGCTCACCCGCATGCAGCGGGGTCACGGGCGTGACCGGCACGAGCAGGCCCTTGCGCCGCACCACTTCGCGCGAATGGGCGAAGTACAGGCTCGGCAAGGGAATGTTCTCGCGCGCCAGATACAGCCAGACGTCCAGCTCGGTCCAGTTGCTGATGGGGAAGCTGCGGAAGTTCTCGCCCGGGCGGATGCGTGTGTTGAACAGCGTCCACAGTTCGGGCCGTTGTTCCTTCGGCTGCCACTGGCCGAAGCTGTCGCGATGGCTGAAGATGCGCTCCTTGGCGCGCGCCTTTTCCTCGTCGCGACGTGCGCCGCCGATCAGGCAATCGAAGCGATGCGCCTCGATGGCTTCGAGCAGCGCCACCGTCTGGTGGCCGTTGCGCGATTCCAGCGGATGCGCCAGCCGCACGGTGCCGCGCGCGATCGAGTCTTCCAGATTGCCGACCACCAGCCGTTCGCCCATCTCGGCCACGCGTCGGTCGCGGAACTCGATGACCTCGGGGAAGTTGTGGCCGGTGTCCACGTGCAGCAGCGGGAAGGGCAGGCGGCCTTTGAACTCATTCCCACTGACTCGCGTCTTGAAGGCCTTCTCGGCCAGCCGCAGCACGACGCAGGAGTCCTTGCCGCCCGAAAAAAGCAGGGCAGGACGCTCGAAGCTGGCCGCCACCTCGCGCAGGATGAAGATGGCTTCTTCTTCGAGCCAGTCGAGATGTTTGTGGTCGAGTGCGGGCAACAGCCGTTCGATGCTCAGCGGGGCGTTCATGTGTGGGCTTCCTCTTTGGCGTTCTCGGCGTGCAAACCGCATTCCTTCGCGTCTTCGGTTTCCCACCACCAGCGGCCGGAGCGGAAGTCCTCGCCCACGGCAATGGCGCGCGTGCAGGGCGCGCAGCCGATGCTGGGAAAGAACTGGTCGTGCAGTTCGTTGTAGGGCACGTCGTTCGTGGCGATGTAGTGCCACACGTCGGCCCAGCTCCAGTCGGCCAGCGGGTTGAACTTGATGCGGCCCTGTGCGTCGCTCTCGCTGAAGGGCACGCTGCCGCGGTTGGCAGACTGCTGGCGGCGCAGGCCGGTGACCCAGGCGCTGCGCGAATCGAGCAAACGCGCCAGTGGCTGCAGCTTGCGCAAGTCGCAGCAGGCCTTGCGCAGCGCGATGCTGCGAAACATCGGCTGCTCGCCATGCTCGCGCACGAAATGCACCACGTTCTGCTGCACCGGCACATGGCGTTCGACCTTCAGGCCGTAGCGCGATTCGATGCGCGGGATCAGCGCCAGCGTCTGCTCGTGCAGCATGCCGGTGTCGAGCGTGGCAATGGCGATAGGCAGGTGATGCCGCGCAATCAGATCGGTCAGCACCATGTCTTCGGCGCCCAGGCTGGTGGCCTGCACGATGCGCCCCGAGTGCTCGCTCGCAGCCGATTCCAGCACGGCCACGGCATGCGCCACGCGTTCGTCGAACTGCGCACCGGCGCGGGCGTACAAGCTGATGGCACTCACGATCAGATGCCTTGGCCGGCAAACAGCTCGGCGTTGTCGCGCAGCTTGTCGGCCGCGGTTTCCGCCGCCAGGTCGCGTGCGAAGGCCGGCCGTGGCTCGATCACGTCGCCCTGGTAATGGCCGGGGAAGAAGCCCAAGGCGCGCACCGCGTCTTCGACGCGCTGGTCATGGCGCATCTGCGCCGCGTCGAAACCGGTGCGCTGCAGCAGCGGCATCATGTCCACCAGCACCTCGCCGGTGGCGCGCAGCTCGCCATCGAAAGCGTGGCGCGAACGCAGCACCCGCGCTTGCGAATAGGCACGGCCGTCGGTCCATTTGGGGAACTGCAGCACCAGCAGCGACAGGCGCGCCTTGGGGCCGCGCACGTCGCTGGCCAGCGTGTCCACATCCAGTGTGTTCGGCAGCACCAGACCCAGTGGGCAGCCCGCGCGGCCAGAGGTCGCGCACCGCGTGCCACTGTTCCAGCGTGAGCAACTGGTTCGGGAACGGATCCGGGTGCGGAATCGGCCCGTCCTCGCCGGTCACCAGGTGCCAGCGGTCGTGTCGTGTGTCGATGAAGCGCATGCTTGTCTTTGAATCAGGCGTCGATGAGGCGTCGTTCCGGCGTCGGTCAGGCGGCCACGCGCGCGGTGGCGCGCCGCACCGCATCGGCCGCCGTGCGGAAGGGCGCGGTGCCCAGGCGCTTGCTGGTGTCGATGAAGCGTTCGCCGACCTTTGCGTTCGCGGAAGTAGGTGTCGATCACTGCTTCGATGACATCGGGCACTTCTTCGGCGGCGAAGGACGGACCGATGACCTTGCCCGGTGTGGGCTCGCCGCTGATGACCGTGCCGTCGGAGCCGGCGAGCGTGATCTGGTACCACTCGGCGCCGTCCTTGTCCACGCCGAGCACGCCGATGTGCCCGCTGTGATGGTGCCCGCAGGAATTGATGCAGCCGCTGATGTGCAGATCGATGTCGCCGATGTCGTACAGGTGGTCCAGGTCGTCGAAGCGTTCGGTGATGGCCGCCGCCACGGGAATGGAGCGTGCATTGGCCAGCGAGCAGAAATCACCGCCGGGGCAGGCGATCATGTCGGTCAACAGGCCGATGTTCGGCGTGGCGAAGCCGGCATCGCGCGCGGCCAGCCACAGCGCATGCAGCTCGCTTTCGTGCACCCAGGGCAGCAGCAGGTTCTGGTCGTGCGTGACACGCAGTTCACCATGGCTGAAGCGCGTGGCCAGTTCGGCCGCCCGGTCCATCTGGTCGCCGGTGGCGTCGCCCGGCGCGATGCCGGCGCGCTTCAGCGACAGCGTCACGGCGCGATGGCCGGGCAGCTTGTGGGCGTGCACGTTGCGCTCGAGCCAGCGGGTGTAGGCCAGCGGCATGTCGGTGGCGCTCGACTGCGGCGCCGCCTTGCGCCCGGCATCGGTGCTCGGTACGAGGCCCTGCGGCAGCTGGAAGCACGCCGCCACCCGGTCCAGCTCGGCCTGGGGAATCAGGTGCGCGCTGCCCGCGCTGTCGTGCTTCAGGATGTGCGCGAACTCCGCATTCACCGCATCGACGAACTTCTGGCCCTCGGCCTTGACCAGGATCTTGATGCGCGCCTTGTACATGTTGTCGCGCCGACCCAGCCGGTTGTAGACACGCACGACGGCCTCGATGTACACGAGGATCTGCTGCCAGGGCACAAAGGAGCCGATGACGCTGCCGATGACCGGCGTGCGCCCCATGCCGCCGCCGACCAGCACCTTGAAGCCGACCTCGCCGGCGTCGTTCTTCAGCAGCTGCAGGCCGATGTCGTGCCAGCCGATGGCCGCGCGGTCTTCGCGCGCTCCCGTGACGGCGATCTTGAACTTGCGTGGCAGGAAGGCGAACTCCGGGTGCAGCGTGCTCCACTGGCGCAGGATCTCGCAATAGGGTCGCGGGTCCACCACCTCGTCGGGCGCGATGCCGGCCAGCGCGTCGCTGGTGATGTTGCGGATGCAATTGCCGCTGGTCTGGATGCCGTGCATGTCGACTTCGGCCAGCAGGTCCATCACGTCCGCTGCGCGGGTCAGCGGAATCCAGTTGTATTGCAGGTTCTGGCGTGTGGTGAAGTGGCCGTAGTCACGGTCGAACTCGCGCGCGATGCGTGCCAGCTGATGCAGCTGGCGGCTGCTCAGCTCGCCATAGGGCACGGCCACGCGCAGCATCGGCGCATGGCGCTGCACGTACCAGCCGTTCTGCAGGCGCAGCGCCTTGAAGTCGTCTTCGGGCAGCTCGCCGTCGAGGTGGCGGCGCAATTGGTCGCGGAACTGGGCCGCGCGTCCGCGCACGAACTGACGGTCGAAATCGGTGTACTGGTACATGGTCGAAGAATCACATCGAAGCTGTCGGTGGCGCGGCGAAGCACCGCAAATGCGCATGCCGCGTGCCGCATCATTCACAAGGCTGGGGCGGGCAAAACTCAGCCGGATTGCCCGCCATTGCGGCGAACTTTAGGTGCGCTTCTTATATTCACGAACTACAGTTTTCTTCTTTTCTTATGCGAAACAGCGTGCGAGTCAACGGCGCACCAAATCCAGGCGAAAGCTGATCAATGACCCAACGCCGCCTGGCTGAACGCTGTCGCAGCTGGCTGGTGATGGCCGCAGCCGCTCTGCTCGCGGCGTGCCAGACGCCGCCACCGGCTCCGCCCGTCGCGGTGCCCAGCGCGCCGCCGCCTGCGGCGGTCCCAGCCAAGCCGCCGCCCAAGCCGCCCGTCATCGGGCTGGCCCTGGGCGGCGGCGCGGCGCGCGGCTTTGCGCATATCGGTGTGATCCAGGTGCTTGAGGAGGCCGGCATCCGCCCCGATCTGGTGGTCGGCACCTCGGCCGGCAGCCTGGTGGCGGCGCTGTATGCCTCAGGCAAGAGCGGTGTCGAGATGGGCTCGCTGGCGCGATCGATGGACGAATCGGCCATCACCGACTGGTCGTTTCCGGGACGCGGCCTGATCCGCGGCGAGGCGCTGGCGCGTTATGTGCGCGAGCTCACGGGCGGGCGCAGCATCGAGCAGATGAAGATGCCGCTGGGCATCGTCGCCACCGACCTGGACAGCGGCCAGGGCATCCTCTTCCGCGTCGGCGACCCCGGCGTGGCGGTGCGCGCGTCCAGCGCCGTGCCGGCGATGTTCCAGCCGGTGCGCATCGGCTCGCGCGAGTACGTCGATGGCGGCCTGGTGGCGCCGGTGCCGGTGAGCTTTGCGCGCCAGATGGGCGCCGAGCTGGTCATCGCCGTGGACATCACGTCGCCGCCCGACGGCGCGGCCACCGGGGACGCGATGCGCATGCTGCTGCAGACCTTCTCGATCATGGGCCGCAGCATCAACCAGTTCGAGCTGCGCGACGCGGACATCGTTCTGCGCCCCAAGCTGGCCGGCGTGTCGAGCGCGGATTTCGCGGCGCGCACGCGCGCGATCCAGGCCGGGCGCGAGGCCGCGCTGGCGGGTCTGGGTGACCTGCGCCTGCGCATCCTGACCCTGACACGATAGTCGCGCCACAAAACAAAAGGCCCGGCATGCGCCGGGCCAAAGATACCTTGCAAGGGGGTGTCACAAGGTACCGAGGAGACAACCATCCACAGTTGTCGCGGCCTTGAGAACCGCGACCCTGGTGTGATGCGAGGCCGCCCCGGAAAGTTCAATCGCGCGGGGAAAACCCCGCGCTGCAGTCACGATCAGGCGCGCTTGGCGGCCTTGGTGGCGGCTTGCGACGCCTTGACTGCCGTGTTCGTCACGGCCGTGAAGTTGGCTTCGGCCACGTCGGCGGCTTGCTTGGCGGCCTTGCTGCACGCTGTCGTAGGCGTTGTTCGCGGCGGCCATGGCCGACTTGACCAGCGCCACGGCGTTCTCGCTGCCGGCGGGTGCGTTCTTCAGCGCGGTTTCAACGGTCGAGGCGAAGCTCTTCTGCGCATCGGCCAGCTTGGACTCGGCCACCTTGGTGACTTCGGCTTGCGTCGCCGCGGCGATGTCGTACAGATGGCGGCTGTAGGAAGCGGCCTTCTCGGCGGCCGGTTGCAGCAGCGTGGCTTGCAGGGCCAGCAGTTCCTGCGCGTCCTTCACCGACAGCGCGGCGCGGGTGTTGTCGGCGACTTCGCCCAGCGCGGCCTTGGCCACTTGCAGGTTCAGCTCGACGAGCTTCTCGACGCCTTCGAAGGCCTTGTTCGTCAGGCCGAAAAGGGTTTCGACATTGGCCTTGTGGGCGGCCAGATATTGTTCAGCGGTCAACATGGTGGAATCTCCTGGATTGAGGTGAAGGAACTTGCAGGTTTCAGCTGATTTGCTGCACTGCAACATGGACTGAAGTATACGGACCCGCGGAGCGATTGCAAGCCTTTTTTGCTGCGACGCAGCAAACTAGAGACAAGCATCTAGGGTTCGATCCGACACAGGCAAGGCATGCAGGCTTTTCACTCCGACCACTTCACGCTCGAGCTGCCGCCGGGGCACACGTTTCCGATGAGCAAGTACCGGCTGCTGCGTGCGGCGATCGAACGCGAGCATGCGCAGATCCAGGTGCGCGAAGCGCCACCCGCCAGCGACGGCGAACTGGCGCTGGTGCATAGCCCGCAATACGTCAGCGCCGTCGCCGAAGGGCTGTTGTCGGCGGCGCAGCAGCGCGAGATCGGCTTTCCGTGGTCCACGCGCATGGCCGAGCGCGCACGTCGGTCGGTGGGTGCGACGATCGCTGCCGCACGCGCCGCACTCGACGAAGGTGTGGCTGCCAATCTGGCCGGGGGCACGCACCATGCGTATCCCGATCGTGGTTCGGGTTACTGCGTCTACAACGACGTGGCGGTGGCGGCGCGGCTGATGCAGGCCGAGTGGCACCGCGTGCAGCGAGGCCTGTTGCGCGTGCTCGTCATCGATCTCGACGTGCACCAGGGCAACGGCACGGCGGCCATCTTTCGCGACGACCCGACGGTGTTCACCCTGTCGCTGCACGGCGCGAAGAACTTCCCTGTGCGCAAGGAGAACAGCGATCTGGATGTCGAGCTGAAGGACGGCTGCGGCGATGCCGAGTACCTGGCCGCGCTGGACACTGCGCTGGCCGAGGTGTGGCGTCGACATGCGGCTGCGGCAGCGATGCCGGGACTGGCCTTCTTCGTCGCCGGCGCCGACCCGCACGAGCATGACCGCCTCGGCCGACTGAAGCTCAGCTTCGAGGGCCTGGCCGAGCGCGACCGGACTGTCTTTCACGCCTTGCGCGAGCGCGGCATACCGGTGGCCGTGTCGATGGCCGGCGGTTACGGCCGCGTCATCGATCACACCGTGGCGGTGCATCGGCGCACGCTGCAGGAGGCCCTGTCCAGCTGGCAGCAATGGGCCGAGCGTCGGGATGCGCGAAGGATGGAACAATCCGTGCGCTGAGCGAAGCGCGGGTCGATGACTCCGCACGCCGATCCCCGACACCGAGCTGCATCAACACCCGAACCCATGACCGAACTTTCCAACCCTCACGCCACTGCAGCCGTCGATGCCGCCATCACCTCGCGGCGCTCGGTGCGCGGCTTCCTGCCCACCGAAGTGCCACGCCAGACCATCGAAGACATCCTGCAGGTTGCGGCGCGTGCGCCCTCGGGCACCAACACGCAGCCGTGGAAGGTGACGGTGCTGACCGGCGAAGCCAAGACCTCGCTGTCGGCCAAGATCGGCGCGGTGTTCGACGACCCGGCGGCGCTGGCGCAGCACCACAGCGAGTACGAGTACTACCCGACCGAATGGCGCTCGCCCTATATCGAGCGGCGGCGCAAGGTCGGCTGGGATCTGTACACCCTGCTCGGCATCGGCAAGACCGACAAGCACGGCATGCACCGCCAACACGGCCGCAACTACGAGTTCTTCGGCGCGCCAGTGGGCCTGATCTTCACCATCGAGCGCGTGCTGCGCCAGGGCAGCTGGCTCGACTACGGCATGTTCCTGCAAAGCGTCATGGTGGCGGCGCGCGGCCGCGGGCCTGGACACCTGCCCGCAGGCGGCGTTCATGCAGTTCCACAAGATCATCATGGCGCACATCGGCGCGCCCGACAGCGACATGCTGGTGTGCGGCATGTCGCTGGGCCATGCCGACCCTGCGGCGGTCGCCAACCGGCTGGTCACCGAGCGCGAGCCGGTGGCCGGGTTCGTTCGTTTCCTGTCCTGAGCTTGGGTGCCATGGCGAACCCGCAAGTGCTGGTGGCTCGCGCGGTCTTCGACGATGTCATCGAACGCCTGCGCGAGTATTTCGATGTGCAGCACAACCAGGCCGACGAAGTCTGGACGCAGGATGAGCTGATCCGGCGTCTGCAAGGCAAGACGGGCGTGTTCGTCACCGGCACCGAGAGCATCGATGCGCGGCTGCTCGATGCCTGCCCGGCACTGCGCGCGGTGTGTTCGATGGCGGTGGGCTACAACAACATCGACGTGGCTGCGTGCACCGAGCGCGGCGTGCTGGTCAGCAACGCGCCCGACGTCTTGACCGAGACCACGGCGGACTTCGGCTTCGCGCTGATGATGGCCGCGGCGCGGCGCATCGCCGAGAGCGAACATTACCTGCGCGCCGGAAAGTGGACGCGCTGGGGCCACGACATGTTTGCCGGTGCCGACGTGCATGGCGCCACGCTGGGCGTGCTCGGCATGGGCCGCATCGGCCAGGCGATTGCGCGGCGCGGTGCGCTCGGCTTCGGCATGCCGGTGATCTATCACAACCGCTCGCGGCTGGACGCGGCCGGTCGAATCCGCGCTCGGCGCGCGCTACGTGGGCAAGGACCAGTTGCTGCGCGAATGCGACCACCTGATCCTGGTGCTGCCCTATGGTCCTGCATCGCACCACAGCATCGGCGCGGCCGAACTGGCGCTGATGAAACCCACCGCCACGCTGACCAACATCGCGCGCGGCGGCATCGTCGACGACGCGGCGCTGGCGCGATGCGCTGCGCGAGCGGCGCATCGCCGCGGCCGGGCTGGACGTGTTCGAAGGCGAGCCTGCCTTGCACCCCGATCTGCTGAGCCTTCCCAACGTCGTGCTCACGCCGCACATTGCCAGCGCAAGCCTGCCCACGCGCCGCGCCATGGCGCATCTGGCCGCGGACAACCTGATCGCTGCGCTGGGTGCAGGCGCGCAAGCGGGTGCGCCGCCGACCGCACTCAATCCCCAGGTGCTGAACTCACGCCCCAAAGCCTGAGCGCGCCAGCGTTGCCGACGCTGGATGCGTGGCGCCGATGATGGCGAAAACTGGGGCGGCTTTGCCCACCTGCTCCACGCCTGCATGGTCCGGTGCGCTGGCCACAATGGCGCAGCAAGGCGGGCGACGGGTCCGCCGGGAGACTGTGCGTGAGTGCCCAGACATGAACCGCCCATCCGTGAGGTCCAGCCGCCTGATGTTCGCTGGCCTCTTGGTGCTGGGTGCCAGCGCCTGTTCGGGGCCGCAGGTTCGCAGCCTCGCCAACGGCGCCGGCCCGACGCGCCTATGAACTGCGCGGGCAAAGCCTGGCCGCCATCGAGCTCGAGGCGGCACGCCTGTGCGGCAAGGGCTACGAAGTGCTGCGCCAATCGCAGCGCTATGCCCCGCCCGAGGGCGAGGACAACGCCACCTCGCAGTGGCTGCTGCAGGCGGGTGATTGGCTCAGCGGCATGCCCGGCAACCAGGCGCAGGCGACGGTGGTGTGCCACACCTGATCGGCCTGAGTGCGCGGCCACCGCGGCCGCGTTCGGCCCAGTCGGCCTGAGACAATCGTCTGCATGACGGAATGGCTGATACCCGCGCTGCTGGCGCTGATCCTGTTGCTTGTGCTGTGGCTGGCGTTGCGCCGCCATGACGACAAGCCGCTGACGGCGCTGGAGCAATCGCTGCGCGACGCGGCGCGACAGGATACCGAGCGGCTGGAGCGCGAGTTGCGTGCGGAAGTGCAGGGCAGCGCACGTGGCACGCGCCAGGAACTGGCGGGCACGCTGGCGCTGTTTCAACAGAGCTTGATGGCGCAAGGCGGCGATGTCGCGCGCACGCAGAACGAGCAGATCGATTCCTTTCGCACCCAACTGGCTGCCATGCAGCAGCAGGTCAGCGATGCGCTTCAAGGCGCGACCCAGACGCTGGCGCAACAGAGCCTGGCCACGCGCGAAGCGCAGGACACGGCGCTCAGGCGCCTGTCCGATGCCTTGAGCGAGCAACTGCGCGTGCTGTCCGAAGGCAACGAGCGCCGCATGGGCGAGGTGCGCGCAGCCGTCGAGTCCAAGTTGAGTGCCCTGCAGGAAGGCAACGAAAAGAAGCTCGAGCAGATGCGCGCCACGGTGGACGAAAAGCTGCACGCCACGCTCGAGATGCGCCTGGGCGAAAGCTTCAAGCAGGTGGCGGACCGGCTGGAGCAGGTGCACAAGGGTCTGGGCGAGATGCAGACGCTGGCGCGCGACGTGGGTTCGCTCAACCGCGTGCTCACCAACGTGAAGACGCGCGGCATCTTCGGCGAGGTGCAACTCGCCGGATTGCTCGAGCAGGTGTTCACGCCAGAGCAGTACGCCACCAACGTCGCGACGGTCCCTGGCAGCAACGAGCGCGTCGAGTTCGCCATCCGCCTGCCCGGACAACGAGTCGATGGCGCCCCGCTGTGGCTGCCGATCGACGCGAAGTTCCCGCGCGAGGACTACGACCGCCTTCTCGAGGCGCAGGAACGCGCCGATGCGCCGGCCATGGAGACAGCGGCCAAGGGCATCGAGAACCGGCTGCGCAGCGAAGCGCGCAGCATCCGCGGCAAGTACGTCGCGCCGCCGCACACGACGGACTTCGCCATCCTGTTCGTGCCCACCGAAGGCCTGTATGCCGAGGCGCTGCGCCGCCCGGGCCTGGTGCAGGCGATGCAGCGCGAACACAAGGTCATGCTCGCCGGCCCGACCACGCTGCTGGCCACGCTGACCAGCCTGCAGATGGGCTTTCGCACGCTGGCGCTGGAACGGCGCAGTGCCGAGGTTTGGGAAGTCCTGGGCGCGGTGAAGACCGAGTTCGGCAAGTTCGGCGACGTGTTGGCGAAGACGCGCAAGAAGCTGGTCGAGGCGACGAACACCATCGACGAAGCGCAAACACGCAGCAACGTCATGACGAGCCGACTCAAGTCGGTGGAGCTCATGCCCGAGGCGCGCGCGCAACAGCTTCTGCCCGGCATCGAAGCGGCGGGGCTCGTGCCGGGTGCGGACGAGGACGGGTTCGCGACCGAGGCGCCGAGTGCCTGAACGCGGCGTTGAGTCTGCTGCGGCGCTTGACAAGCGCTTCCCGAAGGTGCTCTTGGCGTTGATCGTCGGTCAGATCGGCCTGCACGCCACCATGGCCGGTGTGCGCATGGCCGCGCCGCTGCAGGCGCTGCGCGAGGGTTACACCGCCTGGAACGTCGGCGTGTTGCTGGCGCTGTATGCCGCCGCACCGGTGCTGCTGTCGCTGCACAACGGGCGCATGGCCGATCGGCACGGCTACCACCGGCCGGTGCGCATTGCCATCGGCCTGTCGACCTTGGGCGCGTTGCTGGCGGTGGCCTCGACCTTTGTCGAGGAGACGCCGCATTTCGCGCTGTTGTGCCTGTCGGCGGTGTTCGTGGGCAGCGGCGCCAACATGGGGCTGATCGTCATCCAGCGCCGCGCCGCCCAGGCGGCGCGCAACAGCACCGAGCGCGTGCGCCTGTTCAGCTGGCTGGGCATGGCGCCGTCGCTGTCCAACGTGGTCGGCCCGGTGGCGGCGGGCTTCATGATCGACGCCGGCGGCTTCCGCGCCGCCTACCTGCTGCTGCTGGCGTTGCCGCTGCTGACACTGGGCTGTTCGCGATGGGTGCCGCGCGATCCTGTGGTGGTGTCGGGCGGCCCGGCGGCGGCGCCGCGCGGTTCATGGGATCTGCTTGCGGTGCCGGGGCTGAAGCGCTTGTTGTGCGTCAACTGGCTGCTCTCGGCCTGCTGGGACGTGCACATCTTCGCGGTGCCGATCCTCGGCTTCGAACGCGGCTTCAACGCCGCCACCATCGGCCTGATCCTGGGCACCTTCACGCTTGGCCGTCACCGGCGTGCGGCTGCTGATCCCGCTGTGGGCGCACCGCATGAACGAGGTGGTGGTGCTGCGCGTGGCCATGCTCGCCACCGGCGCGGTGTTCGCGCTGTACCCGCTGGCCAGTTCGCCCTGGCTGATGGCTGGCTGCGCGGTGCTGCTGGGCCTGACGCTGGGGTCGGTGCAGCCGATGATCATGTCCACGCTGCATCAGATCACACCCGACGCGCGCTTTGGCGAGACCATCGCCTTGCGCGCGATGGTCATGAACGCGTCGAGCACGGCGCTGCCGCTGGCCTTTGGCGTTGCGGGCGCGGCGCTGGGTGCGGCTGCGCTGTTCTGGCTGGTCGGCGGAGCGGTGGCGTCGGGCTCGTGGCTGGCGCGGCGCTTGCCGGCCGTGACACGCTGAACCGAACTCGTAGCCCGTGCCGCGGCGCGGCGGCGCGCCTAGAAGCGCAAACCGGTTGGCGCCTGAGGCAGCGCTTGCGGCGCAACGCGCGGCGGCGCCGGCGCGGAAGCGGCTGACGCAGCCGTGGCGGCGCGTGCGGGCACGCGCTCGACCATCGGCGTGGCGGCGCTCGCCTGCCAACCCTTGGGCAGGCGCGATTCGCGCGGATAGCCTGCCGCATCCAGGTAGGCGTTCCATTCGGTGGGCGACAGCCCACGCAGCGCCTGGGCGCCGATGGTCAGTGACGGCACGCTGCGCACGCCGACCACGCGCTCGAGCGCAGCGACATCGTCGTCGCTGACGATGCGCTTTTCGGTGTACGGGCACACCGCGCTGGATCAGCAGTTGCCGGCCGGCATCGCAAGGCTCGCAATTGGCCGCGCCGTACAGCGTGACCGGATAGCGTGTCGCCGTCTGCCGCAGATCGGCCGGCAGCGCGTCCGGTGCCGGGACCTCGGTGATGGCGGTGCGGCCCAGCGGTGTGACGCGCGCGGCGGTGTTGCCGGGCGGGCGGTCGGTGTAGGTGATGCTGCCGTCCGGGCCGACCATCTTGTATTGCGCCGTGGCGGGCAGCAGCACACCCAACAGCGCCGCGCAAAGTGCGGCGCCGCGCAGGGCATCGATCGACAGGGCAGGCCGGCGAAAGTTCATGGCAGGGGGTGGATCAGGGTGCGTCGCCGCAAGAGCAGCGTCGCGGTGCTGGAGGTGTCAAGCCATTCCCTGGTGGCGCAATAGCGCATCGATGCGCGGTTCGCGCCCACGAAAGGCCCTGAAGCTGTCCATGGCGCTGCGGCTGCCACCGACCTCGAGAATGGTCTGCCGATAACGGCGGCCCGTTGCGGGGTCGAACACGCCGGCTTCTTCGAATGCGCTCCACACATCTGCCGACAGTACTTCAGCCCAGGCATAGCTGTAGTAACCGGCCGAGTACGCGCCTTCGAATATGTGTGAAAAACTGTGCGCAAAGCGATTGCAGGCGACCACCGGCACCAGTCCGACATCCGCTCGCACCTCGTGCGCGATCTGCGCCAGTCGGTGCGCGGCGTCGATCTCGCGGTGGATGCGCAGATCGAAAAGCGCGTACTCCATGCTGCGCAGCATGCGCAGCCCGCTGTGGAAGTTCTTCGCTGCCAGCAGCTTGTCGAACAGCGGGCGCGGCAGCGGCTCGCCCGTGTCGACATGCGCGCTCATGTCCTCCAGCGCCTGCCATTCCCAGCAATAGTTCTCCATGAACTGGCTGGGCAGCTCCACCGCGTCCCACTCCACGCCGGAGATGCCCGACACCGCCAGCTCGTCGACTTGCGTCAGCAGGTGGTGCAGCCCGTGGCCGAACTCATGGAACAGCGTGATCAGGTCGTCGTGCGACAGCAAGGCCGGGCGCGCCTGGCCTTGATGCGGCACAGGCGCTGCGAAGTTGCACACCAGGATCGCCACGGGCAACTGCACGCCGTGACGGTCGGGCCGATTCCAGCGCTGCTGCAGGTTGTCCATCCACGCGCCCGGGCGCTTGCCTGGGCGGGCGTGCAGGTCGAGGTAGAAATGCCCGATCGGCGTGCCGGCGCGATAGATGCTGAAGAAGCGCACGCTGTCATGCCACACCGGCGCGACGTCGGGCCGGATCTGTATCTCGAACAGCGTCTCGGCGATGCGAAACAGTCCTTCCAGCACACGCGGCTCGGTGAAGTACTGCCGCAGCTCGGTGCTGCTGAAGGCGTAGAGCGATTGTTTCAGCCGCTCGCTGGCGAAGGGGAGGTCCCAAGGCTGCAGCTCGGGCAGCGCCAGTTCGCGCGCGGCGAACTCGCGCAGTTCGGCCAGCTCGCGTTCGCCGTAGGGTCGGGCGCGCAATGCCAGATCGGCAACGAAGTCGTGGACCTGCGCGGCCGACTCCGCCATCTTCGGCATCAACGAAAGCTCGGCATAGCTGGGATAGCCGAGCAATCGCGCTTCTTCCTGGCGCATCTGGAGCAGCTCGTGCATCAGCGCGGAGTTGTCGAGCGCGGGGTCGCCCAACTCGCTGGCACGCGTGACGTGCGCGCGGTAGAGCCTTTCGCGCAGGGCACGGTCCTGGGCATAGGCCATCACCGGCAGATAGCACGGCTCGTGCAGCGTCAGCTTGTAGCGGCGCGGCGCATCGCCGGCTTCGACGACGAGCGCCGCCTTCGCCACGTCATCGGGCACACCCGCCATCTCGGCCTGGCTGGCGAAGTAGGCAAAGTTGTCGGTGGCATCGAGCACGTGCTCGGAGTACAGCTGGCGCAGTTCCGCCGAGCGCTCCTGGATCTGCGCGAAGCGCTGGCGTTGCGCGCCTTGCAGCTCGGCGCCACCCAGCACGAAATCGCGCAAGGCGTGCTGCAGCGCCTGGCGTTGTGCAGCGCTCAAGGCCGCGGCTTGGGGCGAGGCCTCGATGTCGCGGTACTTGCGGTACAGCCGCTCGTCTGCGCCCAGCCGGGTATGGAAATCGGTGATGCGCGGCAGCCCGGCGTGGTGGGCCGCGCGCAACGCCGGGCTGTCGGCCACTTCGTTCAGGTGGGTGACGGCGCTCCAGGCGCGCTCCAAGCGCTCGATCGGCACATCCAGCACGGCAGACACTTCGTCGTAGTCCGCAGGCACCGCATCGCTGACGGCACGCTCCAGCGCAGCTTCCGCCTCGGCCAGCAGTTGGTCGAGTGCGGGGGCCACATGCGAGGCGTCGAGCCGGTCGAAGGCCGGCAGCGGAAGGTCTTGCAGCAGCGGGTTGTCGTCCGCCCCGGCGACAGCGGCCGCAGGCGGCGAAATCACCTCAACCGGCGGCATGTTCCGCCGCTTGCAGGGTGTTGACGAGCAGCATGGTGATGGTCATGGGACCGACACCGCCGGGCACCGGCGTGATCCAGCCGGCCACCTGGCGCACAGCTTCGAAATCGACATCGCCGCACAGCTTGCCGAGATCGTTGCGGTTCATGCCGACATCGATGACCACCGCGCCGGGCTTGACCATGTCGGCCGTCAGCGTGTTGCGACGGCCCACGGCAGCCACCACGATGTCGGCCATGCGCGTGTGCACGCCCAGATCGGGCGTGGCGCTGTGGCACACGGTGACGGTAGCGTTGGCCTGCAGCAGCAGCAGCGCCATCGGCTTGCCCACGGTGTTGCTGCGGCCGATGACCACCGCATGTTTGCCGCGCAGATCGATGCCGGTGCTTTGCAGCAGTTGCATGCAGCCATAGGGCGTGGCCGGGCGCAGGCCCGGCACGCCGGCCATCAGGCTGCCGGCGGAGTGCAGCGAAAAGCCGTCGACATCCTTGGCGGTGGCGATGGCGGCGATGACCTTCTGCGCGTCGATGTGGCGCGGCAGCGGCATCTGCACCAGGATGCCGTGCACGCCGGCGTCGGCATTCAGCGCCGCGATGCGCGCCAGCAGTTCGGCCTCGGCCAGGGTGGCGTCATAGCGTTCGAAGATCGAACGCACGCCGCACTCCTCGCAGGCCTTGATCTTGTTGCGCACGTAGACCTGGCTTGCCGGATCGTCGCCGACCAGGATCACGGCCAGACCAGGCTCGCGTGCCACGCGCGCTGAGCGCGGCGGCGCGTTGTGCCACGTCCGCACGCATCTGGCGCGAAAGCGCCGTGCCGTCGATGAGTTGTGCCGTCATGGCCCGCGCTTTGAGTGTGGGTGCGGGACTCGCGCGATGCGACTCCCGGGTGCAGGACGCGTTGGTCAGGCCTTGCTCTGCGCGCCCAGGGCAATCTTCAGCAGATCGGCGACGGTGTTGGCGTTGAGCTTTTCCATGATGTTGGCGCGGTGCGCCTCCACCGTCTTGATGCTGATGCCCAGGTCGTCGGCGATCTGCTTGTTCAGCCGCCCGGCGACGATGCGCTCGAGCACCTGCGCTTCGCGCGTCGTCAGCCGGCTCAGCAGCGCATCGCGGCTGGCCTGTTCCTGGTGCTGGCTGAAGGCATTGCGCGCCTGGTCGAGCATGCGCTCCACCAGACCCAGCAGCTCTTCTTCCTTGAAGGGCTTCTCGATGAAATCCATCGCGCCCTTCTTCATCGTCGTCACCGCCATCGGCACGTCGCCGTGGCCGGTGATGAAGACCACCGGCAGCGGGCTCTTGCGTTCGAGCAGCCGGTCCTGAAGCTCCAGCCCGCTCATGCCGTCCATGCGGATGTCGGCGATCAGGCAGGCGACCTCGCGCGGGTCGAAGCGCGACAGGAACGATTCCGACGAATCGAAGCACTTGACGCGGTAGTCCTTGCCTTCGAGCAGCCATTGCAGCGAATCGCGCACGGCTTCGTCGTCATCGACGACATAGACCGTGCCTTTTTTGGGGATCAAGCTCATTCAGGTTGCCACGGTGGTGATCGGAATCGGATCGCGCTGCATCTCCGGCGCCGTGATGGCGCTGTCGCTGCGGACGGGGGCTTCGACGGGCAGGGTGAAGGAAAAACGACACCCCGAAACGGCCTCGCCATTGTAGAGGTTCTGTGCCCGCATCCGGCCGCGGTGCGACTCGATGATGCTGCGGCACAAGGACAGGCCGATGCCCAGTCCTTCGGCCTTGGTGGAGAAGAAGGCTTCGTACAGACGTTCGATGACCTCGACCTTCAGTCCCGGGCCCATGTCGGTGACGCTGAACTCGATGACGCCGCCCTCGTCGGGCGTGTGGCGCGGCACCACGCGCAACTCGATGTTGCGCCGTGACACCGGCAGTGAGGGTTGGGCGCTGTCGATCGCCTCGGCGGCGTTCTTCAACAGGTTCATCAGCACCTGTTCGATCAGGATCGGATCGACCTCCAGCGGCGGCAGGCGTTGGGCGACATAGGTGCGGATGGCGACATTGCGCCGGCGCAGTTCGATGCCCGCCAGTTCGACCGCGTCCTCGACGATCTGCTGCGCGTGCGCGGTCTGGCGCTGCGGCTCGCTCTTGCGCACGAAGTCGCGAATGCGGCGGATGATCTGCCCGGCGCGCTCGGCCTGGCGCGCGGTCTTGCGCAAGGCCGCCACCAAATCGGCCTTGTCGATCGAATCGGCATCGACACGCGAGACCATGCCGTTGCAATAGTTGGTGATCGCGGTGAGCGGCTGGTTCAACTCGTGAGCCACCGACGAGGCCATCTCGCCCATCGTCACCAGCCGGCTCGTCACCTGCGCACGTTCGGCCTGCAGTGCCGCCTGCTCCTCGGCGCGCAGCCGCGCGGTGATGTCCGTGGCGATCAACATCTGTGCCAGGCGGCCGTCGGTCCACTGCAGGTAGCGCGAGCGCACGTCGAACCATTTCTGCAGCGGCGCGACGTACACCTCGCGCGGGTCCGAGCCGGATTCGGTGAGTTCCTGCGTCGGCAGACCCGACAGGCCGTCGACCACGTCCTCGGCGTCGGGCACGTAAGGTGTGTCGCCGATGTCGCCAGTGAGCAGTGCATGGCCGGCCGCAGTCGGCGCCGAACCACAGGCGGTAGGAGCGGTTGGCAAACAGCAGTTCGCCCTGCGGCACCGACAACACCGACACCGACGCGTCCAGCCCTTCCAGCACGGTGGTGAAGCGCTCGTGCGAGGCCGAAAGCTGGTCGCGGATGCGCTTGGCCTCGGTGATGTTGGTCATCGAGGTCATCCAGCCGGTTTGCTGGCCGCGCGGGTCGATCAGCGGCGAGACATACATGCGTGCGTCGAATAACGAGCCGTCCTTGCGCATCACGCGCACCTCGATGCCGCCGGCCGGGCTGCGGCCGCTCAACTCCTGCTGCAACAGGCGCGAGTTTTCGTCGATGCGGTCCAGCGGCCAGTAAGGGAAGGGCGGCGATTGGCCTATCAGCGCCGATTCGGCAAAACCCGTCATCGCGCAGAACGCGGCGTTGACATAGGTGATGCGGCCTTCGAGGTCCATCGCGCGCATGCCCGTGAGCATGGAGTTCTCCATGGCGCGACGGAAGTTCGTCTCCTGCACCAGCGCCGCCTGGATCTGTGCGCGGCGGCGCAGATGGCGCCAGCTGCCGAGCAGCATCCACACTGTCAACACCGACAGTGCCACGACCATCCAGAACAAGGTGTTGCTGATCAGTCCGATCGAGGTGCGGTAGCCCTGGCCACGCAGCAGCAGGTCGTTGACGGCAGGAGCCAGCGGCAGCTCGTACACGATCGGCGCGCTGCGTATCGATTCCTGTCCCGGCATCTGCGTCACGGTGCTGGCCAGGATCTGTTGCTTGTTATCGGTGACCGTCATCGAATGGCGCACCGCGATGTCGGGCGATACAAAGTGGCGCAGCAGCGACTCGACCGAATACTCCACCATCAGTGTGCCGCCGAAGGTGTTGCGTGCCACCAGCGGCACCTGCATCTGGAACACCGGCGAGCCGATGTTGTCGACGAAGGCGCGTGAATACACCGGCTGGCGCAAGTCGCGCGCCTGCGTGAAGGCTTCCTCGGCGGCGTTGGGGGGTTGCTGTTGCGGCAACGAGGGGTCGCCGGCGTCGTTGCCGGGCACGCTTTCTTCGCGGTACAGCGAGGCCCAGCGGCTCGCCTTGCGCTTGCGGTTGCTGTCGATCCAGGCGATCTGGGTGATGGTCGGGCGTTCGCGAACGAAGCTTTGCGCCTGGCCGACAAAATCATCGATGTCGGTTTCGCGCCGTATCAGCTCACTGGCCATGCGCACGAGTTGCTCCTGGTTCTCGATCAGGTGCAGGCGCATCTGCTGCTGGGCGATCTCGGTATCGCGCTTCAGGGACTCGGTTTCCCTTTCGATCTCCTCGTTGCGCAGGTACCAGAAGGCCGAAATGATGGCGGCCAGGAACAGCAGCACCGACACCAGCGGGGCGATGGTGACGAACCGGTCCTGCCGAGCCGCGGGTTGGTGCACCCACCAGCGGCCGAACCAGCGGCGCAGACGCCGCCAGGTCGAGTGCGCTTCGGTCGTGGACGCGGGAGTCGGCAGCGAGGACATGAGGGCGATTATCCGAGGCTGCAGCCTTGGGTTGGCAACGACTGCCGGAGCCGACGCGCAGTGTGTTTCACTATATGGTACGTACTACTACTATTTGAAATTCGGATTGAGATATGCGACACTCGATTTGACTGCAAGAATGTTCTTTCAACGACAAGATCAGGAGACTCCATCATGTCCGCAATGCCCGCGCCTGCCGCCGACAAGAACGGCGCTGACCTCGACGCCCAGGAAACGCGTGAATGGCTCGACGCACTCGGCGCCGTCATTCAGACCGAAGGCGGCGAACGTGCACATTTCCTGCTCGAACAACTCATCGAGGAGGCGCGGCAATCGGGCGTGGACCTGCCGTTTTCCGCGAACACCGGCTACGTCAACACGATCGAGCCGGCCGATGAGGAACACAGCCCGGGCAACCTCGAACTCGAAGGCCGACTGCGCGCCTACATGCGCTGGAATGCGATGGCGCTGGTGGTCAAGGCGAACCGGCACGACCCGGCCGACGGCGGCGATCTTGGCGGGCACATCAGTTCGCTTCGCATCGGTGGCGCACATGTTCGCCGCCGGCTTCAACCACTTCTGGCATGCCGAAAGCGAAGGCCATGGCGGCGACCTGCTCTACATCCAGGGCCACAGCGCGCCGGGCATCTACGCGCGTGCGTTCATGGAAGGGCGGCTGAGCGAAGAGCAACTGCTCAACTTCCGCCAGGAAAGCGGCGGCAAGGGCCTGTCGAGCTACCCGCATCCGAAACTGATGCCCGAGTTCTGGCAGTTCCCTACCGTGTCGATGGGCCTGGGCCCGCTGATGGCCATCTACCAGGCGCGATTCCTCAAGTACCTGCATGCACGCGGCATTGCCGACACCGCCAACCGCAAGGTCTGGGTGTTCTGCGGTGACGGCGAGATGGACGAGCCTGAATCGCTTGGCGCGATCGGCCTGGCGGCGCGCGAAAAGCTCGACAACCTGATCTTCGTCATCAACTGCAACCTGCAGCGCCTGGACGGCCCGGTGCGCGGCAACGGCAAGATCATCCAGGAGCTGGAAGGCGAGTTCCGCGGCTCGGGCTGGAACGTCATCAAGCTCATCTGGGGCGCCAACTGGGACCCGCTGCTGGCGCGCGACAAGGACGGTGCGCTGCGCAAGATCATGATGGACACGCTGGACGGCGACTACCAGGCCTTCAAGGCCAACGATGGCGCCTTCGTACGCAAGAACTTCTTCGGCCGCTCTCCGGCCACTCTGGAGATGGTGTCCAAGCTGACCGACAAGGAGGTGTGGAACCTGCGCCGCGGCGGCCACGATGCGCAGAAGGTGCACGCCGCCTTCCACAAGGCCAACAACCACAAGGGCCAGCCGACGGTGCTGCTCATCAAGACCGTCAAGGGCTGGGGCATGGGCAGCGCGGGCGAAGGCAAGAACACCGCGCACCAGACCAAGAAGCTCAGCGACGAGGACATCAAGTTCTTCCGCGACCGCTTCAACATCCCCATCCCCGACAGCGAGCTGGCGAAGCTGCCGTTCTACAAACCCGCCGACGACACGCCGGAGATGAAGTACCTGCACGAGCGGCGCAAGGCGCTCGGCGGCTACCTTCCCAAGCGCCGCACCAAGGCCGACGAGAGCTTCACCGTGCCCTCGCTGGAAACCTTCAAGGCCGTCATCGACGCCACCGCCGAGGGCCGCGAGATCAGCACCACGCAAGCCTTCGTGCGCTTCCTGACGCAGTTGCTGCGCGACAAGGCGCTGGGCCCGCGCGTCGTGCCGATCCTGGTGGACGAAGCGCGCACCTTCGGCATGGAAGGCCTGTTCCGCCAGATCGGCATCTACAACCCCGAGGGGCAGCAGTACACGCCGGTGGACAAGGAACAGGTGATGTACTACCGCGAGGACAAGGCCGGCCAGGTGCTGCAGGAGGGCATCAACGAGCCCGGCGGCATGAGCAGCTGGATCGCGGCAGCCACCAGCTACAGCACCAACAACCGCATCATGGTGCCGTTCTACGTGTACTACTCGATGTTCGGCTTCCAGCGCATCGGCGACCTGGCCTGGGCTGCCGGCGACATGCAGGCGCGCGGCTTCCTGCTCGGCGGCACCAGCGGACGCACCACGCTGAACGGCGAAGGCCTGCAGCATGAGGACGGCCACAGTCACATCCTCGCCGGCACGATTCCGAACTGCATCAGCTACGACCCGACCTTCGCGCACGAGGTCGGCGTGATCCTGCAGCACGGCCTGAAGCGCATGGTCGAGCGCCAGGAGAATGTCTACTACTACCTGACACTGCTGAACGAGAACTATCCGATGCCGGGGCTGAAGGCCGGCACGGAAGAGCAGATCATCAAGGGCATGTACCTGCTGGAAGAAGGCGCTGCCGACAAGAAGGCGGCGCGCGTCAATCTGCTGGGCAGCGGCACGATCCTGCGCGAGTCGCAGTTCGCACGCGACCTGTTGAAGAAGGACTGGGGTGTGGTTGCCAACGTGTGGAGCTGCCCGAGCTTCAACGAGTTGACGCGTGACGGCCAGGACGCCGATCGCTGGAACCTGCTGCACCCGACAGAAAAGCCGCGTGTGGCCTTCGTCACGCAGCAACTCGACAAATACGCCGGACCGGTGATTGCCTCCACCGACTACATGAAGAACTATGCCGAGCAGATCCGCGCGTTCATTCCCAAGGGCCGGACCTACAAGGTGCTGGGCACGGATGGATTCGGGCGCAGTGATTTCCGCGCCAAGCTGCGCGAACACTTCGAGGTCAACCGGCACTACATCGTGATCGCCGCACTCAAGGCGCTGGCCGACGAAGGCTGCGCTGCCGGTCGCCAAGGTGGCCGAGGCGATCAAGAAGTACGGCATCGACACCGAGCGCATGAATCCGCTGTACGCCTGAAATCACGAAAACCAAGAACTACAGGAGATCAACATGGCTGTGGTGGAAGTCAAGGTACCGGACATCGGCGACTTCGAGCAGGTCGAGGTCATCGAGTTGCTGGTGAAGGTCGGCGACACGGTGAAGCTGGAGCAATCGCTGGTCACGGTCGAAAGCGACAAGGCATCGATGGAGATTCCCTCGTCGCATGCCGGCGTGATCAAGGAGCTGAAGGTCAAGCTCGGCGACAAGGTCGCCGAAGGCTCGTTGTTGTTGCTGCTCGAAGGCGAGGGCGCTGCGGCTGGCGCCGCGCCCGTGCCGGCATCGGCCCCTGCCGCCGCCGCGCGCCGCTGCTGCACCGGCTGCACCTGCCGCGGAACCACCCGCCGCGCCGACGGCCTCCGGTGGTCCTGTGGATGTGCTGGTGCCCGACATCGGTGACTTCGACGAGGTCGCGGTCATCGAACTGCTGGTCAAGCCAGGGGATGCGATCAAGCTCGAACAGAGCCTGATCACGGTGGAGTCCGACAAGGCCTCGATGGAGATTCCGTCCTCGCATGCGGGTGTGCTGACGGCGTTGAAGGTGAAGATCGGCGACAAGGTGGCGAAGGGAACGCTCATTGCCGTGATCGAGGCCGCGGCTGGCGCGAGCGTGCCCGCTGCTGCACCCACTACCGCCGCAGCCACCGCACCCAGCGCCGCTGCTCAAGCGCCCGCGGCGGCCTCGACGGCAAGCGCTGCGCCTGCCGCGGTACCCGCCACAGCCGTGCCACCGCACGCGCCCGGCACACCGTCGTCCGCATTGCCGCATGCCTCGCCGTCGATCCGCCGCTTTGCGCGCGAACTTGGCGTGCCGCTGGCGCAGGTCAAGGGCAGCGGGCCGAAAGGGCGCATCACCCAGCAGGACGTGCAGTCCTTCGTCAAGGGCGTGATGGCCGAGGCGGCCAGCGGCGGCGCGGCGAAGGTGGCAGCGCCGGCCAGCGGCGGCGCCTTCCCGGGCCTGCTGGCCTGGCCGCAGGTGGACTTCACCAAGTTCGGCCCGATCGAGCGCAAGCCGCTGAGCCGCATCAAGAAGATCAGCGGCGCCAACCTGCACCGCAACTGGGTCGTGATCCCGCACGTCACCAACCACGACGACGCCGACATCACCGATCTCGAGGCCTTCCGCGTGGCCACGAACAAGGAGAACGAGAAGTCCGGCGTGAAGGTGACGATGCTCGCCTTCCTCATCAAGGCCAGCGTCGCCGCGCTGAAGAAGTTCCCCGAGTTCAATGCCTCGCTCGACGGCGAGGAGATGGTGCTGAAGCAGTACTTCCACATCGGCTTCGCGGCCGACACGCCCAACGGGCTGATGGTGCCGGTGATCAAGGACGCCGACAAGAAGGGCGTGCTGCAGATCAGCCAGGAGATGGGCGATCTGGCGAAGAAGGCGCGCGACGGCAAGCTCGGGCCGAACGACATGGCCGGCGGCTGCTTCTCGATCAGCTCGCTCGGCGGCATTGGCGGGCGCTACTTCACGCCGATCATCAACGCGCCGGAGGTCGCGATCCTGGGTGTGTGCCGCAGCAACATCGAGCCGGTGTGGGACGGCAAGGCGTTTCAGCCACGTCTGATGCTGCCGCTGAGCTTGAGCTGGGACCACCGCGCGGTCGATGGCGCCGCTGCGGCGCGCTTCAACGCCTACCTGGGCGCGATCCTGGCGGACTTCCGCCGCGTCCTGCTCTAAGGAGAACGGAACATGGCACTCATCGAAGTGAAGGTTCCGGACATCGGCGACTTCAAGGACGTCGCGGTCATCGAACTGCTGGTCAAGCCGGGTGACACGGTCAAGCTCGAACAGAGCCTGGTCACGGTGGAGAGCGACAAGGCGTCGATGGAGATTCCGTCTGCCGCCGCAGGCGTGGTCAAGGACATCAAGGTCAAGATCGGCGACACGGTGAACGAAGGCTCGCTGCTCTTGATGCTGGAGACCGAAGGTGCTGCGGCGGTGGCTTCGCCTGCACCCGCCGCGCCATCACCCGCCGCAGCGAGTGCGGCGGCTGCATCCGCACCTGCCGCTGCGGCCAAGCCCGCGTCGGCCGCGCCTGCACCTGCCGCCGCAACGGCCGGCCCGGCAGCAAGCTACACAGGCGCCGCCGACCTGGAATGCGACATGCTTGTGCTGGGCGCCGGCCCTGGCGGTTACTCAGCTGCCTTCCGTGCAGCCGATCTGGGCATGAAGACGGTGCTCGTCGAACGCTTCCCCACACTCGGCGGCGTATGCCTGAACGTCGGCTGCATCCCGAGCAAGGCGCTGCTGCACGTGGCCGCGGTGATCGACGAGACCGCACATTTCGCGGCGCTGGGCGTGGAGTTCGCCAAACCGAAGATCGATCTGGGCAAGCTGCTCGCGCACAAGAACAAGGTCGTCGGCAAGCTCACCGGCGGCCTGGCCGCGATGGCCAAGATGCGCAAGGTGACGGTGCTCACCGGCGTCGGCGAATTCATCGACCCGCACCACCTGAAGGTGGCCGGCAAAGACGGCAAGGCGCAGACCGTGCGCTTCAAGAACGCCATCATCGCCGCCGGCTCCGAGGCGGTGAAGCTGCCCTTCCTGCCCGACGACCCGCGCATCGTCACCAGCACCGGCGCGCTCGAACTGCGCCAGGCACCGAAGCGCATGCTGGTCATCGGCGGCGGCATCATCGGCCTGGAAATGGGCACCGTGTACAGCACGCTCGGCGCAAAGCTGGACGTGGTCGAGATGATGGATTCGCTGATGCTCGGCGCCGACCGCGACCTGGTCAAGGTGTGGCAGAAGATGAACGCGCCGCGCTTCGACAAGCTGATGCTGAAGACCAAGACCGTCGGCGCCGAAGCCACGGCCGAAGGCATCCGCGTGCATGTTCGAAGGCCTGGACGGCGCCAAGAGCGACGGCCTGTACGACCTGGTGCTGCAGGCCGTGGGCCGCACGCCCAACGGCAAGAAGATCGGCGCCGACAAGGCCGGCGTGGCGGTCGGCGAGCGCGGCTTCATCCCGGTGGACCAGCAGATGCGCACCAACGTGCCGCACATCTTCGCCATCGGCGACATCGTCGGCCAGCCGATGCTGGCGCACAAGGCGGTGCACGAGGCGCATGTCGCGGCCGAGGTGGCCAGCGGTGACGACAAGGCGATGTTCGACGCGCGCGTGATCCCCAGCGTGGCCTACACCGACCCCGAGGTCGCCTGGGTCGGCCTGACCGAGGACGAAGCCAAGGCGCAGGGCATCAAGGTGAAGAAGGGCCTGTTCCCGTGGACGGCCTCGGGCCGCGCCATCGCCAACGGCCGCGACGAAGGCTTCACCAAGCTGCTGTTCGACGATTCACCCGAGGCGCACGGCCACGGCCGCATCCTCGGCGGCGGCATCGTCGGCACGCATGCCGGCGACATGATCGGCGAGGTGGCGCTGGCCATCGAGATGGGCGCCGACGCGGTGGACATCGGCAAGACCATCCACCCGCACCCGACGCTGGGCGAAAGCATCGGCATGGCGGCAGAAGTGGCGCACGGCAGTTGCACCGACCTGCCACCCGCGCGAAAGCAGGCAGGCTGAGCTTCCTCGGGCTGCGCTTGCAGTCCGATGCCCGCGCCGCTTCGGCGGCGGGCATCGCCCTGTTTTCGAGCCACCGTCCGCCCTTTCGGTGGATTGGGCCTGGGCGGCCCGGCGATGCCGGATCGCCGCTGGCTAAACTGGACCGGCCACTCCCAAAACGTCCGCACCACGATGCACCATGCCGTTCCGCTGATCACGACGATCGCTGCCGCGTTCGGCATGGCGTTGCTGCTGGGCTTCGTCGCCGCACGACTCAAGCTGCCCGCGTTGGTGGGCTACCTGCTGGCGGGCATCGTCATCGGGCCCGCCACGCCGGGATTCGTTGCCGATATCCAGATCGCGGGGCAACTCGCCGAGATCGGCGTGATGCTGCTGATGTTCGGCGTGGGATTGCACTTCTCGTTGCAGGAACTGCTGTCGGTGCGCCGGATCGCGCTGCCCGGTGCCGTGGTGCAGATGATCGTCGCCACCGCGCTCGGCGCGGGCGTGGCCCTGTGGTGGGGCTGGACGCCCACGGCCGCCATCGTCTTCGGTCTGTCGCTGTCGGTGGCCAGCACCGTGGTGCTGCTCAAGGCGCTCGAGAGCAGGAACATTCTCGAGTCGGTGAACGGGCGCATTGCCGTGGGTTGGCTGGTCGTCGAGGATCTGGCCATGGTGCTGGTGCTGGTGCTGCTGCCCCCGCTCGCGGGCCTGGCTGCTGAAACGGGTGACCGAAACCCTGCCGATCTGTGGTGGACGCTCGGGCGCACGCTTTTGCAGGTCGCCGCCTTCGTCGCGTTGATGCTGGTGGTCGGTCGCCGGGTCTTCCCCTGGCTGTTGTGGCAGGTGGCGCGCACGGGTTCGCGCGAGCTGTTCACCTTGTGCGTGGTGGCCGCTGCCGTGGGCATTGCCTCGGCATCCGCGCACTTGTTCGGCGTGAGCTTCGCGCTCGGCGCCTTCTTTGCGGGCATGGTGTTGCGCGAGTCCGCTTTCAGCCACCGCGCGGCCGAGGAGACATTGCCGTTGCGCGACGCTTTTGCGGTGCTGTTCTTCGTCTCGGTCGGCATGCTCTTCGACCCGCAGGTGCTGGTCGACGATCCGCTCAAGGTGCTGGCCGTGGTCGGCATCATCGTGGTGGGCAAGTCGCTGGCGGCGGCCTTGCTGGTGCTCTTGCTGCGCTACCCGCTGAACACAGCACTGACGGTGTCGGCGAGTCTGGCGCAGATCGGCGAGTTCTCCTTCATCCTGGCCAGCCTGGGCATGGCGCTGGGCGTGCTGCCCGCGGCCGGACAGAGCCTGATCCTGGCCGGCGCGCTGATCTCGATCGCGTTGAATCCGCTGGTGTTCTCGGCCATCGAGCCGGCGTTGCGCTGGCTGCGCAAGCGCTCCGCACTGGCCCGCAGGCTCGAGCGCACCGACGATCCGCTGTCCGAGCTGCCGATGTCGACCGAAGCCAGGTTCCTGAAGAACCAGGTCGTCATCGTCGGTTATGGGCGTGTGGGACAACGCATTGCCATGGCGCTGAAGGCGAAGAGCATTCCCTTCGTGGTGGCCGATGAAAACCGCGAGATCGTCGAGCGCCTGCGCGAACAAGGGCAGGCCGCCGTGCTGGGCAACGCCATCGAGCCGGCCACGCTGATCCAGGCGCACATCGCGCACGCCCGCATGCTCGTCATCGCCACGCCGCAAACCCTGGAGGTGCGGCAGATGATCGACACGGCGCGCACCTTGAATCCCAAGGTGCAGGTGGTTCTGCGCAGCCACAACATGGAAGAGGCCGCCTTGCTCGAGCGAGAGAACGCCGGCAAGGTGTTCGTGGGGGAAAGCGAGCTGGCCCGGGCGATGACCGAGCATGTGCTGGCCAACGTGGGCAACGCCGCTGCACAGCCGCGCTAGCGCGCTGCGTTCGTTGCCGTTGCGGCAAGCGCGTCAACCCGCGCCGCGCGCCAGGCGCAAGTCGTGCGCTCGGCACGCCGCGGGCGTGTTGCGCGCTCACCGATGCTCAAGTCAGGCCGTGTGTGGTCGATGCCGTGTGGTAGCGCCCGCCGGCCCCGCGCCCGTCCCGGCCCGCTCGGGCACTCGCCCACTCAACGCGCCTGCCCACACCTTGCGTCATTCCCGCCACGCCCTGCCGACTCGCGCGCCGCAATCGCGTGGGCGGCGTCTGCTGCGCGGGCTGTTGTGCCTGTTCTTTGGCATGGCCACCGCCGCCCAGGGCACCGACGAAGTTCCCATGCGTCGCAGCGCAGTGCCGACGGCGCCGCAAGCCGAAGCCGCATGGCGTCAGCTCGAACCGTTGTTGCATGCAATCCGTGGGGCGCAGCCGCTTGCGCAGTTGCAGAGGGTCAATCTCTTCTTCAACAGCCGCATCGAGTTCAGCACCGATCAGCAGGCCTGGGGTTGGACCGACTACTGGGCAAGTCCGCTCGAGGCGCTGGACAAGGGCCGGGGCGATTGTGAGGACTACGCCATTGCCAAGTATTTCAGCCTGTTGACAGCGGGCATGCCGGCGGCGCGACTGCGGCTGGTGTACGTGCGCTCCGTGCTCGACGACGGGCCGCCGCAGGCGCACATGGTGCTGGCCTACTATCCACCCACGGGTCACGACACATTGATCCTGGACAATCTGGTGGACGAGATCGTGCCTGCCGTGCAACGCAGCGACCTGACGCCGGTGTTCAGCTTCAACAGCGAGGGCCTGTGGCAGGGTGTCGGCCAGGTCCGCGCGGGCGACCCTCGGGTACGACTGTCGCGCTGGCGCGAAGTCATGGTCAAGGCACGAGCGGAGGGGTTTTTCTGATTGCCGCAGGCAATCCCAATTGAGCGAAGATCGGGCTCGATGATGTCGCTGATCCGCCAGGTCTGGTTGATGCTGTTCGGCGTGCTGCTGTTCGCGCTGGTGGGCAGCGTGGCCACGCATACCTTGACGGCGCGGCAATCGCTGCTCACGCAACTGCAGCTACGCAATGACGATGGCGCCATGATGCTGGCCCTGGCGCTGTCGCAGCAAAACGGCGACGAGGCACGCATGGGCCTGGTGGCCGCGGCACAGTTCGACACCGGCCACTACCTTCGCCTGCGCGTGCTGCGCACCGACGGCACGGTACTGTTCGAGCGCGAACAAGCGGCGCAGTCCATCGTGGCGCCACAGTGGTTTGCGCGAGCGTTGCCGGTGCAGGGCGTGCCCGGCGTCGCGCAGGTCTCCGACGGCTGGCGGCCTCTGGGCAGCCTGGAATTGTCGAGTCAGGCCGCATGGGCCACCGACGAACTGTGGAGCGGCTTCCTGCGCATGGCCGGTTGGCTGACGGTTCTCGGTGCGGTGGCGGCGGCCGTGGCTGCCGCGGCGGTACGCGCCTGGCGCCGCCCGCTCGATGCCACCGTGGCACAGGCCCAGGCACTGGAAGAGCGGCGCTTCGTCATCGCCACCGAGCCGCGTGTGCCCGAGCTGCAACGGCTGACGCGCAGCATGAACTCGCTGGTGCGTCGGCTGCAGGGTGTGTTCGAGAAGCAGGCGGCACAACTGGAGGAGCTGCGCCGGCAGGCGCATCGCGATGCCGTGACCGGCCTGACGAACCGGGTGCAGTTCCTGGCTCAACTCGACGCGGCCCTGCAGGCCGAGCGCCATCGGGGCGCGGGGCTGTTGCTGGTGCGGCTGCGCCAGCTCGAGGCGATGAACACGCGTATCGGGCATGAGGCCACCGATCGCCTGCTCTCGGCTCTGGCGCAGGTGTTGAAGTCCTACCCGCGGCACGTCAAGGGTGCGCTGGCAGGCCGCCTGAATGGTGCCGACTTCGCGCTGTACCTGCCTGCGGCCGGCATGGCCGCAGAAACGGCACGTTCCCTGGTGGACGCCCTGCGCGCCGCGCTGGCCACCGTGGATCAGGGTGCCGAGCTCGTCATCGGCGGTGCCGATCTGCCCCAGGCCACGCACGCACTCACCGCCGCGATCGCCTTGTCCCTCGCCGATGGTGCGCTTGCCAAGGCCGAAGGTGCCGGGCCCTTTGCCGTGGAGGTGTTGCCCGCTGCGCCGGCAGACGAGCCGGTGTTGGGCGAGCGTCAATGGCATGCGCGTATCAGCCAGGCGCTGCTGGCGCAGCGGCTGGAGCTGGCGCGCTTCGAGGTGCGCGATGCCAGCGGCGTCCTGCTGCACCTGGATTGTCCGATGCGCATGCAGTACGAGCCGGAAGGGCCCTTCCACCCGGCCGCGCACTGGCTGGCCATGGCCGTGCGCTGCCGTCTCATTGCGCAGGTGGACCTGGCCGGCGTCGCGCTGGCGTTGGCCGCCATGCAGCACGATGGCCTGCCCCGATGTGTCAACGTGGCGGCAGCGTCGCTGGCCAGCCCCGGCTTCATCGCCGAAGTGCAGCAACAGCTGCAGGCTGCGACGCCTGGATCGGTGCGACTGTGGATCGACCTGGCCGAGGGCAGCGTGCTGCAGGCCAAACGTGTGCGCGAGGCCGCGGCGCTGTGGCGCCCGCTGGGCGTGCGATTGGGCCTGGAGCATGCGGGCGCGCGCCTGCGCGAACTGCCGCGCCTGCATGCGCTGGGCGTGGACTACATCAAGATCGACGGCGCCTTCGTGCAGGGTGCGGCCACCGTGCCGGCGGTGCGCGAACTGGCGCGCGGGCTGGTCACGCTATTGCGTGGCATGGACGTGCAGATCCTGGCCGAATCGATCGACGACGAAGCCGATCTGGCGGCGCTGTGGGCCTTGGGCTTCGACGGCGCCACCGGCCCTGCCGTGCAGCGACAGGTGCACTGAGCGGCGCAACGACCGATGCAACAGGGTCGAGCGCGGTCGGGCTCAGCCGATGTCGGCCACATGCAGCCCGAAGCGGCCCTGGGCGCGATCGGCAAAATAGCGCTGCAGGGTTTCACGCACCGTGCGAAAGGCCAACTGGTCCCACGGAATCTCATGCTCGTGAAAGAGCTGTGCCTCGATGGTTTCCGGGCCGGGGTCGAAACGGGTGTCCTGCAAACGGGCGCGGTAGAACAGGTGCACCTGGCCGACGCGCGCCACGTTGAGCAGCGTGAACAGGCCTTCCAGTTCGATGCGCGCGCCGGCTTCTTCCACCGTCTCGCGCACCGCGCCTTCGGCCGTGGTTTCGCCCAGCTCCATGAAGCCGGCAGGCAGCGTCCACAGGCCATAGCGCGGCTCGATGTTGCGCCGGCACAGCAGCACCTGCTCGCCCCAGACCGGCACGGTGCCGACCACGTTGAGCGGGTTCTCGTAGTGCACCTCGCCGCACGCGGTGCACACCGCGCGATCGCGGTTGTCGTCGGCCGGAACGCGATATTCGGCGGCAGCACCGCAGGCGCGGCAATGCTTGATGCGGCGAACGTCCAACATGCGACGCAGTTTAGCCGTCCGGCGTGCGTGGCATCATCGATGGCACTGTGCTCCGCCACCGTGCCCGGCACTGCAGCCACGCTATCGAAGGATTCACGATGAGCCTCGTCCTGACCCCACCCGCACAGACTGTCGTGCCCGTCGTCGACGGCCGCGACTTCCCCGTGCACCGCATCTATTGCGTCGGCCGCAACTACGTCGAACATGCGGTGGAGATGGGCCACACCGGCCGCGAGCCGCCGTTCTTCTTCATGAAGCCGGCCGATGCGGTGCTGCCGGTCGCGGACGGGCAAACGGGCGAGATGGCCTACCCCAGCCTGACCAGCAGCCTGCACCATGAGATCGAACTGGTCGTGGCCATCGGTCGGGGCGGGCGCGACATCGCGGCGGCCGATGCCGCCGGGCACATATGGGGCTATGCGGTGGGCCTGGACATGACACGCCGCGATCTGCAGAACGACATGAAGAAGCAGGGCCGGCCCTGGTGCATCGGCAAGGCCTTCGAACAATCGGCGCCGATCGGGCCGATTCACCCTCTCGGGCGTACCGGGGCGCTGCTGAAGGGTGCGATCACGCTGTCGGTCAACGGTGCGCTGCGCCAGAAGGGCGACCTGGGCGATCTCATCTGGAGCGTGAACGAGATCATCCAGCACCTCAGCGCTGCCTGGCTGCTGCAGCCCGGTGACCTGATCTACACCGGCACGCCGGCGGGGGTGGGCGCAGTGCAGCGAGGTGAGGTGATGGAAGGGACGATCGAAGGGCTCGGCACGCTGCGCGTCGCGGTGCGCTGAATCAAGGGAGTCGCAGGCATGGAGCTGTACAACTACTTCCGCTCGTCGGCGTCGTATCGCGTGCGCATCGCGCTCGCGCTGAAGGGCCTGGACTACGACTACCGGGCCGTGCACATCGCCAGGAACGAACAGTTTGCCGAGCCCTACGCGGCACTGTCGGCGAATCGACTGGTGCCATTGCTGCGCGACGGCGATCAGGTGCTCACGCAGTCGCTGGCGATCATCGAGTATCTCGACGAGACACATGCAAAGCCGCCACTGCTGCCCGCCGACGCGATCGGCCGTGCGCGGGTACGCGCCCTGGCGCTGGACATGGCCTGCGAGATCCACCCCTTGAACAACCTGCGCGTGCTGCGCTACCTGGTGCAATCGCTGAAGCTGTCCGAAGAAGACAAGGACCGCTGGTACCGGCATTGGGTCGAGACCGGTCTGGAGACGGTGGAGCGGCAACTCGCCGCCCAGCCTGCACGCTTCTGCCATGGCGACTCGCCGACGGTGGCCGACTGTGTGCTGGTGCCGCAGATCTTCAATGCGCAGCGCTTCAATTGCCGCACCGATCATGTACCGCAGGTGATGCGCGTGTACGAGGCCTGCATGCGCCTGGAGGCCTTCGAGAAGACGCGGCCCGACGCCTGCCCGGATGCCTTCTGATTCACCGGCACTGACCGAAGCCCAGGTGCTGCGGCCGGCATGGGCCGCCAGCGATCGTGTCGGCGCCCTGATGAGCACGCGCCTGGGCGGAACCAGTGTCGCGCCCTGGGACAGTCTGAACCTGGGCACGGCCTGTGGCGACGATGCGCTCGCGGTAGCGGAGAACCGGCGACGCTTCGCTGCGACGCTCGGCGCGACGCCGGTGTGGCTGCGCCAGGTGCACGGCGCGCAGGTCGTGCGTGTGTCCCGCGCAAATGCCGATGCCGAGCCGCTGCAGGCCGACGCCGCCTGGACCGACGAGCCCGGCATCGCCTGCACGGTGCAGGTGGCGGACTGCATGCCGGTTTTGCTGGCCGCTCCCGACGGACGCGCGGTGGCGGCCGCGCACGCCGGCTGGCGTGGCCTGGCCGGTGGCGTGGTCGAGGCTGCGCTGCAAGCGCTCTGCGAAGCGGCGCAATGCCCGCCACGGGATGTGGCGGTGTGGCTTGGGCCGTGCATCGGTGCACGGCAGTTCGAAGTCGGTGCACAGGTGCTGGAGGCTTTTGGTCAGTCCACGCAGCAGCCCGATCAGCGCTGCTTCGTGCCGCGCACCGCGCAGGACGGCTCGGCGCGTTGGCTGGCCAACCTGCCGCAACTCGCGCGCCTGCGACTGATACGCGCCGGGGTCCGCCACATCACCGGCAGCGGCGACTGCACCGTCGAGCAGCCTTCACGCTTCTTTTCGTTCCGCCGCGACGGCGTCACCGGCCGGCTGGCTGCGGCCATCTGGATCCGCGGCTGACACGGCGTCGGCCTGCGCCTGCGCGCGTTGGCGCCGCCTTCGGCGCATGGGCGTGGCCATCACGTACAGCACGATCGACAGCGGCAATACGCCGTAGAGCACGAAGGTGATGATCGCGCCCAGGACCGTGCCCACAGGCGACAGCGCCTCGGCCAGCGCCATCATCAGCACCACGTAGATCCATGCCAGCGCAACCAGATGCATAGCGTCCTTGGGACGGGGATGAAATGCCCGCGAGAATAGGGCAGGCTGGGCTAAGCTTCACGATTCGAGAATCGAAGCCCTACAAGGCCCGTCGGCCAACGTGCGCAATGCTGCGGCGAACGCCGAACACCAGGAGACGCCCGCGATGAATCAGCCCAATCCGTTTCTGCCCGACCTGAATCCCCAGGCCTCTGACCGCCGCCATGGGCGATGCATTCAAAGGAATGTCTGGCTTCACCCTGCCTGCGACGACGCTCACCGAGTTGCAGCGCGACTATGTCGAGAGCGCCACCGCGCTGTGGAACCAGACACTGCAGGCCATGATGCCGGGTGCCACACCCGCACCGAGCGCGCTGGCGGATCGGCGCTTCGCCGCCAAGGAATGGGCGGCCAACCCCGCATCGGCGTACACGGCACAGATGTACCTGCTGAACTCGCGCACCCTTCTGCGCATGGCCGAGGCGGTCGAGGGTGACGCCAAGACCAAGGCGCGCCTGCGCTTCGCGGTCCAGCAGTGGACCGATGCGATGGCGCCGAGCAACTTTCTCGCGCTCAACCCGGAAGCGCTGCAACTGGCCTTGAAGACCCAGGGCCAAAGCCTGGCCGAAGGCCTGCAGCACCTGCTGGCCGACGCCGGCAAGGGCCATGTGTCGCAGACCGACGAATCCGCTTTCGAGGTGGGCCGCAACGTCGCCACCACCGAAGGCGCGGTGGTGTTCGAGAACGAGCTGTTCCAGCTGATCGAATACAAGCCGCTGGGCGCCAAGGTGCACGAGCGGCCGATGCTGTTCGTGCCGCCATGCATCAACAAGTTCTACATCATGGACTTGCAGCCCGAGAACTCGCTGATCCGCTACACGGTGGAGCAGGGCCACCGCGTGTTTGTCGTGAGCTGGCGCAACCCGGACGCGTCGCTGGCCGACAAGACCTGGGACGACTACATCGAGGACGCCGCCATCCGCGCCATCGACGTGGTGCAGGAGCTGACGGGCGCGAAGACCATCAACGCCCTGGGTTTCTGTGTCGGCGGCACCATCGTCGCGACCGCGCTGGCGGTGCTGGCTGCGCGTGGCCGGCAGCCTGCGCATTCGCTGACGCTGCTGACCACCTTGCTCGATTTCAGCGACACCGGTGTGCTCGATCTCTTCATCGACGAGCCGGGTGTCAAGTTGCGCGACATGACGCTGGGCAACGAGGCGCCGGGCGGGCCGGCGCTGCTGAAGGGCCAGGAACTGGCCACCACCTTCAGCTTCCTGCGGCCGAACGATCTGGTCTGGAACTACGTGGTCGGCAACTATCTGAAGGGCGAGTCGCCGCCAGCCTTCGACCTGCTGTACTGGAACGGTGACGCCACGAACCTGCCCGGGCCGATGTACTGCTGGTACCTGCGCCACACCTACCTGCAGGACGATCTGAAGCAGCCGAACAAGCTGGTGGTCTGCGGCGAGAAGATCGACCTGCGCAGCATCAAGGCACCGGTCTTCATCTATGGCTCGCGCGAAGACCACATCGTGCCCTGGAAGGCGGCCTATGCCTCCACGCAGATCATGAGCGGCAAGAAGCGCTTCGTGCTGGGGGCTTCGGGCCACATTGCCGGTGTCATCAACCCGCCGGCCAAGAAGAAGCGCAACTACTGGACCAACAGCACGCTGCCGGCCGATGCCGATGCGTGGTTCGAAGGCGCGACCGAGGTGCCCGGCAGCTGGTGGAGCGATTGGGCCGCCTGGCTGAAGCCGCTGTCCGGCGCGCTGGTGGCGGCACCCAAAGGGCCGGGCAGCCGCAAGTACCCGCCGATCGAGGCGGCACCGGGGCGCTACGTCAAGCAAAAAGCTTGATCTCGTGCAAGCCCCAAGCTTGTCGGGGCGAACCCGATTGACGCGCCCGCGGCGCTGGGCGACCCTTGCACTCACACACCAAGGAGATGGACATGGCAAAGAAAGTGGCTTACGTGACCGGTGGCATGGGCGGTATCGGTACCGCCATCTGCCAGCGCCTGCACAAGGAGGGTTTCAACGTCATCGCTGGCTGCGGCCCGACGCGCGACTGGCAGAAATGGCTCGACGAGCAGAAGGCGCTGGGCTACAGCTTCCACGCCTCGGTGGGCAACGTCGCTGACTGGGATTCCACCGTCGCAGCCTTCACCAAGGCGCGTGAGGACGTCGGCGCCATCGACGTGCTGGTCAACAACGCCGGCATCACGCGCGACCGCATGTTCCTGAAGATGTCGCCGGACGACTGGAAGGCGGTGATCGACACCAACCTGAACAGCATGTTCAACGTCACCAAGCAGGTGGTGCCGGGCATGGTGGAGAAGGGCTGGGGCCGCATCGTGCAGATCAGCTCGGTCAACGGCGAGAAGGGTCAGGCCGGCCAGACCAACTATTCCGCCGCCAAGGCCGGCATGCACGGCTTCACCATGGCGCTGGCGCAGGAAGTGGCGAGCAAGGGCGTGACCGTCAATACCGTGAGCCCGGGCTACATCGGTACCGACATGGTGCGTGCCATCAAGCCAGAGATCCTGGAGAAGATCATCGCCACCATTCCGGTCAAGCGCCTGGGCACGCCCGAAGAAATGGGCTCGATCGTGGCCTGGCTGGCGGGCGAGGACTCCGGCTTCACCACCGGTGCCGACTTCAGCTGCAACGGCGGCCTGCACATGGGCTGATGTGCAGGTGGGCGGCGGCGTCGCCTACTCGACGCCGCCGATGAAGAACTTGATCACGCCCTTGGCGGCATAGCCCACGAGGCCGAAGCCCAGCGCCAGAAAGAGCACGAAGGTGCCGAAGCGCCCGGCCTTCGATTCACGCGCCAGCTGGAAGATGATGAACACCATGTACAGCATGAACGCGCCGACCCCGAAGGTCAGCCCGAACTGCGCGATCTGTTCTTCGGTGTAGCCGAACATCAGTCGTTTTCCGGCAGGTCGGCGGTGGGCACGAGGTCCCGATAGGCGTGCCAGCTGGCATAGGACAGCCAGGGCACGGCGACCACCAGGCCGAGCAGCAGGGTGCTCATGCCCAGCATCGTGATGCCGATCAGCAAGGCGCCCCACAGCGCCATCGGCCCGGGGTTCTGCATGACCACGCGCCAGCTCGTCAGCACCGCGCCGAGCACGCTGATGCGCCGCTCCAGCAGCAGCGGGATGGCGACCACGCTGGAGGCATACACCGGCGCCACCAGCACGCCGCCCAGGCTCAGCCAGGCCTCGAAGAGCCAGGACTGATCGTTCAGCACCACCACGCGCAGGAAATCCACCGGGTCGCGCACCGGCTGCGGCGCAAAGGCGGTGATCAGCGACGCCGAGGTCAGCACCCAGCAGGTGCCCGCGGACGCGAGCAGCACCCCGAACAGCACCAGCCGCAGGTTGTGCGGTCGCCAGGCCGCCAAGGCCGTGGCCAGCGTGGCGTCGCGCCCTTGTTCGAGCGCGCGGCTGACTGCATACAGACCTGTCGCTGCCAGCGGCCCGATCATCAGGAAGCCGCTGAAGGCGCCGGCCAGAAGCCAGAAGTGCCGGTACGCCACCAGCAGCAGCAGCAGGCCGAAGAGTGCCACCACCACGCCATGCACCAGGGCCGGCACGGGTGCGCGCAACATGTCGCGCCAGCCCTTGGCCAGCCAGTCGAAAGGCTGGGCAAAGCCGATCTGGGCGACCTGACAGCGGCGCGATTCTTCGAGTGCGGTGGGGGTGGGCATCTGGGCAGTCCAGGTCGATCGGCAGTCAGGCCGTCAAGGTATTCAGTGCTCGGGGCCGCCGGCCGCATGCCGGCCCGACGGGGAGCAAGTCACCCGAGCGACGGCCAGCAGTCGCTGTGCCGCATCGCGCAAGGTGTCTGCTTCGGCGTCGCGCAGTTGCAGGGGCACGCCCTGCGCCAGTTGGGGATAGTTGTGCCGGATCGATCGCTCGTAGAGCGGATCGTAGTGCGCTTGCATCAGCGCCGAGAACACCTGCGGCCATCGCCCTTCGCGCGACTGCGCCTGCCAGGCCTTGACGGTGTCGCGCCCGCGCAGTTCGACCAGCCCCTCCAGCAGCTTGCAGAAGCCTTCGACGTCATCGGCAAAATGCGCGTACTCCTGCAGCAGCAGCTGCAGCCGGGCGTCGCCGTCGAGGTCGATGCGTACGCATTGGCCGTGGTCGCGCAGTTGCTCGATCAAGGCCTCGGGTACACGCAGCGCACCGATCTTGCGGCTTTCACCTTCGACGAACACCGGCTGGCTCGCCTCGCAGGCCTTCAGCGCCTGCCACAGCAGCGTGTCGAAGCGCTTCTGGCTCGGCTGCGCCTGCCCCGGCACCGAGCCCAGCACGGAGCCCCGGTGCTGGGCCAGCCCTTCCAGGTCGATCGTCTGCGCGCCTTGATCGGCCAGCGCGTGCAACAGCCGTGTCTTGCCGCTGCCGGTGCGCCCGCACAGCACGTGGAAGCGATAGTTCTTCGGCAAGCTCAGCAGGTCGGTGCGCACCAGCGTGCGCCAGGCCTTGTAGCCGCCGTTCAGCTGCGCACAGCGAAAGCCGATCTGTCCCAGAAACCAGCCCAGGCTGCCGGAGCGCTGGCCGCCGCGCCAGCAATACACCAGAGGCTGCCATTCGCGCGGCTTGTCGCGCAGCTCGCGCTCGACATGGGCCGCGATGTTTCGCGCCACCATGGCCGCGCCGACCTTGCGCGCCTCCAGCGCCGACACCTGCTTGTACAGCGTGCCGACGATGCGGCGTTGTTCGTTGTCCAGCACCGGCCAGTTCAGCGCGCCGGGCAGATGGTCTTCGGCAAACTCCGCCGGTGAGCGCACGTCGATGATGTTGTCGAAGCGCGGCTTGTTCAGCCAGAAGATCGGCCGCCACGTCGGCCACGGCCACACTCACCAGGCTCATCGTGGCGTCACGCCGGCGCCACCGCGTCGAGCAATTCGCTTTCCACCTGCAGTTGCGTGCGCGAATGCTGCAGCGCCGGCCCGTCGACCAGGAAGGTGTCCTCGACACGCTCGCCGAGTGTGCTGACCTTGGCCAGATGCAGGTTGATCTGGTGACGCGCCAGCACGCGGGCGATGCCGTAGAGCAAGCCGGAGCGGTCGCTGGCGCTGACGCTGAGCAGCCAGCGCTGGGCGCGTTCATCCGGATTCAGCGTGACGCGCGGCGTCACCGGGAACGAGCGCACGCGGCGCGACACGCGCCCGCGCCTCGGCTCGGGCAGCGGGCCGCTCGACGACAGCGCCAGCACGGCCTGGGTCTCGACCAGCGAGATCAGGTCGCGGTAGGCACTCGGATCGCCGGCTTCGATGCGCGTGCTGATGACCTGGAAGGTATCGAGCGCAAAGCCGGCGCGCGTGGTGTGCACCTTTGCGTCCTGGATGCTGAAGCCGGCCGAGTCGAAGTAGCCGCAGATGCGCGCGAACAGGTCCGGGACAGTCGGGCGAGTACACCAGTACCTGCAGACCCTCGCCCACCGACGAGGGGCGCGCGCGCACCACCGGCAGTTTCGTGTCCAGGTGGCGCCACAGCGAGCGCGCATGCCAGGCGATGTCGCCGGCGTCGTGGCGCGCGAAGTAGCTCAGGTCGAGTGTCTTCCACAGCTGCTCTTCGGTGCCGGGCAGGGCGGTATGCAGCGCCAGCAGATGCCGCGCCTCCTGCTTGCGCGATTCGATCTCGGCATCCAGGTTCGGCTTGGCGCCGCCCAGGGCACGCAGCGTCAGGCGGTACAGGTCTTCCAGCAGTTTGCCCTTCCATGCGTTCCAGACCTTCGGGCTGGTGCCGCGGATATCGGCCACCGTCAGCAGGTACAGCGCGGTCAAGCGCCTCGGGTTGCCGACCAGGCGGGCGAAGGATTCGATGACCTCGGCGTCGCTCAAATCCTCCTTCTGCGCGATGCGGCTCATCGTCAGGTGCTGCAACACCAGGAACTCGATCAGCGCCGTGTCCTCGCGTCCGATCTGGTGATCGCGGCAAAAGCGCCGGGCTTCCTGTGCGCCCAGTTCGGAATGGTCACCGCCGCGGCCCTTGGCCACGTCGTGGAACAGCGCCGCCACGTACAGCAGCCACGGCGCGTCCCACTGCGCCGCCAGCTGCGAGCAGAACATGTATTCGTGCGCATGCTCGGGGATGAAGAAGCGGCGCACGTTGCGCACCACCATCAGGATGTGCTGGTCCACCGTGTAGACGTGGAACAGGTCGTGCTGCATGCGCCCGACGATGCGCCGGAAGACCCACAGGTAACGCCCCATCACCGAGGTCTGGTTCAACAGGCGCAGCGCGTGGGTGATGCCGTTCGGCTGGCGCAGGATCTGCATGAACACGTCGCGATTCGCCGGATCGCGGCGAAAGCTCGCGCCCATCAGGTTGCGCGCGTTGTACAGCGCACGCAGTGTGCGCGCCGACAGCCCCTTGATGCCCGGCGTCTGCTGGAACACCAGGAAGGTGCGCATGATGGCGTGCGGGTGCTCGTGGTAGAGCCGGTCGTGCGCCACCTCGAGCATGCCGCCACGGTCGAGGAAGTGTGCGTCGATGGGCTGCATCGGTGCTTCCTCGGAGCCGTTGATGCGCTCTTCGATGTTCAGCAGCAGGATCTGGTTGAGCTGCGTCACCGCCTTGGCGGCCCAGTAGTAGCGGTGCATCAGCACCTCGGACGAGCGCTGGCCGTTCGTCGCCTTGTAGCCGAAGCTGTCGGCCACGGCGGTCTGCAGGTCGAACACCAGCCGGTCTTCGCGCCGCCCGGCAATCAGGTGCAGCCGCGCGCGAATCAGCTTCAGCGTGCCTTCGTGCTTGTACAGCTGGCTCACCTCGAAGGGCGTGATCAGCCCCTTCGCGGCCAGCTCGGTCCAGTTGCGGCCCAGACCGGCCGCACGCGCCACCCAGATCAGCACCTGCAGATCGCGCAGGCCGCCTGGGCTTTCCTTGCAGTTCGGCTCCAGCGAGTACGGCGTGTCCTCGTACTTCACATGGCGCTGGCGCATCTCCAGCACCTTGGCGCGCAGAAAGGCCTTCGGGTCCATGACCGCGTCGGTGGCGAGGCGGAAGCTGTTGTACACGCGCCGCGATCCACACAGGAAACGCGATTCGAGCATCGCCGTCTGTACCGTCACGTCGGCCTGCGCCTGGGCGACACATTCCTCCACCGTACGTACCGACGAGCCGATCTCCAGCCCGATGTCCCAGCAGGCGTGCATGAAGGCTTCGATCGATGCACGCAGCGTGTGCGCCGGCGCGTCGGCGGCCGTGTCGCCGCGCGCTGCGTCCAGACTCGGGCCGGCCGGCAGCAACACCAGCACATCCACGTCCGAGTAGGGGAACAACTCCGCGCGGCCATAACCGCCGACCGCCACCAGCGCGGCGCCTGGCGGCAACGCCGCGTGCTCCCACAACACGGACAGTGTGGCGTCGACATGGCGCGTGAGTGCCTTGGTCAACCGTGTCGCCGCCAGGGTGCTTGCGCGCGACTCGCCAAAATGCGCCAGCAGCGTCGCCTTGCCGTTGCGAAAACGTTCGCGCATCGCGGCCACGCTGTACGGCGCCTGCACTTGCGGCGGCAGCGGCGCAGAGATCACCTGCACCGGGCGGCGCAGCGGGCTGCTGGGCACGGCCGACATCGTCAGCTGCCGACAAAGGCCGGCGGCGGCGGGCTGGCGGCCGATACGGTCAGCACCTCGTAACCGGTGTCGGTGACCAGCACCGTGTGCTCCCATTGCGCCGACAGCGAGCGGTCCTTGGTGACGATGGTCCAGCCGTCGCCCAGTTCGCGGATGTCGCGCCGGCCGGCATTGATCATCGGCTCGATGGTGAACACCATGCCCGGCAGCAGTTCGTCCAGCGTGCCCGGGCGCCCGTAGTGCAGCACCTGCGGCTCTTCGTGGAACTTGCGGCCGATGCCATGGCCGCAGAACTCGCGCACGATGGAAAAACCCTGGCTCTCGCCGAAGGTCTGGATCGAGTGGCCGATGTCGCCCAGCCGCGCGCCCGGCTTGACGCGGGCAATGCCCTTCCACATCGCGTCATAGGTCAACTGGCACAGGCGCCTGGCCTGGATCGAGCCTTCGCCGACGACGAACATGCGGCTGGTGTCGCCATGCCAGCCGTCCTTGATGACGGTCACGTCGATGTTGACGATGTCGCCGTTCTTCAGTGGCCGCTCGTTCGGAATGCCATGGCAGACCTGGTGGTTGATCGAGGTGCAGATCGACTTCGGGAAGGGCACATAACCCGGCGGCGCGTAGTTCAGTGGCGCCGGCACGGCACCTTGCACGTTGACAATATGGTCGTGCGCCAATTTGTCGAGCTGCTCGGTGGAGATGCCGGGCCTGACATGCTCGGTGAGCATGTCCAGCACCTCGGAGGCCAGCCGGCCGGCCACGCGCATCCCGTCGATGTCGCTGCCGGTTTTCAATGTGATCGTCATGGGGCTGATTATCCCATCGAGCCAATAAAATGCCCGCATGCCTTCCACCCCACAGCACCTGATGCATTTCGAAGGCGGCAACGCCTTGTCGGCCTTTCGCGCGGCCGCCCTGCTGCCGGCGCTCAGGGCAGTCAACCCGCGCATCGCGACGGTGCAGGCGCGCCATGTGCACTGGGTGCGCTGTGCGCAGGCCATCGATGCGGCGACGCGCGACAAGCTCGCCGCATTGCTGCACTACGGCGATCCGGCGGGCGTGCAGGACACGTCGGCAACGCTGATCGTCGTCATGCCTCGGCTGGGCACCGTGTCTCCGTGGGCCAGCAAGGCCACGGACATCGCCCACAACTGCGCCTTGCCGGTGCAGCGCGTCGAGCGCGTGACCGAATATCGCCTCGGCCTGCAGCGCGGTCTGCTTGCCGCCGGCAAGGCCTTGACGTGGCGACGAGCGGCTGGCCTGCGCCGCGCTGCTGCACGATCGCATGACCGAGAGCGTGGCCTTCGAGCGCGACGCGGCGTTGCACCTGTTCGACGCCCAGCCGGCGCCACCGCTGGAACACGTGGATGTGCTCGGCCAGGGGCAGGCGGCGCTGCGGCAGGCGAACCTGCGTTTCGGCCTGGCGCTGAGCGAGGACGAGATCGACTACCTGCACCAGGCCTTCGTGCGCCTGGAACGCAACCCCAGCGATGTCGAGCTGATGATGTTTGCGCAGGCCAACAGCGAACATTGCCGCCACAAGATCTTCAATGCGCAGTTCCGCATCGACGCGCAGGACCAACCGCTGTCGATGTTCGGCATGATCCGCCACACCGAGGCGCAGTCGCCGCAGCACACGGTGGTGGCCTATCACGACAACGCTGCCGTGATGCAGGGCGGGCCGGTGCGCAGCTGGCTGCCGCAGGGCTACACCAATGCCCCGCTCTACAGTGCGCGCGACGAGCTCGCGCATGTGCTGATGAAGGTGGAAACCCACAACCATCCGACGGCGATCTCGCCTTTCCCTGGCGCTTCCACCGGCGCGGGCGGCGAAATCCGCGACGAAGGCGCCACCGGCCGCGGCGCGAAGCCGAAGGCCGGCTTGACCGGCTTCTCGGTGTCGAACCTGCACCTGCCCGCCCTGACTGGCGAATCGGGCTTGTCCGGGCCCGATGCACCCGAACCCTGGGAGCGCGCGCCCATCGGCAAACCGGCGCACATCGCCAGTGCGCTGCAGATCATGCTGGACGGCCCGCTGGGCGGCGCCGCCTTCAACAACGAGTTCGGCCGGCCCAATCTGGGCGGCTACTTCCGTGTCTTCGAACAAACGGTGTCCGGCGTGCGGCGTGGTTACCACAAGCCGATCATGATCGCCGGCGGCCTGGGGCGGATCGACGCCACGCAGACCCACAAGCTGAACTTCGACGCCGGCACGCTGCTCATCCAGCTGGGCGGGCCCGGCATGCGCATCGGCATGGGCGGCGGCGCGGCCAGTTCGATGGCCGCGGGCAGCAACAGCGCGGCGCTCGACTTCGACTCGGTGCAACGCGGCAACCCGGAAATGCAGCGCCGCGCGCAGGAGGTCATCAACCATTGCTGGGCACTGGGTGCGTCGAACCCGATCCTGGCCATCCACGACGTCGGCGCCGGCGGCATCAGCAACGCCTTTCCCGAACTGGTGGATGGTGCACGGCGCGGCGCCACCTTCGACCTGCGCAAGGTGCCGCTGGAGGAAAGCGGCCTGGCGCCGAAGGAAGCCTGGTGCAACGAAAGCCAGGAGCGTTACGTGCTGGCGATCGCCAGTGACAGCCTGCCGATCTTCCAGGCCATGGCGACGCGCGAACGTTGTCCCTTCGCCGTCGTGGGCGTGGTCAGCGCCGAGCGCCAGCTCGTGCTGGAAGACGGCCCCGGCGGCGAGCGTGTCATCGACATGCCGATGGAGGTGTTGCTGGGCAAGGTGCCGAAGATGCAGCGCGACGTGGTGCGTGTGCCGCGCCGCGAAGCCGCGCTGGACCTGACCGACGTGAAGCTCGAACAGGTGGCCTTCGACGTGCTGCGCCATCCGACGGTGGCCAGCAAGCGCTTTCTCATCACCATCGGCGACCGCACGGTGGGCGGCTTGAGCCACCGTGACCCGATGGTCGGCCCGTGGCAGGTGCCGGTGGCGGACTGCGCGGTGACGCTGGCCGACTTCGAAGGCTTTCGCGGTGAGGCCATGGCCATGGGCGAGCGCACGCCGCTGGCCAGCCTGGACGCACCGGCCTCCGGCCGCATGGCGGTGGCCGAGGCCATCACCAACCTGCTGGCCGCGCCGATCACGCTGGACCGTGTCAAGCTCAGCTGCAACTGGATGGCGGCTTGCGGCGAGCCGGGTGAAGACGCCGCGCTGTACGACACCGTCAATGCCGTCGCCATGGAGCTGTGCCCGGCATTGGGCATCGGCGTGCCGGTGGGCAAGGATTCGCTGTCGATGCGCACGCGCTGGGCTGACGGCGCGAGCGGCGCGGAATCGATCAAACAAGTCACCGCGCCGGTGTCGCTGATCGTCACCGCCTTCGCCACGCTGGACGACGTGCGCGGCACGCTCACCCCGCAGCTGCAGGACGTGGACAGCACGCTGATCCTCATCGACCTGGGTGCAGGGCGCATGCGCATGGCCGGCTCGATGCTGGCGCAGGTGCTGGGCCAGTTTGGCGATGTCGCGCCCGACCTGGACGATGCGTCCTTGCTCAAGTCGCTGGTCGCGGCCATCAACGAACTGCGCACCGCCGGGCAACTGCTGGCCTACCACGACCGCAGCGACGGCGGCCTGTGGGCAGCGGTGTGCGAGATGGCCTTTGCCGGCCAGGTCGGCGTGAGCCTGAACGTCGACCTGCTCGTGACCGAAGGCGACGGCATCGCCGACAGCCGCGCCGAAGTCGGCGATTCCAAGAACTGGGCGACGCAGATCGGCGCACGCCGCAACGAGCTGAGCTTGAAGGCGCTGTTCAACGAGGAGCTCGGCGCGGTCATCCAGGTGCCGCGCGAGCAACGCGATGCGGTCATGGCCACGCTGCGCCGTCATGGCCTGGGGCGGCTCAGCCACGCCATCGGCAGGCTCAACGCCGACCGCCGCGTCGAGGTGTGGCGCGATGCCAAGGCGGTGCTCGGCGCCAGCCTGCGCGATCTGCAGCAGGCCTGGGACGAAGTGTCATGGCGCATCGCGCGGCTGCGCGACCATCCGGACTGCGCCGATGCGGAACACGCGGCGGCCGGCGCCGAGGGCGATGCCGGCCTGCACCTGCACCTGAGCTTCGACCCGTCCGAGGCGCCGGCGCTGCTGAAGAGCCGGCCGAAGGTGGCGATCCTGCGCGAGCAGGGCGTGAACAGCCACGTCGAGATGAGCTATGCGATGGCCCAGGCCGGCTTCGACAGTTTCGACGTGCACATGAGCGATCTGCAAAGTGGCCGTGCGCGGCTGGACATGTTCCAGGCCCTGGTCGCCTGCGGTGGTTTCAGTTACGGCGATACGCTCGGTGCCGGTGAGGGCTGGGCCCGCTCCATCCTCTTCAACCCCGCGCTGGCCGAACAGTTCGCGGCCTTCTTCAACCGCGCCGACACGCTGGCCCTGGGTGTGTGCAACGGCTGCCAGATGATGGCGGCGCTGTCGCCCATCATCCCCGGTGCCGCTGCGTGGCCGAAATTCACACGCAACCGAAGCGAGCAGTTCGAAGCGCGCCTGTCGATGGTGGAGGTGCTGCCCGGCCCGAGCCTGTTCTTCACCGGCATGGCCGGCAGCCGGTTGCCGATCGCCGTGGCGCATGGCGAAGGTTTTGCGGATTTCTCGCAACGCGGCGATGCCAGTCAGGTACAGCGCGCGATGCGTTTTGTCGATGGTAGCGGGCGGCTGACCGAGACCTATCCCGCCAATCCGAACGGCAGCCCCGAGGGCCTGACGGCAGTGACCACCGCCGACGGCCGCTTCACCGTGCTGATGCCGCACCCCGAGCGCGTCTTCCGCAATGTGCAGATGAGCTGGACGAACGGCGATCGCAGCGCCCACAGCCCTTGGATGCGCATGTTTCACAACGCGCGCCGCGCGTTGTCGTGATCGAAAGGCTTCAGGCCGCCTTGCCGGCCTTGGCCGCCGTCCAGCGCTGCAGCTTGGCACGCGCGCCGTTCTGGGCGGGGTCCATCTTCGCATCGTGGTCGGCGTGTTTGGCGCACAACTCGATGACGTAGCCGTTGGGGTCGCGGAAGTAGATCGAATCGATCATGCCGTGGTCGGAGGGACCGCGTACTTCGATGTTCCATTCACGGCCCTTGGCCAGCATCGGCTGCAGCACCTCGGCACCGACTTCGAGCGCGATGTGCAGGTCGAAGTCGTGTTGCTTCTTGAACTCGAAGGGCATGTCCTGCGTCTCGAAGAAGGCCAGGTGCGAGCCGTCGTCCAGCCGGTAGAAGGTGTGCAGGGCCTGCGTGGCACGCCCGGTCTTGGTCTGGCCGATCTCCAACGTTTCGACCAACGGCAGGCCGAGGAAGTCTTCATAGAACGCACGCGTCTCTTCGGAGTCGCGGCAACGGTAGGCGTTGTGGTGCAGCTTGCGGATCATGGTGTCTCTCCCGTCGATAGCGGCGCGGCGCTCAGACCGTCACCATCGCCTTGCCCTTGAGCGACGCGGCGAAGCCGTCGATCACCTGGTACACCTGCGGCCAGCTCTTCAGTGCCTTCATGCGGCCGAGCCAGCGCTTGACGTTGGGGTATGCCGCCAGGTCGCTGCCGATCACCTCGGCCAGCGCCACGTAGGACGCGGCGTGGTAGTCGGCGATGGTGATCGTGTTGCCGCACAGATAGGCGTTGCCTGTGCCGAGCACATGTTTGTCCAGCACTTCCAGCCAGGCTTGCGCACGCTCCTTGCCACGCTCCAGTGTGGCGGTCTGCGCCTCGTCGCTGCGGCGCTTGTGCGTGTCGAAGATCTGCGGGTAGACCAGGGCATAGACCAGGTCGCTGCACAGCTGGGTGCTGGTCCAGTCCATGCGTTCGTTGACACGTGCGCGCTGCTGCAGGTCCTTCGGATAGGCGGGCGAGTCGATCTTGTCTGCCAGGTACTTCAGGATCGCCGAGTTCTCGGTGAGGACGAAGTCACCATCCTCCAGTGTGGGAATCAGCCTATTCGGGTTCAGTGCCGCGTAGGGTGGCTTCACATGCTCGCCAGTGAACAGATCCACCACCTGCATTTCCAGCGGGATGCCGCTTTCGGCGGCGAAGAGCATGACAGGGCGGCTGGTGGTGGAGATCGGGTGGTAGTGCAGCTTCACGGTGGATTTCCTTTCAGGCTTGAGTCGCAAGCATCGCGGCAAGAGAGTACCGCGCCGTGTGGTGGGCCAGGGATCAGTGTGGCACGAACCATTGCCGAAGTCTGGGCCGATGCGGCTGTGAGCGCAAGCTGCCAGCAGTTGGCTTTGATCAAGCGGCCGCGGTTTCCATGCCGGCCAGCCGCAGCGCGGCGCCCTCGACGGCGGCAGACAGTTCGGCGTAGTCATGCGTCACCGCAAACTGCGGAAACTGCGCAGCGATGGCCGGCGGCGCGTGGATGAAGAATCCCGCGTCGGCGGCCAGCAGCATGCCGGTGTCGTTGTAGGAATCGCCGGCCGCGATGACGCGGTAGTTCAGGCTCTTCAGCGCGTTCACCGCGCAGCGCTTCTGGTCGGGTTGGCGCAACTTGTAGTCGCGCACCTGGCCTTGCGCATCGACCACGAGGCGGTGGCAGAACAGCGTGGGCCGGCGCAGCTGGCGCATCAACGGCTCGGCAAACTCATAGAAGGTGTCCGACAGGATGATCACCTGGAAGCGCTCGCGCATCGCATCCAGAAACTCCAGCGCACCGGGCAGCGGACCCATGCCGTCGATGACCTTCTGGATGTCGGTCAGCCTCAGCTGGTGCTGGTTGAGCAGGTCGATGCGATAGCGCATCAGCTTGTCGTAGTCGGGCTCGTCGCGGGTGGTGCGCGCAAAGGCCGGAATGCCAGTCCGCTTGGAGAATTCGATCCAGATCTCGGGCACCAGCACACCCTCGAGATCGAGGCAAAGCACCTGCATTGTTTTCTCCAGCGGCGACGCGGCCCACACCGGCCACAAGCGCTCAAGATGCTACCGCAGCGATCGCAGCCGCTCAGGGCGGGGCGGCGCCTGCGCCGGTGGCGCCGTCGCCGAGTTCGCGCAGCGCACGCATCGTGGCGGCGTCGGCGGGAAAGAAGGTCTCCAGTGCCAGCTCCGACAGGGTGATGTCCGCGGGTGTGCCGAACACGGTGACCGTGCTGATGAAGCTCAGCACACCCAGCGGCGAGTGCAACTGCAGCGGGATGTAGACCCCGCCGTCGATGGGCACCGGCTCGGTATCTCCGCCCGGCGCCGGGTAGCCGCGCAGCTCCTGCGCCAGCGCGGCCAGCACCGTGTCGCCGCTGGTCTTGATCTGCTGACCCAGCCGGTGCAGCAGGTGCGCGCGCCACTGCGCCAGGTTGACGATGCGCGGCGCCAGCCCTTGCGGATGCAGGCTCAGGCGCAACACGTTCAGCGGTGGCACCAGCATCTCCGGGGCCAGGTCGGCCAGCAACAGCGGCACCATGCGGTTGTGCGCCACCATCGTCCAATGCCGATCCACGGCCAGCGCGGGGTAGGGCTCGTGCGCCTTCAGCACCAGCTCCACCGCCTGGCGCGGCGCCTGCATGGCCGGGTCGGCCAGCGCGTGTTCGCGGTACAGCGGCGCGTAGCCGGCGGCCGTGAGCAGGTGGTTGCGCTCGCGCAGCGGCACTTCCAGCCGGTCGGCCAGGCGCAGCACCATCTCGCGGCTGGGCAGCGAGCGCCCGGTTTCCAGAAAGCTCAGGTGCCGCGTCGACACTGCCGCATGCCCGGCCAGGTCGAGCTGGCTGAGGCGGCGGCGCTGGCGCCATTCACGCAGCTGCGTGCCGACCGGTGGGGTGCTTTGCATCGGCGGCACGATAGCGCAGGACTCGAGCCGCTGCCATGACCTGCCGGGTAATGGTGGCCGCTCGGGTCAACTGAGCACGAGCTTGCGGCCGAAGGGCTCGACGGCTGCGGCATGCCCTTCGGGTACGGCCCAGATGACCGGGCAGCGCGGGCTGAAGTGGGCCGGGCCATCCAGATCGGTGAGCACGATCACGGTGTCGGGGCGGTGCCGCGCGGCCTCTTCGAGCATCGGCGTGAAGTCGGTGCCGCCGCCACCGCGGAATTCGATCTCGCGCAGGCTGGAGCGGCCGGGCTCGAAATGCGACACCTGGCGCACGCGCTCGTCGCCGATGACCAGCACCAACCCCGCCTCCAGCCGCCGTGTGATGGCTTCGATCTCGCGTGCGAAGCGCTCCATCAGTTCGTCGGCAATCGAGCCCGAGACATCGACCACCACCACCAACCGCGGCACGCGCCGCGACGGGCTGAAGCCGGGTTCGAAGGGCATGCGCCGGTGGCGGCCCTGGCGCCCCTGGTTGGCCAGGTACGAGCGCGAAGGGCGCGACCACGACAGGCTGCGCTGCGGCGACAGCGCGCGCGCGAGTTGCGTGCGCAACCACTGCTCCCAGGGCGTGCGGCTGCGCGGCAGATCGGCCAGCAGCGCGCGCAGCAGCGAATGCGCGCCGTCGCCGGCGTGCGCGCGTTGCAGGCGTTCGCACCACTCGCGGGTTGCCTCGGCTTCGTCTTCGGGCGCGTCCGCACCCATGGCGTCGGGCACCAGGTCGCGCGGGTTGCCGGCGCCGAGTTGGCGCACGCGCGCAGCGACAGGTCCGTCGATCCGGCGGGCGCCAGTCTCGGGCTCCTGCCTCGATTCCGTCGCTGCCGAGCCGGTGGCCGGCGACCGGCGCGTCGCCGTCGCGTCGCCCGCGCCGCGCTGCGACTGCCCACTGCCGCCGCGAGTACCTCGCTGCGGGCTCCGGTCGTCGATGGCGCGGTACAGCCGCTCCACATCCCACTGCAGCAAGGCACTGTCCACACCGACCGTGAGTCGCAGGGCGCTGGCCAGCAACTGCTCCAGCAACACGGCGCGCGGCGGCAATGTCAGCCAGGCCAGGTGGCCGAGCGCGCTGTTGACGATGGCATCGGCGCAGATGTTGTACAGCTGCAGATCGACGTCGCCCAGCACTTGCCGCAGTGCCAGGTAGCGCTGCGGGTGGCGCAGGGCGATGTGCAGCACCTCGTGCGCCACCATTCCGGCTTGCGCTTCCAGCGTCAAGGCCTCGAACGCGGCGCCGTAGCGGATGTTTCGGCCGTCGGTGGCCACCAGCGGTGCGTCGGCATCGTTGTCGTCGTGGTGCGTCACCCACAGCGCCAGGCCGCCGGTCGAGGGCGCAAACTCCACCAGGCGCTGGATGGCGCGCGTGCCGCGGTGGCTGTGCAGTGCCAGGCCGTGTTCAGGCATCGCCTTGTCGCGCCTTGGCGTAACGCTGGTAGGCGGGGCTGTCGAGCACGGCGGCCTCCAGGCCTTGTTCCAGCGCGCGTTGCAGCAGCAGTTCCATGGCCAGCGTCTGCGCCTCGCGCAGCGGCAAGGGCACCGGGCCGCGGACTTCGGGCAGTTGTTCGACGATCTCGATCGCGCGTGTCACGGTCGGGCCGTCGGTGCACGCGGCGAGCAAGCCGTACACCAGGCCATACAGGCCATCGAGCGTGTTCGGCAGCAGCGCCACCGTCTCGTCGCCGCGGCGCGCGGCCAGCAGGCGAACCACATCCACGCCGGCCTGGATCTCGCGCAACACGCCGAAGAACTCGGCCGCGTTGGCCGCGCCGATGCGCCCTTGCACGAAGACACGCTTGGCGTTGTCGCTCAACCCCGACTTGAGCACGTTGGAGATGTCCTCCCAGCCGCGCGGGCTGGCGCCCACCAGGTGGTCGGCGGCAAGCTGCGCCTGCGTATCGTCCAGCTTGTCGGGCCGCACCTTCAGGTAGGCCATGATCTCGGGCGCGAAGCCCATGGCGATGGCATGCGCGAGAAAGGCATCGATCACCGTCTGCACGTTGAAATGGAACATGCGATCGGCCAGCGCGGTGCCCATGTCGTGGCTGACCGCGCCATGGAAGGCCGCATTGCCGGCAGCCACGACGAGCCAGCCGTCGGGCAGCCGGTAATGGCCGACGCGACGGTCCAGGATCAGCGAGTAGGCGGAGATCTGCAGCCGCTGGTCGGCCGCAGTCAGCTCGTCCAGGAAGAGGATGCCGCTGGGTTGCTCCTGCGTGGGCAGGAATTCAGGCGGGAACCACACCGTCTTGGCCTGCACCTCGTCGGCGTAGATGGCACCGCGAATGTCCACCGGCTCGATGGTCGTCAGCCGCAGGTCCACCAACGGCACGCGGAAATGCTCCGCCAGTTGCCGCACGATGGAGGACTTGCCCACGCCACGCGGTCCCCACAGCATGGTGGCGCGCCGACGCAGCACCGGATCGGCGTACTGCTCGATGAGCGCGGCCTTGGCCGTGGCGATCGACACCGGCGGAATGTTCATCGGGTTGGCGAGCATGGTTCAGCGAGTGGCTTGAGTGGTTGGGGCGTCCTTGGGGACGCCAGGGGCCGGACCCGCCGCACGCCAGCCGCTCGAGGACAGTGCGCGCGGCAGCGGCGGGATTTCCAGGCGCGGCATCTCGCGCAGCGTGAACAGCCACACCAGCAGCAGCGGCGGCGCATTGAAGATGAGCATGCGAAACACCGAGTCCGGCCCCAGGTTCAAGCGCGGCACCAGCAGCGCACCGACGATCAGACCCGTCGCCACGAGCAAGGGCGTCAGGCGCCGCAACACCACCGCCCAGCGTGCACGCTTGAAAGCGCTGGTGGAACTGCGCCGGCGTGCCGGCCAGCACGGTCACCAGGTGCGCCGCGGTGCGCGCGAACTTGGCTTCTGCATCCTGCGTGCGCTTTGCATCGTCGCCGCGCAGCACGATGCTCGCGCGCCAGGTGCTGGCCTTGTGGCTCAGGCGCGACCAAGGCAGTCCGAGCACGGACAGCAGGTCTTCGGGCAGTTCGAAGTTTTCGCCCTGCGCCGCGACCAGCTCGATTTCGGCCGATATGCCCTTCACGCGCGACACCGTCATGGCCAGCTGCAAACCGGCGACGCCCGTCTGCGCGTGCGTGAGTAGCAAGCGCCCCGACGCGGCGTCCAGGCGGTGGTGCAGCACCAGCCGCTGGCCGTCCACGATCGGCAACTGGCGCTGTGCCGGCACCGCCAGCACGGCCGCCAGCAAGGCGGCGGGTTCATCGCCTTCGCAGTGCAGTTCGGCACACTGGCCGTCGGGCAGGGCCAGCGTGCGGCTCAACCGGTACCAGCCGGGCGAGGCGTTCTCAAGCAACAGCTGTTCGCGCAGCGGCGGCATATCGGGCGAGGGCATCGACGTGGCGCCCGATGCGTCTGTCGTCACATCCATCCCGGCGGCGCGCTCCACCGGCTTGAAGGCCAGGCGCCGCTGCAGTCGATCGCTGGCCGCCAGATCGACCTGTCGGCCACTGTGCGCAAAGGGCGCGGCCAGCGCCATGATGTCGTGATGGGTGAGCGGGTTCATCGCTGGCATCTGGCGCGCACGCCTTCGCAACGGGTCCGTTCTGATCGCCCACCAGCAGACTGCGTCTTGTGCATGGATCCCCCTTGCGCCATGTTCTTCAAGGTCTACCGCTGCCACGGCGCGGAGCGTGTCGGCGATGATGGCGCAGCCAGTCAACCCCTGCCCGGGCAGGGCCGTGCCGGCCCACCGACCTGCCGGCTAATAGTGGATGCTGCGCGGCGCGCCCCCGCCTGCGGCAATGGCGTCGCCGTTGATGGCACGCGATCTCGGCGAGCACAGGAAGGCGACCACGAAGGCCACCTCTTCGGCATCCACCAGGTGCTCGATCGAATTGCCGGCGGCCATCTGCGCCTCGACTGCCGCTTCGGCCACACCCTGCTCGCGTGCGCGTGCGGCCACCAGCGGTGCGGTGCGTTCGGTGCGCGTCAGCCCCGGATGCACGACCGTCACCTGGATGCCCGACGGCCCCAGTTCGTCGGCCAGGTTCTTGGTCAGCGCCGCCACCGCGACGTTGCGCATGCTGCCCACCGCATTGCCGCTCTGGCGCGCCGCCAGCCCGCTGATGTTGACGATGCGTCCCCAGCCCTTGGCGCGCATGCCCTCGGCCACTTCGCGCGCGCAGCGGATGTAGCCCATCACCTTGGTGTCCATCTCGGCGTGGAAGAACTCGCCGGTGATCTGTGCCAGCTTCGGTGGCCCGGCAAATCCCGCCGGCTCGGCCGCGGCGTTCACCAGGATGTCGATGGGCCCGCCCAACTGCTGCACCGCCTGCGCCACGGCAAGGCGGACCTGGTCGTCGCGGGTGGTGTCGGCGCTGACGCCGACCACACGGCGCCCGGTTTCGCCGGCGATCTCGGCTGCTGAAGTTTCCAGCGCGTCGAAATTGCGCGCCAGCAAGGCGACATCGGCACCCTCTTGCGCCAGCACGCGGGCGATGGCCTTGCCGATGCCGCGGCTGCCGCCTGTCACCAATGCGCGTTTGCCCTTGAGTTGCAGGTCCATGGCGGCTATCCCGAGTTGCGATGCTTCATCTTAGCGATCCGCGCGCTGGCGCTCGAGATCGCGATCGGGCTTGCGCGCTCTCGGCCCGCAACGCGGCCGCGCGAAGCCGCTCAGACCCAGATCCAGGGGACCAGGCGATGCGCCATCGTGCGCGCGACGTAGCGGACCCGCATCGCTGCGTAGGAGCGGTTGTCGTAGCCGCGAATGCCGTCGATCCGAGGCACATGCCGGAAGCGCCGCACCACACGCAGCGCCGCGGGCGGGCGATCCAGCAGGGCGCGGAAACGCACCTCGGCACTGGTGGGGCTGGCATCTTGCTGCAGCGAGTGGTACACGCCCTGGATGAGTCCGGTGTAGCCGGCCAGGTTCCAGCGCATCAGGTACATGTCGAGCCAGACGCGCGGCAGGTTGCGGCAGTGGCAATAGAGATCCGCCTGCTCGGGCTGGCTGGCGACCAGCCTGGCGATATTGCGCACGATGTAGCGCCCGGTGACCTTCCACACACGCACCTGCGGCCCCAGGCGGGCGATCAGTGCCGAGTGCTGCATGGCGTGGTCGACGAGCTTGAACTCACCGTAGCCGCGCCCATAACTGGCGGGATGGTCGAGCCCGAAGAAGCCGATCAGTTCCACCCGATCCTGCAGCCCGGCGCGGCGCAGCCTGGCGGCGAAGGGCTCGAGATCGAAGCCGGAGTTCTCGCACAGCACCAGCGCGTCGAAGGCGCCGCGCGCCAGTTCGGCCAGATAGAAGTCGAAGGCGCGCAGATAGTCCTGCAGCCGCAAGCTCGTGTTCTTGCGAGCGAGGTTGCGTGCGTCGCTCGGCGCCACCACCGTGGCGGTCAGCAGCACGACATCCGGGCATTCGATCGACATGCGTGCTGCGCGGGGCTCAGGACACCACGAAAGACGCCGCCGCCGTGGCGATGAGCGTGCCCTGTTCGTTGACCATGCGCATCTGTGTGGAGCCGATGCGCCCGCCCAGGCGGGTGACTTCGGCGTGACCGATGAAGAACTGGCCGATGCCCTGACGCAGGAAGTCCACGCGCAGGTCGATGGTGCCCATGCGGCCGAAGCGGTGCATCACCTGGTCGGCGCTTTCATCGGCGTGCTTTTCGCCCAAGGCCACGATCAGCGCCAGGCCGGCCAGCGCATCCAGCGAGGCGCTGATCACGCCACCGTGCAGCCGGCCGTAGCTGAAGTGACCCACCAGGTCGGGCCGCATGTCCAGCCGCGCCTGCACGTCATCGGGCTGCAGCGACACCACCTTCAGGCCGAGCGTGTGGTTGAAGCGGATGCGCTGCTCCCACATCTGCGTGATGGCGGCGTCGAGTCGTTGCTGTTCCGCGGCGCTGCGCCGCACGATCGGGCTTGTCGTCATCTCGGTAGCGTGGGGCGCGGACTTCAAGAGCGCATCGCGGCGCGGCCGGTGTGCTTCACTGCGGCGCCCAGCCGGGCTTGCGCTTGGCCAGGAAGGCGCTCGTGCCTTCGATGCCTTCCGGCCCCTGCACCGAGCGTGCGTAGATCTGCGCGGCCTCATGCACCAGCGCACCGGCTTCGGCCCAGCGCGCGCGCGCCAGCAGGGCCTTGGTCTGCGCAATCGCACCGGGCGCACATTGCAAGATCTGCTGCAGCACCTTGTCCAGCGCATTCGGCAACGAGCTGTTGGCGTGCACCTCATGCACCAGGCGCAGGTTCAGCGCGGCTTGTGCGTCCAGCTTGGCACCGGTGACGGCCAGGCGCTTGGCATCGCTGTAACCCAGCCGCTCCACCAGGAAGGCGGCAATCTGCGCCGGCACCACGCCGAGCGAGGTTTCCGGCAAGCGGAAGGTGGCCGTGCTGGCCGGCGATGGCCACGTCCACCACGCAAGCCAGGCCAAAGCCGCTGCCCATGACCGTGCCTTCGAGCACGGCCACCGTGGCCAGCGGGCTGGCACCGAAGGCGGCGCACAGGTCACCGTAGGCTGTGCTCAAGGCGGCGATGGCTTCGCTGCCGCCATCCGCCGCCACGGCGCGCGCGGCCGCCATGTCGGCCAGATCGGCGCCGGCGCAGAAGTGCCCTCCCGCGCCGCGCAGCACGACCACGCGGGTGTGGCCGTCGGCTTCGGCCTGTGCCAGCGCCGTGCGCAACTCCAGCACCATGGCCAGCGACATGGCATTGCGCAGCTCGGGCCGGTTCAAGGTGAGGTGCATCACCCCGGCATCGCTGCGCACCAGCAAGGTGGAATCGCTCATGCTTGTCCTTCGATGCGGCGGCGGGGATGGAGCGCGGCCACTACTTCAGCACCTCGGGTGTGACGGCGCGGTGAAAGCCGTCGAAGGGCACCGAGCGCTGATGGTCCGGTGTCGGGAAGGCCGCATTGCCCAGCGGCGCACCGCCGTCGATGGGCACGGTGATGCCGGTGACGAAGGCCGCGCCGGGCGACAGCAGGAAGACGATGACCGCACTGATCTCGGCCTCGGTGGCCAAGCGGCGCAGCGGCACGAACCGCTTCAGGTTCTTGATCATCGGGCGCATCGCCTCCGGATAGCTGTCCATGCCGCTGGAGGCGACCCAGCCTGGGGCGACGGCATTCACGCGCACGCCCGCATGCGCCCATTCGAAGGCCGCCGTCTGCGTCAGGTTGGCGGTGCCGGCACGCGCTGCGCCGGAGTGGGCCATGCCGGGCATGCCGTTGCGGAAGTCGGCCGTCATGTTGACGATGGCGCCGCCGTGTGCCTGCATGCTCTGGTTGAACAGCTCGCGCATCATCAGGAAGCCGCCGGTCAGGTTGTTGGCCACCACCGCGTCGAAGCCGCGCTTGCTGATCATGGCCAGCGGCGAGGGGAACTGCCCGCCGGCGTTGTTCACCAGGCCATGCACGGCGCCGTGTCTGGCCACCACCGCGGCCACGCCGGCCTTGACGGCGTCTTCGTCGCGGATGTCGAAGGCCGCGCTGTCGCAGTGCCCGCCATCCTCGGTGATCTCGGCCGCCACGCGATCGAGCTTTTCCTGCGTGCGTCCGCTGAGGACGACGGTCGCGCCCAGCGCGGCCAGTTCATGTGCCACGCAGCGGCCGATGCCGCTGCCGGCGCCGGTGACCCAGTGCACCTGGCCCTTGAAAAGATCCGGGTGGAACACGCTACGGTAATGGGAGGAGGGCGCTGTGGTCATGGTGCGGCGGTGGACAGGTTCTACTGGACCTACGATGCGGGACTTGAAGGATTCTGATGCATAGACCCTTGCCACTGTCGAATAGGAGCCGATTCGCACGCCGCAGTCGCGCTCGCTCGCCCCCCGTTTCGAGCGCCTGGACGCGCTGCGCGGCGTGGCCATCGTGTGGATGGCGCTGTTCCACCTCGCCTTCGACCTGAACCACTTCCGCTGGCTCGACCCACGGCAGAACTTCTACACCGACCCGCTGTGGACCGTGCAGCGCGCCTGCATCGTCAGCCTGTTCATGTTCTGCGCCGGGCTGTCGCTGGCTGCGGCGCTGCATGCTGGCCAGACCTGGCCGAGGTTCTGGAAGCGTTGGGCGCAGATCGCGGGCTGCGCGCTGCTGGTGAGCATCGGCTCGGCCTGGATGTTTCCCAAGAGCTGGATCAGCTTCGGCGTGCTGCACGGCATTGCGGTGATGCTGGTGCTGGCGCGGCTGGCGGCACCGCTGCGGCGCGGCTTGTGGCCGCTGGGTGCGCTGTGCCTGTTGTTGCCGTTCTGGGTGCAGCACCCCTTCTTCGATTCGCGCTGGACGAATTGGGTCGGCCTGGTCACGAGCAAGCCGGTGACCGAGGATTTCGCGCCCGTGCTGCCCTGGTTGGGCGTGGTGCTGTTCGGCCTGGCCGCGGGCCAGTGGCTGCTGCACGCTCGGCCGCATTGGCTGAGCGGCACGCTGGCCGCGCCGGCCCGGCCGCTGGCCGCTGCTGGGCCGTTGGTCCTTGAGCTTCTACATGCTGCACCAGCCGGTGCTGATCGGCCTGCTGATGGCGCTGCAGTACGGGCGCGCTTCGTAGGCGCGCCTTTCGCATGTCGCAGGCCGAGACCGAAACGCCCTTTCCCGCCGCGCTGTGGTTGATTCCCGGCGTGTACTTCCTGTTCGTGGCGGCCGAGTTCGTGGTGTTGCTGCACCTGGCGTTGACCTTGACCGAACGAGGAGCCAGCGCCTTCGCCGTCGGCGCGATGGCCTCTTCCTTCTGGGTCGGCATCTTCGTCGCCAGCCTGTTGGCGCATGCCGTGGTGCATCGGCTCGGCCATGCGCGCTGCTTTCTGGCGGCGATGGCCATCTCGGCGCTGGCCGTGGCCAGCCTGCTGCCGCACGCGTCCTATGCCGGTTGGCTGGCCGCTTCGGCCATCATGGGTTTTGGCGGCGGTCTGGTCTGGGTCGGCGGCGAGGCCTGGCTGGCCGAGGCCGCGCCGCGCGAACGGCGCGGTTGGCTGATCGGCCTGTTCGAAACCTCTGTCGGCCTGGGCATGCTGGCCGGGCCGGCGCTGTTGCCGCTGTCGCTATGGCTGGGCGTCTCGCCGCTGCACGTCGGCCTGGGGTTGATGGTCGCCGGCTTTGGCTGCGCCTGGCCTTTGCTGGGTGTGCCTGCGCCGTCCACTGGCGCGCCCGGCACATCGACGAGCGCATCGGCCGAGCCGGCCGAAGGCGCTGGTGCCACGCCGGCCTGGCGCGCGATGGCGCTGCCGCTGGCCGCCGTGGTGGCGGTCAGCGGGCTGATGGAAAGCGGCGTGTCCTCGCTGCTGCCGTCCATCGCCATGCGTCTGGGGTTCGAACTGCAACTGGCCGCCTGGCTGGGCGCCTTCATAGGGGCAGGCAGCGCGCTGATGCAGGCGCCGTTCGGCGCGCTGGCCGATCGTATCGGCCTCGGCCGCGCCATGGCGTTGGCCTGGCTGTTGGTGCTGCTGGCCACGCTGGCGTTGTGGGTCTGGGCGTACGCGCCGCGACAGGCGCTGTGGCCGGTCGGGTTCGTGCTCGGCGGTGTCGGCGGGGCGATCTACACGCTGGTGGTGATCGAGCTGGGTCATCAACTCGGCGGTAGCGCACTGGTCAAGGCCATGGGCCTGCTCGTCACTGCCTATACGGCGGGCACGGCGGGTGGTCCGGCGCTGGGTGGGTGGCTGTTCGACCGGGCAGGCCTGCCGGGGCTGGCGGCGGTGTTGATGGCCTGCGCGGTGGTGGGCGCGGTGTTGGCCTGGCGGGCGTTGCGAGGCCCGCGACCTGCCCGAACCTGACGTCGCGATCGCGCCGTCAGTCCAGCTTGATGCCCAGGTCCACCGCGGCCTTGATCCACGCCGGCACCGCGCGCTCCCAGTCGGCCCGGGTCTCGGCCAGGTTCTTCGGCTTGTTCGGGATGCCGAAGTTCTCGCGCAACTTGGCCGCACTGCGGGCTTTCCGCGCTCTTGACGACCACGCGCGACAGCGTCTGCAGCACGGCTTCCGGCGTGCCGGTCGGCGCCATCAGCACCAGGCCGCCTTCCAGCGCAACCAGCGGATCGGTGATGCCTTGTTCGATCAGCGTCGGCACATCGGGCAGCTTCGGGCTGCGGTAATTGCCGGTCACGCCGATCGGCTTGACGCCGCGCGTCGAGACCGTGTTGAAGGCCTGCACGCTGCCCACCGCGATCTGCGTCTGGCTGCTGGCCACGTCCACCCACATCGGCGATTCGCCGCGGTAGTGCACGCTCTGAATCTTCAGGCCGTCGCGGCGGTTCAGCAGGTCGGCAATCATCTGCGGATAGGAGCCCGGCGCGTAGGAGCCCATCGACAGCTCCTTGCCCTTGGCCCAGTCCACGAACTCCTTCATGTTGCGCGCCGGCACGTTCGGCGCCACGGCCACCACCAGCGGCCCCGATGGGAAGACGGCGATCGGCGTCAGGTCCTTGTCCAGGTTGTAGGGCAGCTTGGTGTAGAGCACGCGGTTCTGCATCACCGTGCCGGTGGTCGTGACCAGCAGCGTGTAGCCGTCAGGCGGCGCCTTGGCGACCGCGTCGATGCCGATCACCGCGCCGGCACCGGTCTTGTTTTCCACCAGCACGGAGGCGCCGAGTTGCTCGGTCAGCGCCTCGCCGAACAGCCGGGCGTAGGCATCGGTCAGCCCCCCGGGTGCGAAGGGCACCACGATGCGGATCTGGCGCGACGGGAACTTCGTCGCCTGGGCCCACGCCGTGGGCGCCACGATCGTGGCGCACAGTGTGGCCGTCAGGGCGGTCGAGCCGGCGACGAAATGGCGGCGGGTGGGGCGGCCGGGGATTCGCATCGTTGATGTCTCCTGATGTTGCAGCGGGTACACGCAGCCGCAGCGCGCGGCCGAGCGCAGCATACGGCCAGCCGACAGGGCGCGGCCTACGGTCGAACCCGATCCCCGTCGCAGCCTGAGCGCCTGATCGACGCAGTCAGCGTGTGCCGCCCGCCTCGCTGGCGCCGCCCTGCACCGAAGCGATCAGCCCGCTGCCGACAGCAAGGCGTTCAGCGTCGGGCTCGGGCGCATCACCGCCTCGGCCTTCGCCGCATCGACCAGGTAGTAGCCGCCGATGTCGACCGGCTTGCCCTGCACGGCCGTCAGCTCCTCGACGATCTTCTGCTCGTTCTCGGTCAGCGCCTTGGCCAGCGGCGCGAACTGCGCCTGCAAGTCCTTGTCCTCGGTCTGCGCGGCCAGCTCCTGCGCCCAGTACATCGCCAGGTAGAACTGGCTGCCGCGGTTGTCCAGCTCGCCGGTCGTCGGCGACGGCGACTTGTTGTTGTCGAGCAGCTTGCCGGTGGCGGCGTCCAGCGTCTTGGCCAGCAGCTTGGCCTTGGCGTTGCCGGTCTTGATGCCCAGTTCTTCCAGCGACACCGCCAGCGCCAGGAACTCGCCGAGCGAATCCCAGCGCAGGTGGTTTTCCTCGACCAGCTGCTTGACGTGCTTCGGCGCCGAGCCGCCGGCGCCGGTTTCGTACATGCCGCCGCCGGCCATCAGCGGCACGATCGACAGCATCTTGGCGCTGGTGCCCAGTTCCATGATCGGGAACAGGTCGGTCAGGTAGTCGCGCAGGATGTTGCCGGTCACCGAGATGGTGTCCAGGCCGCGGACCACGCGCTCCAGCGTGTAGCGCATGGCGCGCACCTGCGACATGATCTGGATGTCCAGGCCCGCTGGTGTCGTGATCCTTCAGGTAGGTCTGCACCTTCTTGATCAGCTCGTTCTCGTGCGGACGGTACGGGTCGAGCCAGAACATCGCCGGCATGCCGGAATTGCGGGCGCGCGTGACGGCCAGCTTGACCCAGTCGCGGATCGGCGCGTCCTTGCACCTGGCACATGCGCCAGATGTCGCCGGCCTCGACGTTCTGCACCAGCAGCACTTCGCCGGTGGCGATGTCGACGATGCGCGCCTCGCCGTCTTCCGGGATCTCGAAGGTCTTGTCGTGCGAGCCGTACTCCTCGGCCTGCTGCGCCATCAGGCCGACGTTCGGCACCGTGCCCATGGTCACCGGGTCGAAGTTGCCGTTGGTCTTGCAGAAGTTGATCATCTCCTGGTAGATGCGGGCGAAGGTGCTCTCCGGCATCACCGCCTTGGTGTCCTTCGGGCGGCCGTCGGCGCCCCACATCTTGCCGCCGATGCGGATCATCGCCGGCATCGAGGCATCGACGATGACGTCGTTCGGCGCGTGCAGGTTGGTGATGCCCTTGGCCGAATCGACCATCGCCAGTTCCGGGCGGTGCTCGTGGCAGGCGTGCAGGTCGCGGATGATCTCTTCGCGCTTCGAGCTCCGGCAGCGCTGGCGATCTTGTCGTACAGGTTGACCATGCCGTTGTTGACGTTGACGCCCAGCTCGTCGAACAGCTTGCCGTGCTTCTCGAAGGCGTCCTTGTAGAAGATCCGCACCGCATGGCCGAAGACGATCGGGTGCGAGACCTTCATCATCGTCGCCTTGACGTGCAGCGAGAACATCACGCCGGTCTTGCGCGCGTCCTCCATCTCGCTCTTCGTAGAAGTCGCACAGCGCCTTCTTGCTCATGAACATGCTGTCGATGATCTCGCCGGCCAGCAGCGACACCTTCGGCTTGAGCACGATGGTCTTGCCGCTCTTGGTGACGCAGTTCCATCTTGCACGTCGCGCGCCTTGTCCAGCGTCATCGACTTCTCGCCGTGGTAGAAGTCGCCGTGTCTTCATGTGCGCCACGTGGGTGCGCGAGGCCTGGCTCCATTCGCCCATCGAGTGCGGATGCTTGCGGGCGTAGTTCTTGACCGCCAGCGGCGCGCGGCGGTCGGAGTTGCCTTCGCGCAGCACCGGGTTGACGGCGCTGCCCAGGCATCTTGGAGTAGCGGGCGCGGATCGCCTTCTCCTCGTCGGTCTTCGGGTCCTCGGGGAAGTCGGGGATCTTGTAGCCGCGTGCCTGCAGCTCCTTGATCGCGCCGATCAGCTGGTGCACCGAGGCGCTGATGTTGGGCAGCTTGATGATGTTGGTGTCCGGCTGCAGGGTCAGCCGGCCGAGTTCGGCCAGGTTGTCGGGCACGCTTCTGCTCGTCGCTCAGGTAGTCGGGGAACTCGGCCAGGATGCGCGCCGCCACCGAGATGTCGCTCGTCGTCGACCTCGATGCCGGCCGGCGCGGTGAAGGTGCGGATGATCGGCAGGAAGGCCCAGGTCGCCAGCAGCGGCGCCTCGTCGGTCAGCGTGTAGATGATGGTGGGCTGCTTCGTGCTCATCGGCGGTTCTCCGTGGGTGTGGGCTCGATTGTGGTCTCACTGCGCATCGCCGAAGCATGCCCTATTTGGGCCGCATCCCGGCCCGCACCGGATTGCAGGTGTCGTGCCTAGAGAAGTGAGCTCATGCGCAGCGCCGCTGCGCGCAGCGCCGGCAGCTGGCGCTGCGCCTCGGCCAGCGACAGGCGTGCGCTCGGCGCGTGCAGCGCAATGGCCGCACGCGCGAGCCCGGCCGCGTCCCGCACCGGTACGGCCACGGCGATGAGCCCGGCGATGAACTCCTCGCGGTCGCAGGAATGGCCCTGCGCGGCGATGGCCTCGCACTCGGCCTTCAGCGCCTTGGCACTGGTGAGGGTGTGGCGCGTCATGCGCGTCAACGGCAGTTGCGCGATCAGCGTCTCGCGTTCGGCCGCCGGCATCTCCGCCAGGAACAGCTTGCCGCTGGCGGTGCAGTGCAGCGGCACGTGCGAGCCCACGTCCAGCGTCAGCCGCAGCGGCCACTGCGCCTCGACGCGGTCGATGTAGAGCACCTGTGTGCCGTCCAGCGTGGTGAAGTTGCAGGTCTCGCCCACCTTCGTCACCAGCGCGGCCAGCACCTCGTGGCGCAGGCCGCGCACCACGCCGTGGTTCAGCGTGTCGAAGGCCAGGCGGCGCAGCGCCGGGCCGACGGCGAAGCAGCGTTCGTCGATGTCGCGCGCCAGGAAGCCGCTGTCCTGCAGTTGTGTGCACAGGCGGTGCGTGGTGGCCTTCGGCAGGCCCAGGCGCAGCGCCAGTTCGGCCAGCGACAGCGCGCGGCCTTCCTTGGCCAGCAGCGCCAGCAGGCGCAGGCTGCGCTCGGCCGACGAGCCGCTGGCGGGGGCGGTCTGCGGCTCGGGTAAGGTCGACTTGAGGCGCGGCATGTAGGGGAAAACGTGGGACGGCGGCGCATTGTGTTGCGAAATCGCCTGCCCTAACATCAGCATTAAACCGGATCGATTCGTTCCATTTTCGAATACCGCCGTGGTGTGGTCCCCCGGCACGCCGACGGTGCACACGGGCAGCTGAATGACGCAGGAGTACGACTACATCGTGGTGGGCGCGGGTTCTGCGGGTTGTGTGCTGGCGTCGCGACTGAGCGAGGACGCCGCCACGCGGGTGCTGCTGCTCGAGGCCGGGCCTGCCGACCGCTCGTTGTGGATCCACCTGCCCATCGGCTACGGCAAGACGATGTGGAGCCCCACCTACAACTGGTGTTTCCATACCGAGCCCGAAGCCAACATGAATGGCCGCAGGATCTACTGGCCGCGCGGCAAGACGCTCGGCGGGTCGAGTTCGATCAACGGCCTGATCTACATCCGCGGCCAGCGCGAGGACTACGACCACTGGGCCGCGCTCGGCAATGCCGGCTGGGGTTACGCCGATGTGCTGCCGTACTTCGTGCGCAGCGAAGGCAATCAGCGCGGCAATGTCGCGTTCCACGGCGGCGACGGGCCCTTGAAGGTGTCGGACATCGGTGCCAGGCACGAGCTGATCGAAGCCTTCATCGACGGCGCCCAGCAGATCGGTCCGCTCAGCGTGCCGCGCACCGACGATTTCAACGGTGCGCGACAGGAAGGCGCCGGCTATTTCCAGCTCAACACCTGGAAGGGCTGGCGCTGCAGCACGGCCAAGGCCTACCTCACGCTGGCACGCACGCGTCCCAACCTGCGCATCGAAACCGACGCGCAGGCCAGCGGCGTGCTCTTCGAAGGCCGGCGCGCGGTCGGTGTCAGCTATCGCCAGGGCGGCGTGATCAAGCAGGCGCGTGCACGTGCCGAGGTGCTGCTGGCCGCAGGCTCGATCCAGTCGCCGCAGTTGCTGCAACTCTCGGGCGTCGGCCCACCCGCGCTGTTGCAGCAGCACGGCATCGAGGTGCGCCATGCGCTGCCGGGTGTGGGCGAGAACCTGCAGGACCATCTGCAGGTGCGCCTGAGCTACGAGTGCACCCGGCCGATCACCACCAACGACCAGCTCAACTCGCTGTGGGGCAAGGCACGCATCGGTCTGCAATGGCTGTTGCAGCGCACCGGCCCGCTGGCGGTGGGCATCAACCAGGGCGGCTGTTTCATGCGTGCGCTGCTCGACGATGCAGGCCGGCCGGTGGCCGCCACACCCGACATCCAGTTCCACGTGGCCACGCTGTCGGCCGACATGGCCGGTGGCAAGGTGCACCCGTTCTCCGGGTTCACCATGTCGGTGTGCCAGCTGCGACCCGAATCGCGCGGCCATGTGCGCATCCGCAGCGCCGACCCCTTCGAGCCGCCTGCGATGCAGCCCAACTACCTGGACACCGAGCTCGACCGCCGCACGGCCGTGGCTGGCGTGAAGGCGGCGCGTGCGATTGCCGCCGCAGCGGCCATGCGCCCCTATGTGAAGCGCGAAGTGAAACCAGGGCCGGATGCGAAGGACGACGCGGCGCTGCTGGCCTTCTGCCGCGAGCAGGGCGCCACCATCTTCCACCCCACCGGCACCTGCCGCATGGGCCGTGATGCGTTGGCCGTGGTCGACGATCGATTGCGCGTGCATGGACTGCAGGGCCTGCGCGTGGTCGATTGTTCGGCCATGCCCACATTGGTGTCGGGCAACACCAATGCCGCGGCGGTGATGATGGCGGAGAAGGCGTCGGACATGATCCGGCAGGATGCGCGGCAGCACTGAGGGCGTTTTCAAGGCGGGGCCCGCAAGGCCCCGGAGTTTCAACAGGCAACCAGCAAGGAGACACGAAGCATGAATCAATCCCACAACCCGACCCGGCGCCTGGCGCTGGGCGCAGGTGCCGCCGCCATCGGCTCGGCCGGCGCACTCGTCGCCGGGCCGGCGTTCGCGCAAGCCGTGACGCGCCTGAAGATCCAGACCGCGGTGCCCAGCTCGAGCATCTACTTCGACCTGATGAAACGCATGGCCGACCGCGTCGACAAGATGTCCAACGGCCGGCTGAAGATGGAGATGCTGCCCGACGGCGCGGTGGTCGCGGCCTTCGAGATCGTCGACGCGGTGGACAAGGGCGTGGTCGACGGCGGTTATGCCTGGACGCACTACTGGTCGGGCAAGAACACGGCCGCCGGCCTGTTCTCCAACCCCGCCGCCGGCGGCGGCACCGGCATGGACCAGCTGTCGCACGTCGCCTGGCTGTATCAGGGCGGTGGCAATGCGCTGTTCAAGAAGTTCTACGCGGACGTGCTCAAGCTCAACATCGAGCCGCTGATGGTGCAGCCGATGGGTCCGGACCCGCTGGGCTGGTTCAAGACGCCGATCAATTCGCTCGACGACATGAAGAAGCTCAAGTACCGCTCGCCGCCGGGGCTGGTGGGCGAGATCTTCAAGGAGATGGGCGTCAACGCCGTGGCCATGCCGGGCGGCGAGATCGTGCCCGCGGCGCAGCGCGGCGTGCTCGACGCGGCCGAATGGATCGGGCCGGCCGACGACATGGCGCTGGGCTTCCACAACGTCTTCAAGCACTACTACCTGCAGGGCCTGCACCAGTCCACCGACGTGGCCGAGCTGCTGATCAACAAGACGGTGTGGAACAAGCTGACGCCCGACCTGAAGGCCATCGTCGAAGACGCGGCCATGTCCTCGATGACCGAAACCTACACCTTCAATGTCTACCGCAACGCGCTGGCGGTGGAGAAGCTGAAGACCGAGCACAAGGTGACGATCCACGACACGCCGAAGGACATCTTCCCGGCCTTCATCAAGGCCACCAACGTGATCTACGAGCGCGAGGCGGCGAAGAACGCCTTCTTCAAGGAGGTGCTGGAGTCGCAGCGCACATTCGCCAAGCTGGTGGTGCCGTACTGGAACAAGATCAACGGCCTTTACTACAACCTCGGCATGGAATCGCCCAACGCCAAATGATCGGGGATTCGCCGCTGGCCGCGCTGTCCAGGCGCCTGGACCGCATCGCGATCGGGTCGGGCCGCCTGGCGGCCTGGCTGATCGTGCCGATGGTGCTGTCGCTTTGTTATGAAGTGGTGTCGCGCTACGTGTTCAATGCGCCCACGCAATGGGCCTACGACATGACCTTCATGTTGTACGGCAGTTTCTTCATGCTTGGCGCGGCCTTCACCTTGCAGCGGCGCGGCCATGTGCGCACCGATTCGTTCTATGCCAACTGGTCGCCGCGGCGCCAGGCCTGGATCGACCTGGTGTGTTACCTGCTGATGTTGCTGCCCTTTGCCGGTGTGTTCCTGTTTGTCGGCTGGGGCTACTTCGTCAAGGCCTGGGTCACGAACGAAACCTTCGTCAGCAGTTCCTGGCAGCCGATCACCTGGCCCTTCAAGCTGATGATGCCGCTGACCGGGCTGCTGCTGCTGATCCAGGGCTTCAGCGAATGCCTGAAGTGCGCCCATGCGATCCGCTTCGGGCATTGGCCGGACCGCGCATGGCGCTGCGCCGTCGGAGGTGCTGGTGTGAGCCCGCCGGGCAGCCCCAAGGCGAACGCTCCCGCTTGGCGGGACGGCGCGCAGCGCCTAGGGTGCTCACATGAGCAACGAGGTGCTGGGCCTGGTCGCGCTGGCCGTTCTGTTCGCCGTCATCTTCATCGGCTTCCCGATCGCCTTCACGCTCGGTGCGGTGGCGCTGGGCGCCGGCTTCATCGCGCTCGGCCCTGTCGTCTTCGACCTGGCCGTTCTGCAAACCTTGGGAGTGATGAAGGACACCGTGCTCGCGGCGATTCCGTTCTTCCTGTTCATGGGTTTCCTGCTCGAGCAGTCCGGCATCATGGAGCGGTTGTTCAACGGCATCCAGCAGTTGCTGGCCAATCTCAACGGCTCGCTGTACCTGGCGGTGCTGATCACCGCCACCATCTTCGCCGCCGCCACCGGCATCGTCGGCTCGTCCGTCACGCTGCTGGGCGTGATGGCCGGGCCGTCGATGATCAAGAGCGGCTACGACCCGAAGATGTCCGCCGGTGCCATCACCGCCGGCGGCACGCTCGGCATCCTCATCCCGCCGTCGGTGATGTTGATCGTCATGGGCCCGGTGGTCGGCGTGCCTGCCACCGACCTGTTTGCCGCCGCGGTGTTGCCCGGGCTGATGTTGTCGGGCCTGTTCATCGCCTGGACGCTGGTGCGCTGCTGGCTCAACCCGAGCCTGGGCCCGGCGCTGCCACTGGAGATGCGGCCCAAGTCGATGGGCCCGGTGATCCGCGATCTGGCCATCGGCGTGCTGCCGGTCATCGTCGTCATCCTGTCCACCCTGGGCGTGATCCTGGCCGGCATCGCCACACCCACCGATGCCGGTGCCGTGGGTGCGGCGGCCACCTTCGTGCTCACCGTCGGTTCGGGGCGCATGAGCTGGGAGAAGTTGCGCCGCTCGGTGTATTCCACGCTGGAGATCTCCAGCATGATCCTGCTGCTGGTGACGGCCTCCAACCTGTTCGGTGCGGTGTTCTCGCGCCTGGGCAGTGCCGACTTCATCGCGCAGGGGCTGTTGTCCCTTTCGCTGCCGCCGATGTTGATGCTGATGGTCATCCTGGCCTTGATCTTCGTGCTGGGCTGGCCGCTGGAATGGGTGCCGATCGTGCTGATCGTCGTGCCCATCGTGCTGCCCATCGTGCAGGCCGCCGGCATCGACCTGATCTGGTTCTGCACGCTGGTGGCGGTGACCTTGCAGACCGCCTGGCTGTCGCCACCGGTGGCGCTGTCGGCGTACTTCCTGAAGGGCGTCGTGCCGCAGTGGGAGATGCGCGACATCTACGCCGGCATGGTGCAGTTCATGATCCTGCAGCTGGTGGCGGTGGGGCTTGTTGCTGATCTTCCCGAAGCTGGCCACCTGGCTGCCGGCCTTGAACTGAAGCGCCACGCCGCGCGTCGTGCGCGGCGGATTCGAGCGGGCACCGCTTTGCGCTAGCCTTCGCGCACCGCACGACGACACAAGCCTCGCACCCATGAGCCCATTCCCCCGCATCCCCGGCCAGCGCGCGCTGCATTCACCCGGCCCGACGCGCCTGCCCGACGAGGTGCTGCACGCGATGAGCCGCCAGCCGGTGGACCTGGCCGACCCGCGCCTGGACCCGACCATCGCCGAGTGCGAGCACGGCCTGAAGCGGCTGCTGCACACGCAGCAGGCCGACGTGCTGATGTACGTCGCCAACGGCCACGGCGCCTGGGAGGCGGTGGCCGCCAACCTGCTGGGGCCGGGGCGCAGCGCGCTGATCCCTGGCACCGGGCACTTCTCCGAATCGTGGGCCATCCAGACCGAGGCGCTGGGCGCCAAGGTCATACGCACGCCCTGGACCGAGGGCCAGCCCATCGACGCAGCGGCGGTGGAGCAGGCGCTGCGCGACGACAAGCGCCACGAGATCGTCGCCGTGTTCTGCGTGCACACCGACACCGCCAGCGGCGTGACCAGCGACCTGCGCTCGCTGCGCGCCGCCATCGACGCTGCGGGGCACCCGGCGCTGTTCGTCGTCGACGTGGTGGCCTCGCTGGGCGTGGTGCCCTTCGACATGGACACGCTGCGCGCCGACGTGGTGGTGGGCGCATCGCAGAAGGGCCTGATGCTGCCGCCGGGCCTGGGCTTCGTGGCGGTGAACGAGCGTGCCCGCGCCTCGGCCGAGAGCAACCCGGCGCCGCGTTTCTATTGGGACTGGGGCCGCCGCCGCGACGCGCTGTCGTACCGCAAGTTCTGCGGCACGCCGCCGATCAACCTGCTGTTCGGCATGCAGGCCGCGCTGCAGCTGATCTTTCACGAGGGCCTCGACGCCGTGTTCGCGCGCCACCGGCAACTGGCCGGCGCGGTGCAGGCCGCCGTGCAGGGCTGGAGCGAGGGCGGCGCCTTGAGCTTCTTCTGCCAGCCGCCGGAATGCCGTTCCCATTCGGTCACCGCGGTGGCGGTGCGCGCCGGTGTCGACCCCGAAGCGCTGCGCACGGTCGCGCGCGAGCGCTTCCAGGTGTCGCTGTCCGGCGGCCTGGGCCCGCTCGCCGGCCGCGTGTTCCGCATCGGCCACATGGGCGACATCAACGCCGCGATGGTGCTGGGCGCGCTGGGTGGCGTGGAGGCCGCGCTGCGCGTGCAGGGCGTGCCGATCGGGCAGGGTGGGGTGCAGCGGGCGGTGGAGTATTTGGCGCGCGGCTAAACGGGCGGTCGCTGGTCCTGTCATGTCATCCCGAGATTCGGACGGGACGTGTCCAAAACGACGGATTCCGGGAACTCGGCATGGAGGAAAAGCCGGTATCGATCGATCCGACCGTCAACAAGCTCGAAGAAGCTGAACACTGAACCCCGGATGGGCTTGCCAGTGGGCGCCCGACCAAGCCAAGCCCCGGTAAGGAGGCCTGTAAAGGACCACCATGCCACAACTGAGTTGTCGCCAGCCACTATGCGCTCGACGGTGACTCCCAGGTCACCAATGTTGCGGCGGAAACCCTTTACGTGGGCTACCAGACCGGCCCGACCCGGTGGACCACCGAACGCTTGGTTGGCCTCGTCCACCATGTCCGCGTTGGACAGTTCCTCGATCAGCTCCAGCCGACCCGGGGCTACAACCTCCTCGAGATACGCTCGCATCAACGTTTCTGGCTTCATCTTGGCTTGCTCCCCAGTCATCGCGCGAGCCGCGACCGCGGCCCCACGAGCGCCCGGTAGTGTGGCTTTGGAGTTCGCCGCTTCGAGCCGGCACTTCAGACTTCGATGACACGAACTGCCCGCTGATGTCGCCGTCCGCTCCAGCACGCGGGTGACAGCGACCTCATGCGAGGATCGTAGCAAGCTACCCAATTCAGCTCGACCCCGAACGCCCGATCTCG
>CAVURQ010000026.1:0-58969 GCA_963743935.1 uncultured beta proteobacterium | reverse complement strand
CCGATGCAACCGGCATCCCGAGTTCGTTCGAAGAAATGCGGACTCGTCACAACGAGGCGGCCGTAGATCCTGCGCTTGAGCGGGATGTATCCGCGCACCATGGACAGAACAAGAGCAAGGTGGTGCAGTTCGAGGGCGCCGCCCAAATCAAGAGGGACGCTCCGCAGGCGGCTTCCGACGTGCGCAGTACCGTCCGCGATCAGGGGGCGCGCGTTCGATCGGCAACTGCCGCGGAGGGAGAGGTTTTCGATCGGAACGCGCAAGTCACACGCGGGCCGGACGGCACTCTCTCATCCAAACAGTCGCTGATGAAGCAAACCGGGAAGCAGGTCAAGGAGGATGCCGCAGGCATGATCGATGACGCTCGCCAAGCCGTCAAAGACGCACTTCGAAAAGAGTAACTCGGTCAGCCGACTTTGTCGGGATCGAACATGTGTCGATCCGGCTCAGCATCTGGCATTCGGGTGAATGGCGGTGAGCCCTTGTCTCGCCAATAGTTCGCAGCAAGATCGCGGCTCGATGTGCCCATGCCAGGAATAGGATCGATCTCGTCCTCTGTGCGAAGCGCCTGCCATCGCTGCGGCTTACCGATGTTCGCCAGGCCACCGCCAACGGCAGCGCCAAACAACGCACCGACCGCCATCATGACGGCGCTCAGGCCCCAGTCGTCCCCTCGCGTGGCCAACGCGCCCATCGCGATGCCCAGCGCGAGAAAGAAGATGAATACGGCTTTTCGCATGGCGCTTCCTGAACTGCAACAGTACTACCAACTGCGCCAGATGCAAACAGCAGGCTCTTCTTGGCTGTGGCAGCCCGAGTCGCGATAGCAAGCCACAAGCCGGCTGTCGACTGATTCAGACAATCCGCGTCCGACGAGCAATCTGCGCCGCGCCAGAATCGGTGTCCACGCCGACGAGGACTGTTTGCCCGCCCATGAGTTCATCGCCACCGCGCGATCCGCCACAGCCTGCGCTGATCGCACAGATCCTGGGCCAGCTGGCGTTCGGGTTGCTCGCGATGACGCTTTGCATCCCGTCGATGGCCGAGTGGGGTGGCGCCTTCGGCACCACCCAGGCGATGGTGCAGCTGACCTTCAGCGGCTACGTCGCGGCCTACGGGTTGCTGCAACTGGTGTACGGCCCGCTGTCGGACCGCCTCGGCCGCCGCCGCGTGCTTGCTCGCCGGCCTGGCGATCACGCTCTTCGGCACCTTGCTGGCCGCCCTCGCCGACCACATCGCGACGCTGGTCGTCGCGCGCACGCTGCAGGGTGCCGGCACCGCGGCCGGCATGGTGGTGGGCCGTGCCCTGGTGCAGGATCTCTTCGAGGGGGCGGCACGCACGCGCATGATGGCCGGCATCGGCATGACGATGGGCCTGTGCCCACCGGCCGGTACGCTGATCGGTGGGCAGTTGCACGAAGCGCTCGGCTGGCGTGCGCCGTTCTGGCTCACGCTCGCCATCGGGCTGTTGCTCGCGGTGGCGGCGTGGCGGGTCCTGCCCCGCGACGCATCGCGGGCCTCTGCCGACGGGCCGCACTGGCTGAGCGCGATGGGTCGCGCCTACGCACGCCTGGCGCGCGAACCCGGCTTCATCGCGCACGTGCTGCTGGTCGGCGGTGCGACCGCGACCTTCTATGCGTTCCTCGCCGGCGCGCCGCTGGTCTTTGCGCAGCAGGGCGTGACGCCGGGTCGCATCGGCTTGTACGTGATGTGCGTCCCCGGCGCCTACATCGTCGGCAACTTCGTGACCACGCGCCTCGCGCACCGACTCGGCGACCGCCTGATGATCGGGCATCGGGCAGGCGTTCTCGCTGAGCCGGCGTCGGCCTGATGCTCGCGCTGGCACTGGCCGGCTGGAATCACCCGCTCGGGATCGCGTTGCCGCTGATGCTGCTGGGCATCGGGCACGGCTTGCTGATGCCGGCCGCGCTGGGCGGCACCGTCGGCCTGGTGCCGGCGCTCGCCGGCGCCGCCGCCGGCGTGGCCGGCGTCACGCAGCAGCTGTTGGGCGCGCTCGCCGGCTGGACGGTCGGGTTGGGTGCCGCACACCGATGCCCGCGGCCTCGCGCTGCTCATGCTGCTGCTGACCTCGGCGAGCGTGGCCGCGTACGTCGCGTTGTGGAGGCGCGCGTAGCGGCCGACGCGCTGTTCGCAGCTCGGCTGTTCGCGCGGGGCGTGGCGCATGAATCAGCGTCTACGGATCGGCATCGGGGTCGGTCCGCCACGGCAGCGCTGTTCAGGGGCTTCGGTGCCGACCGACAATCCCCGGCTCGTTCCGAATGCCTTGAAGGAGAAGGACCATGACTGCTGAAGAACAACGCGGCCTGCTCGCGGTGGCGCTGTTGGCGGCGTTTGCCGATGGGGAAAAGGCCGAGGCCGAGCGCGAGGAAGTCAAGCGCATCGCCGCCACGCTGGGCGCCCAGGCCGCCGGGCTGAACATTCCGGCGCTGATGCAGGACGTGCTGCTGAAGCGCCTGGGCCTGAGCGAGGCCGTGTCCGCCCTGAAGGCGCGGGAACACCGCCAGCTGGCCTACGAGCTGGCGGTGTGCGTCTGCGATGCCGACGGCGTGCAGACTGCGGCCGAGCGCCAGTTTCTGGCCAGCCTGAAGGCCGAACTTGGTGGCACGCTGGACACCCGCTTCGAGACCCAGGCCGACGGCCTGGCGCGCGAGACCGATGCGCCGACAGCCGCGAGCGCCGGCGCCGCAGCCGGCGCCACCATCGACCGCGCGGCGCTGGACAAGAGCATCTTCAACCGCGCCGTGCTCTGCGGCGCGCTGGAACTGCTGCCGCAAAGCTGGGCCAGCATGGCCATCATCCCGCTGCAGGTGAAGCTGGTGCATGGCATCGCGCAGGCCCACGGCATCACCCACATCGACGCCGGCATGGTCAAGGAGTTCATCGCCACCGCGGGCGTGGGCCTGACCGGGCAATACCTGGAACAGTTCGGCCGCAAGCTGGTGGGCGGCCTGCTGGGTTCGGTGCTGGGCGGGCTGGGCCGCGGCGCGGGCAGCCTGGGCACGGGCATGGCGATGAGCTTTGCCACCACCTACGCGCTGGGCCAGTTGGCCGTGCGCTACTACGGCGGGGGTCGGCAGATGAGCACGGCGCTTCTGCAGCAGACCTATCAGGACCTGCTGGGCAGCGCCAGGCAGATGCAGCAGCAGGCGTTACCGCAGATCCAGCAACAGGCGCGCACGCTGGACGCCGGCAAGGTTCTTGAGATGGTGCGCCAGCCGCTGGCCTGAGCCTTGCGCCAGGGGCTGGCGCCGCACCGAGGGGGCGCCAATAGCAAAGGCCGGCGGCAGCATCTGCATGCCGCCGCCGGCCCGAGCTCGACCATCGGTCTTGTCAGCTCAGAGCGCCGCGTCCTTCAGCTTCTTCAGCGCGCGCGTCTTGATCTTCACGGTCGCCGGCTTGGCAGCGAAGACGCGCTCTTGCTTGGTGAACGGATCGATGCCCGTGCGCTTCTTCTTCGCCGGCACGTTGACGACGTTGACCTTCAGCAGACCGGGCAGCGTGAACGAGCCCAAGCCCTTCTTGTGCACGGAGGCCAGGATCGTCGCTTCCAGCGAGGCCATGATGGCCCGCACCGCCTTGACCTCGACCGCGGCCAGTTCGGCCAGGTGCGTGACCAGGCTGCTCTTGTTGAATGCCGTGGTGATGGGCTTGACGGCGGCGGGCTTGCCCGGCGTCGAGGCCGCCTTCTTCGCGGGAGCGGCCTTCTTGGCCAAAGTCTTGGTCATCGATTTCTTTGCAGTTGCCATTGAGTCTGTATGTAGGAGTTGATGGTGCCCCTGGGCGAGGGCCGCGCATTCTAGGCGCGGTCGCTCGTGCGCGATGCGGTGGATCCCTGCAGAACGCGTCAGCCGCGCCCCGCCGCACAATGACGGGCATGAGCAACATCGCATCCCTGTTGAAGACCGAGATCTCTCGCCTGGCCCGCAAGGAAGTGCGCGCCGAGACCGAGGGCCTCAAGAAATCCGTCACCACGTACCGCGCCGAGATCGCCGCGCTGAAGCGGCGCGCTCAGGCGTTGGAACTCGAGCTTCGCCGCTTGAGCAAGGACCATGCGAAAGCGGTGCCGATCGAAGTGCAGGCGCAGCCTGCGCAGAAGCTTCGCTTCACCGCGAAGGGTCTGGCGTCGCAACGACGCAGACTGGGCCTGTCGGCTTCGGACGTCGGATTGCTGGTGGGCGCTTCCGGCCAGTCGATCTACAACTGGGAGGAAGGCAAGGCGCATCCTCGGGCCAGGCACCTTCCGGCCATTGCGGCCCTCAGGACCATGGGCAAGAAGGAAGCATCAGCGCGACTGGCGTCGCTGCGGTAGGCACCGGGGCGCGCGCATTCCTTCAGCCAGCCATCAGGCCTGCCAGACGCCATAGCCGGCCTCGCGCAGCCCGATGGCCAGTTCCACCTCCATCTCGCGGGCAGCCTCGTAGGGCATCGGGTTGTAGACCTCGTACAGCGCGGGTAGCAGGCGCAGGCCGTACTTGAAGACGAACTGATTCGCCTGGATTCCCGCCTTGTGCTTGTCGAAGCGCAGGTCGGGATCGAGTCCTGTCATGCCGACGTAGACGAAGGGCTTGCCCAGCTGGTAGTCCGGGTTGGCTGCGCGGAAACGAGGCTCGTTCCACACCTGGTCCGCCAGTTCGACGACGTAGACGTGATGGCGATGTCGTTGCCAGAGCCGTGACCGTCGGTCCCGCGCCCTTCCCCGGCATCGGCGCGTCGAGGGTGGGTACTGTTCTGCTGGCCACGCGTTGATTTTGACGGGGATCGCAAACCTGGATCGTGGTTGCCGTACAGCGAAGGAACGCCACCCGTATCGTCAATTCTGATGACGAGATGCAGCGAGCCAAGCCACCGGACCGGGTGTCAAGGTACATACCGTTGCCGTTCTTCATCATCGTCGCATTCTCGATAGCGCGATGCAGCGCAAGGAGCCTGCGGCGAGTGCCTGCTTTCTGGCGAGCCAGCTTCATGAATCGTGAGGCCGGTCAGCCGCTGTTCGCGTAGGCCGGCAATCGACCCAAACCCGCCATCGGGGTTGCTCCAAAGCAGCCGGACGTCCAGCCATTGATTTTCTTGTTTCGCTTCTACGAAGCGGCCGTTCGGGATCTCACACACCCGTCCAGAAGCAGAGCTCGGCGATCGGAGCACGACGACCCGCTCCAGACTGAGAGCGGCCGCTCGATCTTCCAGATTGCTGCCGATCAACGTGCCGTTAACCCGCGCGCCGCTTGCGGCGCGTCGGCGTTGAACGGATTGTTGGGCGACTTCAATGGCGGTCGCGCCGCCGTTACGGCACCCGCTGGCGCCGCAGGCCTGCGAAGGACGTGAGTGTTCGTCAATGTTGCTCACGCGGGCTTAAGGAACACGCCCTGAACGTACACGATCCGCCCGTCACGCAAGGCACGGCTGGAGTTGCCACGCTTCTCGGCATGTCGCTCGCCGAGCACTAGGTGCATGCCAAGCGGAGGCGGTGTGCCCGCTGGCGGTCGGTTGGCGTCCTGCCAGGCAAGAACAGTCGCAGAGACATCCCGGAATGTGTGTTCCTTCAGGCCTAATGTACCCAGCAGCATCCGCAGATCTTCCGGTGGAATCAGGTGGCTCTGGTCGGCTTCGCTGGCCCAGGGTACGGGAAACTCAAGCGGCCGTCCGTTGCCGGCACAGATGTCCTGAAAAACGAACTGACCCCCGGCTCGCAGGACGCGCGCGATTTCACCGTAAAGCTGGCGCTTCTCGGCGATGTTCATTTGCATCTGTATCGTCCATACGCAGTCGAACTCGCCCTCATCGAACGGTAGCGCCAATGCGTTGCCTTGCCGAAATCGTGTCCACTCCGTGAGGCGCGTGAGACGGGAGAGCTCAGTGGCCACGGCGCAGAACTCAGGCATAAGGTCGATACCGGTGACGTCACAGCCGTAGGTCGCGGCAAGGAACCGCGCGGGGCCGCCCAGACCGCTGCCGACATCAAGCACCCGTGTTCCTGGCTTGAGGGCGGCGAGCGCGGCGAGGTCTTTCGTGGCGACGCGCCCGACCGAGTGAAACTCATCGGCCGGGGCCAGGTCGTCCACTGTCGGCGCGCCAGGGTCCTTGCCCGCTTCGCGCAACCCAGCGACGATGCGATCGAGCAACCCCACGGTACGGTAGTGCGCTTGAACGGAACGCTCGTCAGCCATCATGACGCCTCCTCCTGTGTCGCCCAACGTGTTTTCACCTGCTCGATTGCAGCACATGCGCTGCTGTCGGCACAAGATGTGCCTTCCGCAGCGTTCGGGGCCGGATTTGACGGGCTAACCGGTTAGGGGCGCACGCTTGTGCTCATCGCCCAGTGGTGTCCTTGGCTTCGAATGAAATGCGAATCTGCGGGTTGGCACGATCGACCGCTTCCGCTGCATCACGGCCGCCTGGGTGAGCGCAGCGAAACGACAGCAGAGGGTTGGCCAGCGACAGCAAGGGTGAGCGACCTCGCCGCCGGAAAGCTGACCCCCAAGTTGAGCGACCGGAGAGCCGACGCCCGCGGTCGGCAGTGACCGACCCTGAGCCGACATCCGCTGTCCTGAAATCGGCGCCCTACAGCGGTCGGTCGGCCTGCATCGTCGCGGGCGGGGGTGCGGTACCAGTTGGAGCCGGAACGGGAAACTTGCGTGCTGGCACGCAACCCCTTGCCTGGGCGCCCCGGTCTGCGTCAAACGCCCGCCGTGGCGCATCCCACGTCCAGGTGGGGACGTCGCACCGCCGTTCAGGCCTTCACTTCGACCACCTGTTCGAAGCCGCCAAAGATCATGCGCTTGCCGTCGAAGGGCATGGGGGGATTGCCGGGTGTGGACGGGTCCATGCGTGGGTCTTCCACCATCTTCTTCATGGCGGCGTCGCGCGTGGCCTTGTCGGGCCATTCGACCCACGCAAAGGCCACCGTTTCCTCGGCCGTGGCCTGGACCGCGCGACGGAAATCGGTGACTTTGCCGTCGGGGACATCGTCGCCCCATCCCTCGATCACACGGATCGCGCCCAACTCGATGAATAGTGGGTCGAAATGACGCGCGTGCTCGATGAACTTCTGCTTGTTGGCGGTTGGAACCGCGATCACGAAACCGTCGATGTAGGACATGCCTTGACTCCTGTTGGGTTGACCGGTCGACGCACCCGCCTGAGGGCGCCTCGTACTTCGACGACGAACGGAAGTAAGCCGATTCGACATTGTCTGCCCGATGCGCTGGCGCGCGTCCTGTGGCGGCGCTGGCTCACCCGAGCACTGCCTTTCGACAACATCCGCTTCTGGCCGAGCCCTTGATCGCCGAAGTACTGGCGAAGAAGCTGACGTTGGCGATCTGGTGCCCGCGAGGAGGCTGCGCTCGAATCGATCGCCCGAGCGGTTGGCTCGCCACCTTCGACCGAAATGCCGAACAACTACGGTGGCTGGGCAAAGATCACGACGATCGCGAGCCCGTTCATGTAGGCGCGGCGCATCGGCTTGGTCAGCAGGTCGGTGAAGAAGCCGAGCCGCGCCAGCCCGGCGGCGATGCTCACCCGTTCGGTTGGTCAGGTCGTGCCGCAGCTACTACGCGCGGTAGGCGCGCAGTGCTTGCAGCCGAGACAGCCGGCACGTCAAACCCGAGGACGGCGGCGGCACGAAGGAAAGGTGCGGGCGCGGCCGACACGGGTCGTGACCGGCCGACCCGGTTCGCGCGGCCCGCCGCGTGGCGGGGCCGGCCGGGACGAAAGTTACGGCCGAGCGCTCGCCCGTGCGTCGCGCCAGCGCCAAGGCGCGCGCCGTTCAGAACTGCCAACGTGCGTTGACGACAACGGCGCGCCCGTTGACCGTCTCCGCGCCGGCGCTGGCGGCACGCTGGTCGAAGAGGTTTCGCACGCTCAGGGCCACGTCGAGGCCCGTGCTCAGACGGTCGCTGCGCAGCTCAATCATCGAGAGCGCTTGCGCCCCGAGCGCCTCGCCATCGGCATTCGCCCGCTGGCCGGCAAAGTGCAACACGTATCCGATGTTCCAGACGGCCAGCGGCACCGACAGACTCAACCGACCGAGCAGCGCAGGAACAAGATCCAGGTCCTGGTCGTCGGCGCCTTGCCCCTGCTGCAGCGTCAGGCCGCCGCCAATGCGGACGCCGCGATCCCAGGTCATTTCCGCTGCGAGCTCCAGGCCCTGGGCGAGTGCCGGTGCCGGCACGGCCAGGCTGGCTAGGCGATCGTCGAGCGTGATCGATCCCTGCAGCCTGCGCTGGTAGGCGGCGCCACGCAGGCGCAGCGTGCTGCCCAGTCGATGGTCCGCCGCCAGCTCGACCGTGTCGGACTGCTCTCCCGCAAGCCGCGGCAGCGCCAGCGCCGAAGTGTCGCCGTCGGCGTAGCCCACGCTGCGCACGACCAGCGCCTTTACGACCGTTTCGGCGTCCAGCTGCCACACCAGTGAAGCATGCGAACGGCTGCGCGCATCGCCGTCGTCTCCGCGTTCCACTCGCAGGTCCGCGGTGGCCGCGAGCCCTGTTGCGATGCGCCATTCGTCGTTGGCGCGCAGGCCGAAGCGCAGCGGCGCTTCGACCTGTGCGGCGCCGAGCGGCTGCGCCGCGTCGGGCAGGACGTCGATCGGTGCGGCGTTCAGCGCCTGCAGCCCGAGCGACAGCTGGTGCTGCGCAAGGGCGTTGCTCTGCCCGCGCAACTCGGCTCCGCGCCACACGCGCCGATACGCCGCAGCGGCGTCGGCAACCGTGCCTCGTGGCCCCAAAGGTATCGGCTCCCCGAGCAGTGTGCGCGCCTGTACGGCCAGCGCACCGCCAAAGAAGCTGCCGCGGTAGGCTGGGGGCGCGGCATCCACCGGGCCGGCAATCGTCGGCGCGTCGCTCCAACGCAAGACCAACGCGTCGCTGGGATCGGCCGCCACGGCCGGCGGTGCCGCGAGCAAGGCGCCACAGCAAGCCAGCAGCGCCGGCGGCGGGCAACGGATGGGCATGAGACGAAGGCTTGAGGCGCTGGGAGGGTGATCGTCTATTTCATTGGGTCAGCCATCGGCAGGGAAGCCGAACGCCGACGATTGCGACTGCGACGCTGCAGGCGTTACCGTACAACACACTCCAGCACAGTGGCTGTGCCAGTCTTCACGCATCGTGGCGTGCTGGTGCTCGCCTATCCGGCCAGCGTCAGCTGCTCAGCCGCGTTGCTCCTGGTGCCAGCACGTGGACAGAGGCGATCTGGGCACAGTCGGATCTGGTCTACACATAGTTGACAACTGTGTACAGTGGCCGGCGCTCTCGCCAACGAACGTATGCAACGAAGCACATTTCAACCTCGCCGACGACTACGAAACTGCCGCCGCGAATCATCGCGAGAGATGTGGTGGGACTTCCCGCCGTTGTGGGCGCCAATCGAACCTCCGTGTTGGGCGTCAGCTATCCGGCGGTGAAGCCGTGGAGTTGGCTGTCGCTGGACGACCCACAGCTGCCGGTGGCTCACTCAAGATTCTGGCGGCAAAGCCGACGTTAGCGTCGGCCTTCACTTCCCTTGTCTTGGTATGGCTGGGGGGGTGCAGGTCACGACAGCCGAGGCCTGTTTCAGACTGAACTGAGTCACTCACAGCGGAAGGTCCCAGTGTCGGCGGTCGCCGCCACTGGAAGCGCGGCAGCTCCAAACCGGTGTTGGCCTCGGTGTGGGCGATGAAGCTGGCCGCATGCTGCTGCTGCCTGCGCCCGAAGCCAGGCAGCGACTCAACTCATCATGCGAACTTGGCCGCGTACGCCCGGAACATCGCATTGCGCTCGTCGAGCGCTTGCTGCGTTGGCGGCACCATGATCGGCGCCCCCTCATGGGCGAAGGCCTGGCACTGCTCGACATAGGGGCGCAGACGCTCGTGATAGTCCGCCGACGCGGCCTGCAGGTTGCCGCGGTGCTCGGTCCAGGTCGTCGCCAGCGTTTCCGCAGCCACCATGGCCAGTGTCGTGCCCATGCCCGACAACAGCGCGGCGCAGTGGCCCGCGTCGCCGATGACCGCGACGTTGCCCTGGATCCAGCTCGGCATGTGTGTCTGGCTAACCGAGTCGAAATAGAAGCCCTTGGCGGTGGGGTCGGTGAACGCGGCGCGCAGCGCGGGCACCTGCCATGCGTCGACGCGCGACATGAAGCCATCGATCATTCTGCGTTGGGCGTCGAGGTCACGGTAGTCGTAGTCGACCTCGGCACTGGCAACGAGCATCATGCCTTGCGGTCCATCGCCGGCGTCGCGCACGGCGATCGTCAGGCCGGGGATGTTGAGCATCGCCCGCTGCCACTCGCGATCATTCGGCAGATCAACCAGCGCGACGTAGTAGCCGAAGTGGCGCACGTAGTCTTTCTCGGGACCGAAGGCCAGCTTGCGCACGTTGGAATGCAACCCGTCGGCGCCCACCACCAGGTGATAGCGGTCCCGCCGGCCATCGGTGAAGACAACGTCCGCGCCGCCCTGGCCATCGGCGATCGACGTGATCGAGGTGTTGAAGCGGAAGTTGACATCGGCGGGAACGACCTTCAGCAGGATCTGGTTGAGCCGGTCGCGGGTGATCTCGACGTCCTCGTCGGTCTCGTTGGCGAACCAGCGCAGATCGAGCGTGGCGACCTGCGTCCCCGTTCCGTCGAGCACCGGTGCTGGCGCGAGGACGGCAACCTTCTCTTTGTCGATCTGCGTCAGGATGCCCATCCGTTCCGCCGTTCCGAGCGCGCGTCCGCGCACGTCGATGGGCGCACCGCCAGGGCGCAGCCCGTCGGAGCGCTCGACCACAGTGACGCGGTGGCCGAGACGGGCGAACCAGTGCGCGGCCGACAGACCAGCCATGCTGGCTCCAGAGACGAGGACATCCATGGCTACTCCTGATCTGTATGGCCTGGCCGCAGGAAGCGCACGATGTGCTGGGCCAGCAGCGCCGGCGCCTGCAGTGCGGTGGCATGGCCGACCCCGGGCAGCAACGCAGCTTCCGCGCCACGGATCTGCCCGGCCATCGCCAGCGTCACGCCCGACGGCACCACGCGGTCGAGTTCGCCGGCCAGCACAAGGGTGGGCGCGGCGATGTCGGCCGCGCCTCGTTCGAGCGTGGTCTGTACGGTTTCTCCGCGACGAGTCGACCGCGCCGATTCTGGCCGCGCGGTCGCGAACAGGCGCCGCAGGTCCGGGCGCTGCACCAGGAAGGCTTCGGGGAAGAACCAGGTCGCCAGTTCCTCCGCGGTGGCCGGCATGCCCTGCCGCAGCGCGGCCAGGCGTGGCGCCTCCGGGCACAGAGCGTCGTAAGCCTGGGGCAGCGGCCAGGTACTGCCCAGCACGAGCCGATCGACCGAATGCGGATGCCGCAGCGCCAGCGCCTGCGCCACGCGGCCACCGAAGGACGAGCCGAAGACATGCGCGCGTTCGAAGCCCAGCGCACCGATCAGGCGGTGCGCGTCGTCGGCCAGGTCCGCGAGCGTCGATGCGCGTTCCGGACCTTCGGTCTCACCGCAGTCGCGCTGGTCGTAGGCGACAACGGTGAAGTGTTTCGACAGGATGGGCACCAATGCCGCGAACATCTGCCGCGAGGCCTCGGCGCCGTGCATAAGCAGCAGCGGCGGACCGGCGCCCTCGCGCTCAACGGCGATGCGCACGTCGCCGGCCTGCACGAAGCGCGTCATGCGGCGCCTCCTTCTTCCTGATCCATCCAGAAGGTCATCTCGATCTTGAGGCCCCGCGGATCGTGCAGGAACAGCTGGTGGATGGCCCAGCCGGGAATCGGCGCCTCGGCGAATGGCACGCCCGACGCGCCCAGGTGTGCGCGCATCTCTGCCAGGCCGCGCGAGCGGAACGAGACGTGATCGAGATGACCTGTGGCGGGTTCGACGGCCTCGTCCGGCGTCGAACAGGTGAGCGTAGAGGTGCACGATGGGCTGCCCATTTGCGTACAGCCACGCGCCGGGCGCCGGGATGTCCGGCCGCGCGCCGACCGTCATACGCATCACGCGCGTGTAGAAGTCCACCAGCGGCGGCAGCTCGTCCGGCGTGCAGCGGATCGTGAAGTGGTGCAAGGCGGTCACCGGCATGGCATTCCTCTTTCAATCCAGCGACGCCCTAGCGCATCGCGGCGGGCAGCCACAGCGCCAGCCCGGGCCAGGCGATCAAGGCGAAGGTGAGCAGGATCGTCAGCCCCAGGAACGGGTAGCAGCCCCTGAAGATCACATTCGTGGGCACGTCCGGCGCTACGCTGCGCATCACCGCCACGGTGATGCCGACGGGCGGGCTGACGGCGGCCAGTTCCATCATCACGCACAGGAAGATGCCGAACCACACCTTGTCTACGCCAGCGGTGGCCATCAGCGGCATCACGAAGGGCAGGCTGAGGATTAGCATGCCCAATCCGTCGAGCGCGGTGCCGAGGATGAAGTACAGCACCAGCATCGCCAGCAGCAGGCCGGTGGTGCTGAGGTTCCAACTGCCGATCATGGCCACGAAGTCGGCGGTGACGTCGGTGTGCACCATGAAGCGCGTGAACATGATGCCGGTGACGACGATCACGAACACCATGCCGGACGTGGCGATGGTCTGGCGCAGCGCGTCCGCCAGCGCCGTCCAGCGAAAGCGCCGCATTGCGACGGCGATGACCAGCACGCCGACCACGCCGACCGCGGCCGATTCCGACGGCGTCATGATGCCGCCGTAGATGCCGCCGAGCACCACGGTGATCAGCACCAGCGCCGGCAGCAGCTTCTTCAGCGAAGCCACACGCGCCGGCCACGGATAGCTAGGGCCTCGCGGGCCCATCTCCGGCTTCAGCGCGCACCACAGCGCGAGCACCGCGCAATACACCACCGTCAGCAGCAGGCAGGGCAGGATGCCGGCCATGAAAAGCTCGGCGATCGAGGTTTCGGTCCACACGCCGTAGATCACCAGCAGCGTGCTCGGCGGCACCAGCACCGCCAGCGTGCCGGCCGAGGCCAGCGTGCCGGTGGCCAGGCTCAGGTTGTAGCGGTACTTGCGGAACTCGGGCATGACCATCGGCCCGAGCGTGGCCACCGAGGCGATGCTGCTGCCGGTGACGGCGCCATAGGCCGCGTTCGACAGCACGGCCGAGACGGCGATGCCGCCGGGCATGTGGCCGAACCACTTGCTGATGCAGTCGTACAGATCGTCGGTGATGCCGGTGCGATAGGCCAGCTGCCCCATCAGCAGGAACAGCGGCAACGCGATGAAGACGAACAGCGTGCCGTTCTCCCACAGCGTCAGACTCAGCTTCGACGCCGCAACGGAGAAACCGGTGACGTAGAACTCACCCAGCACACCGACGATGGCCATCGACCAGGCGATCGGCACGCCGAGCAGGATCAGCGACAACATCGCGACGATGGCGATGTAGCCGACGGCGATCAGGCTCACGGCTGGCCCTTCTGCGCGAACGCGTCGCGTGCGCGCTGCACCATGCGAAGCAGCAGCTGCACCAGCCCGAACAGCATGCACAGCGCGACGAACAGGCTCATGGGCCAATACGGGATGTCGATGAACTCAGCGCCCTCGTCGCGCGCCATCATGCCGGGCAGCTCGCGGAACTGCCAGTAGGCGATGACGGCCATGAACACCGCACCGCACAGCGAGCCGACCGCATCGGTGAAGGCGCGGGTGCGGGGGGAGAACTTCTCGTACAGCGTCTCGGTGCGCACATGGCCGTTCGATGCGGTGGTGAACGGGATCGCCGCGACGAACAGCAGCAGCAGCGCCAGCGTGGCCACTTCCTGTGACCACTGGAAGGGGTGGCTGAAAAAGTAGCGGCCAACCACGTCGATGGCGATCACCACCACGATCAGCGGCAGGAGGACGAAGGCCGCGATGTCACGCAGGATCTTCGGCAGGCCGACGTTGAGCCACATGCCGCCCAGCGCATCGGGGTCCAGTGCCTGCGGCGCCAGCCCCTGGTCGCGCGCGTCCTGCGATTCCAGAACCGGGTCGCTCACGGTGCCAGCTCCGCGCGGCGGCTCATTGCTGCACCACCACCGGGCTCTCGATCGACAGTTTCATCAGCTCGGTCGGCGACATGCCCTGGTATTTGGTCGACAGCGTCTGGATGTCCTTCAGCAGCGCCTTCGCCGGCATCCTGTCCTTCTCCAGGTCGTCGGCCCAGGCATCGACCACCGGCTGCAGCTTGTCCTTGAAGCGCTTCAGCTCGGCCGGCGGCAGGGTGATCATCTCCACGCCCGCGGCCTTGTAGGCTTCTTGCGCCTTGGCCGAGAACTCGATGCCCGAGACCTTCGCACCCTGCATGGCGAACGGTTCCATACCTCGCAGCAGCAATTGCTGCAGATCCGGCGGCAGCTTCGCGACGGCCTCTGGGTTGTAGCAGGTCCAAGCGCCGCCACCGGTCAGCCCCAGATTGGTGTGGTACTTGGCCACCTCGTGCAGCTTGAAGGGGATGAAGCCGGCATCGACCCAGAACACGGCGTCGATGATGCCCTGCTGCAGCGCGGTGTACAGCTCGGGGTATGGCAGGTTGACCAGCGCGACGCCGAGCGCCTTGGCCACGTCGGGCGACATGCCCTGCGCGCCGACCTTCAGGCCCTGCAGGTCCTCCAGCTTGCGAATCGGCTTCTTGCTCAGGATGTCGGCAGGCTGGAAAGCCACGTGCATGCCCCAGCCCACGCCTTGCTTCTTGAATTCCGGGCACGAAGTACTTCGCGGCAAGCTCCTGTGCGACGCGCGTCGCCACCATCGGGTTCGATGGCGTCACGAAGGGTTGCTCCCACACGCGCGACAGCGACATGCCACGGCCTTCGTAGGTGGGGTAGCACACGCCCCATTCGCCTACGCCGGTGCGCACGCCCTTGAATCCGTCCTTGGCGCCGAACAGACTGCCCGAGCCGTATTCCTTGATCACCAGCTTGCCGTTGCTCGCCGCCGCGATGCGCTTGATGTTGCCTTGCGTCACCGGCACCAAGACCGACGCCGGCGGCGATGGGTGGCCGTACTTGAACTCGATCGGCGGACCGGCGTAGCTGACGGTCGGGTTGCCAGTGGTGACCTTCCCGGCGAGCCAGTCGTCGCCGAGGTCGGCGTGGGCCAGGCCTGCAGCCAGCACCAGCCCGGTGGCGGCGATCGAATGCAATGGGGTGCGCAACATGATCTCTCCTTGGTGGGGTATCGTTCTCACGGGGACTCCAGCGAATAGGACAGGCCCGGCGCCGGCGACACCCAGCGGGTGGCGGCCATCGCCAGCAGCCGCAGCGCCAGCACCTCCGAAGGCTGCCAGACGCCGCGTGTGCCGAAGACGTTGAAGGTGGCGTAGCACAGCCGGCCCCTCAGCAGCGGCACGTTGACCACCGCGTTCAAGCCGAGCGGGCGCATCTGCTCATAGTCGTCGAAAGTCTGCTCCAGCGCTGCGCTGCCTTCGGCCACGAACACCTGACCTCGGACGAACAGTGTGTCGGTCCACGGCGTCAGCGTCTTTCGCTTGCACCCCTGCACCGGAAACTCGCTGCCATGCGACGAGTACAGGCGTTGCAACCTGATCTCGTTGCGCGGGTCTTCGCGCGTGGTCACGTTCAGCTGGATGCTGAAAATCCCCGGGCCGGCGAGCAGCCGGCGGTAGGCGTCGATCTGCGTCAGCGCGGCCTCGGTACTGGGTGCCTCGGCCATCGCGTCGAGCAGGTTCCAGCACAGCCCCAGGCTTAACGTCGAGCCGAGGCTTGCTGGGTCAAGGCATGGGGTGTACATGCGCCGAAGTCTAGTGTTGCGGAATTACCGTATCGCTCAATCTTCTGATAGAGGTATAAGTCTGAGGTTATGGTTACGCAAGAACGCTCCGCTCGCCTGCGCCACAGCGTCGGCTCGCGCCTGAAACTGCGCCACTTGTCGCTGCTGCAAAGCGTGGAGCGCCATCGCACGTTGAGCCGCGTGGCTGCGGAGATGAGTCTCAGCCAGCCCGCCATCACCAAGGCGCTGCGCGAGATCGAGGACATCTTCATGACCCGGCTGTTCGAGCGCACCAGCCGGGGGCTGGTGCCCACCGCGGCAGGCCGTGCGGCCCTTAGATTCGCACAGGTGACGCTGGCCGATGTGGAGTCCACGGCCCACGTGCTCACGGCTATCGACACGGGGCTCATCGACCGCGTGCGCATCGGAATCACGCCGCAGGTACCTGAAGGCCTGCTGCATGCCGCGTTCATGCATCTGCTCGGACAGTCGCCACGCGTGTCGGTGTTGTCGAAGGAGGGCACGACCGACGAACTGGTGTCCGCACTGTCGGCGCGCGAGATCGACTGCGCGATCGGCCGCTCCTTCGACCACAGCGTCGGCGCAGATATCGACCAGGAACCGATCTACGAGCAGGAGCCCTGTCTGCTGGTGCCTGCCCGCAGCCGCGCGCGGCTGTCACGAGGGCCGCTGGACTGGGCCCGGTTGGCCGAACTCGACTGGATCTTCCCGCCGCCGAACACGCCAATGCGCCGAACCTTCAGCACGATTTTTCTGAGCGCAGGGGTCCAACCGCCGTCACCCATCGTCGAGACGATGTCGCTGCGCACGATTGAGACTGTGCTGCGCAACGTACCCAACGGCGTGACGATCCTGGCCAAGGACATCGTCGCCGACCTTGTGCAGCGCGGGGTATGCGCAGCGTTGCCCTACAAGCTCAGCTGGAACCTGCCGCCCGTCAGCTTCTTCGTGTCCAGACACATGGCGCAGCACCCGACCGTCAGGTCGCTGGCCACGGCGATCCGCGTGGCAGCCAACGCGTCCGCTATGAGTGCTGGCTGAAAGCCCAAGAGTTCCGGTGGACAACTGTACGTCACGTGGTGACGTGGAGGCGAAGCCCTTGAGGGCATTGCCACAGATCCGCGGCCACCATCGTTTGCTCAACTAGGGATCTCATGATTGGCGTCGGCGCGAGCGCGGCCAAGTGAGATGCCAGGGGGCTGCCCATGGCCAGCGGCAGGAGGTGGCCGGCCTTGACGCGCTTGGTCGTCGGCTGTATGGCATCCCAGTTCGACCGGCAGGTCTACGGCATCGAGATTGAGCTGGTGTAGACCCGTAGTTCAACCCACTGCCGCCGTTGCACCTACGCCGGCGAAGGACAGCAATGCGCCCCATTGCTGTCATCCGACCCTGGGTTCTGGGTCAAAGCGGTGCAGCGACATAGAGAGGTCAAGAAGGCAAGAGTCTCTTGCCCGGGCGACGTGGCGAACATTGATCGACGCGGCGCGGGTTGGCGTCGCGTGGGCAACAGATCCCGTGCGAAGGACCTGCCCGCGCATGCGGCGGGGGAGCGGGCTTCGGACCGGCGCGGTGCTTGCGGCGTGGTTCGAGCACTCGCGCACCGGATACGCTGCCCCCATTGGATCGAGCACAAGTGGCGGCCTGCAGGCTGTGCCGTCCAGCGCGCCCATGCACGCCTCAGGGTGGTTCTTCCTGCTCGAGCTTGAGCCACAGGGCTCGCACCAGCCTCATCAGCAGTTGCGCTTCCTGCCATCGGTCGGAGAGTTCGTATCCGTCCCGGCCAGTTATCGCATACTCCTTCGGCCCCAGTTCGCAGAGGAAACTGAGCGTCGCATCATTCGGTGCACGCCGTCGCCAGCTGCGAAAGCCGTACTCCCACCAGCCCATGAACAGCTCGAGCCAATCGCGCTGGTGTTCGAAACTGATCTGCACCTGGATCTGCTCGCGGCTGGCCACGCGGCCGTGGAAACCCCAGCAGTTGTCGATGATGCGATGCATCAGGCGATGGTTTTCGTCGGAAATCGGCCAGGCAAACTCGCGCCCGACCACGTAGTGCGACAGGTCTCCCGTCAGGCGCAGGTCGGGAAAGCGGTCCAGCAGCCGCAGCGTGAAATACAAGTCGGTGGTCATGCGGTCGCGGTGCGTCTCGAAATGCAGCGGCACGCCGGCATCGGCTGCCAGCCTGCGCCAGCCCTCGATCAGCGGCACGCACTCGGCCACGGTGTGCGGCCGCACGTCGGCCTGCAGGTTCAGGTGGTCGGCACCGAACTCGGCCACGTTGTCGAGGATCGGCACCAGATCATCGACACGCTGCGGATAGCACTGCGCCTGCCACGTCAGGCCCCATTCGCGCAGCCTGCCCGTGACCTGGCGCGCATGGTCGCGGTCGAAGAAGCGCACCCCGGCGCCGTCGAAACCGGCATCGCGGATCATCTGCAGCTTTTGCTCCAAGCTCCACTCGAAGCCGTCGGGCCGGCGCTGTTCCATGGCCCACAGCGATTGATAGACGACAAGACGTTGCATGCGTGCGTGCCCTCAGTTCGCCTTGCCGAAGAAGCGCGGCACCGCCAGCACGAAATCGGCCCAATACGTGATGATCATCAGCGTCGCGAACAACGGCAGGTAGAACGGCAGCACCGCGCGTGTCATCTGTGCCAGGCTGATCTTGGCGATGTCCATCATGATGAACAGGATCACGCCGAAGGGCGGTGTCAGCGTGCCGATGAGCAGGTTGACGATCAGGATGATGCCGAAATGCACCGGGTCGATGCCCAGTGCCACGATCAGCGGGAACAGCGTCGGCGTGGCGATCAGCAGGATGGCGGTGGTCTCCATCAGGCAGCCGATCACCAGCAGCGCGATGTTGATGATGGCCAGGATGACGATACTTGTTCTCCGAGATCGACATCATGAACGCAGCCAGCTTCATCGGCGCCTGCGAAGTGGCGACGATCCAGCCGAAGGGCACCGCACAGGCGATGATGAAGACCAGCACGCCGCAGGTGATCAGCGTTTCGCGCAGCGCCTCGAACACGTCGCGCAGGCTCAGCTCGCGCTGCACGAAGCCCAGGCCCGCGGCATAGACCACTGTCAGCGCACCCAGCTCGGTGGGCGTGGCCACGCCGGCCAGCAGCCCGACGGTCAGCAGTACCGGCGCGGCCAAGGCGGGCAGCGCGCGCACGAAAGTGCGGCCCTAGCCTGGGATACGACATCGGCACCGTCGGCGGTGCGACCATGCGCCCGGTGCGCACCATCCAGTAGATGGTGATCATCAGCGCGCCGCCCATCAGGATGCCGGGCAGGAAGCCGGCGAGGAACATGTCGGCCACCGACACCTGCACCATCACCGCATACACCACCATGATCACCGACGGCGGGATGATCGGCCCGATGATCGAGGATGCCGCGCTGATGGCTGCGGCCACTGCCGGGTCGAAGCCTTCCTTGCGCATGGCGTTGACCTCGACCACACCCAGCCCGGCGGCGTCGGCCTGGGCCACGCCGCTCATGCCGGCGAAGATCATGCTGGCCACCACGTTGACATGCGCCAGCCCGCCGCGGATGTGTCCGGCCAGCGCAGCGGCAAAGGCGAAGATGCGATCGGCGATGCCGGCGCGGTTGAGCAGGTGGCCGGCCAGCACGAACAGCGGGATGGCGATCAGCACGAAGCTGTCGAGCCCCGTGCCCATGCGCTGCACGACGATGGACAACGGGATCGGCTGCGTCAGCGTGATGGTGACGATGGCCGACAGCCCCATCGCAAAGGCCACCGGCATCTGCAGCACGATCAACACGGCCAACAGGCCGAAGAGCAGCAGCAGCGTCATGTACCGAGCATTGGCCGCCCTGCGGCGGGCGCGCCGTCACGCATGATCAGCAGGTCGCTGAGCAGCAGCCACACGGTCGTCAGCGCCATCGAGGCCGCCGACACGGTCAGCGGCAGCGAATAGAACCAGCTGCGCGGCAGCTCGATGGGCAGCGAGATCGTGCTCGAGCGGCCCTCCACACCCATCACCTTGATGCCCTGCTGCACCAGCACAGCCAGCGTCAGCAGCATCAGCAGCCACACCAGCACGCGCATGCCGGCGGCCACGCGCACGCTCAGATGGCTGCCGAAGGTGGCGATGAAGATGTGCCGGCCCTTCTTCAGGCCCAGGCTGGCGCCGACGAAGACCATCCAGATGAAGGCATAGGTGGCGCTTTCCTCGACCCAGGCGATCGGCCGGCCGAGCGCGTAGCGCGTGAACACCTGCACCGTGATGGCGATGACGATGAGCAGGATCAGGCCGATGCCGAAGGCCTGCTCGATGGCGCCGATGCGGTCGAGCGCTCGCTTGTAGCCGGCCAGCATGCGGCTACAGCTTCTGGATCTGGTCCCACAGCCCGCTGGACCAGGCGCCGTCCTTCTCCATCTTGGCCACGCCTTCCTTGGCACGCGCCTGGATCGGCGCCTTGTCGATGGGTGTGACCTTGGCGCCTTCGGCAGCCATCTTGCGCACCACGTCCTCGGTTTCGGTCTGCGCCGTCTTGCGCGTGTTCTGCACCGCTTCGACCGCGCAGTCGGTGACCAGTTTCTGCATGTCGGGTGGCAGCGCAGTGAAGGACTTTTCGTTGATCGTGATGTGCGCCGACGACATCAGGTGGTCGGTGCGGATGACGTTGGGCGCCGCCTCGTGGAACTTGGCGGCATAGGCCGACGAGATGGGCCCTTCGGCGGCTTCGACCACGCCGGTCTTCAGTCCCAGGTAGATCTCGCCCCAGGCCAGGCGCGACGGGCGCGTGCCCAGCGTTTCCCACAGCGTCAGGTAGGTCTTGATCTCGGGCACGCGCATCTTCACGCCATTGAGGTCGTTGAGCGAGCCGACCGGCTTCTTCGAGAACAGGATGCGCGGCTGCGTCGGTGCGGCGGCCAGGATGCGCAGGCCCTGCTCCTTGCGCAGCTTCTCGGCCATCGCGGCGTAGGTCGGGCTGTCGAGGAACTTCTGCATGTGCTCGGCATCGCGGAAGGTGAAGCCCCAGGCCAGGATGGCGTAGTCCTTGACCCAGTTGGCGTACCAGTCGAGCACGTCGCCGTACACATGCACCGAGCCCTGCATCGTCTGCTCGATCACCTGCACGTCGCTGCCGAGCTGTTCGCCCTGGATGAAGTTGACCTTCAGCTTGCCGGCAGCCTTGTCGTTGACACAGGCCGTGAAACGCAGGTTCTGCCGGTCCAGGATCGAGCCGAGCGCGTCCGAGCCGCCGAAGGTCAGCGTGGTGGTCTGGGCCTGGGCGCCGCCGGCCAAGGCCAGCAGCGCGGCTGCCTGGACGGTCAGCAAAGCCGGCCGGATGGGGAGTGTGAACATGTCGTCTCCTTGGGAACGGTTTCAGGTGGACTGCCGTGACGCCAGCGTCGGCACCGGCTCGAAATAGCGGCGCTGCAGTGCCGTCTGGTTCTCGTAGATCGAGCCCTGGTTCGCCGCCGGCGGCAGCGGCATGCGGATCGGGCAATCCACGGTGCGCGGCACCACGGTCGGCTCACCGACCAGAAGCCTGGCATTGAAGTCTTCCCAGTCCGGGATGCCGAGCAGCGGGAAGGCATCGGCCGCCGCAAACTCGTAGAGCAGCAGGTTGCGTGAATGCGACGACGTGTTCTGTGCCGAGCCGTGCACCGCGCGCACATGGTGGAACGAACAGGACCCTGCCGGCGCGATCAAGGCCTTGGCACTGGAAAAGTCGAGCCCATCGCGTGCCGGCTCCATCGCGCCGCAGAAGCGACCGTCGGGCCCGTGATGGTCGAAGGTCGGTCCAAGGTGGCTACCCGGCAGCACCATCAACGGACCGTTCTGTTCGGTGGCATCGTCGAGCAGCACGCCGACGGCCAGCAGGTCGTCGTTGGTGTGCGGGTAGAAGGCCCAGTCCTGATGCCATTCCACGGGCGAGCCGACTTCGGGGGCCTTCAGGTTGAGCTTGGAGCCGTGCAGGCGCACGCCGCTGGGACCGAGCAACGCGCTCAGCACCGCCAGCAAGCGCGGTGAGCGCATGAACTCGGCAAAGACAGCGTGCACAAGGTGCGGCTTCTTGATGCGCCGCACGCGCGGTTGCGTCGCACTGTGCGTGGGTTCCAGGTCATAGACATCGTCGTGCGCACTGACCGCGCGCGCACCTTCGATCAGCTCGGACAGGACCTGTTTCATGCGCTGGCGGGTGAGGTCGTCGAGCAGGTTTTCGACGACGACAAAACCGTCGCGGCGGTACTGCGCCAGCCCCCGTGCGTCGATGTCGGCCATACCTGATTTCCTTCGCGCCGGCTTTGCGGCAGATCAATGGTTGCGCTAACATCGATGCTGGCAAATCTCAGGATCGATGTCAAGCAAGGCCAAACCCTCATCCGCTTCGTCCATGCCACCTGCCGCGCGGCAACGCACACGCAGGGCCGCGCCCGACAGCGTGCGCATGGAAGACGTGGCCCGGGAAGCCGGGGTGTCGGCGATCACCGTGTCGCGCGCCTTGAACACGCCGGACAAACTGGCGCCGCAGACCTTGCGCGCCGTGCGCGCGGCCATCGACCGGCTGCGTTACGTGCCCAACCTGATGGCAGGCAGCCTGGCATCGAACCGCTCGCGCACGGTCGCCGTGATCGTGCCGACGCTCGGCAGTTCGATCTTCTCCGACACCATCGACGGCCTGGCCCGCACGCTGGCAGCGCGGCGCTACCAACTGCTGCTCGGGCAGACCAACTACCGACCCGAGGAGGAGAGTGCCATGGTGCAGGCGTTTCTCGGGCGGCGTGTCGACGGCCTGGTGCTGACCGGGGTGCACCATGCACGCGGCGTTCGCAACAGCGTGCATCGCGCCGGCGTGCCGGTGGTGGAGACCTGGGATCTGTCTGATCGGCCGATCCACATGCTGGCGGGCTTTTCCAACCACGCCGCGGGGCATGCGGCCGCGAGCTACCTGCTGGGCAAGGGCTACCGGCGGCTGGCCTATATCGGCGGCAGCGATGATCGATCTCAGGCGCGCCTTCAGGGCTTCAGCCAGGCCGCGCGCGAAGCCGGCGTGGTCGACGTCGCCAGCGCACAGGTTCCCTTGCCGGCATCGCCCATCGATGCGAGCCAGGCCCTGGTGGATCTGATGTCCAGCAGTGCGCCGCGTGCCATCTTCTGCAGCAACGACATGCTCGCCGCAGGTGCGCTGTTCGAATGCGCGCGACGGCGCATCCGCGTGCCACAGGACCTGGCGATCATGGGTTTCGCCGACCTGCCCATCGCGGCCTGCACCGAGCCGCGGCTGACCTCCATGCAAGTGCGCGCCACGGAGATGGGCATGCGTGCCGGACAGATGCTGCTGGCCCATCTGGAAGGCGAGGGGCCGCGCGAGCGCATCGTCGATCTCGGCTTCGCGGTGGTGGAACGCGACAGTGCTTGATGGCCCTCTGGCCAAGGTGCGTCAACAGCGACTCGGCGGCGCGCCCAGCCCGGCAGAGATCTGCCGCACGCTGGCAAGCAGCGCCGCGCGCGCCGCCGCAATCGTCACGTGCACGTCGCGCTGCTGAAGGTAGGGCACGGTCAGCGCCGCCACCGCGCCGTCGCTGTGGTCGAAGATCGGCGCGCACAGGTCGGTCACGCCCAGCGTGGTCTCGCTGGGCGCCATGTAGTAGCCCTTGTCGACGATGGTCGCCAGGTCGGCGCGGACCTTGGTGGCCGAGATGCGCGCGGTGCTGTTGGCGACCAGCTCGGCGATCAGCGCATCCTGTGCCGGCGCCGGCTGAAAGGCCGACAGCACGCGCGATGAGGCGCGGTCGGGCCGGAACGGAAAGTTCGCGCCGAGACGAACGCCGAAGCCCATCGGCTCCGGGCTGTCGACCTGCGCCACCACCAGGATCTGGCGGGCGAAGTGGATCACCAGGTGCGCCGATTGGCGACTGGCCTGCGCCAGTTGCTGCATCACCGGCAGCGCCACGGTCAACAGCCGCTTGAGCGGGGGGTGCCGGTGCGCCAGCTCGAACAGCCGCAGTGACAGCCGGTAGCTGCCGTCGGCATGGCGGCTGAGGTAGCCGCGCCGCTCGAGCACGCTGAGCATGCGAAAGAGCTCGGCGGTCGATCGCCCGAGCCGCTGCGCGATCGCGCCCTGGCTCAAGCCCTCGGCCTCGCCGGCCAGCAGCTCCAGGATGTCCAGGCCCTTTTCCAGCGCCGGCGCGGCGTAGTTCGGCTCCGACGCTTCGACAGGCTTCGGCATCGGGGCGGGCTTCGCCGTCGAGCGGCGCGCGGGCTGAACGAGGGTCTGGATCATGTCTACGGGTAAGTCTGGACGTTGACAGTCAAGTTTTGAATGTGAAAATCATTTTCATTGATAAAAATCAAGGCGACAGCCAGAGTAACCCGAGGAGACGCGCTTTGTCGGCACGATTGACGCCCGCCCAGGTGGCGCTGTATCAGGCCAGCGGCATCCTGCATCCGCTGCCCGCGCTCGGCTCGGACGAGGCCGACGCGCTGGCCCAGCGCTACCTGAGCCACGCCGCGGCGATCAAGGGCCGCAACAACCAGAAGCCCCACCTGCTCTACACCTGGCTCGACGCGGTGGTGCGCGATGCGCGCATCCTCGACGCGGTGGAATCGGTGTTCGGCCCCGACCTGCTGTGCTGGAGCTCGCAGTTCTTCGTCAAGCCGGCCGGTGACGCGGCCTACGTCAGCTGGCACCAGGACGCCACCTACTGGGGCCTGTCCTCGCCCGACGTGATGACGGCCTGGGTCGCGCTGACGCCGAGCACGGCCGAATCGGGCTGCATGCAGGTCGTGCCCGGCACCCACCGCGCCCAGGTGAAGCACGAGGACCGCTTCGACGACGACAACCTGCTGTCGCGCGGCCAGGAGATCGCTGTCGAGGTGGATGCCAGACGCGTGGTCAACGTCGAACTGCAGCCCGGCCAGATGTCGCTGCACCACGTGCTGCTGTTCCACGGCTCCGAGCCCAACCGCGCCAGCTGGCCGCGCGTGGGCTTCGCCATCCGCTACATGCCCACCCACGTGCGCCAGCTCTCGCCCATCCGCGACAGTGCGATGCTGGTGCGCGGCCACGACGCCTACGGCCACTTCGATGCCGAGGTCTCACCGCGTGCCGATCTCGATGCCGCCGCCGTGGCTGCCCATGCCGACGCCACCGATCGCCAGTTGCGCATCCTCTACGCCGGCGCCGAAGCCCGCGGCAGGCTCAACCCCGCGCGCGCCGCCGCGCCGTGATCGTCATCGCTTCCCAAGCCGACCCTTCACCCCCACCCACCAGGAGACGAGATTGAACACACTCACAGCACGCGTTGCGGTGGCCCTGGCCAGCCTGGTCGTGGCCACCGGTGCCGCGGCACAGGACATCAAGCTCCGCTTTGCGCATTCGCTGTCCACCACCGAGCCGGCGCACCTCGCGGCCGAATTCTTCGCCAAGAACGTGGCTGCGCGCACCAACGGCAAGGTGCAGATCCAGGTCTTCCCGGCCGAGCAGCTGGGCTCGGGCAAGGACGTCAACGAGATGATCCGCCAGGGCGCCAACGTGATGAACATCACCGACCCCGGCTACCTGTCGGACTTCGTGCCCGACATCGGCGTGCTGAACGGGCCCTACCTGATCAAGACGCCGCAGGAATACGACAAGCTGCTGGCCTCGGCGTGGTTCAAGGACATCGAGAAGAAGCTCGAAGCCGCCGGCTTCAAGCTGATCATGGCCAACGGCTACTTCGGCCAGCGCCACATGATCGCCAGCAAGCCGGTGCGCAAGCCCGAAGACATGGCCGGCATGACGGTGCGCGTGCCACCCAACACGATGTGGATCGAGACCTTCAAGGCGATGGGTGGGCGGCCCACCACGGTGCAGTGGTCCGAGGTCTACAACGCGCTGTCGCAGAACGTGGTCGAAGCCGCCGAGGCGCCGCTGGGCTCGCTGTGGGGATCGAAGCTGCAGGAAACGCGCAAGGTCATCTCGCTCACCGGCCACTTCACCGCCTTCGTCACCTGGCCGATCAACGCCAGCTACTTCAACAAGCTGCCCAAGGACATCCAGACCGTGCTGCTGGAAGAAGGCGCCAAGGCCGGCGCCGAGATGACGCGGCTGACATTGGCCAGCCAGGACGACTACATCGCCAAGTTCAAGGGCGCGGGTGTCACCTTCGTCAGCGACGTCGACGTGCCGGCCTTCCAGAAGGCCACCGCCAGCGTCTACACGGCGTTCCCCAAGTGGACGCCCGGCCTGCGCGAAACCGTGCTGTCGAACCTGAAGTGACGGGGTCGGGCGCGGTGGCCAGGCCCTCGCCGCTGCAGCACTTCGAGGAAGCCGTCTCGGGCCTGGCGCTGGTGGTCGTCATCGGCGCCACCTGCTGGGGCGTGCTCACGCGCTACATCACCAGCCAGCCGGCCGTGTGGGCCAGCGAAGTGGCAGGCATCGCCTTTGCGTGGCTGGTCTTCGTCGGTGCCGCCGCCGGCTTCAAGTACGGCATGCATGTCACCATCGACATGCTGGTGGCGCTGCTGCCGACAGACCCCGCGTCGCTGTTGATGGCCGCAGCCGACGCGCTGGTGCTGGCCTTCCTGGCCACGGTGCTGGTGCTGGCGCTGCAGTTCTCGATCGATGCCTGGGACGACCCGACCTCGGTGCTGCGGCTGCCGCGCACGGTGACCTACGCGTCGGTGGTGGTCGGCAGCCTGTGCATGCTGCTGCGCTATGGACGTGCGGCCTGGCGGCGCTGGCGGGGGCTGCCCGGCGCATGGCTGCGGGTGCCGGGCGATGCCGGCGCGGAGCTCTGAGCATGGAGTACCTGCCCGCGCTGCTGATGTTCGTGCTGTTCGCGCTCAACATCCCGGTGGCCTTTGCGATGGCCATCGCGGCGCTGTCCTTCTTCGTCTTCGCCGACGGCCTGCCGCTGCGCGTGTTCGTGCAGAAGTTCGTGCAGGCCACCGATTCCTTTCCGCTGCTGGCCGTGCCCTTCTTCATCTGCGCCGGCGCCATCATGAACCGCGCCGGCATCACGCGGCGGCTGCTGAACCTGGCCGACGCGCTGGTCGGCCACATGGTCGGCGGCATCGCGCAGGCCAACGTGGTGCTGGCCACCTTGATGGGCGGCCTGTCGGCGTCGGCCAACGCCGATGCGGCGATGCAGGCCAAGATGCTGGGCACCGAGATGGTCCGCCGCGGCTACACGGCCGGCTTCGCGGCGGCGATCACCGCCTGCGCGTCGGTCATCACGCCGATCATCCCGCCGGGCATCGGGCTGATCATCTACGGCTACCTGGCCGACGTGTCGGTGGGGCGCCTGTTCATCGGCGGCATCGTGCCCGGCTTGCTGCTGTGCGTGAGCCTGATGATCGCCGTGCACCTCATGTCCAAGCGCCGCGGCTACAAGCCGCTGCGCGAGCGGCGGGTGTCGGCGCGCGAACTCTGGCGCGCCATCGGTCGATGCCGGCGGCGCGCTGTCGATCATCGCCTTCATCCTGCTGGGCATCCGCTACGGCATCTTCACGCCGACCGAGGCCGGCGCCATGACGGTGGTGTACGCCGCCGCGATTGGCGCGGTCTGGCACCGCGAGCTGAAGTGGGCCTCGCTGCCGTCGATCGCTGTCGAGACGGTGCTGGCCACCTCGGCGGTGATGATCATCATCTGCGCCGCCAGCGCCTTCGGCTTCTACATGTCGTGGCAGCGCATTCCGTCGCGCGCGGCGGCCATCCTGGTCGAGCTGACGCAGCAGCCCTGGCTGCTGCTGCTGCTGATCAACCTGGGCCTGGTCGTGGTGGGCATGCTGATCGAGGGCACCGCCGCGCTGATCCTGCTGACGCCGATCCTGGTGCCGGCGATCACCAAGCTGGGCATCGACCCGCTGCACTTCGGGCTGGTGCTGGTGCTCAACCTGACCATCGGCGGCGTCACGCCACCGGTGGGTACGATGATGTTCACCTCCTGTTCGATCCTGCGGGTGAAGATCGAGACCTTCGTCAAGGAAGGCTGGCCCTTCATGCTGTCGCTGTTCGCCGTGCTGCTGCTCATCACCTACGTGCCTGCGCTGGTCACCTGGCTGCCGACACGCCTGATGGGCCCCTGACATGGACTTCCGCGCTGCGGTGTTGACGGCCATCGACGCGCCGCTGGCCATCGAGCGCGTCACGCTCGACGCGCTGGCGCCGGGCGACGTGCTCATCCGCAACCGGGCCAGCGGCCTGTGCCACACCGACCTGGAAGTCATCGGCGGGCAACTCGCCTACCCGCTGCCCATCGTGCTGGGCCACGAAGGCGCCGGGCGTGGTCGAGGACGTGGGCAGCGCCGTCACGCAGGTGCGGCCCGGCGACACGGTGGTGTGCTTCCTGGAACCCGCACTGCGGCCACTGCTTCTATTGCGAGCGCGACCAGCCGATCCTGTGCGAGCCCTTCACGCGCCACCAGCCGGCCGGCCACATGCTGGACGGGCAGTCGCGGCTGCGCTGGCGTGGCGCGAAGCTGCACCACTTCTCGGTGGTGTCTTCGCATGCCGAGTATTCGGTGGTGCCCGAGTCGGGCGCGATCAAGGTGCCGGCGGCGATGCCCTTCGACCGCGCCTGCCTGATCGGCTGCGGCGTGATGACGGGCGTGGGCGCGGTCAGCCGGCTGGCGCGTGTCGAGGCCGGCGCCAGCGTGGCCGTGATCGGCTGTGGCGCGGTGGGCCTGAACGCGATCCAGGCCGCGGCGATGGAACTGGCCGCGCCGGTGATCGCGGTCGATCGCAGCGCCGACAAGCTCGCCTTGGCCACGCGCTTCGGCGCCACGCACGTGCTGTCGGCCGACGAGCACACGCTCGAGCAGATCAAGGCGCTGACACAGGGGCGCGGCGCCGACCATGTCTTCGAAGCCGCCGGCTCGGAAGCCGCGCTGCAGCTGGCGCTGGAAGCCACGCGTCCCGGCGGTCAGCTGGTGATCCTGGGCAAGACCGATGTGCAGCGCCGGGTGAGCCTGCGTTTCGGCTCGCTGATGGGCGAAAAGCGCATCACCCGCTCCAGCTACGGCGGCGCCACGGCCGCGGCGCGACTTTCCCTGGCTGGCCCAGCTCTACCTGGACGGCAAGCTCAATCTCGATGACCTGATCAGCACTCGCGCGCCGCTGGAGCGCATCAACGAGGGCTTCGACGCCATGCGGCGCGGTGAAGGCATCCGCCACGTGATCACCTTCGACTGAAGGGCCAGCGCGTGTTGCGGCACCCGCCCCTCGCCGACGGCTGGATCGACAGCCCGCACCTGCGCCTGGATCTGGGCGACCTGCCGCTCGAATCGGGCGAAGTGCTGCGCGACGCCTTCGTCTCCTACGTGATCCATGGCGATCCGGCGCGGCTGCCACACGCGGCGATCCTGGTCACCACCGCCATCGGCAGCACCCACCATCGCCTGGACTTCCTGATCGGCCCGGGCAACGCGCTCGACACCGACCGACACTGCATCGTGGTGATCGATGCGCTGGGCAACGGCTTGTCATCGTCACCGTCGAACAGCGCGACGCAGCCCGGGCATCAGTTTCCGCGCCTGACGATCCGCGACATGGTCGCCTCGCAGCACCGGCTGCTGGACCACCTGGGCGTGCAACGGCTGCAGGCGGTGGTGGGTGCGTCGATGGGTGGCATGCAGGCGCTGCAGTGGGGCGTGAGCCATCCGCAGCGCATGGCGGCCCTGGTGGCCATCACACCGATGGCACGCACCGCGCGCTGGTCGCAACTGGTCAACGAGCTGAGCCGCCGCGCGCTGTTCAGCGATGCGCCATGCCACACCGCACGGCCGCGCGAAGAGGCCATGCGCCTGTGGGCGCCGCTGACGCAGTGGGTGATCCCGTCCACGCCGGCGGCGCTGCAGCAACTCGACACACAAGAGGCGCTGCTGGCAGCGATCGAACAACGCACGCAGCAGCTGATCGAATCACGGCCCCGACCCCTTCGACTGGTGCTGCCAGACCTGGGCCTATGACGCACACGACGTCGGCGGCACACCCGGCTGCGATGGCGACACGCTGCGCGCGCTGGCCCGCATCCAGGCGCAGACGCTGGTGTTGGCGCCGGCGCTCGACCTCTACAACCCGGCCATCGAAGCACGCATTGCCAGCCAGCACATCGCCGACGCACGTTTTGTCGAGCTGCCGGGTGTGGCCGGCCACGCCAGCGCCAGCGGCACGGACCCCCAGCCCACGGCCGTGCTGCGTGACGAAGTGCGGCGCTTCCTGCTTGAGTCGACCCGGGCCTGAGCTCGCATCACGACGCTTGCAGCGCCACAGCCGCTGTCACATCGCAGCGGTGAAAGCGCCGTCCACCGTCATCACCAACCCGCTGACGTAGGAGGCCTCGTCCGACGCCAGAAAGACAGCTGCCGGACCAATCTCGTCGAGCCGCCCCCAACGACCGGCCGGCGTGCGCTGGCAGACCCAATCGTTGAACGCATGGTTGTCGATCAGCGCCGTGTTCATCTCTGTTGCGAAGAAGCCGGGTGCGATGCAGTTGACGGTGATGCCGTCGCGCGCCAGCTCGACCGCCAGCTGCTTGGTCAGCGCATGCACCGCGCCCTTGCTGGCGACATAGGCGCTGATCGTCGCGCGTGAATTGATCGCGCTGATCGAGCCGGTCAGGATCAGGCGCCCGCGTTGGCGCGGCACCATCTGCTGGGCGGCCGCCTGGCACAGCACCCAGACGGCGCTCAGGTTGGTGTCGATCACACGCTGAAAATCGCCGAACTCGAAATCGGTGATCGGCTGGCGGTGGTTGATGCCGGCGTTGGCCACCAGGATGTCGAAACGGCCGTGGCGCTGCGCCAGACCTTCGACACAGGCTTGCGCCTGCGCGCGGTCGGTGACGTCGAAGGCGCAGGCCTCGCCCGACAGGCCCTGGGCGCTGAGTTCGGCCACCCGCGCCGCCAGCGCCGCCCCATCGCGCGCATTCAATGCCACATGCGCGCCCGCCTTGGCCAGCGACTCGGCCATGGCCCAGCCGAGCCCGCGCGATGCGCCAGTGACCAACGCGACTTTTCCATTGAGATCGAACATCAGTGGCCTCCAGGATCAAGTTCTTCGGTAGACGGTGACAAGAGGGCCCGACGTGAGGAGCTCATCGCGCGCCCAGCACACTGTCCAGGAAACGGCTGCGCGCCGGATGGTCGATCGCAGCCTTCCACGCGCAGTGGACCTGTGAAGGCATCGTCGTCTCGGCAAAGGGCCTGAAGGCCACGCCTGCCATGCCGGCACGCTCCAGCGGGGCCGGCACGACCGACACGCCCATGCCCTGCGACACCAGCGACACCACGGACAGCCAGTGCCGCACCTCGTGACGCACCTTCGGATGAAAGCCCTGCGCACCGCACATCTCGACGATGCGCGTGTAGTAGTCGGGCGAGGCCTTGCGCGAGAACAGCACGAAGGGCTCGTCGCGCAACTGGAGCAGCGACACCTTGCGCCGCCGCGCCAGCGCATGCGACGCGTTCACGCAGCACATGAACGCGTCGCTGTGCACCAGCGCCGTCTGCAATTCGGCCGGGACACGCTGCGTGTGCACGAAGCCGAGATCGAGTTCGTCGTGCATCAGCGCGTCGATCTGCTCCTGCGAGTTCAGCTCGCTCAAGCCGACCTCGATGCGTGGGTGCTCGGCCTGGAAGGCCGCCAGCCACTGCGGCAGACCACGGAACAGCACCGAGCCGACGAAGCCGACGCGCAGCCGGCCGACCGAGCCGGCCTCGATCTCGCGGGCCAGCAGCCGTGCTTCGTCGGCCTTGGCCAGCAGCGCTTGCGCCGACACGCGGAAGGCGACGCCGGCGGCGGTGAGGCGCACGCCCTTGCTGTCGCGCTCGAACAGCCGCGCGCCGACCGAGGCCTCGAGCTGCTGGATGTTCAGCGACAGCGGTGGCTGCGTGATCGACAACCGTTGCGCGGCGCGGCCGAAGTGCAGCTCCTCGGCCAGCGCAAGAAAGTAACGCAGGTGGCGGAACTCCATATGCGCTCTGTATGGACGAAGCCAAAACTTGAATTGGACGCAAATCGTCGCCTTGCCGATACTGGTGGCAACCCGGCGCCACATTCCAGGAGACAAGCATGGGCAAAGATCAAGACCACCCGGTCCCCGACCAGCACGGGGTCAACCTCTTCGACACCGACCCGGACCTCGCCAAGGTGCTGTCGCTGTACCTGCCGCAGCCGGTGTACCAGCACCTGTTGCCGCAGTTGCAGCAACTGGGCGGCCTGGCCGGCGGCGTGCTCGACACACTGGCCCACACCGCCGACCAGAACCCACCCGAACTGCTGCACCGCACGCGCAGCGGCGTCGACGCGCAGCGCATCGTCAAGCACCCGGCCTACGTCGAGATGGAGCGTGTGGCCTTCAGCCAGTACGGGCTGGCGGCGATGTCGCACCGCTCCGGCGTGTTCGGCTGGGATGCACCGCTGCCGGCCGCTGCCAAGTACGCGCTGACCTACCTGTTCGTGCAGGCCGAGTTCGGCCTGTGCTGCCCGCTGTCGATGACTGATTCGCTGACACGCACGCTGCGCAAGTTCGGCGCGCCCGAACTGCTCGAGCGCTACCTGCCCGACCTGATCACACAGGACTTCGACGCGCTGACCCAGGGCGCGATGTTCATGACCGAACAGGGCGCCGGCTCCGACGTGGCCGCCACCGCGACACGCGCCACTCCCGACGGCGACGCCTATCGCCTGCACGGCGACAAGTGGTTCTGCTCCAACCCCGATGCCGGCCTGGCGATGGTGCTGGCGCGCATCGACGATGCGCCGGCCGGCATGAAGGGCGTGTCGCTGTTCCTGCTGCCGCGCACGCTGCCCGACGGCTCGGCCAACGCCTACCGCATCGTGCGGCTGAAGGACAAGCTGGGCACACGCTCGATGGCCAGCGGCGAGATCAGCCTGAACGGCGCGCGCGCCTTCCTGGTCGGCGAAGCCGGCCGCGGCTTCCAGCAGATGGCCGACATGGTGAACAACTCGCGCCTGAGCAACGGCGTGCGCGCCGCCGGGCTGATGCGCCGCGCCGTCAGCGAGGCGCTGTTCATCGCGCGCGAACGCCGCGCCTTCGGCAAGCGCCTGATGGACATGCCGCTGATGCGCCGCCAGCTCGTCAAGCTGCTGCTGCCCACCGAACAGGCGCGCACGATGGTGTTCCAGACGGCCGAGGCGCTGCGCCGCTCCGATGCAGGCGAAACGGCCGCCTATCCGCTGGTGCGCATCCTCACACCGCTGATCAAGTTCCGCGCCTGCCGCGATGCGCGCAAGGTCACCGGCGACGCGATGGAGGTGCGCGGCGGCTGCGGCTACATCGAGGACTGGACCGACCCGCGCCTGGTGCGCGACGCGCACCTGGGCTCGATCTGGGAAGGCACCAGCAACATCGTCGCACTCGACGTGCTGCGCGCCATCCGCCGCGAAGGCTCGCTGGCCGCGCTGGACAAGCACCTGCGCGGCCTGCTGGCCGAAACGCCGCTGCACGCCGGTGCACGCCGGGTCTTCGAGGACACACTCTCGCGCACGCTGGCGCGTGCCGCTGCCGTGGCCGAGGCCGGTGCAAGCGGCGATGCGCTGGCGCGCCAGGTCGGCTCGTCGCTGTACCACCTGACGACCTCGGTCGCCATGGCCTGGGAGGCTGGCGGTTTGAAGTCTGCGCGCCGCATGCGCCTGGCCCAGCTGGTGCTGCGCCAGCGCGTGCTGCCGCAGGACCCGCTGGGCGGCGATGACGCCGAACCGGCGTGGATGCCCACGCTGCTCGACCCCGCACTCGACGACACCGATGTCGCCGGCGTGAACCTGTTCTGACACACAACGACTGGAGACACACATGAAGAAGCTCGCTCTGTGGGGCGCGGCTGCGGCCGCACTGTCCTTCGCCATCGCCGCCCAGGCGGCCGAGTTCCCGACCAAGCCGATCACGCTGGTCGTGCCCTTCGCGCCCGGCGGCCCGACCGACGCGATGGCGCGCACACTGGCCGCCGCCGTCAAGATCGGCCAGCCGGTGATCGTCGAGAACCGCGCCGGCGCCGGCGGCAACCTCGGCGCCGAAGCGGTGGCCCGTGCCGCGGCCGACGGCCACACGCGTGCTGTTCGGCACCTCGGGCCCGCTGGCCATCAACGTCAGCCTGTACAAGAAGATCGGCTACGACCCGGTGAAGAGCTTCGCGCCGGTGATGCAGATCGGCCACCTGCCGAACGTGCTGGTGGTCAACCCCAGCATCCCGGCGAAGAACGTCAAGGAGCTGATCGCCTACGGCAAGGCCAATCCGGGCAAGCTGAGCTATGCCTCGTCGGGCAACGGCGCGTCCTCGCACCTGGCCGGCGTGCTGTTCAACAACCTGGCCGGCACCGACTTTGCGCACATCCCCTACAAGGGCACCGGCCCGGCGCTGAACGACCTGCTCGGCGGCCAGGTGGCGATGACCTTCACCGACGTGCTGACCGCGCTGCCGCACATCAAGTCGGGCAAGCTGCGTGCGCTGGGCGTCACCACCAAGGACCGCTCGCAGGCGCTGCCCGAGGTGCCGACGATCGCCGAACAAGGCATTGCCGGCTTCGACGTGTCGGTGTTCTTCGGCCTGGTGGTTCCCGCCGGCACACCCAAGGACGTGGTCGACAAGCTCAACCAGGGCTTCGCCGACGCGCTGAAGCAACCCGAGGTGCGCAAGACGCTGCTGGCCCAGGGGCTGGAGTTCGCACCGTCGACCTCGCCCGAGCAGCTCGGCAACTTCATCCAGGCCGAGGTCGTCAAGTGGCGCGGCGTGGTCAAGAGCTCCGGCGCCGAGATTGATTGAGGCGGCCATGAACACCCCCACAAGCACCGGCGCGCTGGCCGGCATCCGCGTCGTCGACCTGTCGCGCATCCTGGGCGGGCCCTACTGCGGCCAGATCCTCGGCGACCATGGCGCCGACGTGCTGAAGATCGAGCCGCCGCAAGGCGACGACACCCGCACCTGGGGGCCGCCGTTCAAGGACGGCGTGGCTTCCTACTACCTGGGGCTGAACCGCAACAAGCGGCTGATGCGCCTGGACCTCGCGTCCGAGGACGACCGTGTGGTGCTGATGGCGCTGCTGGAAGAGGCCGACGTGCTGATCGAGAACTTCAAGACCGGCACGCTGGAGAAGTGGGGCATCGGCCACGAGGCGCTGGCCGCGCGCTTCCCGCGACTGATCCACTGCCGCGTCAGCGGCTTCGGCGCCGACGGCCCGCTGGGCGGCCTGCCCGGCTACGACGCCGCGCTGCAGGCGCTGAACGGCATCATGAGCGTCAACGGCGAAGCCGGCGGTGCGCCATTGCGCGTGGGCCTGCCGGTGGTCGACATGGTCACCGGGCTGAATGCCGCGCTGGGTGTGATGCTGGCGCTGCACGAGCGGCGGCGCAGCGGACGCGGCCAGTTCATCGAGGCGGCGCTGTACGACTCGGGCCTGTCGCTGCTGCACCCGCATGGCGCCAACTGGTTCCTCGACGGTCGCGAGCCGCAGCGCACCGGCAACGCGCACCCCAACATCTACCCCTACGACAGCGTGGCCACGGGCACCGAGCCGATCTTCCTGGCCGTCGGCAACGACCGACAGTTCGCCATCCTGTGCAAGCACCTCGGCGCGCCGGCGTTGTCGGCCGATGAGCGCTTTGCCACCGCCGGGGCGCGATCGGTGAACCGCGTGGCGCTGAAGGCCGAGCTGGAAGCACTGCTGGCCGCGCACGACGGCCCACCGCTGGCCGATGCGCTGGTGGCTGCCGGCGTGCCCTGCGCGCCGGTGCTGTCGGTAAGCGCCGCGTTGCAGCACCCGCACACGGCACACCGTGGCATGGTGGTGGAAATGCCCGGCGGCTACCGCGGCATCGCCTCGCCGATCAAGCTGAGCCGCACGCCCGCCACCTACCGCTTTGCGCCGCTGGCCGAAGGGGATCGGTTCCTGTCGCGTGAGGCCGCCAACGACGCTTGACGGCGGCCCGCCGGGCCGCGCGCGCAGCAAGCCGTGGGCTTGGGCTTCGCCCAATGTCCGCTGCACCAATCACGCCACCAGGCGGGCTGCGCAGCGCTACGTCGCGGCGATCGAAGCGATGAACTGACGCCGAGTAGCGTTCGTTTGCATAGGACGGCTAGGCCGCATGTGGCGCATTGCTGCTATCGACCGACACTGTTCTCAAGGCGGTCAACGTTGGCGAGGCCACGGGTGGGCTTCCACTTCGGTTCGAGCCGCCCCGCTGCGCCGGGTGCCTTGCGGTGCTCGAGCCCGTGGCCCCGTCGCGGACTCGCTACGCGCCCTGCGGGCGCTGCGCTCAGACAACCGCGCCGAAGTGTTGACGAAGCGCGCTGGCGCGCGCGGCCATGGGTTCTGCGCTCCTCAGCGCTGCATAGGCGCCGCAACCGGCAGTCCACGGCATGCGACCGACTGTGGCGTCGCCGCAAACACGCCGGTGTGCTCGGGCCGCATGCCCAACGCCGACGGTGTGGCGATCGGCTGCTCGGCTGTTCGGCTGTCGGCGCGCAGTCGGAGTCGCTGCAGCGGTGCCACGCCGGCGATGATGGGCGGGCGCATCCGCGAGGTCAGGAGGAGAGCGCGCCATTCATGGCGCAGTCGGGGACCACGAGCGGATGCGCTCGCGCGTCGTCCACGGCTCGCACAGACCAGAGCAGCCGGACGACAGCAGCAATGCCGCCGCAAGCGGCAAGCAGATCACGCGAGGACTTATCGAGTCCTTGAACGCGAAGACGTATGAGGCAACCACGACTGAATGATCGCCTCGATCGGCGCAGTTCGTATGATGCCGTCATGGCGCTTGCGGCCGATCGATGCCCTCGCCCGCAACCGCGCCCCCTTCAACGATTTGAGAGTCCGACATGAAACTCGACTTCATCCTCGACACGAGCGCCGGCAAACAAGGCCTGGCGGTGGACATTCAGCAACTCGTCATTGCCGGCTGGGCCGGCCGGGACCGTGCCGTGGTCGAGCACCATATCGAGGAGCTCGCCGCCATCGGCGTGCCACGGCCCAGCGCCGTACCGCTGTACTACAGGGTGGCGGCCAACCAGTTGACCCAGGACGCGCAGGTGCAGGTCGTCGGCGGCGAGTCTTCCGGTGAAGCCGAGGTCTTCGTCTTCGCCGTGGCGGGAGAGTTGTACCTGTCCATCGCGTCCGACCACACCGACCGCAAGCTCGAATCCCACAGCGTCGCCTTGTCCAAGCAGCTGTGCATCAAGCCCGTGGCGCGCACGGCCTGGCGCGTTGCCGACGTGGCCGCGCATTGGGACGAGCTGCAATTGCGCTCGCGCATCGTCGAAGACGGTGTGGACGTGCTTTACCAGGAAGGGACGCTGGCCAGCCTGCGCACGCCGGCCGACCTGATCAAGGGCTTCAGCGCCGGCGGCTCCCTGGCCGAACACACTGGCATGCTGTGCGGGACGATGGCGGTGATCGGCCGCATTCGACCCGCCAGCGTCTTCGAGATGGAGCTGACGGATCCGCGCAGCGGCCGTCGTATCGTGCATCGCTACACGCAGACGATCCTGCCCGAAGTCGCCTGATCGGCACTGCAGCCCATTCATCCACCGCCACGAGACCGCCACACATGTTGCCCACCATCGAATCGCTGGCCGCCGAACTGGCAGCCGGTCGGACCACGTCCGTCGAGCTGACCCGCGCGGCGCTGGCTCGCGCATCCGATCCGTCCGGCGAGGGCCAGCGGGTGTTCACGCAGCGTTATGCCGAGCGTGCCCTCGCGCTGGCACGGGCCTCGGACGCGTTGCGCCAGGCGGCGGCCGTGCGCTCGCCGATCGACGGCCTGCCGGTGTCGATCAAGGACCTGTTCGACGTCGCCGGCGAGACCACCTGCGCCGGATCCGTGGTGCTGCGCGATGCGGCGCCCGCCCGCCTGCAACGCGGTCGTGATCGATCGCCTGCTGGCCGCCGGCGCCGTGCTCGTGGGTCGCACGAACATGACCGAGTTTGCCTACTCGGGCCTGGGCATCAACCCGCACCACGGCACCCCGCGAAACCCCTGGGACCGTGCCACCGGCCGCATCCCGGGCGGCTCCTCGTCGGGTGGCGCGGTGTCGGTGACCGACGGCATGGCCGTGGCGGCCGTGGGCACCGACACCGGCGGTTCGGTGCGCATCCCTTCGGCGCTTTGCGGGCTCACCGGCTTCAAGCCGACGGCGCGGCGCGTGCCGATGGACGGCGTGCTGCCGCTGTCGGCGGCGCTGGATTCCGTGGGCCCGCTGGCGGCTTCGGTGCGCTGCTGCGCCATCATGGACGCGGTGCTGTCGGGCGAGTCTTTGCAGGGTCTGGCGGCCGCCGACCTGGTCAACGCCCGGCTGGCGATTCCCACCGACGTGGTGCTCAACGAGCTCGACGACAGCGTGGGCGCGGCTTTCGAGGCGGCGTGCCAGCGCGCTGGCCAGCGCCGGCGCGCGCATCACGCGCGCTGGCGGTGCCCGAGTTCTCGCAGCTGGCGGCGATCCACGCGCGAGGCACCTTCCCCGCTGCCGAGGCCTGGGCCTGGCACCGCAGCCATATCGAGAACCGCGCCTCGGCCTACGATCCCCGCGTGGTCTCGCGCATCAAGCTCGGCGCACAGATCAGCGCAGCGGACTTCATCGATCTGCTGGCGGCGCGCAAGCGCTGGATCGCGGGCGTGCAGGCGCGTGTGAGCGGCTTCGACGCGATGTTGATGCCCACGGTGCCGCAGATCGCGCCGGGCATCGCCGGCCTGGTGCAGGACGAGGCGGCGTACTTCAAGGCGAACGGTCTGATGCTGCGCAACCCGACGCTGATCAACTTCCTCGACGGCTGCGCGCTGTCGCTGCCCTGCCATGCAAGGGATCAGGCGCCCGTGGGCTTGATGCTGGCCGGCGTGGGCGGCACCGACCACCGCATCCTGGCACTGGGGCAGGCGGTGGAGCTGGCGCTCGGCCCGCTGCGTGGGGATTGATGCGGGCGGGGCACGCGATGCGCGCGAGGATCCGTTCGCTGGAAAGAGCCCCGATTTGCCCGGCACGGGCAGTGACCGCAGAATCGGGCGCATGACACTCGACCCGAAGCCCCGCGACTTCAGCGCCGCACAGGCCCGTGCCTTGATGCGCGCCGGGCACTGGCAGACGCACACCAGCGGCGTGGCCGAAGCCCATGTGCAGGGCAACCTGGTGATCCTGCCCAAGGCGCAGGCCGACGACTTCCTGCTCTACTGCCAGCGCAATCCGAAACCGTGCCCGCTGCTGGGGGTGTCGCGAGCCCGGCGACCCGACGCTGCCCGCGCTGGGCGCAGGCATCGACATGCGCAGCGACCTGCCGCGCTACCGCGTCTGGCGCCACGGCGAGCTGGTGGCCGAGCCCACCGACATCCACGCGCTGTGGCGCGACGATCTGGTCGGCTTCGTCATCGGCTGCTCGTTTTCCTTCGAGCATGCGCTGCAGGCCGAAGGCATCGCCTTGCGGCATGTGCAGCAAGGCAGGAACGTCGCCATGTTCCGCACGAACATCGCCACCGCGCCGGCCGGGCCCTTTGCCGGGCCGCTGGTGGTGTCGATGCGGCCGCTGCGCGCGGCCGATGCCATCCGCGCCGTGCAGATCACCTCGCGCCTGCCGCGTGTGCACGGTGCGCCGGTGCACCTGGGTGACCCGGCGCTGATCGGCATCCACGACCTGATGCAACCCGACTACGGCGACGCCGTCGAGGTGCGTGCCGACGAGCTGCCGGTGTTCTGGGCCTGTGGCGTGACGCCGCAGGCGGCACTGGCGCAGGCGCGGCCCGAGTTTTGCATCACCCACGCACCGGGTTCGATGCTGATCACCGACCTGCTCAACAATCAACTGGTCGAGGCCCAGGCCGCGCCCCATCTTTCCTGACCCACTCAACCGGAGAAACCGATGAACCGTTCGAAGCTCTTTCTGCTGGCCGGCGCCGCCACCTGCGCGCTGGGCGTGGCGCAGGCCCAGCCGCTGCCGAAGACCCAACTTCAGGTGGTGGGTTCGATCTCCAGCCTGCCGCAGTACAAGGAGTTCGAGGTGCCGTTCTGGACCGTGACGATCCCGCAGAAGTCGGGCGGCGCGATCACGGCCGAGATCAAGGGCTTCAACGAGATGGGCCTGAAGGGCCCCGAGGTGCTGCGCCTGATGGGCCAGGGCGTGATGCAGATCGGCGCCACCGTCATCGCCTACCTGGCGGCCGACGACCCGGCCAACGAGATGATCGACATCGCCGGGCTGCTGCCCGACGTGAATTCGGCGCGCCAGGTCACCGACGCGCTGCGCCCCTTCTACGGCAAGCTGTACAGCGAGAAGTTCGGCGTGCAGTTGCTCGGCTTCGGCACCTACCCGGCGCAGGTGCTGTACTGCAACGGTGCGATCACCGGGCTGGCCGACGTCAAGGGCAAGAAGGTGCGCGCCGCCGGCCGCTCGCAGAGCGAACTGATCCAGGCCCTGGGCGGCACGCCGGTGACGCTGGCCTTCGGCGAGGTGGTGCCGGCGCTGCAGAACAAGACGGTGGATTGCGCCATCACCGGCACGCTGTCGGGCAACCTGGCCAAGTGGAACGAAGTCACCACGCACCTGCTGGCGATGCCGTTGTCCTGGGGCCAGATCGGCTATGCGGTCAATGCCAAGAGCTGGGCCGGTTTCGACCCGCGTGTGCGCACGCTCATCGAAACCGAGATCAAGACGCTGGAGAAGTCGGTCTGGGACGCTGCCGCCAACTTCACCCAGCAGGGCTACGAGTGCAACGCCGGCACCGACAAGTGCACGCTGGGCACCAAGGGCAAGATGGTCATCGTGCAGCCCAGCGCGGCCGACCAGGCGCTGCTGAAGAAGGTGCTGTCCGAGACCACGCTGCCGAAGTGGGCCGAGCGCTGCTCGCCCGCCTGCGTGGCCGAGTTCAACAGCAGCGTGGCCGGCATCGTCGGCGTCACGGCGAAGAAGTAGCCGGTGCGCGCCCTGCTCGATGCCCTGCTGCGCGTGGCGCAGCGCGGCTCGCGCCTGGGCGCCCTGGGCGGCGGGCTGCTGATGCTGGCCGCCGCCGTGCTGGTGTCGGTGGACGTGGTGCTGCGCAAGCTGGCCAACGTCACGCTCGGCGGTGCCGATGAGCTGTCGGGTTATGCGCTGGCCATCGGCTCGACCTGGTCCTTCGCCTATGTGCTGCTGAACCGCGGCAACGTGCGCATCGACGCGCTGTACCAGTACCTGCCGCGCCTGCTGGCCGCGCGTGTGCGACCTGCTCGCGGTGACGGCGCTGCTGGTCTTCGTCAGCCTGGTCGCCTGGCACGGCTGGGGTGTGCTGGCGCAGTCCTGGGCCATCGGTGCGCGTTCCAACTCGGCATTGGCGGTGCCGCTGTTCGTCCCGCAGGCGCTGTGGTGGCTGGGTTATGCCGGCTTCGTGTTCTGCGCCGTGCTGCTGCTGCTGCGCGGGCTGCTGGCGTTCTTCCACAGCGACTGGCCGGCGCTGAATCGTTTGATCGGTGCGCGCGGCATCAAGGAAGAAGCGGCCGACGAGTTGGAGAATGCCGTGCAGTCTCTCGGCCCGCGCGCACCATGATCGCCACCGCGCTGTTCACGCTGCTCGGGCTGATGCTGCTGGCCATCCCGGTGGCCGCGGCGATGGGCGTGCTGGGCATGGTGCTGGCGCAGATGTACGCCTTCCTGCCGGTGAGCCGCGTCGCCGGCGAGATCGCCTGGACCTCGAGCAACGAATTCCTGCTGGTGGCGCTGCCGCTGTTCATCCTGCTCGGCGAACTGCTGCTGCGCTCGGGCCTGGCCGAGAAGATGTACGAGGCGCTGGCGCGCTGGCTGTCGTGGCTGCCCGGCGGGCTGATGCACTCGAACATCGCCGCCTGCGCGCTTGTTTGCCGCCACCTCGGGCTCCAGCGTGGCCACCGCGGCGACGGTGGGCACGGTGGCGCTGCCGCAGGCGCAGCGCTTCGGCTACAACGAGCGGCTCTTCCTGGGCACGCTTGGCGGCCGGCGGCACGCTGGGCATCCTGATCCCGCCGTCGATCAACATGATCGTCTACGCCGTGCTCACCAACACCTCGGTGCCCAAGCTGTACCTGGCCGGCATCGTGCCGGGTGTGCTGCTGGCGCTGGGCTTCATGGTGGTGGTGGCGCTGGCCTGCCTGTGGCGCCCGGCCTGGGGCGGGCAGCGCGTGACCTCGTCGCTGGCGGCGTGCATCGCCGGCCTGGTGCACCTGGTGCCGCCGCTGGGCATCTTCCTGGTGGTGGTGGGCTCGATCTACGCCGGCATCGCCACGCCCACCGAGGCGGCCTCGCTGGGCGTGATGGCCGGCCTGGCGCTGGCGGCGTGGAACCGCACGCTGAACTGGCCGATGCTGCGCGACGCGCTGCTGGGCACGATGAAGTCCACCGGCATGATCATGCTCATCATCGTGGCGGCGTACTTCCTCAACTTCGTGATGTCGGCCATCGGCCTGACGACGCGGCTGACCGATGTCGGTGCAGGGGCTGGGCCTGTCGAAGTGGCAGATGCTGTTCGCGGTGGTCGTGTTCTACGTCATCCTGGGCTGCTTCATGGAGACGCTGTCGATGATGATCACCACCATCCCGGTCATCGCGCCGGTGATGCAGGCGATGGGCTTCGACATGATCTGGTTCGGCATCGTCGTCATCGTGCTGGTGGAAACCGCGCTGATCACGCCGCCGGTGGGCCTGAACCTGTTCGTCGTGCACAACCTGCGCAAGAGCGGCTCGATGAACGACGTGATTGCCGGCAGCGCTGCCCTTCGTGCTGGCGATGTTCGTGCTGCTGCTGGCGCTGGCGCTGTTCCCGGGCCTGGCCCTGTGGCTGCCTTCGGTGCTGAGTTGATGCGCATGGTCGATGCGCCGAGCTCGCCGCCGCCGCGGCGGCGGCCAATCTCCGACTTCAAGTGGTAGGCCGTGCTGGGCTCGAACCAGCGACCAAAGGATTATGAGTCCTCTGCTCTAACCAACTGAGCTAACGGCCCTGCAGCGCAGATTGTAGGCAGAGCTACTTCACGCTCAGCGCGTTGCTCACCAGCCGCGAGGTGATGTCGACGATCTGGATCATGCGTTCGTAGGCCATGCGCGTCGGGCCGATGACGCCGAGCGTGCCGACGATGCGCCCGTCCACTTCATAGGGCGCGGTCACCACCGACAGCTCCTCGAAGGGCACGACGTGGCTTTCGCCGCCGATGTAGATGCGCACGCCTTCGGCGCGGCTGCTCACGTCCAGCAGGCGCATCAGCTCGGTCTTCTGCTCGAACACGTCGAACAGCTTGCGCAGGCTGCCCATGTCGTTGCCGAAGGCACCCACGTCGAGCAGGTTGCGCTCGCCGCTGACGACCACCTGCTCGGTGCTTTCGGCCAGCACCTCGCTGCCGGCCTGCACCGCGGCCTGCATCAGCGCACCGATCTCGCTGCGCAGCGCCTCGATCTCGCGCTTGAGCCGCTCGCGCACCTCTTCGATGCTCAGGCCCGCGTAGTGCATGTTCAGGTAGTTGGTGGCTTCGACCAACTCGCTCTGCGTGTAGTCGCGCGCGGTGAAGATGACGCGGTTCTGCACGTCGCCGTCGGGCGCCACCAGGATGACGAGCACGCGGCGCTCGCCCAGGCGCAGGAACTCGATGTGGTGGAACACGCTGGCCTTGCGCGGCGCAGTCACCACACCGACAAAGTTCGACAGGCTGGACAGCAGGTGCGCAGCCTGCGCGATGACACGCTGCGGCTGGTCCGGATGAAGTTGCTCGCGCGCCGCGGCCATGTCGGGCGAGACATGGTCCAGGTTCACCGGCCGCGCGGTGAGCATGGTGTCGACAAACAGGCGGTAACCACGTGCGGTGGGAATGCGCCCGGCGCTGGTGTGCGGGCTGGCGATCAGGCCCAGTTCTTCCAGGTCGGCCATGACGTTGCGGATCGTGGCCGGCGACAGCTCCAGCCCCGAAGCGCGCGACAAGGTGCGTGAGCCCACCGGCTGCCCGTCGGCGATGTAGCGCTCGACCAGGGCCTTGAGCAGAGTTTTGGCGCGCTCGTCCAGCATGAAATTCATTGTACGGACATGCCTTGGCGCACGACGCTTCGCCGCAGGCCCTATGGTGTAATGGATCGCATGCCGACGCGTTTTCATCACGCCGCCGTAGTGGGTAAATACCAGGCCCAGGGCATCCGGCCGCTGCTGGAGGAGATTGCCCAGTTCCTGGTGCGCCTGGGTTTGGAGGTGTCTTTCGACGCGGCCACGGCGTTGAATACCGGCGTCACCGATTACGAAGGCCTGTCGACCGCCGAGCTGGGTCGGCGCTGCGACTTGGGCGTGGTGGTCGGCGGCGACGGCACGATGCTCGGCATCGCGCGCGAGCTGGCACGCCACAACCTGCCGCTGGTGGGCATCAACCAGGGACGTCTGGGCTTCATCACCGACGTGCCGCTGGAACAGTATCGCGAGACGCTGCAGAGCATGGTCGCGGGCGACTACGAAGAGGAGCACCGCGCCATGATCGAAGGCGGCATCTGGCGCGACGGCGAGAAGATCTTCGACGGCCTGTCGCTCAACGAGGTGGTGGTCAGCCGTGGCGCCACCGCCAGCATGGTCGAGTTGCGCATCGACATCGGCGACGAGTTCGTGGCCAATCTGCGCGCCGACGGGCTGATCGTGTCCTCACCCACCGGCAGCACGGCCTACGCGCTGTCGGCCGGCGGGCCGATCATGCATCCGGGCATCGGCGGCTTGCTGCTGGTGCCGATTGCGCCGCACACGCTGTCGAACCGGCCGATCGTGCTGCCCGACGACAAGGACATCCGCATCCAGGTGGTGGCCGGGCGTGACGCCTCCGCCAGCTTCGACATGCAAAGCTTGGCCAGCCTGCTGCACGGCGACCAGGTGCGTGTGCGTCGCTCGGCGCACAAGGTGCGCTTCCTGCACCCGCGCGGCTGGAGCTACTACGCCACCTTGCGGCGCAAGTTGCGCTGGCATGAAGGCGTGGTCTAGATCCTCATGCTGCGCCGCCTGACACTTCGCGACGTCATCATCGTCAGCCAGCTCGAGGTCGATCTCGACGCCGGCTTCACGGTGTTGACGGGCGAAACCGGTGCGGGCAAGTCGATCCTCATCGATGCCTTGCAACTTGCGTTGGGCGGGCGCGGCGATGCCGGTCTGGTGCGCGAAGGCTGTGCCCGTGCCGAGGTCACGGCCGAATTCGATGCACCGCTTGCCCTGGCCGGCTGGCTTGAAGAAGCCGGCTTCAGTGGCAGCGACGACGACGCTCGCTTGCTGCTTCGCCGCAGTATCGACGCCCAGGGCAAAAGTCGCGCCTGGATCAACGGCAGCCCGGCCACGCTGAGCCAGTTGCGCGAGGCCGGCGAGTTGCTGGTCGACATCCACGGCCAGCATGCCTGGCAAAGCCTGACGCGGCCGGCTGCCGTGCGCGCGTTGCTGGACGAGCAGGCGGGTGTTGATGGCAGCGCATTGACCGCGCTGTGGCAGGCCTGGAAGGCGGCCGAAGCGGCGCTGGCCGATGCGCGTGCGCGCGGCGAAACACTGGAGCGTGAGCGTGAGCGCCTGGCCTGGCAGATCGGCGAGCTGGACAAGCTGGCGCCGGGCGAGTCCGAGTGGGACGAGCTGAATGCCGAGCATCAGCGCCTGGCGCATGCGCAGTCCCTGCTCGACGGCGTGCGTGCGGCGCTGCTGGCCTTGAGCGACGGCGAGCCGGCCGCCGACACGCTGGCCGGCCAGGCCATCGATGCACTGGACCAGGTGATTCGCTACGACGCGCTCTTGAGCCCCGTGCTCGAAGCGCTGCAAGGAGCGCAGGCGCAGTTGCAGGATGCCGCCCACGGCCTGCATGCCTATCTGAGCCGCAGCGAGCCCGATCCGGCCCGGCTGGCCGAACTGGACGCGCGGCTGTCGGCCTGGCTGTCGCTGGCGCGGCGCTATCGGCGCCCACCGGCCGAACTGCCGGCGCTGCTGGCCGGCTGGAAGCAGGAGTTGCACGCGCTCGATGCCGCTTCGGACCTGGAGGCGCTCGACGCTGCCGTCCAGCGCACCCGTGACGCGTGGCACACACAAGCGCAGCGCGTCGGCAAACTGCGCCGTACGGCGGCGCCCAAGCTGGCGGCTGCGGTGAGCTTGGCGATGCAGCAACTGGGCATGGCCGGCGGGCGCTTCGAGGTCGAGCTGGTCGCGCAGGCCGCGCCGCAGGCCTTCGGTCTGGAAAGCGCCGAGTTCCTGGTCGCCGGCCATGCCGGCAGCAGCCCGCGGCCGCTCGCCAAGGTGGCTTCGGGTGGCGAGCTGTCGCGATTGGCACTGGCGGTGGCAGTGACCACTTGCGGCGCGGGCGCCCGCAGCCGCGCCAACGCTCATCTTCGACGAGATCGACGCCGGCGTCGGCGGCAGCGTGGCCTACCAGGTCGGGCGCTTGATGAAACAGCTGGGCGGCAGCAGCCAGGTGCTGGCGGTGACGCATCTGGCGCAGGTGGCGGCCTGCGCCGATCATCACTTCGTCGTCTCCAAGGCGCTGCAGGGTCAGGCCACGGTCAGCGATGTGCAACCGGTGTCGGGCGAGGCACGCGTGACCGAGGTCGCACGCATGCTTGGCGGGGAGCGCCTGGAGGGCACCAGCCGCGCGCATGCGCAAGCCATGCTCGGCGGCGCCAGCGACGACGACAAGGCCGGCACCGAGACCGTGTCCGCGAAGCCGACGCGCGGCGCGCACAAACAACGATGAGGCAGCGATGAGCAGCGAGCCGCGCCCCGAACGACGCGCCGTGCCGCGTGACGGCAGCGTGGTGGCGGGCACGGTCGAAGACCGTCGCGAAGTCGTGCTCATCACCGGCATCTCCGGCTCGGGCAAGTCGGTGGCGCTGCATGCACTGGAGGACGCCGGCTACTTCTGCGTGGACAACCTGCCACCGGAAATGCTGCGCGACCTCATCCTGCTGGAGCATGAGCGTTTCACGCACCGGGTGGCGGTGGCGGTGGATGTGCGCAATGCCGCGTCGCTGCCGCAACTGGTGCCGTTGATCCAGGAGCTGCAGGCCGAAGGCATGCACATCCGTGCGTTGTTTCTCGACGCCAGCACCGACGCGCTGCTGCGCCGCTTTTCCGAGACCCGGCGGCCGCACCCGCTGACAGCCACCGCGGCCAGCGGCGACAGCTCGCGTGTGCTCACCGACGCCATCGAGCTGGAGCGCGAGTTGCTCGCGGCGCTGCGCGAGGTCTCCACCGTCATCGACACCAGCCAGTTGCGCCCGGCGCAACTGCTGCGCTGGGTGCGCGAACTGGTGGGCGCGCGCGCCAGCGCCATGACCTTGGTGTTCGAATCCTTCGCCTTCAAGTACGGCGTGCCGCTGGACGCGGATTTTGTCTTCGACGTGCGCGTGCTGCCCAACCCGCACTACGTGCGCGATCTGCGGCCGTTGACCGGCCGCGACGCGCCGGTGGCGGCCTTTCTCGAAGCGCAGAGCGATGTCGGCGAGATGCTGGCGCAGATCGAGACCTTCCTGCGCCGCTGGATCGGCGCCTTCGAGGACGACCAGCGCAGCTACCTCACCGTGGCCATCGGCTGCACCGGCGGGCAACACCGCTCGGTGTACCTGAGTGAAGTGCTGGCGCGTCGCTTTGCCGAGCGCGGCGCCACGCTCGTGCGCCACCGCGAGCTGGATGCGCGGGAATGAAGCTGCCGCGCCGCGCTTGCCGTTGATGGATCGCAGCGAACACATCGCCGCGCTGCCGCTGTTCCCGCTGCGATCGGTGCTGTTCCCCGGTGGCTTGCTGGCGCTGAAGGTGTTCGAGGCCCGTTACCTCGATCTGGTATCCGCCTGCCTGCGACGGCAGCAGCCCTTCGGGGTGGTCTGCCTGCTTCAGGGTGGCGAGGTGCGCTCAGGTGCAAGCCAAGGCACCGGCGCGGTGCAGTTCGAGAACACGGGTGTGCTCGCTCGCCTGGACGATGTCGACAGTGAACAGCCCGGCGTGCTGCGCGCACGCTGCACCGGCACCCAGCGCTTCCGGCTCGACGGCCCCGCCACGCAACAAGCCGATGGGTTGTGGATCGGCAGCGCGACCGTGATGCCCGATGACGCAGTGCAAGTGCCGAGTACCGAGTGGCTGCCCACCGTGCAGGCGCTGTCCAACGCCATCGCCAAGCTGAAGGAACAGGGCGCGGAGCCTTTCAACACACCGCATCGCCTGGACGATGCCGGCTGGGTCGCGAACCGCTGGTGCGAGATCCTGCCGATCTCACTGGCGGCCAAGCAAAAGCTGATGGAACTGGACGATCCGCTGGTGCGCCTGCAACTGGTGCACGAGTACCTGCGCGGCAAGGGCGTCGTGCCGGCCTGATCAAGCCGCCAGCAGCTTGCGCACGGGCGCCGGCAGTCCCATCTGCAGTGCCTGCTCCACCGTGACCCAGCGGCCGGCCTGACAACTGCTCGGTGAGTAACGCCGTTCGCGCGACCGACAGCCTTGCCGGCAATTGCCAACGCAGCGGCTGAAGCTTCCAGTCGAAATGGGTCAGCGCATGCTCGATCACCGGCAGCCATTCGCCGTGGCCCGGCCAGCCTTGCAGCAAGGTGTTCAGGGAATCCGGGGCTTCGAATTCGGGCAGGCTCCACAGCCCTGCCCAGACGCCGCGCGCCGGCCGCTGCGTCAGCCAGAGCCGATCGGCCTGCACCAGCCACAGCAGCGCATGCGCGCGCGCACCGCGCGTCGAGCGACGTGTCTTGACCGGATAGGCTTCGGGCCGCCCTTCGGCATGCGCCACGCAGCGCGTGGCCAGTGGGCAACGTGGGCACGCCGGTTGACGCGCGGTGCACAAGGTGGCGCCCAGGTCCATCAGCCCCTGGGTGTAGTCCTCGACCCCGCGCGCAGGCACCAGTGCTTGCGCGTGCTGCCACAGCACGCGCTCGTTCGCCGCAATGGCCAGATCGGAACCGAAGCCGAGCACGCGGCTGAGCACGCGCTTGACGTTGCCGTCGAGGATGGCCACACGCTCGCCGAAACAGAAGGCCGCGATGGCCGCCGCGGTGGATCGACCGATTCCCGGCAATTGCGCCAATGCCTGGCTGTTGGCGGGAAAGACGCCGCCGTGTTCGTCTTGCACCACCTGTGCGCAGCGATGCAGGTTGCGCGCGCGGCTGTAGTAGCCCAGGCCGCTCCACAACGCCAGCACATCGTCCAGCGGCGCTGCGGCCAGGCTCGCCAGGTCCGGAAAGCGCTGCAGGAAACGCGTGTAGTAGTCGCGTACCGTGGCCACCTGCGTTTGTTGCAGCATGATTTCGGACAGCCACACGCGGTACGGGTCGCGGATGCCTTGCCACGGCAGGCCCTGCCGGCCGAAACGCTGTCGCCAGCGTTGCACGCGGCGTGCGATGTCGCCATCAGCCGACATCGGCGCGTGGGCGTTCAGAGCACGCCAGTGCGCAACGGCGTGGCCGCAAGGCGGCGGCCTTGCAGCTCGTCTTCCTGCGGCAGTTCCTGCGCCTTGATCTGCGCCTGTTCGACCAGGGTGTCCAGGCGCCACTGTGTCCCGGCCAGGCGCTTGTCCTGCAGTTCGACTTCGCCGATGCGTTGCTCCAGCTCGCCCGCAGCGCTCTGGATGCGTTGCAAGGCTTCGTGCCGATGCGAGAACGCACGGCGCCGCTCGCGCAACTGCAGATCGATCTGCGCCGACGCGGCCTTGCTCCACAGCTCGATCTCGCCGGCTGCGTTCTCGAACACCACACGCAGCTTGGAGACCAGCATGCGCTGGAACTGCTCCATGAAGTTCGCACCCGACAGGCGCCAGGCCTGCGCCGGGCTCAGGTAGCGCGCATAGCTTCGTTCGATCAGGTCGAGTTCGGCGAGGAAGCGTTCGAGTTGTGGCGCGCTCGCCAGCGTGAAGGCGAATCCAAACTCGGCATTCAATTGCTGGTAGCTCGCGCCCAGCATCTGCTGAATCTCGTCCGCCTGACTGCGCGCACGCGCCAGCGCGGCGCGCAGCCGCTCACACAGCGCACGAAAGGCCTTGCGCGCACCCAGGTTCAGCGGCGTGGCGCGCAGTTCTTGCTGCATCGCCGCGACCTCGTCGCGCAGGGTGTCGGCGGACAAGGCGGCCATGGCCTTCTGCAACTGCCGCTGGTGCACCACGCGCAGTGCCTGCAGCCGTGCGGTGCAGCGTTCGAAATCGCCCATCTCCGCATCCAGGCGCTGCAGCAAGGCGCGCACCTTGGCACCGCTCTTGCCACGCAGCCCGCGCAGCTCGAGCATCTGTTCGGCGATGTGGCGCCGTCGCTCACCAAGGCGTCGCGTGGCGCCGTGGCGCAGCGCCTGCACGACCGAGCGGGACGCGCGCGCCAGTAACTCGCGCTGGCGCGGCAAGAGCTCGCCGGCCAGCGCCGCTTCCAGCGCGGGCAAGCCGCTGCGTTCGAGCGCCGCATCGTCACCGTTCACGCGCGCAGCCAGGGCATCACGTGCCGACAGCGCAAACACACGTGTCGCCGGCATGGCCAGCGTCTGCGCAATCTGCCGGCGCTGCTCGGCCAGCTGCGCCGCCAGCATGGCCGGCGTGGACAGCGGGTCGGCGAGGATGTCGATCTTGTTGAGCACCACGAAGCGCTCGAGCGCACCGCCGTCCAGATGTTCGGTCCAGATGGCGAGGTCGGAGCGCGACACACCGGTGTCGGCGGCGAGCAGGAAGACGATGGCGTGCGCGGCCGGCAACAAGCCGAGCGTGAGTTCCGGCTCCGCGCCCACGGCGTTCAAACCCGGGGTGTCCACGACCACCAGCCCACGCGCCAGCAGCGGATGCGGATAGTTGATCAGCGCATGGCGCCAGGCCGGCACCTCGACCTTGCCATCGGCACCGCGCGGCGGGTTGTCCTGCGCATGGCTTTCGCTCCAGAAGCCCAGCGCGGCGGCCGTATCGGTGTCGACGCGCCGTGTCTGCGTCACCAGGTTGAGCGCCTCCGCCAGGCCGTCGGGGTTGTTCGGGTCCAGGCTCAGGCGCTGCCAGGCTTCGGGCTGCACCCGCATTTCCGCCAGCGACTGGCCGCCCAGGCGCGTGTCGATGGGCAGCAGCGCCAGCTCGGGCGGATGCCCGGCGTGGTACTGCAGTTCAACGGGACACATCGTCGTGCGCCCGGGTGTGGCCGGCAGCACGCGCCGGCCGGTGTCGGCGAAGAAGATGGCGTTGAGCAGTTCGGACTTGCCACGCGAGACCTCGGCCACGCAAGCCAGCACCAGTTTGTCCGCAGACAGCTTGCGCTTCAGCGCGTCGAGCGCGCTTTGGTCGGACTCGTCCAGCAACTCGTGTTCGGCGAGGAACTGCCCGACCGCCGCGACGCGGCGATCCAGCGTTTGCCGCCACGCCGAAAGCGCGTCGAGATGGTGTGCGAGTGGGGTTTTCATATGGGCAGCGGCGAGCCAGAAGCACCGCTGAGTTCATGCTAGCGCACGCCTTTGCGCGCCGGAGCCGTGCGAAACAACTGCTGACAACAAGCTTCGTGCAGCTTTGCGCGAACTCGATGAAGCCCTCGGCCGTGCAAGCTTTTGTGTCCCCAGCGGACGGGTGGACGCCGCCACGCGACGGCCCTGCGGCCGGGCGCTACCGCCTCTGACAAACGGGGCAGAAGTAGGTGGATCGTTGCGCCTGCACGATGCGGCGCACCACCGCACCGCAACGCAGGCACGGTTGCGCTTCGCGGCCATACACCGCTGCCTCGGCCTGGAACTCGCCGGCCACGCCATGCGCATCGCTGAAGTCACGCAAGGTCGAGCCACCGACCTCGAGCGCGCGCGCCAGCGTCTCGCGCAGTGCCGCCAGCAGGCGCTCGCAACGTGGGCGACTCAAGCGGTCGCAGCGCGTGCGCGGGTCGATGCCGGCACGAAACAAGGCCTCGCACGCATAGATGTTGCCCGCGCCCACCACCACCTGACCGCCCAGCAGCGCCGTCTTGATGGCCACCTTGCGCTGTCGCAATGCGGCGTGCAGCGTCTGCGGCGTCAGGCCGGCGTCGAAGGGTTCCGCGCCCAGTCGCGCCAGCAGCGTGGCCGCAGGATCGACGTCGATGCCGGCCGACCACAGCACGGCACCAAAACGACGCGGATCGGTCAAGCGCAGCAGGCCCTGTGAGGTGCCGAGGTCGAAATGCGCATGCGGCCCGGGGGCCGCGGCTGCGTCGAACAGCGCCAGCGATCCCGACATGCCCAGGTGCAGCAGCAGCCCGCCGTCGACACCGGCGGGCATGCTCACGTCGTCGCGATGCAGGGGCAGCCAAAGGTACTTGCCGCGCCGGCTCACATGACCCAGGCGCGAGCCGATCAAGCCTTCGGGCGCACAGCCCAAGGGCCAACGCAAGGGCTTGCCGCAGCGCACCGAAAGCACACGCGCACCATGCAGGCGCGCGGCAATGCTGCGCCTGGTGATCTCAACCTCTGGCAGCTCCGGCATTTACTCATTATGTGAGAATGAAAGCCAATTTCCTGGAGTCTTGATGACTGTGTCGAGCCTGCGGTTTCTTGCCGCACGCCGCCGGGCCGCGACAGCGGCCTTGTTGCTGGTTTGCCAGGGCGCTTTCGCCCAACCGGCCGCGCCAGCCTCTGCGGCGCAGGACAAGCCGGCCCCCGCGGTCAACAACTCCGGCATCGACGCGCCACTGTTCTATCAGTTGCTGATCGGCGAGATGGAGCTCAGCGCCGGCCAGGCCGGCAATGCGTACCAGATCGTGCTCGATGCGGCGCGGCGCACACGCGACGAACAGCTCTTTCGCCGCGCCACCGAGATCGCATTGCAGGCGCGTGCGGGCGAGCAGGCGCTGGCCGCCACGCGCGCCTGGCGCACGGCACACCCGCAGTCGCTGGAGGCGATGCGGCTGCAGTTGCAGATCCTGCTGTCGCTGAACCGCATGAACGACCTGGCCGAGCCGATGCGTGCGCTGATCAATGCCACGCCGGTGGCGGAGCGATCCGCCGTGATCGGCTCGTTGCCGCGCTTCATGCAACGCGCCACCGACAAGCGCCAGGCCGCCGTGCTCATGGACGAAGTGCTGCAGCCCCATGTCGGCGAACCCACGACGCGGGCCGCCGCGCAGGTGGCGATTGGCCGCGGCTGGCTGGCTGCGGGCGAACCCGATCGTGCACTCGCGCTTGCTCGCCAGGCTCAGGCAGAAGACGCCGCGTCGAGCGCCCCGGTACTGCTGGCACTGGAGCTGATGCAGCTGCGGCCCGAGGCCGAAGCCATGGTCACGGCCTATCTGACGACGCCGGGCGCCGACATCACCATGCGTCGCGCTTATGCCGCGGCGCTGGTGAATGCACAGCGCTACACGGACGCCGTGGCGCAACTCGAAACCGTCACGCGACAGCAGCCCGATCTGGCCCCGCCGTGGCTGACCCTGGGCGCGCTGCAGGTGGAGTTGCGCCAGCCACAGGCTGCGGAGCAGTCCTTGCAGCGCTTTGTGCAACTCGTGCAGGGCCAGGGCGCGCCGGCGAGTGCCACCACCGACACCGACCCGGACGATGATGAATCGACCAGCGCCAGCCCGACGGATCAGGGGCTGACGCAGGCCTGGCTGCTCCTGGCCCAGGCCGCCGAGCAGCGCGGTGACTTTGCCGCTGCCGAGAACTGGCTCGCGCGCGTGGACAGCCCGCAGCGCGCGCTGGAAGTGCAGACGCGGCGCGCTCTGCTGATGGCGCGACAGGGCAACGTCACACAGGCGCGTGAACTGCTGCGCCGCACGCCGGAGCGCAGCGTCGACGAAGCGCGCGCCAAGCTGGTGGCCGAAGCGCAGGTGCTGCGCGAGGTCAAGCAGTGGGCCGAGGCCTACGAGGTGCTGGCCATCGCCATCCAACGTTTCCCCGACGACGCCGACCTGCTCTACGAGCAGGCCATGATGGCCGAGAAGCTGTCGCAACTGGAGACCATGGAAACGCTGTTGCGCCGTGTGATCGCGCTCAAGCGTGATCACGCGCATGCCTACAACGCACTGGGCTATTCGCTGGCCGAACGCAACCTGCGCCTGGTGGAAGCGAAGGAGCTGATCGAACGCGCGCTGGCGCTCTCGCCCGGCGACCCTTTCATCACAGACAGCCTGGGCTGGGTCGAGTTTCGTCTCGGCAACCGCGAGGAAGCGCTGCGCCTGCTGCGCCAGGCCTACAAGAAGCGACCCGACACCGAGATCGGTGCGCATCTGGGCGAGGTGCTGTGGGCCATGGGTCAGAAGGACGAAGCGCAGCGCATCTGGGCCGAAGCGCGCCAGCGCGACGCCGGCAATGACGTGTTGCGCGAAACCCTGGTTCGCTTGAAGGTGCAGTAGTGCGGCGCGCTGCAGCGCCGCGTGGGATGTGGGTCTTGCTGGCCGCGCTGGCCCTGGGCGCTTGTGCCACGCCACCTGCCGCTACGCCCGCCATCGGCACCTTGTACGGCCGTCTGTCGCTGCAAGTCGAAGCGCATGCCGACCGGCCTGCGCAGTCGCTCAGTGCCGCGTTCGAGTTGCGCGGCAATGCCGAAAGCGGCGAGTTGCGACTGAGCACGCCCCTGGGCACCACGCTGGCCGCCGCCGCCTGGGCCCCCGGCGAAGCGACGTTGAGCACGCCGCAGGGTCAGACGCGCTACGCCGACCTGGATGCCTTGTCCTTCGCGACCTTCGGCGAAACACTGCCCTTGCGCGCGCTGCCCGATTGGTTGAAGGGGCAGGCTTGGGCGGGCGCAGCGCAACCCGCCGTGGCGTTGGCGCCGGGGCCTGGCTTCACACAACTGGGCTGGCACATCGACCTCGCACGTTTCGGCAGCGGCCAGGTGCTGGCGGTGCGGGCCGGACCGCCGGCCGTGCGCCTGCGCGCGCAGTTGGATGACGCTCCATGAGTCGCCGGGCCGTTATCGACGCGAATGAGGCGAATACCGCAGTGCATCGCACGGAGCATCGCATGGAGCTTGCCCGATGAGCGTCAAGGCCTTTTTCGACGTGCCGGCGCCGGCCAAGCTGAACCTGTTCCTGCATGTGGTGGGGCGCCGCGCGGACGGTTATCACCTGCTGCAGTCGGTGTTCGTGCTGATCGACTGGTGTGACCGCCTGCATTTCGAGCTGCGCAGCGACAGCCGACTGCTGCGCCACGACCTGGGCGCCGCATTGCCTGCCGACGACCTTTGCCTGCGCGCCGCGCGCGCACTGCAATCGATGTCCGGCATGCCCGTGGGCGTGGACATTTCCATCGACAAACAGGTGCCCTGGGGCGCCGGACTGGGCGGTGGCAGCTCCGATGCCGCCAGCACCTTGCTCGCACTGAACCGTCTGTGGGGCCTGCACTGGCCACGCGAGCGCTTGCTCACCTTGGGCGCGACGCTGGGTGCCGACGTGCCCTTTTTCATCGGCGGACACAACGCCTTCGTCGAAGGCATCGGCGAGCGGCTCACGCCGATACAGGTGCCGCCGCAGCAGTACGCCGTGCTCAAGCCCGACGCGGCGCTCGTCACGGCGGACATCTTCGGCAGCCCCGACCTGGCCCGCACGGCCGAAGCGGTTATACTCGCGGGCTCTTTTGCAAGCACTGAACAGCAGGCCGGATTTGTGCGGCGGGTTCGGCCGCAACGACCTGCAACCCGTCGCCGAGCGACGTTGTCCGCAGGTGCAGGCGGTGGCGCAGTGGCTGGACAGGCGTTTTGGCAACAGCCGCATGTCCGGGTCCGGCAGCGCGGTGTTTGCAAGGGTCGGCACGGATGATCGGGCGGCCAGCTTTGCGGACGATTTGCCCGCAGGCTGGACGGGCCGGATGTGTCGCAGCCTGGACCAACACCCCTTGCGGGGCTGGGCCAGCTGAAGACCGGTTCCAAGGGGGTGGCGCGAGCCACGTCCTGTGTAGGGGAGTCGCCAAGTTGGTCAAGGCATCGGATTTTGATTCCGACATGCGAGGGTTCGAGTCCTTCCTCCCCTGCCAAATCCATCGTCCCAAGTCCAGCCGCTGACCGCGGCGCTTCGACCTCTCGCCGCGACGAAAGAGACCTCCTGGTGCTGTTCAATACCGTGCTCTTCACCGGCAACGCCAACCCGGCGCTGGCGCGCGAAATCGCCGCGCAGCTGGGCGTCGAGCTGGGCCAGGCGCTGGTCGGACGTTTTTCCGACGGCGAGGTGCGCATCGAGGTGCAGCAGAACGTGCGCGCACGCGACATCTTCGTGGTGCAACCCACCTGCGCACCGACCAACGAAAACCTGATGGAGCTGTGCATCCTGGTGGATGCGCTCAAGCGTGCCAGCGCGCGGCGCATCACCGCGGTGATGCCCTACTTCGGCTATGCGCGGCAGGATCGCCGGCCGCGCTCCACACGCGTGCCCATCAGCGCCAAGGTGGTGGCCAACATGCTGCAGACCGTGGGCGTCGAGCGGCTGTTGACGATGGACCTGCATGCCGACCAGATCCAGGGCTTCTTCGACATCCCGGTGGACAACATCTATGCTTCGCCAGTGCTGTTGTCCGACCTGAAGAGCAAGAACTACTCCGAGCTGGTGGTGGTGTCACCCGACGTCGGCGGCGTGGTGCGCGCACGTGCGTTAGCCAAGCAGTTGGGCTGCGACCTGGCGATCATCGACAAACGCCGCTCGAACCCGAACGAATCCGAGGTCATGCACGTGATTGGCGAGATTGACGGCCGACACTGCGTCATCATGGACGACATGATCGATACCGCGGGCACGCTGATCGCCGCGGCCGACGTGTTGAAGGAACGCGGCGCGCGGCGTGTCTTCGCCTACTGCACGCACCCGGTTTTTTCGGGCCCGGCGATCGAGCGCATCGGGGGTTCACAGATCGACGAGGTGGTCATCACCAACACCATTCCGCTAAGCGATGAAGCGAAGGCCTGCAAGAACATCCGGCAACTGTCGGTGGCCTTCCTGTTTGCCGAAACCATTCGTCGCATCAGCGATGGTGAGTCGGTGACATCGCTGTTCGCCGAACAGAACAGTAATTTTTAGGTGGATAAGCGGGCTGATGGCCTGGAAACGAGAGCGGGCCTCGCTTCGCGAGCCCTTTTCTTTGGCGGGCCTTCGGGCCCTTTTTCTGGGTGCCTGGTCGCGGGCGCCCTTCATTTGGAGTGAAACATGAAATTTGTCGCATTCGAGCGCACGTTGCAGGGGACCGGAGCGAGCCGCCGCCTGCGCAGCGCCAACAAGGTGCCCGGCATCGTCTATGGCGCCGGCACGCCGGCCATGATCGAGCTGGACCACAACGCGCTGTTCTTCGCGCTGAAGAAGGAGGCCTTCCATTCTTCGATCCTGGAGATGGAGCTGGCGGGCAACACGCAGAAGGTGTTGTTGCGCGACTACCAGATGCACCCATGGAAGCAGATCATCCTGCACATCGACTTCCAGCGCGTGGATGAAACCACCCGGCTGCACAAGAAGGTGCCGCTGCACTTCATCAACGAAGAAGATTCGGTGGCGGTGAAAACCGACAAGTGCCTGGTGAACCACGTGAAGACGGACATCGAGGTCGAATGCCTGGCCTCGCAACTGCCGGAGTTCATCACCATCGACCTGGGGCACCTGGTCAAGGGCCAATCGATTCACGCCTCCGACCTGAAGCTACCCGAGGGCATCAAGGCCGTGAAGCACGGCAAGCTGAACCCGGTGATCGTCTCCGCCAACCCGCCGCGCATCGAAGAAGAGGTCGTGGCACCGACCGTGGTCGTGGCCGCGGCTGCCGCGCCGGTCAAGGCGAAGAAGACCGAAAAGCAGAACAAGAAGTAGACACCGCGCCAGCCATGGCGATGTCGACCAGCCCCGCTTCGGCGGGGCTTTTTCGTGCGGCTTTGGATGCCGCCGGGCCGACCCCGCGACGTAGAATTTGAGGCTATCGCAACCGCACGCCACCGCTTGCCCACCGCATGATTCGCCTGCTCGTCGGCCTGGGCAACCCGGGCGCCGAATACGAAGCCACTCGGCACAACGCGGGTTTCTGGTGGATCGACGCGGCCGCGCGCAAGTTGGGCGTCACGCTGGCGCCGCAACGCAGCTACTTCGGCCTGGCGGGGCGCGCCAACACCGCGCAGGGGCCGGTGTGGCTGCTGCAGCCGATGACCTACATGAACCTGTCGGGCAAGTCGGTGGTCGCATTGGCGCGTTTCTTCAAGATCGCACCCGAAGAGATCCTCGTGGTGCATGACGAGCTCGATCTGATGCCCGGGCAGATGAAGCTCAAGCTGGGCGGCGGGCACGCCGGCCACAACGGGCTGAAGGACATTCACGCGCAGCTCGGCTCGGCCGACTACTGGCGGCTCCGGCTGGGCATCGGCCACCCGGGCGTGAAGGCTGAAGTCGTCGACTACGTGTTGCGCAAGCCGGCACCCGAGCAGCGTGAGTTGATCGAGCAGGGCATCACCAAGTCGATCGACGCCATCGACGCGTTGCTGTGCGGCGAGATGGAACGCGCCATGATGAGCATTCACACCAAGCCGGCCCGGACCAAGACACCGCGCGCGGCCGCGCCCTCCGCCCCCGTGATCGACGAGGAACCCGCGCGATGAAGTTCAACCCGGCCAAGGTCTGCCAGCTGCTTGCAACCACGGCATGTTTGCTGGGCCTGTCGACTGTCGACGCCGCGCCGCCACAGACGGTGTACCGCTGCGGCCCGGACGGCCGCGTCTATTCGCAAACCCCGTGCATCGATGGCCGTCCGGTGACGACTGAAGACTCGCGCTCGGCGAGCCAGCAAAAATCGGCGAAGGACGTGGCCGCGCGCGACGCGCAGCAGGCTCAGCAGCTGGCCGAAGAACGCAAGCAGCGTGAGGCTTCGGTCAAGGGCCAGGCCGCCGCGGGCATCAAGAACCCGACCACCGCAGCCGCCGAAACGGCGTCGGCACCGCCGCGCAAGCCCAAGGTCAAGGCCAAGGCAGCAGAAGCGGAATCCAACATGAGCCCGGCCATGCGCCTGCCGGCTCAAGCCACCATATCGAAGTAGCTCAGGTCGGCGGCGCGGCGGCTGCCGCGGGTGCGCCTACAGAAGGCGCTTCGACAGCTTGTGTCAAGCGGCGGTACTTGGCCCAAAGCTGATCGGAGCTCTCCGCAAATGCCGGGTTCAGCGGGATGCAGGCGACAGGGCAGACCTGCACACACTGCGGCTCATCGAAGTGGCCCACACATTCGGTGCACTTGTGCGGGTCGATCTGGTAGATCTCCGCGCCCATCGAGATGGCCTCGTTCGGGCACTCAGGCTCGCACACATCGCAGTTGATGCATTCGTCCGTGATCAGCAGGGCCATGGGCCCTCCTGACCTCGAACGAATACGGCCAGCGCCTGCATGCGCAGGCCGCGCTCGGCGGGGCGAGGCAGGCCTCGCCTGTTTCCGCCTCGCGTGTCCGTGATCAGCAGGGCCATGGGAT
>CAVURQ010000025.1:0-58756 GCA_963743935.1 uncultured beta proteobacterium | reverse complement strand
GTGCGCCGATGCCAGAGGATGTGGCCTTCTTCGTCGCCAAGAACGTGCGCGCCAACGTGCGCGAGCTCGAAGGCGCGCTGCGCAAGGTGCTGGCCTACAGCCGCTTCAGCCAGAAGGACATCAGCATCGCCCTGGCACGTGAAGCGCTGAAAGACCTGCTTTCGATCCAGAACCGCCAGGTGGGCGTGGAGAACATCCAGAAGACGGTGGCCGACTTCTACAAGATCAAGATTGCCGACATGTACAGCAAGAAGCGCCCGGCCAGCATTGCCCGCCCGCGCCAGATCGCCATGTACCTGGCCAAGGAGATGACGCAGAAGAGCCTGCCCGAGATCGGCGAACTTTTCGGCGGCCGCGATCACACCACGGTGCTGCACGCGGTGCGCAAGATCGGCGGCGAACGTGGCAAGAACACCGAACTGAACCAGCAGTTGCATGTGCTGGAACAGACGCTGAAGGGCTGAGCGTGAGTTCATCAAATGTGCGGCCCTTGACCCCAGGCATTCCGACTTCTGTCAAGGCACAACACTGGGGACAAGTTCGTCGCAAGTGACCGGTCATCCACAGGCCCTCGAGCAACTGCAAAGTTGTTGCCTTCGGCTCCCGCCCAACCCGGCACCCTGCGCACAGGGTTCATCTGCCCTTAAACCCTTGATGGAACAGGTGAAAATAGGCTTCTCCACAGATTTGGCCCACACCTACTACGACCACCAGGCTTAAAGAGAAACAAATGATTGTCTTGAAGGCAGCGCAGGAAAAGATTCTGGGTGCATTGCAGTCGGTCAGCGGCATCGTCGAACGTCGTCACACGCTGCCGATCTTGGCCAACGTGCTGTTGCGCAAGAGCGGCAAGAGCATCGAGTTCACGACCAGCGACCTGGAGATCCAGGTGCGCACCACTTGTGAACTCGGTGGTGACGAAGCCAGCTTCAACACCACGGTGGGTGCGCGCAAGCTCATCGATATCCTGCGTTCGCTGCCCAACGACCAGGTGGTCACGCTGAGTGCCGCGCAGAACAAGCTCACCTTGCAGGCCGGCAAGAGCCGCTTCACGCTGCAGACGCTGCCGCCGGAAGACTTTCCGCTCGTCAATGAAACCGTCGATTTCGGCCCGGCCTTTGCGGTACCGCAGAAGACGCTGCGCGAGCTGGTGAACCAGGTGCACTTTGCGATGGCGGTGCACGACATCCGCTACTACCTGAACGGCATCCTCTTCATCGCCGAAGGCAAGGTGCTGACCTTGGTGGCCACCGACGGCCACCGCCTGGCCTTGGCGCAGGCCACGCTGGACGCCGAGATTCCCAAGCAGGAAGTCATCCTGCCGCGCAAGACGGTGCTCGAGCTGCAGCGCCTGCTGAAGGACGAGGACACGCCGATCGAGATGCGTTTTGCCGGCAACCAGGCGCGCTTCAGCTTTTCGGGCATGGAGTTCGTGACCAAGCTGGTCGAAGGCAAATTCCCCGACTACAACCGCGTCATTCCGAAGAACCACAAGAACTCGGTGGTGATGGGCCGCGCGCCGCTGCTGGCCAGCCTGCAGCGCGCCGCCATCCTGACGAGCGAAAAGTTCAAGGGCGTGCGCGTCAACCTCGAGCCCGGTAGCCTGCGCATCGCCTCGAGCAATGCCGAGCAGGAAGAGGCGAAAGAAGAGCTCGAGATCGACTACGCCGGTGACAGCATCGAGATCGGTTTCAACGTCACCTACCTGATGGATGCGTTGGCCAACATGAACAGCGAGATGATCAAGCTCGAACTGCAGGACACGGCTGCCAGCGCGCTGTTCACCGTGCCCGACATGCCCGGTTTCAAGTACGTGGTCATGCCGATGCGCATCTAGGCCTTGCAGGCGCAGTCCACAAAAAGCAAGCGGGCTGCGGCCCGCTTCAGCGTTTCAAGAGGGCGCTGAAAACCGCCAGTTCGCCCCCATCTACAGACACTGAAAGTCCCATGACCGACCCCCTGATCCCCAGCGACGAAGACGCCCGCAAGGCCAAACGCGACGACGCGGCCGCGCACAGCGAAGCCTATGGCGAAGGCAGCATCCAGATCCTGGAAGGCCTGGAGGCGGTGCGCAAGCGCCCGGGCATGTACATCGGAGACACATCGGACGGCACGGGGCTGCACCACCTGGTGTTCGAGGTGGTGGACAACTCCATCGACGAAAGCCTGGCCGGGCATTGCGACGACATCGTCGTCACCATCCACAGCGACAACAGCATCAGCGTCACCGACAACGGCCGCGGCATCCCCACGGGCGTGAAGATGGACGACAAGCACGAGCCCAAGCGCAGCGCGGCCGAGATCGCGCTGACCGAGCTGCATGCCGGCGGCAAGTTCAACCAGAACAGCTACAAGGTCAGTCGGGCGGGCTGCACGGCGTGGGCGTGAGCTGCGTCAACGGCCTGAGCAAGTGGCTGCGCCTGACGGTGCGCCGCGACGGCAAGGCGCACTACATGGAGTTCAAGCAGGGCATCCCGCAGGAGCGGGTGATCGAGACAGCGCGACGGCTTCGAGATCAGCCCGATGAAGATCACCGGCGACACCGAAAAGCGCGGCACCGAAGTGCACTTTTTGCCCGACCTGGAGATCTTCAGCAACATCGACTTCCACTACGACGTGCTGGCCAAGCGCCTGCGCGAGCTGAGCTTCCTGAACAACGGCGTGCGCATCCGCCTGGTGGACGAGCGCAACAACAAGAGCGACGACTTCGCCTTTGCCGGCGGCGTGAAGGGCTTCGTCGAGTTCATCAACACCGGCAAGAAGATGCTGCACCCGAACATCTTCAACGCGCATGGCGAGAAGATGAGCGACCAGGGCACCAACATCACCGCCGAAGTGGCGATGCAGTGGAACGACGGCTACAGCGAGAACGTGCTGTGCTTCACCAACAACATCCCGCAGCGCGACGGCGGCACGCACCTGACCGGCCTGCGCGCGGCGATGACGCGCGTGATCAACAAGTACATCGAAGACAACGAGCTGGCCAAGAAGGCCAAGGTGGAAGTCACCGGCGACGACATGCGCGAAGGCCTGTGCTGCGTGCTGAGCGTGAAGGTGCCCGAGCCCAAGTTCAGCAGCCAGACCAAGGACAAGCTGGTCAGCAGCGAAGTCCGCGGCCCGGTGGAAGACGTGGTCAGCAAGGCGCTGACCGACTACCTGCTGGAAACGCCGCTCGACGCCAAGATCATCTGCGGCAAGATCGTCGACGCCGCGCGCGCCCGCGAAGCCGCGCGCAAGGCCCGCGAGATGACGCGCCGCAAGGGCGTGCTCGACGGCATGGGCCTGCCCGGCAAGCTGGCCGACTGCCAGGAGAAGGACCCGGCGCTGTGCGAGATCTACATCGTCGAGGGCGACAGCGCCGGCGGCAGCGCCAAGCAGGGGCGCGACCGCAAGTTCCAGGCGATCCTGCCTCTCAGGGGCAAGATCCTCAACGTGGAAAAGGCGCGCTACGAAAAGCTGCTCACCAGCAACGAGATCCTGACGCTGATCACCGCGTTGGGCACCGGCATCGGCAAGGGCATGGGCGGTGACGACTTCAACGTCGACAAGCTGCGCTACCACCGCATCATCATCATGACCGACGCCGACGTGGACGGCGCGCACATCCGCACGCTGCTGCTGACCTTCCTGTTCCGACAGATGCCCGAGCTGGTGGAGCGCGGCCACATCTACATCGCGCAGCCGCCGCTGTACAAGGTGAAGCACGGCAAGGCCGAGCAGTACCTGAAGGACGGCACCGAGCTCGACGCCTACCTGCTGAAGGTAGCGCTGGACGGCGCCACCGTGGAGCCCGGCGCAGGCAAGCCGGCCATCGGCGGCAGCGCGCTGGAAGAGCTGGCGCGCCAGTACCTGCTGGCCAACAGCGTCAGCGAGCGCCTGAGCAACTGGATGGACGTGGAAGGCCTGCGCGCGATTGCCGACGGCCTGGTGCTGGACCTGGACAGCACCGAAGCCGCCGAAGCCAGCGCGCTGGCGCTGAAGGGTGCTCTGCACGATGCCGAAGTGGCGGCCGAGTTCGACACGCGCACCGACAAGCACCTGCTGCGCATCAGCCGCCGCCACCACGGCAATATCAAGAGTAGCGTGATCACGCAGGACTTCGTGCACGGCGCCGACTACGAGGCTTTAGCCTCGTCCGGCCTGACCTTCAACGGCCTGCTGGGCAGCGACGCCATCGTCAAGCGCGGCGAGGGCGAGCGGCAGAAGGAACAGAAGGTGGCCGACTTCCGCGCCGCAATGGCCTGGCTGATGGGCCAGGCCGAGAACGTGGTGAGCCGCCAGCGCTACAAGGGGCTGGGCGAGATGAACCCGATGCAGCTGTGGGAAACGACGATGGACCCGACCGTGCGCCGCCTGCTGCGCGTGCAGATCGACGACGCCATCGAGGCCGACCGTGTGTTCACCATGCTGATGGGCGACGAGGTGGAGCCGCGGCGCGAGTTCATCGAGAGCAATGCGTTGCGGGCGGGGAATATTGACGTTTGAGGTGGTGCTTGTGTGGATCGACGCGATCCTTGAGTCAAGGCGCGCGAGGCCGGCTCCATCGTCAGCGTGGCGGTCATAGTGGCGGTGGCGGTCGAGGTGAACACCGAGGACCAGCGAAGCCTGATGCGCCGTGGGCTGCGCGGGTGAACGCCGAGATCAAGCGACGCACCAACGTCGTCGGCATCTTCCCCAATGACGCTGCCGTCACCCGGTTGGTCGGCGCAATGCTCTTGGAACAGAACGACGAATGGTGTCTGAACCGGCGCTACATGAAGCTTGAGGGCCTGCAAAGCCTCAGCGATACTGCGCCGACTCGGCTGTCTGCAATCCAGCGCTGAGGACCGTGCATCTCAGCCCCTCCGGGCTCACGGACTTACACCACGCCCTGGGACACGATCGGCGCGGGGTCATTCAGGCGCTGGCCTTCCAATGCAGAAGGCATCACCTCACCTGCACGATGGCACACGAGCGCGCGCTTGACATGGGTTTCTGCGGAAACTAAACTCCGATAGTTTCCAAAGAAACCAGACATGAAAACAAGCTCCCGATCCACCGTCAGCGCGCTAGACGCCCACCTGGGCTTCTGGCTGCGCTTCGTCTCCAACCACGTCTCCGCACGCTTCAGCCAGCTCGTCGTGGACGAAGGCAGCACCGTCACCGAATGGGTTGCGCTGCGCACGCTGTTCGACAAGACACAGACCACGCACGCCGAACTTATCGAGGCTCTAGGCATGACCAAGGGCGCCGCCTCGAAGGTGGTCACCCGCCTGGAAGAAAAGGGCCTCGCCCGACGTGAGTTGGCCGAAGGCAGTGCGCGCGAGCAGGTGCTTCTGCTGACACCGCAGGGTCGCTCCCTCGTGCCGCGTTTGGCGGCGCTGGCCGACCAGAACGAAGAGCACTTCTTCGGCCACATGAGCCCGCGCGAACGCCAGGCCCTGATGAAGGCGTTCCAGGCCCTGGCCGCGCAACACCACCTCAAAGAACTTCCCGTGGCCTGACCACACCACTGAACTGGAGATCCCCATGAACCCCCAAACGCAAGAACTCATCCGCGAGGCCGCCGTCGGCTCGACCGAGGGCCGCATTCACTTCGGCCAGGTGATCGGCCTGCTGATGCAAGCCGGTGTCGAGTCGTATGTCGCCGACTACCGCACGCAGCGCACGACCTACTACCTGCCCGACGGCGACACCTTCGGCCTGGACACGCCGATGCCCGACGTGGACATCGCCCAGGACTTCGACGCCGCGGCGCTGCAGGCGGCCATCCGCGGCGCACAGCAGGGCACCGTCATGTACCCGGAGTTCAAGAAGCTGTCGCGGCAGGCGGGCTGCATCGGCTACACGGTCTGGATCGCCGGGCGCCACGTCAGCTACTACGGCCGCAGGGGCGAAACCCACGTCGAGCGCTTTCCCGACTGATCGCCGGCCAGGCGCCACCTCAACCATTCCCGTGGGAGCAATACATGACTACAAACCTGCTGGCCGGCGCCGCACTGTCTGCCCTCCGCCGGCGGCGAGCGCCAATCGGGAAGCATGAATGGTTCGCTGACGTCCGCCACTGCGTTGCAGGCCTCGGCATGCTCGCCTTGCTTGCAGGGTGCGGCGGAGGAAGCAGTGGCGATAGCCTGCCCGACTCGACGGTGAGTGCGACCTCGCTGTTCAACTACAGCTTCGAGACGTCGCAGGGCTCCGGGAACGTCTCCAACCTCGTCGCCGACGCGCAAGGCGCGCTCTATGGCACGACCACGGCCGGCGGCACCTGGAGCAACGGAACCGTGTTCAAGATGACGCCCCCCACGATCAGTGGCGGGGACTGGTCGCACACCGTCCTCTACAGTTTCTGCCAACAGAACGGCTGCCCCGATGGTTCCACTCCGGTATCCGGCCTGACCTGGTTCCTGCAACCCAATGGGGTGCGGGCCCTCTTCGGCACGACGCAAGGTGGCGGTACTCCGGGCCAGGGCACGATCTTCCGGCTCGAGCCGCCCGCTGGCGGCGGCACACGCTGGACGCTGACGACGATTCATGCGTTCACCAACGGCAACGACGGTGCGGTGCCACTGGGCAGCCTGGTCGCCGGCAAGGACGGGGCCTTGTATGGCACCACCAACGGCGGTGGCACCGGAAGCTGCAATGAAGGCTGCGGCACGATCTACCAGCTGCAACCGCCGAATGCGGAGCACCCCACCGCATGGAAGGTGATCGTGCTGCACAGCCTGGGCTCGGGCAGCGACGGCAAGTATCCGAAGTCGGGTCTCGCCGTGGACGATGCCGGCGTGCTCTACGGCACCACCTTCGAGGGCGGCGCCGACGGCTACGGCACCGCGTTCATGCTGACACCACCGGCAGCTGGCCAGTCTGACTGGACTTACCAGCTGATCTACGCCTTTTCAGGCAACGACGACGGCGCCTATCCCAGGGGCGGGCTCCTGCTCGAAGCGGGCGGCGGACTCTACGGCACGGCGGCCTACGGCGGGGCGAACTGCGACAACACCGATGGCTGCGGCACCGTGTTCAAGCTCGTACCACCCGATCGCTTGATCCCGCGCTGGACGCTGTCCACACTTCACGCCTTCAACTACAACTACCCGGACAACGGGCAGTACCCGCTGGGCACGCTGGTATTCGGCGCCGATGGTGCCATCTACGGCAGCACGCAGTACGGGGGCACGCCGAGCTCGGCCCCGCAAGGCCCCTGCGGATTTCTGCAGCGATGCGGGACGATCTTCAAGCTCACCGGCAGCGGTGTCAGCTGGAACTGGCAGCAGATCCTCACGTTCTGCAACGCAGACCTGGGCTGTCCGGTCGGCGCGTACCCGACCGCTGGGCTGGTTTTGTCCGGCGGCAAGCTCTACGGGACAACCTCCTACAACGCCGATGGCGAGGCCTGCGGCTGCGGCGGCATCTTCAGGATCGACGAGTAGCGGCCCAGTCGAATCAGGCGGCAGCATCGGCGTGACCGCATCCAGCAACAGGCGCAGCGGGATGTGAATCTCAGTAGATCACCACCGACCGGATCGACTCCCCCTTCTTCATCAACTCGAAGCCGTCGTTGATGCGCTCCAGCGGCAGCCGGTGCGTGATCAGGTCGTCGATGTTGATCTTGCCGTCCATGTACCAGTCGACGATCCTCGGCACGTCCGTGCGGCCGCGCGCGCCGCCGAAGGCGCTGCCCATCCATACACGCCCGGTCACCAGCTGAAACGGCCTTGTCGAGATCTCGCGTCCGGCCTCGGCCACGCCGATGATCACGCTCTTGCCCCAGCCGCGGTGGCAGCATTCCAGCGCCTGGCGCATCGTCGTGGTGTTGCCGATGCACTCGAAGCTGTAGTCGGCACCGCCGCCGGTCAGCTGCACCAGGTGGTCGACCAGGTTCTCATGCTCCTTCGGGTTGACGAAGTGCGTCATGCCGAACTTACGGCCCATGGCCTCGCGCGCCGGGTTCAGGTCGATGCCGATGATCTTGTCGGCGCCCACCATCTTCGCGCCCTGGATGACGTTGAGGCCGATGCCGCCGAGGCCGAACACCACCACGCTGGCGCCCGGCTCCACCTGCGCGGTGAACAGCACCGCGCCGACGCCGGTGGTCACGCCGCAGCCGATGTAGCAGACCTTGTCGAAGGGTGCGTCCTCGCGGATCTTCGCCAGCGCGATCTCGGGCACGACGATGTGGTTGGCGAAGGTGCTGGTGCCCATGTAATGGAACAGTGGCTTGCCGTCCTTGCTGAAGCGGCTGGTCGCATCCGGCATCAGGCCCTTGCCCTGCGTGGCGCGGATCGCCGTGCACAGGTTGGTCTTGCGCGACAGGCAGCTCTTGCACTGCCGGCATTCGGGCGTGTACAGCGGGATCACGTGGTCGCCGGCTTTCAGTGAGGTGACGCCCGCGCCGACCTCGAGCACGATGCCCGCGCCCTCGTGCCCCAGGATCGATGGGAACAACCCTTCGCTGTCCGCCCCCGACAGCGTGTACAGGTCGGTGTGGCAGATGCCGGTGGCCTTGATCTCCACCAGCACCTCGCCGGCGCGTGGGCCTTCCAGATCGACTTCTTCGATGCTCAACGGTTGATCGACTTTCCAGGCGACGGCGGCGCGGGTCTTCATGGGCGAGGTTCCTCGTGGGGGGGTACGGCCTTCAAGCATAGCGGGCAGTGCATACTTTGCCGAACACCCCGCAGCATTCAGGAGCACCACGATGACATTCAATGCACTGCTGATCGAGAAGGACGACGCCGGCTACCGCGCCAGCATCCAGGCGCTGGACGACGACAACCTGCCCGAAGGCGATGTCACGGTGCGCATCGACTACTCCACCATCAACTACAAGGACGGCCTGGCCATCACCGGCAAGGCACCGGTGGTGCGCAAGTTCCCGCTGGTGCCGGGCATCGACTTTGCCGGCACGGTGGAAGCGAGCAGCCACGCGTCGTGGAAGGCCGGCGACAAGGTCGTGCTCAACGGCTGGGGCGTCGGCGAAACCCATTCCGGCGGCCTGGCGCAGCGTGCGCGCGTCAAGGGCGACTGGCTGGTCGCCCTGCCGCCCGGCTTGAGCACGCGCCAGGCCATGGCCATCGGCACGGCCGGCTACACCGCGATGCTGTGCGTGATGGCGCTGGAAGGCCACGGCCTGAAGCCCGCGTCGGGCGACGTGCTGGTCACCGGCGCCAACGGCGGCGTGGGCAGCGTGGCCATCGCGCTGCTGTCGAAGCTGGGCTATCGCGTCGTCGCCTCCACCGGCCGCATGCAGGAGGCCGATGCGTTGAAGGCGCTCGGCGCCGCCGAGGTCATCGACCGCGCCGAGCTGTCGTCGCCGGGCAAGCCGATGGCCAAGGAGCGCTGGGCCGGCGTGGTCGACGCGGTGGGCAGCCACACGCTGGCCAACGCCTGCGCCGGCACCAAGTACGGCGGCGCGGTCGCGGCCTGCGGCCTGGCGCAGGGCATGGACTTCCCGGCCAGCGTCGCGCCCTTCATCCTGCGCGGCATCACGCTGTACGGCATCGACAGCGTGATGGCGCCGCTGGCCAAGCGCCAGCAGGCCTGGCAGCGCCTGGCCCAGGACCTGGACCTGGCCAAGCTGGACGCGATGGTGCGCGAGATCCCGCTGGCCGACGCCATCGGCGCGGGCGCCGACATCCTGGCCGGGCGCATCCGCGGGCGTGTGGTGGTAAACGTGAATGCATGAGTCGCCGCGCGACGATCGCTGTTGACGCCGGGTCGGGCGAGGCCACAGAATCGCCCGCCATAAGCAGGGGGGACAAGGCATGGCAATCAAGCTGCGACACGGCGCTTGGCGCGTGGCCGCGATCGGCATGGCCGTCTGCGGCTGGCTGCTGCCGCTTCAAACGCGCGCCGCCGACGTCGGCGGCTACCTCGCCGATCAGCAGAAGGCGCGTGCGATGGCGGCCGAGAAGGCGGCGTCGGATGCCTGCCCGCAGCTCATCGCTCGCGCCGCCACCGACGCCTCGCGCGCTGGCCGCCTACCGCGCCGCGCTGTGCTACCTGCAGGCCGAAACGCCCGACGTGGTGGCCGCCAAGGCCTGGTTGGCGCGCTCGTCCGAAGCGGGCTTCATGCCGGCGCACCGCTTGTTGCGCAACCTGCTGATTGCCGAGGCCGGCATGCACGGCAGCCACCGCCCATTGCCACACGCTGGGCGAGGGCCAGCAGTTGTGCCACGGCGGCAGCGCACCGCCATCGCTTGCCACGGCGGCCACGCAGTGACCGCCACGCTCCAGTTCCCCACCACCAACCACAAACGAGGAGACGATGATGATGATGAAGCTGAAGCTGGGTGCCGTATTGGCACTTGCGGGTCTGGTCGGCGCCAACGCCTTCGCGCAGGAGTGCTCCGACAAGAACTGGAAGGCCTGCAAGGGCAAGCCCTGGGTCATCGGCAACTCGATGGATACGCCGCTGGGCGACAAGTGGTGGCCCAACAAACTGTGGGGCGCGGGCGACGAAGCCGGCTCGACCAACTGGTACAAGAAGCCCGAAGTCGTGCAGCGCGCGCTGGCCGAAGCCAAGACCGGCAAGGTCTATCGCCTCGGCCGGCCATACACCAGCACCATGCCCACCTTCGGCGACCGCAAGTTCGTGCTGCGCATTCCCGGCGGCCCGACCGGCGGGCCCTTCGGCGCCAACATCCTGGTCTACAACGACGAGTTCCTGGCCACCGAGATCGGCCAGGTGGGCACGCAGTTCGACGGCCTGGCGCACATCGGCATCGCCGTCAACGGCGCGGCCGACAAGAACGAGATCCGCTACTACAACGGCGTCACCCAGCTCGAGATGGAAGGCTCGACCGGACTCAAGAAGCTCGGCATCGAGAAGCTGCACCCGATCAACGCGCGCGGCATCCTGCATCGACGTCGCCGGCGCTGAAGGGCGTGGATGCGATGGACGCGGGTTACGAGATCACGCTGGCCGACGTGAACGCCGCGCTGGAAAAGCAGGGCATGAAGGACTTCAAGTTCATGCCCGGCGACGGCGTGTTCTTCCGCACCGGCTGGGGCAAGCACTGGATCAAGGACAACGCCAAGTACAACGGCGGCGAGCCCGGCATCGGCATGGAAGTGGCCAAGTGGCTGTCCGACGTGGTGCAGGCCGGCGTGGTCGGTGCCGACACCTGGGCCACCGAGGTCATCCCCAACAAGGAGCCGGGCTGCGCGTTCTGCATCCACTCGCACCTGCTCACGCGCCACGGCATCGTCAACCAGGAGAACATGGACCTGGACGGCCTGGCCGCCGACAAGGTGTACCGCTTCATGTACGTGTACAGCCCGGTGCCGATCGTCGGTGCCACCGGCTCCATCGGCGCGCCCTTGGCCATCCGCTGAGCCTGCGCTGAGGCCGCTGTAGTGGACACGCTGGTGCCGGTCAACCCCGAGCAGGGGCCCGCGCCGCGTGGTCCCTACAGCGCCGGCGTGCGCGCCGGCGGCCTGTTGTTCGTGTCGGGGCAGATCGCGCTCCTGCCCGACGGCAGCTCGTTGGCGCATGCGGACCTGGAAACGCAGACACGCCAGTGCCTGGCCAACCTGCGCGCCGTGCTCGAAGCCGGCGGTGCCACGCTGCAGCAGGTGGCCAAGGTCACGGTCTACATGTCCGAGCCCGATGGCTGGCCGGTCTTCAACCGGCTCTATGCCGAGTTCTTCGGCGCGCACAAGCCGGCCCGGGCCATCGTGCCGGTGAGCGCCTTTCCCGGTGGCTTCAAGGTCGAGATCGACGCCATCGCGGTGCTGTCACTGCGCGCCCGCGCTAGTCACGCGCGGCGCCGCCGCTCAGCGCCCCATCGGGGCTACGCCAAAGAGCCAGGCGTGCGCCCAGAAGGCAAACACGGCCCAGACCAGCACCCCCACGGCCACCGTCAGCAAGGTGGCGCCCATCGTGCCCGGCGCATAGCTGGCGTGGCCGACGCGGTCGCGCGCACGCGCCGCGCGGAAGTTCAGCACCGCCCAGACCAGGAAGCTGCCGAACAGCAGCAGGTCGGCCAGCGTGTGGTTGGCCAGCAGGTGCGCCAGCGCCCAGACCTTCACGCCCAGCACCATCGGGTGGTGCACCCAGTAGCGGATGTTGTTCCTGGGCACGTAGGCCGCCACCAGCAGGATGAAGGCGAACAACATCAGCAGCGCGGCCAGGTGCCGCGCCCAAAGCTGCGGCGGCCACAACACGACCGGCTGTGCGCGCGCCAGGCCGTAGCCCCACAGGATGAGGCCGAAGCCGACGATCGAGGCCACCGAGTAGATCCCCTTCCACGCGTTCGGGCCGCGCTGGGCAATCTGCGCGCTGCGCCAGCCCTCGGCAAAGATGCGCACCGAATGCACGCCGAGGAAGATGATCAGGCCGAGGATGAGGATGGTCATGGCGGTGTCGGTCCCGGAAATGGGTAGACCGCATTCTCGCGCCTGCGCCCGCATCTGCGGCCAGACGGCCGCGCCCACCCGTCGCGCGATCCCGGGCTATGCTTTGCGACCTTTGCCACCCGCCCGCGTCCGATGTCCGAGCCCACTGCCGCAGCGCCGGCCCCCACCATCACGCGCCAGGTGCGCTATTACTGGGAAGACTTTCCCGTCGGCTCGACACGCGAGTTCGGCGCCATGCCGGTGACGCGCGACGCCACGCTGGCTTTCGCGCGTGAGTTCGACCCCCAGCCCTTTCACCTGGATGACGAGGCCGCTGCCCGCTCCCTGTTCGGCAAGCTCTCGGCCAGCGGCTGGCATACCTGCGCGATGGCGATGCGCATGATGTGCGACAACTACCTGCTGGAGTCGTCGAGCCTGGGTTCGCCCGGCGTGGACAACCTGCGCTGGTTGAAGCCGGTGTTTCCCGGCGACACGCTGCGCATGCGCACCCGCGTGCTCGCCGCGCGGGCGATGAACAGCCGCCCCGGCGTGGGACTGGTGCACACCGAATGGACGATGCTCAACCAGCACGGCGACGCGGTGCTGTCGATGGACGGCTGGGGCATGTTCCGCATGCGCGCCGCGGCAGCACCCGGCACACTGGCCGGCGCCTGAGCCCGCCATGCCCTCACGCCGCGCCTTCGTGCTGGGGACGCTGGGCGTTGCCGGCGCGGTGACGGTCGGCTGGGGGCTGATGCCGGCGCGCCAGCGCCTGAGCACCGCCGCCCCGCTGGCCACCGGCCCCGGCCAGGTGGCGCTGAACGGCTGGGTCAAGATCGCTGCCGACAACAGCGTCACGGTCATGCTGGCCAAGTCCGAGATGGGTCAGGGCGTCTACACCGCGCTGCCGATGCTGCTGGCCGAGGAGCTGGATGCCGACTGGTCGAAGGTGCGCGTCGAGAGCGCGCCGCGTGGACAAGATCTACAACAACCTGGCCACGGTGGTGGACGCGCTGCCCTTCCACCCCGACGACGAAGGCACGATCAAGCGGCTGGCCGGCTGGCTGACGGCCAAGACCATGCGCGAGATCGGCGTCATGGTCACCGGCGGCTCGTCCAGCATCAAGGACCTGTGGCTGCCGATGCGCCAGGCCGGCGCGTCGGCGCGCGCCGATGCTGGTCGAGGCCGCGGCCGCAGGCGTGGAAGCTGCCGGCGAGCGAAATCACGGTGCTCAACGGCCGCGTGGCCGCACCCTTCGGGCAAGAGCGCCAGCTTCGGCGAACTGGCCGCCGCGGCCGCGAAGCTGCCGCTGCCGCGACAGGTGGCGCTGAAGGACCCGAAGGACTTCAAGCTCATCGGCCAGCCGCGTGGCGCGGCTGGACAACGCCGGCAAGATCGACGGCAGCGCGCGCTTCGGCCTCGACGTGGTGCTGCCCGGCATGCTGTACGCCAGCGTCAGCATGTGCCCCACGCGCGGCGGCAGCGTGGTCGAGCTTCGACGCCGCCGCGGCGCTGGCCTCGCCGGGCGTGAAGAAGGTGCTGAAGGTCGACGGCGCTGAACGGCGGCAGCGGCGGCGTGGCCGTCATCGCCGACACGCCCTTCCATGCGTTGAAGGCCCTGCCGCTGTTGAAGGTGGACTGGTCGCCAGAAGGCATGTCCGGCTTCACGCGTCGAGCGCGGCTTCCAGGGCATGGCCCAGGCGCTGGACAGCGAAGAGGGTTTTGCCTTCTTCAAGCAAGGCGACGTGAAGGCGGCGCTGGCCGGCGCGGCCAGGACATTGACGGCCGAATACCGCGCGCCCTACCTGGCGCACATGCAGCTGGAGCCGAACAACTGCACCGTGCAGTTCAAGGACGGCGCGGCCACGGTATGGGCGCCGACGCAGGTGCCGGGCATGGCGCGCGACGCCGTGGCCGAGGTGCTGGGCATCGCAGCGGAGAAGGTGGACGTGCAGGTGCAGTTCCTCGGCGGCGGTTTCGGCCGGCGCCTGGACGTGGACTTCATCGCCCAGGCCGCGGCGATCGCGCGCGACGCGGGTGGCGCGCCGGTGCAGACCTTCTGGTCGCGCGAGCAGGACATGCACGCACGACTTCTACCGCCCGGCCTGCCTGTCGCGCTTCAAGGCGGGCTTCGACGCGCAGGGCAAGCTGGTGGCCTGGCAGAACGTGTCGGCCGGCCAGGCGATCATGCCGCAGATGCTCAAGCGCGTCTTCGGCCTGCCGGTCGGCGGGCCGGACAAGACCACGTCGGAGGGCGCTTTCGACCAGGCCTACGAATGTCCCGAACGCGCGCATCAGCCATGTCACCGTCGAGCTGCCGGTGCCGGTGGGCTTCTGGCGCTCGGTGGGCCACTCGCACCAGGCCTTCTTCAAGGAATGTTTCATGGACGAGGCCGCCGCCGCGGCCGGCGCCGACGCGGTGGCCTTTCGCGCCGCGCTTGCTGCGCGAGCCGCACCACGCCGCCACCTGGCGGTGCTGCAGCTGGCGCGCGCAGAAGGCCGGCTGGGGCACGCCGGCGCCGGCTGCGGCCGATGGCGCGAAGGTGGCGCGCGGCGTGGCGCTGCACCAGTCCTTCGGCTCGATCGTCGCGCAGGTGGCCGAGGTGTCGCTCGGCGCGGACAAGGCCATCCGCGTGCACCGCGTGGTCTGCGCCATCGATTGCGGCTTGGCCGTCAACCCGAACCTCATCGCGCCAGCAGATGGAAAGCGGCATCGTCTTCGGCCTGTCGGCGGCGCTGCATGGCGCAGATCACCTTCGACGACGGCCAGGTGCAGCAGAGCAACTTCCACGACCAGCCGATGCTGCGCATCGCACGAGTGCCCGGTCATCGAAACCGCATATCGTGCCGAGCCAGGGCCACCCCGAAGGCGTGGGCGAACCCGGCCTGCCGCCGATCGCGCCGGCGGTCGCCAACGCGCTGTTCGTGCTCACCGGCCAGCGCCTGCGCGCGCTGCCGCTGAAACTGGCCTGAACCGAAAGAACGACCCGATGACCACGCTCAAGATCAACGGCAAGTCCATCGACGTCAAGGCCGAGCCCGACACGCCGCTGCTGTGGGTGCTGCGCGGCGAGCTGCACATGACCGGCACCAAGTTCGGCTGCGGCATGGCGCTGTGCGGCGCCTGCACGGTGCACCTGGACGGCGAGCCGATCCGCTCCTGCGTGACGCCGATCGCCGCGCTCGATGGGCAAGGCCATCACCACCATCGAGGGCCTGGCCGGCGCCGAGGCCGACGCGCTGCGCGCGGCCTGGACCGAGATCGACGTGGTGCAGTGCGGCTACTGCCAGAGCGGGCAGCTGATGAGCGCCTGCGCGCTGCTGAAGAAGACGCCGCAGCCCAGCGATGCCGACATCGACGCGGCGATGGCCGGCAACCTGTGCCGCTGCGGCACCTACCCGCGCATTCGCGCCGCCATCCACGCGGCGGCGGCGAAACCCTGAACTACTTGTAGCCCACGCGATCGAGCATCTGCTGGATCTGCGCCTGGCTCTTGCCCGACTCGGCCACCGAGGCGTTGTCGATCTTGAAGTCGCCCATGCTTTCCAGCGCCGGGTTGCCGGCGATCTTCACGCTGGCCACCGCCGGCCATTCGTTGTTGCCGTTGGCAAAGTACAGCTGCGCCTGGTCGCTGGCCAGGTATTCGAGGAACTGCACCGCTTCGGCACGATGTTTGGCGTGTTTGGCCACCGCGCCGCCGGCGATGTTGACGTGCGTGCCCCAGCTCTGCTGGTTCGGGAACACGACCGCCACCTTCTCCATCGCGGCCTTGTCCTCGGGCTTGGCGGAGCGCATCAGCCGCGCCACGTAGTAGGAGTTGACCAGCGCCACGCCACATTCACCCGAGGCCACGGCCATGATCTGGTCGGTGTCGCCGCCCTTCGGTGCGCGCGCCATGTTGTTCACCAGGCCCTTGAGCCAGGCCTCGGTGGCCGGGCGCGCCGTCGTGCTGAAGCACCGCGCCGAACAACGACAGGTTGTACGGGTGCGAGCCCGAGCGCGTGCAGACCTTGCCCTTGTTCTTCGGGTCGGCGAGTTCTTCGTAGGTGTCCACGTCCGCACGCTGCACCTTGGCCTTGTCGTAGACGACGACACGCGCGCGGGTGGAAAAACCGAACCATTGAGAACCATTGCCATCGTCGGCGCCGCGCAGGTTGGCGGGAATGCGCGATTGCAATGTCGCCGACTTCACCGGCTGGAACAGGCCCTCGCTTTCGGCCTTTGACAAGCGCGCCGCATCCACCAGCAGCACCACGTCGGCCGGGCTGGACGCGCCTTCGGCCTTCAGGCGGGTGATGACGCCGGCGTCGTCCGTGTCGATGCGGTTGATCTTGATGCCGGTGGCCTTGGTGAAGTTGGCGTACAGCGCCTCGTCGGTCTGGTAGTGGCGCGCCGAATAGAGATTCAGCTCCTTGTCCTGGGCTTGGGCGGCAAGGCACAGGCTGGCCAAGATGGCGGCGGCAATCGGGCGCAATGCGCGGGCGGGATGGGCCATATCGACATCTCCGGAGTTCAGATGGACGCCATTCTAATAGCAATGCGAACCATTCCTATTGCGTTTTATCAAGCTTGCGCATTGGCGCTCCTTGTCGTCGGCAGGCGATGATCGCGGCCATGAGCAGCCGCGAGCTTTTCGCCCAGCGCGACTACATGCGCCTGTGGTGGGCGCGCCTGGCCGGCGTGGCGGCCAGCCAGATGATGCTGGTGGCCATCGGCTGGCAGATGTACGACCTGACCGGTTCCGCCTGGGACCTGGGGCTGGTCGGGCTGCTGCAGTTCCTGCCGGCGCTGGCGCTGGTCCTGGTGGCCGGGCACGTGGTCGATCGGCACCATCGCGCGCGCATCGTCGCGGCCTGCGTCGGTGTGCAGGGGTTGGTGGCGCTGGCGCTGGCTGCCGCGCCTTTTGACGGCCTGTCGCAGCGCACGCTGCTGCTGGCGCTGTCGGTGGCGTTGGGCGCCGTGCGTGCCTTCCAGATGCCAGCCCAGCAGGCGCTGGTGCCGTTGCTTGTGCCCCCCGGCCTGCTGCCGCGCGCCATGGCCTTCAGTTCGGCCGGGTTGCAGGGCGCCATCATTGCCGGCCCGGCGCTCGGTGGGTTGCTCTACGTCGCCGGGCCAGGGGTGGTGTACGGCAGCTGCGCGTTGCTCTTCGTCGTCGCCACCGCCTTGTGCCTGCGCATCCGCCACGCCAACCCGCCGCCGGGCGAGCCGGTCAGCCTGGACACGCTGCTCGCCGGGCGTGCGCTACGTGCAGCAGAACAAGGTCGTGCTGGGCGCCATCTCGCTCGACCTGTTCGCGGTGCTGCTGGGCGGCGCCGTGGCGCTGTTGCCGATGTTTGCCAAGGACATCCTGCACGTCGGGCCCGTGGGGCCTGGGCCTGCTGCGCGGCGCGCCGGCGCTGGGCGCCCTGGCCATGTCGATCGTGCTCACGCGCTGGCCGATCGCGCGCCACGCCGGCGCCAAGTTGTTCGGCGCCATCGCCGTGTTCGGCCTGGCAACGCTGGTCTTCGGGTTGTCCACCTCCTTCGCCTTGTCGATGGCCGCGCTGTTCGTCACCGGCGCGGCCGACATGGTCAGCGTGGTCGTGCGCCAGACCATGATCCAGCTGGAGACGCCCGGATGCGATGCGCGGGCGCGTCAGTGCCGTGGCATCGGTGTTCATCGGCGGGTCGAACCAGCTCGGCGAGTTCGAGTCCGGCGCCACCGCGGCCTGGCTCGGCCCGGTGGGCTCGGTGGTGCTGGGCGGCGCCGGCACGCTGCTGGTGGCCGCGCTGTGGTGGCGCTGGTTTCCCGCGCTGGCCCGGCGCGACGCGTTGGTGCAGGACACGCCTTAGCCCCCCTAGAACATGGGCCAGCCGAATGCTTGACTTTCATTTAACCAACGCGTTAAATACATCCATGGACGCGCTTTCCACCACCTTTGCCGCGCTGGCCGACCCGACGCGCCGTGCCATCCTGGCGCGCCTGTCGCGCGGCGACACGCATGTCGGCGAGCTGGCGCAACCCTTCGACATTTCCGGCCCGGCCATCTCGCGCCACCTGCGCGTGCTGGAAGGCGCCGGCCTCATCCGCCGTGAAGTCGACGCGCAGTGGCGTGTGTGCCGGCTGCAGGCCCCCGCGCTGCAACTGGCCAACGACTGGCTGCAGGAGTACCGCGAGCACTGGGAACAAAGCCTGGACCGGCTGGCGGACTACGTCGAGGCTCAACAGTCGCCACCACCGCGCAAGGCCGCACCCAAGATGACACGCAGACGGAGAAACCCACGATGAATGCCCCGGAACGCTTCGAGCTGAAGCAGACGCGCTTCATCCGCGCTCCGCGCGAGAAGGTCTTCGACGCTTTCGTCAACGAGCAGGCGTTGCGCGCCTGGCATTGCCCACGCGGCATGACCGTGACCGAGGGCCGCAGCGATGCGCGCACTGGCGGCAGCTGGCAACTTGCCATGCGCGCGCGTGACGGCACCCGCTTCGCCCTCGGCGGCAACTACCGCGAACTCAAATCCCCCGAGCGCCTGGTCTATACCTGGATGTGGCAGGGCGAGAACTCGCCGATGCCCGGCGTTGAAACCCTGATCGAAGTGGACCTGGTCGAACGCGATGGTGGCACCGAGCTGACGCTGCGCCACAGCGGCTTCCCGGCCGCTGCGGCACGCGATGGGCATCAGCAGGGCTGGCATTCGACGCTGAACCACCTGGTCGACTTCGTCGATGCCCGCGGCACCGCCGCCACCTTGACGCTGCTGGGCGACGTGCGCAGCAGCTACACGCGCAGCGTGCGCATGGGCCTGGCCGAGAAGGGCCTGGCCTGCACGTTCCAGCCTTGTGCACCGCACTCCGCGCAGATCCAGGCGATCCACCCCTTCGGCCGCATCCCCGCGCTGCGCGATGGCGAGATCGAGCTTTTCGAAACCAGCGCCATCCTGCGCTATCTGGACGAAAGCTTCGGCAGCGGCCCGCTGCTATTGCCGGGCTCGATCATCGGCCGCGCCCGCTGCGAACAATGGGTCAGCGCCGTCAACGCCTACTTCTACGACACCATGGTACGGCGCTATGTGCTGCAGTACGTCTTTCCGCGCGGCGAGGGCGGCAAGCCCGACCGCGGCGTCATCGAAGGTGCGCTCAAGGAAATTCCGGTGCAGCTCGCCGCGCTCGACAAGGCCTATGGAACCGGTGACTGGCTGGCCGGCGGCGCGCTGTCGATGGCCGACCTGTTCGTCGCGCCGATCCTGGCCTACGTGGAGCAGATGCCCGAAGGTGCGGCGCTGCTGGCTGCCGCACCCAACGTCAAGCGCGCGCAGGCAGCGATGCGCGCGCGCCCCAGCTTCACCAGCACCGACCCTTCCGCCCCGCCACCCACCTGAAAGGATTGACCATGAGCCACGTGCACGGCAAATTCGTCTGGTTCGAACACATGTCAAGCGACACCGGCAAGGCGCGCAAGTTCTACGACAGCCTGCTCGGCTGGCACACCGAGCTGACGCCGATGGGCGGGCCCGAGCCCTACCCGTTGATCATGAACGGCAGCGAAGGCATCGGCGGCTTCCGCACCGCGCCGCCGGGCGCGCCGGCGATGTGGATGTCGTACCTGTCGGTGGCCGATGTCGACGCCGCGCACAAGGCGGCGCTGGCCGCAGGCGCCAAGTCGCTGATGGCGCCCGTGGACTTCCCCGGCGTCGGCCGCGGCGCCACGCTGGCCGATCCCACCGGCGCGGCCTTCTCGATCTTCCACAACGCACACGGCGACCGCGCCGACAACGCTCAAGACGCCTGTCGGCGACTGGCACTGGAACGAGCTGATGTCGCCCGACGAGTTGAAGGCGCTGGCCTTCTACGAGAAGGCCTTCGGCTACACGCACGACCAAATGGACATGGGCGCGATGGGCCAGTACTACATCCTGAAGAAGGACGGCGCGATGCGCGGCGGGCTGATGCGCGGGCCGATGGCCGACACGCCGCCGATCTGGGTGCCCTATGTGGCCGTGGCCGATTGCGACGCCACGGCGGCCAAGGCGAAAAGCCTGGGCGCGCAGGTCATCGTCGAGCCGACAGGACATTCCCAACGTCGGCCGCTTCGCCACCTTCATCGACCCGCAGGGCGCGATACTGGCGGTGATGAAGCCGACACCCTGATCACGCCGGCAACAACGCGTCGGCCTTCAGCAGCGTTTCCAGGCACTGGTCGCGGATGCCGTAGAAGGCCTTGAGCTCGCGCACCTGGGCCAGCAGCTCGTCCGGCGGGCCCGGGTGCGCACGCTTCACCGCCAGGATCATCTTGTTCTTGGCGGTGTGTTCGAGCGAGACGAACTCGAACACCTGCGTGCTGTAGCCGCAGGCATCGAGCAGCAGCGCGCGCAGCCCGTCGGTCAGCATTTCGGCCTCTTGCCCCAGGTGCACGCCGTGCTGCAGGATCGGCCGCAACGGGTGCGGGCTCAGCAGTTGCGGACGCAGTTGTTTGTGGCAGCACGGCGCGCACAGGATGATCGCCGCGCCACCGCGAATGCCGATGTGGATGGCGTGATCGGTGGCGGTGTCGCAGGCATGCAGCGCGATCATCACGTCGATCGGCCGCGCGCGCATAGGAGCTCACGTCGCCCTGCTCGAAGCGCAGGCCCTGCAGGCCGAGCCGCTCGACGATGCCGTTGCACAGATCGACCATGTCCTGGCGCAGCTCGACGCCGGTGATGTGCGCCTCCAGGCCGCGCGCGTGGCGCAGATGGTCATGCAAGGCGAAGCTCAGGTAGCCCTTGCCCGAGCCGAAGTCCAGCACCTCGCAGCGTGGGCTGCCGCGCCAGCGATGAGGCCAGCCAGGCGGCGCTGAAAACCTCGAGGAACTTGTTGATCTGCTTCCACTTGCGCGCCATCGCCGGCACCAGCCGCTGCGCCGCGTCGGTGACGCCCAGCTCGTGCAGAAACGGACGATCCAGATCGATCAGGCGTAGCTTGTCGCGGTTGTGCCCGGCGCGCCGGCCTCGTCGTCTTGACGCGCCGAATCGGATGCGTGACCTGCGCCCTTGCGCTCACTCGAGTGCGCCCGCCGCGCGCGTGCGCGCCGCGCGCGCAGGCTGAAGCGCCCCTTGCGGCTGTGCGCCAGTTGCAGCTCTTCGTCGTGCGTGTGCAGGTGCGCATTGGCGAACTGCGGCCCGATCAGCGCGCGCAGTTCCTGCAGCCCTTCGGCCAGCGGCAAGTTCTTCGTGATGTCGCGCCGCTCGTGGCTGTAGACGAAGCTCAGGTGCGGCTGGCCGCGCAACTCGATGGCGCGCACGCTCAGCGCGCTTCAGGTCGGCTTGCGGCCCGCGGTAGCCGGCCAGCAGCAGCTTGTCGAAGCGCCGCTCACGCAGACTGCGCTCGACCGCCGCCATGAAACGCTCGAACGCGGGCGCAGTCGGGCACGCATCAAAGTCGGGGCCAAGTCCGGCGCCAAGGTCTGTGGTGGGCATTCCGCCGATGGTGCCAGAGTCGCGGCGCGTTCTTCGGTTTGAGCGAAGCCTGAGCACCGCGCCACCGACGCCCCTCGGCCTTGAACATTGGCATCCCGGCCCGAGCGCTTGCAAGCCTGAGCTGCGGGGTCGGCACCGGCACTGGCGAGAAGCCGCATGGAGAATCCCGCATGGCATGCGGGAACCTCAAGGTGGGCTTGCGTCCAGCCCCTCCAGCGCATAGGCCATCGCCTCGTCCAGCGTCATCGCCTGCCCCTCGGCCCGTGCGCGGCGCGCTTCGTCGGGGCCGAGCGCCGCACGCACCAGCGGCTGATAGTGGCGATAGAACGCCCAGTGCGCGGGGGTGCGAAAAGCGATCGAGCGATCCGTCGCCGCCGCGAGATGGCGGGATGCTGCCAGCAGCCGGCCGGCGCGATGCGGGTTGCCGCGCAGGTGCTCGACCACCGCGACCATGCCCAGCAGGTGGTTCTCGGCCAGCGGCACGCCGATCTTGCGAACGAATTGCGCGGCTTCGCGCAGCAGCTCGAACGCGTGCCCCTGCCGACCCCCCGCCACGAGCGCCGGTGTGATCTCGATGGCGGTCGTTCGCTGGCCAAGGCAGCGTGCTGCCTTGCGATGTCTCGGCAGAGCCTCGAACTCGAGCGCGGCGCGCAGCGCGGCGTCGTTGTGGCCCAGCAGATGCTGCGTGACGGCCAGCCCAGCCAGCGCACCGGCCCGGTACAAGGCGGTCGCCTCGCCCTGGCGGCTGGACTGGGCGCGGCCTCATACCAACGCGCTGCGGCATCGATAGTCGCCCAGGTGGTTTCCACCATGGCAAAGTTGAACTCGCCACGCCCGCCACACCTGCGGCATAGCGCCGCGCACGCCATGGCGACCGCGCCATCGGCGTCGGCGCGGGCGTCGAAGGCCAGGTCGCGGATCGGCGCCGCGGCAGGGATGCGGGTACCGATTGCCCGAACGACCGGACGCCAACGCCATCACCAGAGAACGGGCTCGGCTTGCCGGCCGGACAGCGTCGATCGCGCGGGTCGCCGTGCTCCACCGCAGCGCAGTCTCGAAGGTCGTCGTGCATAATCCGGGCCACGGTCGTCATGCATGCGATGCGCTCGTCCAGCGGCACCCGTTCGCCGTGCGCTGCAGCGCTCGCTGCAACCACTCGACGGCCCTCGCCCATGCGCTCAGTCGCCCACCAGTATCCGCATCATCCGCGTTGCCAGACGCGCCAGCAGAGTCCGGCCAATCGCTCGCCAGGCACCAGTCAGCGGCGGCGCGCAGGTTGTCGATCTCGGCCGAGCGCAGTGATCGTGGCCGGATCGTGGGCCAGGCGTTCGAGCGGGGTCGCGTCGAGCCAGGCCAGGTACCAATCGCGGTGCCGCGTGCGTAGCGCCTGCGCCTCACCGGCGGCTGCCAGCTTGTCCGAGGCGTACATGCGCACGGTTTCGAGCAGGCGGTAACGCTGGTCGCCGCGCTCGCCTCGGCGGTGCCGACCAGCGACTTGGCCACCAGCGAGCCCAGCAAGTCGAGCACCTGCGCCTTTGCGGATGTCGCCACTGCTGCACACGGCCTCCGCGGCGTCCAGCGCAAAACCGCCGGCGAAGACGGCCAGGCGCCGGAACACGGCGCGCTCGTCCTCGCTCAGCAGGTCGTGGCTCCAGTCGAGCGCCGCCGACAGCGTCTGCTGGCGCTGGATGCGCCGCCGCCCGCCAGTGAGCAGGCGGAAGCGGTCTTCCAGCCGCTCGGCAATCTGCGGCACCGACAGGTGCGCCACGCGCGCCGCCGCAAACTCGATGGCCAGCGGGATGCCGTCGAGCCGGCGGCAGATGTCGACCACCGCGGCGCGGTTCTCGGCGCCGAGCGTGAAGCCGGGCTTGACCGAGCGCGACGCGCTCGACGAACAGGCGCACGGCGTCGTGGGCCTCCGCCTGGGCCGGGCTCAGCGCGGCATCGTCGGGCAGCGCGAGCGACGGCACCGGCACGATCTGCTCGCCCTCGACGCCCAGCGCCTCGCGGCTGGTCGCGAGCAGGCTGATCATCCGCGCACTCGGCCAGGATGCGATCGAGCAGGTCGGCCACCGCTTCGACCAGGTGTTCGCAGTTGTCGACGATCAGCAGCGACTTGCGCCGCGCCAGTGCCGCGACCAGGCGGTCGTCGAGTGAAACGCCCGACAGGCCCGGGCCCTCGCCGAGCAGCAGGCCGCAGGCGCCGGCCATCGTGGCCGCCACCAGCTCCGCGTCGCTGACCGGCGCCAGGTCGACGAAGAACACCCCGTCGGCGAAGTTGCCGAGTTCCAGCGCGCCGACCTGCAGCGCCAGGCGCGTCTTGCCCGAGCCGCCGATGCCGGTGAGCGTGACCAGCCGGTGCTCGGCCAGGCGCTCGCGGATGGCGCTGATGTCGGCTTCGCGGCCGATGAAGCTGGAGCGTTCGGTCGGCAGGTTGGTGGGGATGTCCAGGCTGCGCAGCCGCGGGAAGTCGCTCGCCAGCCCAGTGGCGCCGAGCTGGAACAGGCGCTGCGGCTGGCCCAGGTCCTTGAGGCGGTAGTCGCCCAGCGGCGCCAGCGTGGCGCCATCGGGCAGGCTGCCGCGCACCAGCTCGGCGGTGGTCTGCGACACCACGATCTGCCCGCCGTGGCCGGCATCGCAGATGCGGCTGGCGCGGTGGATCTCCTGGCCGACGTAATGGTCGCCACGGGCGATGGCCTCGCCGGTGTGCAGCCCGATGCGCACGCGCACGGCACCCGCCGATGGCCAGGCCTGCGCCGCCAGCGAGCGCTGTGCGGCCAGCGCCGCGGCCACTGCATCGCTGGCCATGCGGAACACGGCGAAGAACGAATCGCCCTGGGTATCGACCTCCATGCCCGCCGTGTGCGGCAAAGGCCTGGCGCAGCAGCTTGCGGTGCGTCTCCAGCAGTTCGGCCCAGGCCGCGTCGCCATGGCTCTTGGCCAGGCGCGTCGAGCCTTCGACATCACTGAAGAAGAGCGTGAGGACACCTTCGGGCAAGGTCGACATGGCGGTCATGCTACGCCGCACTCACCCGCCCCAACGGCCCAGGAAGAATGGCAAGATGGCAGTTGCCGCCCATGGCAACGAGACCTTGACCATGCTGAACCCCACCTTCACCGCCACCGACCCTGTGCTCGGTCCGGTGCAGTTCCGTGATCGCAAGCGCTGGCTGTGGGCATCGTCGGTGATCTACCCGCTGGTGCCCTTCACAGGCATCGCCGGCCACTGGTTGACCGGCAATGTGCTTTGGCTGGTGCTGCCGCTGATCATCGGCTACATCGGCGGCCCGATCCTCGATGCCTGGCTGGGCGAAGACCAGAGCAACCCGCCCGAAGCGGTGGTGCCGCAGCTGGAGGCCGATCGCTACTACCGCTGGCTGACCTACGCGGTGGTGCCGCTGCACTTCATCGCGCTGATCGGCTGCGCCGTCTGGGCCGGCACGCAGGACCTGCCGTTGTGGGCCTTCTTCGTGCTGGCCTACGTGGCCGGCACGACTTCTGGGCTGGGCATCAACACCGGCCATGAGCTCGGCCACAAGCACACCGCGCTCGAAGTCTGGCTGGCCAAGCTGGTGCTGGCGGTGCCGGCGTATGGGCACTTTCGCGTCGAGCACAACCGCGGCCACCACCGCTTCGTGGCCACGCCCGAAGACCACGCCAGCGCGCGCATGGGCGAAAGCATCTACCGCTTCGCGCTGCGCGAGCTGCCCGGCGGCATGCGCCGCGCCTGGGCGCTGGAATCCGAGCGGCTGCGCCTGCTCGGGCTGAGGCCCTTCAGCCCGCACAACGAGCTGCTGCAGTCCTATGCCATCAGCGCGTTGCTGCAGGGCACGCTGATCGCCTTCTTCGGCTGGAAGATGGTGCTGTTCCTGCTGATCCACAACCTGGTCGCCTGGTGGCAGCTGACCAGCGCCAACTATGTCGAGCACTACGGCCTGCTGCGCCTGAAGGGGCCCGACGGCGAGCTCGAACGCTGCCAGCCGCACCATTCGTGGAACGCCAACCACACCTACACCAACCTGGTGTTGTTCCAGCTGGAGCGGCACAGCGACCACCATGCCAACGCCGCGCGGCGTTACCAATCGCTGCGCCACTTCCCGGACCTGCCGCAATTGCCCAGCGGCTACTTCGGCATGTTCCCGCTGGCCTATGTGCCGTGGCTGTGGTTCAAGGTAATGGACCCGCGCTTGCTGGCCCTGCCGCATATCCAGGGCGACTTCAGCCGCGTCAACCTCGACCCGGCGCGACGCAGCGCCTTGATGGCACGTTACGGCGCTGCCGTCACGGCGCGCTCGTAAGGCGCCACAAGATCGTGCCTGGCGCGAGCCGCCAGGCACGAACTCAAGCCTGTGCCATGTCGGCGGTATGCGCAGCGTGCCCCGTCCGAGCGCTCAGCGCTTCCAGCACGCGCGGCAGGTTCAGGCGTCCGTTCAGCACTGCCGCCATCTTCGGCGTGCACAACTCGGCGATGCACTCGAAACCGAACCAGCCGTAGCCATCCATTTCCGGCAGGCATTGCCCGGTCGCGGTTTGCGAGAAGTGGCTTTCGCAGTGAAGCCGCGCCACGTCGAAGCGCGGCATGCGCGTGGCAAAGAGGTGCAGGTCCTTCTTTGGCCGGTAGTCGAAACGCCCCAGATCGAGCAAGTCTTCGGCCGCCAAGGCCAGGCCGGTCTCCTCGCGCGTTTCGCGCAGCGCTGCCTGCAGCGGGCTTTCGTCGACATGCATGCCGCCCTTGGGCAGATCCCAGTGGTCCTGCCCAGTGACATGGCAAAGCAGCAGCTCATGCTCTTCGCTGAAGATGAGGATGCCGCAGCTCAAGCGGCGAGGTGAACACAGGTCCATGCAGGGTTTCTTCGGCTTGGGCCGCGCTTGCGGCCGAACTTTGAACGCTCAACGGTCGCGAGCCGCCATCGGTTGATAAGCAAGTGTCGTGCGGGTCGATGACAAACGGAATAAACGCACGGCAAACGCAGGCACAGCATGCCTGCGCCGCGCTTGGCGGGTGCGTGGAGAAGCGGCGGCAATGCCGCCTTTTCGGCTCAGGCCGTGCGGCGGGGCGCGGCTTTTGCGGCAGCGCGAGCCGGCGCCGTCTGGTCTTGGCGGCGGGCTTCGAGGCCGCCTGGCAACATTGGCAAGCGGAGGCTTTTGCCGTGCCGCCGGCTTGGCGCCATTCGGCTTCGCAACGTTGCCGCCGAGCTTGGCAACGTAGTAATCCAGCGCCCAGCGTGTCTTGCTCTGTTGCTGGTCGTCGCGCTCCGCGCCCACTTCGGCCAGCAGCGCCATGAAGCCGCCCATCACGAACGCGGCCTGCGCCACCGGCGCCTTGACCGACACCTCCATCAGGCGCGCGCCGTCCTCGCGCGTCCACAGCTCGGCGGTGATCGGCAGCGGGCACTCGGGTGTGTCGAAGCGCCAGCGCTGCGCCGACAGCGGGCCCAGCACGGCCAGGCTCTTGAAGTCGATCTTGCGGGCCGCCATTTCCATGAGGAACTCTTCCTGCTCCTCGGTAAACAGCGCCGCGATGCCCTTTTTCGATTCCGCCACGCGCCGGATCACCCCCTTGGCCACCGGCATCGAGAACGACGCCGACCGGACGGTGCCGGTCTCGCTGGCATCGGCCTCGATCTTGAAGTCGCGGTACTTGCGCCACCTGGCCGCCACCTTGTCCGGCTCGACCGGGCGGAACTTCACCGTGCTGTCATGCACATCGCCGATGACGCGTCGCGCTCGCGTGATGATGCCCAGGCCCAGCAGATCGAGCTGGGGCGTGTCGTAGAAGTAGATGAAGCGCTCTTCGTCATTGCTCGTGCTGAGCTTGAAGCGCTTCAGCGCGCCGTCGATCTGGTGGTCGGCAATCGTCGCCTTGAACTCGATGGCCTCCGCGCCGGCCACTGACTTCGCGACCTTGCCTTGTGTAGCTGCTCCGCGCTGCATGATGCGATCCTGTCTTGTTTGCGTTCCATCGTTCGATGGCGGGTGACGAGCTTACTTCAGCGCGCGCCTGCGGCGTGCACTGGGGCTCAGCGCAACGGAATCTTCGTCGCCGCATCCACCGACACCACGCTCACGCTGTTCTGCGGCGAGCCCTCGATCACCCGGTCGGAGTAGGTCAGGTACACCAGCGCATTGCGCTTGGCGTCCACCATGCGCACCACGCGCAGCTTCTTGAAGATCAGCGAGATGCGCTCGGTGAACATGTCTTCCTGCTGCGCCAGCGGCCTGGTGATCGTGATCGGCCCGACCTGGCTGCAGGCAATCGACGCTTCGGCCTTGTCCTCGGCCAGGCCGAGACCGCCCTTGATGCCGCCGGTCTTGGCGCGTGACACGTAGCAGGTGATGCCGGCGACCTTCGGGTCGTCGTAGGCCTCGACCACGATCTTGTGGTCCGGGCCGATCCACTTGAAGACCGTGTCCACCTCGCCGATGGGCTGCGCCAGCGCGCTGGCGGCCGCGCCCAGCAGCGCCAGGGTCATGAGGGTGTTCTTCATCGCACTTCTCCTATTGCGCCGCGAGCGTACAGGCAGATGAATCCGCCGCGCCCGCGTGCGGCATAGTGGGCACACGCCACATGCCGGCGGCACACTCTGGAGAACTCACCCATGTCCGAGCCCACACCGCGCGCCGCCGACTGGCCCGCGCTCGTCGACGAGCTGAACCGCCTGCTGCGTCTGAAGACCACGCCCATCGGCATGAAGCTGTTCGAGCGCGTCGAGGACATGCTGGCCGTGCCCAAGCTGCGCCGGCCCAAGGCCATCCACACGACAGACCAGATCGTCGCGCAGGCCGCACGCCTGGGCTTCACGCTCGGCATCACGCGCGAAGACCTGGTCGGTGCGCAATGCGGTGCCGTCATCGGCCTGCATCCGCAAGACGAAGAGTGGTTGTCCGGCAAGGCCATGGCCGGCGTGTGGTTCGCCACCGTCGAGGATTCGGCCGCACACCAGCGCGCCATGGACGTGGTGCCGCATGGCAGATACCGCGCGATGGCGGTGTCGCCACTGGCCAGCGGGCGCCTGGACCCACCCGACATCTGCCTGATCTACGCCACGCCCGGGCAGATGATCCTGCTCATCAACGGCCTGCAATGGGCCGGCTACGCCAAGTTCGACTGGAGCGTGGTCGGTGAATCCTCCTGCGCCGATTCCTGGGGCCGCGCGCTGGCCACCGGCAAGCCGAGCCTGTCGATCCCCTGCTACGCCGAGCGCCGCTACGGCGGCGTGCTCGACGACGAGATGCTGATGGCGCTGCCGCCCAGCCGACCTGCCCAAGGCCATCGCCGGCATGCAGGCACTGGCCGCCAATGGGCTGCGCTACCCGATCCCGCAGTACGGCATCCAGGCCGACGCGCGCGCCGGGCTGGGCGCGAGCTATCCGTCCGCGACGGCGCGCTGACCCGCGGGTCGATCCGGCAAAATGCCGAGGCGCCGGTGGCCGGCACCCGATCGACGAGAATCTCGCGCGCATCCTGCCCGCCCCGTCTTCCCAGCCGTGCCACAAATCCGACCCCCCCGCCGAGCCCAGTCCGCACGCAAGCCCCCGATGGATACGCCGCTGCCCGCGGCGCGGCCCCAGCGCCGCAAGCGTGCGCGGGTGCGCGCATCGGCAATCCCGCCTGCGGCTGCGGTGGTGGGCGCACCGACATCCGCGCAAGCGCGCGCCCAGGCCCTGAGGCTGCTGCGCGGGGCCGGCGGACTGGCCCTGAAGGCGGCGAGCCTGCCGCAATCCACGGCCCTGGTCGTCGCCGCCTTCGTGCCGCTGACTCAGCTGCTGGCGCGGCAGGCGCACATCAGCCCCGGCGAGCTCGGCCATGAGATCGACGCCATCTTCGACGCGCTGTACCGGCACCCGCTGACCGCGCAGGCGCGGCGCTTCACCCGCTATCTGCGCGAGCAGAACATGCTGCCCAACGAGGGCAGCACCGAAGGCCTGATCCGCTACGTGCTGAGCGAGGCGGTGGCGCGCTCGCCCGTGCCGGTGCCGCAGAAGATCGTCGACGAGTTCTGGAGCTTCTTCCACGAGCTGATGTCCGAGCCCGAGCTGCGCGGCCTGGCCGACCTGGGGCTGGACATCGCACGCCTTCTGCTGCGCACCTACGAGCCGCTGCTGGTGGAAGTCATCAACGAGCTGAAGGACATCTTCTACAGCAACCAAAGCCGCAGCGACGCGCTGCTGCGGCGTGTGCAGGTGGTGCGCCGCGACCTGCAGATCATCCGCCGGCAGATCAAGGCGCTGCGCTACATCCGCCCGTTCCTGCAGACCGATGCCAAGGACTTTGCCGCCCAGGCGCAGATCGTGGCGAAGATGGTGCGCGAGTTCGGGCCCTTCTTCATCAAGATGGCGCAGGTGGCCGCGGCCACGGCCGACTTCCTGCCCGAGCAGATCGCCAAGGAGCTGATGGTCTTCCAGGAAGACGTGCCGCCGATGTCTGCCGAAGAAGCACGCCAGGCCATCGTCGACAGCTTCGGCAAGGCGCCGGAAGACATCTACTTCGGCTTCGATGCCGAGCATCCGATCAAGTCGGGCTCGATCGGCTCGGTCTATCTGGCGAAGAAGCCGGTCCTCGAGGGTGGCGTCGAGCGGCTGGTGCCGGTGATCGTGAAGATCGGCCGCCACAACCTGGACCGCGAGTTCCTGATGGGCAAGGCCTCCATCGGCCTGATGCTGCTGTCCAGCCAGTACTGGGCGCCACACGGCAAGCTCACGCCCTTCCTGAAGGCGATGACAGCGCAGATCGACAGCTTCATCGAAGGCTTTCGCGGCGAGCTGCAATTCGAGCGCGAGGCCGCCATCCAGGCGAGTTTTGCGCAGCGCGCCATGCACAGCGCGGTGTGGCGCGTGCCGAAGGTGTATGCCGCGACCGCGCGGGTCATCGAGATGGAATACGTCGACGGCGCGGTCAACATCTCGCGCGCCGTCGCGCATTTTCGGCCGCGCGACGCCATCGCCTACCGGCGCGAGCTGGCCTCGAAACTGCTCTTCGCCGTGCTCAGCCAGGTGTTCATCCACCAAGAGGTGCATGGCGATCTGCACCCCGGCAACGTCATGGTCGACGCAGACGGCCGGCTGCACCTGATCGATTGGGGCAACACCGTGCAGCTGGCGGGCAAGACGGCGCCGGTGCTGCGCTACCTGAAAGGCGCGCTGTCCGGCGACCCCGACGCGGTGACCGATGCGCTCATCGCCATCTGCACCGAGCCGCAAGCCGCGCTGGCACGACGCGCACGAAATCCGCGACGCCATGGCGCGCGCACTGCAGAAGAAGCAGATCCGCCCGCTGGGCCGCTGGTTTGCCTGGACCCTGGCACTGGAAGGCGCCGAGGGCTGGCTCGCACGTGCCCACCTGCTGGGCCAGCTGATGTCGAACACCCAGCATCTGGGCCTGGTGGTGCACGGCGACTACCTGCACCTGTCGCGCTCGGCCACGGCCCTGCTCGGCACGCTCGGCAGCCTGTACCAGGGCGTGCCACGCCGCCACGTGGCGGCCGATGTGACGTGGGCGCTCAACGGCTTTCCGGCGCGCGCGTTGCGCGATGCCCTGCGCGGCAAGCCGGCGGGCCTGCGGGAAAGCCTGGCCGCGATGGCGCGTCGCATGGTCGGGGCCGCGCCGGTCACGCACGTGGCGCGCGCAGCGACTACGGCCTGAGCGTGCGGCGCTGCAGCCGCAGCGCGCCGAAGACGACTGCCCGGGCGCGACATGCGCGCGTCGTTATGCTCAGGCGCATCCATGACACCCACCGCATCTGAACCTGCGCTGTCGAGCGCGCGCTCACCCGCCCCGCGGCGCGTGTTCGTGCTCGGCGCCACGGGCACCATCGGCCGCGCCACCGTGCGCGCGCTGCTGCAGCGCGGGCACGAGGTGGTGTGTTTCATCCGTCCACAGGCGGGGGTCGGCGGCAAGCTCGCGCGCGAGGACAGCGCGCGCCTGCTCGCGGGTGCCACGCTGCGCTTCGGCGATGTGTGCGACCCGGCATCGCTGGCGCGCGACGGGTTTCGCGGCGAACGCTTCGACGTGATGCTGTCCTGCCTGGCCTCGCGCACCGGCGCGCCGAAGGATGCGTGGGCCATCGATCACCAGGCGCATGTGCATGCGCTGGACGCCGCGCAGGCGGCCGGCGTCGGCCAGGTGGTGCTGTTGTCCGCCATCTGCGTGCAAAAGCCGCTGCTCGCCTTTCAGCAAGCAAAGCTGGCCTTCGAGAAGCTGCTCATTGAATCCGGGCTGAACTATTCGATCGTGCGGCCGACGGCATTCTTCAAGTCGCTGTCGGGCCAGGTGCCGCGGGTGATGCAGGGCAAACCGTATCTGGTCTTCGGCGACGGCCAGCTGACGGCCTGCAAGCCGATCAGCGACGAGGACCTGGCCGACTATCTGGCCGGCTGCCTGGACGACACCACGCGGCACTACCGCGTGCTGCCCATCGGCGGCCCGGGCGATGCCATCACGCCGCGACAGCAGGGCGAGCATCTGTTTGCACTGCTCGGGCGCACGCCCCGCTTCAAGCGCGTGCCGGTGGCGCTGCTCGACGGCATCATCGGCGTGCTCGGCACGCTCGGGCATGTCGTGCCGCGGCTGGCCGCGAAGGCCGAGCTGGCGCGCATCGGCCGCTACTACGCCACCGAGTCGATGCTGGTGCTCGACCCCGCCACCGGCCGCTACGACGCCGCGGCCACGCCGTCCACCGGCACGCAGACACTCTTCGACTTCCATGCGCGGCTGGTGCGTGGCGAGGCGGCGCCGGAGCGTGGCGACCACGCGGTGTTCTGAATCCAAGATCCGGCGGCGGCCACTACAGTCGTGGCTTCCATCCATCGAAAGACATTCGCATGCGCGTGATCGTCGTCGGCGCCGGCATTGCCGGCCTGGGTGCAGCCTACCGGCTGCGCGAAGAAGGCCACGAGGTGGTGCTGCTGGAAAAGGATGCCGAGCCCGGCGGGCGCTGCCGTTCGGTGCAGTGGCACGGCCTGTGGGCGGTAACCGGCGCCTTCGCCTTCCTGGGCAGCGAGACCAACCTGATCGAGCAGGCGCAGAAGCTCGGCATCTACACGCCCGACCAGCTCAGCGACCTGACCGCCGCGCACCGCTGGAACGTGCTGGTCAAGCGCAAGGAGGCGCTGGACTTCGGCGCCTTCGACATGATGGCCGCCGCGCGCCACCCCTACATCCCCCTGGGCGAGAAGGCCAGGCTGCTGGCCGCGCTGCCGCGCATGGCCAAGCAGATGCTCAAGTCCGACCCGCGCGACATCACCAGCGCGCTGGCGCTGGACGATGTCAACGCCTGCGAATACTTCCGCCGCTATTCGCCGACCTTCGTCGACTACTTTCTGGAGCCCTGCATGGGCATGTTCTGCGGCTACGGCGAAGACGACTACTCGCTGGCCTGGGCGGCGTGGAGTTCGGTCGGCCGGCTGTCGTGGTCCGACAGCACGATGTGGAGCTTCAAGGAGCGCGGCGCCGGCAAGATCACCTGGGCGCTGGGCCAGCATCTGGCGGCCGACCCCGGCACCGACTACCGCTTGGGCCAGCAGGTGGAGCGTGTCGAGGTCGGTGCCGACGGCGTGCGCGTGCACGTGGCCGGCGACAGCATTGCCGGCGATGCCGTGGTCATGGCCGTGCCCGGCAACCACGTGGCGGCGCTGATGCCGGAACTGGACGCCGCGCGGCGCGGATTCTTCGAGCAGATCGACTATGCCGGCCACCACATCGTCTACTACATGCTCGACCGGCCCAAGGGCGAGCTGCTCGACACCTACGTGCTGCCGGCAGCCGACGGCTTCCGTCGCACCGGCAACCTGCGTTTCACCGACCTGGGCAACGGCAAGACCTTCGCCCATTCGCAGTGGAAGGACTGGGGCTGCCGCCAGCATGCCGGCGCCAGCACCGAGGAGCTGCTGGCGATCTCCTGGGCCGACGTGGTCGACGCGGTGCCGGCGCTGCAGGGCACGCGGGTCATCGACAGCTTCATCTCGCTGCAGCCGCATGCCATCTGCAAGCGGCCCAAGGGCTACGTCACGCAGCTCAAGCGCTTCCGCGACCTGGGCCCACTGCCGCGCGTGGCCTTCTGCGGCGACTACCTCAGCAACAGCACCGTCGGCCAGGCGCACTGGACGGGGCTGGAGGCGGCGCGCGAGCTGATGGGCACATAGCCGGTCCGGCGCCGAGTACTCATACCGATTCGCTGTCGAAATTCCGAAGCCGAAGTCAGTTCACGGCGCGCAGCGGCTTTCCGCCCGAGCCGAGGACGACGGTGAAGCGAATCCGTCCATGTCCCCCGCCCGGGCTGAAGCCCGGGCTCCTCCTTTACTTCCCGGATTCGCTTCCCCGCCATCCTCGGCTGGTCACCGTCGCGGCGGACCGACATGGTGAACAGCAAATTCAAACCCGAGGCGCGAACTCAATGCTGTGCGACGCGAAGAAGCGCAGGACTCGCCCATTCGCGGCCCGACACACGACGGGTGGTTGTCGACGCGGGAATCGGGTGTTGTGTTGGTATTGATGTAGCCGCGAACAGCGCACTGGTGGACCGCCGAGGACTGGGGGTGCGAATCCGCGAGGTATAGGAGGAGGGGCGGGCGAAGCCCGACCCGGGGGACAGGAGCGGATTCGCGCCCCCAGTCCTCGGCTCGCGCGGGACAGAAGCGCAGAAACGCAAGGCTGCTTCACGCCGAGAACAGCCGCCGGATGCTGAAAGTTGGAACGCGGCGCGATATCAACCCGGCCGCAATCGCGGCGGCCCGGTGCGGCCCTGCAGCCAGGCGTAGCCGGCCTGCACCAGCCCGGCGGCCAGGCCCAGCGCCACGCCGATCTGCCAGGCCAGCGTGTACGAACCCGCCAGCTGCAGCACCAGCCCGCCGCCGTAGGCGCCGACGAAGCTGCCCAGCTGGTGGCCGACGAAGGCCACGCCGCCGAGCATGGCCAGCCACTTCAAGCCGAAGGTCTCGCCGATCCAGCCGGTGACCAGCGGCGCCACACCCAGCCACAGGAAGCCCATGATGGCGGCAAAGACCAGCGTGCCCGCCGGCGTGGGCAGCGCCATGAAGTACCAGGCCAGCGCCAGCGAGCGCACGGTGTAGATGCCGCCCAGCAGCACCAGCTTGTTCCAGCGCCCGCCCGCCCAGCCGAAGAACAGGCTGCCCAGCACGTTGAAGGCGCCGATCATGCCCAGCGCCTGCGCGCCCAGCATCGGGTCCATGCCGCACAGGTCCAGGTACGAAGGCAGGTGCGTGGTCAGGAAGACCAGCTGCATGCCGCAGACGAAGTAAGTGATTGCCAACACCACGAACAGCGGGTTGCGCAGCGCCACGCTCAAGGCGGCGCGGGCGCTGTCGCCTTCGCCCGCCTTGTGCGGCATCGGCAGCGCGTCGACGCGGCCGGCCACCCAGGCCGCCGGCACCATCAGCAGCGCCAGCGCCACGAAGCCCCACACGCCCACACGCCAGCCGAAGTTCATCGTCAGGCCTGGCCCAGCGGCGCGGCCAGCATCGCGCCCAGCGAGCCGGCCGCCGAGACGATGCCCAGCACCGTGCTGCGCACCGCCAGCGGCACCGGGCGCGAGGCCGCGGCCAGCGCCAGCGCGCTGCCGGTGCAGGCCAGCGCCGCGCCGATGGCCACGCCCGCGCCCAGCATCACGCCCAGCAGCCCGCTGGCCGTGGCCAGCAGCACCAGGCCCAGCGTGTAGAGCAGCGCGCCGCCGACCATCAGCCGGCGCATGCCCAGCCGCGCCGCCCAGGCGCCGGCGATGGGCTGCAGGAAGCCCCAGGCCAGGTTCTGCACCGCGATGGCCAGCGTGAAGTCGCCCACCGAGATGCCGGTGTCGCGCGTCAGCGGCGGCATGAACAGCCCCAGGCTCTGGCGCAGACCCATCGCCAGGCTCAGCATCACCGAGGCGCCGATCAGGATCGGCAGTGACGGGCGCAAGGCGCGCAGCGTGGACATCGATGGGTTCCTGTTGTGGCCGGGCTTCGACAGCCACCGGCGCGCCGGGGACGCGCCGCCATGGCCAGCAAGGACGGCTCCGACGCTAGCCGCGCCAGCGTGTGCCGTCTATCCCGGCTGCGACAGCCGCATGCAGGGCCGCGCAGCTTACGCCGGCTGCAAGTACCGCTCGGCCAGCGTGCGCAGCGCCGCCGGGCTCAGGCCCATGCGCTGCTGCAGGTAGCGCTCGATGCCGCCGTGGTCGCTGTCCACCACCTGCAGCGCGGCTTCCAGAAAGCCGGGCTGCACCTGCCACAGCACGGCCAGCACCTCGGGCGACAGCGTGTGCTGCGTCGACGCCGGGTGCTTGAAGACGCGGTTGGTCAGCAGGTAGTCCTGCAGCACCAGTTCGCGCGGCACGCCCAGCGCCAGCAGGATCAGCGCCGCGGCAAAGCCGGTGCGGTCCTTGCCGGCGGTGCAGTGGAACACCAGCGGCGCATCGGCCGTGAGCAGGTGCTCGAACAGTTCGGCAAAGCGGTGCGACTGGTCGTTGACCAGCGCGCGGTACAGCTCGGCCATCAGCTCGGCCGCGTGCGCCGGCGTCAGGCTCTGGCCGGCGTCGATCAGGTCCTGCATGCGCTGCACCACCGTCGGCTCGATGGCCAGCGAATGCTGCGTCAGCCCGGGCAGCTGGTAGCCGACCGCAGCGCGCTCGGCTTCGCCGCGGAAGTCGAAGCTGCGCGCCAGGCCCAGCGCCACCAGCTGCGCCTTGTCGGCTTCGGTCAGGCCGCCCAGGTGGTCGGAGCGGAACAGCCGGCGCCAGCGCACCGGCCGGCCCTCGTGGCCGGGGTAGCCGCCCAGGTCGCGGAAGTTGCTGGCGCCTTGCAGCGGCCAGACGCGGTCGGGATGGTCGGTCATGGGTTCAGGCCTTCGGCGCCGCATGTTTGAGCATCTGCTCCAGCTCCAGCCCGGTGAGGCGCGCGCGCCGCGCGCCAGGTAGAACATCACGCCCATCATCATCAGCATCGACGGGATGGCGATCACCGGGTAGCTGAGCAGCGTCATGCGGCCCAGCTCGTTGTTGAAGGCCTCGGTGCCGGCCGGGCTGGTGACCACCCAGCGCGCCAGCAGGTAGTTCATCACCGACGAGAACAGGAAGGTGCCGGCCAGCATCAGCGTGCCGTCTGAGCAGGCGCCGCTCGAACGCCGCTTCGGTGCCGCGCGCGCGCAGCGCCTGCTGCACGCCGTCGACGTCGAAGATCGCGCGGTTGAAGACCAGCACGCGCACCAGCGGGTAGCGCGTGCGCGCCGAGATCAACACCGCCAGGCCGATGGCGCCGGGCACCGCAGCCTCCTTCACCGCCAGCCATTGCGGATCCATCTTCAGCAGCCCGATGCCGCCGGTGAGCAGCGTGCTGACCACGCCGATGCTGGCCATCAGGTTGAGCTTGCCCCGGCGCAGCAGGTCCCAGCCGCCATAGACCAGCGGAAAGCTCAAGCCCAGCACCAGGGCGCCGGCGGGACCCAGACGGTTGGCACTGCTGAGCTGCATCAACACCACCGCCGGAACAACGATGGTGATGATCAGTTCGACCCAGGGGTTGGGTTTGGAGGGAGTGTTCGACATTTGGGCGTGAAGGATAGCGGGGCCGGAGTACCCTGCCGGGCGCTGTCACCCGCGCGACGTGCTACGCGTGAAACCCCGGGGCGCGTCGCGAGCCGGCCGGACGACATACTGTTTTCTTACCCTCACACGCAAGGATCCCCCATGAATGCACCTGGCACCCCGACCACCTTCTCGATGTTCGCCATGGACCCGAGCGACCCGCTCAACGACCTGCGCATGTCCGAGCGCTCGCGCCCGCTGTACGAGCACGTCAAGCGCTTCATCGTGCAGACCGTCAACCCGATGGCCGAGAAGTACGAGGCCCTCGGCGCCAACCGCACGCGGCGAAGACCGCTGGACCTACGCGCCGGGCCAGCTCGACCTGCTCGACGCCGCCAAGGCCCAGGCCAAGAAGGAAGGGCCTGTGGAACTTCTTCCTGCCCGACGCGCAGACCGGCGAGGGCCTGTCCAACCTGGACTACGCCTACATCGCCGCCGAGCTGGGCAAGAGCCCGATGGCCAGCGAATGCATGAACTGCTCGGCCCCCGACACCGGCAACATGGAGGTGCTGGAACGCGTGGGCACGCCGGAGCAGAAGGCGCAGTGGCTGAAGCCGCTGCTGAACGGCGAGATCCGCTCGGCCTATGCGATGACCGAGGTGCACCATGCCTCGTCCGACGCGCGCAACATCGCCACCAGCGCGCGGCTCGAAGGCAACGAATGGGTCATCAACGGCGAGAAGCACTACATCTCCGGCGCCGGCAGCCCGCGCTGCAAGCTGCTCATCACCATGGTGCGCTCCAACCCCGAGGCGCCGTCGCACCAGCAGCAGTCGATGATCCTGGTGCCCAAGGACGCGCCGGGCGTGAAGATCATCGGCGCGATGCATGTCTTCGGCGAAGACCATGCGCCGCACGGCCACATGCACATCGTCTTCGACAACGTGCGCGTGCCCAAGGACAACATCCTGCTCGGCGAAGGCCGCGGCTTCGAGATCAGCCAGGTGCGCCTGGGCCCGGGGCGCATCCACCACTGCATGCGCAGCATCGGCCAGGCCGAGAAGGCGCTGGCGCTGATGGTGCAGCGCGGCGTGTCGCGCGAGGCCTTCGGCCGCAAGCTGGCCTGGCTGGGCGGCAACGTCGAGCACATCTCGCGCGCGCGCATCGAGATCGAATCGATGCGCATGATGGTGCTGAAGGCCGCCAAGGCCATGGACACGCTGGGCAACCGCGAGGCGCGCATCTGGGTGCACATGGTCAAGGCCCTGGTGCCCGAGCGTGTGTGCCAGATCATCGACCAGGCGATCCAGATGCACGGCGCGCTGGGCGTGTCGCAGCACACGCCGCTGGCGCGCATGTATGCGATGCAGCGCACCCTGCGCCTGGCCGACGGGCCCGACGAGGTGCACCACCTGGTGGTCGGCCGGCAGGAGATCGGCCACCACGAAAGCCTGGGCGACGAGCTCAACGCGACGATGGTGTGGCGCAACTGAAGGGCGCCGCATGACTGCACCCTTCGCACCTGCGCGCCTTTTGCAGAAGCGCCCGCGCTGTGCGGCCCGCTGCGCCAGCCGCGCCAGATGCTGGCCGAGCAGACCTACGGCGGCCACAAGTCGATCCACGACGACGCCACCGCCGCCGGCCTGGGCCTGCGCGCCGGGCCGATCGAAGGGCCGACGCATTTCAGCCAGTTCGACCCGCTGCTGTTCCACCTGTTCGGCCAGGCCTGGTTCGAGACCGGCTGCATCAGCGCGCACTACCAGACCATGGTGGTCGAGGGCGAATCGGTGCGTGCCTTCGTGCAGCTGCCGGCGCCGGGTGAGCGCGCCGTGCGCATCTGGGCCGAGAAGGCCGATGGCACGCCGGTGCTCGCCGGCACCGCATCGGTGGGCGACGCCGCCGGGCCGGGCGGCACGCCCACCGAGATCGCGCAGCGCATCGCCAAGCTGCGCGCGCCGGGCCCGCTAGTCATCAACCGCGACTTGCAGGTCGGCCAGCGCGGCGCGTCCGACCCGCAGACGGTGCGCATGGGCTTCGACCAGCACATGGGCCCGTACTACCCGTTCACGCTGGGCGACAAGCTGAAGGTCATCACCGAGCCCTGCCCCTGGTACACGCCCGAAGGCGGGCCGCTCTCGCCCTGGGGCCGGGCGATCATCCCGATGGAGATGGTCAGCGTGCTGCTCGGCAGCGCCTCCGACACGGCGGGTTTTCGCGGCCGCGGGCCGGCGGTGGGCCTGTTCGCCGGCCAGCAGGTGCGGATGATCGCCGGGCCGCTGTTCGTCGACCACCCGTACGAGCTGGAGCGCGAAATCATCGCCTTGAGCGAAAGCGCGCGCACCGAGTCGGCCTGGGTGCGCACGCGGATCTTCGATGCCGCCAGCGGAGCGCGCCGGCTGGTGGCCGAGATGATCCTGAACAGCGCCACGCTGAAGGCCTCGTACGCGCCCTACGAGGACGAGGCGCGTGCGCTCGGGCGCTGAGCGCGGCATGATCGACGCCTGCGACCGAAGCCATCGCCGCCGCCACCGGCCCCGGCCAGCCGCACGAGCTGGTGGATGCCGTCGTGAACGGCCGGCAGCTGCGGGTGTTCAAGCACGCGCCCGAATCCATGCGCGAGCTGTTCGAGGCCACCGCCACCGACCTGCCGTTCCTGAGCTACGGGGACGAGCGCTGGACCTACGCCCAGGCCTGGCAGGCGGCAGCGCGCATCGGCCATGTGCTGGTGCACGACTGCGGCGTGAAGCACGGCGAGCGCGTGGCCATCGCCATGCGCAACTACCCGGAATGGGTGCTGGCCTTCACCGCCATCACCGCCATCGGCGCCGTGGCCGTGGGCATGAACGCCCACTGGCAGGCCGACGAGATGGCCTACGCGCTGACCGACTGCGACGCGCGCGTGGTGTTTGCCGACACCGAGCGGCTGCAGCGCCTGGCCGAATGCCCGCCCGAGGCCGGCCTTGCCGGACTGCAGGTGCTGGCGGTGCGCGCCGACGAGCAGCTGGCCGCGATGGCCGCCAGCGCCGCCTGGGGCGCGGCAGCCGGTGCCCGGCCGCTGCAGGCACTGACCGATGCCGCCGGCGACGTGCCGATGCCGCCGCGCGCGCATCGCCGCCGACGACCTGCTGATGATGATGTACACCTCGGGCTCCACCGGCCACCCCAAGGGCGTGCCGTCGACCCACCGCAACGTCATCTCGGCGCTGCTGTCGTGGGAGGTCGACCGGCGCATCGGCGAGCTGATGGCCGGCATCGAGCCCGTGCCGCCGGCCGTGCAGCCGGGCACGCTGCTGGCCGTGCCGCTGTTCCACGTCACGGGGCTGCATGCGTCCTACCTGGCCAGCTACCGCAGCCAGCGCCGTTTGGTGTGCATGTACCGCTGGGACGCTGAAGAAGCCGCCGTGCTGATCGAGCGCGAACGGCTCAGCACGGTGGTGGCCCCGGCCGCCGTCACCGGCGACCTGGTGCGCGTGGCGCAGCAAGGCCGGCACGACCTGAGCAGCCTGCTGGCGGTGGGCGGCGGCGGCGCGCCGCGTGCGCCCGAGCAGGTGCGGCAGATCGCCGCCAGCTTCGGCAACGCGCTGCCCAACATCGGCTGGGGCATGACCGAGACCAACGCCATCGGCACCGGCAACAGCGGCGAGGACTACCTGCGCAAGCCGGCCAGCTCGGGCCGCTGCTCGCTGGTGCTGCAGATCAAGGTGGTGGACGACGCCGGCGACGCGCTGCCCAGCGGCCAGCGCGGCGAGCTGCTGGTGCGCGGCACCTCGATGTTCGCCGGCTACTGGAAGCGGCCCGAGGCCAACGCGCAGGCCTTCGTCGACGGCGACTGGTTCCGCACCGGCGACGTGGCCTACATCGACGACGAGGGCTTCCTGTTCATCGTCGACCGCATCAAGGACCTGATCATCCGCGGCGGCGAGAACATCGGCTGCGGCCATGTGGAGGCCGCGCTGCTGATGCACCCGCTGGTGCAGGAAGCGGCGGTCTACGCCGTGCCCGACGAGCGCCTGGGCGAGGAGGTGGGCGCCACCCTCTACGCCAGCGAAGGGCTGGACCTGGACGAGCTGCGCGAGTTTCTGGCCACGCACCTGGCGCGCTTCGAGCTGCCGCGGCATGTGGTGCTGGCGAAGCAGCCGCTGCCGCGCACGCCCTCGGGCAAGATCTTCAAGCGGCAGATTCGGGAGATGGCGTTGGCGGAGATCGGGCGCGAAGGCGCCTGACCCGCCTCAACCCGCCTGCATTTACATGCAGGAGGCCTGCACGCGATACTGGCGCCTGGCATCTTCAGATTGCAAACCAAGGAGGCAGTGCCATGGAGTTTCGTCTCGCCATCGCGGCGGTCTGCGCCGCCGTACTCGTCTGCGCCGCGCCTGCGCGCGCGGCAACCTACAACTGGAGCTACTCCTCCAGCACCCACAGTGGTTCCGGGCCAGCTGACGGCCACCGACAGCGGCCCGCCCTACACCATCACCGCCATCAACGGGGTCTTCGACTCGTGGAGCGTCGTCGGACTCGCCAACACGTGCTGCGGCTCCCCGCCGGCCAGCCAGTTGCTCTACAGCTATTCGGCGGAGTTACCGCTGGACAACCTCGGCATGGCCTTCTCCACGGATTCCACCGATGGCATCAATATCTTCTACATGAATCAAGGCTACGTGATGCAGGACACCGACCAGGACTACGTCGAGGGCGGCTCCTTCACCTTGACGCTCGTGCCGGGCCCACAGCCCCCGGTGCCGGAGCCGGCGACGTTCGCCCTTTTCGCGATCGGGCTTGCCGCGCTGGTCGCAGGCCGGCGGTGGCGCAAGTCGATTCCGAAGCCGGGCGTCGCCTAGCGTAGCCCGCTGCGTCCCCGAAAGCGGCCGGCACGCATGCCCCGCCGCCATCACCACTGCGTCTACGTCGTCGAGCTGGCCGACCGGGTGTGGAACGAAGTCCGCTTCCGCGCGGCCAACCCGGACTACCAGCTGGGCAAGCCCTTCGTCTATGTCGGCATGACGGGGCTCGACCCCGACCTGCGCTTCGACAAGCACAAGGCCGGCATCCAGGCGAACCGCTTCGTCTTCGAATACGGCCTGCGCCTGCTGCCGGCGCTGTACGCGGTCTACAACCCGATGCCCTACGAAGCCGCGCGCGAGATGGAGGTGGAACTGGCCATCGGCCTGCGCGAGGCGGGCTTCGGTGTCTGGCAGGCGTGAACCGGAGGCGTCACGGAATGTGTGCTTGCATACAGTACTGGTTGTGTATACAGTCTCCAGCTTCAGGAGGCACTACCCATGCATTCACCGTTGCGCCAACACTATTGCCCCAAGCCCGACCGCGTGCCCGCCTGGCTGCGCAAGATCTGGCTCTGGCTGTAGCCCCGCGCCTGGGTAGACTCGCTCAGGCCTTTGCCCTGTAGCGAACACCATGCCCACCCCCTTGCAGATCGAAGCGCTCGGCTTCCCGTGGCAGACGATCGACCCGTTCCTGTTCTGCGTCTATCACGATGACGCCTACCCGCGCGGCAACGCGCAGTTCGGCCCCGATGCGCCGCTGAGCGGGCGCGACCTGGGCCAGGACTTCGCCGGCAAGGACGGCTGGCGCATGTACCACGGGCTCACGGTGCCCGGCTTCCCGGCGCACCCGCACCGCGGCTTCGAGACCGTGACCATCGTGCGCAAGGGCCTGATCGACCACAGCGATTCGCTCGGCGCCGCGGCGCGCTTCGGCGGCGGCGACGTGCAGTGGCTCACCGCCGGCCGCGGCATCGTGCATGCGGAGATGTTCCCGCTGCTCGACGCCAGCGCGCCCAACCCGCTGGAGCTGTTCCAGATCTGGCTCAACCTGCCGGCGCGCAGCAAGATGGCCGAGCCGCACTTCAAGATGCTGTGGTCGCAGGACATCCCGCGCCACGTGGCCACCGACGCCGCCGGCGCGCAGACCGAAATCGCCTGCATCGCCGGCCGCCTGGCCAGCGCCGACGCGGCCGCGCCGCCGGCACCGCCGCCCGATTCGTGGGCGGCGCAGCCCGAATCCGACCTGGCCATCTGGACGCTGAAGATGGCGCCCGGCGCGCGCTGGACGCTGCCACCCGCCGCGGGCGAGCGCACGCGGCGCAAGCTCTACTTCTTCAAGGGCCAGGCGCGTGGCCATCAACGGCCAGGCGGTGGACACACAGCGCCGCCATCGAGCTGCCGGCGCAGCAGCCCACCGAACTGGCCAACGGGCCCGAGACCAGCGAGTTCCTGCTGCTGCAGGGCCGCCCCATCGGCGAGCCGGTGGCGCAGTACGGCCCCTTCGTGATGAACACGCAGCAGGAGCTGCAGCAAGCCTTTGCCGACTACCGCCGCACCGCCTTCGGCGGCTGGCCCTGGCCCGACGACGCGCCGGTGCATGGCGCGGAGCGGCAACGCTTCGCCCGCCATGTCGACGGCCAGGTGGAACGCTTTGCGGACGACGCACGATGAGCGACTGGAACCCCGCCCTGTACAGCCGCTTCGAGGACGAACGCACCCGCCCGGCGGCCGAGCTGCTGGCGCGCGTGCCGCTGGACGCGCCGCGGAACGTGGTCGACCTGGGCTGCGGGCCGGGCAATTCCACCGAGCTGCTGGTCGCGCGATTCCCAATGGCGCGCATCGTCGGCACCGACAGCTCGCAGGCCATGCTGGCCACGGCCCGCCAGCGCCTGCCGCAAGTCAGCTTCGAGCAGGGCGACATCGCCGAATGGTCGCCGGCCGAGCCGGTGGACCTGGCCTATGCCAATGCCTCGCTGCAATGGGTGAGCGACCACGAGCGGCTGCTGCCGCGCCTGCTGTCGGCGCTGGCGCCGGGCGGCGTGCTGGCCGTGCAGATGCCCGACAACCTGGACGAGCCGTCGCACCGGCTGATGCGCGAGACCGCCGCCGCGCTGCTGGGCACGCCGGCCGACGACGCCGACAAACATCGCGCACGCATCCTGCCGGCGCAGCAGTACTACGACCTGCTCACGCCGCAGGCCGACGTGGATGTGTGGCGCACCACCTACCACCACCGCATGGACGACGCCGCGGCCATCGTGCAGTGGCTGCGCGCCACCGGGCTGAAGCCGTACCTCGACCCGCTGACGCCCGAGCGGCAGGCGCAGTTTCTGGCCGAGTACCAGCGCCGCATCGACCTGGCCTATCCGGTGCGCGCCGATGGCAAGAGGCTGCTGGCCTTCCCGCGGTTGTTCATCGTGGCGCGGCGACGGGACGGCTGATCGGCCTCGTGCGAGCCCTGCTGGGGTGATAACCTGCACGGCCGTTCTCGTCAGAACGTGTCGATTCAACGCGGAAGAATCGACATGATTTGGCGATATGTCGATTCAGCGGACACATTGGTGATCGCCTTCGACGCCGCGCTCACCCGAGGATCGACTTGCGCCGCGCGTCAAGGCGCCGCTGCAACTCTGAATGCACGGATTCGGCGGAGCGGTAGATCCCGGTGCGTTTGGCGTCCTCGCGCGAGCGCAGACCGCGGGCAATGAACTCCTCCTGAACACGACGCCGCCGGATCGTTCACGTGCCGAAGTCTCAATCAGACTGGTGAGCGTTTCGCCATCGCGAAGCACACTCTCGGCAGCCTCACGCACTCGAGCTCGACCTGCACGGAAGAGAAGGAGGCGGACCTCATGGTTTCGTTGTACGCGGCGGGTCGTCCGATCCGCCCTCTGCCAGCAGCGCTTCGACTTCCGCCAACAGCTTCGGGACCTGGTTCTCGGCAGTGGTCAACACCAGCTCATGGTCAAGCAGGTCGTACCCATGGATCAGGATGTCGCGACAAGGCAATGATCTGTTCGGATGGTCGATGCGTGCCGCAGTGGCGACTCCGCGAATACCTCCGCCCCGCCGGAGGCGGGCGGAAGGGTGCTCGTCACCGACCGTGGCCAAGTCGTGGTTGCGCGAACTCGACCACAACCGTGCCGGGCATTGACCGACCTGAACACTTCGGTCGGCGCCCATGGCGCAACGCAATTGCGCTACACTCCCTCGCATGAAGTCCGCCACGATCCCTTCCGTCCGCGTCGAGCCCGAACTGCGGGAACAAGTGGAGTCGCTGCTCGGCGAAGGTGAAACCGTGTCCGAGTTCGTGGAAGCCTCGGTTCGCGCTGCCGTTCTGCGCAGGCACCACCAGGCAGAGTTCATCGCCAGGGGCTTGCGCTCACTCGACGATGCTCGGCGCACGGGCGACTACGTGGATGCCGACGTGGTGGTGCGCAAGCTGCAGCGCAAGTTGGACGCTGCGCGCGCACGCCGGGCGGCGACCGCGAGGTGAGTTTCCGGGTACGCCTGACCCGCGCGGCCGAGGCTGACCTGGAGCGTTTGTTCGATTTCGTTCTTGAACGTGAACTTGGGCGGGCTGGCGGCAACCTCGAACTGGCAGACCAGGCGCTTACCGCTGTCCGTGCCGGCATCGCGACCCTGAAGACCTCGCCCTTCACTTGCCGCAAGGCGGGCCGCAGCCCTTTTGTGCGCGAACTGATCGTTCCTTTCGGTCGCTCGGGCTATGTGGCGCTGTTCGAGATTGTGGATGGCACCGAAGTGGTGGTCGCGGCGGTTCGACATCAGCTCGAAGAGGACTATCTTTGAGTGGGCCGCGCTGCGGGTTGATCAGGCTGGCGCCGCCACCACGTCGATGAGATGCTCCAGCCCATGAAGCCGTTCCGCATCGGCGCAGGCGCAGGCTATGCCGGCGACCGCATCGACCCCGCCCAGGCCCTGGCCGAGCGCGGCGGACTCGATGCGCTGGTCTTCGAATGCCTGGCCGAGCGCACCATCGCGCTGGCGCAGTTGCGCCGCCGCCGCGAGCCGGATCACGGCTACGACCCGCTGCTGGAGGCGCGCATGCGCGCCGTGCTGCCGGCCTGCGTGCGCCAGGGCGTCACCATCATCAGCAACATGGGCGCGGCACACCCCGAAGCCGCCGGCGCCGCCGTGCTGGCGGTGGCGCGCGAACTCGGGCTGCCGCGCCTGCGCGTGGCCGTGGTCACCGGCGACGACGTGCTGCCCTGGGTGCAGGCGCACGACGCGGCGCTGCTGGACAGCACGCAGCGCGCGTCCGACCTGGGCGAGCGCCTGGTCTCGGCCAACGCCTACCTGGGCGCCGATGCCTTGCTGCCGGCGCTGGCCAGCGGCGCCGACGTGGTCATCACCGGCCGTGTCGCCGACCCGGCGCTGTTCCTCGCGCCGCTGATGCACGCCTTCGGCTGGCGCGCCGACGACTGGCCGCAGCTCGGCCAGGGCGTGCTCGTCGGCCACCTGCTGGAATGCGCGGCCCAGGTCAGCGGCGGCTACATCGCCGACCCGGGCCACTTCGACGTGCCCGATCTGCACGACGTGGGTTTTCCGCTGGCCGAGGTGCAGCCCGACGGCACGGCCGTCATCACCAAGCTCGCCGGCACCGGCGGGCGCGTGAACCGGCTCACCTGCACGGCGCAGTTGCTCTACGAGATCGAGGACCCGACGCGCTACCTGCAGCCCGACGTGGTGGCCGACTTCTCGCAGGTGCGGCTGCAGGAGCTGGGCGCCGGACCGTGTGCAGGCCACGGGCGCCAGCGGCACGGCACGCCCGCAGCAGTTGAAGGCCACGCTGGGCTACCGCGACGGCTGGATCGGCGAAGGCCAGATCTCGTATGCCGGCCCCGGCGCACGCGAGCGCGGTGCGCTGGCATTGCAGGTGCTGGAACATCGCATGCGCCGGCTGGGCTTCGACGGCGATGGAGCAGCGCGCGGAGCTGATCGGCGTCGATGCGATGCATGGGCCGCAGCTCGGCGGCGACCGCATGCCCTACGAGGTGCGCGCGCGCCTGGCCGTGCGCTGCAGCACGCGCGAGCAGGCCGAACGCGTGGGCCAGGAGGTCGAGGCGCTGTACCTCAACGGCCCGGCCGGCGGCGGCGGTGTCACGCAGTCGGTGCGCGAGGTCATCGCCGCCGCGTCGGCGCTGGTGCCGCGCGACGCGGCGCGCACGGCAGTCAGGATTCTCGAACTATGAAGCTGCAGGACATCGCCATCGCCCGCTCCGGCGACAAGGGCAACCGCGCCACGCTCAGTGTCATCGCGCGCGACCCGGCGCACTACCCGCTGCTCGAACGCCTGCTGACGCGTCGAGCGCGTGCAGGCGCACTACCGCGGCATCGTGCACGGCAGCGGTGCAGCGCTACACGCTGCCGCACCTGGGCGCCGTGCACTTCGTCATGCACGATGCGCTGGGCGGCGGCGTCACACGCTCGCTGGCGCTGGACGCGCATGGCAAGACGCTGAGTGCCGCCATCCTGGACATCGAGATCGACGATGCGCCGCGCGGCTGAAGGACAATGCCGCGTTCCCGCTTTCGGCCCCAACAAAGGAGACTTCCCGATGATCTGCATCAACCGCCGCCTTGCCCTGCTGGGCGCCGCACTGCTGTTCAGCGCTGCCGCGACGGCCCAGACCTTCCCGAGCAAGCCGATCCGCGCGGTGGTGCCCTTTGCCGCCGGCAGCGCCACCGACCAGATCGGCCGCGCCTTTGCCGAGAAGATGTCGGCCACGCTGGGCCAGCCGATCGTCGTCGACAACAAGCCCGGTGCCAACGGCATGCTCGGCGCCGACATCGTGGCCAAGGCGCCGCCCGATGGCTACACCATCCTCATCGGCACCAACAGCACCAACGCGGCGCTGAAGTTCCTGATGAAGAAGCTGCCCTACGACCAGGACACGGCCTTCGTGCCGGTGGGCTACATCGGATCGGTGCCGCTGATGGTGGCGGTGAACAACGACGTGCCTGCAAAGACGCTGAAGGAGTTCGTCGATCTGGCCAAGGCCAAGCCCGGGCAGGTGAGTTTTGCCTATGCCAGCACCTCGCAGCAGGTGTCGTCGGAGATGCTGTCCGGCATGGCCGGCATCCAGATGAACCCGATCCCGTACAAGAGCGGCCCGGCGGCGATGACCGACCTGGTCGGCGGCCAGGTGATGATGTTCACCGCCGACTTCGCCGTCACCGTGCCGCAGCACAAGGCCGGCAAGATCCGCGGCCTGGCCGTCACGTCGACCAAGCGCGCCGCGGCCGTGCCCGAGCTGCCCACGGTGAACGAGGCGCTGGGCCTGAAGGACTACGAGCTGATCGCCTACTTCGCGGTGTTCGCGCCGGCCGGCACGCCGCCGGACATCGTGGCCAAGCTGAACCAGGCCATCAACGCCGCCGCCAACAGCAAGGACATCCAGGACAAGTTCGCGGCCAACGGCTTTGCGGTGGAGCCCGGCACGCCCGAGGCGCTGGCGCAGCGCAACAAGGTGGAGACGGGCAAGTGGGAGAAGGCGATCCGCGAGGCCAAGATCGAGCCGCAATGAGCCGCGGCGTCGGCACCCCGGCCGATAGTTGCAGCGCCCGGTTGCAGGACGCCGAGTTGCGCGGCGCCAGCTAGCGGTACTTGTCGCGCAGGATCTGCGCCGCCTGCACCATCGCGCGCAGCTTGCCGACCGCCGTCTCGCGCGGCAGGTACTTCATGCCGCAATCGGGTGCCAGGATCACGTTCTCCGCCTTCACGTAGGGCAGCGCACGTTCGATGCGCTGCACGATGGTCTGCGGCGTTTCCACTTCCGGGTCGGCCAGGTCGATGCAGCCGACCATGACCTGCTTGCTCGGCAGCAACTTCAACACCGAACAATCGAGCCCGGACTGCGCGGTTTCGATCGACACCTGCCGGCAACTGCATTGCGCCAGCTCGGGCAGGAAGGAATAACCGCTAGGCCGCTGGTGGATGATGGCCGCGTAGCCGAAGCAGATGTGCACCGCGGTCGTGCCTTGCACACCTTCCAGCGCGCGGTTCAGCGCCTTCAGCCCGTATAGGCGCGCCTTCTCGGGCCGCGCCTGCATGTAGGGCTCGTCGATCTGCACCACGTCGGCGCCGGCGGCGAACAGGTCCTTGATCTCCGCGTTCACCGCCTCGGCGTAGTCCATCGCCGCTTCTTCCTCGCTGGCATAGAAGTCGTTCTGCGCCTGCTGCAGCATCGTGAACGGCCCGGGCACGGTGATCTTCACCTTGCGGTCGGTATGCGCGCGCAGGAAGTTCAGGTCCTCGACCTCGACCGCGTGGCGGCGGCGGATCTTGCCGACGATGCGCGGCACCGGGTTCGGGTGGCCGGAGCGGTCGAGCGCGCTGCCCGGGTTGTCCAGGTCGACGCCGTCCAGCGCGGTGGCGAAGCGGTTGGAATAACTCTCGCGCCGGATCTCGCCGTCGCTGACGATGTCCAGCCCGGCTTCTTCCTGCGCGCGGATGGCGATCAACGTGGCGTCTTCCTGCGCCTCGTTCAGGTACTGCGGCGGGATGCGCCAGAGTTCGCGCGCGCGCACCCGCGGCGGAAAGCGCCCGGCCAGCTTCTCGCGGTCGATCAGCCAGTCGGGCTGCGGGAAGCTGCCGACGATGGTGGTGGGGAATAGCATCGATGTTCTCCTTGAAGAGGGATTCACGGTGATGGCGGGAAGCCGGCGCGCTGCGGCCACAGGCTGGCAAAGGCGTGGATCCGCACTTCGGCATAGAGCCCTGCCCGGGTGAAGGGCTCGTCGGCCAGCCAGGCCTGCACCGCGTCGCGCGAAACGAAGTCGATCACCAGCAGGCTGCCGACCATCGTCTGCCCGTCGTCGCGCAGCAGCGGCCCGGCAAAGGCGATGTGCTCGGCCACGCGCGCGAGGTAGGCCTTGTGCTCGGGCCGCACACGCTGGCGCAATGCGGCCGAGTCGGGCTTGTCGAGCAGATGCAGTGCAAACAGCATGCCTCAGACGCCCAGGTAGGCGCGACGCACCTCGTCGCGCTGCATCAAGTCGTCGGGTCGACCTTCGGCCACCATGCGGCCTTCTTCGAGCACGTAGGCGCGATGCGCGACGGCCATCGCCATCGACACGTTCTGCTCGACCAGCAGCACGGCGGTGCCCTCGTCGTTGATGCGGCGGATGGCGCCGAAGACCTCGTGCACGATCAGCGGCGACAGGCCCAGCGACGGCTCGTCCAGCAGCAGCAGGCGCGGGCGCGCCATCAGCGCGCGGCCGATGGCCACCATCTGCTGCTGCCCGCCCGACAGCTCGCCGGCCGCCTGCGCGAGCTTGGCTTCGAGCGCCGGGAACAGGGCCAGCACGGCGGCCAGCGACTGCGCGCGCCGTGCTTTCGCCGCCGGCAGCAGGCTGCCGATCTCCAGGTTCTCCAGCACGCTCATCGAGCCGAACAGGCGTCGCCCTTCGGGCACGATGGCGATGCCGGCTTCGCAGAAGCGGTGCGGCGCCAGCGCCGTGATGTCGCGGCCCTCGAAGACGATGCGCCCGGCGCGCGCGCGCAGCACGCCGGCCAGGGTGTTGATGAGCGTGGTCTTGCCGGCGCCGTTGGGGCCGACGATGCACAGCAGCTCGCGCTCGCGCAAGTCGAACGAGGCGCCCCACAGCGCAGGCGCCTGCCCGTAGGCCACCTGCAGATCGTGCACCTCAAGCATGGCCGCGCTCGGGCTTGTCACGCCCGCCACCGCGCTTGGCGCCGCGCTCGCCAAGCGCAGCCGAGCGCCGGCTGCGGCGTGCCGAGATAGGCCGTCATCACCTCGGGGCGCTGCATCACTTCGGCGGCCGGGCCTTCGGCCAGCAATGCGCCCTGGTCGAAGACGACGACGCGATCGGTCAGCGCCATCACCGCGCGCATCACGTGTTCGACGAAGACCACCGTCGAACCCTGGTCGCGGATGCGCCGCACCAGCGCCACCGCGTCGTCGATCTCGCTCGGTGTCAGGCCGCACAGCACTTCGTCGAGCAGCACGAGTCGCGGGCGCGAGGCCAGCGCGCGCGCCAGTTCGAGGAACTTGCGCTCGTGCAGGTTCAAGTCGTCGGGCCGCGCGAGTGCCTTGTCCTGCAGGCCGGCGAAGGTCAACCAGGTCATGGCCTCGCGCCGCCCCGCGGCCGGCGTGCCGATGCCGCCACCGAACATCGCCGCCAGCGCCACGTTGTCGAGCACGGTCTGGTGCGCGAAGGGCCGCGGGATCTGGTAGGTGCGCGAGATGCCGGCGCGCGCGATGCGGTGCGCGGCGCGGCCGGCCAGCTCGCGTGCCTTCGAAGACGACGCTGCCGCCCGTGGGCAGGTAGTGGCCGCTGACGACGTTGATGAAGGTCGACTTGCCCGAGCCGTTCGGGCCCAGCAGGCCGAGGATCTCGCCGCGCCGCACCTCGACATCCACACCGGCCAGCGCCTTGACGCCGCGGAAGGACTTGGCCAGGCCGCGCGTGCTCAGCAGGACTTCGCCCGCGGCTGCCGCGGCAGCGGCCGCCGGTGCGGCCACAGGCACGGGCGCAAACGCGGCCGACGATGGCGCGCTCGCGAACGCGGGACCTTCAACCCGAGGCTGTGTGCCGCAGCGCTGAAAGACGCGCTGCAAACGCGGCAGGATGCCGTCGGGCATGAACAGGATGGCCGCGATCAGGATCACGCCGATCATCGCCTTGCCGGCCACCGCGTAGTCGGCGGCGGTGAAGCTGTACAGCAGCAGCGTGATCGCCACCGCGCCGACGGCCGGGCCGGCCCAGTGGCGCGTGCCGCCGAGCACGCTCATCAGCACCACGGTCAGCGGCACGGTGATGGTGAACACCTCGCCGACCGTCACGTAGTTCAGGAACAGCGCGTGGATGCCGCCGGCCACGCCCGCCAGTGCGCACGAGATCGCCAGCGCGATCAGCTTGTAGCGGTAGGTCGGCACGCCCATGACCTCGGCCGCGTCCTCGTCGTCGTGGATCGCGAACAGGCCGGCGCCGAGCTTGGACACCGCGATGCGCCCAGGCGACGAGCATCGTCAGCGTCGCCGCGATCAACGCCAGCAGGTAGAAGGTGGACGAGGTCGTCGGGCCGATCTTCGGGATCGGCACCGCGGCCAGCGACACACCGTTGCCGCCGTCGATCGGCGTGTTGACGATGACCGTGCCGAGCACGAAGGTCACGGCCAAGGTCAGCAGCGCGAACACCTCGCCGCGGATGCCCTTGACGCGAAAGACGATCGCGCCGACCACCACGCCGAGCACGCAGGCCACCGCCGCGGCCACCGGCAGCGTCCACAGGAAGGGCCAGTTCCAGCGCGCCATCAGCGTGGCGCTGGTGTAGATGCCGGCGCCGAAGAAGGCGCCATGGCCGAAGGAGAAATAACCGGTGTAGCCCGACAGGATGTTCCACGAGGTGGCGAGCACGATCCAGTGCAGCACCAGGTACAGCAGCGAGTCGTAGAACGCCGGCAGGCCGAGCGCCGGCACGAAGGCCAGCGCGGCACCGGCGGCGAGGATGGCGACGGGGATGCGCCAGCGGCTTGGCTCGCGCGCCGGGACGTCACCGGTCATCGCGGCGTCAGCCACGCCGGCCGCGGCCCGGCTGCTCATGCAGCCCTCCCGGGGCGGAACAAAAGGATCGCGATCAACAGCGTGAAGGACACCAGCGGCGCCCACGACGGCGCCGTCACCGCCATCGTCACCGCCTCGCTGACGCCGATCACGATGCCGGCGATCAGCGGTGCCAGTGCGCGGCCCAGGCCGCCCAGCATGACCGCGGCGAAGACCACGCCGATCCAGGCATAGATCTGCGACGGTGCCAGCGTGAAGCTCAGTGCCAGGCACACACCCGCCACGCTGGCCAGGCCGGAGCAGGTGCCGGCCAGCAGCAGCGCGTTGCGGCGCTGGTTGATGCCGAAGGCCGCGGCGATCGGGCGCATCCTCGGCCGACGCACGCAACGCCTTGCCGAGATCGGTGTAGCGCAGCACCGCCCACAGCGCGAAGGACAGGCCCACCGCCAGCAGCAGCGTGATCAGCTCAGGCAGCGGCACGAACAGGCCGGCAATCTTGAAGCGCTCTTCGCCGTAGCTCGATTCGAGCTTGCGATAGTCCGCTGTCCAGATGGTCTGGATCAGCGCCTCGACGATGCCGGTCAGGCCGAAGGTGATGAGCAGCGAATTGAAGGGCGTGATCTGGAACTTCATCATCGCCCAGTGCAGTCCCGCGCCGATGGCAAAGAACAGCGGCACGATGATGAACAGCGAGAGCAACGGGTCGATGCCCATCGTCGCCATCTGGTAGCACAGGTAGGCCGCCAGGAAGGCGAAGGCGAAGTGCGCCAGGTTGATCAGCCGCAGCAGCCCCCACGACAGGCTCAGGCCCAGCCCGAGCAGGCCGTAGAGGGCGCCGACGAAGACACCCGAAAGAATGCTCTGCGCCAGCAGTGTGGCGCTCGGCATGGTGAAGCCCGACATGGAGTCGCGTCAGTTGGCCTGCATCGTGGCGCCGCCGGTGGTGAACTCCTTCGGATAGACCACGGTCCACTTGCCGTTCTGCACCTGCTTGATGCGCATCAGGTCGTCGCCGTAGTTGCCGGTGCCGTCGAAGCGCAGCCTGCCCTGGATGGTGTCCACCTTGTTGGCCTTCAGCCAGGCGGCGATGGCCTTGTCGTCCAGGCTGTTCGTGGCTTTGACGCCGGCCTCGAGGATCTGCCAGGCGGTGTAGGACGCGGCGGCCTGCACCTCGACGGAAGGGTCGGCCAGCTTGGCGGCGGTGGCGCGCTCGCGGAAGAGCTTGACGAACTCGGCCGCGCCGGGGTTGTTGAGGAAGGGCAGCTGCTCCTCGAAGATCGTCACCGACAGCGCGTTCTTCGCTTCCGGCAGCGTGACCAGCGGTGCCGGCGACGGGTACAGGTAGAAGTGCTGCGGCGGCACGTAGTCGATCTTCTTCATCGCGTCGAGCAGCAGGTTGCCGTCCAGGCCGATGGCGCCGACGAAGACGAAGTCGGGCTTGGCGTCCTTGATGCGGTTGGCGATCGGGCCGAAGTCGCGGTTGCCGAAGTCCCACTCCAGGAACAGCACCTCGGTCAGGCCGCGCTTCTTCAGCACCTCGCGCGCGCCGGCGCTCATGAACTGGATCGACGGGAACTTGCTCGTCACCACCGCCACCGTCTTCGGCGGCTTCGGCCCGGCGGCGAGCGCATCGAAGAGCGTGTTCGGCACGGTGTTGGCCGGGTCGGAGCCCAGCGACCAGGCCGGGAACGCACGCTCGTACTTGGCCAGCGACGGGATGCCGAAGGTGTGGTGCACCAGCACCTTGTCGTAGCGCTGGGCCACGCCCATCGCCGACAGGATGGCACCGGTGGCGTACGGGCCCATCAGCAGGTCGACCTTGTCGACGGTGACCAGCTGCTCGTACAGCGTGCGCGCCAGGTCGGGCTTGGACTGGTCGTCCTTGACGATCCATTCCAGCGGCCGGCCGAGCCAGCCGCCGCGCTTGTTGGCCTGTTCGACGTAGATCTCGCCGACGATCTTGTGCACCTGCGCGGTGGCCGACAGCGGCCCGGTCAGCGCGAGCGTGCTGCCGATGCGGATGGGCGGCCCGCTGGGCGTCTGCGCCAGCGCCAGGCCGGTCGATGCGGCCAGTGTGGTGAGCAGCGCGGCGAGCAGCGTGAAACGGCGGGACACGGGGGAGCTGGTTCATGGCGTTGTCTCCTTGTTGGAAGGGTTCGCGTCCAGCTGTGCGGGCCGGCAGGCCCAGGGCTTGTCGAATCTCATCGTTGTGCTCGCCCAGCGTCGGCGGCGGCCGCACGTCGAGCGCGCGCTGGCCGTCGAAGGACACCGGCGAGCGCACCGTGCGGAACAAGCCCATCACCGGGTGTTCGGCCGAGGCCGTGAGCTGCAGATGGATCGCCTGCGGGTCGACCAGTGCTTCGCTGGTGTCGTACATCGGCGCGTGCGGCACGTCTTCGCGTTGCAGCCGTGCGCACCATTCGTCGCGCGTGCGGCGCTTGAAGCGCTCGCCCAGCAGCTCGATCAGCGTTTCCTGGTTCGCGATGCGGCTGTCGCGTGTGGCAAAGCGCGCATCCGTGAACAGATCGGGTTGTTCGATCGCCAGCGCCAGGCCCTGCCAGAACTTTTCGGGCGAGGACATGTGCAGCGCGATCCATTTGCCGTCCGCGCACTCGAGCACGTAGGACTGCGACACGCTCGGCCGGCTGTACGGGCCCATCACTTCATTGACCTGGAAGAAGTGCGTGAAGGCGTCGAGGTTGAAGTGCGCCATCGCCTCCAGCATCGAGACCTCGACGGTGCGGCCCGTGCCGGTGCGGCCGCGCTCGAACAGCGCACCCATCACGCCATAGGCCGCGTAGAAGCCGGTCAGCGAATCGGCGATGGCCGGGCCGACGACACGCGGGTTCTGCGGGTTGACCAGCAGGTTGAGGAAGCCGCTGGCGGCTTGCGCGACGGTGTCGTAGGCAGGCCGGTTCGCGGCCGGGCCGGTGGCGCCGAAACCGCTGATCGAGCAGTAGATCAGCTTCGGGTTGAGCGCGCGCAGGCGCGCCTCGCCGGCGCCGAGCTTGTGCGCCACGCCGGGGCGGAAGTTCTGGATGTAGACATCGGCCTCGGCGATCAGGGCGTCGAACACCTCGCGGTCGGCCGCAGTCGCGCGTGTCGAGCGTGATGCTGCGCTTGTTGCGGTTGTAGGTCTGGAAGTGCGGGCTGTACAAGCCGCCCTGGAAGGCGCGGAAGGGGTCGCCGGTCAACGGCTGTTCGACCTTGATGACATCCGCGCCCAGGTCGCCGAGCAGCATGCCCGCCGCCGGGCCGGTGATGAACGTGCCTTGTTCGACGACCTTCAGGCCTTGCAGCACCTTGATCATTTGTGGCTACCGAAGCCTTCGGGCAGCTCGCCGTCGTAGACCATCTCGCGCGTCGCCTGATACGACAGCGCAAAGCCGATCGGCTGCTGGATCTCCTCGAACAGACTGCGCAATCAGCCCGGCGGTGCGCGCCAGGATCGGCACGCCCTTCAGCGCGGCCACCGGGAAACCCGCGCCGAGCAGCACGGCGGGAATGGCGCCCGACACATTGAGCTTCAGAGCCTTCCCAGCACATCGCGGCATCAGCGCTTCGACGGCCTCGGCGATCGCCACGAAGCGCAGGTCGGTGCCGGCCGCGCGCGCCACGTCGAACAACGCGCCGACACGTTCGTCGCGCTCCTTGTGCAGCGGGTGGCCGTAACCGGGGATCGACTTGCCGGCGGCGCGCCAGGCTTGCATCACGGCCAGCGCGGCCGCCTCGACCGTCGCGCCCTTGCGCATCTGCGCGTCGATCTCGCTGTACAGGCGGCCCGCCGTTTCCGACGAACCCAGCACGACCGAACCGCAGCCCAGGATGCCGGCCGCCACCGCGCCCTGCATCGCATCGGGCGCGGCCGCGAAGGTCATGCGCGCCGCCTGCACGCTCGGCACGAGGCCGTGGTCGGCGATGGCCACCAGCGTGGCGTTGAGCACGGCGGCCTCGCCGGCCGTGGGCAGCTTGCCGTTGAGCAGCAGGAAGAAGTGCTCGACGAACGAGACCTTGCCGATCAGCTCCTTCGACAGATCGCGCCCGCGCACGACGATGGTGTGCTCGTCCGACGTGCTGATGGACGTGCGCGGCACGGTGACCTTGCCGATCTTCATGGCGAACCCTTCGAGCTGGACAGGCGGTAGTCGTGAAGGCGGGCGCTGCGCTCAGGCGGCCAGCGGTACCAGCCGGAAATCGAAACTGGCCGAGTGGTACGGCACTTTCATCTCGCGCCCATCGACCGCGCGGCCGGGCGCATGGGCTTCGAAATCGACCACCAGGCTGTCGCGCTTGCCGAAGACCACGTCCTCGTCGATGTACGGGCTGCCGGCGACGAAGATGTGCGTGGTCAGCGGCACGTGCCCGTCGGCCGAAACCATCATGTGGATGTGGCCGGGCCGGTTGATGTTGCGGTGGGTGGCGCGCAGCATGTCGCCCACCGGGCCGTCGTCGGGCACCGGGTAGTAGTTCGGGCGGATCGACCAGAACCAGTAGCGGCCTTCGCTGTCGGTGTGCAGGCGCCCGCGCGCCCTCATCGTCGGCTCGGCCGACAGCTGCACGTCGTACTTGCCGTCGCCGTCGCCCGACCAGACATCGAGCAACGCGCCGGCCAGCGGCTTGCCGTTGATGTCGGTGACGCGGCCCATGTACAGCGCCGGCTCGCCGGGCACGCCCTCGGCCAGGTCGGCGCCCAAGGGCAGCTCCGGTGCGCCGGCCCAGAAGAACGGACCTTCGACCGTGGCTTCGGTGGCTGCCATCGCGCCCTGCACCTGCCCGCTGGCCCGCGCCTGCGCCAGCGCCACCACCATCATCGACAGGCCCAGCGTGTCGGACAGCAGGATGAACTCGGGCCGCTTGTCGGTGGAGATCTGCCCGGTGGCATTGAGGAACTGCAGCCCCGCCAGCCATTCCTCGGGTGTCAGGTCGACTTCCCGGGCGAAGGCGTGCACGTGCTTGACCAGTGACGTCATCAATGTGCGCAGCCGTGCATCGGGGCAGCGGGCAAACGCGTCGACGACGTCCTGGGTGAGCTTTTCCTGGTTGTAGCTGGACATCCTGGTCTCCGTCTTATCCTGCTGCAGCGCACCAAAGCGGGCGCGGCCGGCACTGTCGAGGGGCGAAGCTTAGGCATTGCGCGGCATCTGCGGAAATGGTGAATTCGCATGGATATGATCGATGACATCGATTCGACATTGGGGTTTACATGGAACTGCGGCACCTGCGCTACTTCGTGGCACTGGCGGAGTACCTGAGCTTCACGCGTGCGGCGCAGCGTGTGCACGTGACGCAATCGACCCTGTCGCACCAGATCCGCCAGCTCGAGGAGGAACTCGGACAACCGCTGTTCGACCGCATCGGCCGCAAGGTGGTGACCACCGAGGCCGGCGAACTGTTTCTCGGCTTCGCCACACGCGCACTGCAGGAGGTGGACCACGGCATCGCCACCCTCAAGCCCAGCAGCCGCGGCCTGAGCGGGCAGGTGCGCATCGGTACCACGCACACCTTCAACATCGGCCTGATCCCGGAATGTGTGGCGCTGTTCCTCGCCCGTCACCCTGCGGTGCAGGTGCGTGTGGAAGAACTGCCGGCCGAGCAGATCGGCGAGCGGCTGCAGGCGCGTGAACTGGACATCGGCATCGCCTATCGCCCGACCGGCCCGACCGAGCTGTGGTTCGAGCCGCTCTACAACGAGGAGATGGTGCTGGTGGTCTCGGCTGCGCACCCGCTGGCCGGGCGCAAGCGCATCCGCATGGTCGAACTTCACCAGCAACAGCTGGTGCTGATGCCCGGCTACTTCTCCACGCGCGCGTTGCTCGACGAGTGCTTCCGCTCCTGTGGCGCCCAGCCGCTGGTTGTGGCGGAGATGTCGACCATCGCACCGATGCTCGGCCTGGTGCTGCGCATGCCCATCGGCGCCATCGTCGCCATCAACGCGGTGCCCGCGGCCATGAGCGGCCTGCAGATGATCCCGATCGAAAGCCCGACACCGATCCGCACGCCGGGCATCCTGTGGCGCCAGCAGGCGCAGCGTGAGGCCACGGTCCACTCCTTCGCGGTGTTCGTGCGCAAGACGGCATTGGGCAACAGCCTGCGCCATGCCGGGCCGGGTTGAAGTAGTGAAACTCCCCTGAAGCTCCTCAGGCCAAGCCGAGCAC
>CAVURQ010000024.1:0-12593 GCA_963743935.1 uncultured beta proteobacterium | reverse complement strand
CGGCAGCCACGCCCCGGGCCCGGCGCGCGGCGAGATCGAGCTGCGCGATGTCAGCGTGCGTTACCGCGACGACCAGCCGCCGGCGCTGGACCGGCTGAACCTGCATGTGCACCACGGTGAGACCGTGGCACTGGTCGGGCCGTCGGGCGCGGGCAAGTCCACGCTGGTGCACCTGTTGCCGCGTTTTGTCGATCCCAGCAGCGGCAGCGTGCTGCTGGACGGCGTGCCGCTGGGCGACTGGCAGGTCGACGCGCTGCGCCAGCAGTTTGCGCTGGTCAGCCAGGACGTGGTGCTGTTCAACGACAGCATCGCGGCCAACGTGGCGCTGGGTTTGCCGCCGGACGCCGCGCTGGACCGCGAGCGCGTGCGCGAGGCTCTGCGCGGCGCCAACCTGCTGGACTTCGTGGAAGGCCTGCCGCAAGGCCTGGACACGCCCATCGGCCACAACGGCAACCAGCTCTCCGGCGGCCAGCGCCAGCGCCTGGCGATCGCGCGTGCCATCTACAAGGACGCACCCATCCTGATCCTGGACGAGGCCACCTCGGCGCTGGACAGCGAGTCCGAGCGTGCGGTGCAGGACGCGCTGGACCGGCTGATGAAGGGCCGCACCTCGCTGGTCATCGCGCACCGCCTGTCCACCATCGAACATGCCGACCGCGTGGTGGCGATGGAAGCCGGCCGCGTCGTCGAACAGGGCACGCACGCCGAACTGCTGGCCCACGGCGGCCTGTATGCCAGACTCCACACCATGCAGTTCGGCGGCCGGCTCGTGGACGAGAAGGCATGAGCCGCCGGGCCGTTCCCAAGGCGAATTCCGCAGCACATGCGCGGAGGTCGCCTGATGAGCCGGCCCGGCGCCGGACCCGAAAGGGGCCACTTGCGTGACCCAAGGCGAATACCGCAGCACGACGTACGGAGGCTTGCCATGACCCCACCGCCCATCAGCCGCTATCCGGTGCCGGAGCTGAAGGACCTGCCCGAGGACCTGCGCGCCCGCATCCTGGAGGTGCAGGAGAAGGCCGGCTTCGTACCCAACGTCTTCCTGGTGCTGGCGCACCGGCCGGCCGAATGGCGCGCCTTCATGGCCTACCACGACGCGCTGCTGCTGAAGGAGACCGGCTCGCTGACCAAGGGCGAGCGCGAGATGATCATCGTCGCCACCTCGGCCGCCAACCAGTGCCTGTACTGCGTGGTCGCGCACGGCGCAATCCTGCGCGTCTACGAGAAAAAGCCGCTCATTGCCGACCAGTTGGCGGTGAACTACCTGAAGGCCGACATCACGCCGCGCCAGCGCGCGATGCTCGACTTCGCGATGCAGGTGTGCACCGACTCCGCGGCCATCGACGAGAGCGATTTCGAGGCCCTGCGCGCGCACGGCTTCGACGACGAGGACATCTGGGACATCGGCGCCATCACCGCCTTCTTCGGCCTGTCCAACCGCATGGCCAACCTGAGCGGCATGCGGCCGAACGACGAGTTCTACCTGATGGGGCGTGTGCCGCGCGAAAAGAAATAGACCGGTGGTTCACACTCAGCGGACGCCGCGGATCCGGCTCTGCCGGTCCGCCAGCGGCGCCCCCTTGAGGGGGCGGCCGAAGGCCGTAGGGGGTGGTCCAGTTCAGCTCTTGTAGCTGGGGTCCATACGCTCGCACTTGCGCAGCAGCGCCGGCCAGGCCAATGCACCCGCACCGCCGCCAAGTGTCGCGGCCCTGGCCGCCTTTGCCGCACCCTCGACGATGGCCGGATCGACCGATATGAGTTCGCCGCCGGCCTGCGCATCGATCTGGATGCGGCAGGTGTTCTCGAAACCGTACATGCTCAGGAATGCATCGGCAACGGTGCGCCCCACGGTGAGCAGGCCGTGATTGCGCAGCATGAGGTAGTTGGCCGTACCAAGGTCGGCCTGCAGGCGCGCCTTCTCGTCGTCACGCAGCGCCACCCCTTCATAGTCGTGATAGGCGAGCGAGTTGAGCACGAAGATGGATTGCTGGCTGATCGGCAGCACGCCGCACTTCTGCGCGCTGACCGCCACGCCGGCACGCGAATGGGTGTGCAGCACGCAGCCGGCATCGTGCCGCGCCTGGTGGATGGCGCTGTGGATGACGAAGCCGGCCGGGTTGACCGGGAAGGGCGAGTCGATGAGCTTGTTGCAGTCCTGATCGACCTTGATCAGCGACGACGCCGTGATCTCGTCGAACATCAGCCCGTAGGGATTGATGAGGAAGTGATGCTCGGGCCCGGGAATGCGCGCACTGACGTGCGTGAAGACCAGATCGCTCCAGCCATAGGCCGCCACCAGGCGGTAGCAGGCGGCGAGGTCACAACGCAGCTGCCATTCCTCGGCGCTGACAACTTCCTTGAGCGAGGCGATGTGCATGAATGTCTCCTTGGTGGGTCACGTGGGCGCGGGGCATGAGTTTAGGACGGTGGCGATGAAGGCGCCAGAACCGGACGCGCAGAACCGGGCGAGGCCTGCGGCGCAGGGTGCCGCAGGGCAAACCGACTCAGCGTATGAAAAGCAGCGGCGTCGTGCAGCGCGCCAGCACACCGCTGGCCACCGAGCCGAGCGCCACGTTGCCCAACGCCGATCGACCGTGCGTGCCCATGACGATCAGGTCGGGCTTGGTACGCCTTGGCGAACGCAGCGATCTCCTCGGCCGCGTGGCCGGCGGCATGCGCGCTGCGCACGGTCCAGCCCTGCTTGTCGGCAAAGGCGCGCGCGCTGCGCAGCACCTTCTGCGCCTCGTCCTGGTAGTACGCGTCGAGCGTGCCGCGGTCGAAGAACTGCGCGGCCCGGCTCGACAGCCGCGGCACCGCGGTGAACAACATGTATTCGTGGGCCTGGCCCAGCAACTCGTCATGCGCGGCGATGTAGCTCAGCATGCGCCGGGTGTACTTGCTTCCATCCACGGGCAACAGGATCTTCATGACTGGCTCCACGCAGTATCGAAGCCTGCATCCTGCTACCGGGTGGCGCGCCGGCGGTTGACAGGGGTCAACGCACTGCCCGTTCGCACCCGCTCGGCGCTACATGAGCACGATGTCGTATTGCTCCGGATTCATCGACGGCTCGGTACTCAGCGAGATCGGCTTGCCGATGAAATCGCTCAGACCCGCCAGGTGCGGGCTTTCTTCGTCGAGCATCATCTCCACCACCGCCGCGCTGGCGACGATGCGAAACTCCCTGGGATTGAACTGCCGCGCCTCGCGCAGGATCTCGCGCAGGATGTCGTAGCACACCGTGCGCGCGGTCTTCACCTCGCCGCGCCCCGCGCAGGTCGGGCAGGGTTCGCACAGCATGTGCGCCAGGCTTTCGCGCGTGCGCTTGCGTGTCAGCTCGACCAACCCCAGCTGCGAGAACCCGCTGATGGTGATGCGCGTGCGGTCGCGCGCCAGCTGCTTGCGAAACTCCGCCAGCACCGCCGTCTGGTGCTCCTCGCGCGCCATGTCGATGAAGTCGACGATGATCATGCCGCCCAGGTTGCGCAGCCGCAACTGGCGTGCGATGGCGCCGGCGGCTTCGAGGTTGGTCTTGAACACCGTGTCCTCGAAATTGCGCGCGCCGACGAAGCCGCCGGTGTTCACGTCCACCGTGGTCATGGCCTCGGTCTGGTCGATGACCAGCGTGCCGCCGCTCTTCAGCTCCACCCGCCGCGCCAGCGCGCGCACGATCTCTTCCTCGATGCCGAAGAGGTCGAAGATCGGCCGCTCGCCGCGGTACAGCTCGAGCTTGGCCGCGCTGCGCGGCATGTAGGTGTCGCCGAAGGCCTTGAGTCGCTCGAACTGCAGGCCCGAGTCGATGCGGATGGCCTGCGTGGCCTCATGGCTCAGGTCGCGCAGCACGCGCTCGGCCAGGCTCAGGTCCTGGTGCAGCAAGGTGCCCGGCGGCGAGGCCATGGCACGTTCGCGGATGCCGGCCCAGGTCTTGCGCAGGTAGGCGATGTCGTCGGCGAGCTCCGCGTCGCTGGCTTCCTCCGCATTCGTGCGCAGGATGAAGCCGCCGCCGTCGGCACCCACCAGCGCCTGCATGCGCGCGCGCAATTGCTCGCGCGCTTCGGCCGGGCCGATCTTCTGCGAGATGCCGATGTGCTTGTCGTGCGGCAGGAAGACCAGCATGCGACCGGCAATCGAGACCTGCGCCGACAGCCGCGCGCCCTTGCTGCCGATCGGGTCCTTGATGACCTGCACGGTCAGCGACTGGCCTTCGAAGATCTGCCGCTCGATCGGCGTGGCGGCTGCATCGCCGCGCCCGCTGGGCCCCGCGCTCGAACCGTTGGCCGGCGGGTTCAGGTCGGCCACGTGCAGGAACGCGGCGCGGTCCAGCCCGATGCCGATGAACGCGCTTTGCATGCCGGGCAGCACCCGTGCCACCTTGCCCAGGTAGACGTTGCCGACGAGGCCGCGCTCGAGTGTGCGTTCGATGTGCAGCTCCTGCACGGCACCGTTTTCGACGACGGCCACGCGCGTTTCCTGCGGGGCCCAGTTGATGAGGATGTCCTGGTTGGCCATGTTTTCCTTTGCCCCGAGGGCCGCGCGAAGCCCGGCCCGCCCCCGAGGGGGTCAAGTCCAGTGGCAAAGCCACATGGACTGGAGAGTCTAGGCGAGCGCCGCCACGGCCACGCCGGCGCGGCGCAGCAGCACCGCCGTCTCGAACAACGGCAGACCCATGATTCCCGAGTGGCTGCCGTCGATGTGCTGCACCCACGCCGCGGCCGCACCCTGGATGGCATAGGCGCCGGCCTTGCCGAAGGGCTCGCCGGCGTCGATGTAGGCCGCGATCGTGGCGTCCGACATCGGCGCAAAGCGCACGTGCGAGACCTGCAGGACACGCTGTGTGCGCTTGCCGTCATGCACCGCGACGGCGGTCAGCACACGATGGGTGCGGCCCGACAGCACCTGCAGCATCGCTGCGGCTTCGCTGGCATCAGCTCGGCTTGCCCAGGATGCGCCGGCCCAGCGCCACCGTGGTGTCGGCGGCCAGCACCGGCGCCATCGGCAGGCCGCGCCGCGCCAACCGCTGTCGCGCAGCCATCAACTTCAGCCGCGTGACACGCTGCACGTAGTCGGCAGGCAGCTCGCCGGGTCGCAGCGCCTCCAGCGCTTCCGTTTCTTCGCCGGGCTCGGCCAGAAGCAGACGATGCGCCACGCCGATCTGCTGCAGCAACTGGCTGCGCCGCGGGCTTTGCGAGGCCAGGTAGACGAAGTTGAACGCAGCTCAGGACCACGCCTGCGACGCGCCACCGCGAGCCAACTGCAGCCTCACTCGCGGTGGTAAGGATGGCCCTGCGTCAGCGACCAGGCGCGGTAGAGCGCTTCTGCCAGCAGCACGCGCACAAAGGCGTGTGGCAGCGTCAGGTCCGACAGGCGCAGCGTTTCGTCGGCCCCGGCTTTCAGCGCCGGATCCAGCCCGTCGGGTCCGCCGATCAGCAGCGCCACGTCGCGCCCGTCGCTGCGCCAGACGCGCAGTCGATCGGCCAGTTGTGCGGTGGTGAGTGCGGTGCCACGTTCGTCGAGCACGACGCGGCGCGCTGCCTTGGGCAGCGCGGCCTCGAGGCGCTGCGCCTCGGCGGCCATGCACTGCGCGGCCGTGCGCGTGCCGCGCGGCTCGGCCTTCAGCGCCTTCAGTTCGAGCCGCATGTCCGGCGGCAGGCGTTTGGCGAATTCCGCCCAGGCGGCATCGGCCCAGGCCGGCTGGCGCTGGCCCACGGCCAACACCAGCAGCTTCATGTGCGCCGGCGGGGCGCTGCGCTCTTCTTCGCGGCAGCGGGTTTGCGCGTGGACGCCGCCTTGCGCGCCGGGCTCTTGCGGGCCGGGGCAGCGGCCTTGGCCAGCTCGGCGCGCGGCGTCGCCGGCCGCCTGGCGCTGGCGCGCTTTTTGGGCGCCGCCTTGGTCGGCACTCTGCCCGATGTCGGCTTCGTGGCCTCCAGATAGCGCGCCGACACGGCCGGCTCGCTGGTCCGCGGCATGGCTTCGGAGGCCTTGACCAGCCGCGTCGGCTGCTGCTCGCCAAGTTTCATCTTCACCGGCTTGCCGCCCCAGATCTCTTCGAGGTGGTAGTACTCGCGAATCGCCGGTTGCATGATGTGCACCACCGCCGCGCCGCAGTCGACGATGATCCACTCGCCGTTTTCCTCGCCCTCGGTGCGCAGCACCTGCAGCTCGCGCGAGCGCACGATATCGCGCACGCTGGCGGCCAGCGATTTGGTCTGCCGGTTGCTGGTGCCCGAGGCGATGATGACGCGCTCGAACAGCGGCGACAGGTGTTCGGTGTTGAAGACCACCACGTGCTGGGCCTTCACGTCTTCCAGGCCATCGACGATGGCGCGCTGCAGTTTGCGGATGTCCATTCAGCTCCTGTGCGGGCCCCGGTACAGGCCGTGTTGATTAATGTAGTTTGCGATGGCGGGCGGCACCAGCGCATCGATGTCGAGACCGGCAGCCACACGCGCGCGGATGTCGGTGGCCGACACCGCCATCGGCGGCAGGGGCAGCGGCAGCATCGGCGCGGCACGCACGCTGGCGTCGACGACCAGCACGCTGCCGGGACGCTGCGCCACGGCCAGCGTGACGCGCTGCAGCAGCTCGGCATGCCCGTGCCAGGTGTGCAGGCCGGCGTACTGGTCCTGCCCGATGACCAGAAACCAATGCGCCTTCGGCGTGGCGGCCTGCAGCTCGCGCACCGTGTCCAGGGTGTAGCTCGGGCCGGGGCGGTCGAGCTCGCAGCGCTCGAGCACGAAGCGCGGTTCGTCCGCGATCGCCAGGCGCAGCATCGCTTCGCGCTCGGCCGCGGGCGTGAGCTTGCGTGCCTTCTGCCACGGCAGGCCGGCCGGCACCCAGCGCAGTTCATCGAGCTGCAGTTCGGTCAAGGCCAGCCGCGCCAGGGCCAGGTGCGCGTAGTGCACCGGGTCGAAGCTGCCACCGAACAAGGCAATCCTTCTGGCCCCCGAGACGCCTACGGCGTCGCCCCCCCGAGGGGGTGTGTCCGCCTTGGGGCGGCCCGGCGGCGGACTCGTCACCGCGTACCAGACAATGGGTCGGCCAGCCAATCGCGCACCGGCAGGAAATCGCTGTACAGCCGCGCTTCCGCGCTCAGCGGCTCGGGCGTCCAGTCGTAGCGCCAGGTCACCAGCGGCGGCATCGACATGAGGATGCTTTCGGTGCGCCCGCCCGACTGCAAGCCGAAATGCGTGCCGCGGTCGAACACCAGGTTGAACTCGACATAGCGCCCGCGCCGGTAGAGCTGGAAATCACGCTCGCGTTCGGTGTAGGGCGTGGCCCGGCGGCGTTGCACGATCGGCAGATAGGCGACGGTAAAGGCGTCACCGACGGCGCGCATCATGGCGAAGCTGCGCTCGAAGCCGAGCTCCGCAAAGTCGTCGAAGAAGACGCCGCCGATGCCGCGCGCTTCGTTGCGGTGCTTGAGGAAGAAGTACTCGTCGCACCACTGCTTGAAGCGCGGGTACTTGTCGTCGCCGAAAGGCGCCAGCGCGTCGCGGCAGCTGCGGTGGAAATGCACTGCATCTTCTTCCACGCCGTAGTAGGGCGTCAGGTCCATGCCACCGCCGAACCAGCTCACCGGCGCGCGGCCTTCGGGCAGCGCGGCGAACATGCGCACGTTCATGTGCACCGTGGGCACGTGCGGGTTGCGCGGATGCATGACCAGCGACACGCCCAGCGCCTCGAAGGGCGCGCCGGCCAGCTCGGGGCGCGTCTGCGTCGCCGACGGCGGCAGCTTGTGGCCCTTGACATGGCTGAAGTTGCAGCCGGCGCGCTCGAACACATGGCCCTGCTCGACCAGCCGCGACAGGCCATCGCCTTCCAGCGGGCCGCCCTGCGGCCGCGTCCAGCCGTCGCTGATGAAGGGCCTGCCATCCTCGGCCTCGAAGGCCTCGACGATATGCCGTTGCAGACCCAGCAGGTAGTCGCGCACCGGTGCGCTTTGGAAGACTTCAGTCAAGGAACGCTTCCTTTCAGCGCCTGATGCCGCGATGGCCGATATCGGTGCGAAACATCGCGCCGTCGATGTGGATGCCTTCCAGCGCCGCATAGGCGCGCTGCTGCGCGGCGCTGACTTTTTCGCCCAGCGCCGTCACGCACAACACCCGCCCGCCGCTGGTCACCAGCTTGCCGTCGCGTTCGCTCGTGCCGGCATGGAACACCTGCAGATCGTCGCTCGATGCGGGCAGCCCGGTGATGACGTCGCCCTTGCGCGGCGCCGACGGGTAGCCGGCAGCGGCCACGACCACGCCCAGCGCGACGCGGCGGTCCCACTGCAGATCAGCCTGGTCGAGCGTGCCGTCGGTGGCGTGCAACAGCACCTCCAGCAGATCGCTCTTCAGGCGCATCAGGATCGGCTGGGTCTCGGGGTCGCCGAGTCGGGCGTTGAACTCCACCGTGCGCGGCTGGCCTTGGGCGTCGATCATCAGCCCGGCATAGAGGAAGCCGCTGAAGGGCACGCCGTCCCTGGCCATGCCGGCCACCGTGGGCACGATGATCTCGTGCATCACGCGCGCATGCACGTTGGGCGTGACCACCGGCGCCGGCGAATAGGCGCCCATGCCGCCGGTGTTGGGGCCGTTGTCGCCGTCGAGCAGGCGTTTGTGGTCCTGGCTGGTGGCCAGTGGCAGCACGTTCTTGCCATCGCACAGCACGATGAAGCTGGCTTCCTCGCCTTCGAGAAACTCCTCGATGACCACGCGCGCACTGCCGTCGTTGTGCGTCACGCCGAGGCGGTTGTCCAGCAACATGGCGTCGATGGCCTCGTGCGCCTGCGCCAGCGTCGTGGCCACGACCACGCCCTTGCCTGCGGCCAGTCCGTCGGCCTTGATGACGATCGGCGCGCCTTGCTGCTGCACGTAGACATGCGCTGCAGCAGCATCTTCAAAGACGGCGTAGGCGGCAGTCGGAATCTGATGCCGGCGCATGAACTCCTTGGCAAAGGCCTTGGAGCTTTCCAGCTGCGCGGCCGCGCGCGTGGGCCCGAAGATACGCAAGCCGCGGTTGCGGAACAAGTCCACCGCGCCCGCCGCCAACGCGGCTTCGGGACCGACCACGGTCAGCGCCACCTTCTCGGCCTGGGCAAAGTCAGCCAGTGCCGACAGGTCGGTGATGTCGACATTGCAGATCAAGGGGTCGCGCGCCGTGCCGCCATTGCCCGGCGCCACGTAGACCACCTGCACACGCGACGACTGCGCCAGTTTCCAGGCCAGCGCGTGTTCGCGCCCGCCATTGCCGATGACCAGGACCTTCATGACGACCCCCAAGACGCCCTTGGCGTCGCCCCCCCAAGGGGGAACGAGCCCGCCTCGAGGCGGTTCTGCATCGGGCTCATCCTTCCATCACCGCGTTGTGGAAAACGTCCTGCGTGTCGTCCAGGTCTTCCAGCACGTCGAGCAGTTTCTGCATGCGCGCGGCGTCCTCGCCCTGCAGCTCGATGTCGTTGCTGGCACGCATCGTCACGCCCGCCACCTCGGGTTTCAGGCCGGCGGCTTCCAGCGCTGCCTTCACTGCCTCGAATTCAGTCTCCGCGCAGAGCACTTCCACGGCGCCGTCTTCGTCGCTGATGACATCGTCGGCGCCGGCTTCCAGCGCCACTTCCATGACCTTGTCCTCGTTCGTGCCCGGCGCGAAGATCAACTGCCCGCAGTGGCGGAACTGGAAGGCCACCGAACCTTCGGTGCCCATGTTGCCGCCGTACTTGCTGAAGGCATGGCGCACCTCGGCCACCGTGCGCACGCGGTTGTCGGTCATGCAGTCGACGATGATGGCCGCGCCGCCGATGCCGTAGCCCTCGTAGCGGATCTCCTCGTAGCTCAGGCCTTCCAGCGTGCCCGAGGCCTTGTCGATGTTGTACTTGATGCGCTCGGCCGGCATGTTGGTGGCCTTGGCCTTTTCCACCGCCAGGCGCAGGCGCGGGTTCATGCTCAGGTCGCCGCCGCCCTGGCGCGCCGCGACGGTGATTTCACGGATCACACGCGTCCAGATCTTGCCGCGCTTTTCGTCCTGGCGGCCCTTGCGGTGCTGGATGTTGGCCCATTTGGAATGTCCGGCCATGCGGTTGGTTCTCCTGAGGCCCGGCAATGGCTGCGGGCGGGGTGCGGCGGTTGGCTAGACTCCCATTCTACTTTTCGCCCTCGCACCATCCGCCACAGGAGCAGCGCACATGGCCGACCCGATCCTCCTTGCCCGCCACGGCGACATCGAATGCCATCTGCTGCCCGCGCTGGCCAACCGCCACGGGCTGATCACTGGAGCCACCGGCACCGGCAAGACCATCACCTTGCAGACGCTGGCCGAAAACTTCAGCCGCCTGGGCGTGCCGGTGTTCATGGCCGATGTGAAGGGCGACCTGACCGGCATCAGCCAGAGCGGCAGCATCCCGCCGAAGATGGCCGCCGTGTTGAAGGAGCGCGGCATCGCGCCGCCCGAGCCGCTGGCCTGCCCCTGCACCTTGTGGGACGTGTTCGCCGACGACAAGAAGGCGCAGGGCCACCCGGTACGCGCCACCGTCTCCGACATGGGCCCGCTGTTGCTGGCACGCATGCTGGCGCTGAACGAGACGCAGGCCGGCGTGCTCAGCATGGTCTTCAAGATCGCCGACGACAACGGCCTGCTGCTGCTCGACCTGAAGGACCTGCGCGCGATGCTGCAATACGTGGGCGACAACGCTGCGCAGTTCAAGACCGAATACGGCAACGTCAGCCCGGCCAGCATCGGCGCCATCCAGCGCGGGCTGCTGCAGATCGGCGAACAGGGCGGCGACCACTTCTTCGGCGAGCCGATGCTCGACATCGCCGATTTCATGCAAAGCGTGGATGGCAAGGGCGTCATCAACATCCTCGCCGCCGACCAGTTGATGAACAGCCCGCGGCTGTACGCCACCTTCCTGCTGTGGATGCTGAGCGAGCTGTTCGAGCAGCTGCCCGAAGTCGGCGACCTCGAGAAGCCGAAGCTGGTGTTCTTCTTCGACGAGGCGCACCTGCTGTTCAAGGACGCGCCCGCGGCGCTGGTCGAGCGCATCGAGCTGGTGGTGCGGCTGGTGCGCAGCAAGGGCGTGGGCGTGTACTTCGTGACGCAGAACCCGCTGGACATTCCGGACACCGTGCTCGGCCAACTCGGCAACCGCGTGCAGCACGCGCTGCGCGCCTTCACGCCGCGCGACCAGAAGGCCGTCAAGTCGGCGGCCACCACCATGCGCGCCAATCCGGGGCTGGACATCGAGACCGCCATCACCGAGCTGGCCGTGGGCGAGGCGCTGGTCAGCTTCCTCGACGAGAAGGGCCGCCCGAGCGTGACGCAACGTGTCTTTGTCTATCCGCCGGGCAGCCAGATCGGGCCGATCACGCCCGAGCAACGCGCGGCACTGATCCAGGGTTCGCTGGTGGCCGGGGCGTACGAGAAGACCGTGGACCGTGAATCGGCCTTCGAGCGGCTCAAGGGCCGTGCCGTGGCCAGCGGCGACGCGGCGCAGGCCATCAAGGACGCACCCGCCGGTCCCACGCCCAGGGGCTGCCGGCGGTGGCGGTGGCGGTGGTGGCATGCTGGATGAACTGAAGGGCATGCTCTTCGGCAGTACCGGCCCGCGCGGCGGCAAGCACCCCGGCCTGGTCGAGAAAGCGGCATCGTCCGCGATGCGCAGCATGGGCTCGGCGGCGGGCCGCGAGATCTTCCGCGGCGTGCTGGGTGGCATCCTGGGTGGCGGCAGCAAGCGCCGCTGACACAGCGCCAGCGTCTCGGCCGCACCGACCTGTCCACGAAAGCCTCGCATGCAAATATTGAAGTGGTTGTTGTTCGGCATCCTCGGCCTTGCGGTACTGGCGCTGCTGGCCGCGCAGATGGGCGCATTCAGCGGCCGCGCGCCCGCCGACCTGGGCGTACGCGACGGCCGGCTCAAGGCACCGGCCAAATCAGCCAACAGCGTCAGCAGCCAGGCCGACCTTTGGGGGCAGCACCCGATGCAGGCCTATGCGCGCATCGCGCCGCTGGCGCTGGTGCGCAACGGCGATGGCGCTGCCACCATCGCGGGCATCAAGCGCGTCGTCGAGGCCATGCCGGGCGCGAAGATCGTCGAAAGCCGGGGCGACTACCTCTACGTGCAGTTCACGACACGCTGGATGAAGTTCGTCGACGACACCGAGTTCTGGTTCGACCCAGGCAAGGGCGTGGTGCAGGTGCGATCAGCCTCGCGGCTGGGCGAGAAGGACTTCGGCGTCAACCGCGCGCGCATCGAATCCATCCGCAAGGCGCTGGCGGCCGGCTGAGCGCAGCCCCGGCGTTACCGCGCGCGCCAGGTCCAGGCGGCGCGAGCGAGGACGGTGGCGTGAACTGCGTAGATGCCGAGGGCTCGCGCTACGCTGCCAAATACGAATTCGCATTCGATCGCATGGAAAGTTCTTGCCGGCTCACGGCGCATAGCGGGCGAAGACGAACAGCCGCTCTCGCGGGGTTGGCAGCATCGCGCCAGGCGGCACCCGCCAGGGGCTCATGGTGTGGCGGTCGCCGCTTCGCGCCGACTGCACTGCGGTGCTCGGCCTGGAGTCGCGTCGCGAAACTCGCTGCGTTCACTTCGTTCACTGCGCTCAAACAGTCGCGAC
>CAVURQ010000023.1:0-69133 GCA_963743935.1 uncultured beta proteobacterium | reverse complement strand
GAGTTCGAAGCCCAATTCGCTCAGCAAGTGGCTTAGTTCATGAACCCTCGTGTGGTCCAGTCCCAAGGGGTCACTCCACGCTACGCTCAAACAGTATCGCGACGAGTCAGGTCACGAAGCGCGCTGCGCGCGCCGACTCCAGACGCTGCGCTCCTCGTCGCCACAAATCGCCCCTGACGGGTGCCGCCTGGCGCGAGGGCGAGGCTTGGTTTGTTCTCGTCGCACGCCACCCGCGTTGGTGCAAAGCCGGGCCCGGGCAGGCCGCGGCGCGCCTGTGAGACGCCGAGGAGCGCAAGGCCCATGGCCAGCGCGCGCAGCGCGCCTCGTGAACTGACTTCGTCGCGACTGTCTGAACGCAGCGCCCGCAGGGCGCGAAGTGAGTTGGCGACGAGGCCATGGGACTGAGCACCGCAGGGCAGTCGGCGCAGCCGACCGTCGAACCGAAGCGTCGCGGCCTGCCTGGGCCCGGCTTCGCTGCACCACAACTTCGCGTACAGCGGTCCTTGAATTTCGGCTATGCGCCGGCAACTGCCGCACACTGCGGGGCGCAAGCCTTCAACCGATCAACACGACACCGCTTCACGCAGGGCCGCGGAGCGCTCGCGCCAGCCCAGCGCCTTGGCCTCGTCGCCGAGTGCCGAGAACATCACGGCCAGGTTGTGGGCGGCCAGAAAGCTGCCGCGTCCGGTGACGGTGTCCTGCAGGTGCGGGTTCTCGCCGATATCGAGCGCGCGCAACCAGCTCGATTCGATCATCGGCAGCAGCGCGGGCGCATGCTGCGGCTGCGCCGCCGCCCAATCGAGCAGCAGATCGCCCAGCGTGAAGAAGAAGTCGGGCGAGTGGCCCCAATGCGGCATCTCGGTCTCGGCCAACGCCATCGCCGGCTCGAAGCGGGCGAGCTTCTTCAGGGTGTAGATGCGACGCAGCACCAGGTCGTGCCGCCAGCCAGCCTGCGCTTCGGTGCTGGCATAGGCACGTGCGTAGAACGACTCCGCCTGCGCATGCTGGCCCTGGACTTCGAAGTCCTTGCCCAGCTGATATTGAAGGTAGGCATCGTCGGGCTGCTGCGCCAGCGCCATCTGCAGCAGCCGCCGGTTGCGGCCTGACTTGCCGGCCGATCTGCTGCGGCAGGTAACCGTCATGCAGCACGCGCAGGTCCAGCCGCTGTGCGCGGCAGCGCCGACAGCGGCTGTTCGTGCACACGGCCCTTGATACAGCACGCCACGCGGCAACAGCCGCGGCAGCCAACTGGGTGCGTGCTGCACGCCGGCCTGCGCGGCATCGATCAGGCTGCTCACCTGCAGCAAGCCGATGCAGGCCGGTGCCGCCTGGCAAAAGCCGCGCAGCGCGTCGGCGCCGCTGTCGATCCACTCGTCGGCATCCAGCACCAGGCGCCAGTCGCAATGGGTCAGCGCCAGCGCGGCATTGCGCGCGGCGGAAAAATCGTCGCACCAGGCCCAGGGCACGACACGCGCGCCGGCCTGGCGGGCGATGGCCGCCGTGGCGTCGACCGAGCCGGTATCCAGCACCCACATTTCGTCGACATGCTCGCGCGCGCTGTCCAGGCAGCGCGCGATGCAACGCGCCTCGTCGCGGGCGATCATGACCAGGGCAACAGATGGCATCGGTGGTGCGGCGCCGCGTCTTGCGGCCAGGGTATCGAAAGCAAGGCGCAGCCTGCTCGCATCGTGCGGGCGGCTTAAGCCCGATCAAGGCCACAAACGTGCCGTTGTTCCGCCAATCGCAAAGCGCCTGTCTGGCATGGGCGTTACACGCCGCGGCGCACATCTTTCTCTCAAGTTCGCAAAACGTCGCTCCGATAACCGGTCAACGCACCTGAATTTTCGGGACGTGGTCCGGCTGGCCGGCCGAGAGTGGAATGGCATCGTCGTCATGACACCCAGCGGTTTGCTCGTACGGACGGTTCGCCGGCCAGTCCGGAGGTTCTTGTCCACTCATAGGAGTCCTTTTCATGGCAATGACGATCAATACCAATGCGGTGTCGCTGAATGCGCAGCGCAACCTGAACAGCTCGCAGTCCGCGCTGTCCACCTCGATGCAGCGTCTGTCTTCGGGCCTGCGTGTCAACTCGGCCAAGGACGATGCCGCCGGCCTGGCCATCGCCGACCGCATGAACTCGCAGGTGCGCGGCATCAACGTCGCCATCCGCAATGCCAACGACGGCGTGTCGCTGGCGCAGACGGCCGAAGGCGCGCTGGCCACCATCACCGACGCGCTGCAACGCATGCGCGAACTCGCGGTGCAGGCGCAGAACGGCTCCAACGGCACCACCGACCGCGCCAATCTGGATACGGAGTATCAGCAGCTGTCGCAGGAAATCACCCGCATCGCCGCGCAGACCCGCTTCAACGGCGTGGCCATCGTCGGTGCCAGTGCCGGCGCGCAGACCTTCCAGGTGGGCGCGAACAACGGCGACACGCTGACCATCACCACTGCCACGGTAACCACCGTCGCCGGCGGGTTGACCACCGCCGCGCTGGCCTCGACGGCGCTGGCAGCGATCGATACCCAGCTGACCACCATCAACACCAGCCGCGCCACCTACGGCGCCGCGATGAACCGCTTCGGCCTGGCGATCCAGAACCTGCAGATCGTCGGCGAGAACACTGCCGCGGCACGCGGGCGCATCATGGATGCCGACTTTGCGGAGGAGACGGCCAACCTGTCGCGAGCGCAGATCCTGCAGCAGGCCGGCAGTGCGATGGTGGCGCAGGCCAACCAGTTGCCGAACCAGGTGCTGGCCCTGTTGCGCTGACGCCGACGCGGCTTTCCAGGCCGTAGTCAAAGCCGCCCCTCGGGGCGGCTTTTTTGCGTCTGGCGGCGCGGGATTGAGCCGTCAATGCCGGTCTTTTCGGGCGAACCGCACGGATTGCGCTGTACAGAATTCACTCCGCAGGCCGCACTTGGACGGGCCTGAAGTGGCCGGCACATACGCCGGAAGGCTTTCGGGTCGAGAAGGAGTGCTCTGTAATGCCGCAAACGATCAATACCAACATGGCGTCGCTGAATGCGCAGCGCAACCTGAACAGCTCGCAGTCCGCGCTGGCCACGTCGATGCAGCGCCTGTCTTCCGGGTTGCGCGTCAACACGTCCAAGGACGACGCCGCCGGCATGGCCATCGCCGACCGCATGAACACGCAGATCCGCGGCATCAGCGTGGCCATCCGCAACGCCAACGACGGCACCTCGCTGGCGCAGACCGCGGAAGGCGCGCTGTCCAGCATCACCGACGCACTGCAACGCATGCGCGAACTGGCGATCCAGGCACAGAACGGCTCCAACGGCACCACCGACCGCGCCAACCTGGACCAGGAATATCAGCAGTTGTCACAGGAAATCGCGCGCATCGCGGCACAAACCCGGTTCGGCGGCACCGCCATCATCGGGCCGAGTGCCGGTGCGATGGTGTTCCTTGTCGGGCCGAACAACGGCGACACGCTGACCGTGACCACGACACAGGTGACCACCGTCGTGGGCGGCTTGACCACCGCCGCGGCGGCCTCGACGGCGGTGTTCGACATCGACGCCAAGCTCGACGTCATCAACTCCAGTCGCGCCACCTACGGCGCGGTCATGAACCGCTTTGCGCTGGCCATCCAGAACCTGCAGACCACCGGCGAAAACACGTCCGCGGCACGCGGCCGCATCATGGATGCGGACTACGCTGCCGAGACCTCGAACCTGGCGCGTGCGCAGATCCTGCAGCAGGCCGGCACCGCGATGGTGGCGCAGGCCAACCAGATTCCCAACCAGGTGCTGCAGCTGCTGCGCAGCTGAAGACGCCCGCGCCGTGACGACGGGCAAGCCGCGCAGGCGTGCCCAGCCCCCGCCCCGGCCGCCTGCCCGGGCGGGCGCCGTGTTTTCAGGGCCCTAAAGTTCCGCCGCCATCTGCCGAAACCCCGAGGGCGTCAAAGGAAAAACCATGGCCACCATCTCCTCCATCGGTATCGGCAGCGGGCTGGACATCGAAAGTGTGATCACCAAGCTGGTGGCGCTCGAGCGTGTGCCGGTGACGCAACTGCAAAAGGAAGCCACCTCGCTGCAGACGCGCCTGTCGACCTATGGCAAGCTGCAGTCGGGCATGGCAGCGCTGCGCGACGCCGCGTCGGCGCTGACCCGCAGCGCCACCTGGGGAGCGACCACCGGCACCAGCAGCGACAGCGCGGCGGTGGCCGTCAGCACCAGTGCCAGCACTCTGCCCGGCAGCTATTCGCTGGAGGTGCAGCGCCTGGCCTCGGTGCAATCCAACGCCACCGGCGTGTACGCCTCGGCCGACTCGCTGATGGGCGAAGGCAGCCTGCAGATCGAACTCGGCACCTGGGGCGCGGGCCAGGGCAGCTTCACGCCCAAGGCCGGCGCCACCGCGCTGAACATCAGCGTCGGGCCACCGGCCGAATCGCTGGCGCAACTGCGCGACAAGATCAATGCGTCCAATTCCGGCGTCGTGGCATCGGTGTTGACCGATGCCAGCGGCGCGCGGCTGGTGCTGCGCTCCGCCGCGACGGGTGAGGCGAACGGCTTTCGCATCGGCGTCAGCGACACCGACGGCAACAACTCCGACGGCCTGGGCCTGTCGGCGCTGGCCTTCGACCCGTCCGCCGGCATCCTGACGATGGCCCAGGCACTGGCCGCGGCGAATGCCTCGGCCAGCTTGAACGGCCTGCCCATCTCGTCGGAGAGCAACACGCTGAGCAATGTGCTCGACGGCATCACGTTGACACTCGGCAAGGTCACGACAGCGCCGGTGCTGGTGGAAGCCAAGCCCGACAACGCAGCCACGCGCAAGGCGCTGGACACTTTCGTGACGGCCTACAACGACCTGAACAAGATGGTCGCCGAACAGACCAAGTACGACGCCGCCAGCAAGACCGCCGGCGTGTTGCAGGGTGACAGCGCCGCCGTGTCGATGCGCGCGCAGATGCGCAGCCTGCTCGGCACGACCAGCGGTGCATCGACACTGTTCACGCGGGTCGCCGACATCGGCCTGGACGTGCAGAGCGACGGCTCGATCAAGATCAACGAAACCAAGCTCGCGAATGGCATCGCCAATCTCGGCGAGATGAGCAAGCTCTTCGCCAACAGCGACCCGGTCACGCCGGCGAACAACGGCATCGCCACCTTGTTGCGCGCCATGGCTGACCAGGTGCTCAGCATCGACGGCAGCATCAGCAGCCGCAGCGAAGGCCTGCGCAAGCGCATCGACCTGAACCAGGACCGGCAGGAACTGCTCGAAGACCGCATCGCGGGCGTCGAGAAGCGGCTGCGTGCGCAGTACACCGCACTGGACAAGCAGATGGCCTCGCTGACCAGCCTGTCGAACTACGTCACACAACAGCTCAGCGCGATGAGCCAGAGCAACAGCCAGAACTGATCGGCCCCAGGGCTTCGGCCCCGGCGTCACCGCCGGCATCTCCATATCGCCCCTGCCAGGCGCTGATGCGGCGCGAATGCAGCGCGGCCGGGTCAGCCGCCACTGAACGTCGGCTCGACCTGCGTGCACGCTGGCCGGCTGCGGGGTGGCCAACTGCGGTCAATAAACAGCCATTCCCTCCGTTGGCCACCCCACAGCCGGCCGGGTTCGTGGTTCGCTGCCTTGAGCAAGATTGCGGTACTGCGCCCGCCTGAGCGTGTTCTCGCAGTTGGCGAAGTCCACCGCGGTTCGAAGCAAAGCCGGTGTGGCGGCGGCCGACGGAGGGAATGGCTGCTTATTGACCGCAGTCGGCCGCCGCCACGCCGGCTTGGCCACAAGGGATCTCGCACACGCGTCATGAACAGGGCCAAAAGCCGCGCCAATCCCGCGTTACCGCAGGCGGCACGCCGGCTCAAGTCGTTTCGGGGCGGGCCGATATTCAAGGCAGCCCGCCACCGAAACGACCACCATGTTCGCCACTGCCCCCGCCCACGCCGCCCATGCCAATGCCAGTGCCTATCGGCAGGTGGGTGTGGTCACCGGGGTCGGCGCTGCGTCGCCGCACCAACTGGTGCTGATGCTCTTCGACGGCTTCGACGAGGCGCTGGTCCAGGCCCTGGGCGCGCTGCGCGACGGGCCTGTCGATATCAAGTGCCGCGCCATCGGCCGCGCCGGACGCATCGTCGATGAAGGCCTGAAGGCCAGCCTGGACATGCAAGGCGGCGGCGCTTTGGCCGCCGAGCTGAACGAGCTGTATGCCTACGTCAGCCTGCGCCTGCTGCACGCCAACCTGCACAACGACGCCGACGCGCTGGACGAGTGCCGTCGCCTGATCCGGCCGCTGCGCGAAGCCTGGGCGCAGATCGGCGGCAGCCTGCCCGCTTGAACGCGCCGCGTTCCTTCTTCATCCAGACATCCCGAGACCCGAGCCACAAAACTTCCCCTCATGAACAGCACCCAAACGATGCCTTCCCCCGACATGAGCCCCTCCGTCCTGAGCTACTACGAGGCCATCGAAAAGGCCAGCGCCGACATGCTGGATGCAGCGCGCAATGGCGACTGGGACCAGGTGGTCAAGCTCGAAGGCGCCTGCGTGCTGCTCATCAGCCAGCTCAAGCAGGCGGCACGCGACGTGACGCTGGCCGAGGACGAGGCCAAGGCCAAGTCGCGCATCATGCAGCGCATCCTGGTGAACGATGCCGAGGTGCGCAACCTGGCCGAGCCGTGGCTGCCGGACCTGCATCGCCTGATGCACGGCAAGACCCCGACGCTGCATTGAGCGGTTGCGCCCATGTTCCAGGACACCCGACCCGCAGCGTTGAGCCACGACGGCGGTATCGATGCCTGGGCCGAGTTCCGTGTCGATGATCCGGTGGAAATGCTGCAGCTGCTCAAGCAGTTGCGCGACGGCAGCGTGCCGGTGACGCTGAGCGCGCCGCACGGTAGCGCCGTCACCAGCCAACTCTGGTCGCTCGATCCGACGCTGGGGCAAATGAGCTTCAGTGTTGATGCCGGCGACGTGCACCTGCAGCGCCTGGCGCACAACGACGAGGCCGTGGCCGTGGCCTATCTCGACAGCTTGAAGCTGCAGTTCGACCTGCACGACATGGTGCTGGTACGCGGCGTCAACGCCTGCGCCCTGCGCGCTGCGCTGCCGGATGTGCTGTACCGCTTCCAGCGCCGCAGCAGCTTTCGCCTGCGCAGCTTCGAGCGGCGCGCGCCGAAGGCGCTGTTTCGCCATCCGTCGATGCCCGACATGGCGCTCAACCTGCGTATCGTGGACCTGAGCGTGGGCGGCTGCGCCTTGAGCCTGCCCGACGACATGCCCGCGCTGCAACCCGGCAGCGAGCTGCGCGGTGTGCGCATCGAACTCGACAGCGACAGCGGCTTCAACGCCACGCTGCGGCTGCTGCACGTCAGCGCCCTGCACGGCGGCGGTGCCGGTCAGCGCCTGGGCTGCGAGTTCCTGGCACTCGACGGCACAGCGCAGCGCGCCTTGCAGCGCTACATCGACCACATGCAGCAGCGGCGCCGCCTGCTGGTGCTGCGCTGACGCGCGATGCGCGCCGGCTTCAGCGGCAGGCCAGCATTGGGTTTCACGCTGGTGGAGCTGTGCGTGGTGTTGGCGATCACGGGGGTGCTCGCCGCCATCGCCTGGCCCTCGTGGCAGAGCCATCTGCAGCGCAGCCGGCGCGCCGACGCGGTGGTGGCGCTGATGCGCGTGCAGATGGCGCAGGAGAGCTTCCGTGCCAACAACGGCTTGTACGCGGCGCAGCTCCATGGCCTGCGCGGTGCGTCATCGACACGCAGCGGCCAGGGGCTGTACGACATCGAAATCGTCGCCGCAACCGGCGACCGCTACGAGGCACGGGCCCGTGCGCGCGCCGACAGCCTGGCCGCAGGCGATGCGGACTGCGCCGTGATGAGCGTGCAGGTGCGCGATGGCGTGGCCGATTTCTCGCCCTCGTCGCGCTGCTGGAACCGCTGATGCACCCCATGTTGCGCCGCAAGCCATGCCGCGCGCCGCTGCGCCGCGAGCGCGGGCTGACGCTGCTGGAGCTGATGCTCGCCCTCGGCATCGTGGCCGTGCTGACGACGCTCGCGCTGCCCTCCTTCGGCAACATCGTGGCCCGGCATCGATTGAAGGCCGCGGCCGAGAACCTGTCGATGGACCTGGCCGAGTTGCGCTTCGAGGCAGCGCGGCGCAGCCAGGCTCTGCACGTGAATTTCTCCACCGGCACCGACTGGTGCTACGCGCTGGCCACCGTCAGCGGCTGCGACTGCAAGGTCGAGCAAAGCTGCCAGATCAAGACCGTGCGTGCCAGGAATCACCCTGGTGTGCAACTGGTCGCGGGGCAGGACCTGCTCTTCCAGGCGCAGACTGGCGTGGGCCTGGCGGGAGCCTTCGGCATCGGCAGTGGTGCCGTGCTGCAAGGTGCCGATGGCGCGCAGGTGCGCGTCGGGCTGACGCCACTGGGCCGGCCGAGCGATCTGCTCGCCTGGCGCCGCGGTGCCGGGGTACCCGGGCTGTTGAGGCCGCCGCGCAGGCGACCTACACCTGCATGTTCATGATCTCGCTGTAGGCCTGCACCAGCCGGTTGCGCACCTGCAGCGTGGCCTGGAAGCCGATCTGCGACTTCTGCATCGCGATCATGGTCTGTTCCAGGCTGACGCTGGGGTTGTCGAGCTGCAGTTCGCGCTGCAGGGTCTGCGCTTCCTGCTGGGTCTGGCTCACGGACTTCAGGGCCTGCGACATCGCCGCCTGGAAACTGCCGCCTTCGGTGGCGGCATTTGCGTCGGTACGCGCGAGCGGCATGCCGTCGGGCCGCAGGCCGGCGCGCGCCACGGCCTGCGCGAAGTCGAAGGGCTTGAGTTTCAGGTCCATGCAGAGCCTCGCTGACGTACCACCACCACTGCTTTGCTGCGGTCCGGCTTGAGCCCGCACTGTAGGTGCGCGCCGCAGCCCGCGATGGTGGGAACTGGCGCCGCTTTGGACAGCTTCTTGCCCCTTGGCGCGCGTCGACGCTGCCGAACAATCGCCGCCAGAGCCTGCACTGCCACGGCGCCATCGAGCGCAGCGCAGCAGCAGGCCGACCATCACCTGGATCTCCGCTGCCCATGGACAACGCTGTCGCGCCGCTCGCCCCGCAAACCCTGGTTCCCCTGCAAGCCGCGCCCCCCAGTCTGGGTGCGCGCCTGATGGCGCTGCCCTCGCGCTCGCTGCTGGCGCTGGGCGTCGGCGTGGCCCTGCTGCTGGCGGTGGCGGTGGCCTTGACGCTGCGACACAACCAGGGCGACTACAAGGTGCTGTTCGCCGGCCTGTCCGACAAGGACGGCGGCGCGGTGCTGGCCCAGCTGACGCAGATGAACGTGCCCTACAAACATGCCGAAGGCGGCCAGGCGATCCTGGTGCCGGCGGCGCAGGTGCACGACGTGCGCCTCAAGCTGGCCTCGGCCGGGCTGCCGAAGGGCTCGGTCGGCGGCTACGAACTGATGGACAACGCGCGTTTCGGGCAGACGCAGTTCCAGGAACGGCTGACCTTCCAGCGCGGGCTGGAAGGCGAACTGGTGCGTTCCATCGGCTCCCTGGCCGCGGTGCAGGCGGCGCGTGTGCACCTGGCGCTGCCCAACCAGAACGGCTTCTTTCGCGAGCAGCAGAAACCCAGCGCCTCGGTGCTGCTGACGCTGCATCCGGGGCGCACGCTGGACCGCGCCCAGGTCGCCGGCATCGTGCACCTGGTGTCCTCCAGCGTGCCGGAACTCAACCCCAAGGCGGTGAGCGTGCTCGACGCCAGCGGTGCGCTGCTGTCCAGCGACGACAGCGGCAGCAAGGGCCTGGATGCGCAGCAGTTGCAGTACGTGCAGCAGATCGAGGCGGCTTACCTGAAACGCATCACCGAGATCCTGGAGCCGGTGGTCGGGCGCGACAACCTGCGCGCCAACGTCACTGCGGACATCGATTTCACGCAGACCGAATCCACCTCGGAAGAGTTCAAGCCCAACCAGGGCGACGCCCCGGCGGCGGTCAAGCTGCGCCAGACCAACGAATCGTCGACCGCCGGCGCGGCCGTGCCCAGCGGCGTGCCGGGTGCGGCCACCAACCAGCCACCGACGCAGGCCGCCGCGCCGATCGTCGGCGGCGCCCAGGCGCTGCAGGCGGCGCAGGGCGGTATGGGCAGCGGCCTGGCCCGGCGCGATGCGGTCACGCAGTACGAGGTCGACAAGACAGTGCGCGTGACACGCAACGCCACCGGCGCGGTGCGCCGGCTGAACGCGGCCGTGGTCGTGAACCACCGCGCCGGCTCCGACGCCAAGGGCAAGCCCACGAGCACGCCTCTGTCGAGCGACGAGCTGGAGAAGATCACGGCATTGGTGCAGCAGAGTTTGGGCTTCAACAAGGAGCGCGGCGATTCGGTGCGTGTCATCAACGCACCGTTCCGCATCGAGCCCGCGCCCAAGGCCGACGAGATACCGTTTCACCAGCAACCCTGGTTGCAGGAGCTGCTGCGTGCCGCCGCCGTGCCGCTGGCACTGGCGCTGGTGGCCATGCTGGTGGTGTTCAAGCTCATCCGCCCGGCGCTGACTGCCGCCATCGACGCCGGCAAGCCGCCGGTGGGCGGCCAGCTCGACGTGCTGGCCGACAACGACACCGCGCCGCAGCTGCCGGGCACGATGAGCATGGCCGCGCTGGCCGGGCCGCAAGTCAACCAGAAGCTGGAAAGTGCACGCGCCTTCGCGCAGCAGAACCCGGCGGCGGTGGCGCAGATCGTCAAGGGCTGGGTCGGCAGCGCCGCCAGCTGAACGAGCGCGAGAAGAAGATGGCCGCCACCCAAGCCAAGGACGATCAAGGCGTCGAGAACGCCGCCATCCTGCTGATGTCGCTGGGCGAGGAACACGCCAGCGAGGTCTTCAAGCATCTGGCGCCCAAGGAAGTGCAGTGCATGGGCGAGACCATCGCGCGCATGAAGAGTGTCAGCCGCGAACGCCTGGACCAGGTGCTCGACCTGTTCCGCGAGGTCGCCGGCGACCAGAGCATGCTGGTCAGCGACAACGACGAATACCTGCGCGCGGTACTCAAACGCGCACTCGGCGAGGACAAGGCCAACCTGCTGCTCGACCGCATCCTGCAGGGTGACGATGTCAGCGGCATCGAAAGCCTCAAGTGGATGGAGCCGTCCGCCGTGGCCGAGCTGATGCGCCACGAACACCCGCAGATCGTCGCCGCGGTGCTGGTGCACCTGGAGTTCGACCATGCGGCGCGTGTGCTCAAGCTGTTCAGCGAACGCCAGCGCAACGAGGTGCTGGTGCGCGTGGCCACGCTCGACGGCATCCAGCCTTCGGCCATGCGCGACCTGAACGAGGTGCTGAGCCACGTGCTCGCCGGCAGCGACCGGATCAAGAAGTCGCACCTGGGCGGTGTCAAGCCAGCGGCGGAAATCATCAACATGCTCGGCGCCAGCGTCGAAACCGCGGTGCTCGACTACATCCGCGCTAACGACCACGACCTGGCGCAGCGCATCCTGGACAACATGTTCACCTTCGACGACCTGGAGCGCCTGGACGACAAGGCGGTGCAATCGTTGCTGAAAGAGATTCAATCCGAGTCGCTGATCGTCGCGCTCAAGGGTGCCACGCCCGAGCTGCGCGAGAAGATCTTCAAGAACATGTCGACGCGCGCCGCCGAATCGCTGCGCGAAGACCTGGATTCGCGCGGCCCGGTGCGTGTCTCCGAGGTCGAGGCCGAACAGAAGGAATTGCTCAAGGTGGTGCGTCGCCTGTCCGACGAAGGCGTGATCTCGATCGGCGGCGGTAGTGATGACGAGTACGTCTAAGCCACGCAACGTGCCGCCGCCACAGGGTGCCGGCGCGGCCAAGGGACCGGCCTCGTACTCGCGTTTCATTCCGCGCGAGGAACTCGGCAGTTTTGCCGCGTGGAGTCCCGACAGCCTGAACGGCGGCGCCGACGGTACCGCCGCGCACAGCGCGCAGGGCCCGGCCGGCCCCCACGCCGCGGGCGCTGCAGAGGCCGCGGCGCAGTCGGCCCAACAAGCCGCGCAGACGCAGGCGCTGGTGGCCGCAGCGCGCCAGGCCGGCTACCAGGACGGTTACCGCGACGGCCTGGTCGCGCTGGACAGCTTCAAGCAGTCCTTCGCCACGCAGATGACCGCGCAGGTGGGGCAACTGCTGCACAACTTCGGCAGCCAGATCGACGCGCTCGAACAGCAGATGGCGCATGCCGTGGCACAGACCGCCGTCATGCTGGCGCGCCGCGTGGTGCGGGCCGAGCTGGATACGAGGCCAGAACACGTGGCCGAGGTGGCGCAACAGGCCGTGAACGCGGTGCTGCTGAGCGCACGCCACATCCGCGTGATGGTGCATCCGGACGACCACGCGCTGGTGGCCACCGGGGCTGCGGAGGCGCTGGCCGCACGCGGCGCGCGGCTGCTGGCGCAAGCCGACATCGCGCGTGGCGGCTGCGTGATCGAGTCCGACCTGGGCCAGATCGATGCGCGCATCGAGGCGCGCTGGGCGCAGGCGGCCGCCGTGCTGGGCAGCGAGCTGCCATGGTCAGCCGACGGCGAAGGCAGCGCATGACGAATCAGCCGCAGGCGTCGGCCCCAGCGCAAAACACACGCAGTGCGAAGTGGACGCGTTACCTGGCGGACCTGCACGACTACGCCGCGCTGCCGCAGGCCCTGGACAGCAGCGGCACGCTCGTGCGCGTGACGGGACTGGTGCTGGAAGCCGCCGGCGTGCGCGTGTCGGTGGGTTCGATGTGCGAGGTGCGCGCCGCCTCGGGCAGCGAGGGCCCGTCGGGCGTGCTCGCCGAGGTGGTGGGCTTCAACGGCGACCGCGCCTTCCTCATGCCCAACGGCGAGTTGCAGGGCCTGACCAGCGGCGCCCTCGTGCTGCCGCGCCCGGTGCCGCACGAGGCGCCGCGCTTCGGCGTCGAGAACCACCCCTGGCGGCGCAGCGAGGACCGCGGGCTGCACCTGCCGGTCGGCGCAGGCCTGCTGGGGCGCGTCGTCGACGCGCACGGCAAGCCGCTCGACCGTCTGGGCCCGCTGCTGAACGTGCGCACCGAGCCGATGGTGCGACGCGCCATCAATGCCATGGACCGCGACCCGGTGCGCCTGCCGCTGGACACCGGCGTGCGTGCCATCAACGCCCTGCTCACGGTGGGCCGGGGCCAGCGCCTGGGCCTGTTCGCGGGCACCGGCGTGGGCAAGTCGGTGCTGTTGGGCATGATGGCGCGCTACACCGCCGCCGACGTCATCGTCGTCGGCCTGATCGGCGAACGCGGGCGCGAGGTCAAGGAGTTCATCGAGGACATCCTCGAGGAAGAGGGTCGCGCACGCTCGGTGGTGGTGGCCGCGCCGGCCGATTCGCCGCCGCTGATGCGCATGCAGGGCGCGAGTTACGCCACCGCCATTGCCGAGCACTTCCGCGACCAGGGCCAGCACGTGCTGCTGCTGATGGACAGCCTGACGCGCTACGCCATGGCGCAGCGCGAGATCGCGCTGGCCATCGGCGAGCCGCCGGCCACCAAGGGTTATCCGCCCAGTTGTTTTGCCAAGTTGCCACAACTGGTGGAACGCAGCGGCAACGGCCTGAACGGCGCCGGTTCGATCACCGCGTTCTATACCGTGCTGAGCGAAGGCGACGACCCGCAGGACCCGATCGCCGATGCCGCGCGCGGCATCCTCGACGGCCATGTGGTGCTGTCGCGCGAGCTGGCCGAGGCAGGGCACTTTCCGGCGATCGACGTGGAGCGTTCGATCTCGCGCGTCATGGGCAGCGTGGCCAGCCGCACGCAGGTGAGCGCCGCACGACGCGCGCGCCAGCTGCTGGCGCGTTACAACAAGGCGCGCGACCTGATCCAGCTGGGCGCCTATGTGCCCGGCCACGACACCGAACTCGACCTCGCCGTGCGGCTGCACCCTGCATTGACCGCGATGCTGCAGCAGGACATGCACGAGCCGGCCGCGCTGGAGGCCAGCGTCGCCAGGCTGTGCGAGGTGGTGCAGGCATGACGGATACGCCGCCCCCGATGCAGTCGCTGCTGCTGCTGATGCAGCGTGAGCAGCAGCAATGTGACCAGGCGCAGTCCGCGCTGCGGCGTGCCGACGACGCCACCCGGCGCGCGAACGAGCAAGCCGAGCAACTGCGCGCCTACCGCAGCGACTACGAAGCACGCTGGTCGGCCCAGTTCCATCAGGGCGGCACGATGGAAATCATGCACTGCTATCGCAGCTTCATGCAGCGTCTGGACGAAGCCGTGACCTTGCAGTCGCGCCAGGCCGAGGTGGCCGCGGCGATGTGCGAGGACGCACGCCGCGTACTGCTGGAGTGCGAGCGGCGCGTCGCCTCGGTGCGCAAGCTGATGGAGCGGCGCAGTGCCGATGCGCGGCAGGCCGGCCGCCAGCACGAGCAGAAACACAACGACGATCTGGCGCAGCGCATTCACTGGCGCAACGTGCAACGCGACGGACCGATTCCGCAGTGACAACAAGCTACAAAGCCACGCTACCGATGCTGAACAATGCCTTGGCCGTCACCAGCACCCCGATGGGCTCTCTCCTGCCCGGCACTGCCAGTGCGCCGCTCAGCCTTGATGGCACGGTGCCCTTTGCGCAAACGCTGGACAGCGCGACGGCTCTGCAGCAAAGCGCGACCCAGGAGGCCCTACTCGCCGAGGGCGAGGTCCGCGCCGATGCGGACGCCTCCGACGTTGCGGATCTAAGGCCCGTGTTGGCACCGGCATTCGCATTGGTGCCGGCTTTCGTATCGGCGCCGGCTTTCGCGTCGGCGTCGGCGTCGGCGTCGGCGTCGGCGCCTGACGCTGACGCTGACGCCGACCCTGACCTTGACCTTGCCTCTGCGCTGCACGCCACACCGGCTGCGGACGCTGCCGGCGCGCGACGCAGTGCCACACCCAAAGGCGGGGCGCGCGGGGCTGAGGTCGACAGCCTGACATCCGCTGCCACGAAAGAGGTCCCAGAAGCCTCGGAGCAAGCCCCGACACTGGCTACCGACCGAGACCTGCCGCAGCGTGCGGACCCGGCGCTGCTCGACACGGCGGTGCTCCTTTCAGGGCTGGCCTTGTCACGGTTCCAGGCGAGCGGCCACGTGGCCGACGCGACACAGCACTCCAGTCCGTCGCCGCCACCTGGCAACGACCCTGGCACTGGCACTGGCACTGGCACTGGCACTGGCACCGGCACCGGCACCGGCACCGGCACCGATATGCGCAGCACTACGCACTCGCTGCTTGCAGCGCAGCCATGGGTCGCGTCATCAGGGTCCGCACAAGGCAGTGCCACTGCAATTGCGCATGCACATGCGAAAAGCACCGGCGCAGGCGCAGGCGCAGGCATCGAGAGCCGATCCGGAATCGAAGCCGCATTGCAGGCGCTTGCACCCGCGCGCCAGACGGCACAGCTGGAGAGCGCGCTGGAGCGTCAACAACGTCGTCCTGGCTGCACCAGCCTCGACAGGCATCGGCATCGGCACAGCCGTCGCGTCGCTTGCCTCAGCCGCAGCCAGCCCGTCTTTCCAGGCCGAGTTGCACGCGGCGCTGGGATCGCGCGAGTTCGCGCCGGCGCTGGGCGCAAGCCTCAGTGTGCTGGTACGCGACGGAATCGAGCATGCCCAACTCAAGCTCAATCCGGCCGAGGCGGGGCCGATCGAGGTGCGCATCCGCCTGGACGGAAGCCAGGTTCAGGTGGACTTCAGCGCAGCCCAGGCCAACACGCGACAGGCCCTGCAGGACGCCGTGCCGGCATTGGCCGGCGCCTTGCGCGAAAGTGGATTGACACTGACGGGCGGCGGCGTCTTCGACCAACCGCGCGAATCGCGCGGTGAGCCGCAGGCGAATGGCGAACGCACAGGCCTCGTGACAATTGACGGAATGTCCGACACCGTCGCGGCGCTGGCTACGCCCCTCGACATGCCACGCAGCCGCGGCGTGCTGGACCTCTACGCCTGACCCGAAAACAACGTCGTACAGCTTATCGCCAGCGCCAGCCTATGGCGCGCAGTCGCTCTTCGAGTCTGCGCCTGAACCTTGGGCCTGCCGGGCAAGGCGGGCGACAGGATGACGCTACGGATTGCGCCCACGCAGCCCTGAAGCCGCCGAAGGCGGGCGCACAGGCGTGGCGCGCGGCTGGATCGGTGCGGCGCGCACACAATTGCGGCCCGCGTCCTTGGCCGCCTGCAGCGCACCCAGGCCGTCCTGCACCAGCGCGTCCAGCGTCAGGTGAGTCGCGCCGACCGAGGCCACGCCGACGCTCACCGTGCTGCTGACGCCGCCGTTCTGCCAGCGCAGCGTGTGGCCGGCGATGCGCTCGCGGATGCGCTCGGCGACGTCCAGCGCGCCCATCGGATCGGTGTTGGGCAGGTAGACGATCAGCGCTTCGGCCCCGTATCGCGCCAGCAGATCGGGCTGACGCAGCGACTGCGTCACCAGGCGCGTCAGGTCGCGCAACAGCGCGTCGCAGCACGCGGCGCCATGGCTGCCCTTGAGGCTCTTGAACTGGTCGGCATCGATGAGCAGCAGCGCACCGTCTTCGCTGTAGCGGCGGCAGCGTGCCCATTCACGCTCGGCCACCTGCAGGAAGTGCCGGCGGTTGTGGGCACCGGTCAGGTCGTCCTGCGTGGCCGTGACGCTCTGGCGCTGCCGCGCGGCATGCAACTGGAACATCAGCCGCAGCAGCCAGGCGGCGAGAAAGGGCGAGAGGACGAATGACAGCGCGCCGGCGATCAGCAAGGCCAACGGTTTGGGCCCTTGCGCGATGAGCAGGATCGAAGCCTGGGTCAGGCCCAGCACCGCCAACACCAGAACGAGGCTCAAACCGGCCAATGAGGGAAGAAACCCCAAGCGCAGCGCCGCTGCCGTGCAGCGGCGCATCCAACGGGGTTCAGCGGCGGGATCGAACATGACAGACATCATGGCGCAAAATTGCGCGGCTGGCTTGTCCCTGCATTCGACCACAAAGCCGGAGGCCGGAAAGGGCCAAAGTACAGACGGTGTGATTTTCACCCGCAACGGCGGTGGCGCCTCCCGGGTCGGGGCGGGACAGGACGGCCGCATAGACTCAAGCCCATGCCCAAAGAAGAAACCCGCGGCGCGGCCAAGTCGCCACGCTCGTTGTCCGGCCTGTTGCCCTTCATGCGGCCCTATCGCGGGCGCATCGCGCTGGCGCTGCTGTTCCTGGTGCTGGCGGCATTGAGCACCCTGGCCTTTCCGCTGGCGCTGAAATCGCTGATCGACCAGGGCCTGGTGAGTGCCGACCCGGGCGCGCGCGTGCTGGCGCTGCGTGGGCACTTCCTGGCGCTGTTTGCCGTGGGCGCGGCGCTGGGCGTGTTTTCCGCGGCGCGCTTCTACATGGTCAGCTGGCTGGGCGAGCGCATCACCGCCGACCTGCGCAGCGCGGTGTATGCGCATGTCGTCGAACAGAGCCCGGAGTTCTTCGAAAGCACGCAGACCGGCGAGGTGCTCAGCCGCCTGACCACCGACACCACGCTGGTGCAGACGGTGGTCGGCTCGTCCCTGAGCATGGGGCTGCGCAACACGGTGATGGGCCTCGGTGCCCTCGTCATCCTGGTGGTCACCAACCCGTACGTGATGACGCAGGTGCTGGGCATCCTGGTGCTGGTGGTGCTGCCCAGCCTGTACTTCGGCCGGCGCGTGCGACGCCTCAGCCGCGCCAGCCAGGACCGCGTGGCCGACTCCAGCGCCATCGCCGCGGAAGTGCTCAACGCCATCCCCATCGTGCAAAGCTATACGCAGGAGAAGCGCGAATCGCAGCGTTTCGGCGTGTCCACCGAACATGCCTTCGAGGTGGCGCGCAAGCGCACGCTGGTGCGCTCGTACCTGGTCGCCTTCATCATCACAGCCACCTTCGGCGCGTTGCTGTGGGGTCTGTATCAGGGCACGCAGGCGGTGATGCAAGGCCACATCAGCGCTGGACACCTGGGCCAGACCGTGGTGCTCGTCATCATCCTGGTGGGCAGCGTGGCCGTGCTGTCCGAGGTCTATGGCGACCTGCTGCGCGCGGCCGGCGCCACCGAGCGCCTGATGGAACTGCTGTCGGCGCGCTCACCCGTCACCGACCCCGCGCAGCCCCTGCCCTTGCCACCCGCGCGCGGTGGCTCGGCCTGCCGGTTGGTGAACGTGCGCTTCCACTACCCCTCGCGGCCAGGGCAGGACACGCTGCACGACTTTTCCCTGAGCGTGGCCGCGGGCGAAACCGTGGCACTGGTGGGCCCCAGCGGCGCGGGCAAGAGCACGGTGCTGCAACTGCTGCTGCGCTTCTACGACGTGCAGGCCGGCCGGGTGGAGATCGACGGCGTGCCCGTGCAGCGCGCCTCGCTCACCCAACTGCGACAGCGCATCGGCATCGTGCCGCAGGACAGCGTGATCTTCTCCACCAGCGCGCTGGAGAACATCCGCTACGGGCGCCCCGAGGCCAGCGACGAGGAGGTGATGGCGGCGGCCAAGGCCGCCTTCGCACACGAGTTCATCAGCGCGCTGCCCGAGGGTTACAAGAGCTACCTGGGCGAGCGCGGCGTGCGCCTTTCCGGCGGTCAGCGCCAGCGCATCAGCATCGCACGCGCCATGCTGAAGAACCCGCCGCTGCTGCTGCTCGACGAAGCCACCAGCGCGCTGGATGCGGAAAGCGAGCGCATGGTGCAGGCCGCGCTGGAAGCCGCGATGCGTGGGCGCACCACGCTGGTCATCGCGCACCGCCTGGCCACGGTGCTGCGCGCCGACCGCATCGTCGTGCTCGAGGCCGGACGCATCGTCGATATCGGCACACACGCCGAGCTGGTGGCGCGTGACGGGCTGTATGCGCGTCTGGCGGCGATGCAGTTCGAAGAGGCGTAGTTCAGAGGCCGACCAGTCGATCCGCGCGACAAGGCGGCTCGATGCCAGTGCGCGTCTCGACGACGCGCTATGCAGGCGGCAGCAGCCGGCGCAGTTTCATGAACGCCAATCCCGCCATGACAGCGTCGTTCAGCGCATCGTGCGCGTGGCGCAGCGGCAGATCGAGCTCGTTCATCATCGTCGCGAAGCGCAGGTCGATGTTGCCGCCGCGTTCGTGCGCCGGCAACTGGCGGTTCTTGAAGTCGTAGTACATCGCCGAGACCTCGATCTTCGGCTGCGGCAGGCGCACGCCCAGCAGCGGCCAGATCTCGCGGTTGAGCATGGCCACATCGAACTCGAGGTAGTAGCCCACAAGCGGGCGGCTGCCGATGAACTCAAGCAGTTGACGCATCGCGTGTCCCGGGTCCATGCCCTGCGCGACATCGCTTTCGCGCAGCATGTGCACGCGCACGCTGGCGGGGTCGAGCGCCCTTTCGGGCCGCACCAGCAGCTCCAGACGCTGGCTCGTCAACAGGCGATTGCCGACGATGCGCACCGCGCCGATCGAGATGATCTGGTCGCGATGCACGTCCAGCCCGGTGGTCTCGCAGTCCAGCGCGACCCACTCACCTTCAGGCGGCGCGTCGTACATGAACGCAAAGTGCGGGTCGGCCAGGTGGTAGATGCACCAGCCGCGATGTATCGCGTCGAACAAGCGCGGCCGCATCGCGTGGTCGGGCCTACGCCGCTTCCAGGTGGAACTGGTGGCGCACCAGCATCTTGAAGCGCTTGACCACCGCGAAGGCATCCTTCAGCAAGTCGCGCTCCAGACTGCTCAGCCGGTCGGTGGCGACGCCGCCGCTGACGCTGCGGCCGGTGTCCAGCTCCGCCAGCCCCGCCTTGAGCTTCATCGCCATCAGGAAGTGCAGGCTGTCGCTCAGGTCGGTGGCCAGATCGGCGGCGACGCGGCCCTTGGCCACCAGCGCGTCGAGCCGCGCCACCGTGCTCGTGGCCGGCACATGGTCGCGCAGCGCCAGGCTGCGCACGCCGTGCACGATCGGGAAGATGCCGCCCTTCTTCAGGTCGAGCATCGGCTTGCCTTGTTCACCGATCGACAGCAGTCGGTTCCACCAACCGCTGGTTTCGTCCGGGAAGGAATCGATGGCCGCGGCAAACCGGCCCAGCATCGCGTCGTCAGCGGAGATCAGGCCATCGACCTCGGCGCGCACTGCGGCCAGCAGCGACGCATCGCCCGCCACCGCATGCGCGTCGATGAAGATCGCCAGCGCCATCAGGCCCTCGGGGTCCGGACGCAGCAGCCAGCGGCGCACGGTCGCGGCAAAGTCGCTGGCGCTGCGCCGCCACAACGGGTTGCTGACCATGATGCCGCCCGGGCAATCGGGGTAGCCGTAGTCGCGCAGCGCCGCCGAGAAGCGCTGGCAGGCCTGTTCCACGTCGGCCGTCGGCCAGCGCCGTGCCGTCGCGCAGGATCAGGCCGTTGTCCTGGTCGGTCTTCAGCAGTTGTTCGCCGCGGCCTTCGCTGCCCATCACGAACAGGCAGCTGTCGGCCAGCAGCGCGGGCGGTGCGATCAGCTGCCAGGTGCGCTCGAACAGCTTCGCGTTCAACGCCTGCACCAGCTTCGCGGATCTGGCCGACCCGCGTGCCACCGCGGTACAGCAAGGCCACCAGCGCGTGATCTGCGCGGCCGCGGCGCGCAGCGCATCGAGGTCCTGCGCCTGCACGATCTGCACCGTGATCAGGTAGGAATGGTTCGACAGGAAGCTCAGCAGATCGAGCTGCTCCAGCAGCCCGGCGATGCGCTCGCCGTCGGCGACCACCAGGCGGTGCACCTGATGCTGGATCATCAGCGCCAGCGCGTCGAACAGCGGTGCGTCGGGCGCGATCGTCACCAGCTTGAAGGTCGCCAGGTCGCGCACCGGCAGCGACGCCAGCGGCCGGCCGTCGACAATGGCGCGCTGCAGCCCGGTGTTGGTGAAGATGCCGAGCCGCTCGCCGTCGCGCACGAGCACGCTGCTGCTGTGATGCGCCTGCATCAGCGCGGCCACGCCGACGATGTCGGTGCCGCCGTCGACCACGTGCGCCGGGCGCAGGAAGGCCTCGGCCACGCGCGACTGCGTCAGCGCCTGCATCTCGCGCTGGCTGTGGCGTTGTGCCATCGCGCCGAGCTTGATGGACAGGTCCGAGAACAGCAACGCACCGAAGGTGGCGTTGCGCGAGATCAGCTCGTTGACCGCGGCCTTGGCCAGCTGGTAGGCCACCACCTCCTCGGCGGCGACGAAACGGCTGCTGGCGCGCCCGGCCACCAGCGAACGGCCGTCGAAACTGTCGTTGGGGCCGAAGGTGGACACCAGCTCATCGCCGTCGAACTGCGCGACATGGCCCTTGACGATGACAAAGAGATGCGACGGCTTCGATGCCCGGGTTCGAGCAGTACCTCGTCGGTGCGAAAGTAGGCGATGTCGACGCTGTCGCGCACGACACGCTGTTCGGACGCATCCAGGCAATCGAAGGGCGAGGCCGAAAAATCGAAGGCGTTGGGCATGGCGCATCATGGACCAGCTGCCGAGAATGACGAATGACCCAACGCAAGCAAGCCGCATCCATGCCCGCCGAACACCGCAAGGTGATCCTCGCGTCGAGCCTGGGCGCGACCTTCGAGTGGTACGACTTCTACCTCTACGGCGTGCTGGCGCCGGTGTTCGCGCTGCACTTCTTCGCCGGCCCGGGCGAACGCACCGCACTGGTGGCCACGCTGCTGGCCTTTGCGGCAGGTTTCCTGGTGCGCCCTTTCGGCGCGTTGTTGTTCGGGCGCCTGGGCGACCTGATCGGGCGCAAGTACACCTTCCTGCTCACGCTCTTGCTGATGGGCGCGGCCACCTTTGCGATGGGTGTGCTGCCGGGCTACGCGACGATCGGCATCGCCGCGCCGATAACGCTGGTGCTGCTGCGGCTGCTGCAGGGCCTGGCCATCGGCGGTGAATACGGCGGCGTGGCCACCTATGTCGCCGAACACGCGCCCACCGGGCCGACGCGGCTTCTACACCGGCTGGATCCAGACCACCGCCTCGCTGGGACTGCTGCTGGCGCTGGGGGTCATCGTGGGCTTGCGCAGCCTGCTCGGCGAGGCGGCGTTTGCCGAGTGGGGCTGGCGGCTGCCGTTCCTGTTTTCGATCGTGCTGCTGGCGATTGGCGTGTGGGTGCGCCTGAGCCTGCACGAGACACCGCTGTTCCAGCGCCTGAAGCTCGCCGGCGGCGCGTCGCGCGCGCCCTTGACCGAAGCCTTCACCCGTTGGCGCAACCTGCGCCTGGTGCTGATCGCGCTGTTCGGCCTGGTGGCCGTCCAGGCGGTGGTCTGGTACACCGGCCATTTCCAGGCGCTGTTCTTCCTGACGCTGCAATTGAAGGTGGACGCCACCCACGCGAGCCTGATGATGTGTGCGGCGCTGGCGCTGGCCGCACCCCTGTTCGTGGCCTTTGGCGCGCTGTCGGACCGCATCGGCCGCAAGCCGATCATCCTCACCGGCGGCCTCTTGGCTGCGCTGGCGACGATGCCGCTGTTCGGCGCCCTCACCACCGCCGCGAATCCGGCGCTGGCCGAGGCGCAGCAGCGTGTGCTGACCACGCTCACGGCGGACCCGGCCGATTGTGCGTGGCGCATCGATCGGCTCGGCCCAGCGCTCGGGGCGAGCCCGGCCAATGGCTGCGCGCTTGGCAAGCGCTGGCTGTCGGACCGCTCGGTGCGGTACGGCGTGCAGCCCGGCAGCGGCAATGCCGTGGTCAGCGTGGGCGTGGACCGCATCGAGATCACTGCCGACGACGCAGCCACGCGTGCTCGGCTCGATGCCATGCTCGACGCTGCCGGCTATCCGAAGAGTGCCGACCCGAAACGCATCGACAGCTTGCGCGTGATCGGCATCCTGTTCGTGCTGATGGTCTTCGTGGCCATGGTCTATGGCCCGATCGCGGCGCTGCTGGTGGAGATGTTCCCGACACGTGTGCGCTGCTCGTCGGTCAGCCTGCCGTACCACATCGGCAATGGCTGGTTTGGCGGCCTGCTGCCGAGCGCGGCATTCGCCATCGCCGCCACCACGGGCAACATGTATGGCGGCCTGTGGTACCCGATCGTGATCGCGCTGGCCAGTTGCGCGATCGGCTTGGTCTTCGTTCGTGAAGTGAGGAATGTCGATCTCGAGGACGTCGGCCGCTGAGGCGCGCAGACCGTTCTTGCTCGACACGGCGAAGGCGGGTGGCGCTGGCGCGCTTCGCAAATGTGCGCCAGCGAACAGACACAAAGCTTGCGCTCGATCAAGCTCCGAACTCTTGTAGGCAGTGACACTGCGGTGTGAAGGCCGTTGCGCATCGAGCGCACGTGTCGGATCGACTCTTCAGACGGAGAACCGCATGAGCAGCACCAGCCTCTATCCTCCGCCGCGCAGCATCGAGAAGGGCGCGTACGTGTCCGGCATGGCGGCCTATCGCAAGCTGGTGGCCGAGGCCGAAGCCGACTACAGCGGTTACTGGTCGCGCCTGGCGCGCGAGTTCGTGAGCTGGAAGACGCCCTTCACGAAGGGCCTCGACGACAGCAACGCGCCGTTCTTCAAGTGGTTCGAAGACGGCACGCTGAACGTGTCCTACAACTGCCTGGACCGCCAGGTCGAGCGCGGCCTGGGCGAGAAGACCGCCATCATCTTCGAGGCCGACGACGGCCAGGTCACGCGCGTGAGCTACGCGGAGCTGCTGGAGCGCACCTGCCGGCTGGCGAACGCACTGCGCGCGCGCGGCGTTCAGCGCGGCGACCGCGTCGTCATCTACATGTCGATGAGCATCGAGGGCATCGTCGCGATGCAGGCCTGCGCGCGCATCGGCGCGCCGCATTCGGTGGTCTTCGGCGGCTTCTCGGCACAAAGCCTGCGCGACCGTGTCGAGGGCGCCGGTGCCGTGATGGTGATCACCGCCGACGAACAGCTACGCGGTGGCAAGGCCTTGCCGCTGAAGGCCATCGTCGACGAAGCCATAGCGCTCGGCGGTTGCGAGACGGTGAAGAACGTGATCGTCTACCGCCGCACGGGCGGCACCATCGCCTGGGATGCGTCACGCGACCGCTGGATGCACGAGGAGATGCAGGCGCAGGGCACGACCTGCGAACCCGAATGGGTCGGCGCGGAGCACCCGCTGTTCCTGCTCTACACCAGCGGCTCCACCGGCAAGCCGAAGGGTGTGCAGCATTCGACGGGCGGCTACCTGCTGCACGCGGCGTTGACCACGCAGTGGACCTTCGACCTGAAGCCGGACGATGTCTTCTGGTGCACGGCGGACATCGGCTGGGTCACCGGCCACACCTACATTGCGTACGGCCCGCTGGCCCTCGGTGCCACGCAAGTGGTGTTCGAAGGCGTGCCCACGTTTCCGGATGGCGGCCGTTTCTGGAAGACCATCGAGAAGCACAAGGTCAGCGTGTTCTACACCGCGCCCACCGCCATCCGCTCGCTCATCAAGGTGGCCGAGGGCAATGCAGCGGTGCACCCGGACCGATACGACCTGAGCAGCCTGCGCATCCTCGGATCGGTGGGCGAGCCCATCAACCCAGCCGCCTGGGAGTGGTATCACAAGCATATCGGCGGCGGACGCTGCCCGATCGTCGATACCTTCTGGCAGACCGAATCCGGCGGCCACATGATCACGCCGCTGCCCGGCGCGACGCCGCTGGTGCCGGGCTCCTGCACCTTGCCCTTCCCCGGCATCGATGCGGCGATCGTCGACGAATCGGGCAACGATGTGCCCAACGGCGCAGGGCGGCATCCTGGTGGTGAAGAAGCCCTGGCCGAGCATGATCCGCACCATCTGGGGCGAGCCCGAGCGTTTCAAGTCGAGCTACTTCCCGGATGAGCTCAAGGGCTACTACCTGGCCGGTGACGGCGCCATCCGCGACAAGGAAACCGGCTACTTCACGATCACCGGTCGCATCGACGACGTGCTCAACGTATCGGGCCACCGCATGGGCACGATGGAGATCGAATCGGCGCTGGTGTCGCACACCGAGCTGGTGGCCGAAGCCGCCGTCGTCGGCCGGCCCGACGAGACCACCGGCGAGGCGATCTGCGCCTTCGTCGTGCTCAAGCGTGCGCGGCCCACCGGCGACGAGGCGAAGAAGATCGCCACCGAGTTGCGCAACTGGGTGGCCAAGGAAATCGGCCCGATCGCCAAGCCGAAGGACATCCGCTTCGGCGACAACCTGCCCAAGACTCGCAGCGGAAAGATCATGCGCCGGCTGCTGCGCTCGATCGCCAAGGGCGAGGCGGTGACACAGGACACGTCGACGCTGGAGAACCCCGCCATCCTGGACCAACTCTCCGAGAGGAATTGACATGGCCACCACCGACCTGACAGCCCGCATCGCGAACAACCCGAAGTACCAGGAACTGAAATCCAAACGCTCCCGCCTGGGCTGGTGGCTGGCGCTGGCGATGATGGTCGTGTACTACGGCTTCATCCTGCTGGTGGCCTTCGACAAGCCCTTCCTGGCGACGCGTATCGGCGCTGGCGTGACCACCATCGGCATGCCGATCGGGCTGGGCATCATCGTCTTCACCATCGTCATCACCGCCATCTACGTGCGCCGCGCGAACAGCGAGTACGACACGCTGACCGAACAGATCGCCAAGGAGGCGCTCAAATGAAGCGCATGTCGGATTTGATGCGCCAGGCGCTCACGCTGGCCGCGCTGTGCGGTGTGTCGGTGGCGGTGTGGGCGGCCGGCGCCGACCTGGGCCAGGCCGACAAGCAGGCCACCAACTGGACCGCGATCAGCATGTTCGGCGCGTTCGTCATCGGCACGCTGTTCATCACCAAGTGGGCGGCGGCCAAGACCAAGTCCGCGGCCGATTTCTACACCGCCGGCGGTGGCATCACCGGCTTCCAGAACGGCCTGGCGATTGCCGGCGACTACATGTCGGCGGCCTCCTTCCTCGGCATCTCGGCGGCGGTGATGGTCGGCGGCTTCGACGGGCTGATCTATTCGATCGGCTTTCTCGTCGGCTGGCCGGTGGTCACCTTCCTGCTCGCCGAGCGGCTGCGCAACCTCGGCAAGTTCACCTTCGCCGACGTGGCGGCGTTCCGCTTCTCGCAGACGCCGGTGCGCGTCTTCGCCGCGTCGGGCACGCTTGGTCGTGGTGGCCTTCTACCTGATCGCGCAGATGGTCGGCGCGGGCCAGTTGATCAAGCTGCTGTTCGGGCTGGAGTACTGGATCGCGGTGGTCATCGTCGGCGCGCTGATGATGGTCTATGTGCTCTTCGGCGGCATGACCGCGACCACCTGGGTGCAGATCATCAAGGCCTGCCTATTGCTGGCCGGCGCATCGTTCATGGCCTTCATGGTGCTCTACAACTTCGGCTTCAGCACCGAAGCCATGTTCGCCAAGGCGGTCGAGATCAAGACCGGCATTGCCGCGTCCGCCGGCAAGACGCCGGAGGAGGCCGCCGCGCAGGGCTTCTCGATCATGGGCCCGGGCGGCTTCATCAAGGACCCGATCTCGGCCATCAGCTTCGGCATGGCGCTGATGTTCGGCACCGCCGGGCTGCCGCACATCCTGATGCGCTTCTTCACCGTGCCCAACGCCAAGGAGGCGCGCAAGTCGGTGCTGTGGGCCACCACCTGGATCGGCTACTTCTACATCCTGACCTTCATCATCGGCTTCGGCGCGATCACCTTCGTGCTGACCAACCCGCAGTTCCTCGACGCCAAGGGCGGCCTGCTCGGCGGCGGCAACATGGCAGCCATCCACCTGGCCAATGCGGTCGGCGGCAACGTCTTCCTCGGCTTCATCTCGGCGGTGGCCTTCGCCACCATCCTGGCCGTGGTGGCGGGACTGACGCTGTCGGGTGCCTCGGCGGTGTCGCATGACCTGTATGCGACGGTGATCAAGAAGGGCAACGCCGACAGCGCCGCCGAGTTGAAGGTGTCGCGCCTGACCACCGTCGCGCTGGGCGTCGTCGCGGTGGTGCTGGGCATCGCCTTCGAGAAGCAGAACATCGCCTTCATGGTCAGCCTGGCCTTCGCCATCGCCGCGTCGGCCAACTTCCCGGTGCTGTTGATGTCGGTGCTGTGGAAGGACTGCACAACGCGCGGCGCGGTCGTCGGTGGCTTCCTCGGCCTGATCTCGTCGGTGCTGCTGACCATCGTGTCGCCGTCGGTGTGGGAAGTCACGCTCGGCAACCCGAAGGGCTCGGCGCTGTTCCCCTATGCATCGCCGGCGCTGTTCTCGATGACCATCGGCTTCGTCGGCATCTGGCTGTTCTCGATCCTCGACAGAAGCCCGCGCGCGGCGACGGACCGTGCCGGCTTCCTGGCGCAGCAGGTGCGGTCGGAAACCGGCATCGGGGCGTCGGGAGCGTCCGGGCATTGAACAGTGCAGCCACGCGCGCCCTTACGGACCGGGAGTCAGTCGTAGGGCGATCGTGGTCCACATTCGGCGCGAGCCGCGGCTGCCCATGAGAGACCGCTACCTCTTATGGATCCGCGTGTCGCGTCAGGCGGCACCCGCCTGGCGCGAGGGCGAGGCTTGGTTTGTTCTCGCCGAGCACCACCAGCGTTGGTGCAAAGCCGGGCCCGGGCAGGCCGCGACGCGCCTGTGAGACGCCGAGGAGCGCAAGTCCCATGGCCAGCGCGCGCAGCGCGCCTCGTGATCTGACTTCGTCGCGACTGTCTGAACGTAGCGCCCGCAGGGCGCGAAGTGAGTTGGCGACGAGGCCATGGGGCTGAGCACCGCAGGGCAGTCGGCGCAGCCGACCGTCGAACCGAAGCGTCGCGGCCTGCCCGGGCCCGGCTTTGCTGCACCACAACTTCGCGTACAGCGGCGCTTGAATTTCGGCTATGCGCCGTACTGCTGCCTGTACCGAGAAGGCGATTGCGTTCACGGACGATTGAACGCGAAGCGGCAAGACAGGACACGAAGGCACGGCGCGCCGCCAGCGGATAATTGAGCGTTGCGTTCCACAGGCTCGTCATGCCCCGCCCCATCCGCTCCCAGTACGAAGACTTCATGCGTCATGTGTTCGAACATGGCGTGGCCAAGGGCGACCGCACCGGCACCGGCACGCGCAGCGTGTTCGGCCACCAGATGCGCTTCGACTCTGAACGAAGGCTTCCCGCTGGTGACGACGAAGAAGGTGCACTTCAAGAGCATCGCGCTTGAGTTGCTGTGGTTCCTGCGTGGCGATGGCAATGCGCGCTGGCTGCAGGAACGCGGCGTGAGCATCTGGGACGAATGGGCAGCACCCAACGGGGATCTGGGCCCGGTGTACGGCGTGCAGTGGCGCAACTGGCCCACGCCGGATGGTGGGCATATCGACCAGATCGCCGAGGTGGTGAGGCAGCTTAAAGCCAACCCTGATTCGCGCCGCATCGTCGTCAGTGCCTGGAACGTGGCCGAGCTGTCCCAGATGGCGCTGCTGCCCTGCCACGCCTTCTTCCAGTTCTATGTCGCCGAAGGCAAGCTCAGCTGTCAGCTGTACCAGCGCAGCGCCGACATCTTCCTCGGCGTGCCCTTCAACATCGCCAGCTATGCGCTGCTGACGCACATGCTGGCGCAGCAGTGCGAACTGGCCGTGGGCGATTTCATCTGGACGGGCGGCGACTGCCACATCTACGACAACCACCACGAGCAGGTGCAGACGCAACTCGCGCGCACACCCTTCGCGTACCCGGTGCTGCACATCAAGCGCCGGCCGGCGTCGATCTTCGACTATGCGTACGAGGACTTCGAGGTGCAGGATTACCAGCACCATGCCGCCATCAAGGCGCCCGTGGCGGTTTAGCGGTCCGGTGCCCATGGCGACGTGTCCTGAACTGGTGCTCATTGCCGCGGTGGCGCGCAATGGCGTCATCGGCAAGGGCAACCGGCTGCTCTGGCACATTCCCGAGGACATGCAGTTCTTCAGGGAGACGACACGTGGCCACCCGGTCATCATGGGTCGCAAGACCTGGGAGTCGCTGCCGCCCCGATTTCGCCCACTGCCCGGGCGGCGCAACCTCGTCATCACGCGCAATGCGAGGTTCGACGCGCCGGGCGCCGAGCTGGTGGACTCGCTGGACGCGGCGCGCAAGCGGCTGGCCGATGTCCCCACGGCCTTTGTCATCGGCGGGGCCGACATCTATGCGCAGGCGTTGCCCGATGCGCAGCGGCTGTGGCTGACCGAGATCGATCGCGACTTCGAGGGCGATGTATCGTTTCCCGTTTGGTCGCGCGACGAGTTCATTGCCACCGAGCGCAGTGCGCACGACTCCGGGCAGGGTTGGCGCTACTGCCGTGTGCACTACTCACGCAAGCCCTGAAGCGAGGCAGGCCGCCACGCAGACCGCCGTTGTATCGGTCCTTTGCGCTTCGGCCGTCTGAAGGATCGGTTCTGCGTGCACTGGATGTTCAGCTACCACGCCAAGGGCTGAAGCCACGCGCACGGCGCCGCAAGGCGACATGCGGCCACCGGGGCCCGGGTGCAGTGCGAGCGAAGAGTCTGGCGTTCGCTGCTGATGGCCGATCGAAGGGGATTGCCGCAGGGCGAGCGTCATTCCGTGCCACCGGTGCTAAGGTGCGTCATCACGGAGAACCCCATCGACACCTCGACGCACCAATCGCCACACACCTTCGGCCTGCTGTACCTGCAGGACGCAATCGCTCTGCGCGCCGATGGGTGGCAAGCATGATCCGGCTGCGCCTGTCGCTGGAGCTGGATTACGAAGTCTTCGACCCCGGCTGCGACTTCATCTTCAACATCCATGCCGCGCACACGAAGCGCCAGCACGTGCTGGAGGAATCGCTGACGCTGAACCAGAATGTGCCGACGCAGGTCGAGACCGACCCGGCCACCTTGAACCGCTACCTGCGCTTCAGCGCCATGCCAGGCCCGCTGCGGCTGGCCTACAGCGCCACGGTCGATCTCTCGCACCACATCGCGCAGCCGCAGGACATTGCAGAAGCGCCAGTGGCGCGGCTGCCGGCGCAGGTGCTGAGCTACATCTACCCGAGCCGGTATTGCGAGTCGGACCGCTTGCTGAAGTTCGCCATGCGCGAGTTTGGCCAGCAGGGCCGAGGCTACAGCCGGGTGCAGGGCATTCGCGACTGGGTCCTGCAGCGCACCCGCTTCACCCAGAACACGTCGAACTCCAACACCTCGGCCATCGACACGCTGCTCGAAACGGTGGGTGTGTGCCGCGATTTCGCGCACCTGATGATCGCGCTGTGTCGGGCGATGAACATCCCTGCGCGCTTCACCACCGGCATCGATTACGGCGCCGACCCGGCCCTCGGCCCGACCGACTTCCACGCCTACGTCGAAGCCTATCTGGACGATCGCTGGTACATGTTCGACCCCTCGGGCACCGCCATCCCGATGGGATTCGTGCGTTTCGGCACCGGCCGAGATGCCGCGGACGTGGCCTTCGCGACGATCTTCGGATCGGTCATTTCATCGGCACCGCGCATCCAGATCGAAGCGCTGCCGGGCGCGGACGGTCGACTGCTCATGCCTTACCACTGCGCCGAGGCGTTGTCCTTGGACAACTAGGCGGTCGGATGCGGATATCGGACGGCCGCTGGGTCATCGCTGCCGGCGGTCGACGCCGCACACCTTCGTCGGCCGGAGCCTGAACGCCGCCAGACAGAAGCGTCCTTGCCGATGACATCGCCCGCCCCCGCATTCCGCGGCAACAAGGCCGCCCTGCCCAGCAAGCCCTGCGTGGCCTGCGGCCGGCCCATGAGCTGGCGCCGCCGCTGGGCGCGCACCTGGGACGAGGTGAAGTTCTGCTCCGACGCCTGCCGGCGCAGCAAGGCCCGTCGTGGCTGAACTGCGCCACCTGGTGCTGGTGCTGGGCGACCAGCTCGACCTGGACGCCGCCGCGTTCGACGGCTTCGAGAACGCGCACGACGCGGTGTGGATGGCCGAGGTGGCCGAGGAGTCGACGCACGTGTGGTCGAGCAAGCCGCGCACGGTGATGTTCCTGGCCGCGATGCGCCATTTCGCGCAGGCCCTGAGCGCCGCCGGCCGGCCCTTGCACCACACGCGGCTGGACGACCCCGCCAACCACGGCAGCCTGCAGGCGCAATTGCACGCCGACGTCGATCGCCTGCGCCCTGCCGGCCTGGTGATGACGGCGCCGGGCGACTGGCGCGTATTGCAGGCGATCAAGAATGTGGCGCAGGCGCACGGCCTGCCGCTGGACATTCGGGAGGACCGTCACTTCTACGGCACGGTGCGCGAGTTCGCGGCGCACGCGCGCGGCCGCAAGTCGCTGCGCATGGAGTACTTCTACCGCGAGATGCGCAAGCGCCACGGCGTGCTGATGCAGGGCGACCAGCCCGAAGGCGGCCAGTGGAACTTCGACGCGGACAATCGCGAAGCCTTCGGCGCCGCCGGCCCCGGCACCGTGCCCTCGCCCGCGGTGTTCGAGCCCGATGCGATCACGCGTGAGGTGATTGCGCTGGTGGAGGCGCGCTTCGCCAGCCACCCCGGAAAGCTGGACCGCTTCGCATGGCCGGTGACACGCGAGCAGGCCCTCGTCGCGCTGCAGCGCTTCGTCACCGAACGTCTGCCCCAGTTCGGCCGCTATCAGGACGCGATGTGGCCCGGCGAACCCTGGCTGTACCACGCGCACCTGGCGGCGCCCCTGAATCTGAAGCTGCTCAACCCGCGCGAGGTGGTGGATGCGGCCGTGGCCGCGTACCGCACCGGCGCGGCGCCGCTGGCCAGCGTGGAAGGCTTCGTGCGTCAGATCCTCGGCTGGCGCGAGTACGTGCGCGGCATCTACTGGACGCGCATGCCCGGCTATGCCGAGCTCAATGCGCTGGACGCGCACGAAGACCTGCCCGCCTGGTACTGGACCGGCGCCACCGACATGGCCTGCCTGCGTGATGCGATCACGCAGACGCTGCAGCACGGCTACGCCCACCACATCCAGCGCCTGATGGTCACCGGCCTCTATGCGCTGATGCTTGGGGTGCAGCCGCAGCAGGTGCATGCCTGGTACCTGGCGGTCTATGTCGATGCGGTCGAATGGGTGGAGCTACCCAACACCCTGGGCATGAGCCAGTACGCCGACGGCGGCCTGATGGCCAGCAAGCCCTACGTGGCGACGGGCAAGTACATCCAGCGCATGAGCCCGCATTGCAAGGGCTGCCGCTACGACCCCGCGCAGCGCACTGGCGACACGGCCTGCCCGTTCACCACGCTGTACTGGGACTTCCTGATGAAGCACGAGGCCGCACTGTCGTCCAACCCGCGAATGGCGCTGCAGGTGAAGAACGTGGCGCGCCTGAGCGCAGCCCAGAAGCAGGCGATTCGCGAGCGCTCGGCGGCCATCCGTAGCGGGGAGGTGGCGTGAGCGCAGGCTGCAGTGCGTGGTGCGAATGGACGCCGCGCCAACCTTGTTCCCAGCCTTGGACCGCCGCTGCGCGAGCTTCTCGCAACGGTGGACACGTGTCACGCGCGGGCTGGAGCGAGCCGAGGACCTGCTGTGAACCCGCCTATGCCAGGCGCGACGCGCCGGCGCGGGGCCTGCCGCCGCTGGTTCGCGTCGGCGAGGCTGTCGATATGCTGGCGCCGCTGCTCAACCTACTCAAACCCAAAACGACGCAGTGCGACGCCGTCACAGGCTTTCGGCGAAATCCAAAAAACTTCGCCATTGCCGTTCCTTGCTGTATAGCCGACTGATCTTGCGCCGGGTTGCGGCGGCCATCTCTGCGTGGGCCGGCCAGTCACCGAGAACACGCTCAATCTGCGCAATCAACTCCGCCGAATCCCTGTAGGTATAGAAATCAACACCCGGCGTAAAACCGTCGGGGTAGGTGCCCACTTCGGAGATTAGGAAGGCTCCCAAACCAGTTGCCTCGAAGAGCCGCATGTTGCTCTTGAAACTGTGGTTGTTGTCCGTATAGGCGTTGACCACGATGCGTGACTGCGCGATCGCGCGGTAAAGGGCGTCGCCATATAGGGGCGGCAGCGACTCATTCCTGATGACTGCGCGCGGAAACGTGACCATCGGCAGGCGCACGCGTGTCCACGGCAGCTTCGGGATCCGGAAGATCGTAGGTCGCTGTTCCTTGTAGTCAAGATGGCAACGCACATCTCGCCCGCTTTCCCCCTTGTAGCGAAGCAACTTCAGGATCAGATCATTACGTTTGTCGAACATGCCATTGACATACTGTCCATAGACCAATACATCAATGCTCTTCTGTGTTGCGTCGATCAATGACCAAGCATCTGGGATACCCGGCTGCAACTCTTTGGCCCTGAGGCCACGCCGTGACCAATAATCAATATAGGGGCGATGCAACGACAGTTGGCCGTCGTACTCGGGAAAAGTCATAGGCTCAGATTCGATAATGCCGTTCCAGTAAACATCTTTGCGATCTTTTCGCTTACCGAGCCGCCTGATGAACCCATTGTCATAAACTGCCGAGAGATTGTAGAAAACATCGGGCTTGTATTCTTCGATCTGCGCCAGCTTGATCTCCACCAAGTCACGGCTATTCAAGCCATGTTCCCTGGCCCACAAATATTGAAGTCGGTCGTAATCCCAAACCGTAAAGAACACTTTCTCCGGTTCATGGTCTAGGGCTGGCTGTAAAATATAGGTCGATGCATAACCGTCGTCGATCACCAAGCACCGCAGGCTCTCAAAATCCATACTGTCAGTCACGCCGTATCTGCTCTCAAACAGCGGAACATAGGAATGGTACTTATGAATGGTCTGGTAGATCCTCATATGCGATATGCGAGATAAGTCTTCTACATCGACCAACGATAGTCGACTAGAACGCCTTTCCTTCTCAATCTAGAAACCAACTCTTCATTCTCACCAGCCCATCCGTACTCTACCTCCAGGACGCCGACATCAGTAAGATAGTCTTGGATAATACCATTTTGTTCGCAGAAGAAGTTGAGTCGATACGTTCCTGGCGCCAGGGGCACATTCACAAATTCTAGTCTCGCAGTAAAGACATCACTTTGGAGTGCCGCCCTATCTATGGGTACCGACAGAACCGCGGGGCAACTGAACAAGAACTCTCCGATACTAGACGATACGCCTATTGAGACAAGCAAGTTTTCAATGTGACTGCTTGATGCACAGAGGTCGACCTCGATAGCCAATCCACCGCTCGAGCTCTCAATAGGCGGAACATCTATGCCTGTATGTTTGACCCTATAACTCACAAACCTAATCCTGCCCTCGCCGGCGCGCCGCGGTGCTTTGCTTAGGTCCTCATGATAAGTCTCCCGACTTCGAAGGTATTCACTGATGACATTCTCAGTTATACCAGTACTACTGACGGACCCGTTAGCCAACAATATAGCCTTCTGACATAGGGCAGTAACAGCTGTCATTTGATGACTGACAAATAGAACCGTGCGCCCCGCCTTTGCCACATCGTCCATCTTTCCGAGGCATTTCTTCTGAAACTGCGCATCTCCCACCGCCAGCACTTCGTCAACAATGAGAATCTCCGGTTCCAGATGCGCTGCGACAGCGAAAGCCAGTCGCACATACATGCCAGACGAATAACGCTTGACCGGCGTATCGAGAAATTTCTCGACCTCCGCGAAGGCCACGATCTCGTCGAACTTGCGCTGGATCTCCGTCCGCGTCATGCCAAGGATGGCACCATTGAGGAAGATGTTCTCCCTCCCTGTCAACTCCGGGTGAAAGCCGGTGCCAACCTCCAGCAGGCTGGCGACACGCCCTTGGAGGACGATGCGTCCCTTGGTCGGCTCCGTAATCCGGCTCAGCACTTTCAGCAAAGTCGACTTGCCCGCGCCATTGGGGCCGATGATGCCCATGGTCTCTCCGCGCTTGATCTCGAACGAGACATCCTTTAGCGCCCAGAACTCTTCGACCTCGTCGCCTTGGATGATGGGACGGCCTTGGAACATGTCGCGGGTTTTGCGCGCCAAGTTCCGCGCGTTGCGGGCGATGACGTCGCGCAAAGCGGTGTAGCGCTCGGCCCTGGCATTGTTGTGGCCGACGAGATACGATTTGCTGAGCCCTTCGACTTTGATGGCGATATCGGACATGAATCAGATCAGGTCGGCGAAGCTCTTTTCCATGCGCCGGAATTGGCGAATGCCCAGCCAGAGAAAACAGGCAATGAGGACACAACTCATGACAAAGCCCGGCCAGTAGAGCTTTGCTTGGCCACCGAGAATAGCCCACCGGAAACCGTCGATGACGCCGACAACGGGATTCATCGAGTACAGCAACCGCCATTGTTCCGGGATAACCGACGAACTGAACCCGACCGGAGAGACATAGAGACCCATCGACACGATGAAGGGAATCACGTAGCGAAAATCACGGTACTTGACGTTGAGCGAGGTGATCCATAGCCCAGGGCCCAACGCAGCAAGGAAAGCCATGAGCACGAACAACGGAAGAGTCAGGATCTGCCAGCCAGGCATGAACTGGTACCAAACCATCATCGCCAGCAGAATGCTGAAGCTGACTAGAAAATCCACGAAAGCCACGACAATGGCCGCAGTCGGTACGATAAGTCGCGGAAAATAAATCTTGCTGATCAGGTTGGCATTCCCAATGAGGCTTTGCGATGCGGATGAAAGTGACGTCGAGAAAAACTGCCAAGGCAGCAATCCAGCGAACACCATCAGCGCATAAGGAGTGTCACCCTCGGATGGCATCTTCGCCAGCTTACCGAAGATGATCGTAAAAACCACCATGGTCAAGAAGGGCTGCAGGATTGCCCAAGCAAGACCAATAACGGTCTGCTTATAACGTACAGCGATGTCGCGCCACGCGAGTACGTAGAAAAGCTCTCGATAACGCCATAGGTCGCGCCAATAGTGACGCTCGGCAAGGCCCGGCTCGATGATCAGCGTCTGATAGGCCATAGTCAGTTCAATAACAAGACGCTTTAGACTGAAAGATTGCTCAGGCCAGCCACGTCTTACGCAGCAACCAAGCCGGATATCTGGCGCGTGGGTTTTGGCATTCGTTATGGAAACAAAATGTAATCTTGTCGGAAGCCAACTACTTGAAGTGCCAAGCGGGAGGCGGCCCCACGAGTCTAACCGCGCGGTGCGGTCACCGATTCTCTGGCCGCAAGACAGATTGCTGCAGATCAAATCGGCAAGCGCTGGCCTGCTGACGAGCGAGGAATTCTGTAGATCATCAAGCAGCTTTGGCAGGGAGTCGGGTGGCCCCCACCGCAGGAACTCCAACTCCTCCAGCAACGCGAGCCGCCGATTCGGCCAACAGCAGGAGAAGTGCACCGTATAGCACGAGCGTGCCACCGACCATCTCGAGAAGTTCTTCAAGGCACACTTCGGCGGTGTAAAGCACCGGCAGCCCTCGGTTGCGGATGAACTGGTAGCTCAACACCTCCAGCAAGACACCGCCAACGAGCAGGATCGCGAAGCCGCTGAACATGCAGGCGACAGGGTAGGGACGGCGGACCCGCCATGCCAGCAAGGGCCGCAGACACATGAGCATCAGGGCCGAGCCTATCAGTCCGTAGAGAAAGACCCAAATGCCGTGATCTCCACGAAAACGCGGCACCCAGGTCAGATGCTTCAGCACACCGGTGACTTGTTCGTGCACCGACAGGGCTTCGTCAATAGAGAGAAAGATGAAGCCTGCGCTGACGAGCCACAGCAAGCGCGTCAGCGCGACGGCTCGGTCCACGTCCAGCCTTGCAACCAGCGCCAGCACCACTGCGACGACAAAGAGCTGTGTGGCCGAAAACCAGACTGCCAGGCTGCGTTCACCGTCGAGATCCAGCAGATCGTTGATCGGCCGAAAGGGACTGCCGAAGCTTCGATTCAACAGGTACAGCGCCACCAGAAGGCATTCAAGCGCGAGCAGCCAAGTAGCCAGGCGGCGCGCCTGCGCTCCGCTGAAGTCGAGGCAGACCTGTTGTTGGGATGACTTCAAGCTTGTGCGCGGCGGTCGAGAGCACCTGCAACAAGCAGGAAAATCAGTTTATCCCGCGTCGATCTGGCTTGTACGGCAATAGCCCACGAACGAACCGACCATCGTCTTGTCGGATCTGACTGAAGATCAAATCGAGACGTTCGTCGCGTACGCCGATGCTGCCAAGGCTACGTGCCGCCCAGCCTGCTGATTGCCACGTTTCGAGAGCAGCGTGGCGGGCACATTCCACAGACGCAGCGAGCGTTCTCGTAGGTACACGCTTGGCTTGGGTTGCCATAATGGACCGAGCTTTGATCCGTAGAGATTCTCTTGAGACTTGCCACCTGGAACGTCAACTCACTTGCCGTGCGCCTGCCCCAGGTGCTGGATTGGCTTGCGGTCAATCCTGTAGATGTGCTGGTGCTGCAGGAAACGAAGCTCAGCGACGACAAGTTTCCTGCCTCCGAAATTGAAGCGGCGGGTTACCGCGTCGCTTGGTTCGGCCAAAAGACCTACAACGGCGTGGCGCTGCTGTCGCGCACCGGCGCCGATGCCATCGTCAAGAACATCCCGAGCTTCGACGACGCACAGGCACGTGTCATTACCGGCTCCATCGATGGCCTTCGCATCGTCGGCGCCTACGTGCCCAACGGCCAGGCGCCGGACAGCGACAAGTTCCAGTACAAGATGCGCTGGCTGGCCGCATTGAGCGATTGGTTGCGCGAGGAGTTGACCGCGCACCCGCAGCTGGTGCTGATGGGCGACTTCAACATCGCGCCCGAGGACCGCGACGTGTACGACCCGGTGGCCTGGGCCGGGCAGATCCTTTGCACGCCGCAGGAGCGGGAACATTTCCGCACGCTCGTCGGCCTGGGGCTGGTGGATGCCTTCCGCCTGTTTGAGCAGCCGCCCAAGAGCTGGAGCTGGTGGGACTACCGCAACCTGGCATTCCGCAAGAACCAGGGCCTGCGCATCGACCATATCCTGGTGAGCGCCGCACTGAAGGCGCGGGTCAGCGCCTGCATCATCGACAAGCTGCCGCGCAAGAACGAGCGGCCCAGCGATCACGCGCCGGTGGTCGTCGAACTGGGTCTTTGAAGCCGGTTGCGAGCACGCTGCGCGCTCGCAGCGTCAGGCTCAGTCGTCGAGCCCCAGTTCCTGGATCTTGCGCGTGATGGTGTTGCGCCCGATACCCAGCTTCTGCGCCGCCTCGATGCGTCGCCCGCGTGTGACTTCGAGTGCGGTGTGGATCATCTGCCCTTCGAACTTGCGCGACAGCTGATCCCAGACATCGGGCACGCCGGCTTCGAGCAGGCCACGCGCCTCACGCTGCAGATCGCCGAGCCAGGACGCACCCGTCGAGCGGTCAGGCACCGTCTCGACAGCAGGCGCTGCGGGCACGGCTGGGCCGCCGCTGGCCGATGCCGCTGCAACCGGCGCCGCCTCGGCGTGCGCCGGGGCGACTTCGCGCTTGCCCGTATCGGCGTGAGGCAGCAACTCGGGCGGAAGGTCCTTGGCCTCCACCACCTGCGACGGCGCCATCACCGTCAGCCAGTGGCACAGGTTCTCGAGCTGGCGCACGTTGCCCGGGAAGTCGAAGGCCATCAACTGCTGCAGCGCAGGCTCGGTGATGCGCTTGGCGTCGACGCCGAGTTCCTTCGCGCTCTTCTGCAGGAAGAAGCGCGTCAGCATGGCCACGTCCTCGCGCCGTTCGCGCAGCGCCGGCAAGCGCAGCCGGATGACGTTCAGCCGATGGAACAGGTCTTCGCGGAACGAGCCCGCGCGCACCCGCTCCTCCAGGTTCTGGTGCGTGGCGGCGATGACGCGCACGCTGCTCTTCAAGGGCTGGTGGCCGCCGACGCGATAGAACTGCCCGTCGCTCAGCACGCGCAGCAGCCGTGTCTGCAGGTCGAAGGGCATGTCGCCGATTTCGTCCAGGAACAGCGTGCCGCCGTCGGCCTGCTCGAAGCGGCCGCGGCGCATCGTCTGCGCGCCGGTGAAGGCGCCGCGCTCGTGGCCGAAGAGCTCGCTCTCCAGCAGGTCTTTCGGAATCGCCGCGGTGTTGATGGCGACAAAAGGCCCGCCGGCGCGCGGGCTGTGCTTGTGCAGTGCACGCGCCACGAGTTCCTTGCCGGAGCCGCTTTCGCCCGTGATCATCACCGTCACCGTGCTCTGGCTCAAGCGTCCGATGGCACGGAACACGTCCTGCATGGCCGGTGCCTGGCCGAGCATTTCAGGCATCGGCGCGGACGAAGTGTCGCGCACCTCTTCGCGCAGGCTTTCCTCCACCGCGCGGCGGATCAGCTCCACCGCCTTGGGCACGTCGAAGGGTTTGGGCAGGTACTCGAAGGCGCCGCCCTGGAAGGCCGAGACGGCGCTGTCCAGATCGGAATACGCGGTCATCACGATCACCGGCAAACCCGGCAAACGCGCCTTCACCTTGGCCAGCAGATCGATGCCCGATCCACCCGGCATGCGGATGTCGCTGACCATGATCTGGGGCTCGTCATCGTCCAGCGCAGCGAGCACTTCGCGCGCACTGGCGAAGCTGCGCACCTCGAACTGTTCGCGCGCCAACGCCTTCTCCAGCACGAAGCGGATCGAGTGGTCGTCGTCAACGATCCAGATGGGTTTCATGCGTTCAGCGGTCCGGCGTCATCAGGGCAAGGGAATGAGGATCTTGAAGTTCGTTCGTCCGGGCACGCTGTCATATTCGATCGTGCCCTGATGTTGTTGCACGAAGGTCTGCGCCAGTGTCAGCCCGAGCCCGGAGCCGCCATCCCGCCCCGACACCAGCGGATGAAAGATGCGGTCCTGTATCGACTCGGGCACACCCGGCCCGTTATCCTGGATATGCAATTCCAGTGCCAATCGATAGCGCTGCTTACCGATGGTGACCTGACGGGCGATGCGCGAACGCAATATCAATCGGGCACTTCCGGCCGCAATCTGCTCAGCCAGCGCCTGGGTGGCGTTGCGCACGATGTTCAGCACCGCCTGGATGAGTTGCTCGCGGTCGCCGCGAAATTCCGGGATCGAGGTGTCGTAGTCGCGCTGCAGGTCCAGCCCGCGCGGGAATTCCGCCAGGATGAGCAGCCGCACGCGCTCGCAGACCTCGTGGATGTTCACGTCGCCCACCACATGCGGCTTGCGGTGCGGCGCAAGCAGCCGGTCGACCAGTGCCTGCAGCCGGTCGGCCTCGTGGATGATGACCTGCGTGTACTCGCTCAAGCCGCGTGCGGCCACCGAACGCGAGGGCTTGACGGTGGGCATGGCACTGCCGCGCCCGCGCAGCGGCCCGGTCGGCCGCGAGTTCAGCTCCATCTCCAGCAGTTGCGCCGCGCCTCGAATGCCGCCCAGCGGGTTCTTGATCTCGTGCGCGAGGTTGCGCACCAGCTCCTTGTTGGCCTGCGCCAGGCCAAGAGCGCGCTCCTCACGGTCCTGGCGCGTCTGTTGTTCGATTTCCACCATCTCCATCAGCGCCCAGTCCGGTGTGTCCATCTGGCTGACGCTGACACGCACCAGCAGCGGGTCGGCCGAGCCGACCGGAGCACGCCTCAGTTGCGCTTCGAAGCGGCCGCTGGTGACCTCGTTGCGGCGCAACGCGAACAGCGTTTCGCGCATCGGCAAGGGGTCGATGAACCAGTCGAGCACGCTGCCCCGGAGCAGTGCGCGGCGCGACACCGCCACTGCGTTTTCCAGCGTCGAATTGGCCAGCAGGCAATGCCCGTCGCTGCGCGCGATGGCCACCATCGTGGCCAGCTGGTCGTAGGCCTCGTAGCCCGGCGGGGGCGCGTCACCGGTCATTCTCGAGGCCGCCCGTTGCCCACCCCAGCGTGGGCCTGTGCCGGCGTCTGCCCGATCACTGCGGCAGCTTGGCCATCTCGCGTTTGATCGAGGCGATGTCGCTTTCCTTGCGCGAGATGCCGCTTTTCAGCTCGGCCACGCGGTCCAGGTACTTCTGGTAGTTGCGCTCGTTGCCCAGCCGTTCCGGCTCGCCGTTGTTGTACTCGCGCTTCAGTTCCGCCAGGCGATCCTCCTCGCGGCGCAGTTCGACCTCGAGGATGCGCCGCGAATCGCTGTCGCGCGAGCGTTGCGCCTGCGGGTCCACGCGTGCTTCGGCGGGCCGCGCGGAGCTGCCGGTGCTGCTGTTGCTGACGCTCGCAGGCCGCGCCGCCTGTGGAGTACGCCCCTGGATGACGGTGATCGGCGTGCCTTCGATGATCTTGCAGCCCTTGTCTTCGGCCTGCTTGGCGTTGAGTTCGCGGTCGCTGGTGTAGACGTTGCCCGGACATTTGTAGACGATGGTCGACGACTGGGCAAACGCAGTCTGGGCCATTGTCAGCAACAGCCCCGGCAGGCAGGCAATCCACGCTCGTTTCATGTACGCGCCTTCTGTGCGGACGGAGTAAGCGCGGATTGTGGCGCAGGCCGAGAAGCCCCCAAGACGGAAAAAGGGACGGCTTTGTGCCGTCCCTCTTGTGCTGCATGCCTGACTCAGAGCGTGTAGTACATGTCGAACTCGACCGGATGCGTGGCCATGCGGAAGCGCGTCACTTCCTGCATCTTCAGTTCGATGTAGGCGTCGATGTAGCCGTCGGTGAAGACACCGCCCTTGGTCAGGAAGGCGCGGTCCTTGTCCAGGTACTCCAGCGCCTGGTCCAGGCTGTGGCAGACGGTCGGGATCTTCGCGTCTTCTTCCGGCGGCAGGTGGTACAGATCCTTGCTGGCGGCATCGCCGGGGTGGATCTTGTTTTCCACGCCGTCCAGACCGGCCATCAGCAGCGCGGCAAAACCAAGGTACGGGTTCATCAGCGGATCGGGGAAACGCGCCTCGACGCGCCGGCCCTTGGGGTTGGCGACGTGCGGGATGCGGATCGACGCCGAGCGGTTCTTCGACGAATAGGCCAGCTTCACCGGCGCTTCATAGCCGGGCACCAGGCGCTTGTAGCTGTTGGTGCCGGGGTTGGTGATGGCGTTCAATGCGCGCGCATGCTTGATGATGCCGCCGATGTAGAACAGCGCAAATTCGCTCAGGCCGGCGTAGCCGTCACCGGCAAACAGGTTCTTGCCGTCCTTCCACACCGACTGGTGCACGTGCATGCCCGAGCCGTTGTCGCCGACGATCGGCTTGGGCATGAAGGTCGCGGTCTTGCCGTAGGCATGGGCCACGTTCTGGATCACGTACTTCTGCAGTTGCACCCAGTCGGCGCGTTGCAGCAGCGTGCTGAACTTGGTGCCGATTTCCATCTGCCCAGCGTTGGCCACCTCGTGGTGATGCACTTCGCAGGGAATGCCCACGGTCTCCAAGATCAGGCACATCTCCGAGCGCATGTCCTGGAACGAATCCACCGGCGGCGTCGGGAAATAGCCACCCTTGACGCTGGGTCGATAGCCGGAGTTGCCGTGCTCGTATTCCTTGCCGGTGTTCCAGGCAGCTTCCTCGGACTCGATCTTCGAGAAGCAGCCCGACATGTCGTTGCCCCAGCGCACGCTGTCGAAGACAAAGAACTCGGGTTCCGGGCCGAAGAAGGCGGTGTCGCCCAGGCCCGATGCCTTCATGTAGGCCTCGGCGCGCTTGGCCAGGGAGCGCGGGTCGCGCTCGTAGGGCTTGCCGTCGCTGGGCTCGACCACGTCGCAGGTCAGGATCAGCGTCGGCTCTTCGAAGAACGGGTCGACGTTGGCGGTGTTCGGGTCGGGCATGAGCTGCATGTCCGAGGCTTCGATGCCCTTCCAGCCGGCGATCGACGAGCCGTCGAAGGCGTGGCCCGAGGTGAATTTGTCTTCGTCGAAGTGGGACACCGGCACGGTGACGTGCTGTTCCTTGCCGCGGGTGTCGGTGAAGCGGAAGTCAACGAACTTGATCTCGTTTTCCTTCACCATCTTCATCACGTCGGCAACAGTCTTTGCCATCTGGGCTCTCCTAGCGCTCGTATTGGGGATTCGGTGGGTTTTGAAGTGCACGACCCTCAGGGAATACCCCTCAAGGCGCACGGGAATGTAGCAGAAAGCATGCCCGCTACTGGTCACTCGCGGGGAGCGTGGCGCGGGTGTTGGTGCCGCCTTCTGTGGCTCGGGTTTGACTGCCGAAGACGCATAATGCACAGATTAGGTGCGTACGTACGCACCAATCAGGAACGCATGGGATCAGTCGCGCGTCATTTCGGGGCCGCAACGTGCCGACAGCTGATCCAGCCCCGTGCGAAGCACCACAAAGGCGTCGTCGACCGACGGGCTTGGACCCTTCACCCCAAGCTCGATATGCCGGCCCCAGGTGTGGCTGGCATCGACGCATGGCAGGCTGAAGACCTTGACACCGGCGAAGCGGCGCTCGACCTCTTCCATCAAAGGCGTCAGCGACGCCTCCATGCCGCCGAAGACGATGACCGAGCGTTCGACCTGCGCGCGCAGGCCGAACAAGGGCTTGTAGTGGGTGTCGAGCACCCATTCGATCATCGGCCACGCCATCACCGGAAAGCCCGGCACGAAATACATCGAGCCCAGCGAGAAGCCGGCAATCTTGTTGTACGGATTGGGAATCAGCGCCGCGCCTCGCGGAAACATGCCCATGTTCAGGCGGTGCTGGTTGTCTTGTCGATCGGGCTCGAAAGGCAGACCTTGCTCCGCGGCGACATCACGCATGCGCTCGATGATCAGGTCGCGCGCGCCGGCGTGCAGTACAAGGGGCAGGTCCAGCGCCGCGGCGGCACACTGACGCGTGTGGTCATCCGGCGTCGCCCCGATGCCGCCGCAGCTGAAGACCACGTCGCCACTGGCAAATGCCTCGCGCAACACAGGCGTGATTTGCGCGCGGTCGTCGCCCGCATAACGCGCCCAGGTGAGCTCCAGACCCCGCGCGCCGAGCAGTTCGATAACCTTGGCCAGGTGCTTGTCCTGGCGTTTGCCGGAGAGGATCTCGTCGCCGATGACCACCAGGCCGAAGTTCATGGCGGCGGCAGAGCGGTTGGCCGGTCGAGGTCGATGGTGACAGGCGCAGGCGCGGGTGCGAGCGCCGGCAGCGCGGGTTCGGGCAAAGGATCGACCACGTCTTGCAGACGCAGGCGTTGCAGCGCCGCCAATGCGTAGTGAGCGAACCACAGCGACGAGAACGCGAAGATCAGCGTGTACAGCCATACCGACAGCACCACCAGCACCGGGGCCAGCACCAGCGTGGCCGCGCTCACGGCCCACAGCAGCGACGGTGCGGCGCCAAGGTAGCCGGAGGTGACGCCGATGGCCAGCAGCGGCCAACGCTGCTCGCGCAGCAGTTGGCGGCGCTCGTCCCCGCTGGCGTGTTCCACCAGCGCATCGAAACTCATCACCTTGTAGGTCAGCCAGCCCCAGATCAACGGCGGCAGGATCAACACTAGCGGGGGGATGAACCACAGCGGCAGGCTCAATACCAGCAGCACCAGCGCCAGCAGCATGCAGCCGATCGACCACATCACGGCCGTGAACCAGGACGCGCCATGCTTGCGCTCCAGCGTGCCGAAGCGGCGTGAAGCGACCAGGCGCACCAGGGCCGGCGTCATGAACCATGCCACCAGCAGCAACGACGCCACCACGATCACCGGCACGGCCAACGCCACCACGATGAGCGGCGCGAGCACCACGCGGAAGCCCGCGGCGCCGACCGAATCGAGCCACTCCAGGAAGCTCATCACCATCGACCATTGTTCGAGCAAGGCGCGAACGGCAGCGACGCTGGCCTCCCAGAAGAACCAGCCCAGGCCGAACACGAGCCCGACGGCAAAGATCAGCGGCAGCAGCGACCACAGGATGACGCGCGGATGCAGGCAGTACGCGGCCGCACGCCAGAACGAATCCAGAAGCTCCTTCATGCGTGCAGCATAGGGCAATCGCACTCTCGCCCAAAGGCGCGCCCGTTGCGGACCGCGGTGGCGGCACGGCCGCGGGCGCGGGGCTGCAGATGTCGGCGTGCGTCGATTTGTGACGGCTGCGCAGACGACGAATCATCCTGTTGCAATCAACCCCCATTGGGGTGACGCTTTTGCACATATGGAACCGCACAATTTCAGGCATGGAATCGACCTCGCAGGCCCTGTTGCTGGCCACTGCCATGCTCGTCGTCGCGGCGGTTGCCTTGACCGCATACGACCTGACGCAGCGCGCCCATCTGGGTGTGCAGTGGTGGACGCGCGCCCTGTGGCTGAATGCCGGCGCAGCCGCGGCCGTGGCCCTGATGCACGGGTCGACCGGCGACTTGGCTTGGGCCCGACTGCTTTTTGTGCCCTGGCCCGTGCTGTGCCTGCTTGGGCTACGCCGCTTTCATGCGCGCATGCACCTGCCCGGCAGCGCCGCTGCCGACCTTTGGCTGCTGGGCACACTGATGCTCGCCGCCGCGCTGGCCACGTTCTTGCTCGCCGGCACGGCGTTCGCAGCGCAGCTGCCGCTGCTCGCATCCGGCGTGGCGTTGTTGTACGCAGCCACGGTGGCCTGGCTGGCGCCTGCCAGGAGCGATGCCCATGATGGCCTGCGTGCCCTAGCCATCTTGTTCATGCTGACCAGCCTGGTGCCGCTGTTGGTGACCCTTTGGGACCGTGGCGCCTCGGGCACCACGACACTGCAAACCGGGGTAATCGCGCTGAGCTCGCTGATCACTGCCTTCGTCGTATTGGCGATGAGCAGCCAGCGCACCGAGCGCGACTTGCGCCAGTCGCGACGCAAGCTGCGCGTGCTGGCCAACATCGACATGCTCACGCAGGTTCCCAACCGCCGCCGTTTCGAAGAGCTGGCGCGTCGTGCATTGCAAGCCGACGCACCCGGCAGCGCAGCCTTGCTGCTGGTGGACATCGACCACTTCAAGCAGATCAACGACAAGCTCGGCCATGCTGCCGGCGACCGTGCGCTCAAGCTCGTCTCGCGCTGCACACTGGATCTGCTGCGTTCGCACGACGTGGCCGGCCGACATGGCGGCGACGAGTTCGTGCTGCTCTTGCGCCGCAGTTCAACCCAGGACGCCATGCACGTCGCCGAACGTCTGGTCTCGCACCTGCAGACGCAAGCCAACGCGCATGCGCTGCCGCACCTGACCTTGAGCTTCGGCATCGTGCAGATGCGGCGCGACGAAAGCATCGACGACACGCTGCAGCGCGCCGACTTGGCGCTGTACGAGGCCAAGCGCCTGGGCCGTTCCAGGGCCGTCGCGGCCGACCTTGTCGACGACGACGAGCAACCGGTATTTCGCAGCAGCCAGCGGCTGGGTCTGACCTCGACCTGAGACAGGCAAAAAACTTGGCCGGGCTGTCGTGGCCTGGCCGTGGGACTTGGAAGACGACATCTGTGTCAGCGGCTCCTGACTGGTGCCGAGGGAGACCGTGCCGGATATGTCTATCGGGCGCGGGCCGGCTCGCGCAGCAGCACCAGCACCTCGGAAGGCTGCGTCACACCAGGGTCGAAGGGATGCGCACGCTGCCCACCCATCGCGGCCAGGATGCGCCTGCACGTACATCCGCGTCTCGGCGTAGGGCGGCACGCCGCGGTAGCGATCGACGGCGCCCTCGCCGGCGTTGTAGGCGGCCAGCACCAGCGACAGATCGCCCTCGAAATAGGCCAGCAGCCAGCGCAGGTAGGCCATGCCGCCGCGGATGTTCTGCGTCGGGTCGGTGATCTGGCGCACCTTGAAGCGCGCCGCCGTGGCGGGCATCAGCTGCATCAGGCCCTGGGCGTTCTTCGGCGACACGGCGCAGCGGGTCGAAGTTGGACTCCGTGGCCATCACCGCCAGCACCAGCTGCGGCGCCAGCTGGTACTCCGGTGCAATGAGGTTGACGAAGCGCACGATCGGTTCTGGCGCATTGGGCGGCGTGGGCAAGGTGGGCGGCGGCAGGGCCTGGCGCGCCGCCTGCGGCTTGGGTGGCACGGCAGCAGCCTGGCAGCGGCGGCGGGTCCGTCTCGGGCGGGCGCAGGCAGGCCGGCGGCGCACCGCGCGGCGTGCCCATGCGCCGCGAGCATGTTCTGCGCCTGTGTCATGCCCTGCTCGGCCGCGGCGGCGAACAGGTGCGCTGCCTGGGCATCGTCGCGCTCGATGCCGCGCGCGTTGGTCAGCATCCAGGCCAGGTTGTACTGCGCCTCGGCGTCGCCGTAGCGGGCCGCGCGGCAGTACAACTGCGCTGCGCGGACCGGGTCGCGCGGCACGCCATCGCCGTGTTCGTAGGCCAGCGCTTCCTGTCGCCAGCGCTGCACCTGCGCAGGCACGACCGGGCCGCTCTCGGGCGGCGGCGTGGTCGGTCTCGGCAGCGACTCGAGCGTCAGCATCGGCACCTGCGCGCTGGCCAGACCGCACAAGAACGCCAGCAGCCATGCGCGATGCACAAAGGTGCGGCGGGGTCGGTCGGGCTGGATTTGGATGGACACGATCGCCATGGAGAACTTGCGGCCTGGAGCAACCTCAGTCTAGGGGCGGCGGGGCGTGGCCTGCAAGGCCCACCGTTCGAACAGGGGATCGTGTCCCAGGGCATGTTGCATGCGCGAGCGATTCAACCCTGGCGATAAGATGACTTTCCGCCGAGGCCATGGTGCCTGGATACACGCGACACGTGAAGGACAAGCAATGAACCAACTGCTGCTGTGGACGGGACGAATCGCCGGCCTGGTTGGACTGGTTGCCGTGGGCTGTGCCGTGCTGCTGCGCGCGTCGGGCTTGTGGTACGTGGGCAGTTTGCAGCTGGGCACCCTGCTGCAAGGCGGTATCGCCGCCATGGTACTGGGCACATGGGCCTACGCAGCGTCGATTGCCGAGCGCGAGCGCGCCGGACGGGGCTGATCAAGCAGCCTAGCCGTTCGACGCAGTTGACCCAGGCCACGCCCGCAGATCCGCGGCCGTAGCGTGTAGCCTCGCGCCATGGCCGCGCCGACCTTCGGTATGTCTCCCTCAGCCCACATCGGGCCTGCGCCGCCACCCACTCTGGATGTCGTGATCGAGGTGCCGCGCGGCAGCTTCCTCAAGCGCGGTTCGAGCGGGCACATCGACTTTGTCTCGCCTCTGCCCTGCCCCTTCAACTACGGCGCGGTACCCGGACTGCTGGGGCTGGAGGGCGACCTGCTCGACGCGCTGGTGCTGGGCCCGCGGCTGCGCTATGGCACCCGCGTCCACGTCACGGCCTGGGCGGCAGTGACCTTGACCGACCGCGGCATGTCGGACGACAAGCTGATCTGCTGCACGCTACGCGCCGAGCCACGACGAGGTCGACAGGGTGCTGCGCTTCTTCCACTTCTATGCGCGCTGCAAGGGGTTGCTGAATCTGTGGCGTCGGCGGCCGGGGCGAAACGCCTGCGATGGCTTGTGCACGGCGGCGCAGGCACTCGCCCGCGCCCGGCCCTTGACGGCGCCGTGGACCCGAGCGCCTGTCCCGTTCTGACCGGTTCCGACAGCGGCCATGGGCCCGACCCGGTTGCCTGCACCGCGGCAAGCACCTCTGCCCGGGAGGCGGGCACCGGTCGATGACGCTCAGGGCAAGTGCAGCCGCCGCGGCCCAACGCCGCCATCCCATTGCCACAAGACACCGTCGCGCGTGAGCGCCAGGGTCGCGCTGTCGCCGGCTGCGGTGGCTGCCACGCCACCCAGCAACGGGCGCGGCTCGTTGCCGAAACCCTCGCCCCACGCCCACAGGCTGCCGTCATGTCGGATCGCCACCGAATGGCGCGAGCCGGTGGCGATGGCGCGTGCGCCTTCGAAGATCGGGCCCCAGCGGTCCGCCTTGTCGCCCAGGCCGTGTGACGACAACGGGCCGAAGCGGTTGCCGCCGGTGCCCAGCACCACGCCATCGCGACGCAGGTAGAGCGCGTGCCCGGTGTGCGCCTTCACCGCCAGCGCCTCGCGCGCCGTGCTGATGAAGTCGCTGCTCGCCACGAGCCGCCCGTCGCCGTACTGGCCGCGGTGCGCCTGGCCCTTGACCCACAGCGTGCCGTCGCGCTTGACGAAATAGTCGGCACCGTCGCCGATGCAGGCCGCCACCACGTCATCCGCCACGCGCCGCGGCGCGTCGCCCGCGCCGTGCCACAACTGCTGCGCGGCATCGATCGCGAACCAACCCGATTGGCCCGCGGCAAAGGCGGCCACGCCGGACATCAGGATCCGCGTGCGCTGCGGGTCGTCGCTCCAGCGAAGCAGTTGGCCGTCATCGAGCAGCGCGAAGTAGTCGTCGCGACTCACACCCACCTGGCTGACGCCGGCCGCGCAGCCGCACGGGCTGCCCACGGCCGAGCCAGCCATAGGCCACATCGCCAATGCAGCGCCATGTGACGCTCGTAGTACGACGCCAGTTCGGCACCGGAAGCGTCGGCCAAGACATCGGAGGTGGACAAGGACACGCTGAACCCGCTGATGAGGATGAGTGCGCCGCGCCGCCGCATCGCGAGCGCAGCTCAGGCCTTGGCGCCGGCGCGGCGCAGAATCTCGACAATCGCCTTCTGACCCCGCTTCTCGGCATGCGCCAGCGGCGTCACGCCCTGCGCGTCGGCCAGTTGCAGCGCTGGCGCCATGCGCGACCAGCAGGCGCACGATCTCGGTGTGGTCCGCACCGCCGTCGCCCAGGATGATGGCTTCCAGCAGCGCCGTCCAGCCCAGGCGGTTGACGTGGTCGACATCGATCTTGGTCTTCAGCAACTCGCGCACGGTCTCCACGTGGCCGTAATGCGCGGCCGGGATCAGCGCGGTGCCGCCGTAGCGGTTGGTGCTTTTCAGGTCGGCGCCGGCCGGCCAGTGTCAGGCGCAGGATCTGCCAGGCGGCCGTGTGCGCCGGCATAGAGGAAGGGCGAGTCCTGCAGGTCGTCCTTGGCATTCACGTCCGCGCCGCGCTCGATCAACAGCCGCGCCACGTCGACGCGGTTGGCGTGGGTGGCGGCCAGCAGTGCGGTGCGCCGCCGTGCATCACGCGCATCCACGGGCATGCCCGAATCGAGCAGCCGCTGCAAACTCGCCAGACCGCCGGCTTCGGCGGCGGCCACCAGCGCGGCGCCATCGGCGCGCACCGCCGCGGGCCAGGCCACGGCGCCAGCCAGCCACAGCCGCCGCCTCATCGCGGCGCCCCGGCATCGGTGAGGGCTTCGCCATACACCATGCGTGCGATGCCGGCCCAGCCGGCTGCCGCCTCGCACATGCGGCAGGGCCGCGAGGTGGACACCAGCACACAACCCGACAGGTCGCGCGTACGCAGGCGACGCGCCGCATCGCGGATGGCTTCCATCTCTGCATGCGCGGTGGGGTCGCTGGCGCTGACCACACGGCTCGGCGCCGCGCCGACGACCAACTCGCCGCGCAGCACCACGGCGCCGTAGGGCTGGTCACCCGCGCGCACGGCTTCGTCGCGCAGCGCCTCGGCGCGGTGCATGGCCTGCTGCAGAGCGCTTCCCGATGCAAAGGTGCCGCCGGCCAGCCAGGGCAGAACCGCCAGCCAGCAATGGCGACGGCGGAACCCAGGGCGGCGGTGATGCGGCGGCATGCCAAGATTGTGCCGCCGGCATCGGGCAAGGAAAATGCGTGCGGCCGGGCATCATTGCCCGTGACTCCCTTACCGAGAAAGGTCCGATATGAAGTTGCAGGACAAAGTCGCCATCGTCACCGGCGCCGCCAGCGGCCTGGGCAAGCAGATCGCCCTGACCTACGCACGCGAAGGCGCCAAGGTAGCCATCGCCGATCTCAACGCCCAGGCGGCCGAGGCCGCGGCGGCCGAGATCCGCGCCACAGGCGCGCAGGCCATGGGCGTGGCCATGGACGTGGTCAGCGAGGCGGCGGTGAATGCCGGCGTGGCGGCGGTCGTGGCGGCCTGGGGCCGGGTCGATGTGCTCGTCAGCAATGCCGGCGTGCAGATCGTGCATCCGGTGCATGAGTTTCCGTTCGCCGAGTGGAAGAGGATGCTCGCCATTCACCTGGACGGTGCGTTCCTCACCACCAAGGCCTGCCTGCCGCACATGTACGCGTCCGGCCGCGGCGGTTGCATCATCTACATGGGCTCGGTGCACTCGAAGCTGGCTTCGGCGCTGAAGGCGCCCTACGTCACCGCCAAGCACGGCCTGCTGGGCTTGAGCAAGACGGTGGCCAAGGAAGGCGCGGCGCATGGCGTGCGCGCCAACGTCATCTGCCCGGGCTTCGTGCGCACGCCGCTGGTGGACAAGCAGATCCCCGAGCAGGCGCAACTACTCGGCATCAGCGAGGACGATGTCATCAAGAAGGTGATGCTCAAGGACACGGTGGACGGCGAATTCACCACCGCACAGGACGTGGCCGACGTGGCGCTGTTCTTCGCCGCCTTCCCGAACAATGCACTCACCGGGCAATCCATCGTCGTCAGCCACGGCTGGTTCATGGAGTGAGCCGGCGATGACGACACCCAGCCTGCCGCGTCGTGCACCTTGCGCGCCATGGCCAGACGGCCTGGAGCCTGAGCGGCCAGCACACCGGCCTGACCGATGTGCCGCTGACGGCCGCCGGTGAAGCGCAGGCACGCCAGCTGGGATGCACGGCTGAGCGGCCTGGCCTTCGACCGCGTGTTGTGCAGCCCGCTGCAGCGCGCAGCGCGCACCTGCGAGCTGGCCGGTTTTGGCGCGCGGGCCGAGCGCGATGCGCGGCTGGTGGAATGGGACTATGGCGACTACGAAGGCCTGCACCAGCGCCCAGATCCAGGCCCTGCGGCCCGACTGGCGGCTGTTTCGCGACGGCTGCCCGGGCGGCGAATCGCCGCAGCAGGTGGCCGCGCGTGCCGACAGTCTGATCGCCACGCTGCGCGACTCGCCGGCACCGAGCACCCTGCTGTTTTCCAGCGGCCATTTCCTGCGCATGCTGGCCGCGCGATGGCTCGGGCTCGACGCGCTGGCCGGCGCGCACTTCATGCTCGACACCGCCAGCCTGAGCGCTGCTGGGCTACGAACACACGCTGCGGCCGAACCGGCGCATCCGGTTGTGGAACGATGCACGCCATGTCCAGCCCTGAAACCGCCGACATCGACGAAGGCGAGCTGGTGTTCCTGATCGACGTGGACAACACGCTGCTGGACAACGACCGCATCCAGGCCGACATCCGCGAGCACCTCGCAGCCACCTACGGCACCGCCTGCCGCGACCGCTACGCCGCCATCCTCGAGCAGCTGTGGTTGGAACTCGGTTACCGCGACTACCTGGGCGCGCTGCAGCGCTACCGCGTCGAGCATGTGCGGACGTGGAACTGCTGGCCATGTCGTCCTTCCTCATCGACTATCCCTTCGCCGAGCGGCTGTACCCGCATGCGCTGGAGGCCGTCGCCCACCTGCGTCGCACCGCGCCGGTGGTCGTGCTGTCCGACGGCGACGTGGTGTTCCAGCCGCGCAAGGTGCAGCGCTCGGGCATTGCCGCAGGCGGTGGACGGCCAGGTGCTGATCTACATCCACAAGGAGCTGGCGCTGGACGAGGTGCAGCGCCGCCACCCGGCGCGGCACTATGTGCTCATCGACGACAAGCTGCGCATCCTGTCGGCCGTCAAGCAGCGCTGGCAGCAGCGCGTGAGCACGGTCTTCGTGCGCCAGGGCAGTTATGCCCACGATGGCGCCGCCATCGCCGGGTTGCCCGCCGCCGACCACTGCATCGAACACATCGCCGACCTGCTTGCGCAGGATGTGCGCGAGCTTGCCAGCACGCCGCGGCGTGGCTGAGAATCGTTCACCGCCGCACAGGAGCCCCACGCCATGAGCCTCAACGCCGCCACCTCTACATTGCACGCGCTGGGCCAGAGCCTGTGGCTGGACAACATCACGCGCCAACTGCTCGCCAGCGGCACGCTGCAGCGCTACATCGACGAATGGTCGGTGACCGGGCTGACGTCCAACCCGACCATCTTCGACCATGCGCTGAAGGGCAGCGCCGACTACGACGCCGACATCCGCGCCAAGCTCAAGGCAGGCCAAGTCGGGCGAGGCGCTGTTCTTCGAACTGGCGCTTTCCGACATCACCCGCGCGGCCGACCTGTTCCGTCCGGTGCACGAGCGCACACGCGGCGTCGATGGCTGGGTGTCGCTGGAAGTGTCGCCGCTGCTGGCCTACGACACGCAGACCACGCTGAAGGTGGCGCGCGAGCTGCACGCGCGGGCCGCGCGCCCCAACCTGTTCATCAAGATTCCGGGCACCGCCGAAGGCCTGCCGGCGATCGAGGAGGCGATCTTCGCCGGCGTGCCGATCAACGTGACCTTGCTGTTCTCCACCGCGCACTACATCGCCGCCGCCGAGGCCTGGCTGCGCGGCATCGAGCGGCGCATCGCCGCCGGGCTGGCGCCCAACGTGGCGTCGGTGGCGTCGCTGTTCATCAGCCGCTGGGACGTGGCGGTGGCCGGCAAGGTGCCGCCGATCTGAACATGAAGCTCGGCATCGCCGTCGGCCAGCAGGCCTACAAGGCCTACGGCGACTGGCTGGCCTCGCCGCGCTGCCGACGCGTGATGAACGAGGGCGTCACGCCGCAACGCCTGCTGCTGGCCAGCACCGGCACCAAGGACCCGAAGGCATCGGACACGCTGTATGTCGAGGCGCTGGCCGCGCCCTTCACCGTCAACACCATGCCCGAAGGCACGCTCAAGGCGCTGGCCGCGCACGGCCAGATCGGCGCGCCGACACCGGCCGATGGCGGCGATTGCGAAGCCGTGCTGGCGCGCTTTCGCCCGCCGGCATCGATCTGGACGCGCTTGGCGGCCAAGCTGCAAAGCGAGGGCGCGGCGTCGTTCGTGGCCTCGTGGAACGAGTTGCTGGGCGTGATCGCATCGAAGAGCGCGTCGCTCGCGGCCTGAGCCCATGAAGGTCCTCGTCATCGACATCGGCGGCACGCACCTGAAGATCATGGCCACCGGCCAGTCCGAAGAGCGGCGCGTCGCATCCGGCCACACGATGAGCGCCGCGATGATGGCCGCCGATATAAAGGCCCTGGCCCAGGGCTGGGCCTACGACGCGGTGGCCATCGGCTACCCGGGCGTGGTCGTCGCCGACCGGCCGGCCAAGGAGCCGGTCAACCTCGGCACCGGCTGGGTCGATTTCGACTACGCAGCCGCCTTCGGCTGCCCGGTGAGGATGATCAACGACGCCGCCATGCAGGCGCTGGGCAGCTACGACAAGGGCAAGATGCTGTTCCTGGGCCTGGGCACCGGCCTGGGCACCGCGCTGGTGGTCGAAGGCATGGCCCTGCCGATGGAGCTGGCGCACCTGCCCTATCGCGACGCCACCTTCGAGGACTATGTCGGCGAACATGCGATCGAGCGCGACGGCCACCACAAATGGCGCCATCACGTGGCCGACGTGGTCAGCCGCCTGAGCGCCGCGCTGTTGCCCGACGAGGTGGTGCTGGGCGGTGGCAATTCGCGGCTGCTGACAGAGCTGCCGCCGCTGTGCCGGCTGGGCGACAACGCCAATGCCTTCGCCGGCGGCTTCCGGCTCTGGCAGGGGCAGCCTGTCGCACAGGTCCATCAAGCCGCCGGCAAGTCGCCCGACGCGGGCGCGGGTGGGCACCGCGGCTGCCAACGCCGTGGCAGCGCGGTGCGAGCAAGGCCGCGGCTGGAAACCCATGAATCGATGTCGAGGGCCTGACCAATGAACCCATCCGCCCCACCGCCGCTGGTCTCATTGCCCGCCTGGTTGGCGCTTCAGGCCCATGCCGCCAGCGTGAGCCAGCGGCACCTGCGCGAGCTGTTTGCCAGCGATTCGCAGCGCGGCGAGCGCCTGGCGCTGCAGGCTGCCGGCATCTATCTCGACTACTCGAAGAACCGCATCACCGACGAGACCTTGCGGCTGCTGCTGGCCCTGGCCGAACAAGCAGGCTTGCGCGAACGCATCGACGCGATGTTCGCGGGCGAACGCATCAACGTCTCGGAGAACCGCGCCGTGCTGCATGTGGCACTGCGTGCGCCACGCGGTGCATCGATCGCCGTCGATGGCCACAACGTGGTGCCGGACGTGCACGAGGTGCTGGACCGCATGGCCGCCTTCGCCCAACGCGTGCGCAGCGGCGATTGGAAGGGCCACACCGGCAAGCGCATCCGCAACGTCATCAACATCGGCATCGGCGGCTCCGACCTGGGCCCGGTGATGGCCTACGAAGCCCTGCGCCACTACAGCGCGCGCGACATGAACTTTCGCTTCGTCTCCAACGTCGACGGCACCGACTTCGTCGAGGCCGTGCACGGGCTGGATGCGGCCGAGACGCTGTTCATCGTCTCGTCCAAGACCTTCACCACGCTGGAGACGATGACCAACGCGCACAGCGCGCGCGAGTGGGCGCTGGCCGGCCTTCGGCGGCGAGGTGAAGGCCATCGCCAAGCACTTCGTCGCGGTATCGACGAACGCCGACGACGTGGCCAAGTTCGGCATCGCCACCGACAACATGTTCGGCTTCTGGGATTGGGTGGGCGGGCGCTACTCGATGGATTCGGCCATCGGCCTGTCCACCATGCTCGCGGTCGGACCCGAACACTTCGACGCCATGCTCGGCGGCTTCCATGAAATGGACGAACATTTCCGCAGCGCGCCCTTCGACAAGAACCTGCCGGTGCTGATGGGCCTGATCGCGCTGTGGAACAACAACTTCCTCGGCGCGCACACGGTGGCGGTGCTGCCCTACGAGCAGTACCTGAAGCGCTTTCCCGCCTACCTGCAGCAGCTGACGATGGAAAGCAACGGCAAGCATGTGCGCCTGGACGGTGCGCCGGTGGGCTGCGAAACCGGGCCGGTGTACTGGGGCGAGCCGGGCACCAACGGCCAGCATTCGTTCTATCAGCTGATCCACCAGGGCACGCGCCTGATTCCCTGCGACTTCATCGGTTTCGGCCAGAGCCTGAACCCGCTCGGCGAACACCACGACACGCTGATGGCCAACGTGTTTGCGCAGGGCGAGGCGCTGGCCTTCGGCAAGACCGCCGACGAAGTGCGCGCCGAGGGTTGTGCCGAAGCGCTGGTGCCGCACCGCGTGTTCGAAGGCAACCGGCCGTCGAACACGCTGCTGCTGGACAAGCTCACGCCTGCCGCTTTGGGCAAGCTGGTGGCGCTGTACGAACACAGCGTGTTCACGCAGGGCGCCATCTGGCACATCGATTCCTTCGACCAATGGGGTGTCGAGCTGGGCAAGGTGCTGGCCAAGCGCATCATTCCCGAGCTGAGCGCCAGCGCCGCCGCACCCGCGCACGACAGCTCGACGAATGCGTTGATCCTGCGCTACCGGCAACTGAAAGGTGCAGCGTGAGCGCGCGTGGCCGCTCCAAAGCGCTCATCCCGGAGCGCGCAGCGCGGAGGGTAGTTCAATGATCCCACTGGACCTGAGGGCGCAGCAGCTGCGCAAGATCCGCACGCAGAGCGGCTTCATCGCCGCGCTCGACCAGAGCGGCGGCAGCACGCCGAACGCGCTGGCTGCCTACGGCGTGGCGGCCTGCCGCATGGCAGAACGACGATCAGATGTTCGCGCTGGTGCACCAGATGCGCACCCGCCTCATGACCAGCCCGGGCTTCAGCGGCGACCGCATCCTGGCGGCGATCCTGTTCGAAGGCACGATGGACCGCGAGGTCGAGGGCCGGCCGACGGCCGACTACCTGTGGGGCGCCAAGCGCGTCGTGCCCTTCCTGAAGATCGACAAGGGCCTGGCCGACAGCGCGCGACGGCGTGCAGCTGATGAAGCCGATGCCGGGGCTGGCCGCGCTGCTGGAGCGCGCGAACGCGAAGCGCATCTTCGGCACGAAGATGCGCTCGGTGATCAAAGGCGCCAACGCGACCGGCATCCACGCGGTGGTGGTGCAGCAGTTCGAGCTGGCAGCGCAGATCCTGGCCGCGGGCCTGATGCCGATCGTCGAGCCCGAGGTCGACATCCACTGCCCGGACAAGGCGCAGGCCGAGGCGCTGCTGAAGGCCGCGCTGCAGCAGGCGCTGGCGGGCCTGGGCGCGGGGCAGCAGGTGATGCTCAAGCTCACGCTGCCGAGCCAGGACAATTTCTATGCCGAGCTGGTGCGCGACCCGCGGGTGCTGAAGGTGGTGGCGCTGTCCGGTGGCTACGGCCGCGCCGAGGGCAATGCGCTGCTGGCGCGCAACCACGGCGTGATCGCCAGCTTCTCGCGTGCGCTGGTGGAAGGGCTGTCCGCGCAGCAGCCGGACGAGGCCTTCGATGCCGAGCTCGACGCGGCCATCCAGAGCATCTACGAGGCCTCCCTCACATAGGCTGCATTCGCAGTCACCAATCGATTCGCAAGGAGTCAAGAGATGCAACTCGGAATGATCGGCCTCGGCCGCATGGGCGCGAACATGGTTCGCCGCCTGCTCAAGAACGGCCACGACTGCGTGGTCTTCGACATGTCGAGCGCGGCCGTCGCGGACCTGGCCAAGGAAAAGGCGGTCGGCGCATCGTCGCTGGCCGACCTGGTCGCCAAGCTGGCCAAGCCGCGCGCGCTGTGGCTGATGGTGCCGGCCGCGGTGGTGGACAGCACCATCGCCGAGCTGCTGCCGCACCTGGAAGCCGGCGACACGCTGATCGACGGCGGCAACTCCTACTACATCGACGACATCCGCCGCGCCAAGGCGCTGGCGGCGAAGAAGATCGACTACGTCGATGTCGGCACCAGCGGCGGCGTGTGGGGCCTGGAGCGCGGCTACTGCATGATGATCGGCGGGCACGACCGCCACGGTGCAGCGGCTCGACCCGATCTTCGAGACGCTGGCGCCGGGCAGCGGCGACATCGCGCGCACGCCCGGCCGCGCGGCCGGATCAGGGCACCGCCGAAAACGGCTATCTGCACTGCGGCGACAGCGGTGCCGGGCACTTCGTGAAGATGGTTCACAACGGCATCGAGTACGGCATCATGGCCGCGTATGCCGAAGGCATGGGCATCCTCAAGGCCGCCAACGTCGGCAAGGCAGCATCACGCCGCCGACGCCGAGACCACGCCGCTGCGCGACCCCGAGCACTACCAGTACGACCTGAACCTGCCCGACATCGCCGAGGTCTGGCGCCGCGGCAGCGTCATCTCGTCGTGGCTGCTCGACCTGACGGCCACGGCGCTGATCGAGGACCCGGCGCTGTCGAAGTTCGCCGGGCGTGTGTCCGACTCCGGCGAAGGCCGCTGGACCATCAAGGCCGCCATCGACGAAGCCGTGCCGGTGCCGGTGCTGACCAGCGCGCTGTACGCGCGCTTCAGCTCGCGCGGCGAGGCCGACTTCCAGAACAAGCTGCTGTCGGCGATGCGCTTCCAGTTCGGCGGCCACCACGAGAAGCCGGCCGACAAATGAGCAAGCCGTCTCAAGCGCCCGCCGACGCGCTGGTCTTCTTCGGCGCCACCGGCGACCTGGCCTACAAGAAGATCTTCCCGTCGCTGCAGGCGATGATCAAGCGCGGCCACCTGAACGTGCCGGTGATCGGCGTGGCCAAGGCGGGCTGGAACCTCGCAGCAGTTCCAGGCGCGTGCGCGCGACAGCCTCGAAAAGCACGGCGGCCTCGACCCGGCCGCGTTCGAGAAGCTGCTGGGCCTGCTGCGTTACGTCGATGGCGACTACGCCGATGCCGCCACCTTCGCCGCGCTGCGCCAGCAACTCGGCGACGCCAAGGCGCCGGCGCACTACCTGGCGATCCCGCCGGCGCTGTTCGGCGCCGTGGTCGAACAACTGGCGGCGGCCGGCTGCACCCAGGGCGCGCGCATCATCGTCGAGAAGCCCTTCGGCCGCGACCTGGCGTCGGCGCTGGCGCTGAACCGCATCCTGCTGCAGACCTTCGACGAGGCGCACATCTTCCGCATCGACCACTACCTGGGCAAGGGGCCGGTGCACAACATGCTGCACTTCCGCTTCGCGCAACGCGCTTGCTCGAGCCCTTCTGGAACCGCGACCACGTGGAAAGCGTGCAGATCACCATGGCCGAGGACTTCGGCGTGCAGGGCCGCGGCGCCTTCTACGACGACACCGGCACGATCCGCGACGTGGTGCAGAACCACCTGTTCCAGCTGCTGAGCAACCTGGCGATGGAGCCGCCGGCGCGCACCGACAGCGAATCGATCCGCGACGAGAAGGTCAAGGTGCTGAAGGCGATGCGCACGCTGTGCGAGGACGACATCGTGCGCGGCCAGTTCGTCGGCTACCTGAACGAGCCCGGCGTGGCCAAGGACTCGACCACCGAGACCTTCTCCGCCGTGCGCCTGTTCATCGACTCCTGGCGCTGGCAGGGCGTGCCGTTCTACATCCGCGCCGGCAAGAGCCTGCCGGTCACCTGCACCGAGGTGCTGGTGCGCCTGCGCTGCCCGCCGTCGGTCTATTCGGCGCACAACGACACGCCGAACCATGTGCGCTTTCGCATCAGCCCCGACATCCTCATCGCGCTGGGCGTGAACGTGCTGTCGCCGCTGGACGAGAGCCTGAGCCATGCCCGGCGAGCTGATGGCCAGCCGCCATCCCGGCGCCGCGCGAGATGGACGCCTACGAACGTGTGCTCGGCGACGCGATGCATGGCGACGCGACGCTGTTCGCGCGCGAGGACTATGTCGAGGAGGCCTGGCGCATCGTCGACCCGGTGCTCAAGTCCGACACGCCGGTGCATCTGTACCAGCCCGGCACCTGGGGGCCGGGCGAGGTGCAGACGGTGTCGCCGGTGGGCGGCTGGCACAACCCGCGGCTGGCCTGAGTCTGCGCGGCGCCGCGATGCAAGTCGAAACCCTGGCCGACGACAACGCCGTGGCACAGCGCGCAGCGGCCTTCATCGCCGCCGAGGCACGCGCCGCGGTGCAGCTGCGCGGCCTGTTCACCCTCGCCGTCAGCGGCGGGCGCACGCCTTGGTCGATGCTGCGGCTGCTGGCGCAGCAGGACATGCCGTGGCGGGCCGTGCATCTGTTCCAGGTCGACGAGCGCGTGGCACCGGCCGGTGACGCCGCGCGCAACCTGACGCACATCGGCGAAAGCCTGCTCTCCCATGCACCGCTGCCTGCGGCCCACCTGCATGCGATGCCGGTCGAAGCGCCGCAGCTCGACGGCGCCGCGCTGCAGTATCAGCACACGCTGCGCGACATTGCCGGCGTGCCCGCCGTGCTCGACCTGGTGCACCTGGGCCTGGGCCCCGATGGCCACACCGCGTCGCTGGTGCCGGGCGATGCGGCGCTGCAGGTCACCGATGCCGACGTGACGGTGACCGCGCCCTACATGGGCCATCGGCGCATGACGCTGACCTACCCGGTGCTGAACCGTGCGCGCCGCATCCTGTGGCTGGCCACCGGCAGCGAGAAGCGCGAGATGCTGGCGCGACTGCGCGCTGGCGATGTGTCGATTCCCGCGGGACGCGTCGAATCGCAGCGCTGCGATCGTGTTGACCGACCTTGCGGCCACGGCTGGCGCGTAGCCCGCCTGCGTCAACCACCCAGCGCGCGCAGCGGGTCGGTGCACAAGTCGGCGCCGTCGCGCGGCAGCGGGCCCAGCGTCAGCCACTCGATCGGCAGCAGGATCGGCGAGGCGATGAGTCGCAGCACCGACTCCGCCACGTCGCGCTGCGTGAAGCCGAAGCGCTGGTCGGTCAGCGTGCCGGTGACGCGCAGCGGCGTCTGCAGGCGAAACAGGCCGAAGCCCTTCGCGCGCGGGCGGAAGACAAACGCAAGTTCCTCGGTCGCCAGATTGGCATGGCCGGCACCGCGGATGCGCAACGCGGTGGTGTCGATGAAGATCTTGTCGTCGGTGAGCTTGCCGTCGTCGAGGTCGAACCTGCCGACGATGCAGTTCACCTGGGCCTGCCCGCCCGGATCGATCAACGGCAGCAGTGTCAGGATCAGGTTCACCGACCACAAATTGAAGACGCCGCTGCGCAGATCGGTCGGCCAGACGGCGATATCCAGCTTGCCGTCGGCGTTCTTCATGATCGTGTCCAGCGACGGCGCCTTGCCCACCAGTTGCAGGTTCAGGCTGAACAGCCCCTTCAGGTCATCCGCCCGACGCAGGCGGCGCGCGATGATGCCGTAGTCGAAACGCTCGACATAGGCTGACACGGCGAAGTCGACCTCGGATTCCTTCAAGTCGTAGCTCATCGACAAGCGCATGGTTCCGCCAGGCAGGTTGACCACGGCAGGATCGAGATGCAGGCGCCCCTCCTTGAGCTGCAGGTGCAGCGCGCCGTCGGCAAGCCGGTCGGCGCCGGACAGCACTTCCTTCGCCTTGATGTCGATGTCCGCGTCGATGCGGCGCAGGAAGGCGGCGCTCAGCAGCGTGTCGGTGCGCCCGGCCAGCCGGCTGGCCCCTACCCGCAGACCGTCGCCGCGGCTGGGCAGTTCTGAAGCGTCGACCAAGCGCTCGGGCAAAGGGAAATCGTCGAGCTGAATGCTCGGCGCGGCCACCTGCACGTCCAGGCGCGGCCGCGGCCCGCTGATGTCGAGACGGCCGCTGCCGCCAAGCCGGCTCTGGCCGACTTCCACGCGCAGCCCCTGCACCTCATAACCGGTGGGCGTCATGCGGATCGGTCCGCGCAGCGACCACGGACCCCATGGCGGCAGTTCCACCCGCGCCAGCGCACTGAGCGTGTCGAGGCGTTCGCCGCTCATTTCGAGCGTCAGCTGCGCGTCTCGACCGAGCGGCAGTGCCACCTCGCCTTCGAGCGTCAGCCGCGCGCCCGCGGCCTGCGCCACCAGGGCAAAGGGCAGGCGCGAGGCATCGCGTGTGAAGTCGGCCAAGCTGCCGCTGCGCACATCGATCTTCACCGGGGTCTGGTCGAGCGTGCCGTCGAGCCGAACGCGGATCGGCTCACCCGGCGCCGCGCCGATGCTCGCCTCGCTCACGCCGATGTCGGCCACGGCGCGCTGCGCCGCTCCCAGCACGCTGATGTGCCCGCCGACGAAGCGCGCCTCGACGGCGGAGTGCGCGGCAAGCTCGCGCAGGCTGTTGCCGCGACCCAGCAGCTTGAGATGCAAGGCGTCGGCGCGGCCATCGATATCCTCCGCCACGCCCAGCTGACGCAGCAGCACGCCCACGTCGATGGCGCCGGTGGAAAGATCGAGGCTCGCCAAGGGCAGCTCGCCGCGCGGATCGAACTCGACCAGCGCCGTGAACGGCGCGCCCGCCAGCTTGCCCGTCACAGCGGACGGCCAAAGACGGCCTTCGCGGGTGCGGGCGTTGAGGGTGACGTCGGCGAGCTCGGTGCGGCCCAGCCATACGCGTTGCAGCTGCAGATCGATGTCGGCATCCGGCAGAGCCGCTGCGGCCGGGAAGATCGGCGTGTCGAGACGTGCGTTCGGGCGCGCTCCGGTGGTGACCCGTGCGTCCATGCCCGAGCCCGCGCCGATACGAGTGCCGGTGCCTGGGTCCGCACGCAGCGTCGACAGCTCCTGCACATCGATCAGCGGGCTGCGCACCGACGCCTTGATGAGCGGCAGGCCCTCCGACAGTGTGCGACGCGCGTCGATCGCCAGCTCGCTGCGGCCCAGCTTGAGGGTGCCTCGATCCAGAAACCACGCATCTTCTGCACTGCGCACGCGGCCACGCAGCGCCACCGCGAGGTTCGACTCCGGCGCGACGCCCAGCCAGCGCGCCAGATCGCCCGAACGGCCGGCTTGGAAATCGAAGTTCAGCGCTGTCTCCCGCAAAGGCTCGGCTCGGGGGAGCGTGGCCTCGACGCGCAGCCTGGCCTGCGGCAGCGCGAGCTCGAGTTCGACCGGCATGGCACGCTCGTGCAGCATGTCGACCAAGGTGCCGCCGCGGATCGAAAGACTCGCACGTTCGCCGAGCAGCGATCCGCGCGCCTGGCCACGCAGGCGTTCGCCGCGACGCAGCGCAAGCTCCAGCATGTCGAGCGTGAAGGCGATGGGACGTCCGCCGCCCACGTTGGCGTAGCTCACTTTCGCAGCCGCAACCGACAGCGAAAGCTCCAGGTCGCGCACCAGCGGCCCGAGCGTGTCGCCGCGGCCGCCGATGCGAAGCCCCAGGCGACCGAGCGTGCCATCGACGCCCGTGCTTTGCGCCAGATCGTGCGCCAGGTCGCTGAGCGCAGCATCGTTGGCGACGAGTTCGAGCGCCAGTGTCGGGGTCGGCGTCACCGTGTCGAGCTGCAGGCCGCCCGAAAAGGGCACGCTGGCGATACTCAGACGCATCGGCATGCGCAGGCCTTGCGTGTCGGCACGCAGCTCGAAGCTCGCGTCACGAATCTCGACGGGCAGCCCGAGCCAACGCCCGACCTTCATGTCCACGGCCAGATCGAGCGGCAGAAGATTGCGCAGCGACAGCGTCTGCTGCGTCAGACCGTCGTAGTCGAGCGTCGCGCCGTTTGCGCGCTCGATCCTTTGCAAGGAACGGGCGCAGGTCAAGTGCTTCTGCGTCCAGGCTTCCGCTGAGGCGGGGGCGCACGCCGCCGAGGGCAAGCGCAAGCTGTCCCGACACCTCGGACGCGCCCAGGCTGCCGCGAAAGGATGTCAGCTCGACGGCATCGGCCGCAGCGGCGACCGTGCCCTGCAGCGCTGCGGGCCCCCAAGGCGGCAGCTTCGCGCCGACCAGCCGGCCGATGCTTTCCAGATCTTCGACACGCGCGGTGAAGCCGAAGCCGGCCCTGCCGCTGCGTGTGTCGAGGCTGCCGTTGGCATGCAGGGCGGCGTCACGTGCATCCATATCCAGCGTGAACGGCCAGGGCTCGGCGTCGTCCAGAAGAAGCCGCAGCGGCCCGCCATCGAGCTTGAGGGTGTAGGGCAGCTGATCGGCCGCCCGGCCACTCGCCGCCAGCCGCAGCCGGTCGTTGCGCCCGGCGTTGCCGGACAGTTCGTCCAGACCGACGAAGCGGCGCGTCGCCGAACGCGCGTCGTGATAGTGCAGGGCAAGCCCGCGCAGCATGAACCGGTCGATGTCGATCGCGGCCGGCGCGCCAGCCGGGTCACGCCGCGGCGGCAGCGACCAGTTGCCACGCCCGTCGACACTGCGTTCGAGCCGCAGCACCACATCGCTGGCCTCGATGCTGCGCAGGCGCCAGCGGCCCCGCAGGGCATCGAACACATCGATGCGTGCACTGGCCGGGCCGATGGCCAGGATTTCCTGCACCGTGAACCCCGGCGGATTCATGATCCGCACGCCGCCGCTGCGCAGCACCAGTTCGCGGCCGAGCTTCAGTTCCAACGCGCCCTGCAACGTGACCGGGCGCCCGAGCGCCGAGGCGGCCCTTTGCGCGGCCGCGTCGCGCCAACGCGAAGCGTCGATCGACACGCCGAACATCGCTGCGGCGACGACGGCGGCCATCGCGATGAGGGTCACCGCCAGCGGCAGCCCGACAAGTGCCGCCAGTACGACGGCATAGCGGCGTCGGCGGCTCATCAAACTCGACACGCGCGACCCCGAAGAAGAACGAACCCAGCAAAGGGTTGCACTTCCATCACTCGACTCATGGTTTCCTACAGGACAAGTGTCCTCGCGCCTTAACGATGGCGAACAACGGTTCGCGACGCTGCGCATGCTAGCCGGCGTCCCGGTTTCGACAGTTCCACACCGAGACCGACCATGAAATCCGCTTCGTCCGAACGAGAAAGGAGCGCCTCGTGCGAGGTAGATCCGGCCTACAGAACCCGAGCTGCCGGCCCGGTCGGCAGGTCACTGCAGCGTCTTGTCCAGCCAGTTGAAGACGCGCAGTTCCCGCAGTCCGAAACCCTTCGGCTCGCAGTGCAGGTCCGCCCCGTCGGCCACCGTGAACGGCACCAGCGTCTTCGGGCACGTCAAGAGATCGTGAAGCCGACGCGACTGTCCTGGCCAGAAGGCCTCGTTGTCCGGTGCGGTGATCAGCATCGGGCACGCAATCCTGCCAGCGACAGCCTGCTGGCCGCGAGCCTTTCGGCAACGCCGGCTGCGCTGGAGCAGGCGGCATCGGCAATCGATGCCTCGCCGCGGCGCCAGATGATCCGCTACATCGACGCCCACCTCGGCAGCGCGAGGCTCACTGCGGACGCGCTGTGCAAGGCCTTTCAGGTGTCGCGGACGACGCTGTACCGGCTGTTCGAGCCGCTGGGCGGCGTCGCGCAGGAGATCAAGGCCCGGCGACTCAAGCGCATCCACCAGGCACTGAGCTCGCCAGAGATGGCGATTCGACAGGTCGCCGTGATCGCCGAGGAGTTCGGCTTCGCCGACCCGACGTACTTCAGCCGCGCTTTCGCCAGCGCTTCGGCTACACGCCGAGTCAGGCGCGGGCGGGCGCCGTCCAGTCAGGCGGGCGGCAGGACAGCCCGTACCACTACGACGACTGGATGCGCGCGCTGCAAGGCTAGCCGGCGGCCGCGACAGGTCCGATAAGGGCCACTCGACGCTCAATCGACGCAGAGCAGCCGCATCTTGCGCTCGGCGCGGTCGAAGGCTTCGTCGGTCTCGGCCTTGACGACCTCGTTCTTGGCTGCGGTGCAGGCGTTCGCGTCGCGCGTGGCGGTGGGCATGGGTCTGGCCTTGGGTGCGCATTGCGCGTCGGCGACCAGCCTCAGGTTGGTGTGGGCGCCGCGCTCGACTGCGACACAGTCGCCGACGCGCAGGCCCGCTTCATCGGTGACGACGGTGGTCGTCGACCCGCCCATCAGGATGGTGTATTCGTAGGCCTGCTTCGAACTTGCGAGCTTGCCCAGCTGCTGGCCGGCGACCCCGCCACCGACGGCGCGCAGCGCCTGATTGCTGCCCGAATGGCCGTGCCCCGACAACAGGCCGATGACGCCGCCCACCAGAGCGCCGCCGATCTCCGCCTTTTTGTCTTCGACTTTCGTCGCCTTGACCGCGCTGATCTTGCCGTAGCCGACCATGGTGTCGGCCCACGACGCAAAGCTCGCCGCAAGGAATGCGGCGAGGACGCCGGAACGGACCAGTGTGTCGACCATACAAATCTCCGCTGCCCTGTGCGCGACCGTGATACTCAGATCATAGGGCGGAGTCTGTCGATGACAGGGAGCTCGATCGGGCACTGCATGCCGCCCTCCCCGGCACATGCGAAGCAAGGCAGGGTCAGGAAGTTGAAGAAGCTCGGTTTTCGGCGCGTGCCAGGTCGGCGAGCGTCTTGCCCGGCTCGTCGCGAAAGCGCTCGTCCAGCACGTCGAGCCCCGTGATTCGATCCACACGGAAGTTGCGAAACGCCGAGCGCTGCTCGCACCAAGTGGCGAGCGTCCAAAGGTCGCCCCAATACAGGCAGGCCAGCGGCCGCACCAGCCTCTGGCTGGCCACATCCTTCAGATCCATGTAGCGCAGCCGCACCTTCTGGCGCGATTCGATGGCCCGCCGCAACGGCTCCAGCAGCGCGAGCGTTCCGGGAGCACCGCCATAGGGCGCGTACAGCGCAATGCTCTGCGCCGCGGCTTGCGACGCGGCCGGCAGCACGGCAATGATCTTCGATAGTGCCGATTCGGCATGGGCAGCCAGCGGCGCGTCAAGCCAGTGCCGTGCCAACCTGACCGTGGCGACCAGTGCCTGTGCTTCGTCGCGCGTGAACATCAACGGTGGCAGATCGAAGCCGGCCCGCATGCGGTAGCCGACGCCGGCCTCGCCTTCGATCGGCACGCCCTGCATTTGCAGGTCGGCGATGTCGCGATAGACCGTTCGCGTCGAAACCTCGAGCCGCTCAGCGATGAAGTCGGCTGTCGATAGCCGCCGCCCGCGCACCAGTTGCACGAGTCGGAAAAGGCGATCGGCGCGACGCATCGCGCTGCATCTTACGTCGGCGTTCAAGGGCCACGGCACACCGCCTGGGCTAGGCAAGCACGGCTGTGGCTTCGAGCTCGATCAGCTGGCCCGGCATCGCCAGCGCATGGACCACGAGCATGGTCACGGGCGGCCGTGCGGCGAAGCCCGGCCCGATGGCATCGATCGCGCGGCCGAAGCCCGCACCGAGTTGCTCCAACGTCGACGGGCCAAAGCCGACGAGGTAGATCGTCAGGCGGCCAACGTCGTTGAACGTCGCTTCGGCGGCCGTCAGCGCGCTGGCCACATTGCGGAACACCTGCTCGGTCTGCGCTGCCAGATCGCCGTCGCCGACGAGCTGACCATGGGCGTCCAATGGCGCCTGACCGGCCACGAAGACCGTTCGCGTGCCAGTCGCCACAGCGACCTGCGAATACATGGCGGGCTGGAAGAGGCTGGAGGGGTTGAGTGTTTGGACCGGCATTGCAATCTCCTGTGGTGGCGAAAGCTCGATGCTGCGTCACCGCTACTGACAGCGTGGTGGCAGGAGAGTGCGCTTGGGCGCAACCGTCTAGCATCACCAGTGGCGAGCGCTGCCAGCAAAATGGTGCTTGCGTCCCCGGCAAAATGACTGGGAACCGATGGAGACCTAACCGGGTACCCCGCGCGCGCTTGGGTCGCGCCGACTTTCAGTTCGCAAAGGAGGCCCACGCATGAGCGCACACCGCCGACCTCGACCAACTCTCCATCAACACCATCCGCACGCTGTCCATCGACGCCGTGCAGGCGGCCAACTCCGGCCACCCCGGCACGCCGATGGCGCTGGCGCCGCTGGTCTACACGCTGTGGAACCGGGTCATGCGCTTCGACCCGGCCGACCCGATCTGGCCGAACCGCGACCGCTTCGTGCTGTCCAACGGCCATGCCTCGATGCTGCTGTGGTCGGTGCTGTACCTGAGCGGCGTGCAGCGCCGTGAATGCCGACTACGAATCGCTGGGCGAGCCGGCCGTCACGCTGGACGACATCAAGCGCTTCCGCCAGATCGGCAGCAAGGCGCCGGGCCACCCGGAATACCACTGGGTGTCGGGCGTGGAAACCACCACCGGCCCGCTCGGCCAGGGCATCGCCACCAGCGTCGGCATGGCGATGGCGCAGGTCTGGCTGGCGAACCACTTCAACCGGCCCGACTTCGAGATCTTCGACCACAACGTCTACGCGGTGTGCGGCGACGGCTGCCTGATGGAAGGCATCGGCTCCGAAGCCGCGTCGCTGGCCGGCCACCTGCAGCTCGACGACCTCTGCTGGATCTACGACAACAACCACATCACCATCGAAGGCAGCACGCGCATCGCCTTCACCGAGGATGTGGCGACGCGCTTCCTGGCCTACGGCTGGAACGTGCTGCGCGTCGGCGATGCCAACGACCTCCAGCGCATCGAGGACGCGATCGACGTGTTCAGGAAGACCGAGGGCCGGCCGACGCTGATCATCCTGGACAGCCACATCGGCTAGGGCTCGCCGCACAAGCAGGACACCGCCGCCGCGCACGGCGAGCCGCTGGGCGAGGAGGAAGTGCGCCTGACCAAGCGCGCCTACGGCTGGCCCGAGGACGCGAAGTTCCTGGTGCCCGACGGCGTGCGCGAGCACTTCGCGGCCGGCATCGGCGCAGCGCGGCGAAGCGGCGCACAACGCCTGGAAGAAGCTGTTCGCCAGCTACCGCCTGAAGTACCCCGACCTGGCGACCGAGCTCGAGCAGATGCAGCGCCGCGAGCTGCCGGCCGGCTGGGACAAGCAACCTGCCGCGTTTCGCGCGCCGACGCCAAGGGCATGGCCGGGCGCGATGCCTCGGGCAAGGTGCTGAACGCGCTGGCGCAGAACATCCCGTGGCTGATCGGCGGCTCGGCCGACCTGGGGCCGTCGAACAAGACCACGCTCAAGTTCGCCGGCGCCGGCGACTTCCAGCCCGGCAGCCCCGGCGGCCAGAACCTCCACTTCGGCATTCGCGAGCATGCGATGGCCGCGGTCGTCAACGGCATGTCCCTGTGCAAGCTGCGGCCCTTCGGCGCCACCTTCTTCATCTTCAGCGACTATGCGCGCGCCGGCCATCCGGCTGTCGGCGCTGATGGAACTGCCGACCATCTTCGTCTTCACGCACGACGCGATGGGCGACGGCGAGGACGGGCCGACGCACCAGCCGATCGAACAGCTGGCCTCGCTGCGCGCGATGCCGGGCCTGACGGTGCTGCGCCCCGGCGACGCCAACGAGGTGGTCGAGGCCTATCGCACCGTCCTGCAGTTGCGGCACCAGCCGGCGGTGCTGGTGCTGTCGCGCCAGCCGCTGCCGACGCTCGACCGCAGCCGCCTGGCCCCGGCCGCGGCGTGGCGCGGGGCGCCTACGTGCTGGCCGATGCGCCCGGCGGCGCGCCCGAGGTGATCCTCATCGCCACCGGCAGCGAGCTCAGCCTGGCGCTCGACGCCCACGAGCAGCTGCTCGCGGCCGGCGTCCGCATCGCGCGTCGTGTCGATGCCGTCGTGGGACCTGTTCGAGCAGCAGACGCCCGAGTACCGCGACAGCGTGCTGCCGCCCGCCGTGACGGCGCGCGTGGCCATCGAACAGGCCTCCACCTTCGGCTGGGAGCGCTATGTCGGCAGCGCGGCAACGTGATCGGCATGAAGACCTTCGGCGCGTCGGCACCGCTGAAGGAACTGCAGCAGAAGTTCGGCTTCAACGTGGAGCACGTGGTCGCCACGGCGCGTGCGTTGATCGCCTGATCGCGGCGCTGCGGGCAACAACGCGATGGACCTCGACCCGGTACTCC
>CAVURQ010000022.1:0-102120 GCA_963743935.1 uncultured beta proteobacterium | reverse complement strand
TGTCGCGCATCCAGTTCGCGTTCGTCATCAGCTTCCACATCATCTTCCCGGCCTTCACCATCGGCCTGGCGGCCTGGCTGGCGATGCTCGAGGGCATGCACCTCGCACGGGCCGACGCCATCTACCGGCGCGTGTTCGAGTTCTGGATGAAGGTCTTCGCCGTGTCCTTCGGCATGGGCGTGGTCACCGGCATCGTCATGGCCTTCCAGTTCGGCACCAACTGGGGCGTGCTGGCCGAGAAGATGGGCTCGATCCAGGGCCCGCTGCTCGGCTACGAGGGCTTCACCGCCTTCATGCTCGAGGCCACCTTCTTCGGCGTGATGCTGCTCGGCCGCGAACGCGTCTCGCCGCGCTTCTACTTCTTCGCCTGCTGCATGGTGACGCTCGGCACGATGTTCTCGTCCTTCTGGATCATGGCCAACAACAGCTGGATGCAGGTGCCGGTGGGCCACGCCATCGTCGACGGCCGCATCGAGCCCGACCGACTGGTGGGCCATCGTCGCCGGCCCGGTGATGCTGGTGCGCTGGCCGCACATGCTGCTGGGCGCCTTCCTGACCACCGGCATGTGCATCATCGCCACCGGCGCCTGGTACGTGCTGCGCCGCATCCATCCGGCCGAGGCGCGGCTGATGCTGCACTGGGGCCTGGGCCTGGTGGCGGTGCTGATCCCGCTGCAGCTGTTCGTCGGCCACCTGACCGGCGACTACGTGCACCAGCACCAGCCGGCCAAGTTCGCGGCCATCGAGGCGCGCTGGCAGACCGAGCAGCCGGCCAGCGAGGTGCTGATCGCCTGGCCCGACGAGGCCAACGAGCGCAACCTGCTTCGCCATCACCGTGCCGCGGCTCGGCAGCTTCATCGCCATCGGCACCTGGGATTCGCGCGAGGTCGGCCTGACCGACTTCCCGCCGGAAGACCGGCCGCCGGTGCTGATCCCGTTCTTCGCCTTCCGCATCATGGTCGGCATGGGGCTGCTGATGCTGGCCGTCTCGTGGTTCGGCTGCTGGCTGCGCTGGCGCGGCCGGCTGGAACAGCCGCGCTGGTTCATGTGGGGCGCGTTCCTGTCCTTTCCCAGCGGCTTCGTCGCCGTGCTCACCGGCTGGTTCACCGCCGAGGTCGGCCGCCAGCCCTGGGTGGTGTACGGCCTGCTGCGCACCAACGACGCGGTCACGCCGTCGCTCACCACCAGCGACGTGCTGATCTCGCTGACCGGCTACGTGCTGGTCTACGCGGTGCTGATGAGCTTCGGCATGCGCTACATCTACAAGCTGCTGCGCGACGGGCCGCACCGGGCCGCGGTGCGCGGTGCCCGCCGACGCCACGCCGCCAAGCGGCCGATGGCGCTGGCACGGCGGGCACCGAATGACGGCGCGCGCTGCAGCCGTCGAACCTGGCGCTGTTCTGGGCCGCGCGTGATCGCGGTGTCGATCCTGGTCTACGTGGTGCTGGACGGCTTCGACCTCGGTGTCGGCATCCTCTTCGGCTTCACCCGCGACGAGGCGCAGCGCGAGCAGATGATGGGCTCGATCGCGCCCTTCTGGGACGGCAACGAGACCTGGCTGGTGGTCATCGGCGCCAGCCTGTACGCGGCCTTCCCGGCGGTCTACGCGGTGTTCCTGGGCGCCTTCTACATCCCGGTGCTGCTGCTGCTGTTCGGGCTGATCTTCCGCGGCGTGGCCTTCGAGTTCCGCCTGCACAGCCAGCGCCTGCGCAAGCATGTGGGACTTCGGCTTCTTCGCCGGCTCGACCGTCGTCGCCTTCGTGCAGGGCGCGGCCGTGGGCGCGATGATGCACGGCATCCCGGTGGCCGACCGGCAGTATCGCCGGCGGCAGCTTCGACTGGCTGGCGCCCTTCCCGCTGCTCACCGGGCTCGGCCTGGTGCTGGGCTATGCGCTGCTCGGCGCCGGCTGGCTGGTGATGAAGACCGAAGGCCCGCTGCGCGACATGGCGCTGCGCCGCATCCCCTGGCTGGCCGGCGGCATGCTGGCTGGTGCTGGCCGTGGCCTTCGGGTTGACGCTGGACCACAGCGCGCTGGCCCACAGCAACCTGCGCTCGCGGCCCTGGGGGCTGGTGTTCCCGCTGATCGGTCTGCTGGCGCTGGTGGGCGTGCTGCTGGGCACGCGCCGCAAGCACGACGTGCTGCCCTTCGCGCTGACCGTGCTGTTCTTCCTGTCGGCCTTCATGACGCTGGGCGTGATGTACTGGCCGTACATGGTGCCCTATGCCATCACCGTGGCCGACGCTGCCGCGGCCGAGGCCTCGCTGAGCTTCCTGTTCTGGGGCGCGGGGCTGTTCGTGCTGCCGGTGATCGCCATCTACACCATCGCGGTGTACTGGATCTTCCGCGGCAAGACGCGCCCCACGCACTGACCTGGCATGCCGCTCGAGCCCGCCGCCCGCCCCTGGTACAAGCTGCCACCTCACGCGGCGCGCGACCTGTGGGCCGGGCTGTCGCTGGCCTCGATGAACATCCCGCAGGTGCTGGGCTACACGCGCATCGCCGGTACGCCGGTGGTCACCGGCCTGTACACCGCGCTGCTGCCGGTGGTGGCCTTCGCGGCCTTCGGCTCGTCGCGGCACATGGTGGTCGCGGCCGATTCGGCCACCGCGGCCATCTTCTCCGGCGCGCTGCGCGGCATGGCCGAGCCGATGAGCGCGCACTACGTCGAGCTGGCCAGCATGGTGGCGCTGCTGACGGCCGGCATGCTGCTGCTGGCGCGGCTGTTCCAGCTGGGCTTTCTGGCGGACTTCCTGTCGCGCACGGTGCTGGTGGGTTTTCTCACCGGTGTCGGGCTGCAGGTGGGCATTGCGATGCTGGGCGACATGCTCGGGCTGGCGGTGCAATCGCACCTGTCGCTGCTGCAGCTGGCCGAACTGGCGCGCCAGCTGCCGGGCATTGATGGGCGCCAGGCCGCGCTGTCCGCGGCCGTGCTGGCCGCGGTGTGGGCGGGGCAGCGCTTCATGCCGCGCGCACCGGTGGGCCTGCTGGCGGTGGTGGGCTGCATCGGCGCCAGCGCGGCCTTCGGCTTTGGGCAGCTCGGCATCCAGGTGCTGGGCCCGGTGCCGGGCGGGCTGCCGAGTCTGGCGTTGCCCTCGCTGCCCTGGCGCGAAGTGCTGGCGCTGCTGCCGGTGGCCGCGTCCTGCGTGGTGATGATCGTGGCGCAGAGTGCCGCCACCTCGCGCAGCTTTGCGCAGCGCCACGGCGAGACGGTCAACGTCAACGGCGACCTGCTCGGCTTGTCGGCCGCCAATGCGGCGGCGGCCTGCAGCGGCAGCTTTGTCGTCAACGGCAGTCCCACGCAGACGGCAATGGCCGATGCAGCCGGCGCGCGCAGCCAGCTGGCGCAACTCAGCTTTGCCGCGGTGGCGCTGATCGTGCTGCTGTTCCTGACCGGCCCGCTGCAGTACCTGCCGCGCTGCGTGCTCGGCGCGCTGGTGTTCACCATCGCCATGCGCATGATCGACCTGCACGGCCTGCGCGACATCCGCCGCGAGAGCCGCGGCGAGTACCGGCTGGCGCTGCTGACGGCCCTGGCCGTGGTGGCGATCGGTGTCGAATCCGGCATCCTGCTGGCCATCGGCCTGTCGCTGCTGCGCCATGTGCGCCACAGCTACCGGCCGCACACCGGCGTGCTGGTGCGCGATGCGCAGGGGGAGTGGCAGTCCATGCGTTGCGAGCCCGGCGCGATCACCGAGCCTGGTGTGCTGGTGTATCGCTTCGGCGCCGATCTGTTCTATGCCAACGAGCAGCGCTTCGTGGATGAAGTGCGCCGGCTCGTGGATGGCGCACCGCCGCCCTTGCGGGCTCTGGTGGTCGATGCATCGGCAATTGCGGACTTGGACTATTCGGCGGCGCAGTCGTTGCGTGCGCTGATCCGCGATCTGCATCAGCGCCAGATCCTGCTGGTGTTCGGCCGCGTGTCCGACACCTTGCGGGCCGACATGAGCCGCCACGGTATCAGCGCGTCGGTCGGCACCGGGCATCTACACGGCTCGCTGCACGAGGCGCTGGCCGACGCGCGCTTGGGCTGGCAGCAGGACGAACCGTGAGAGGCCGGCTTGGAGAGCGCATCCATTTCGCCCACCGCCCATCGAATTGACAGCGCGTTCGCTTCTTACGTGGTACCGCCGATGGCTACATACTTGCCTCGGGTTTCGAACTGGTTGCGCAGCTTGCGCAACAAGGGGCGTTCTATCGCCGCATAGGCCAGGCAACCGACCAGTATCGTGACCGCCAGAACGAGCCAGAAAACGACATGAGGGGAAAGATGGTGCAGCACGCCAAACTTGTTCAGAGCACGCAAGGCATAGTGTTCCGTGTGCTCGTGCAAGAGGTAGATCGAGTACGACGCGTTGCCGACAAACGCCAGCACCAGCGGTGGACGCCACGCGTCCAGGCGCTCGAGTGCGGCAATTCCACTGATCAGGACGGCGAAGGCCACGGCGTAGAGCAGCGGCACGAGCTCGAACCGCGGTAGGGAGAGTTCCAGAGCATGCGTGCATGCCAAGAGGCCTAGGCCGGCGATCACTGCAAACCAAGCATGCGAGAGCACGTGGCGTCGAGTCAGAAGACAGGCGGCCATACCCAGCAGAAAGTTCAGGTTGTAGCCGCTCAGCAATGTGGCTGCGAAATCCTGTTGACTGCTTGCAGGGTAGTGGAGAGATAGCGCCACGGCGCTGAACCACAGACCCAATGCCCACAAGCCCAGGGTGCGGTTCAGGATCAACAGCGAGAACATCGCATAGAAGAGCACCTCGTGAAACAGGGTCCAAGCCTGGGCCAGCGGCAAGCCGACGTCGGTCAGGCGCACGAGCCCATACGCCGTGAGCCAGTCGCCCGCGGTCTCGAGCCGCAGGTAGTTGCTTCCGACCACGACCATGCCGGCCACGGCCGCACTCAAGTAGATCCAGTAGATGGGGAACATCCGGGTGAAGCGCCGGATCACATAGGGGCGGAAGCGCTCGCGCCGACCGATGTCCCGCTCATGGGCGAGAAAGATGATGAAGCCACTGAGGACGAAGAAAAAATCCACCCCCAGGTTGCCCTTGGCGAACCAATCCCACAGCACGCGTGTGCCGTCGCCGCCGAACTTGGGATCACCCATCGCAATGGATAGATGAAACGCCGCGACCGCAAACGCCGCAAAGCCACGCGCCACTTGAAGCGAGTTATACATTCGGCGATCCTCCTGTTATCTCGGCCGAATCATTCTTCTGTCGTGGCGTCGTTCTCTGCGACGCCTATCGGTTGATGATGGACCAGAATGACAGTCGACGTCTACGAATCACCCTTGCTGCGCCTATGAACAAACTGTTACTTCTGACCTCTGTGCTGCTGCATGGATTGCTGGGCATTTCGCAGGTTCAGGCGCAGTCGCCACAACCCGTCAACTCGGCGGCGGTGGCTTCGATGCACAACGACTGGCTCAATCGTCATGAGAGCTTCAATGCCATCGCGCGCAAGGGTGACATCGACCTGCTCTTCGTGGGCGACTCGATCACGGAAGGCTGGCGACGCAATGGCTTGGCCATCTGGACCGAGCGCTACGCTGCGCGCAAGGCGGCCAATTTCGGCATCAGCGGTGACAGGACCGAGCACCTGTTGTGGCGCCTGCAGAACGGCAACCTCGATGGCATCTCGCCCAAGGTTGCCGTGGTCATGATCGGCACGAACAATACCTGGCGCAATACACCCGAGCAGATATCCGAAGGCATCGCTGCCGTCGTAGATCGAAATTCGCTCGCGCTCACCCAACACGAAAGTGTTGCTCCTGGGTGTCTTTCCGCGCGGCGAAGAAGCAAACACGCCCACCAGGAAGAAGATCGCGGAGATCAATGCGCTGCTTGCCAAACTCGACGACGACCGAAACGTGTTCTTCATCGATATCGGCCAGCGCTTCTTGCTTGAGGGCGGCACGCTGCCGAAGGATGTGATGCCCGATGGCCTGCATCTCAGTGCCATCGGCTATCAGATTTGGGCCGATGCCATGGAGCCCAAGCTGGCTGTGCTGTTGAAGTAGGGCTCTGCCCGAACATGACTCCGGAAAATCTCTGCAGCGGCCCTCTCCCGCCATCGAAGGCCCTGAACGCTGCGTGAGCTCAAGCCGCGAATCCACAGCCGAAGACCAGCGCCTGGCCGATGCACGTGAGCACGGCGTGCCCTGGCGCCGCTGGGGCCCCTATGTCAGCGAACGCCAATGGGGCACGGTGCGCGAGGACTACAGCGCCGACGGCGACGCCTGGAACTACCTGCCGCACGACCAGGCGCGCTCGCGCGCCTACCGCTGGGGCGAAGACGGCATAGCAGGCGTCAGCGACGACGCGCAGCGGCTGTGCTTTGCGCTGACGCTGTGGAACGGCGCCGACCCGATATTGAAGGAGCGGCTGTTCGGCCTGAGCGGCCCCGAGGGCAACCATGGCGAGGACGTGAAGGAGTACTACTTCTACCTCGACAACACGCCCACGCACGCGTACATGAAGTTTCTGTACAAGTACCCGCAGCAGGCCTTCCCCTACGAGCAGCTGCTGCAGGAGAACCAGCGCCGCAGCCGCCTGGAGCCGGAGTACGAACTGCTGGACACCGGCATCTTCGACGACGACCGCTACTTCGACGTCTTCATCGAATATGCCAAGGCCGGGCCCGAGGACCTGCTGGTGCGCATCACCGCCCACAACCGCGGGCCCGAGGCCGCGCCGCTGCAGCTGCTGCCCACGCTGTGGTTCAGGAACGACTGGTCCTGGACGCCGGGCCATGCGCGGCCGCTGATCCGCACCGATGCCTCACGGCCCGACGTGCTGGCCGCCACGCATGCCGAGCTGGCGCCGTACTGGCTGCACTTCGACCCGCCCGAAGAAGTGCTGTTCACCGACAACGAGAGCAACCGCGCGCGGCTGTGGGGCGAGCCGGCCAGCGGCTTTGCCAAGGACGGCTTTCACGACTACCTGGTCGACGGCCGGGCCGACGCCGTGAACCGCGCCCACACCGGCACCAAGGCCGCGCCGCGCTACCAGCCGCGAGCTGGCGCCCGGCGAGGCCTGGGTCATCAAGCTGCGCCTCAGCGCCGACGGCACGCTGCAGCAGCCGCTGGGCGCCGACTTCGACGCGCTGTTCGCGCAGCGCATCGCCGAGGCCGATGCCTTCTACCGCCGCGTCACGCCCTTCGAGATGCCGGACGACCTGCGCAACGTGCAGCGCCAGGCCTTCGCCGGGCTGCTGTGGAGCAAGCAGTACTACCACTACTTCGTCGAGCGCTGGCTGTGCGGCGACCCTGCCGAGCCGCCGCCGCCCGATGCGCGCAAGCACGGCCGCAACCACGGCTGGTGGCACATGGACGCCGCCGACGTGCTGTCCATGCCCGACAAGTGGGAGTACCCGTGGTTCGCGTCCTGGGACATGGCCTTCCACTGCGTGGCCTTCGCGCTGATCGACCCCGATTTCGCCAAGCAGCAGCTGACGCTGCTGACGCGCGAGTGGTACATGCACCCCAACGGCCAGATCCCGGCCTACGAATGGAACTTCAGCGACGTCAACCCGCCGGTGCACGCCTGGGCGGCCATCCGCATCTGCCAGATCGAGCAGAAGATGACGGGGCGCATGGACCGGCTGTTCCTGGAGCGCATCTTCCAGAAGCTGTTGATCAACTTCACCTGGTGGGTGAACCGCAAGGACGAAGAGGGCAACAACCTGTTCGAAGGCGGCTTTGTAGCCGGCGCGGTGAACCGCGCCCACACCGGCACCAAGGCCGCGCCGCGCTACCAGCGCGATGTCGCACCCGGCGAGGCCTGGGTCATCAAGCTGCGCCTCAGCGCCGACGGCAGGCTCAGCCAGCCGCTGGGCGCGGACTTCGACGCGCTGTTCACGCAGCGCATCGCCGAGGCCGATGCGTTCTACCGCCGCGTGACGCCCTTCGAGATGCCGGACGACCTGCGCAACGTGCAGCGCCAGGCCTTCGCCGGGCTGCTGTGGAGCAAGCAGTACTACCACTACTTCGTCGAGCACTGGCTGGCCGGCGACCCTGCCGGCCCCACGCCGCCCGGCGCACGCAAGCACGGCCGCAACCACGGTTGGTGGCATGTGGACGCGGCCGACGTGCTGTCGATGCCCGACAAGTGGGAGTACCCGTGGTTCGCGTCCTGGGACATGGCCTTCCACTGCGTGGCCTTCGCGCTGATCGACCCCGACTTCGCCAAGCAGCAGCTGACGCTGCTGACGCGCGAGTGGTACATGCACCCCAACGGCCAGATCCCGGCCTACGAATGGAACTTCGGCGACGTCAACCCGCCGGTGCATGCCTGGGCGGCGATCCGCATCTGCCAGATCGAGCAGAAGATGACCGGGCGCATGGACCACCTGTTCCTGGCGCGCATCTTCCAGAAGCTGCTGATCAACTTCACCTGGTGGGTGAACCGCAAGGACGAAGAAGGCAACAACCTGTTCGAAGGCGGCTTCCTCGGGCTGGACAACGTCAGCGCCTTCGACCGCAGCGCGCAGCTGCCTTCGGGCGGGCGGCTGGAGCAGGCCGACGGCACCAGCTGGATGGCGATGTACTGCCTGAACATGCTGGTCATCGCGCTGGAGCTGGCGAGCGACAACCCGGCCTACGAGGACGTGGCCACCAAGTTCTTCGAGCACTTCGTCTACATCGGCGCGGCCGTCAACCGCGCCGGCGACCACGGCCCCGGGCTGTGGAGCGAGGAACAGGGCTGGTACTTCGACCTGCTGAAGATGCCCGACGGGCGCAGCTGCCGCATCGACGCCTTCACCATCGCCGGGCTGATCCCGCTGTTTGCCATCGCCGTCGGCGACCCGGAGTCCTTTCGCGGTTTTCGCGACTTCCGCGAGCGCTTTGCCTGGTTCAGGCAGAACCGGCCCGAGCTGCTGGGCAACCTGGCCGACCTGAGCCACCGCGGCGTGGACCAGCGCATCCGTCTGGCGCTGGTCGATTCGCACAAGCTGCAGCGCATGCTGGCGCATGTGCTCGACCCGGCCGGGCTGCTGTCGCCCCACGGCGTGCGCTCGGTGTCGCGCCGCCATGCCGAGCATCCGTTCAAGCTGCAGCTCGAAGGCCGCGAGTTCACGCTCGACTACGAGCCGGCCGAAGCCACCAGCGGCATGTTCGGCGGCAACAGCAACTGGCGCGGGCCGGTGTGGTTTCCGCTGAACTTCCTGCTCATCGAATCGCTGCAGAAGCACGACTACTTTCTCGGCGACAGCTTCCAGGTGCGCTGCGGCGAAGCCGGCGAGACGGCCTCGCTGTGGCAGGTGGCGGCCGACCTGTCGCAGCGGCTGATCGCGCTGTTCACGCGCGGCGCCGACGGCCGCCGCGCGGTGCACGGGCGCTATGAGAAGTTCCAGAACGACCCGCACTGGAAGGACCTGATCCTGTTCTACGAATACTTCGACGGCGACACCGGCATGGGCCTGGGCGCCAGCCACCAGACCGGCTGGACGGCGCTGGTGGCCAAGCTGATCCAGCAGCATGCCGAGTACACGCTGCAGGGCCGGGCGCACGAGGTCAAGCCGGTGTTCGGATCGCGGCCCTGAAGGCTGCTCCGACCATCGCCGACAATCCGGCGCATGGCTGAACCTTCCTCTTCCCGACCGGTGCTGATCGCCGGCGGCGGCATCGGCGGCATGGCGCTGGCGCTGACGCTGCAGCAGATCGGCGTGCCCTGCATCGTCTTCGAGTCCGTGCCCGAGCTCAAGCCGCTGGGCGTGGGCATCAACCTGCAGCCCAACGCCGTGCGCGAGCTCTACGACCTGGGCCTGGGCGCGGAGCTGCTCGACACCATCGGCATCCAGGCGCGCGAATGGGCGCTGGTGGGCCGCAACGGCAACGACGTGTACTCGGAGCCGCGCGGCCTGCTCGCCGGCTACCGCTGGCCGCAGTATTCGGTGCACCGCGGGCAGCTGCAGATGCTGCTGTACCGCACGGTGTGCGAGCGGCTGGGCCCGCAGGCCGTGCGGCTGGGCCACCGGGTCACCGGCTACCGCCAGGACGCCGATGGCGTGACCGCGCTGCTGCAGACGCGCGACGGCAGCGACGCTGGAAGTGGCCGGCAGCCTGCTGGTGGCGGCGGACGGCCTGCATTCCGCGGCGCGCGCGCAGATGTTTCCGCAGCAGCCGCCCATCCACTGGGGCGGCGCGATCATGTGGCGCGGCACCTCGCCGGGCGTGCCGATCCGCAGCGGCGCGTCCTTTGTCGGCGTGGGTTCGGCGCGGCACCGCGTGGTGCTGTACCCGATCTCGCCGGTCGACCCGGCCACCGGCCTGGCGACGATCAACTGGATCGCCGAGATCACGGTGGACAACCGCGGCGGCTGGACCCAGGGCGACTGGAACCGGCGCGTGGCGCTGGACGAGTTTGCGCACCACTTCGACGGCTGGAACTACGGCTGGCTGGACGTGCCGGCGATGCTGCGCGGCGCGCAGGAGATCTTCGAGTACCCGATGATCGACCGCGACCCGGTCCCCACCTGGGTCGACGGCCGCGTGGCGCTGCTGGGCGACGCCGCGCACGTGATGTACCCCACCGGCTCCAACGGCGCCAGCCAGGCCATCGTCGACGCGCGCGTGCTGGGCGCGGCGCTGCTGGCGCACGGCGTCGGCCCGGCCGCGCTGCAGGCCTACGACCAGAAGCTCTGTGCCGACATCTCGGCGCTGGTGCTGCGCAACCGCGGTGCCGGGCCCTTCGGGTTGCTGAACCTGCTGGACGAACGCTGCGGCGGCGTGTTCGACGACATCGACACCGTCATCCCCGCGGCCGAGCGCGAGGCCTTCATGGCGCGCTACAAGGCCGCCTCCGGCCTGGCCATCGAGGCACTGAACGCGGCACCGCCGACGATTGCGCCCGGCGCGCGCGTGCGCGGCTGAATCAGCCCGCGCCGGCCACCTGCTGCAACACGGCCGCCAGCTCCTGCGGCCGGTTGTTGGCCACCATGTGGTTGGTGGCGATCTCGAAGTACTGCCATGCGGGCGAGGCCTGCGCATGGCGCGCCGCCTGCCAGAAGGCGGCGTTGCCGGGGTCCGATTCCGGCGCTGCCGTGGCCTTGATGTAGGTGCGGCGTGAAGGCGATAGTCCTCCAGCGGCTGCGCCAGATGCACCGGCTCGCTGAAGCAGCCCTTGGGGTGCGTGGTGCGGCGCGCCGCCATCCACTGCGCTTCGGCCGGATCGTCGTAGTCGCGCACCGGCCCGCTCAGCAGCCAGTCCTCGCCGAGTTCGATCTTCGTGCGGCCCGGCAGCGCGCCGCGGGCCAGGCCGCCCACCGTGTCGCCGGACTTCGGCACGAAGGCGTCCAGGAACACCAGATGCCGCACGCGGTCGGCGATGTGCTCCAGCGCGCCGGTGACGACGAAGCCGCCGTAGGAGAAACCGAGCAGCACGATGTCGTTCAGGTCTTCGTACAGCACGTGGTTGACCACGTCGCGCACATGCGTGCTCAGGTTGACCAGCGGGTGGGCCAGGTGCACCCGCTCGCCGATGCCGGTGAGGCTGGGGGCCGTCGTTTCGTGGCCGGCGGCCTGCAGCAGCTTGCGCACGTGGCGGAAGCCATGGGCGCCGCCCCAGGCGCCGTGGACGAGGACGAAGGTGGTCATCGAGCATCCTTGGTCGAAGAGCCAGAGCTACAGCCTGGGCTGAGACTCGCGGCTGGCATGCCAGAACGCCAGCACGTCGAGTTGCGTGACGCTGGCCCGGTAGTAAATGAAGTAGCCGACCCGGCTCAGGAACAGGCGCCGCACTCCGTGGACGCGCGATCCTTCGTAGCGTGCCCCGACGCCAGGTTGCTCTGCGAGCAGGGTCACGGCTGCGGTGAAGTCCGTTCCTATCGCGCCGGGAGCCGCAGGCCGGTTGTGCTGCCACCAGTCTGCGGCGCGGCGGATCTCGGTGGCAGCCCGTGCCGAGACCCTGATGCCCAGCGCCATGCTCAGGAGCGGGCTGGCAGGGAAGAAAGAAGCTCGCTCAGGGAAATGAACTCGCCACGCTCGATCTCGGCAATCGACGCGAGGAGCGCATCTTCCTGAACCCCAGACAGCGTGAAGCCCTCGTCCGCACCCCGCGTGACCACCGTGACCTTGCTCGCCCTCCGGCAGAGGAACACCTTCCAGGACAATCTTGCCGTCGACGACGGTGCCGGTAGCGACTTGCATCGGCAGATGCTACTACCGGGCGCTGGAACCGGGGGCATGGCGCGCCGGAATCACCACCGGCAACGAAGTAAAGCCATGCACGAAGTTGGACTTGGTGCGCGTCGGCTCGCCCACCACCTCGATGCGCGGAAAGCGCTTCAGGATCTCCTGCCACAGCACCTTCAGCTGCAGCTCGGCCAGCCGGTTGCCGACGCAGCGGTGGATGCCGAAGCCGAAGGCCATGTGCTGGCGCGGCCGGGCGCGGTCGATGATGAAGCGGTCGGCATCTTCGATGGCCTCGCTGTCGCGGTTGCCCGACAGGTACCACATCACCACCTTGTCGCCCTTGCGGATGGTCTTGCCGCCGAGCTGTGCGTCGCGCACCGCCGTGCGGCGCATGTGCGCCAGCGGCGTCTGCCAGCGGATGATCTCCGGCACCAGGCTTTCCACCAGCGCGGGGTTGGCGCGCAGCTTGTCGTACTGGTCCGGAAACTGGTTCAGCGCCAGCAGCCCGCCGCTGATCGAATTGCGCGTGGTGTCGTTGCCGCCGACGATCAGCAGGATCACGTTGCCCAGGTATTCCTGCGGGCTCATGTGCCGCGTGGCCGGCGCATGCGCCAGCATCGAGATCAGGTCGTTGCGCGGCGCGGCATTGACGCGTTCATTCCACAGCCGGGTGAAGTAGTCCTGGCACTTGCCGATTTCGGCCGTGCGCTGCTCCCACGACGTGACCGGGCCGTTGCCGTCGGGGTCGCCGGTGGCCATGTCGGACCACCAGGTCAGCAGATGCCGGTCCTCGAAGGGAAAGTCGAACAGCGTGGCCAGCATCTGCGTGGTCAGCTCGATCGACACACGCGGCACCCAGTCGAACTCCTCGCCGATGGGCAGGCCGTCCAGGATGCGCGCGGCGCGCTCGCGGATCGTGCCTTCCAGCAGCGCCAGGTTGCCCGGCGCGACGATCGGGCTCACCGTCTTGCGCTGCTCGTCGTGGCGCGGCGGGTCCATCGCGATGAAGCTCGGGAAGACCTCCGGCGCCGGCCGCTCGGCCAGCGAGATGCCGCCCAGGTGCGCGTCCGACGAATAGGTGGCGTGGTCGGTGTCCACGGCCATGATGTCCTTGTACTTCGTCACCGACCAGTACGGGCCGTAACGCTTGCTGTGCGACAGGTGCACCGGGTCGTCGCGGCGCAGCCGCTCGAAGGTACCAGCCGACGTAGTCGTGCTCGAACAGGTAGCCCTTGCTCGGGTCGATCTGCTCCAGCGGCATCGACCAGGCCTTGTCTCGTTCCGGGTGGGAAGCCTCGGGTTGCATGATTTGTTCTCGTCTTGAGCCCAGCAGAGCGTACACGACGCTCGGGGGCGGCGGCTACACTTCGCGGTCCCGATATCGCAGCCCCTGGATCCACACCATGCTTCGCTGTGCCTCAACCCTGCTTCTTGCCTGTGCGCTGGCGCTTCCGCTGGCGGCGCAGGCGCAGCGCACCTTCACGGCCAAGGCCTTGCGCGGCGAAGTCGTGTTCGGCACGCCGCCCGAAGTCACGCTCAACGACAAGCCGGCGCGGCTGGCGCCGGGCGCGCGCATCCGCGACGAGAACAACATGCTGCACCTGGCGGGCACGCTGGCCGGCAAGAAGTTCGTGGTGAACTACACCACCGAATTCGAAGGCATGCTGCTGGACGTGTGGATCCTCAGCCGCAGCGAGATGACGCGCAAGCCCTGGCCCACCACCGAGAAGGAAGCGCTGGCCTGGCAGTTCAACCCCGACGCGCAGGCCTGGACCAAGCCATGAGCGTCACCGCGAAGAAGGTCTTCATCCGCAGCTTCGGCTGCCAGATGAACGACTACGACTCGGCCAAGATGGCCGACGTGCTGCACGCCGCCGAAGGCTACGAGCCGACCAGCGATGTCGAGCAGGCCGACCTGATCCTGTTCAACACCTGCTCGGTGCGCGAGAAGGCGCAGGAGAAGGTCTTCAGCGACCTCGGCCGCGTCAAGCACCTGAAGGACAAGGGCGTGCTCATCGGCGTGGGCGGCTGTGTCGCCAGCCAGGAAGGCGCGGCCATCATCGATCGCGCGCCCTATGTCGACCTGGTGTTCGGCCCGCAGACGCTGCACCGGCTGCCGCAGATGATCGAGCAGCGCCGCGCGCTGAACACGCCGCAGGTGGACATCAGCTTTCCGGAGATCGAGAAGTTCGACCACCTGCCGCCGCGCGCGGGTGGACGGGCCGACGGCCTTCGTCTCGATCATGGAAGGCTGCTCCAAGTACTGCTCCTACTGCGTCGTGCCCTACACCCGCGGCGAGGAAGTCAGCCGCCCCTTCGACGACGTGCTCGCCGAGGTGGCCACGCTGGCCGACGGCGGCGTCAAGGAAGTCACGCTGCTCGGGCAGAACGTCAACGCCTATCGCGGACGCATGACGGACGCCGAGATCGCCGACTTCGCGCTGCTCATCGAATACGTCGCCGACATTCCCGGCATCGAGCGCATCCGCTACACCACCAGCCACCCGAACGAGTTCACGCAGCGGCTGATCGACGTGTACGCGCGCGTGCCGCAGCTGGTGAACCACCTGCACCTGCCGGTGCAGCACGGCAGCGACCGCATCCTCAGCGCGATGAAACGCGGCTACACCGCACTGCAATACAAGAGCACGATCCGCAAGCTGCGCGCGCTGCGTCCGGACATCTCGCTGTCCACCGACTTCATCGTCGGCTTTCCCGGCGAAAGCGACGACGACCATGCGGCCACGATGAAGCTGATCGACGACATCGGCTTCGATTCGAGCTTCAGCTTCATCTTCAGCCCGCGCCCCGGCACGCCGGCCGCGTCACTGCATGACGACACGCCGCAAGAGCTGAAGCTGCAGCGCCTGCAGCAGCTTCAGGCACGCATCGAGGCCAACGCGCGGCGCATCGGTGTGTCGCGCGTGGGCACGGTGCAGCGCATCCTGGTCGAAGGCGCGTCGCGCAAGTCGAGTGCGGATGTGCCGGAGCTGATGGGCCGCACCGAATGCAACCGCATCGTCAATTTCGCCGGTCCGCAGCAGCTGGTCGGGCAGATGATCGATGTCGATATCGTCCAGGCCTATCCGCATTCATTGCGCGGCCTCTGGTCAGCCGACGGCATCGCATCGTCTCAGCGCCTGGGCGACAAGAACCCCACCCACCACAGCGCCAGCGCCGAGGCCACGACCATCGCGCCGTAGCTGAGCATGCGGCCGTCGCGGCCCAGCAGCAGCAGCCCGGCCAGCAGCACGATCGATCCCGCGGCGCTGGGCCAGGCCACCAGCCGGCGCCAGGACACACCCTTCAGTTCGCGCCGCCACAACGCCTTGGCTGCGCTTGCAGCCATCAAGCCAGTAGCCAGTGCCGGCATGAACAGGCCCAGCAGGTGCCACAGTGCGTCGAGTGGGCCCATCGTTCGGTGTTGAGGCGGCGCAAGCCCCAAGGGGCGGCTATTGGCCGCAGGTGCGGTGGCGAAACGGCGGGAAAGCAGCGGGAAACAGGCCAAACCCCGCCCGCCAAGAAGCCGGGGCGCGAATTGCCGGCGGATTTTATAATCGCGGAATGAGTGTCATCGCCCTCGGCCTGAACCACTCGACGGCGCCGCTGGATCTGCGCGGTCGGTTTGCGTTCGCGCCAGAAGGGCTTTCCACGGCGCTGCTGGGTTTTCGCGATCGCGTCCAGCCGCACGCTCAGCCCGAAGCCGCGTTGTTGTCCACCTGCAACCGCACCGAGCTCTATTTCGCCGCCGAGCAAGGCGATGCCGGCGAACTGGTGCGCCCCGCCATCGACTGGCTGGCGGCGCAGGGCCGCATCAGCGGCGACACCATGCGCGGCCACAGCTACGTGCTCGAAGACCGCGAGGCCGCGCGCCATGTCTTTCGCGTCGCCTCGGGTCTGGATTCGATGGTGCTGGGTGAGCCGCAGATCCTGGGCCAGATGAAAGAGGCGGTGCGCCATGCCGAAAGCGCCGGCACGCTGGGCAGCACGCTGCACCAGTTGTTCCAGCGCTCGTTCTCGGTCGCCAAGGAAGTGCGCAGTTCCACCGAGATCGGCAGCCACTCGGTCAGCATGGCGGCGGCGTCGGTGCGGCTGGCGTCGCAACTGTTCGAGGATCTGGGCCAGATCCGCGTGCTCTTCGTCGGTGCCGGCGAAATGATCGAACTCGTGGCCACGCATTTCACGGCGCGCCGGCCCAAGGCCATGGCCGTGGCGAATCGCACGCTCGAACGCGGCGAAAAACTCGCGCGCCGCTTTGGCGCGCACGCGCTGCGGCTGGCCGATCTGCCGCAGGTGCTGCATGAGTACGACGCGGTGGTGTCGTGCACCGCCAGCAGCCTGCCGATCATCGGCCTGGGCGCGGTCGAGCGCGCGCTGAAGGCGCGGCGCAACCGGCCGATGTTCATGGTCGACCTGGCCGTGCCGCGCGACATCGAACCCGAGGTCGGCCGCCTGTCGGATGTGTACCTGTACACGGTGGACGACCTGGCGGCGGTGGTGCAGACCGCCGGCGAAAAGCGCCAGGCCGCGGTGCAGCAGGCCGAAACCATCATCGACGCCGGCGTGCAGAGTTTTGCGCATTGGCTCGAACAGCGCGGCGCGGTGCCGCTGATCCAGGCACTGAACCGCCAGGCCGACGACTGGCGCGGCGCCGAGATGGCGCGCGCACGCAAGCTGCTGGCGCGCGGCGAAGACATCGACCAGGTACTCGACGCCATGGCCCGCGGCCTGACGCAGAAAATGCTGCACGGCACGATGGCCGAGTTGCATTCCACCGACGCCTCGCAGCGCGAGCAACTGGCGCAGACCGTGTCGCGCCTGTTCCTGCGCCAAAGCCCGCGCAGCCCCGACGGCGACGGCCGTTAGCGGCGCTGTCGTGACGCATGGCGCGCATGTCGGCGCGTGCGCAATGCACTCTCGCTCCCCACAGACCTTCTACCCTCGCTCCCCGGCCAATGCCGAAGTCCCTTTTTCGGTTGGTCGCTTGCCTTGAACCCTGTGTCTCATGACCCCCAAGCTGCGTGAACAGTTCGAACGCCTCAGCCTGCGCCTGAACGAGCTGGACGCCAATCTGGCCGACCCGCAGGTGCTGGGCGACATCAAGCGCTGGCGCACCCTTTCGCGCGAGCAGGCCGAAGCGGCGCAGGTCGTTCAGCTTTTTCGCCAATACCAGCAGCGCGAGCGTGACCTCGAAGCCGGCCGCGAGATGCTGGCCGACGCGGAGATGGCGGGTCTGGCCGGCGAAGAGATCACTGCCGCGCAGTCCGATATGGAGCGGCTGCAGGCCGAGTTGCAAGCCGGGTTGCTGCCGCGCGACCCGGACGACGCACGCAACGCCTTCCTGGAGATCCGCGCCGGCACCGGCGGCGATGAATCGGCGCTGTTTGCGGGCGACCTGGCGCGCATGTATCTGCGCTTCTGTGAACGCCGCGGCTGGCGCACCGAGATCATCAGCGAAAGCCTGTCCGAGCTGGGCGGCTACAAGGAGCTGGTGCTGCGCGTCGAAGGCGACAAGGCGTACGAAGCGCTGCGTTTCGAATCCGGCGGCCACCGCGTGCAGCGCGTGCCCGCCACCGAATCGCAGGGTCGCATCCACACCAGCGCCTGCACCGTGGCGGTCATGCCCGAGGCGGACGAGGCGGAAGAAGTCACGCTGAATCCGGCCGATCTGCGCATCGACACCTTCCGCGCCAGCGGTGCCGGCGGCCAGCACGTCAACAAGACCGACAGCGCGATCCGCATCACGCACCTGCCCACGGGCCTGGTGGCCGAATGCCAGGACGACCGTTCGCAGCACCGCAACAAGGCCAAGGCGATGGCGGTGCTGGCAGCGCGGCTGCGCGACAAGGACAAGAACGAACGCGCCGCCAAGGAAGCCGCCACGCGCAAGGGGCTGATCGGCAGCGGCGACCGCAGCGATCGCATCCGCACCTACAACTTCCCGCAGGGCCGGCTGACCGATCACCGCATCAACCTGACGCTGTACAAGCTGGACAAGATCATGGACGGCGAACTCGATGACGTGGTCGAGGCACTGCGCGCCGCGCGCGCTGCCGAACAACTGGCGCTGCTGGAGTCCGGCGCTTGAGCCTTCCGGCACACCCGGCCAGCCCCTGGACCGCCAGGTCGCGGCGCGGGCCGCGTGCGGTGGCGTTGGCGTTGGCGTTGCAATGATCCAAACGGTCGATGCAGCGTTGGCCCATGCCCGTGCGCTGGGCCTGGAGCGGCTGGATGCACAACTGCTGCTGGCCCAGGCGCTGCACCGTCCGCGCGCGTGGCTGCTGGCCCACGGCGAAGACTCGCTTACAGGCCCGCAGCACGAAGCCTTTGCCGCGAGTTGCGCGCGCCGCGCAGACGGCGAACCGCTGGCCTACCTGCTGGGCGAGCGCGAGTTCCACGGCCTCATGCTGCACATCACACCCGATGTGCTGGTGCCGCGGCCGGATACCGAAACCCTCGTCGACTGGGCGCTCGAACTGCTGAGCGGGGCCTTGTCCGATGTCGATGTGCCCGAGGTGCTCGACCTGGGCACCGGCAGCGGCGCGATCGCCCTGGCACTGAAACACCGTCGCGCCCGTTCCAAGGTGTGCGCGACCGATATGAGCGCGGCGGCGATCGACATCGCCCGGCGCAACGCCACCACGCACCGAACCCCGATCGAGTTCTTCGTCGGCGACTGGTGGCAGCCTCTGGGCGAACGCCGATTTCATCTGGTGGTGAGTAATCCGCCGTACGTCTCCGACGACGACGTGCACCTGCGTGCGTTGCGGCACGAGCCGCGTGGCGCGCTGACGCCTGGCGGCAACGGCCTGGGTGCCATCGCACACCTCGTTCGTGGGGCACCCGAGCACCTATTTGCGGGGGGCTGGCTGCTGCTGGAGCATGGCGCCGAACAAGCCGAGGCCGTGCAAGGCCTTCTCGTCGATACGGGGTTCGCACACGTGGGCACGCGCGCGGACCTGGCGGGTCTGCCGCGCTGCTCGGGCGGCCGGCTGAACCCGGCGTGACGTTCACGTATCGCAACACTGACGCGCAAATGTCACGAGATGCCCGATTCACGGGGGTATCGCCGATGCCGGTACACCCAAGAGGGTGACCAGCGGCTAGCATGACATTCAACGCGGGACATGCCCGCGCCACCTCGGAAGGAGTCGGTGATGCGAATCCTGCGCAGTGTTGCTTCGATGGGGCTGATGTGCGGCGTCGGCCTTGCCTGGGCTGACGGCGGCCTGAACGTCGGTGTGGCAGGCGGGTTCTATGCCGGCACCAGCCTGCACGTGCACGCGCTGCAGCTGGATATGTCGACGCCGCGGCTGGGTTATCAGGCGGCGAGCGGTCTCTACGCCTACATGCCGTTTGCCGCGTCGGTAAGCGGTGACTACTACTTCAGCAGCTATCTCGGCGATCCTGCCTTGCCGCGCACCGGATTTCGCGCCAGCAGCGCATTGCTGATTCGCCAGCCGGGCGTGTCCCTGTCCGACCTGACGCTGTCGGCGCGTTCGACCGCAAAGTACGGCCTGCCCGTTGCAACACAGCCTGGCCCTGAGCGGGGCCGACGGCGCCGGCTCCAGCGTCAGCACGACGCCTTACCTGGGCATCGGTTACAGCGACTATTCGCTGAAGAGTGGTTGGGGCTTCTGGGCCGACATCGGTCTGGTGGTGCAAAGCCCGGGCAATGCGCTCGGTGTCGGGCGTGTGCTTTCGGGCACGCAAGGCGTCGAGGAACTGATGCGCGAACTGCGCATGGCGCCGATGGTCCAGTTCGGCGTCAACTACTCGTTCTGAGCGCCCGCATCACGGGCGAATCACCTCCTTCGCTACGCGGCCTCGGCTGGGGACTTCGCCCTGTCTGGCGCTGCGCCACGGCGCTTTGCCGTATAAAGGCGGCTTCAGGGGCGAATACATGGCCCCGCCTTGCAAGGAACGGTATCCATGAGCGACTCGCAACAACGCATCGAACGGGTGGTCAAGAACAATCGGGTGGTGCTTTTCATGAAGGGCACGGCCCAGTTTCCGATGTGCGGCTTTTCCGGCCGCGCCATCCAGTTGCTCAACGCCTGCGGCGTGCGCGACATGACCACGGTGAACGTGCTCGAAGACGACGGCATCCGCCAGGGCATCAAGGAATACGCCAACTGGCCGACCATTCCGCAGTTGTACGTGGATGGTGAGTTCGTGGGCGGCTCGGACATCATGACCGAGATGTACCAGTCGGGCGAACTGCAGCAGGTCCTGACGAAGAACTAGGATGAAACGGCCCCCACACTCGCTTCGCTCGCTTCCCCCCGAGGGGGCGCGTCAGTGGCTGCTGGCGGCCGGGCGCCGCTGACATGCCAGCTCAGCTGGTCGTCGGCATCACCGGGGCCACGGGAGCGATCTACGCGTTGCATTTGCTGCGGCGCGCACGCGCTTTGGGGGTACAGACACATCTGGTGGTGACACCCGCGGGCGTACTCAACGTGCACCATGAGCTGGGCTTGGACCGCGGCCAGATCGAGGCGCTTGGCCGACCACAGTTATGCGCCCGGCGACATCGGCGCCTGCTTGGCCAGCGGCAGTTTCGATGTCGCGGCCATGGTGGTCGCGCCGTGTTCGATGAAGACGCTGGGCGCCGTGGCGCACGGCCTGGGCGACAACCTGCTGACACGCGCCGCCGACGTGATGTTGAAGGAGCGCCGACCGCTGCTGCTGATGGTGCGCGAAACGCCGTTCAACCTGGCGCACCTGCGCAACATGTGCGCGGTGACGGAAATGGGCGGCATTGTCTTCCCGCCGCTGCCGGCTTTCTATCACCGCCCGAAGAGCATCGACGAGATGGTCGCCGACACGGTGGAGCGTGTACTGCAGACGCTGCGCGTGCCGGGCGCGGCACCGTTGCGCTGGGACGGGCTGCGCGCGGGCTCAGCCGCCTGAGCGCAGCCGCTCCGATGCCATCTGCGCGTTGTCGTCGAGCAACCAGTGGCGCCGGTTGGCAAACACGGCGTTTGGGTACTCGGCGCGGCCACGGCTGCCGTTGTAGCGGCCCAGCGCCAGGAACATGTCGCCCTTCTCGATGTCCAGGTAGTGGCGCAGGATGACACAGCCGAAGCGCAGGTTGGTCTGCATGTGGAACAGCCGGCTCGGATCGCCATTGCCGATGGTGCGTGCCCAGAACGGCATCACCTGCATGTAGCCGCGGGCGCCGGCCACGCTGATGGCGTACTTGCGGAAGCCGCTTTCCACCTGGACCAGGCCCAGCACCAGCGCCGGCTCCAGCCCGGCGCGCTTGCTTTCGTACCAGAGCGGCTTCGAGGAACTCGACGCGCACCAGATGCTCGCTCTTGCGCTTTTTCAAGCGCTCGCTCATCTCTCCCAGCCAGCGCAGATAGGCCAGCCGGTCGTCGATCGAAGCGAAGCCCGGGCGCGGCGGCGCACTGTCCGCCACCGAGGCGGCCAACGCAGAGCGCACCTTGTCGGCCAGCGGTTCTTCCAGCTGGGCGCCGGCTCGCGCGACACCCGAAGCACCCAGGCCACACAACAGCAGTGCGGTGCAAGTCAGGACCCTGCGACGCGCGCGACTACCGTGAGGGCCGAGGCTCATGCCGCCAACCGGCCCTTCAGGAACGCACCCAATTCGGCCAGCGGCACACTGCTGGGCTGCGCATCGCGCCGGCCCTGCACCTCGATCGCACCTTCCTTCAGGCCACGCTCGGAGATGACCACACGCTGCGGGATGCCGATCAGTTCCCAGTCGGCAAACATCGCGCCAGGGCGTTCGCCGCGATCGTCCAGCATGACGTCGATGCCCAGGCCCATCAGTTCGTCATGCAGGCGATCGGCGGCGGCGCGCACATCAGCATTGCGGTCGTAGCCGATGGGGCAGACCACCACCGTGAATGGCGCCATCGAATCGGGCCAGAGAATGCCGCGCGCATCGTGACCCTGTTCGATGGCTGCGCCGAGGATGCGTGTCACGCCGATGCCGTAACAGCCCATCTCCATCCACTGCGGCTTGCCGGTTTCGTCCAGGAATGTCGCGTTCATCGACTTGCTGTACTTCGTGCCGAGATAGAACACATGGCCGACCTCGATGCCGCGCTGGATGGCCAGCACCCCCTTGCCGTCGGGCGACGGGTCACCCGCCACGACGTTGCGGATGTCGGCCACCAGGTCGGGCTCGGGCAGGTCGCGGCCCCAATTGACGCCGATGTAGTGAAAGCCCTCGTCATTGGCGCCGCAGATGAAGTCGTGCATCGTGGCCACCGTGCGGTCGGCCACCACTTTCAACGGCAGCTTCGTGCCGATAGGCCCCAGGTAACCCGGCTTGCAGCCGAAATGCCGGTCGATCTCGGCTGCGGTGGCAAAGCGAAAGCCGCCTTTCAGTCCTTCGACCTTGCCAGCCTTGATCTCGTTCAAGTTGTGGTCGCCGCGCACCAGCAACAGCCACACGGTGGTGCCGAGCAGGTCGCCTTCGGGTGACGTGCTGTCGGTGGCCAGCACCAACGACTTGACGGTACGGGCCAAGGGCACGCCGAGCAGTTCGGCCACGTCCTCGCAGGTACTCTTGTCCGGCGTGGCCGTCTTCACCAGCGTCTGCGCCGGCGCACCGCGCGCAGCGGACAACGGCAGCGCCTCGGCCAGCTCGATGTTGGCCGCGTAGTCGCTGTCGGGGTTGTAGACGATGGCATCCTCACCGGTGTCGGCGATGACCTGGAACTCATGCGATGCGTCGCCGCCAATGGCGCCAGTATCGGCGGCCACGGCGCGGTATTGCAGACCGAAGCGGTCGAAGATGCGGCAATAGGCCGCAAACATCAGTTGGTAGCTGCGTTGGGCTGCCGCCCGGTCGCGGTCGAAGGAGTAAGCATCCTTCATCGTGAATTCACGGCTGCGCATGATGCCGAAACGCGGCCGGCGCTCGTCGCGGAACTTCGTCTGGATGTGATAGAAATTCTTCGGCAGCTGCTTGTAGCTGCGCAGTTCCTGCCGCGCGATGTCGGTGATGACCTCTTCGCTGGTGGGCTGCACGATGAAGTCGCGATCGTGCCGGTCCTTCACGCGCAGCAGCTCAGGCCCATAGGCCTGGAAACGCCCCGATTCCTGCCACAGCTCGGCCGGCTGCACGACGGGCATCAGCAGTTCGACGGCGCCGGCGCGGTTCATCTCCTCGCGGATGATGGCCTCGACCTTGCGGATCGTGCGCAGGCCCATCGGCATGTAGCTGTAGATACCGGCACCCAGCCGCTTGATCAGCCCGGCGCGCAACATGAGGCGGTGGCTCGTCACCTCGGCATCGGCAGGGGCCTCCTTGAGCGTGGAGACGAAGAATTGGCTGGCGTTCATCGGTTGGGGCAGCGCCTGCAAGGGCGGCTTCGATGGGTGCGCGCCGACGCTCGGGCCGGCTGCGGGAAAGCAAGGGCTCGCGCTGCGCGCACGGCCAGTGCAATAATGATTTCAATCAGGAAAATCGGGGTTTGATTATGCTCGACCGTGACGGCTTCAGGCCCAACGTCGGCGTTGTCCTGCTCAATGCGCGCAACCAGGTGTTCTGGGGCAAACGCCTCCGCACGCATTCATGGCAGTTCCCGCAGGGCGGCATTAAACATGGCGAAACGCCGGAGCAGGCGATGTTCCGCGAGCTGCACGAGGAGGTGGGTCTGCGGCCTGAACACGTCCAGGTGATCGCGCGCACACGCGACTGGCTGCGCTACGAGGTGCCGGACCACTTCATCCGCCGCGAGGCACGCGGGCACTACCGCGGCCAAAAGCAGATCTGGTTCTTGCTGCGCCTGGTCGGGCGCGACAGCGACATGAACCTGCGCGCCACCGATCACCCCGAGTTCGACGCCTGGCGCTGGAATGAGTATTGGGTGCCGCTGGACGTGGTCATCGAGTTCAAGCGAAACGTCTACGAGATGGCCTTGACCGAGTTGTCGCGCTTCCTGCCACGTGTGCACCATCAGAACCGCTATCTGCGCGCCGGCATGCGCATGCAGCATCACGATGAGCACGGCAGCAACGCCGCTGCCGCCCACGACGGCTCGGCGCCGCTCGGCCCCGAGCCCGCCTGAAGCCGCCGCGCGGCGGCCGCCACCTCCCGCCTCAACTCAGAACGAGGTTGGTGCGGTGGATGAGTTCGCTCTCGTTGACGAAGCCCAGCGCCAGCTCGATCTGTGACGACGGCTTGCGTGCGATGAGGCGCGTCTCGGTGCTCGAATAGTTGGCCAGGCCACGCGCAAGTTCGGCGCCCGCAGCGTCGCGCACCGCGATCACGTCACCGCGCTGGAACTCGCCATGCACTTCGATCACGCCGATCGGCAAGAGGCTCTTGCCTTCATCGCGCAACTTGGTCACCGCGCCTTGGTCGACGACGACTGCGCCTCGCAGTTGCAGGTGGTCCACCATCCACTGCTTGCGCGCGGCAAGCTTCGGCGTGGTGGCGACCAGTTCGCTGCCGATGGCCTCGCCCGCCGCCAGACGCAACAGCACATCGCTTTCGCGGCCCCAGGCAATGACCGTGCTGGCGCCACTGCCGGCGGCGCGCTTGGCGGCCAGCACCTTGGTGATCATGCCGCCACGGCCGAGCGACGAACCCGCACCGCCGGCCATCAGCTCCAGCGCCGGGTCGCCGGCCGCGGCCTGATCGATGAAGCGCGCCTGCGCATCGGCGCGCGGGTCGGCCGAGTACAGGCCACGCTGGTCGGTCAAGATCACCAGCGCGTCGGCCTCGACCAAGTTGGCTACCAGCGCACCGAGCGTGTCGTTGTCACCGAACTTGATCTCGTCGTTGACCACCGTGTCGTTTTCGTTGATGACCGGAATGACCTTCAGCGCCAGCAAGGTGAGCAGCGTCGAGCGCGCGTTCAGGTAACGCTCGCGATCGGCCAGGTCGGCGTGCGTGAGCAGCACCTGTGCGCTGCGCATGCCATGTTCGCGCAGCTTGGTCTCGTACATCTGCACCAAACCCATCTGACCCACGGCGGCGGCGGCCTGCAGCTCATGCAGCTCTTTCGGCCTTGTGCTCCAACCCAGGCGCTTCATGCCCTCGACGATGGCGCCGCTTGACACCATCACCACCTCGCGACCCTGAATGGCCAGCGCGGCGAGTTGCCGACACCAGTTGCCGATGGCCTGGGCATCGACGCCGCGGCCTTCGTTGGTCACCAGGCTGGAGCCGACCTTGACGACGATGCGCCGGGCCTGGCGCAGGGCCTCAGACATCCGCTGCCCCGTCGGATAGCGCCGGCTCGAAGCGAGGGTCGGGTTCGGGAAGCTCCTTCTGGTACTGCGCTACGTGCTCATAGATCGCTCGCACCAGCGGCTGCAGGCCCTCGCGCGCCAGCGCCGAGATCTGGAACACCGGCCCCTTCCAGCGCAAGCGGCGCACAAACTCCTTGACGCGCGCGTCACGCTCTTCCGGCGGCACCATGTCGATCTTGTTCAGCACCAGCCAACGCGGTTTGGCGTGCAGCGCAGGATCGTACTTCTTCAGCTCGGCGACGATGGCGCGGGCGTCCTTGACGGGATCGACCTGGTCATCGAAGGGTGCGATGTCCACCACGTGCAGCAACAAGCGCGTGCGCTGCAGGTGGCGCAGGAAGCGGTGGCCCAGCCCGGCGCCTTCCGACGCGCCTTCGATCAGGCCGGGGATATCGGCGACCACGAAGCTCTGCTCCGGCGCCACACGCACCACACCCAGGTTGGGGTGCAGCGTGGTGAACGGATAGTCGGCGATCTTCGGCCGCGCGTTCGAGATCGATGCGATCAACGTGGACTTGCCGGCATTCGGCATGCCCAGCAGTCCCACATCCGCCAGTACACGCAGTTCGAGCTTGATCTTTCTCTGCTCACCCGGCCAGCCCGGCGTCTTCTGGCGTGGCGCGCGGTTGGTGCTGGTCTTGTAGTGCAGGTTGCCGAAACCGCCGTCGCCACCCTTGCACAACAGCACCGGCTCCTGCGGATCGAGCAGTTCGGCAATCACCTGCCCGGTATCGATGTCGGTGACGATGGTGCCCACCGGCATGCGCAGCAGGATGTCGTCGCCGGCCGCACCGTATTGGTCGGCGCCGCGCCCGCTTTCACCGTTGCGTGCCACGTGTCGCCGCGCGTAGCGGTAGTCGATGAGCGTGTTCAGGTTGCGATCGGCCACGGCGCGGATGCTGCCGCCACGGCCACCGTCACCCCCGTTCGGTCCGCCGAAGGGGATGAACTTTTCGCGCCGGAAGCTCGCACAGCCAGCCCCACCATCGCCCGCGGCGACATCGATGGTGGCTTCGTCGACGAATTTCATGTGAGGTGAATATTAGCGACGCGGCCAATGCGCGCGAAATGTTGTGGCGCAGGACACAAGTGCGTCGCGATCAACGGCCATAACAACAAAGCCCCGGCGGGCCGGGGCTTCGCCTGGCGCATGAGCCAGCTCAGATCGGGCTGATGAACACCGTTTGCTTGTTCATGGCACCCTTGATGTCGAAGGACACCTTGCCGTCGACCAGCGCGAACAGGGTGTGATCCCGGCCCATGCCGACGTTGGTGCCGGCATGAAACTTGGTGCCGCGCTGGCGCACGATGATCGATCCGGCCGACACCGTCTGGCCGCCATAGGCCTTGACTCCCAGCATCTTGGGTTGCGAGTCGCGGCCATTGCGGGTGGAGCCGCCGCCTTTTTTCTGTGCCATGGTTTGGGAACTCCTGCGTGTTCGGGTTCAGGCTCGGCCGCGCTCAGGCGCTGACCGCGCCGATCTGCAATTCGGTGTAGCCCTGGCGATGGCCGCCATGCTTCTGATAGTGCTTGCGACGGCGCATCTTGAAGATGCGTACCTTATCGTGCCTGCCGTGGGCGACCACCGTGGCCTTGACGCTGGCCCCTTCGACCCAGGGTGCGCCAATCTTGAGATCGGAGCCTTCGCCAACGGCCAAGACTTGATCGATGACGATTTCCTGGCCGACGTCCGCCGAGATCAGTTCGACCTTGATGTTCTCGCCAGCTGCAACCTTGTATTGCTTGCCGCCGGTTTTGATGACCGCGTACATATTCGACCTTTCAGTGTTTTCGCTGTCCCGAGCGCTTGAAGGATGACGCGCGCTTGATGTAGCGCTTCAATGCTGCGGCACTTTCCGGTATATCCGATGGCCCCGAGCGAACAGCCTGTGAGTTTAGCATGAAGCCTGGCCGTAAGCAGCGGGCTTGCGACTTCATGCGTGGAATGTAGGGCGCGCGACCCGGCCACACACCTGAGACCTTCGCGGCGAGCCCCCATTGCCGGGGACCCGGGCCCGGCTTCCTATAATCGGGCGGAAATTCTCCTGAAGCCCCTTGTGATCGAAGCTGAAGCCACCCCTGGAGTTCGTGCCGACCCCTTGGCGGCGGCGATGCAACGGGTAGATTCGACCATCCGCGAGCGGCTGTCGTCCCGGGTGGCGTTGATCGATCAGATATCGACTTACATCATCAGCGCCGGCGGCAAGCGCATCCGGCCGCGCCTTGTGCTGCTATTCGCTCAGGCACTGGGCTTCGAGGGACCGGAGCGCTATGAACTAGCGGCCATCGTCGAGTTCATCCACACGGCGACCCTGTTGCACGATGACGTGGTCGACGAATCCTCCCTGCGGCGCGGCCGCCCGACGGCCAATGCCATGTTCGGCAACGCCGCCAGCGTGCTGGTGGGTGATTTCCTGTATTCACGCGCCTTCCAGATGATGGTGTCGGTGAATCGAATGCGCGTGCTGGAAGTGCTGGCCGATGCCACGAATGTCATTGCCGAGGGCGAGGTGCTTCAGCTGATGAACATTCACGACGCCGACCTGACCGTGCCCGACTACCTGCGGGTCATCCGCTTCAAGACCGCCAAGCTGTTCGAGGCCAGCGCACGGCTCGGGGCGGTACTCGGCGGAGTCGAGTCGGACGTCGAGGAATGTTGCGCCGACTACGGCCGCTCTCTGGGCACGGCGTTTCAGCTCATCGACGACCTTCTCGACTACGAAGGCGACCCCCATGCACTGGGCAAGAACGTCGGTGACGACTTGCGCGAGGGCAAGCCTACGCTGCCGCTGCTGATTGCGATGGAGCGAGGCACGCCTGCCGAACGTGAGCTTATTCGGCACGCCATCGAACACGGCGAGGTGCAGGGTTTACCGCAGATCGTCGAGGTTGTGCGCCGCACTGGCGCACTGGATGCGACGCGTGCCGTGGCACAGCTGGAAGCCGACCAGGCGCGCAGCTGTCTGCGCGTGCTGCCGCCGTCTGTCGCGCGCGACGCTCTGCTAGAATTATGTGCTCGGTCGGTGTATCGCTCGTTCTGAGCCACCGTCCGCTCGGCGGATCTTCTGTCAGCCGCATCGGGGTGTAGCTTAGCCTGGTAGAGCGCTACGTTCGGGACGTAGAGGCCGGAGGTTCGAATCCTCTCACCCCGACCATCATTTTCCTTTGCAGAGACAGGCTTGGCTCATGGCGTCCAGATCGCCGCCACGCGCGCGCCAGCGTAGACGCTTTCGGCCGTGATGCCGTTGCTGGCAAGGTTGACGTCGCAACTGCGATCGCTTGCCGAGCTGTTGCGCGAGCACAAGGGCCTGTGAAGCAACTCGATGCGCACCACCGTCTTGCCTTCATCGGGCAGGTTGACGGCCCAATGCGTGAAGCCTTGCATCGGTGTGGTCACCGGTTTCGCTTCGCGCGGCATGGCCACATGACGCATGCTGCCATCCTGGTAGACCACGCGCAGATGCAGGTCGTAGCCTGACCAGAAGGTGGACGTCGACACGCTGCTCTTGATCTGGTTGAACTGCGTCGGATCTGTCGGGTCCCAAAGACGCATCAGATTGCCCTTCGTCGCCTTGGCCGCATAGATGGTCGAGGCCGTGTCGTCCATGTAGTTGAAGGTGCCGTACACGCTGATCACGGGCACGTTGCGCTGCTGCGGGAAGCGAAAATCGTAGTACTGAAGGTACTCACTTCCCGCTGCCGCTGCCGGCGGCGTGGAGAGGAATCCGCTGTCGCCTCCAGGTGGGCGCAACAGGCTCACATACGTCTGATTCACCGTATCCCAGCGGCGCACGGTCCAAGCACCAGACTCCTCTACGGCCTGGAGGCGACCACTTTCAACCGGCAACTGGTAGGACATCTGCGCAAACGCATCGGCGCTGGTTCCGGCGAGCAAGGCGCTGTAGTACGGAACGGTGCCGCTGCCGACTTGTGGCGCGCCATTGAAGTACCGCAGCAACTTGTAGGAGGTGATGTCGGAAAAGTGATCCAGGCGCCGGTTCGGGCGAACCGTCTCGCAACCCGCGCGCTGCATCGGATCTTGCTTTTCGACACCCGTGTCCGTGCAGGTGGGTTGCACCATGGCGTTGTCCAGCGGATCCCAGGCAAAGGTGCGGCCCAACCCGCCACCCAGGAACTGCCCATCGGTGCGGGTGTTTTCGCCCACGTAGGGGTAGCGCAAGCCCGTCGAGCTACTCTGACGTGTGCCGGTGACATCGCCCAAATGCGGAAGCGGGAAACCCATCGCATGAGCGTTCTCGTGCATGAAGTTCTTGCCGAAATCGTTCGCCAGCGACGCCGTGCCACCGGACCACCATGCGGTGACGTTGGAAGCGTCAGGCATGACCCCGTACCAGAAGGACGTCTCGCTCATGCCGTTTGCGGCCTGCAATGCGCGAGTCAGGTCCAGCACCGCTTCCCAGACAGCCCACCTGCTGTGTGGCGTGCAGGTACCCGCAGTCTTCATCGACGCGGTGCAGGCGGCCTTCTTGTCCACCCACATTGCCGAGGTTTCCACGGGATCGCCAAATGGAGAAACCGAGTCGGTTCGAGGAGCGACGACGAGACGCGGTAGTCGCAGCGGGTAGGGCAAGCTCTGGATCGTGAGGCGACTGACAGGCAACTTGCTGGCCAGTTCGGGGCCGAAATCGGCGCTTCTGGGGACCGGTACCGTGTCAGCAAACAGCAGCACGTCGGCCAGCACCAGGTTCAACTCGGGTTGGCTGGCTATCTTGAGGTCGCTTGCGGACTTGGTGATGCTCGGGCCGCCTGCGTCGCCAAAGCGCAGGGAAACCCCCTTCTGCAGCCAGCTGGCAGGAAGCGTCGCGGCGTAGCTGGCACTCAGGTCCTGGCTCAACGGCTGAGGGCGAAGATCCACATCCGCTGGCAAGCTTGCCGGGGCACGCAGGCACCGTCGTTCGCTGCGGCCGTCCGCAAAGGTTGCGGTGACGCTGATGGTAGGTACAGGTGTGCCCGGCGGAGCACTGACATCCAACTTCACCAGCGTGGGCCGATTCTCGACCAGGTAGAAGAAGGGCCAGTTCGTCTCCATCAGATGCGTCTGGGCAAACCAGACGCGCCCAATGGACGCAGCTGAATTCAGCACCGATGAACTGGGACAGGTACCTCCAATAGTCGGAACGACCATGCTCGCCTGTTGAGGAGAGAAATCGCCGGGAGGAGCAGGAGCAGGCTCGACGCTGAACGTAAGTGTCTTGCTGCCCCAGCCGAGCGAATTGGTCGCCACGAGGCACATCGTGAAGGTGCCGGCCAAGGTTGGCGTGCCATACAAGAGACCTGTGGCTGTGTTCCCACTCAGGCCAGGAGGCATGGTCCAAGTGCCATTCACATTGCACGCCGCGCCATAACTGACTGGAGAGTTGGTCGCAGCGATCTGGTAGGTGAAGTAGTTTCCGACTGCCCCCGTCGCAGTTGAGGCGCTTGTGATTTGGGGCTTTGCCGAGACAGGAGCAGGAGCAGGAGCAGGAGCAGGAGCAGGAGCAGGAGCAGGAGCAGGAGCAGGAGCAGGAGCAGGTGCAGGTGCAGGTGCAGGTGCAGGTGCGACGTTGAGCGTAACTTTCTTGCTACCCCAGCCGAGTGAATTGGTCGCCACGAGGCACATCGTGAAGCTGCCGGCCGAGGTTGGCGTGCCATACAACAGACCGGTCTTCGCATTCCCATCCAGACCAGGTGGCATGGCCCAAGTGCCATTCACATTGCACGCCGCGCCGTAACTGACTGGGGAGTTGGTCGCAGCGATCTGGTAAGTCAAGTAGGTCCCGACCACTCCCGTCGCAGTTGAGGCGTTGGTGATCTCGGGCTTCGCCGAGGCAGGAGCAGGAGCAGGAGCAGGAGCAGGAGCAGGAGCAGGAGCAGGAGCAGGAGCAGGAGCAGGAGCAGGAGCAGGAGCAGGAGCAGGAGCAGGAGCAGGAGCAGGAGCAGGAGCAGGAGCAGGAGCAGGAGCAGGAGCAGGTGCAGGTGCAGGTGCAGGTGCAGGAGCAGGAGCAGGAGCAACGTTGAGCGTCACCTTCTTACTGCCCCAGCCTAGCGAATTGGTCGCCACGAGGCACATCGTGAATGCACCGGCCGAGGTTGGCGTGCCGTACAGCAGACCGGTCTTTGAATTCCCACTCAGGCCAGGTGGCATGGCCCAAGTGCCATTCACATTGCACGCCGCGCCGTAATTGGTTGGGGAATTGGTCGCGGCGATCTGGTAAGTCAAGTAGGTCCCGACTACTCCCGTCGCAGTTGAGGCGTTAGTGATCTCGGGCTTTGCCACCTGCGCTTGCGCCAAAGCTGGCGCAAACAGAACCGTCCCAGCAAAGCCCAAGACAAGCAGGTTGCCGGTACTCCCACACGCCGCCATCGCGGCCGCAGCGAGCGCTGTAGTCGTGAGTCTCGACGATCTGGATTTCAGCGCGGGTTTCATCAACGATGCCGTTGTCGACGTAAGGAAGGCAGCATTGACGCTACTGAAAATTGCCTGAACCAAGACGACCGATCGCGCTGTTGGCGACCGCCGACGCCATGGACTTCGCCAGACGGCAAACAGATTGGTGCGCTGATAGACGCGTTGTTCCACGGTTCCATCGCCCACGACTCCAGAGTGAATATGAGTACGCCCAATCCACGAGGTCCGAATGAAATCTGAATCGAGCGACAAGGTCAGGAGATTGTGTCCAGGAAACCGGATCCCGAAACCCCGCGAGTGAGGGGGCGCTGAGGGAACGCGTCCCGCGCTTCGGTGTGTTGGTCCTTCCCCCGAGAAGCCTTGCCCTTGCTGAGCGCAACTCAAGCAAGGAGAACGGAATTAGCTGCGCGCATCCCGCACGGCGTCCTCCAGCTCGCCAAAGGCCTGCTGGATGTACTCCCCCAGCCGCGGCAGTTGCGGCAGTTCATCGGTGGCGATCAGCCCGAAGAACAGCTGCCCGGCATAACTGAACAGCGTGATGTTCAGCAGATTGCTCGGCGGCAGCGTGCTGATGGGGTGCATTTCCTCCATCGCCGCGCCCTTTAGGTACAACGTCTGCTTCGGGCCGGGCACGTTCGACACCAGCGTGTTGCCCATCGGCGGCAGCTTGTTGCTCAAGCGCAGCAGTTCGGCGGTCTGCGCCACCAATCCGGTGATGATGGTGTAGGACTCGATCGCCGCCGGGGCCACGCTGTCGACCATCGTGCGCACGTTGCGCAGCGAGAATCCGATGTTGCGCAGCCGAACATAGGGGTCGTCGGTCGGGCTGGACAGCTCCACCTGGATGATGCCGATCTTGTTGCCCGTTGTCGTTTCGCCCTCGCGGCGCAGGTTCACCGGCATCTGGATGGTGATCGGTCGGCGCAGGTTCACGCCCAGGTCGCTGAGGTAGCTGCGCAGCGCGCCGTCCAGGCTGGTCAGCGCGACGTGGTTGATGGTCGAGCGTGTGCGCTTGCGCAGCGCGTTCACACGCGCCATCGATATCGTCGTGCTGGTGAACTGGCGGCCCGCGCTGACCTGCCCGGTCAGCGGCGTGCGCGCAGTGGAGACGAAGGGCAGCGCGATGGCGTTCTTCGTGAGCTTCACGCTTTCCAGCATCAGCATCGCCGCCAGCCGCCCGATGCCCAGGAAGCGCTGGCTGGCGCCGACCCATTGCCGCCACGCCGATTGCAGCAGATCGGCGTTGCGCTTGTCGCGCCGAGTGTTGTAGGCGCTGTGCTCGGCGGTCCAGATCGGCTTCAGGCGCATTTCGGTGGCCGATTCGCTCAAGCCCTGCGCCGTCCAGCCGGCCATGGTCACGCCATCGGCATAAGCGTGGTGCATCTTCTGGTACAGCGCAAAGCGTCCGCTGCTCAGCCCGTCGATGACATGGATCTCCCACAGCGGGCGCGTGCGATCCAGCATCGGTACGTGCAGCGCGGCGACAAAGTCGAACAGGTCCTGCCGGCCGTTGTGCCCAGCAGGCAGCTTGTGGAAGAACACGTGCTGCGCCAGATCCACCGACTCGGCATCGCGCCAATGCGGCATGGCCGTGAGCGAGAAGTCGATGACACGGTTGAAGGGCGGCTTGACCTCGGTGAAGCTGAGAAACTCGCGATACAGGTTCCTGGCGAAGGCCGCCTTCGCTCCGGCCGGCTTCTTGAGAATCAGCAGCCCGGCCACATGCTTGGGGCTGGCTTCGGTTTCGGCGATGAAGAAGCCCAGGTCGAGGAGCGAGAGTGCGCGCATGTTGTCTCGTGTTTGTAGTGATGGGCCGACAGGCATTTTGCGTCAGCGCATTGCAGTCCTTTCGCCGGGCGCTGAACTGGGTTCGACTCGGCCGCGGCCCTCGTGCAATCCCAGGGTATCCAACACTTTATTGAAGCAATGCCTGATTAACAGACATCGGATGGGAAGTGCCTAAGTTCGGATTCGTCTAAATTCTGAACAAATCGATACGCGCGGACAGCCGAATGGTCTGAATCCGAAGAGTTTGTGGCGTGCTCAGGGGCATATCAGGTTCATTTCTTCGGGTTTGCACTGACATGGTGCGGCTTGGCACGCGCGTTGCAACTGGAGCGTCATTTCGCGGCGCTTGTGCCGCCGTCCATCCCTGACCTGTAGGAGACAAACTCATGAACCGACCGACACTGTCCTGGCTCGCACGTGCATCGATGATTGCCAGCTTGAGTGCCCTGCCGCTGGGCGCCGCCCTCGCGCAAAACAAGGGCGAAATCAAGATCGCCATCATCGCCAGCAAGACCGGCCCGCTGGAGGCCTATGCCAAGCAGACCATCGTCGGCTTCAACATGGGGCTGGACTACGCCACCGGCGGCACGATGATGGTGGCCGGCAAGAAGCTGGTGGTGATCGAGAAGGACGACCAGGGCAAGCCCGACGTGGGCAAGGCCGCGCTGGCCGCGGCCTATGGCGACGACAAGGTCGACATCGCCGTCGGCCCGACCGCATCGCCCGTGGCGCTGGCCATGCTGCCGGTGGCCGAGGAATACAAGAAGATCCTGCTGGTGGAGCCGGCCGTGGCCGATTCGATCACCGGCGACAAGTGGAACAAGTACATCTTCCGCACCGGGCGCAGCAGCTCGCAGGACGCCGCCGCCAACGCCGCCGCCTTCGACCAGCCCGGCACCGTGGTCGCCACGCTGGCCAACGACAACGCCTTCGGCCGCGACGGCGTCAAGGCCTCGAAGGAGTTCCTCAAGCACGCCAAGATCGTGCACGAGGAATACCTGCCGGTGGGCACCACCGACTTCACCGCCGGCCTGCAGCGCATCGTCGACAAGCTGAAGGACCAGCCGGGCAAGAAGTACATCTCGGTGGGCTGGTCGGGTGCGCCGACGCCCTTCACCAAGATCGCCGATCTGGACCTGAAAAAGCGCTACGGCATCGACATGGCCACCGGCGGCAACATCCTGCCGGCGATGGTGGCCTACAAGCAGTTCCCGGGCATGGAAGGCGCGCTGTACTACTACTTCGGCATCCCGCAGAACCCGGTGAACGAGTGGCTGGTGGCCAACCACTACAAGCAGTTCAAGGCACCGCCGGACTTCTTCACCGCCGGCGGCATGAGCGCGGCCATCGCGGTGGTCGAGGCGCTGAAGAAGACCAACGGCGACACCAACACCAACAAGCTCATCTCGACGATGGAAGGCATGAGCTTCCAGACGCCGAAGGGCAAGATGACCTTCCGCAAGGAAGACCACCAGGCGATGCAGGACATGTTCGCCTTCAAGATCAAGGTCGATCCGGCCTTTGCCTGGGGCGTGCCCGAGCTGACGCGGGTGATCAAGGCCGAGGAGATGCAGATTCCGATCAGGAACAAGCGCTGATCGATCGGCTACTGCGCCGGCGTATGGCGTCGTTGGGTCGAACGGGGAAAACAGGGGCCCCGTCCCTGTTTCGTCAGAACCCACACGTACAGGAAGGACGTTCCGGTTCCTGCGCTCCGTCCGCCTAGCCCTGCACCGGTTCGCTACGCCTCGATCACAGGCGTGCCGTCATGCTCGAAACCAAAGATCTCACCATCCGCTTCGGCGGCCATGTGGCGGTGGACCATGTGTCCTGCGCCTTCGCGCCAGGCACGCTGACGGCCATCGTCGGGCCCAACGGCGCGGGCAAGACCACCTACTTCAATCTGATCTCCGGCCAGCTGCCGGCGAGCGAGGGCCAGGTGCTTCTGAATGGCGAGGACATCACCAAGCTGCCCGCGCCGACGCGCACACATCGCGGGCTGGGCCGCGCCTTCCAGCTGACGCAACTGTTCCCCAACCTGACGGTGCAGGAGAACGTGCGCCTGGCGGTGCAGTCGCGTGAATCCGGGCGCGGCCGCGGCGGCCTCGACCTGCTCAGCGTGTGGCTCGACCGCAAGGCCTGGATCGAGGAGGCGCGGCAGATCCTGCAATCGGTGCGCCTGGACGACAAGCGCGACGCACATGCCGCCAGCCTGCCGCACGGCGACCAGCGCAAGCTGGAGGTGGCGATGCTGATGGCGCTGGACCCGAAGGTCTTCATGTTCGACGAGCCCACCGCGGGCATGAGCGTCGATGAAGTGCCGGTGATCCTGGACTTGATCCGTGAACTCAAGTCGCGCAAGGACCGGCTGATCCTGCTGGTCGAACACAAGATGGACGTGGTCAGCGAACTGGCCGACCGCATCATCGTGCTGCACAACGGCGCGTTGGTGGCCGACGGCGAACCCGCGGCGGTGATTGCGTCGCCCGTGGTGCAGCAGGCCTATCTAGGCATCGTGCCGGAGGAGGCTTGTATGACGACAGCCTCCGTGCTTGAACTGAAAGGTGTGCAAACCCATATCGGCGCGTACCACATCCTGCACGGCGTGGACCTGGCCGTGCCGGCCGGCCAGGTGACGATGCTGCTCGGCCGCAACGGCGCCGGCAAGACGACCACGCTGCGCACGATCATGGGCCTGTGGCAGGCCTCGTCGGGCTCGCTGCATTTCAAGGGCCAGCCCATCGGCGGGCCCGGCGCCACGCGCCTGACCACGCCTGACATCGCGCAACTCGGCATCGCCTACGTGCCCGAAAGCATGGGCATCTTCACCGACCTGTCGGTGAAGGAGAACATGGTGCTGGCCGCACGCACGGCGCGGCGTGCCGAGGAGCTGGATTCGACCCGGCTGGAATGGATCTTCGGACTGTTCCCGGCGTTGAAGAAGTTCTGGCTCTACCCGGCCGGCAAGCTCTCGGGCGGACAGAAGCAGATGCTGGCCGTGGCACGCGCCATCGTCGAGCCGCGCGAACTGCTGCTCATCGACGAGCCGAGCAAGGGCCTGGCGCCGTCGATCATCAACAACCTGATCGACGCCTTTCGCCAGCTCAAGGCGCAGAACAGCACGCTGCTGCTGGTGGAGCAGAACTTCCAGATGGCGCGCGCGCTGGGCGACCGCGTGGCGGTGATGGACAACGGCCGCGTCGTGCACAGCGGCGCGATGGCGCAACTCGCCGAAGACGATGCCTTGCAGCATCGCCTGCTCGGCCTTTCACTCGGAGCGCATCAATGAACTCGAGCGCATCGACCGCAGCGGCCGCTTCGCCGCCTGCGGCGGCCGTGCCGAAAGCCCAGTTCGACTGGAAGCCGCTGGCGTTGCTGGGCGCGGTGCTGCTGCTGGCGTTGCCGCTGGTCGGCTCGCCATCGACCTGGGTCACGCTCAGCGTCGCCGGGCTGGCGATGGGCCTGATCATCTTCATCATCGCCTCGGGCCTGACCTTGATCTTCGGCCTGATGGACGTGCTGAACTTCGGCCACGGCGTGTTCATCGCGCTTGGCGCCTTCGTCGCCACCAGCGTGATGGGCGGCATGGCCGACTGGAGCGCCAGCGATTCGGTCTGGCGCAACCTGGTGGCGGTGTTCACGGCCATGCTGGTGGCCATGGCAGCGGCCGGCGCGCTCGGCCTGGCCTTCGAACGCATCATCGTGCGGCCGGTGTACGGCCAGCACCTGAAGCAGATCCTCATCACCATGGGCGGCATGATCGTCGGCGAGGAGCTGATCAAGGTGATCTGGGGGCCGCAGCAGATTGCGCTGCCGCTGCCCGAGACCTTGCGCGGCTCCTTCGTCATCGGCGATGCGTCGATCGAGAAGTACCGCGTGCTGGCGATGGTCATCGGGCTGATCGTGCTTGGCCGTGCTGTTGTTTGCGTTGAACCGCACCAAGGTCGGCCTGCTGATTCGCGCCGGCGTGCAGGACCGCGAGATGGTCGAGTCGCTGGGCTACCGCATCCGCCGCCTGTTCGTCGGCGTGTTCGCCGCCGGCTCCGCGCTGGCCGGCCTGGGCGGCGTGATGTGGGGGCTGTACCAGCAGTCGGTGACGCCGCAGATCGGCGCGCAGGTCAACGTGCTGATCTTCATCGTCATCATCATCGGCGGCCTGGGTTCGACCCTGGGTTGTTTCATCGGCGCGCTGCTCGTCGGGCTGATGGCCAACTACACCGGTTATCTGGCGCCGAAGGTGGCGCTGTTCTCCAACATCGGCTTGATGGTGCTGATCCTGCTGTGGCGGCCGCAGGGTTTGTATCCCGTCACCAACCGTTGAAGACGATGTTCATCAAGCGCATCCTCTCTCACGACCTGCCGCGCAGTCGCTGGCTGGCTCTGGCGCTGCTGCTGATCGTGCTTGGCCTGGCATTTGCGCCTTTCCTGTTTCCGGGCAGCAAGGCGCTCAGCGTGGCCGCGAAGATGCTGGTCTTCATCCTGCTGGTCGCCAGCTACGACCTGCTGCTGGGCTACACCGGCATCGTCAGCTTCGCGCACACCATGTTCTTCGGCATCGGCGCCTACGGCGTGGCCGTGGCCAGCACGCGCATGGGTCCGGGCTTCGGCGCCGTGCTTGCCGGGTTGGCGGGTGCTCTGTTGATCTCGCTGCTGCTGTCGTTCCTGATCGGCCTGTTCAGCCTGCGCGTGAAGGCCATCTTCTACGCCATGATCACGCTGGCAGTGGCGGCGGCCTTCCAGACGCTGGCCTCGCAGCTCAGCGACATCACCGGCGGCGAAGACGGCCTGAGCTTCAAGAACCCGCTCGTGCTGAGCCCGTCCTTCGAGCCTCTCGAGAATCCGGTCTTCGGCCTGCTGCTCGACGGCAAGGTATTCAGCTACTACCTGCTCTTCGTGGTGGTGGCGCTGCTCTTCCTGCTGTTGCTGCGCATCGTCAACTCGCCCTTCGGACGCGTGCTGCAGGCCATCCGCGAGAACGACTTCCGGGCCGAGGCCATCGGTTACCGCACAGTGGTCTATCGCACCTTGAGCAACGTGCTGTCGGCATTGTTCGCCACGGTGGCGGGCGCCTTGTTGGCGCTGTGGCTGCGCTACACCGGCCCCGACACGACGTTGAGCTTCGAGATCATGCTCGACATCCTGCTCATCGTCGTCATCGGTGGCATGGGCACGATGTACGGCGCGGTCATCGGTGCGGTGCTGTTCGTGTTGGCGCAGAACTATCTGCAGGATCTGCTGAAGATCGGCGCGGGCGCGCTGGAAGGTGTGCCGGTGCTGTCGCAACTGGTCTCGCCCGACCGCTGGCTGCTCTGGCTGGGTGTGCTGTTCGTGCTGTCGGTGTACTACTTCCCGACCGGGGTCGTGGGGCGGTTGCGCCTGGCTGCGAGCAAGGGTGCGGCGAAGTGATGAGCCACAGCTCCAACTACGTCGCCTGCCTGGGCCGCGAGCTGCACTACACCGAATGGGGTGCGCAGCATGAAGAGACCGTCATCGCCTGGCATGGCCTGGCGCGCACCGGGCGTGACATGGACGACATCGCCGCGCACCTGGCGCAGCGCTACCGGGTGATCTGCCCGGACACCATCGGCCGCGGACTGAGCCAATGGAGCCCTGCACCGGCAGACGAATATTGCCTGGCCTTCTATGCACAGCTGGCTGCATCCCTGCTGGACCAGCTTGGCCTGGAGCAGGTGCACTGGCTCGGCACCTCGATGGGCGGCGCCATCGGGCTGAAGGCCGCGGCAAGTGGCCTGCACGGCCGCATCCGCCGCATGGTGCTCAACGACGTCGGACCGCAACTCGCCGATGCGGCCATCCAGCGCATCCGCAGCTATGCCGGCAACCCGCCGGCGTTTGCGACGGTGAGCGAGCTGGAGCAGTACTTCCGCACCGTCTACAAGCCCTACGGCGCGATGAACGACGCGCAATGGCGACGGCTGACCGAGACCTCGACACGCCGCCTGCCCGACGGCCGTGTGACGCCGCACTACGACCCGGCGATGGTGATGCAGTTCACCCATCACACCGACGACTACGCGCTGTGGGACGCCTGGGACGGCCTGGACCTGCCCGTGCTGTGCCTGCGCGGCGAACATTCCGACCTGCTGCTGCCCGAGGTGGCCGACGCCATGCGCAACCGCGGCCCGCGTGCGCTGGTCGTCACCATCGCCGGCTGCGGGCATGCGCCGACCCTGAACACGCCCGAGCAGTACGCATTGATCGAGCGCTTTCTTGCGGCCTGAAGCGCCGCTGCAACCCGAGGAGACCACCCCATGATCCAAAGAACCCTGCGCACGCTGCTGGCCGCCGCGACCATGACACTGGGCATGGCCGCGCACGCGGCCGGCACGGTGGGCGACACGCTGCCGGCCGACTTTCCGGTGATCGTCGACACCTCGCTCGGCAAGGCGGTGATCGGCTTCGGCGCTGCCGGCCCGGTATCGCGCACGCCGGTGATCTTCCTGCACGGCAACAACGACACACCCTTCCCGACGGCCTGCAATCCCTTCGGCCACGTGCAGGCGCTGGCGCAGTACCTGGCCGACAACGGCTACACGACCAGCGAGCTGTGGGGCCTGGGCTACCAGGGCGACCAGTGTGACCTGGCGGCCGACCCGACGCGCCGCTCGGGCATCGCGCACACCAACGCCGCCAACGTGCCCGACCTGCGCCGCTTCGTCTACGCGGTGATGGCCTACACCGGCGCGAAGCAGGTCGACATCGTCGGCCACAGCCTGGGCGTGACCTTGGCGCGCGAGTGGATGCGGCAGGACGAATCGAGCCGGCTGGTGCGCCGCTTCGTCGCCATCGACGGGCCGAACCACGGCATCATCAATTGCTCGCCCAACCCTTTGAACTACTTCCAGCTGCCGGCCTCTGGCGGCTTCACGCCGAAGAGCGAGGTCTGCGTGGAACTGGGCTCGCCGAACACGCGTTTCCTGAAGTTGCTCAACGGCCGCGGCGGCAGCGACGAGACCGATGGCCCGACCAAGGTGCTGGTAATCCGCAACGCCGACACCAGCTTCGTCTACTTTGCGCTGCAGGATGGCCCTTTCCCGCCGGTGCCGGCCGAGGATTCCTTCGGCAAGCCGACCGACTTCTCGCGCAGCGCGGTGTTGCGCGGCGCGGCGCGCCTCGACCTGGTAGGCCAGGCTGCCAATGATCCGATCCTCGGCACCGCCCACCTCGGCATACTGAACTCGCCGCAGACGCGGCAGGCGACGCTGGAGTTCCTGAATGGGCGTGACCGCCACTCTCATCGCGACCGCGACTGAGGTGGCGCCGCCTGTCGCCGCGGCGGCGTGCGGCGCTTCGGCGCTGCGCCGTCGGCTCTTGGCGCTGCTGGTGTGCGGCGCCGCGGTACCGCTGCCGGCCACGGCACAGGTGCCGCCGAGCCCGTCCGAGGCGGCACGCTACACCGGCCTGCATGCCGCGGCCTGGCAGGGCGATGCGGCGCGCGTCGCAAACCTGCTCGCGGCCGGGGCCGACCCGAACTCGCGCGACGGGCACGGCCGCACGCCGCTGCACGTCGCCACCTTTGCCAGGCGGCGCGAGGCGCTGCGCGCGCTGGCACTGGGCGGCGCCGAGCTTGGCGCGCTGGAGAACGACCGCTACGACGCGGTGACCATCGCCGCGGTGGCCGACGACGAAGACACCCTGCGCCTGCTGCTCGAACTCGGCGCCAGCGCCAAGCTGATCACCAGCCGCTATGACGGCACCGCGCTCATCGCCGCTGCGCATCTGGGCCACGATGGCGTGGTGCGTCAGTTGATTGCCGCGGGCGCGCCGCTGGACCACGTCAACAACCTGCACTGGACGGCGCTGATCGAATCGATCGTGCTGGGCGACGGCGGGCCGCGCCATATATCGACGCTGCAGGCCTTGGTGTCTGCAGGCGCCAACACCCAGCTGGCCGACCGGCAGGGACACACGCCGCTGGCCTTGGCACGTTCACGCAGCCATGTGCAGATGGTGATGATCCTCACTGCAGCCGGCGCGAGATAGCGGCCCGGCGCCGCTTGCTTCGGTCTGGCTGCCGCCGGCCGCGGCCGCACCATCGAACGTGCCTTCCATCGCGCCGACCGCAGGCGCTATGCTCGACAGCCACTTCATGGGTCGCGCAAGTGCGCGGCCCGATGCAGCCGATGCGGCAGGCATGGCGGCGACGCCTTGGCCCTGCATTCACCTAAACCGCCGGCATGGCCGGCCGTGGAGAGATGCCTTGTTCGAACTGATGGTGTTGATCGTGGCCGTGGCCGCCGGCGTGTGGGCCGTGGCGCATTTCTACCTGCGCGGTCCGGACCTGTCGGCCTTCGACCGGCCGACCGGCGAGCGCTTTTCCGGCGGCGCCGAGCCGAACGCCGAAACCAAGGCCGTGGTGGCCTCGCTCGGCGGCATGGCCACCCTGCTGAAGGGCGTGCCCATGCGCCAGCGCAACACCGTGCTGCGCAAGTACATGGACGACATCTTTGCCGAGCGCGAACTGCAGGTCGAGCAGTACGCCTGTCGATGCCGGCGGCGTGAGCGCGCAATGGGTGCTGGCGCCGGGCGCCGACCCGGCGCGGCGCACGCTCTATATCCACGGCGGTGCGTTCGTGATGGGCAGCCACAAGAGCCACCGCACGCTGACGGCGCAGTTCTCGCAGCTCAGCGGCGGCGCGGTGCTCGCCATCGACTATCGGCTCATGCCCGAGAACCGGCGGCTCATGGGTATCGAGGATTGCCGCAGCGCCTACCGCTGGATGCTGGCGAATGGACCGAACGGCGCGCAGGCGGCACAGGCCGTGTTTGTCGCCGGCGATTCGGCCGGCGGCAACCTGACGCTGTCGCTCATCAACTGGGTGCGCGACCAGGGCCTGCGCGCGCCCGACGCCGCGGTGGCGCTGTCGCCGTTGACCGACGCCACGCTGAGCAGCCCGAGCCTGAAGACCAATCTGCTCACCGATCCGATGCTCGGCCCGCTCTTCGGTGCCATGGCCAAGGTGCCGAGCGTGCTGCTGTTGTGGTTCGGCTGGATGCAGGCGCGCATCAACCCGCGCGATCCGGTGATCTCGCCGGTGTATGCCGATCTGTCGCGTCTGCCGCCGGTGCTGGTGCAGGCGAGCGAGGTGGAAATGCTCTACGACGACGCGCGGCGCTATGTCAACAAGGCGCAGGCCGCGGGCTCGCCGGTGCGGCTGCAGAGCTGGAACCACATGGTCCATGTCTGGCAGATCTTCAACCCGGAGTTGCCTGAGGCGCGGCAGGCCCTGGCCGAGATCGGCAAGTTCCTCGACGCGGCGGCGCCGCGGTCCTTGCCGCGGCAGGCGCCAGCGGCGACAGAGCTCGGTGTTTCGACAGCAGGCGCGGTGTCGGACGCGCAGCGCTGAGACGACGGGTTGCTGTCTCACGCGCCACGCGCCGGCGACGAGCCAGGGCTTCGGTTTTCGCGCTGGCGCCGCACCACGCCCCCACTCCCCGTCGTGCGACAGCGGCGCGACGTCGGGCAAGGCCCTGCACCGGCAAGGCGTGCGTGCAATCCTAGAATGATCGGTTCCGCCCAGCAAAAGCATCCTCTGTAGCCATGTCTTCCGGCCCCCCGACGCTGCCCGCCATCGACACGCATGGCCTGATCCGCATTCGCGGCGCGCGCCAGAACAACCTGAAGAACCTGGACCTCGACATCCGCACCGGCGAGATGACGGTGGTCACCGGGCCCAGCGGCTCGGGCAAGTCCAGCCTGGTCTTCGACACGCTCTATGCCGAAGGGCAGCGCCGCTATGTCGAGACCTTCAGCGCCTATGCGCGGCAGTTCCTGGAGCGCATGGACCGCCCGGCGGTGGACCGCGTCGACGGCGTGCCGCCGGCCATCGCCATCGACCAGACGAACCCGGTGCGCACCAGTCGCTCGACCGTCGGCACGATGACCGAGCTGAACGACCACCTGAAGCTGCTGTTCGCGCGCGCCGCACAGCTATTCGATAAGCAGACTGCGCTGCCGGTGCGGCACGACACGCCGGAGACGATCTACGCCGACCTGATGGCAGCGCTGCGGCAGGCGACGATCCGCGGCTGGTCTTCACGTTCCCGGTGGAACTGCCGGCCAACACCACGCCCGAACAGATCGAGCAGTGGCTGTCGGCGAGCGGCTTCTCGCGCGTGCAGGCCGAACGCGAGGCCGAGGGCAAGAAGCTTCTGGACGTGGTGGCCGACCGCTTCCGACTCGGCGCGGCCGAGAAGGTGCGCGTGATGGAGGCCATCGAGCTGGCGCTGAAACGTGGTGGCGGCCGGCTCAATGTCTACCGGCTGGACGCCGATCCCGCGAGTGGCGAGGCCGAACCCGAGCTCTGGCGCTACTCCACCGGCTTGCACTGCCCGCAAAGCGACCTGCGCTATGCCGATCCGCAGCCGGCGCTGTTCAGCTTCAACTCGGCCTTCGGCGCCTGCGAGACCTGCCGCGGCTTCGGCCGTGTCATCGGTGTCGACCTGGGGCTGGTGATCCCCGATGCGCGCAAGACGCTGCGCAACGGCGCCATCAAGACCATCATGACGCCGGCATGGGCAGAGATTCATGCGGATCTGCTGAAGTACGCGGGCGAGGCCGGCATCCCGCGCGACACCGCCTGGAGCCAGCTCACCGCCGCGCAGCGCGACTGGGTGCTGAACGGCTCGCCGAACTGGAACGGCAAGTGGAACAAGCAGTGGTACGGCATCCACCGCTTCTTCGGCTACCTGGAGAGCAAGGCCTACAAGATGCACATCCGGGTGCTGCTGTCCAAGTACCGCAGCTATACCCCGTGCACGGCCTGCGGCGGCGCGCGGCTCAAGCTGGAGGCCTTGCTCTGGCGTCTGGGCGACAAGGCCAGCGCCGACACGGCCTTGCCGCCGGAGCGACGCAACCTGCCTGTCGGTACGAACTGGACGCGCGCACAGCTGGAGGCCATGCCCGGGCTGAGCCTGCACGACCTGATGCTGCTGCCGATCGACCGGCTGCGGCGCTTCTTCGACGGCCTGCCGCTGCACGACGCGAAGCACGACGAAGCCCTGAAGCTGCTGCACGAGGAGATCGGCACGCGCCTGAAGTACCTGTGCGATGTCGGCCTGGGCTACCTCACGCTGGACCGGCAGAGCCGCACGCTCAGCGGTGGCGAGGTGCAGCGCATCAACCTGACCACGGCGCTCGGCACCTCGCTGGTGAACACCTTGTTCGTGCTCGACGAGCCCAGCATCGGATTGCACCCGCGCGACATGGGCCGCATCGTCGAAGCCATGCACCGGCTGCGCGATGCCGGCAACACGCTGGTTGTGGTGGAGCACGACCCGGCCGTGATGCTGGCGGCCGACCGCCTGATCGACATGGGCCCTGGCCCGGGCGAGAAAGGCGGGCAGATCGTCTTCGACGGCTCGCCCGACGCGGCGCGACACGCCGACACGCTGACCGGTGCGTACCTCGGCGCGCGCAAGCAGGTCGGCATGGGCTTGCGCCGGCTGGTGAACGAGGCCACGCCGAAGCTCATGCTCGAAGGCGTGCGCGAGCACAACCTGAAGAACGTTTCGGTCACCTTTCCGCTGCAGCGGCTGGTGGTGGTGACGGGCGTGTCCGGCTCGGGCAAGAGCACGCTGGTGCAGGATGTGCTGTACCCGGCCTTGGCGCGGCACTTCGGTAAGGCCACCGAATCGCCCGGTGCATTCGACCAACTGCTCGGCGCGGATTGGCTGTCCGATGCGGTCTTCGTCGATCAATCGCCGATCGGCAAGACCGCGCGTTCCAACCCGGCCAGTTACGTCGGCGCCTGGGACGAGATCCGCAAGCTCTTCGCCGAGGCGCCGCTGTCGCGCGAGCGCAGCTATACCGCGGGCATGTTCAGCTTCAACGCCGGCGACGGGCGCTGCCCGACCTGCGGCGGCTCGGGCTTCGAGCATGTGGAGATGCAGTTCCTCAGCGACGTCTACCTGCGCTGCCCGGACTGCGACGGCCGGCGCTTCCGGCCGGAGCTGCTGGAGGCGAAGATCATCCGCGGCCCACGCCAGCTGTCAGTGGCCGACGTGCTGGAGCTGACCGTCAGCGAGGCGGCGCTGCTGTTTCGCGACGACCGCGAAGTCATCGTCAAGCTACAGCCGATCGTCGATGTCGGGCTGGACTATGTGCGCCTGGGCCAGCCGGTGCCCACGCTGTCGGGCGGTGAGGCGCAACGGCTGAAGCTGGCCGGTTTTCTGGCCGGCGCGGCGGCGGGTCCACGCCAGCCGGCCGCGAAGAAGGGGCAGCTGTTCCTGTTCGACGAACCGACGACCGGCTTGCACTTCGACGACATCGCCAAGCTGATGCGCGCGCTGCGCAAGCTGCTCGAGGCCGGGCATTCGCTGATGATCATCGAGCACAACCTCGACGTGGTGCGCGCGGCCGACTGGATCGTCGATCTCGGCCCCGAAGGTGGCGAGGCCGGGGGAGAAGTGGTGTGCTGCGGCACGCCCGAGGACGTGAAGGCGCATCCGAGTTCGTTCACCGGCAAGGCGCTGCGCGAGTACGAGCGCAGCCTCGGCCTGGGCGAACACGCCGTCGAAGAAGGCCAGCCGCTGCAGTGGCTGGTGAAGGCGCAGCGTGCCGCACGCAAGGTGGTGGATGAATCGATCCGCATCGTCAACGCGCACGAGCACAACCTGAAGAACCTGAGCGTGGACATACCGCGCGGCAAGTTCAGCGTCATCACCGGCGTGTCCGGTTCGGGCAAGAGCACGCTGGCCTTCGACATCCTGTTCAACGAAGGCCAGCGGCGCTACCTCGAGTCGCTGAACGCCTATGCGCGCAGCATCGTGCAGCCGGCGGGTCGGCCCGAGGTGGACGCGGTCTACGGCATTCCGCCCACGGTGGCGATCGAGCAGCGGCTGAGCCGCGGCGGACGCAAGAGCACGGTCGCCACCACCACCGAGGTCTGGCATTTCCTGCGCCTGCTGTGGGTCAAGCTCGGGCTGCAGCACTGCGTGCACGACGGTGCACCGGTGCGGCCACAGAGCGCCGAGAGCATCGCGGCGCAGCTGCTGCGCGACCACCGCGGCGAGCATGTCGGCCTGCTCGCGCCGCTGGTCGTGGCTCGCAAGGGCGTCTACACCGATCTCGCCAAGTGGGCCAAGGCGCGCGGCCACACGCATCTGCGCGTCGATGGCGAGTTCCTCAAGCTCGACCCGTGGCCGCGGCTCGACCGCTTCAAGGAGCACACGCTCGAGCTGCCGGTGGCCGACATGATCGTCAGCCCGGAGAACGAGGCCGAACTTGCGCGCTGCGCTGTCCAAGGCGCTGGAGGCCGGCAAGGGCGTGATGCATCTGCTGCACCCGCTGGACGGATTGAGTGCGGCGATGGAATCGGGCCAGTCCACCGTCGCCATCGGTGCGGTGAAAGTCTTCTCGACCAAGCGCGCCTGCCCGGTCTGCGGCACCAGCTACCCCGAGCTGGACCCGCGCATGTTCTCGTACAACAGCAAGCACGGCTGGTGCACGACCTGCGTCGGCACCGGCCTGGCGCTGACGCGCGAACAGCGCAAGGCCTACGACGACTCCGTGCGCGACGACGACGACAAGGGCCGCGAGCAGAGTTTTCCGTCCGAGGAGGCCGAGGTCGAGGGCATCGTCGATGCGCCTTGCCCGGATTGCCATGGCACGCGGCTGAACCCGAAGTCGCGCCAGGTGAGCTTCGACGCGCGCGCCATCAGCGAGGTGGCGGCGCTGTCGGTGACTGCGGCGCGCGCCTGGGTCGAAGGCCTGACGCGCGAGGGGCATCTGTCGGTGCGCGAGACCGGCATCGGCCGCGATGTCATCACCGAAATCGTCGCGCGCCTGCAGTTCCTCGAAGAGGTCGGCCTGGGCTACCTGACGCTGGACCGCGCCGCGCCCACGCTCAGCGGCGGCGAGGCGCAGCGCATCCGCCTGGCAGCGCAGCTGGGCAGCAACCTGCAGGGTGTGTGTTACGTGCTCGACGAGCCGACCATCGGCCTGCACCCGCGCGACAACCGCATCCTGCTGAACGCGCTTGCAGACCTTGAGCGACAAGGGCAACACGCTGGTGGTGGTGGAGCACGACGAGGACACGATCCGCCATGCCGAGCACCTCATCGACATCGGTCCCGGCGCGGGCAAGCGCGGCGGCACGCTGGTGGCCGAAGGCTCGGCGGCCGACCTGTCGGCGACGGCGTCATCGGTCACCGGGCGGCTGCTGGCGCATCCGTTGCGCCACCCGCTGCAGCCGCGTCGTGCCGTGAACGGCGATGCGCCGTCGCTGCAGATCAAGCGCGCCTCGCTGCACAACCTGCAGCAGGTGGACGTGGCGGTGCCGCTGCACCGCCTGGTGGCAGTGACGGGCGTCAGCGGCTCGGGCAAGAGCACGCTGGCGCGCGACGTGCTGCTGGCCAACCTGCAGTTCATCAACACGCGCGGCGCCAAGCCGAACTGGCAGGGCCTGGACGGCATCGACGGCTGGCAGGTCATCGACCGCGTGCTCGAAGTCGACCAGACGCCGATCGGCAAGACGCCGCGCTCCTGCCCGGCCACCTACATCGGCTTCTGGGACACCATCCGCAAGCTCTTCACCGAGACGCTGGAAGCCAAGGCGCGCGGCTACGCGGCGGCGCGCTTTTCCTTCAACACCGGCGACGGCCGCTGCCGCACCTGCGAAGGCCAGGGCCTGCGCACCATCGAGATGAGCTTCCTGCCCGACGTGAAGGTGCCCTGCGAAAGCTGCCACGGCCAGCGCTTCAACGCCGAGACGCTGGCGGTCAGCTGGCGCGGCAAGAGCATCGGCGAGGTGCTGCAGATGGAGGTGGACGAGGCCGTCGAGTTCTTCGCCTCGATGCCGTCCATCGCGCACCCGCTGCAGCTGCTGAAGGACGTGGGCCTGGGCTACCTGACGCTTGGGCCAGCCCTCACCGACGCTGAGCGGCGGCGAGGCGCAGCGCATCAAGCTGGTGACCGAGCTGAGCAAGGTGCGCGACGACATCACGCGGCGCGGCCAGAAGCCGCCGCACACGCTGTACGTGCTCGACGAACCGACGGTGGGCCTGCACATGGCCGATGTGGAAAGACTGATCCGTGTGCTGCACCGGTTGGTCGATGGCGGCCACAGCGTGGTCGTGATCGAGCACGACCTGGACGTGATCGCCGAGGCCGACTGGGTCATCGATCTGGGTCCCGAAGGCGGTGGCGGCGGCGGCCGCGTGGTCAGGGCCGGCACGCCGGAAGCGGTGGTGTGGGCTGCCACGCACACGGGCGTGGCCTTGGCGCCCGTGCTTGCGCGGGGGCAGGTTCAGTAGTCGGCCGGCACGCGCTGCTCGGGCGCCCCGCCTTCCGTGGCATCGGCGCCGACATGCGGGCAGTACATCAGCCGCATGGCGCGGGACTGCAGTTCGACGGCATCGTCGTGATCACCGCAGCGGTCGAGCACATCGCTGATGCGCAACAGCACCTTGATCTCCCATTGCGGGTCCGCCACATGGCCGGCGAGGCCGGTGATCTCGAAGGCGCGGTCGCGTGTGCGTTCGAGTGCTGCATGGCTCTTGCGGCCATCGTCGCCCGCATTCAGTTCGGCCAGGGAGCAGCTGGTTTCCGCGAGCAGGCACAGGATCTCCACCGCAAGGTCGTTGCCGCCCAGCGTGCGCGCCCAGGCCAGGGCCTGCTCCAGGTACCACTCGGCGGGCCCGAGGGCCTGCAGGCCGCGATAACAGCGTGCCATCTGGGCCAGGGCCTGGCTCATCTCCAGCGGCTGCTTGAACTGCTCGGCCGTGTCGAGGTCGGCGGCCGCCTGTCGCAGAGCCGTGCGAGCCGTGCTTTTCAGCATGGAGCGGCCTTCGTGCATCAGGCCGTGCATCGGGGCGACGGGGGTGGGGCTCAGGTTCATTGCGCGTTGCTCCGACTCAAGGCTTCAGGATATGCGGCGCGCCGCAGCCCGGCGTCCCCCGAATCAGGGGGATGCGTCGCCGCTCGCGCGTAACACGGCGCGTCGCGCTGCGACGTGCGTGACCTGAGTCACGCTGCCGCGCTTGAGGGAAACCATGGGAGCCGTCGGTTATCCTGATGGCGACAATCGACGGTTCAATCAATCGTCCCCTTCCCTGGAGTTGCAGACATGTACAAACCCAAGTCCCTTGCGGCGCTGGCGCTGGCCGCCGCAGCCTGCGGCGCGGCCTCCGCGCAGACCGTGCTCACCGCGTCCAGTCTGGGTGCCGCCTTCGCACACGCTGACGATGGGCGCAGGCCGAATGGTGCGGCATGCTCGAGCAGAAGACCGCCGGCAAGGTCAAGTGCAACATCCTGCCGCGCGCGGTGTCGGCGCCGCCGGGCACCTTCGACGCGGTGCGCAACGGCCTGGCCGACCTGTCGTTCACGGTGCAGGGCTACACGCCGGGCCGCTTCGTCGACCACGCAGATGGCCGAGTTCCCGTTCCTCGGCGATTCCGCGGAAGCCACCTCGGTGGCCTTCCAGCGCATGTACGCCAAGACGCCGGCCATGCAGGAAGAGCACAAGGGCGTGAAGGTGCTGGCCGTCTTCACGCATGGCCCCGGCATCGTCTTCAACACCAAGCGGCCGATCACCAGCGTGGCGGATCTTTCGGGCCTGAAGTTCCGCATCGGCGGCGGCATGGTCAACGAGATCAGCAAGGCCCTGGGCATGAATGTCACGCTCAAGCCGGCGCCTGAAAGCTATGAGCTGCTGTCCACCGGCGTGATGGACGGCACCTTGTTCCCGGCCGAATCGGTGGAAGGCTTCAAGATCGACAAGGTCATCAAGTACGCCACCACCTTCCCGGGCGGGCTGTACAACACCGCCTTCGTCTTCATGATGAACCAGGCCAAGTACGACAGCCTCGGCCCGGCCGAGAAGAAGGCGGTCGACGAGCTGTCGGGTGAGTTCGCTGCCACGCATGTTGGGCAGGGCTGGGACAAGGTCGATCGCCGTGGCATGGCCTTCATGCAGGCCAACGGCGTGCAGTTCACCAAGGCCGACCCTGCCTTCGTGAAGAACGTGAAGGAGAAGACCGACCCGCTGGTCGACACCTGGGCCAAGGCCGCCGAGGCCAAGGGCCTGAAGGACCCGAAGAAGGCGCTGGCCGACTTCCGCGCCGAGATCAAGAAGCTCGAGAAGTGATGCCCCCGCTGCCGCGCGCCGGGCTGGCACGCGGCAGCCTCGGTTGCGCGCCACGATGAAGAAGCTGATCGAAACGCTGTGCAGCGTGCTCGCGGCGCTGGCGCTTTTTGCCATCATGTGGCTGACCCTCGTCGACGTCAGCGGGCGCAAGCTGCTCAGTGAATCGGTGCCGGGCTCGCTCGAACTCACCGAGTTGCTGATGGTGGTGGTGATCTTCGCCGGGCTGCCGCTGGTGTCGCTGCGCGGCGAGCATGTGGTCTTCGATTCGCTCGACACCTTCCTGCCCGCCGGGCTGCGGCGTGCGCAGCAGGCCTTCATCGACGGCCTGTGCGCTGCCGCGCTGGCCGGCGTGGGCTGGCTGATGTGGACCAAGGGCAGCCAGATGCTCGAGTACGGCGACACCACGCAGCAGCTGAAGCTCACGCTCGGCTGGTTCGTGCATCTGATGAGCGTGCTGATCTGCGTCACCGCGCTGGCGCACCTGCTGCTGATCGCTGTCGCCGGTGTCGCACCACCACCCCGGCGTCGACAGCGGCGGCGCCTCATGATCGAAGCGCTGATCGGCTTCGGCGCGATCTTCGCGCTGGCCCTGCTGCGTGTGCCGCTGGCCTTTGCGATGGGCGCAGTGGGCTTCGTCGGCCTGGGCTGGCTGCGCGGCTGGCCGGCCACCGCGGCCAGCGCCGCGCAGGTGGTCTACGACACCGGCTTCGCCTACACGCTGTCGGTGGTGCCGCTGTTCATCCTGATGGGCAACTTCGTCGCGCGCGCCGGCCTGGCGCAACGAGTTGTTCCGCGCGGCCTACACCTTCATCGGCCATGTGCGCGGCGGCCTGGCGCACGCCACCATCATTGCCTGCGCCGGCTTCGGTGCGATCTGCGGATCGTCCATCGCCACCGCGGCGACGATGTCGCAAGGTGGCCTATCCGTCGATGCGGCGCCACGGCTACGCCGACTACCTGTCCACTGGCGTCATCGCCGCCGGCGGCACGCTGGGCATCATGATCCCGCCGTCGACGATCATGATCATCTACGGCATCGTCACCGAGACCAACATCGGCAAGCTCTTTGCCGCCGGCGTGCTGCCTGGCCTGCTGTGCGCGCTGCTGATGATGGCGGTGGTCAGCTGGATCACCTGGCGCGACCCCATGGCTGGGCCGGCGGCGGAAAAATCCACCTGGGCAGAACGCTGGCGCGCGCTGCGCGACATCTGGGGCGTGGCACTGCTCGTGGTGGTGGTGCTGGGCGGCATCTATGGCGGTGTGTTCACGGCGACCGAAGGCGCGGGTATCGGTGCGTCGGGCGCGTTCTTCTTCGCGCTGCTGCGCGGCACGCTGACATGGAAGGTTCTCTACGGGGTGCTGGTGGAAAGCGTGCGCACCACGGCGATGCTGTTCACCATTCTCATTGCGGCGACGCTGTTCTCGTCGCTTCGTCAACTTCACCACCATGCCAGGCGATCTGAAGGACTGGATCCTGCACCTCGGCTTGAGCCCGCTGATGGTGGTCGGCGCGATGATGCTGATCTACGTGCTGCTGGGCACCATCATGGAAGAGTTGTCGATGGTGCTGCTGACGATCCCGGTGTTCTTTCCGATCGTCACCAGCCTGGGCTTCGATCCGGTGTGGTTTGGCGTGCTGATCGTGCTGGTGGTGCAGATCGGTCTGATCTCGCCGCCTGTCGGCATGAACCTGTTCGTGCTGAATGCACTGCTGAAGGACGTGTCGCTGCCGCAGATCTTCCGCGGCGTGTGGTTGTTCGTCGCGGCGCTGGTGCTGGCGCTTGTTCCTGTGCCTGGAAATTCAGCCGCTGTCGCTGTGGCTGCCCGGGTTCATGAAGTAGCGCGGCGCGCATCTGGCGCCGTGGTGGCCTTGATGCGCGTGCGCCGCGCCACCCACAAGCGCCAGCCGAGCAGCACCGCGACGATCGCGGCATAGACCGCGACCTCGGCGAAGTTGTTCTTCGCGCTGCGCATCCAGAAGAAGTGCAGCAACCCGAGCAGCACGATCGCGTAGATCAGGCGGTGCAACTGACGCCAGCGCGCTGCCCCGAGGGCCTTGATGGCGCCGTTGAAGGAGGTGGCCGCGAGCGGTGCCATCAGCAACAGCGCCAGCGTGCCGACGAGCACGAAGGGCCGCTTCGGGATGTCGCGCAGGATGTCGGCCACGTCGAAGCCCATGTCGAGCCAGGCATAACAAAGGAAATGCAGCACGGCGTAGAAGAAGGTGAACAGCCCGAACATGCGCCGCAGCCGCGCCAGCGCGGTCCAGCCGGTCCATTGACGCAGCGGCGTGATGGCGAGGGTCAGGCACAGGAAGCGCAACACCCAGTCGCCGGAGCCGCGCATCAAGGCTTCGGCGGGGTTGGCTCCCAGGCCGTCGGTAAGCGCGCCATAGAGCAGCGAGGCAAAGGGCCCCAAGGCCAGCACAAACAGCAGCGGCTTGGCCATGCCATGCGACAGCAGCCGGTTCATGGCGGTTTGGCGATCGTGCGGAGGACCAGCAGCAGCCGCCAGCGTCAGTAGAGCTTGGCCAGGTCCATGCCTGCGTACAACTGGCCGACCTGGGACTCGTAGCCGTTGAACATCAAGGTCGGGCGCTTCTTCACCAGCAGGCCGTCGTCGCCGATGCGGCGCTCGGTGGCCTGACTCCAGCGCGGGTGGTCCACCTTCGGATTCACGTTGGAGAAGAAACCATACTCACTGGCCGCGGCGGTTTCCCAGCTGGTCATCGGCTGCTTGTCGACGAAGCGGATCTTGACGATCGACTTGGCCGACTTGAAGCCGTACTTCCAGGGCACCACCAGACGCACTGGCGCGCCGTTCTGGTTGGGCAGCACCTCGCCGTACAAGCCAAATGCCAGCATCGCCAGCGGGTGCATGGCTTCGTCCAGGCGCAGGCCTTCGACATACGGCCATTCCAGTACGGATGAGCTCAAGCCGGGCATCTGCGCCTTGTCGGCCAGCGTCACGAACTGCAGGTACTTGGCGTTGCCGGTGGGCTCGACCTTCTTGATCAACTCGGCCAGCGAATAGCCGACCCAGGGGATCACCATCGACCAGCCTTCGACACAACGCATGCGATAGACGCGCTCTTCCATCGGGCTGAGCTTGAGCAGCGCATCGAGATCCCAGGTGCCGGGTTTCTTGATCTCGCCCTCGACGACCACCGACCAGGGGTGCGCCTTCAGGCTGCCCGCGTGGCGCGCCGGGTCCGACTTGTCGGTGCCGAACTCGTAGAAATTGTTGTAGCTGCTCACGTCGGCATAGGGGGTGAGCTTTTCCATCGTGAGTGCGCCGCTGACCGGACTCTTGCCGCCCGGCAGCGGCTTGAGCTTGCCCGGCGCAGGCGTCTGCGCCAGCGCTTCGCGGCCGGCCCAAAGCGCCAAGGTCGCGCCCGCACTGCCGCTGGCCAGCTGCTTCAGGAAGTCGCGCCTCGCGGCATAGAGCTCGTGTGGCGTGATCTGCATGCCCTCGCGTCGGCCGTAGCCCCGATCCTTGATGAAATGCATGACGCCTCCGGCACACTGTGGCGACTGGGTCGCGCAGGATCGAAGAAAGCTTACCCAGGCCGGGGCGTCAGCCCGCGCGCCTGCTACCGCGCCCCGGCTCAGCGCAAGCCGGCCAGATAGTCGGATACGGCCTTGATTTCCTGATCGTTCATCTTGGCGGCGACGCCGGCCATCTGCAAGCTGTTCATGCGCAGTCCGGAGCGGAAAGCCGTCAACTGTGCCGCCGAGTATTCACCATGCTGACCGCTCAAGCGCGGGTACTGCACGGGAATGCCTGCCCCGTTGGGGCTGTGACAGCCCGCGCATGCGGCGATCTGTCGATCGGCGATGCCGCCGCGATAGATTCGCTCGCCCAGCGCCAGCGAATCCTTGCTGGTGGCAAAGCCCGGCTTTGCGGTCTTGGAGGCATAGAACGCGGACACGTTCTTCATGTCCTCCGGGCTCAGCGTGCTCGCAAAGCCTTTCATGATGGCGTTGTTGCGCAAGCCCGATTTGAACTCGGTGAGCTGCTTGACCAGGTACTCGGGGTGTTGGCCTTGGAGAATCGGGTTGGCCGACAGACCACGCGACCCGTCGACGCTGTGGCAGGCCACGCAGACCTGTGTCGCAATCGCCTCGCCCTTGGCCAGGTCCGCCTTGGCGGCGGGCTTGACGTCACTGGCCAGGACGGGGGCACACAGGGCAATGGTCAACAGCAGCAGGGGCAACTTCATGTGCGGCACTTTAGAGGAGAGCTCGGGTTTGGCGACAAGCCCATGATTTTACAATGACGGATGAGTATCCCTTCGCCAAGCCGCGCAAGCCCGGCTGACGGCAACGCCAAGGCGGCGCTGGCCTGGACCCATACCGCGCGCTTTCTGACCACGGCCTCCAGGCTCGACCAGTTGCCGCCGACTGAACTTGCGGAGATCGCCTTCGTCGGGCGCAGCAACGCCGGCAAGTCGACCGCCATCAATCGCCTCGCGCAGCAAAAGCGCCTGGCCTTCGCATCGCGCACGCCGGGCCGCACGCAGCACATCAACCTTTTCGAGCTGGGGCCGAAGGACGCGCCGAATGCGTTGTTCGCGGACTTGCCCGGTTATGGCTACGCCGCCGTCGAGCGTGCCGCCAAGCTGCGCTGGCAGGAGGTCATGGCGATGTACCTGGCACAGCGTCGCAGCCTGTCGGGCGTGGTGCTGATGATCGATTCGCGCCTGGGCTTCACCGACCTGGACCGTCAGCTGCTCGTGCTGCTGGCGCCGCGACTGGCCGGCGGCGCAGTGCGCTTGCTGGTGCTGCTGACCAAGGCCGACAAGCTCACGCGCAGCGCGGCCAGTGTGGCGCTGTCGGCTGCGCAGGGCTTGCTGGCAGAGACCTGTCCCGAGAACGCCGACATCGGGGTCGCATTGTTTTCAGCGCTCAAGCGCGAGGGCGTTGACGATGCCGCGGTGTTGCTGCATGCCTGGGCGCACGGCGCGCGAGCCTTGGAGCACGGCGCGCAGTGAGGCGCGTGCCAGGGCTTGCTCCTGGCCTGGCGCAATCCGCGTTGCGGCCGATCCGACCTACACCACGACGTAGTTGCCCTTGAGGTAGGGCAGCGCCATGTGCACGTGTTCGCGCAGATGCGGGAATAGGGCCGAGATCGATTCGCTGGCGTAGATGGGCCGCACCGACTGGCGTGTCGGGCTGCCGATGTTGATCAGGCAGGCGGCTCTGCCGTCGACGTATTCCAGCAGATCCGGGCTCACCGGCCGCAGCAGCCAGCCGTCAGAAGATTGCACCTGTCCGTTGGCAGCCGCGATGAGCTGGCTCGGTGTCGGCTTGGGGGATCGTGGGTCTCGCGCGTTCATTGCCGTGCAATTCGAAGGACTGGTTGAAGCGGATCTGCTGCTGGAATGGCACGAAGTTTAGGACTGCGCCTTCGGCTTCGAATCCCCTTGGATTGGGGGTTCTGTCCATGCGGTGCCAATCGCTCGTGCTTTTGTCACGTCGCAAAAAGCCCGCCTTCACGACGGCTTCGAAGGCCTCGGTGCGCATGACATTCGACTGCCGCGATACGACGAATTGCTGCAACTGGCAGACGCAAAAAAGCCCGCGGCCAAGAAGGCGCGCGGGCTTTGGGGCACGTTGGCGGGAAGATCCCGCCACGGGGGGCCGGACTTACATGTCCATCCCGCCCATGCCGCCCATTCCACCCATGCCGCCAGGCATTCCGCCGCCCATGCCGCCGGACTCTTCCTTCGGGGCTTCGGCCACCATGGCTTCGGTGGTGAGCATCAACGAGGCCACGGATGCCGCGTTCTGCAGGGCAGTGCGCGTCACCTTGGTCGGGTCGAGAATGCCCATGTCGATCATGTCGCCGTAGGTGCCGTCCTGGGCGTTGTAGCCGTAGTTGCCCTTGCCGGCAGCCACTGCAGCGACGACGACGCTGGGCTCGTCACCGGCATTGGCCACGATGATGCGCATCGGCTCTTCGGTCGCGCGCATGACGATCTTGATGCCGGCGTCCTGGTCGTGGTTGTCGCCCTTGAGCGTGCCCACAGAAGTGCGTGCGCGCAGCAGCGCCACGCCACCACCGGCGACGATGCCTTCTTCCACCGCCGCACGCGTGGCGTGCAGGGCGTCTTCGACACGCGCCTTCTTTTCCTTCATCTCGACTTCGGTGGCGGCACCGACCTTGATGACGGCCACGCCGCCGGCCAGCTTGGCCACGCGCTCTTGCAGCTTTTCACGGTCGTAGTCGCTGGTCGCTTCCTCGATCTGCACGCGCACTTGCTTGACACGCGCTTCGATGTCGGCTGCGGCACCGTTGCCGTCGATGATGGTGGTGTTTTCCTTGCCCACTTCGACGCGCTTGGCCTGGCCCAGATCGGCCAGCGTGACCTTCTCCAGCGTCAGGCCGACTTCCTCGGCGATGACCTTGCCGCCGGTCAGCACGGCGATGTCTTCGAGCATGGCCTTGCGGCGGTCACCGAAGCCCGGCGCCTTGACGGCGACGACCTTGAGGATGCCGCGGATGGTGTTGACCACCAGCGTGGCCAGGGCCTCGCCTTCGACTTCCTCGGCGATGATCAGCAGCGGCTTGCCCGACTTGGCGACTTGTTCCAGCGTCGGCAGCAGGTCGCGGATGTTGCTGATCTTCTTGTCGTAGAGCAGCACATACGGGCCTTCGAGCAGCGCGGACTGCTTTTCCGGGTTGTTGATGAAGTACGGCGACAGGTAGCCGCGGTCGAACTGCATGCCTTCGACGATGTCGAGCTCGTTGTCCAGGCTCTTGCCGTCTTCGACCGTGATCACGCCTTCCTTGCCGACCTTGTCCATCGCGTCGGCAATGATCTTGCCGATGGCGGCGTCGCTGTTGGCGGAAATGGCGCCGACCTGGGCGATTTCCTTCGACGTGGTGGTGGGCTTGGATTGCTTCTTCAGCTGCTCGACCAGGGCCGTCACGGCCTTGTCGATGCCGCGCTTCAGGTCCATCGGGTTCATGCCGGCGGCCACGTACTTCATGCCTTCGCGAACGATGGCCTGGGCCAGCACGGTGGCGGTGGTGGTGCCGTCACCGGCCAGGTCGCTGGTCTTGGAAGCAACTTCCTTGACCATCTGCGCGCCCATGTTCTGGAGCTTGTCCTTGAGCTCGATTTCCTTGGCCACCGAGACACCGTCCTTGGTGACCGTCGGGGCGCCGAAGCTGCGCTCGAGCACCACGTTGCGGCCCTTGGGGCCGAGCGTGACCTTGACCGCGTTGGCCAGGATGTTCACGCCTTCAACCATGCGGTGGCGGGCATCGCTGCCGAAAATGACGTCTTTTGCTGCCATGTGTATATCTCCGAAATTGAGTGGGGTGCTTGATTGGGCGATCTACTTTTGTCTCTGGCCGGGCCTGCGGCCCTTAACTTCGCTGCGCGAAGTTAGCCTCCGACGAAAGTAAATCGCCGTCTGGCGATTTACTTTTCGACGACCGCGAACAGGTCGTCTTCCTTCATCACCAGCAGTTCTTCGCCATCGACCTTGACGGTCTGGCCGCTGTACTTGCCGAACAGCACGCGGTCACCGACCTTGATGTTCAGGACGACGAAGTCACCCTTGTCGTTGCGCTTGCCCGGGCCCACTGCCAGCACTTCGCCCTGGTCGGGCTTTTCAGCGGCGTTGTCGGGGATGACGATGCCGGAGGCCGTCTTGGTTTCTTGTTCGAGGCGCTTGACGATCACGCGATCGTGCAAAGGACGAAGTTTCATATCATCTCCTAAGAGTCAAATTGAGCACTGCCAAAGCGCGCCATTGAAGTTGGCGCACATTAACTTGATTTGATCGGCATCCAGTTCCCACTGCTACCGACCGTTAGCACTCGCCGAACACGAGTGCTAGCAAAGAGATTATAGGGGCGCGCGTCCAGACTTCAAGGGTCCCACGCTGATGTCGCGGCAATGCCAGGGCGCTGCGTACCCGACGCTTCAGTGCGTGGCGTCGATCGGGGCGTCCGGATCGTCGGCGTCGGACGGCTTGTCGTCGGCCACGCGGTAGCTCTCACTGGCCCAGGCGCCCAGGTCCACATTGCGGCAGCGCGCGCTGCAAAAGGGCCGCGCCGGATTCGACGCCGCGTACAGCGCCTGCCTTCCGCACGCCGGGCAGCGCACCCAGCTGTGCCTTGGTCATGCCCTCGGAGCTCATGAACAAAGCGTGAGCTCGAACTCGGTGTCGTTGGCGCTGGGTTTGAGCCGACCGTCGCTGTCCGGAAGCATCATGCGCACCATCGCCATCAGGCGGTGGCCACTGATTTCGGGCACCAACTGCGCCTCGCCTTCCAGACGCACGCGCATCAGGTGGTAAGTGCGGCCCGGCGGCAGGCTTTGCTGGAACTGGCCGCCGATGGCCACAACACGCTGTGGCGCGCCACTGTCGCGCAGCAGGCCCAGCAGCACATGCAGCGCTTCGGCCAGTGGCATCAGGCTCGATGTCCAACGTATCAGGTCGGCGCGCCTGCTCACGGCGCTGTGCTGCTGCCAGGCGTAGTAGCCGGGAAGGTCGAACTCGCAGGTGCCACCGGGGATGCTGATGCGGCTGCGGATGCTCATCAGCCATTCATTGCCGGTCAGCGTCTGTCCCGCCTTGCCGGCCAATGCGTTCAGGCCAGCAAAGGCATGGTCGATGCGGGCCACGACTTCGTCGAGGGCCGCTTCAGAGATCTGCGGGTTGCCGCGATAACCCTGAAACAGGCTGCGGTGGCGTTCCAGCTCTATCAGCAGATCGGACTTCAAGTCGGCGCGGGAGGCCACGTCCATGATCTCGAACACCGTCGCCAGCGCAAAGTGATGGTCGACCGCGGCATCGCGACGCATCAGCTGACCGAGCCGGTCGAACAGATGTTCCAGGCGCAGCATCGTACGGATGCCTTCGTTGAAAGGGTACTCGTAAAGAACCAAGGCCGGGCTCTCCGGGGTCAGGCTTTCGAACTGGCACGCCGAGCGTCAGGCGCTCGTTGCCGTCGATTGTTTCACAGCCCCGCTGCGCTCCCACGAAGGGTGCTGCTCCACGATTGCCACAGTGCGCTCACCTCGGCCTGTAGCGTCGAAGGTGAGATGCCGTCATTGAAGATGACCGCGTCGGCAATGCTGCGCCGTAGCGCGCGTGTGGACTGCTGGTCGATGACTCGCTGTACCTGCGCTTCGCTCCAACCCGAGCGATGCATCACACGCTGCACTTGGGTGCTCTCGAGGCAGTCCACCACCAGCACTCGAGCGACGCGTTGCCGCCAGTGGCTCGACGCGGCGAGCAGCGGCACATCGAAGATCACGGGCTTGTCACCCGCCGCGCTGGCCTGGCGCAGGGCCTCTTCCCCAATCATCGGATGCAGGATGCCTTCGAGCCGGCGTTTCGCGGAGGAATCGCCGAACACGACGGCGCGCATGCGATCACGGTCCATCGCCCCGTCGGCGCCGACGATGTCCGCTCCGAACTCGTTCGACAGCTGAGGCAGAGCGGCGCCATCCGGGGCCGTCAGCGCATGCGCAATCGCATCGGTGTCGACCAGCACCGCGCCACAGTCCACCAGCATCTTGGCGACCGTGCTCTTGCCACTGCCGATGCCGCCGGTCAGGCCGATGCGCAGCGCATTCAAGGCAATGGGAACCACAGCTGCGTCAGCTGCTGGCCGAAGAACATCGCAGCAATGCCGCCGCCGACCAGATACGGACCGAAGGGGATCGGCACTTCGCGCTTGTGGCCGCCAAAGGCGATCAAGCCAATGCCGACGACCGCGCCCACGGCAGACGCGAGCAGCACGATCGACGGCAACAGCTGCCAGCCAAGCAGCGCGCCCAAGCCAGCCAGCAGCTTGAAGTCGCCTTCGCCCATGCCTTCCACGCCGCGCAGCTTCTTGTAGCTGAAGGCCAACAGCCACAACGCGCCATAGCCCGCAAACGCTCCCCAGGCCGCGGATTCGAGGGTGGTGCCGGTCCAGCCCACTCCGGCGCCGAGCAGACCCAGGCCGATCAGCGGCAGCGTCAGGTCGTCCGGCAAGTAAGTGGTGTCCAGGTCGATCAGGGCCATCGCCACCATCAGCGCCAACGCGGCGCACCACAGCAGCGTCGACGGCTGGGCGCCGAACTTCCAGCCACAGGCGGCGAAGAGCACAGCAGTCAACAGCTCGACCAGCGGATAGCGCTTGGAGATCGCCGTGTCACAGGCCGAGCAGCGCCCCTTCAGCCGCAGCCAGCCGATCAGCGGCAGGTTCTCGTGCCAACGCAGCACATGGCCGCAGCTCGGGCAACGCGAGCGAGGCCGTGCAAGGCTGAGGGACGCCTTCGCCGCAAGCGCGTCGCCAATAGCCTGGGCCGACTGCTGGAACGCGGCCGGCACCGCATCTTTACGTCCGCTGATGCGCTGCCAAGCTGCCTCATCACCGAGTTGCTGCTCGGCCATATCGAGCCACCACTGACGCTCCAGCATCATCGGCAACCGATGCGCCACCACGTTCAAGAAGCTGCCCACACACAGCCCCAGGATGGCCAAAGCCAGCGGAGAGAACCAGATTTCCGACGACGCCATTCAGGCGCTCAGACCACCGCACCCAGCTTGAAGATCGGCAGGTACATCGAGACCACGATGCCCCCGATCAGCACGCCGAGGATGACGATGATGAACGGCTCCATCAGGCTGGACAGGCCCTTCACCATTTCATCGACTTCGTCTTCGTAGAACTCGGCGCATTTGGCGAGCATGTGATCGAGAGAACCCGACTCCTCGCCGATCGACGCCATCTGCAGCACCATGGTCGGGAACACGCCTGTGGTCGTCATCGATGTGGTCAGCGCCGAGCCGGTGGAGACGTCCTTCTGGATCTGCTCCGTGGCCAGTCGATAGACCGCATTGCCCGAGGCGCCGCCGACGGAGTCGAGCGCCTCGACCAGTGGCACGCCGGCCGCAAACATCGTGGACAGCGTGCGCGTCCAGCGCGCCACAACGGATTTGTTGATCAGGTCACCGAATACCGGCACCTTCAGCAGCAGACGGTCCATGAATATCTGCATCTTCTCGGAACGCTTCCAGGATTCGAGGAAGAAGTACAGGCCGCCGAACAGGAAGCCGAAGATGGCCCACCAATAGCTGACGAAGAATTCCGACAGCGCAATCACGAACAGCGTCGGCGCAGGCAGATCCGCTCCAAAGGAGCTGAAGACCTCCTTGAACGACGGGATCACGAAGATCATGATCACCGTGAGCACGACGAAGGCGACCACGATCACCGCGATCGGGTACATCAGCGCCGACTTGATCTTGCTCTTGATGGCGAGCGTCTTTTCCTGATAGATGGCCAGACGGTCGAGCAGCGCCTCCAGAATGCCGCCGGCCTCGCCGGCCTCGACCAGGTTGCAGTACAACGCGTCGAACTGCATCGGATGCTTGCGGAAGGCGGATGACAAGCTGGTGCCGGTTTCCACGTCGCCGCGAATTTCGTTCAGCAGCCGCGTCATCCGCGGGTTGGTGCTGCCGCGTGCCACGATGTCGAAGGCCTGCAGCAGCGGCACGCCCGCCTTCATCATCGTCGCAAGTTGGCGCGTGAAGATGGCGATGTCTTTCTGCTTGATCGCGCGTCCGCCGCTGGTGCGGCGCTTCTTCACCTTGGTGATGAGAATGCCCTGGCGGCGCAGGCTGGCGTTGACCACGGCCTCGCCGCCGGCGCGCAACTCGCCGCGAACGAGCTTGCCGTTCTTGTCCTTGCCTTCCCACTCGAAGATCGAGTCCTTGGTGTTTCTGGCGGCTACTGCAGTTGCCATCGTGTCTCCGGCGCGAGATCGTTCAATCGAAAGGGACGGTGCGGGCGTTGGGCTATTCGTTGGTCACCGAAATGACCTCTTCCAGCGTCGTGGCGCCTGAGCGCACCTTGGTCAGCCCGGACTGCCGCAAATCACGCACACCTTCTTTTTGCGCCTGGGTGGCGATGTCCATCGAGGTGCCTTCCGCCAGGATGATGCGTTGAATGGCTTCCGTGATCGGCATCACCTGGTAAAGGCCGACCCGTCCCTTGTAACCGTTGTTGCACGAAGTGCAGCCGACCGCTCGATAGGGCTTCCAGCTGCCGTCGAGATCGGTCTCGACGAAACCCGCGCGCAACAACGCTTCGCGAGGATAGTCCGCCTGCGTCTTGCAGTTCTCGCACAGGCGCCGCGCAAGCCGCTGCGCCGTGATGAGCAGCACGCTCGCGGCGATGTTGAAGGGCGCGACACCCATGTTCAGAAGGCGCGTAAGCGTCGTCGGCGCATCGTTGGTGTGCAAGGTGGACATCACCATGTGCCCGGTCTGCGCCGCCTTGATGGCGATGTCGGCGGTTTCCAGGTCGCGTATTTCGCCGACCATGATCACATCCGGATCTTGCCGCAGGAAGGACTTCAGCGCCGCAGCGAAGCTCAGGCCCGCCTTGTCGTTGACGTTCACCTGGTTCACGCCCGGCAGGTTGATTTCGGCCGGATCTTCGACCGTGCAGATGTTCACTCCGGGCTGGTTCAGGATGTTCAGGCAGGTGTACAGCGACACCGTCTTGCCGCTGCCGGTCGGGCCGGTGACCAGCACCATGCCGTAGGGCCGCTGGATGACGCTCATCAGTCGGTCGCGCTCGACCTTCTCGTAGCCCAGTGCCTCGATGCCGAGCTTGGCGCTCGATGGGTCGAGAATCCGGATGACGATCTTCTCGCCGAACAGCGTAGGCAGCGTGCTGATGCGAAAGTCGATCGCCTTGTTGCCGAACTTGAGTTTCAATCGCCCGTCTTGAGGCACGCGCTTCTCGGCGATGTCCATGCGCGAGATGACCTTGATGCGCGAGGCCAGCTTGTCCTTGATGGCGATCGGCGGCTGGGTGATCTCGCGCAACTCGCCATCGATGCGGAAACGCACGCGGTAGTTGTATTCGTAGGGTTCGAAGTGCAGGTCGGAGGCGCGTGCGTTGATCGCGTCAATCAGCATCTTCTGCAGGAAGCGCACCACCGGGGCGTCTTCGACTTCCTGAGAGACCTCGGCACCTGCCTGGGCAGCGGCGTCTTCATCGGAGACGTCGAATTCGAAGTCGCCGCCGGCCAGCGCCTCCATCGTTTCATTGACGTTGGCGGTCTGCGCCTCGAGGATGCGCACCAGTTTGTCGTATTCGACGATGACCCATTCCGGCGACAGCTGCGTGGCGAACTTGATGCGTTCGACAGCCTCCTGGTCGGTCGGGTCGGCAGCGCCGATCGACAGGCGGTTGCCGCGCTTGCCCAGCACGATCAACTGATACTGCAGCGCCAGCTTGGGATCGACGATGCCTCGCGGCAGGCGTGTCAGATCCACCGCATTCAAGTCGAGCAGCGGCAGTGCCAGGGCTGTCGACAAAGTGTGCGCCAGGTCGGCCGGCTGCACGGCGCCGGCAGAGATCACCGCCTGGACAAAACTGGCGCGGCGCTCCTTTGCGCTTCGCGCCAGATCCTCGGCCGCCTTGGCGCTGAGCTTGCCCGCATGCACCAGCACACGGGCAACACCTGAGAGTGCCGAGGGGAGCGACTCGACGAGCGTGTCAACGGCCATCGGCGGGTGGGTTCCTTGTAACGATCCAACGCATCATCGCCGATAGCCCTGACCCTGTAAACCGAAGGCCGGAGCCGCGCGTGCATTCGTTCATGGCTGTTGCATCGACGTGCCGACGCTTGGGTAGGGGTGCGAGGATTCGAACCTCCAGCCCTTGCGTCCCGAATCTGAGCCAGGTGTCTGGACACGGGCCGCCTGACCACGAAGAGTCATCATCTTAGCGCACACCTACGTGCACTTTCACGTCGTTTCGCACCGCGTCGTGGAGCGCTTGTCGAGCGCTGAACCTCAGGACGTGCTTCGACGAGGGTGCCGGTGCTCGGGTCAGCGTGGCACCAGTTTCGCGCCCGTGAGTTGCTCCTGCGCCTCCACCAGCGACGGCACGAATTTGCCGCCGTAGCCCAAAGCGCAGGCCAGCACCAGCGACTGGTGCACCGCCTCGCCCACCATCGACGGCGTGCCCAGGTTCTCGGCCAGATGGGTGTAGTAGCGCACGTCCTTTCGCGCGTTGTTCAACTCGAACTTCATGCCGCCCAGGTCGCCCTTCAGCGTCTTCGCCATGACCTGGAAGATGCCGGAATTGACCAGCCCGGCCGAGACCAGTTCGACCAGCTTGTCCAGGTTCACGCCCGAGCGCTGGCCGACCGCAAAGGCCTCGGCGATGGCCGTGCACATGGCCTGCGCGATGAAGTTGTTGAGCAGCTTGATGGTGTGGCCCGCGCCCGGCGCGCCGACGTGGAAGACGTTCTCGGCGAAGGCCTTCAGCACCGGCTCGAGCTTGGCGAAGTCGGCCGTGTCGGCGCCGACCATCACGTTGAGCTTGCCGGCTTCGGCCTCCACCGGCGTGCGTGCAAGCGGCGCGTCGATGTAGATCACGCCGGCCGCGGCGCACTGTTCGCGCAGGCGCGCGGTCGAGTCCGGTTCGCTGGTGGAGCAGTCGACGATCATCAGGCCCTTGGCCGCACCGGCCAGCAAGCCCTCACCGCCGAGCACGGCCGCCTCGACCTGCGGTGAGCCGGTGACGCACAGGAAGATGATGTCGCTGCCCGAGGCCAGCGCTTTGGCGGACGCGGCCTTGGTCGCGCCGGCCGCCAGCAGGTCGGCCACACGTTCGGTGTTGCGATGCACGGTCAGGGCCAGCGGATAGCCCTTGGCACGCAGGTTCTTCGCCATGCCGTGGCCCATCATTCCCGATGCGCCGATGAATCCGATGCGTTGCATGTTCAGTCTCCTTGGGTGGGTTCGCCGGCTGCGCCGACGGTTGGATGGGCATTGTGAGGCGGCGCGCCGGCGTTCTCGTCGGCACCGGGCACCACGCCGATGAGCGGCAGCTTCTGGTACAGCGTGGCGCGCGAAATCCCCAGCAGCTTTGCCGCGGCCAGCTTGTTGCCGCCGGTGTGCTGCAGCGCCTGGCGGATGCTGCGCGCCTCGAGCTCGGCCACGGCGGTCGACAGCGGCTGCATCGGTGGCACGTCCTCCGCAACGACGGCCGGCATCGCCGCTTGCGCCGGCCGCAACGGCGCGCCCGGCAGCAAGCGCGCGGTGGCGGGCGGAGACAGAGGGTTCGGAACTTCGTTGCGCCGCGCGGCGCTCGTGGCGTCCGCGACCAGCCCCGTGAAATGCGTCGCCGTCAACGCCAGGTCGTCGGTCATCAACGTCGCCTGCTCGAGCACGTTGCGCAGCTCGCGGATGTTGCCGGGCCAGTCGTGCCGCGCCAGCAGGTCCAGCGCGTCGGCATTCAGGCCCTTGTGGACCAGGCCGCTGCGCCGCGAGATGTCTTCGGCCAGGGCCTCGACCAGCGCCTCCAGGTCGTCGATCCGCTCGCGCAGTGGCGGCAGGCGGATCGGCAGCACGTTCAAGCGGTAGAACAGATCGGCGCGGAAGCTGCCTGCCGCCACCATCGTCGGCAAGTCGCGGCTGGTGGCGGCGATGATGCGCACGTCGATGCGCTCGCACGCGGTTGCTGCCGAGCGGCTCGACTTCCTGCTCCTGCAGCACGCGCAGCAGCTTGCTCTGCAGCGCCAGCGGCATGTCGCCGATCTCGTCCAGCAGCAGCGTGCCACCATCAGCGGCCTTGAACTTGCCGTCGCGCCCCTTGCGCTCGGCGCCGGTGTAGGCGCCGGGCGCCACACCGAAGAACTCGGCCTCGAGCAAGGATTCGGGCACGGCGGCGATGTTCACGCCGACGAAGGGTTTGGCGGCGCGTGCACTCGCGGCATGGATACCGTGCGCCAGCAGCTCCTTGCCGGTGCCGGTCTCGCCGAGCAGCAAGACGGTCGAATCGGTCATCGCCACGCGCCGCGCCTGGCGCTTGACCTCCACCGCCGCGGCGCTGCTGCCGATGAAGCTGGCGATGCGGTACTTGGGCCGGCGTTGCGCCGCGAGTTGCGCGCGCGCGGCGTCCAGTTCGCGCTGCAGCCGGCCGAACTTGGCCATCAGCGGCTGCATCGTGCTTTCGGGCTGGTCCAGCAGCACCATGCCGAAGGCGCCGATGACTTCGCCCGCCGCGTCGCGCAGCGGCAGCCGGCTGACCAGGAAGGTGCCGGCCTGGTTGCTGAGCAAGTCCACCAGGATCGGCTGGCCGGTGTCGATGACCTGCGCCATCAGCGTGTTCGGAATCACCTCCTCGACACGCTTGCCGACAAAGGCCTCGGCGCTGTCGAAGCCTAGCGCGGGCAGGAACTGCTTGTAGCTGTCGCTGATCCAGACGATGCGGTGCTGGCGATCGACCAGCAATGAGCCCATCGCGCTGCTGGCGAAGACGTCGAACATGCTCTGCGCCGCCAGCTTCAGCATCTGGTCGTCGGGCAGCGTGGTCACGGCAGTGCGCTCGGTCATGGGGCTTTGGGTGCGATGGCAGCGGACTTTACGCCCGCGCTCCGGGTAGTGTCCATGTTCTGTACACACTCCCGCTGCGTGCGGAAACCCACCTGTCGACTCACGCGGGCAAACCCGGTTGCAATTACATAATTATGGAATTACGATGAGGACTTCTGAGCGCCTTGGCTCTATCCGCCGGTAACTCCATCCATGGTCGACCCGATCCCCCTTCGCGGCACCTCCTTGCACGACGGCGTGGCCGCCAGACTGCGCTCGATGGTGTTCGAGCGCCAACTCGCGCCGGGACAGTGGATCGACGAGAAGGCGCTGGCCGAGGCCTGGCAGATCAGCCGCACGCCGCTGCGCGAGGCCCTGAAGGTGCTGGCCGCAGAAGGCCTGGTGGAACTGGTGCCACAGCGCGGCTGCCGCGTCATCGAGCTGGACGACGACGATGCCGACGAGCTGTTTCCAGTGATGGCGCTGCTCGAAGGACGTTGCGCGCTGGAGGCGGCGGCCAAGGCCAGCGACGCCGACATCGCCGAACTGCAGCGCCTGCACGGGGATCTGGAGCGCCATGCCGCTGCGCAGGACGTGGATGCCTACTACCAGGCCAACCATGTCTTTCATTCGCGCGTGCAGGCGCTGGCAGCCAACCGCTGGCTCGACCGCACGACCGGCGACCTGCGCAAGTTCATGCGCCTGTTGCGCGGCCGGCAGCTGAACCTGCCCGGGCGCATCGACGCCTCGATTGCCGAACACCGCACGTTGATCGACGCCTTCGTGCAGCGCGACGGCGCGCGCGCGGAACGCGCAATGCACGACCACCTGATCGCACAACTGGGCGCGCTGAAGCAGCTGCGCGCCCTCGAACCACCCAGCGGGGTCCGACATGCTCGATGAACTGCGCCTGGCCGCGGCCCGGCAACGCGCCAACCACCAACTGCGCGGGCTGGTCTTCGGCTGCAAGCGGCTGCTGACCGAGCGCGGCGAGACCAACAGCATGGCCATCGCACGCCAGCTCATCGAGCGGCTCGACGCCCTGCCGGACGACCAGATGGGCGCCTTCTTCGACTATCTGGCGCTGCAGTTGAGCCCCGACCCGCAGCAGGTTCTGCACGCCGCGCAGGCCTACGCCGACAAGCCCAACGCCCAGCACCTGATCGCGCTGACGCGTCTTGCCGAGCCGCCGCGCCAGGAACTGCTGCGCCGGCTCAACCGCACGCCCGGCGGCACCGGCACCCTCGTGCGCATGCGCCGCGCGTTGCTGCACCGCCTGCCCAGGCAGCCCGAGCTGATGGCGCTGGAATCCGACATGCTGCATCTGTTCGGCTCCTGGTTCAACCCGGGCTTCCTGCAGATGAAACGGGTGGACTGGAACTCGCCCGCCAAGCTGCTGGAAAAGATCATCCACCACGAGGCGGTACATGCCATCGACGGCTGGGAAGACCTGCGCCGCCGGCTGCAGCCCGACAGGCGCTGCTTCGCCTTCTTCCACCCGCAGCTGCCGGACGAACCCTTGATCTTCGTCGAGGTGGCGCTGCTGCCCGAGATGCCAGGCGCCATCGCCCCGCTGATCGACAAGGCCTCGACGCCCTTGCCGCCCGAGCGCTTTCGCGTCGCGGCGTTCTACAGCATCAGCAACTGCGAGCCGGGGCTGCGCAACGTGTCGCTGGGCAACTTCCTGATCAAGAGCGTGGCCGAACAACTGCAGCGCGAACTGCCACGCATCCGCAGCTTCTGCACGCTGTCGCCTGTGCCGGGGTTTGCCGCCTGGCTGCTGGCCGAGCCCGATTTCGCCGCGCTGCCGAATCTGCGCCGCAACGTGGCGGCCGACTTCGAGGCCGCACGCGAGCATCTGCGCACGCCTGTGCGGCGGCGAACTCAGCGCGCTGCAGCGTGCGTCCACCCACGACAAGCTGGACAAGGAATCGCTGGCCGCGCTGCTGACGCTGTGCTCGGCCTACCTGCTGCACCTGTCGCCCACGCCGCAAGGCGACCCGGTCGCGCGTTTCCACCTGGACAACGGCGCACGGCTGGAGCGGCTGAACGCGCATGGCAACATGTCGCCCAAGGGCCTGAAGCAGTCCTTCGGCGTCATGGTCAACTACCTGTACGACCTGGACAAGATCGAAGCCAGCCACGAGAAGTTCAAACAAGGTGAAGTCGCGCGTTCGCGCGCGGTGCACACGCTGATGTAATTCCCCACCCCAACGAAGACGGAGACAAGATGGATACGTCGTTGATTTCGAAGCGCCGGCTGCTGCTGGCCGCCGCCGTGGCACTGGCCAGCCCGCTGGCGCTGGCGCAAGGCAACTGGCCGACCAAGCCGGTGACCATCGTCGTGCCCTTCCCGGCCGGCGGCGGCACCGATGCCTTTGCGCGGCCGCTGAGTGCGGTGCTGAGCAAGAACCTCGGCAAGCAGTTCATCATCGACAACAAGGGCGGCGCGGGCGGCACAGTGGGTGCCGGCGTGGCCGCACGCGCAGCGCCCGACGGCTACACGCTGTTCATGGGCGCGGTGCACCACGCGATTGCACCGTCGATGTACCCGAAGCTCGACTACAACATCGAGACGGACTTCGTGCCCATCGGCTTGATCTCCAGCGTGCCGCAGGTCATCGTGGTGCACCCGCAGCGCGTGCCGGTGTCCGACCTCAAGGGCCTGCTCGACTACCTGCGCAAGAACCCCGGCAAGCTGAACTACGCCTCGGCCGGCAACGGCACCAGCCACCACCTGGCGGGCGAGTTGTTCAAGCTGCAGACGGGCACCTTCATCACCCATATCCCCTACCGCGGCGCCGGGCCGGCGCTGCAGGACCTGATCGCCGGGCAGGTGGACATGATGTTCGACGGCCTGGGTTCGTCGGCCGCGCACATCAAGGGCGGCCGCATCAAGGGCCTGGCGGTGGCCTCGAACCAGCGCGCGCCCGGCTTCCCCGATCTGCCGACCGCCGCCGAACAAGGCCTGGCCAGCTACCAGGTGGCCACCTGGTACGGCCTGTGGGCACCGAAAGGCACGCCCAAGGAGATCGTCGATCGCATCCAGGCGGAGTTGCGCAAGGCGCTGAACTCCGAGGAGCTGAAGGTGGTGTGGAACGGCATCGGCGCGGCCACGCCCGACTTGTACGGCGAGGCCTATGGCCGATTCGTCAGCAGTGAGGTCAAGCGCTGGGCCGAGGTCGTCAAGTCCTCGGGCGCGACGCTGGAGTAAACCCGGCGTGAGCCAAGGGCAGGTCAGTTTGCTGGCGGCCGACGCCGCGGGCGTGGCACGGGTGGTCATCAGCCACCCGGGCAAGCTGAACGCGCTGAACTTGGCCATGTGGCAGCAACTGCGAGATAGCTTCGACGGCCTGAACGCCGCGGCGCAAGCACAGACACGAGCGCCGCGCGTCGTACTGATCTGCGGCGAAGGCGGCCACTTCGCCGCCGGTGGCGACATCGCGGAGTTTCCGAGCTTTCGTTTCGACGAGGGTCGGCTGCGCCAGTTCCACGAAAGCATCGTCGCACCGGCATTGCATGCGATGCTGAACTGCGACATCCCGCTCGTCGCGCAGATCGATGGCGCCTGCGTGGGCGGTGGCCTGGAGATCGCCGCCTGCTGCGACCTGCGTATCTGCGGACGCGCCAGCCGCTTCGGCATTCCGATCGCGCGGTTGGGCTTTCCGCTGGCGCCGTCGGAGGCTGCCATCGTCAGCCGTGTGCTGGGTGCGAACCTGTTGCGCGAACTGCTGCTCGAAGCGCGGCTGCTCGGCGCGGACGAAGCGCTGGCGCGAGGCATCGTCAATCGCGTGGTCGACGACGCTGCCGTGGCCACCGAAGCGCAGGCCAGCGCCGCAGCGCATTGCTGCCCTGTCGGCGCAGGCGCTGCGCATCAACAAGCGCACGCTGCGGCAACTGGCCGATGGCGGGCCTAGCGTGGCGCAGCGCCACGAACATTTCGGCTATGCCGATTCGGCCGAGCACCGCGAAGGCTTGGCCGCCTTCGTGGAAAAGCGCGCCGCACGTTTCTAGACCGAGAATCGCTGGCCGAGACCAGAAGAACCTGACAAGCACATGAAAAACGGCAACCTCTTCGCCGCACTGCGCGCCGCCTTCCCGGCGGACCTGGACAGCACCGCCATTCAAACCTGCGACGGGCCCGGTGCGCCGCTGAACTACCGCTGGCGCGATCTGGATCGCGGCACCGCGATGCTGGCCAACCTGCTGTGCCTCGCTCGAACTGCCCGCCGGCGCGAGAGTCGCTGTGCAGACGGAAAAGAGCGTCGAAGCGCTGATGCTGTACCTGGCCGTGCTGCGCGCGGGTTATGTGTACCTGCCGCTGAACACCGCCTACCAGGCAAGCGAGATCGAATACTTCATCGGCAACGCCGAGCCCGCCGTGGTGGTGTGCTCGACGCGCAACTTCGGCTGGGTCAGCAAGCTTGCCTTCAAGTCCGGCACGAAAAACGTCTTCACCCTCGACGACGACCGCACGGGCAGCCTGCTCGACCGCGCCGCGCTGCACAGCGACCGCCATGAGGCGGCCGATCAAGCGCGACGACGACCTGGCGGCCATCCTCTACACCAGCGGCACGACCGGGCGCAGCAAGGGCGCGATGCTGACGCATGGCAACCTGCTGAGCAACGCGCGCACGCTCAAGGACTATTGGGGCTGGCGCGCCGACGACGTGTTGATCCACGCACTGCCGATCTTCCATGTGCACGGCCTGTTCGTGGCCGCGCACGGCGCGCTGCTCGCCGGCGCCAAGACACTGTGGTTCGGCAAGTTCGATGCGCGCGCGGTGGTCGAGCGGCTGCCGCAGGCGACGGTGTTCATGGGCGTGCCCACGCTGTACGTGCGCATGCTCGCCGAGCCCGGCCTGAGCCCGCAGGCCTGCGCGCACATGCGGCTGTTCATCGCCGGATCGGCGCCGCTGCTGATCGAGACCTTCAACGAGTGGCGCGCGCGCACCGGCCACACCATCCTCGAGCGTTACGGCATGAGCGAAACCATCATGCTCAGCTCCAACCCCTACGACCCGAAGCACGGTGAGCGCCGCGGCGGCACCGTCGGCTTCCCGCTGCCCGGCGTGGGCCTGCGTGTGCGCGGCGAGCAAGGCCAGCCGCTGCCGGCCGGCGAGATCGGCCAGATCGAGGTGAAGGGCCCGAACGTCTTCAAGGGCTACTGGCGCATGCCGGAGAAGACCGCCGACGAGTTCACCACCGACCTGTGGTTCAAGACCGGCGATGTCGGCAAGATCGGCACCGACGGCTACGTCAGCATCGTCGGGCGCAGCAAGGACCTGATCATCAGCGGCGGCTACAACGTCTATCCGGCCGAGATCGAAGCCGAGATCAACGACATGCCCGGCGTGGCCGAATCGGCGGTGATCGGTGTGCGCCATGCCGACTTCGGCGAGGCCGTGGTCGCGGTGGTGGTGGCCAAACCCGGCACGGCGCTCGATGGCAGCGGCATCGGCGCAGCGTTGAAGGCGAAGATCGCCAACTTCAAGGTGCCCAAGGCGGTGTTCGTGGTCGAGGACCTGCCGCGCAACACCATGGGCAAGGTGCAGAAGAACCTCTTGCGCGAGCAGCACAAGACGCTGTTCACGGGATGAGCACGCCGGGCCGCCCCAAGTGCGAATGCTCCCGCTCGGCGGGACAGGCCGAAGGCCGAAGGGTGCACCGATGAGCGCCGCGGTGCAAAGCGCAGCCACGGACCGATGCCCGCGCTGCGGCGGCGGTTTTCACTGCGGCATGAACGATGCCCAAGCCTGTGCCTGCACGGGCCTGGCGCTCGATACGTCGTTGCAGCTTCGGCTGCGCGAGCGCTTCACCGGTTGCCTGTGCCAGCGCTGCCTGACAGCGCTGGCGGCGGGCGCGCCGCTGGACGTGCGCCCGCCCGAAAGGCGACAAGGCTGACTCGTGGCCGACAATACAACCCATGGATGACCGAAGCCTGCCCCGCGCAGACGAGCCCAGCCCGTCGCGAGAGAGTCCGTGAGCGTTGCTCATGCCGTGAATGTGAGGCCCACGCGCCGGCAAGCGAGGCGCAACCGCGCGGAGGCTGACGCGCGGCGCGCGCAAGGCCGGGCAGCCGGCGCACGGCTGGCCGAGTTGAAGAACATCAAACGCCAACTCATCGAGCGCCATGTACGGCCGGACAACTTCAAGGGCCTGGTGGCGTGCGCCACCACACTGCTGCCGATCGCCGCGCTTTTCTACGCGGCGTGGCTCAGCACCGAGGTGTCGTATGCGCTCACCGTGGCGATCATGCTGCTGACCAGCCTGTTCCTGCTGCGCGCCTTCGTATTGATGCACGAGTGCGGACACGGCAGCCTGTTCCGCAGCGGCTGGCTGAACCGCGGCTTCGGCTTCGTCTTCGGCGTGGTCTCGGGCATGCCGCAGTACGTCTGGTCGCAGCACCACCAGTTTCACCATTCGCACAATGGCAACTGGGACCGCTACCGTGGGCCCTTGAACATCGTGCCGGTCGCGGAGTACGCCGCGATGAGCCTTGCGCAGCAAAGCCGCTACCGCCGCGAACGCAGCATCTGGCTTGCACCGGTGGCCGGCTTCATGTACGTGATCGTCTATCCGCGCATGACCTGGCTGAACGGCAGCATCGGCCTGTTGCGTCACCTGGCGCGTGGCAAGCTGGCCGAGCCTGGCGCATCGATCGCTGCGCTCGCGGCGAGCTTCGAGACACCGTGTTGGTCGTCGATGCAGGAATATCGGCACATGACGTGGAACAACCTGGTGCTGCTGGCGCTGTGGGGCCTGCTGGCCTGGTGGATGGGGCCGCTGCTGTTCTTCGCGTTCTACCTGGTCAGCGCCTCGCTGGCCGGCGGCGCCGGGTTGTTGCTGTTTTCCGTGCAGCACAACTTCGAGCAGTCCTACGCCAGCGGCAACGAAGGCTGGGACTACACGCGCGGCGCGATCGAGGGCACCAGTTTCCTCAGCCTGCCCGGCTGGCTGAACTGGTTCACGGTGAACATCGGCTACCACCACATCCACCACCTGTCGGCGCGCATTCCCAGCTATTGCCTGGTGGCCTGCCACAACGAATACGCACAGCATTTCACCGGTGTCAGACGCATCCGTCTGGCACAGGTGCCCGCCGCGCTGAAGTACATCCTGTGGGACACGCTGTCGCAGCGCATCGTGTCGGTGGCGGACGTTCAACGCCAGGGCGCCTGAGGTCGGCACCGGCTGTCAGTGCAACTTGATGCGTGGCCGGTAGGTGCGGTCGAGCATCTCGGCCAGCGTGATCAGCGCCGTCTTCTTCAGGCCGCCCAACGCCAGTTGGTGCTGCTTGTGCAGGCCCCAGTACATGATCTTGGCGAGCTGGCCTTCCACGAACAGGCTGCCGCGCGTCAGGCTGCCCATCAGGCTGCCGACCGATGAGTACTCCGACAGCGACACCAGCGAGCCCTGGTCCTGAAACACGAAGGGCTTGACGGGCTCTTGCGGCACGGCGCCGCCCCACAGCTTGGGCAGCACGCGCACCAGGTACATCGCCTGCTGGTAAGCCGCCTGCGCCCGCGGCGGCACAAAGCTGCCTTCGCCTTGCGGGCAGGCGGCGCAGTCCCCGAAGGCAAAGATGCGCGCATCGCGCGTCGTCTGCAGATTGCCGTTGACGAGCAACTGGTTCAGCCGGTTCACCTCCAACGCATCGGCACCGCCCAGCCCGCTCAGGAAATCCGGCGCCTTGATGCCCGCGGCCCAGACCGTGATGGTCGAGCCGATGCGCTTGCCGCTGGCCGTGACGACGCTGTCGGCCGTGACCTCGACCACCTTCTCGCCGGTGTGCACCTCGATCGCCAGCTTGCGCAGCTCGCGCACCGCCGCGTGGCCCAGGCGTTCGGGCAACTGCGAAAGCAGGCGCGGCGCGGCTTCGATCAAGACGATCTTCAGGTCGGTCTGCGGGTGGATGTGGTCGAAGCCATAGCTGGACAGCACCCGCGCCGCGGCATGCAGCTCGGCCGCCAGTTCCACACCCGTGGCGCCACCGCCGACGATGGCCACGGCCAGGCGCGCGCCGTCGGCTTCGGGCGGCACGCTTTGCGCGCGGATGCAGGCGTTGATCAGCCGGTCGTTGAAGTGCCGAGCGGCCACCGGGCTGTCGAGCTTGATGCTGTGCCGGGCCGCACCCGTCGTGCCGAAATCGTTGGTCTGGCTGCCCACGGCGATGACCAGCGTGTCGTAGGGCAGCTCGGTGGCGGGTGAGATCTCTTCGCCGCGGTCGTCGTGGCTGGCGGCGAGCTGGATGGTTCGCGCGGACCGGTCCAGGCCGGCCATGGCCCCGAGGCGGAACTTGAAATTGTTCCAGCGCGCCTGCGCCAGGTATTCGATCTCCTCGGCATGCGTGTCGAAGCTGCCCGCCGCCAGCTGGTGCAGCAGCGGTTTCCAGACATGCGTGCGCGCGGCATCCACCAGCGTCACCTGCACCAGGCCCTTGCGGCCGAAGCGCCGGCCCAGCTGCGTGGCCAGGGCCAGCCCGCCAGCACCACCGCCCACGATCACGACTCTTTGCATGGCCCACCCAAGAGGCATCGCACGGTGCGACGGACTATTGGACCATTGGCCTGCGCCGTGGTCCGTCAGAACGACCGTCCTGCCGCACGACCTGGCCAGTTGACCATCGATCCACCCTCGTTCACAGGCGGCACGCGCAGCACGGCGTCGGGCAGGTGTTGTTGCGCCCGTCGCGTGATTGCCTTGCTGCCACACACCGGACGAAAATGCCGGCCGTGAAGGTTTTCGTCTCGTATCAGCGCGCCGACACCGCGCTTGCCGCCCACGCGCTGGGCTACGCATTGCGCCTGGGCGGGCACGACGCCTTCGTCGATACCGGTTCCATCGGCGTGGGCGAGCTTTACCGTCAGGTCATCGCCAACGCGGTCGCGACCTCCCACCTGATGTTCGCCCTGATCGGGCCTTCCTTCAAGGCGCGGCGGTTGCACGAGCCCACCAGCGTCGTGACCTACGAGTGGCAGCGCGCCCGCTTTCATGGCGTCGCCGTGGTCCCGGTCATCGTGCACGGCGCCGTCAAGCGCACCGCCATGCCCACCGACGAACAACTGCCGTCGTCGCTGCGCTGGTTGACGCGGCACAACGCGCTGGCCTTGCGCCTCGCCTCGTTCAGCGCCGACATCGACGCCTGCGTGTCGGCGGTGCCCACACTGGCCACGACGCCGCGGCGTGCCGCCCGCGTGCTGTGGATCGATGACCGGCCGTCCAACAACGAGTTCGAGCGCAAGTGGCTGCGGCCCCACGGCATCGTGTTCGACAGCGTGGTGTCCACCGATGAAGCGCTTGAACAGCTCGGCAACGAAAGCTACGACCTGGTCATCACCGACCTGGGGCGCGAGCACTCGTCAGACCGGTCGGCCACGGCCGGCGCAGCGTTCCTGGACCAGCCGATCGTGCGCAACGGCGGCCCGCCCGTCATCGTCTATGCCGGAACCTGGGCCGTGGCCCAGCGCGAGCAGCTCGTCCTGCGCGGCGCGCTCGACGTGATGGCCAACCGCGAGCATCTGTTCGCCACGGTGCTGGGTGTGCTGGGCCGAGGCCCGCAGACTGGCGACGACCTGCAACGATGAGCGGTGTGGGTCGTCGACGTTGACGCCGGCTGCGGTCAGCCCGCCGAAGCACCGTTTTCAGCAGCGGCAGGAAATCGAAGGACGGCAATGCAGCGTAAGGAGCCGGTGGCGAGTGCCCGCTTTCTGGCGGTCCAGCTTCATGAATCGTGGAGTTGGTCAGCCGTTGTTCGCGTAGGCCAGCACTGGATACTTTGGTGCCGTCCAGACCGGACAGCGAAGCCGACTTCGATCACAGCCACGAGGCTTTGTTTCAGCCCAGGCAATCGCTTGCAATCTATCGATGCAACTCAACGCGTTTACGTCGTAGCGTTTCGGACGGCAATTCTCCAAAGCAGTCCTTGTAGGCGCGCGAAAACTCACCGAAGTGCCAGAAGCCCCAGTTGAGCGCCTCGGCCGCAACCGTTGTCGATCGCGGTGCGGCTGCAAGCAGTGATTGACGCGCCCGGTGCAGTCTCAGCCGGATCAGGAATGCAACGGGCGTTAGACCCAGTACCTCCTTGAACGCATATTCCAGCTTGCGCTCGCTCGCCGCAGCGGCCCGGCACAGGTCGGTCACGTAGAGAGGCTCGCCCGCGCGCGCTAAGGCGTAGTCCTCGGCAATCCTGACGATCTGGCTCTGTGCTTGCCGCGACTGGTCGCTACGGGTCGGTCGGAACTCATCGGCAGCACCGAGCGTGGTCAGAAGCGCCTCGACCAACTCGACTTCGGCGGCGACCCGCTCCCTCTCACGCGTGTCGAACAGCGCCGGCCGCGCCGTGGCGGCTTGCACCAGGCGCTTGCCCCAGTGAAAGAGCGCGTGAACCTTCTGCGGCTGGACCTGCAGCAATTCCAGGCCGCACGGTTGCCGAGCCTCGCTCTCGCGTTGCCGCGTCCGCAGATGCGTGGTGATGTCCTGCGCTGGCAGCACGAAGGTCAGGCTTTCCCAGGCGGCTTCGACAACGAACCGGGCCTCGGCATTCGCTGCGGCGGCCAGCATCATGCCGGGTTGGACCGACATGCCGTTCACCGTCCCGCGAACTTTCGGGCCGAAGGTGACGTAGGCAATCTGGCCCTCGTGCACGCGCGTGCGGGTCCGAAGGCGAAGGTTGACCGCATGGAACACGACCGTCGCGTTCACGAGCCGCACAGTCACCCGCCGCGCACGAAAGGGCTTCGACTGAAGCTTGACAGCATCCAGGTCAATCCAGTCGATGCCTGCATTGGCAAGCGTTGGGTCGGTGATGTCCTCGACCGAGACTGCAGTGACATTCACCATGCCGGCATTTTGCGGAAATCCGATAGACGGATTCGAGACCGCGCCCGGAAAATTCTCGGCTGGCGTGCGCGCCCGCGGCTCGGGCTCACCAGGATGTGCTGGGCAATAGTCGCCGAGGCTTGAGCGGTGTCGTTCGCGCGCTGTCGTCGTCGCGCTTGCGCAGCGTCAATCAAGCTCCGACAGGCGAATGGGAAAGTAGCAAGCGATGAAAACCATTCTGCGGCGACTGCTTTCCGCCATGTACACGAGCGCGGGCCAACCAAATCGGCGAATCGGTGTCGCTGGCCTCGCCATCGTCATCGCCGCGTTGCTCGCGCCCGCCATTGCCGCCGCGGCCGACCCAGCGCGTCGCCCGAACATCGTCGTCATCCTCGCCGACGACATGGGCTTCGCCGACATGGGCTCGTTCGGCAGCGAGATCCGCACGCCGAACCTCGACTCGTTGGCCCAGTCGGGCGTGCGCTTCACCAACTTCTACACCCACGCCAGCTGCTCGCCGACGCGCTCGATGCTGCTCAGCGGCGTCGACACGCACCTCAACGGTCTGGGCAACATGGACGAGTGGACGGCGCCCAACCAGCGCGGCCTGCTCGGCTACGAGGGCTACCTCAACGACCGTGTCGCCACGCTGCCGCAGTTGCTCAAGGACGCGGGCTACCACACCTACATGGTCGGCAAGTGGCACCTGGGCAAGGCGCCCGAGCAGATTCCGCGGGCGCGCGGCTTCGAGCGCGACTTCACGCTGCTCGACGGTGCCGGCAGCTACTGGGACATGACCAACTTCACCTCGGCGTCGCCGAAGTCGGTGTTCACCGAAGACGGCCGCTACCTGACCAAGCTGCCCGACGACTACTACGCCACGAAGACCTACACCGACAAGCTGATCGGCTACATCGACGCCAACCGCGGCAGCGGCAAGCCCTTCTTCGCCTACGTCTCGCACCAAGCGCCGCACGACCCGTACCACCTGCCGAAGGACTGGCGCAACCGCCATGTCGGCGAGTACGACGTCGGCTGGGATGCGATAAGGCAGGCGCGGCTGAAGCGGCAGATCGAGATGGGCATCATGCCGCCGGGCACGCAGCTGGCCGAGCGCATGTGGTTCATCCCCGACCCGACGCTGCTGGCGCCGGCGCCGCGCGCCCTGCTCGGCAAGAAGATGGAGATGTACGCCGGCATGGTGGAGAACATGGACCACCACGTCGGCCGCCTGATCGAGCACCTGAAGAAGATCGGCGAATACGACAACACGATCTTCATCGTCTTCGGCGACAACGGCGCCGAGGGCACCGACCTGTTCAAGATGATCGCCGGCACGCCGGGCACCAGCGACTACCTGTTCGCCGCGCTAAATTGGTCGCAGACGCACCCCAATGCCTGGGGCGACCCGGGCTCCTACGTGGCCTACGGCCCGATGTGGGCGCAGGTGTCGATGACGCCCTTCAGCCAGTACAAGGGTTGGCTCGGCGAAGGCGGCATCCGCAACGCGCTGATCGTCAGCGGCCCTGCCGTCAAGCGGTCCAAGGGCAGCCTGAATGCCGGCCTGATGCATGTGGCGGACCTGATGCCGACGCTGCTGGAAGTGGCCGGCACCCGCTATCCCAAGACGCTGGCCGGCCGCGAGTTGCCGCCGCTGATCGGCAAGTCCTGGAGCGCGGTGCTGGCGGGTCAGGCCGAGTCGCCTCGCACTGCGCAGGACGTCCTGGCCTGGGAGCTGTTCGGCAACCAGGCCGTGCGCCAAGGGGAATGGAAGGTGCGCCGCGAGTACAAGCCGATGGGCAACGGCGAATGGCAGTTGTTCAACCTGGAGGCCGACTCCGGCGAGCGAAAGGACCTCGCCAAAGCGCAGCCCGACAAACTGAAGGCGATGATCGCGCTGTGGGACGACTACGCACGCAGCAACAACGTGGTGCTGCCCAGCCGCTCGGTGTTCGAAACGATGGAAGACCAGTTGCCGCCGCGCGTGCCCGACGACCCCGGCTATCCGCCGCTGGTCACCAAGCGGCAGTTCGTGCCGCCCAAGGACATGCTGGCCGAACCCAAGCCTTGAGCACCGCCGCATTTCGACGCTTTCCACGGGACATTGCATCCATGAAACACACCCCCCACCCGATCCGCGCGCTAGCGCATGTCGCCATGGCGCTGCTGTTCAGCGTGGCGCTGTGTCCCACGCCGGCCTCCGCCCAGGTGCCGGCGCGCTTCTACTGGAAGAGCCTGTCGGGCGGCAACGCGGTGCCGGTGATCTTCAATTCGCTCAGCGGCAACGCCAACCCCTTCGATCCCGCCAACACCGTGGTGCAGGGCGCCAACTTCGACGCGACGATGGCGCTGGTGGGCTATGCGCACACCTACGCGCTGTTCGATCGTGCGGCCATGGGCGCGATCCTGCTGCCGATGGGGCGCGTCTCGGGCGAGGTCACGGTGGGTAGCCTCACGTCCAAACAGTCGGCCAGCGGCTATGGCGACCCGACGTTGGAGTTCGCGATCAACCTGATCGGCCCGCCGGCACAGAAGAACCTGGCCGAAGCGCTGCGCTACGAGCCCGGCTTCTCGCTCGACCTGCTCGCCGACCTGGCTTTGCCGATCGGTGAATACGACAGCAACCAGGCGCTGAACCTGGGACAGAACCGCTGGTACGGGCGCATCGGCGCGCCCATCGTCTGGCAACTCGGGTCGTGGGTGCCGGGCCAGCGCACGACGCTGGAGTTCCTGCCGGCGGTGTGGCTCTTCGGCGACAACACCGACTATCTCGGCGGGCAGACGCTGAAGACCGATCCGCTGTTCCAACTGGACGCGCACATCACGCGCGATTTCACCGATCGCTTCTGGGGTGCCATCGACGGCGTCTGGTACAGCGGCGGCCGGGCCAGCATCAACGGCGTGCAGGGTTCGAAGCTGAACAACATCGGCCTCGGCCTGACGCTAGGCTACAGCATCAACGACAACATCAACATGACCTTCGGCTACAAGTCGACAGTGAACGACAGCGCACCCACCGACCTGCGCATGGACGGCTTCCAGATTACGCTGGTCTTCGGCTGGCACCCGCTGATAGAAGGCTCAAAACGCCTGAAGTCTGAGTAGCAAGGCGCGCTTCGGCGGTTCAACCGCAGTCCGTGGACTGCACTCTCGCATGTCAAAGGCAATTGCCTTTGTCCGAAGTTGGTGCAATTCGAGGGTGCTTGTTCCCGGCGCCCGACTGCCTCCCTGCACCTTCACCGACTGCTATGGAGCAGGCAGATCGAAGATTCGTACGACTCGTGCCAGTCTGTTGTTGCCACCCGCAGCACTCGGCGTCTTCAACCGATCGCCATGGCTCAGCCGCACACCCCCACATAGCCGCAGGCGGTGCAGAAATCGCATCCATCCTTGTGGATCAAGGTGCTGTTGCCACATTCCGGACATTGCGCGCCGGCCATCGGTGCCACCGTGTCGCGGGCCGTGCCCGGACGTGATGTCGGCGCCTGCAGGATGCCCATCTCGCGCAGCGGGAAGCCCTTTTCATCGAGCACGCCCAGCATGGCGTAGCGGTGGATCATCAACCGCGCCACGTAGGCCACGGTGGAGGGCCACACCTGCTGGCGGCGTTCGCCCGGTATCGGGGGCCATGAAGTGGCCCAGCGGCTCGCCGACGTTGAGCAGCTTGCGCAGCTTCATGCCGATCCAGGCCGGGTCGATGACGCGCATGTCCAGCGACAGCAGCCGCGCCAGGCCATCCAGCGCACGCGGGTAGTTGCCCGAGAAACCCAAAGCGCAAGGCCGCGTGATCAGGCCGCCGTCGCCCGACGGCAGCTGCACTTCCTTCAGCGTCACCGTCAGTGCCTCACCCGTCGCCGGGTTGGCCACATCCACCGCCCAGGCCAGCGTGCCCGAGGTGCCGGTGCGCGGCTCGTCGCGACTGAACATGGCATCCAGCACGGGCGTGTGGCCACCGTCCTGCAGCGCACCGAGCTGCTCGCAGCGCCAGCGGATCACCGCCGCGGTGGCGGCGACCACGCCGGGGAACAGGCGCTTCTCGCCGTGCGGCGGAAACGGCATCTCGAAGGCGCGCTCTTCGGCCACGGTGGCCAACGCGTCGAGCTTGAGCTTGAGCCACTGCGGATCGTTGGCGCGCATGTCCATCGACAGCGTCTTGGCCATCGCCGCCAAGCCACGCGGCTGCTCCGCCCCGTTGACCCAGACTTCGAAAGGCAGCGTCTTGCCGAACAGCCCCAGGTCCGGCCCGGCCTCGGCCGGCAGCTCGCCGACGAAGAGCGCGAACTCGCCGAACGGGTGCTTGATCATGAAGCTCCAGGCCGGGTTGCCCGCATTCATCTCGGGCCGGCTGGGCCAGCGCAGCGAGGTCAGCACCGCCGCGGGCAGCCGCTCCAGCTTGAGCCGCTGGTTCGCGCCGTCGGTGAGCAGCGGCGCGGGCTGTGCGGGTTTGGGCGCATCGACGCTGAGCACCGAGCCGAGCACCGCATTCGGCCGGTAGGTGGCCAGGCCCTTCAAGCCTGATCGCCATGCGGTCAGGTACAGGTTCTCGAAGTCGGCATAGGGATAGTCGGCCGGCACGTTCACCGTCTTGCTGATGGAGGTGTCGATGTACGGCGCCACGGCGGCGACCATCGCGGCGTGTGCACGTGCCGACAACTCCAGCGCACTGACGAAGGCTTCGGGCAGGGGCGCATCCTCGCCCTTCAGATGCCGGTACAGCCGCCAGGCGTGGTCCTCGACCGCAAACTCCTTGAAGCTGCCGTCGCCTTCGCGCTTCTTGCGTGTGTAGCTCCAGCTGAAGGCCGGCTCGATGCCGTTGCTGGCGTTGTCGGCAAAGGCCAGGCTGATGGTGCCGGTGGGCGCGATCGACAGCAGATGCGAGTTGCGCAGCCCATGCTGGCGGATGCGCTCCTTCAGCGCGGGCGGCAGACGCGAGGCGAAGGTGCCGGCGCTCAGGAACAGGTCGGCGTTGAAGAGCGGGAAGGCCCCCCGTTCGCGCGCCAGGTCCACCGAAGCGCCATAGGCCGCATCGCGCAGCACCTCGGCGATGCGCCGTGCGCGCTCGCGCGCGGCGTCGCTGTCGTAGTGCAAGTTGAGCATCGCCAGCGCATCGCCGAGGCCGGTGAAGCCCAGACCGATGCGGCGTTTGTGCATTGCCTCCTGCTGCTGCTGCGGCAGCGGCCAGACGGTGGCCTCGAGCACGTTGTCGAGCATGCGCGTGGCGACCTGCGCGACCTCGATCAACCCGGCCTCGTCGAAGGCGGCATCGCGTTCGAAGGGCCTTTGCACGAAATGCGTCAGGTCGATGCTGCCCAGGCAGCAACAGCCGTAGCTCGGCAATGGCTGCTCGCCACAATTGTGAGCGAGCAAGCCGTTGGCATCGAAGGCATGCACGTCCTCGATGGTCACATCGAACACCGGCTCATCGGCCCCGGCCTGGATGCATTCGACGGTGGCGACGAAGCGCTCGCGATTGAGACGTCGCTTGTAGCGGCCGAGCAGCTCTTCCAGCTTGCCTGCCTTGGCGCTGTCGGCAAAGCCGATGCGCTCGGCATACACCTGCAGGTTGTCGCCACTGAGCACCAGTTCGTGCACCGCCTTCTGCGGATACTCGCGCTGACCCCCTTTGCCGTCGGGCAACAGGCTCGAGCCTTCTGCTTGGCGTTCGCGGTAAATCGTGCTGTTCATGCCCAGGCGCAAGAGCATGCGCTGCGCAGCTTGCAGCAAGCCCATATCGGACTGCGTCAGTCGTACGCTGACGCCGTGATCCTGCGTGCCCTGGACGGAGCCATCGGCATCGAACAGGCCGCGCAACAACCCGCAGCAGAAGTCCGAGGAGTCGGCTTCCATCCTGGGTGTGATGGTTTTGTGGCCCGGCGCCGCCCCCATCTCGAAGGCCAGGTCGCGCAACGCGGCCGATGCCAGCCGGCACTCGCCCTTGGAGGTGATGGGCCGCTGCCAACCGCGAAAGTCCGCACGGTGAGGAAGGACAGCGATGGCTTCGCTGACCGCCTGCATGATGCCGCTGGCGCTATGCATCGGCACGCTGGTCGGGCTGCCCACCACGCGCAATTCGGGCGCCCAGACCGACAGCACCGCCTTGCTCTTGCCCAACTGACCATCGCCGATGAGCAGCCCCAGCAGGTAGCCCTCGCCGGCGCTCTTGCTGCCTTCCCATCCACCCAGACGTCGATGGTCGTGCAGCACCAGCTCATCACCGGGCTGCAGCTCACCCGCCTCGCACCATTCGCTGTGCAGGGTGTAGCGGCTGCGCCGTACCACCTTGCGCAACCGGTGGTCGCAGGTGAGACGCAGCGTGTGACCTTCGCGCGTGCGCAGATGCAGCACGGGCTTGATGCCTGTGGCGAAGAAGCCATTCGAGCCGCTTCGATAGGGCTTGCCGTCGACCATGGCGTCAAAGGGGATGCCCACCAGGTCACGCACCTGTCGCGAGCCCTCGCTGGTCATGACCCAGGTATCGCCCGTGACGCACGGGTTGGTCGCACTGATGGTCTCGCAGTAACCCAGGTTGTTGTCCTGGTTGATGCGGTCCAGAAACAGCACACCCGGCTCGGCATGGTCGTAGGTGCTGCGCATGATCTGTTCCCACAGCTCAGCCGCGCGCTGTGTGCGATAGACCCACAGGCCGTCGTCGCGCTGGAAGGCACCCAGCGCCATCTGCGCCTCGCCCGGCGCGGCGCGGTGCACCAGCTCGACCTCGCCGTCGTCCTGCACCGCACGCATGAAGGCATCCGTCACTCCGACCGAGATGTTGAAGTTGCGCAGATCGCCTTGGTCCTTGGCATGGATGAAGAGTTCGATGTCGGGGTGGTCGCAGCGCAGCACGCCCATTTGCGCGCCACGCCGGCTGCCGGCGGATTCGACCGTCTCGCAGGAACGGTCGAACACGCGCATGTAGCTCAGCGGCCCGGAGGCGCTGCTTTGTGTGCTGCCGACAAAGGCGCCGCGCGGACGGATGCGCGAGAAGTCGTAGCCCACGCCGCCGCCGCGGCGCATGGTTTCAGCGGCTTCGGTGAGTGCGGTGTAGATGCCGGGATAGCCGTCTTCGTCCTTCGAGATCGAATCGCCCACCGGCTGCACGAAGCAGTTGATGAGCGTGGCGCTGAGTTCGGTGCCGGCAGCAGAGTTGATGCGCCCAGCCGGCACGAAGCCGCGCCGCTGCGCCTGCAGGAAACGCGCTTCCCACTCGGCGCGCTGCGTCGGTGCTTCCACCTCGGCGAGCGCACGCGCCACGCGCAGACGCACCGCGTCGATCGAGCGCTCTTCACCCTTGGCGTATTTTTCGAGCAGCACCTCCTGGCTGATCGGTTGCTCGGGCAGGGCAGCGCGGATGGCTGGCTTTTCAAGGGTGCTCATGGGCGTGGACTTTCGGCTTCTAGGCGCAGATTCGTATGGTGGGGCCATTTGGCGCCCGAGTGCGCAAACCCAGGTTGTGGGAACTGTTATTTTATACAGCTCAGGATCCGGCACTCGCGCGAATCGCCCAGCGCAACTTGGCCGAACTGGAGCGCGGGTTGGCGCGCTGCTCGTCGAATGTGGGCCGTATGAACGCGTCGGCCACGCGCGCATACACACCCGCGCGCTCACCGCTCTGAAAGGCCTTCTTGACGCGCCGGTCCTCGCCCGAGTGAAAGCTCAGGATCGCGACCCGGCCGCCGGGTTTCAGGCACGCGGGCAAGTCCTGCAGGAAGCGGTCGAGCACGGCGAACTCGTCGTTGACGGCGATGCGCAAGGCCTGGAAGGTGCGCTGCAAGGCCTTCTTGATTTCGGCCTGCGCTTCGGCCTCGGGCAGCCGGCGCGGCAGCGTCGCAGCCACACATTCGCGCACCTTGGCGGCCAGTTCGTGCGTGGTCTGCAGGTACTGGCCTTGCAACGCGGCGGCCAGCGCCACGGCATGCGGCTCGTCGGCGTGCTCGATCAGCAGGTCGCGCAAGGCCGGGCGTGTGATGGACAGCAGCAGCTCGCTGGCGCCGACACCGCTGCCGGGGTCCAGCCGCAGGTCCAGCGGGCCGTCGACCTTGAAGCTGAAACCGCGCGCCGGGTTGTCGATCTGCATCGAGGACACACCCAGGTCGGCCAGCACCACATCGAAGCCGCCCGCTTCGGGCTGCAGCTCGGCGATGCGCGCGAAGTTCATGCGCCGCACCGTCAGCATGGCTTCGGTGAAGCCCAGGCGCGCGCAGGCGCGCTTCGCTGCGCGGCAACTCCAGCGGATCCACATCGAGCGCAAACAAGTGTCCGCCCGGCATCAGCCTGGCCAGCAGCTGCTCGGCGTGACCACCGAAGCCGAGAGTCGCGTCCAGGCCGGTCTCGCCCGGCTGCGGCGCCAGCCGCTCGAGGATCTCGGCCACGCAGATCGGCCGGTGCATGCCGGCAGGCGTCTGGCCGCGCTGCATGACCTTGCGCACCTCGTCGGCATGGCGCGCCGGGTCGAGTTCCTTGTACTTTTCCTCGAAGCGCTGCGGGTGCGTGCCGGCATAACGCACCCGCCGCTTGTGGGTAGGTTCCTGCGTAGGCTTGTGGGCAGGCTTGTCTGGAGGAATGGCCTCGCTCATGCGATGAATTGTCCACCGCGACGTGCGGCTGCGGCACGGCGCCTCGCCATCCTGCTGTACAACCGGCTGGCACTGCGCTTGCTGCGCACCAAGCCCATCCCTTCGATCGAGACCACCCACCCCATGAGCATCGCGCGCTACATCCGCGAAATCGGCCGCGGCAAGGAAGGCGCCCGCTCGCTGGACGAGACGCAGGCGCACGACCTGATGAGCCAGTTGCTCGATGGCCGCATCACCGATCTGGAAATCGGCGCCTTCGCGTTGGCCATGCGCATCAAGGGCGAATCGGTGGCCGAGCTGAGTCGGCTTCCTGAGGGCCGTGCATGAACGCTGCATTCCCATTCCCAGCACCGGCACGCAAGCGGTGGTCATGCTGCCGAGCTACAACGGCGCGCGCAAGTTGCCCAATCTGGCACCATTGCTGGCCATGCTGCTGGCGCGCGAAGGCATCGCGGTGCTGATGCACGGCCCGTTGCGCGATGCCGCCCGCGTGACCAGCGCGGAGATCTTCGAGGCACTGGCGCTGCCGATCTGCAGCGATGCCGCGCAACTGCACGCGGCCTGGTCGCGCGGCGCGCCGGCCTTCATGCCCGTCGATGCACTGTGCCCGCCGCTGGCCAAACTACTGGAGGTACGCCGCGTCGTCGGCCTGAGAAACTCGGGCCACACCCTGGCCAAGCTGCTGGCGCCGCTGCCGCATGCGCTGCGCGTGGTCAGCTACACGCACCCCGAATATGCCGCACTGCTCGGCCAGTTCCTGGCGCACACCGGCGCCCACGCGATGCTGCTGCGCGGCACCGAAGGTGAAGCCGTGGCCGACGCGCGGCGCAGTCCGAAGCTCGGCCTGTTCATCGCCGGACAGTTGCATGCCGAGTTGAGCCGTGACGCGCAGCCGGGTGTGCTGGCGCACCTGCCCGATCTGCCGCGCGAACACGATGCCGTGACGACCGCGGCCTACATCCAGGACGTGATGGCCGGGCGCAAGCCGCTGCCCGCACCCATCGCCACCCAACTCGACTGCCTGAAGCAGGCGCTGGCGGCCCTGCCCGCACCCACGCTCACGCCAGCCGCAGCGGCCTGACAAACAGCCCCAGCCGCTTGGCGCGCATCAGCAGATACAGCACGATGCCCACATTGAGCAGATTCCAGGCGATGCCGTTGACGAAGGCCGCGCGGTACGAACCGCTGGCATCGAAGATCGCGCCCGACATCCAGCCGCCCAGCGCCATGCCGAAGAGCGTGGCCATCAAGCACCGCGCCGACGCGTGCGCCGGCCTCCTTGGGCGTGAAGTACTCGCGCACGATCAGCGCATAACTCGGCACGATGCCGCCCTGGAACAGGCCGAACATCGCCGACACCAGGAACAGCGAACTCACGCCGTCGGCCCACAGGAACATCAGCAGCGCCAGACCCTGCAGCAGCGAACCCACCAGCAGCGTGTACAGGCCGCCGATGTGGTCGGACATCCAGCCCGAGACCAGCCGGCTGATGATGCCCATGCCGAACATCACCGACAGCATCTGCGCACCGCGCGCCGCGCCGAAGCCCAGGTCGCCGCAATAGGCCACGATGTGCACCTGCGGCATCGACATGGCCACGCAGCAGGCGACGCCGGCCACGCACAGCAGCAGTTGCAGCGACAAGGGGCTCATGCCCAGCGGCCGATCCGATGGCGGCGCGGCGACTGCGATCGCCGGCACGGCAGCGCTGGGCGACGACGCCGGCCCAGGCACCGGCACCGGCATCAGCGCCGGCGGCCGGCGCCGGTAGACCAGCGCCAGCGGCAGCACGGTCAACACGCAGAACACGCCGATGCCGATGTAGGTCGGACGCCAGCCCACCGTGTCGACGAAGTGCTGGATCACCGGCGGCCAGATCGCGCCGGCGACATAGTTGCCGCTCATGCAGATGCCCAAGGCGATGCCGCGGCGGCGCGTGAACCACAGCGAGGTGTCGGCGACCAGCGGCGCGAAGGTGGCCGACGTTCCCAGCAGCCCGAGCAGCAGCCCTTGCGCCAGGCTGAACATCCACAGGCTGCCGGCCATGCCGGCGCCGACGAAACCCGCCGCCCAGACCGACGGCGCCGAGCATGCAGCGGCACCATCACGCCGAAGCGGTCGGCCAGGCGGCCCATCAGCACACCGCCGAAGCCGAAGCCGATCATCGTCAGCGTGTAGGGCAACGACGCATCCGCACGGTCGACCGCGAAGTCGGCCTGCACCCGCGGCAGCACCACCGCCACGGAGTACATGCCGGCGCCGCCGATCGTCATCAGCAGCAGCGACACCATCAGCCGCAGCCAGGCGTAGCCCGATTCGGCCTGCGGCGGGCCCGACACCGACGTGGCCGTCATCGCGTGCAGGCGCGGCGGCTACAGGTCGGCCGCATAACGCGCGACCATCTGCGCCTGGCTCTCGGCGGGCGCATCCTGGCCGGTCTGATCGCTGATCATCTGCCCGATCGTCGGCAGGCACGCACGCTCGACACGCGCCGCGTCGGACCACAGCTTCGAGCGCATCAGCGCCTTGGCGCAATGCAGATAGGCCTCCTGCACGCTCACCTCGATGAGCAGTCGCGGCATGCGCGCTTCGGCGCTGAACCGTGCCATGTGCGCGGCGTCCTGCGTCAGCCGCGCCGTACCGTTGATGCGCAGCGTTTCATCCACGCCCGGCACCAGGAAAAGCAAACCGATTCGCCCGGTTTCCACGATGTTGCTCAGCGAATCGAGCCGGTTGTTGCCCGGCGCGTCGGGGATGAGCAGCGTGTGCGCATCCAGCACCTTGACGAAACCCGGCGCACCGCCGCGCGGCGACGCGTCCATGCGTCCTTGGGCGTCGGCACTGGACAGCACCACGAAAGGCGACAGTGCGATGAAGCTTTCGCAATGTCGCTCCAGCGCCGACAGTTCCTTGCGCAACGCGCGCTCCGATGTCGCGGGATACAAGGCGCGCAGCGATGGCAGATCGTCGATCATGGGGGCCTTCTGATTGGCTTTGCGACATTCTCGCCCATAGTCGCACCACGTCGGTGCGCGGTGCTCCGGCCCGCGCTGCGCGGGACGAGTGGGCTGGGTGCGCGACGGCTCGTGTTAGCCTTTCCCGATGGCCGATTCGCATCGAAACTGCTGGGTCGAAGCCCATGAAAACAGCGCACGGTGCTGCATCTGGCCGGCGTGTGGCGCCTGACCGGCCTGCGTGAGTTGTCCACACAGCTGTCGGGCCTGAACGGCGCATTGCAGGTCGCTGTGCGTGAGCGCCAGCCGGTGGTGCTGGGTGGCGATGCACTCGAGGCCATCGACACCGCCGCGGCGTTGCTGCTGCTGAGCACGCTGGAAGACGCTGGCGTGGACATTGCCAAGCTGCAGCTGCGCGGCTTCGAGGCCAGCCATGCGCGCATCGTCGAGGTGGTGCGCAGCCGCCAGAAGGAAACCGTCGCGCTGCCGGTGCCGCGCAGGCTGTCCTCGCTGGCCCAGGTGGGCAAGGCGTCGTCCGGCCTGGGCACCCTGCTAGTCGCCCATGTGGAGTTCCTTGGCCGCACGCTGGCCGAGCTCGGGCACGTGTTGCTGCGGCCACAGCGCCTGCGTGTACACGAGCTCTTCGCACAGCTCGCCCAGGTGGGCGTGAACGCCGTGCCAGTGGTGGCGCTGGTGACCTTCCTGATCGGCGTGGTCATGGCCTACATGCTGGGCCTGCAGGCGGAGAAGTACGGCGCCAACATCTTCGTCGTCGACGGCGTGGCGCTGGGCATCACGCGCGAGTTCTCGCCGCTGATCGTGGCCACCATCATGGCCGGTCGCTCGGGTGCGGCCTTCACCGCGCAACTCGGCACGATGAAGCTGACCGAGGAGATCGACGCCATCCGCACGCTCGGCCTGTCGGCCGCGCAGGTGCTGGTGGTGCCGCGTGTACTGGCGCTGGTGCTGACCTTGCCGCTGCTGGTCTTCGTGGGCAACGTCGCCGGCCTGGCCGGCGCGATGATGATGTCCAGCCTGACGCTGGACATCACGCCACAGACCTTCATCGAGCGGCTGCACGTGGCGCTGGCGCCGCGCCACTATGTCATCGGCCTGGCCAAGGCGCCGGTGTTTGCGCTGTTCATCGCCGTCATCGGTTGCCGCATGGGCCTGTCGGTGAGCCGCGACACACGCTCCATCGGCATCAACACCACCTCCACCGTGGTGCAGGGCATCGTCGCGGTGATCCTGCTCGACGCGATCTTCGCGGTCTTCTTCCAGGAACTCGACCTGTGAGCCCGGTGCCCGGGGCCGACGCGGCGCAGCCGTCGCAGGACACGGTGATCGAGGTCGACGGCGTGGTCACGCGCTTCGGCGCGCAGACGGTGCACGACGGCTTGAACCTGCAGGTGCGCCGCGGCGAGCTGGTGGCGCTGATCGGCGGCAGCGGCAGTGGCAAGTCGGTGCTGCTGCGCGAGATCCTCGGCCTGCAACGACCCACCGAGGGCACGGTGCATCTGCTCGGCACCGACATGTGGCATGCCAGCGACGAGCAACTCGCCGCCACGCGCAAGCGCTTCGGCATGATGTTCCAGGAAGGCGCGCTGTTCTCCTCGCTCGACGTGGCCGGCAACGTGGCCACGCCGCTGCTGGAGCACACCGACACGCCGGCGCGAACTGCTGCCCAGGCTGGTGAACCTGCGCCTGGCGCTGGCCGGGCCTGTCGTCGGATGTCGGCGCAAAGATGCCTTCGCAGCTGTCGGGCGGCATGAAAAAACGCGCCGCACTGGCACGCGCGCTGGCGCTGGAGCCCGAAGTGCTGTTCCTGGACGAGCCGACCTCGGGGCTGGACCCGATCACCGCGCGCGCCTTCGACGAACTGATCGCCTTTCTGAACCGCGACCTGGGCCTGACGGTGCTGATGGTCACGCACGACCTGGACACGCTGCTGTCGATTGCGCGGCGCATCGTCGTGCTCGGCAGCGGCAAGGTGCTGGCCGACGGCACGGCCGATGAGGTCATGGCCGTCGATGACCCGTGGATACAATCGTATTTCTCTTCGCGCCACACCGTGCCCCTCGCCGACCCTCCTGGCCGAAACGCCCCCAACGATGGAGCCTGACACCCGCTACACCGTCATCGGCGCGGTCGTGCTGGCGCTGCTGGCCGCGGCCATCGGCGGCTTCCTGTGGTTGAGCAGCTCCGGACGCAGCGCCGACTTCCGCTTCTACACCGTGTATTTCGAGCAGCAGTCGCTCGAAGGCCTGCAAGTCGGTGCCAACGTCAACATGCGCGGCGTCACCGTCGGCCGTGTCGAGGACTACTCGATCCAGCCCGACAACATCAACCGCGTCAAGGTGCTGCTGCGCGTCGCGCGCGAGACCCCGGTGCGCGAGAACACCAAGGCCTCCGTCAGCCGCAACATCCTCACCGGGATCGCCCGCATCAAGCTGGATACGCCGGGCGTGCCGGGTCCCGTGCTGGTCGCGGTGCGCGCAGGCGAACGCTACCCGGTGATTCCCGAGGGCACCTCCGGCCTCGACCAGATCACCGATTCGGCCTCGCGGCTGGCGGTCGCCGCCGATGGCGCGTTGACCCGGGCCGGCGAAGTGCTGGGGCCGGACAACCAGAAGGTTTTCGCCGAGCTGCTGGTCAACATGCGCGATCTGTCCAACGGCTTGAACAAGCGTCTGGCGCTGCTCGACAAGTCGGCCTCGGGTTTCGACCAGGGCGTGGCCACGTTGCGGCAATCGGCGGATCGCATCGCGCTGGCCGCGACGCGCCTGGCCGACGCGGCCGAGCCGCTGTCCAAGGAAGCCGGCAGCACGCTGCGCGATGCGCAGACCGCCCTGCGCGAGTTGACCCAGGCCACGCGCACACTCGAACGCGACCTGTCGCGCAGCCTGCAGGCCATCGAGAAGGACGGCAGCGCGCTGATGCGTCGCACCGACATGGCCGTCGATGTCGGCACGCTGGAGTTGCGCGCCACCGCGCAAGAGCTGCGCAGCAGCGCCGAACGCATCGCACGCGCGCTCGACCGGCTGCAAGACCCGAAGGCCGCGCTGCTGGGCCCCAGCGAACAGCAGCTCGGCCCCGGCGAGGCGCGTCAATGACACGGCACACATCACCTTGGTCGCGACGCGACTGCCTGCGCCAACTGCTGGTGCGATTGCCATTGCTGGGCGCGTTGCCCGCGATCGGCCTGAGCGCGGGTTGCAGCCTGGGGTCCGGACAGCGCGTGGACTTCCAGGTGCTGCGCGACGCGGGTGCCAAGGCCGGTGAGACGGTCAGCCCCGGCGGCGCGGGAGCAGCGCGCATCGACAAGGTGCTGCTGCTCGCCTCCGGCGCGCTGCCGGGCCTCTACGACAGCGACCACATGGTCTTCAGTGCCGACGGGCGCAGCCGTTCGTACTTCCAGTTCGGCTACTGGAGCGAACGCCCGGCGCAAGCGCTGATGCTGCTGGCCGAAGCGCGTTTCACCCGCGCGCAGAATTTTCGCCAGGTGGCGCTGAGCACCGCCGGTGTGCGCGGCGACCTGCTGCTGACACTTCGCCTGGACGAGCTCTACCTGGATGCCTCGGCCGACCCGGGGCAGGTGAAGCTCGTGCTCAGCGCCGAACTCGTCGACTGGCAGCAGCGCAAGCTCCTGGCGCGGCGCGGCTTCAGCCAACTGGCCACCGCCGCCACGCGCGACGCCAGCGGCGTGGCCCGGGCCGCCAGCGAGGCTGCGGGCGTGATGTTGGCGGAACTGGTGGATTGGGCCACGGCCAGCGCAGCCGCCTCGACGACACCCGCCGCCTGAAGCGCGCCGTGCGAGGCGTTGGCCTGCGCGGCGATCAGCGGCGCTTCATCAAACCCAGCAACGCCGCAAACGGCAGCACCGATCGCGGCAGATAGGGCACGCGCCACAGCCCGCCATGGTTGGCGCCTTGCACCAGCAGTTGCAGCGGATGCGCCAGCGGCACGGCAGGCTGCGCTGCGCTGCGCGGATTGCGCAGGTCGTGCACCCACAGCGCGGCCATCAGCGCGTTCGTGGTGTCGGGTGCGAAGACCTCGATGTCGAAGGCCTTGGCGCCGCGGAAACCCGCCGCCAGCGCGGGGTTGCTGAGCACCGACGCGGTACTCGTCGACGGCGCCACGTTGATCGACGCCACGTGGCCCTCGGCGCGCGCGACGATGGCACGCCATTGCTGCAGGCGCTTGGCCAGCGCGTAGTTGGGGCCCTGCTCGACCACCAGGCCATCGACCACGCCCCAGCGCTGGCCGTCGCCGGCATCCACCAGGCCTTCGATGTGCGGCGCAAAGCTGCGCCCGCCACTGCCGGCACGCGCGCCGGCCTGCGCCAGGCGCTTGAACGTGCCGCGCTCGGCGTAGGCGCGCATCACGTCTTCGGCCAGCCCTTGCGGCACCGCGAACACATCCGTCGGCGTGGCCATCCAGGCGCGTGTGCAGCGTGCATCGGCGGCGGCACACACCTCGCCGATGGCATCCATCGCCAGCGACACGCGCACGTGCCTTTCGCCGTCGAGATAGGCGATCGAGAACAGGTCCAGCGGCTGGCCCAGCTGCGCCAGCCAATGCGCGATCTCGGGGGTCTGGACGAGCATGTCGGCGCCGGCCAGCGCGATGTCCTTGTCCGCATCGCCGCTCAGGCTGACCGTGGCGGCGACAGGGGCAATGAGCTTGGCGTTGCCGGCGCGCACGCGTTGCGCCATGCGCTTCCAGGTCGCCGCACGTGCGAGGTCGATGGCGACGATGTTGGCGCGCCACGAGGCCAGCCACGCGAGCGGCCCGGCTTCGCTGCCCGCGCCCAGCAGCACCAGGTGCCGATCCGACAGGTCGAACCACTGCGGATGGGTACGCGCCATGTGCAGTGCGGCCGCATGCGATTCTTCGATGATGCCGCCTGCGGCCCACGCGTCGATGCGCCGCGCCAGCGCGTCGGCGCTCAGCCGTCGGCCCTTGTACGGCACCTCCCAGCGTGCCGGCGCACTATCACCCTGGCCTTGCAGGCGCAGCGTGCGCAGCGGCGGCGCCGCCGGCGTGGCCATGGCCTGGCGCAGCGCCAGAGTCTGGCCATCGCGCACGAAGACCAGCGCGCCCCAAGCGGCGTCCAACCCGGCGCGGCATGAGGCCACGGTGAGTTGCGGCGACGCCGCCTGCAGCTCGACCAGGCGGCGCAGGTGCACCGGGTAGGCATGGCGCCAATCGCGTTCGGCCGCGCAGCGCTCGGCCGCGGCCACATCCAGCACACGCAGCGCGGCGGCCAGGATGTCGCGGCCGATGGCAGCCGAACTGCGCTTGCCGCTGCCGTCCAGCGGAAACTGAACGCCACGCGCATCGCCTCGCTCGGCCGCCATGGTGCGGAAAGCTCAGCGCCGAGCTTGGCGTGTACTGCCCATGAGCCGCTGCACGCGCCGATAGGCCGCCCATCCCTGCCAGGCCAGCCCGCCCCAGCGCAGCACGCGGCCTGGCCGCAGCACCGCGACCAGCGCCAAGGTGCCCAGGGGCCATAGCGGGTTCTGCACCAGCCAGGTGGTGGCGGCACGCGCCCGATCGGCCAGGCCGAGCGGCGCACGCAGCACCTGCACCTGCATCGACCAGTCCTGTCGCAGCACGTTGCTGCGCATCAGCAGACGCTCGCGCCTTCGCAGCAGCTCGTGGTAGTCGCTGGTGGCCAAGAGCGTCAGTCCCGCGGCCGCAGCGCGGCCTGGTCGCGTTCGAGTTCGGCGCGCGTGGCGGCGAACAACTGATCGTCCTGGCTGAAACGCCGCTTGCCGGAATTCATCAGCATCGCACCACCCAGCAAGCACAACAAGGTCAGCACGCCCAGGGCGGGCAGCCTGTAGCCTTCCCACAGCAGCAACAGCAAGAAGGCGATGAGCAGCACCACGCCCAAGCCCAGCAGCATCAGGCCTGCCAGCAAACGCAGCGCGGCTTCGAGAAGCCGGTGCTTCTCGAGCTGCAGGTCGGCCGCCAGCAGCTCCAGCCGTACTTGCCCCAGCCCGAGCGCCGTGTGCAGCAGCTGCCGCAAGGACTCGAACAGTCCTGCGCGCGACGCGGGCATGGGACGGATGGGCCTAGCGGCGGCTGATGAGCAGGCCGATGATCATGCCCAGGCCGGCGGCAGCGCCGATGGCCTTCCACGGATGCTCATGCACGTAGTCGTCGGCGGCATGTCCCGCGGCGCGCGCACGTGCCACGGCCGCGTCCTGCAGATCGTGCAGCCGGCCCTTGGCCTGCTGCAGACGCTCCTGCATGCGCACACGCAGTTCCGAGGCGCCGGCAGTGGCCTGGTCGGCGGTGACGCGCAGCACTTCTTCGGCGTCGGCGATGACGGTGCGCAGATCGGTCATCAGCTTTTCGCGATGGGAAGCAGTCATGTCGTTCATGGGTTTCCTCCGGGTACGTGGTGATCTTTGAATATTAGCAGCAGGCTCGACTCAGCCGCGCCCCACGAAGGGCATCTTCGTGGCCATGACGTTCATGAACAGCACGTTGGCCGACAGCGGCAGGTTGGCCATGTGCAGCACCGAATCGGCGACATGGCGGACGTCCATGCGGTCCTCGACCTGCATGCTGCCGTCGGCCTGCGGCACGCCGGCCGTCATGCGCTGCGTCATGTCGGTGGCGGCATTGCCGATGTCGATCTGGCCGACCGCGATGTCGTACTTGCGCCCGTCCAGCGAGGCCGAGCGCGTCAGCCCGCTGACCGCGTGCTTGGTCGCGGTGTAGGGAGCGGAATTCGGCCGCGGCGCGTAGGCCGAGATCGAGCCGTTGTTGATGATGCGCCCGCCCATCGGCGACTGCGCCTTCATGATGCGGAAGGCCTGCTGGATGCACAGGAACACCCCCGTCAGATTGGTGTCGACCACGCCGCGCCATTGTTCGACGGTCAGGTCTTCCAGCAGCACCGGCGGGGCGCCCGTGCCGGCGTTGTTGAACACCAGGTCGAGCCGGCCGAAGCGCGCGCGCACGACGTCGAAGAGCGCCGCCACCGAATCGGGCCGCGTCATGTCGGCCGGCACGGCAATGGCACGCTGGTCGATGTCGCCAAAGGGGTCACCGGCCGCGGCGATGGCCTCGCGTAGCGCTTCCAGGCGGCGGCCGGTGAAGACCACGCGCCAGCCATCTTCGAGCAGGCGGATGGCCGAAGCCTTGCCGATGCCGCTGCCGGCGCCGGTGACGAGTGCGATGCGGTTGTGGGGGGTAACCATGGGTCGGACTCCTCGATTTGCGAAAGTGGAGTCTGCCATCAATCACAGGCCGGCCAGCGCCGCCCATTGCCACAGCGCAAAGGCAGCCAGCAGCAATGCCGACGCGCGATTGACGATAGCTTGTGCACGGGCGTCGAAGCGCGAACGCAGCCGCGCGACCAGCGCACTGAGCAGCAGCCACCACAGCGCCGAACCCACCAGCACGCCGGCGATCATGGTCCACGGCGAGCTGACCGCCAAACGCGCGCCGAGCGTGCCGAACACGGCGATGAAGGAGAAGATCGTCGCCGGGTTCGACAGCGTCAGCACGAAGGTGCCGGCAAAACACGACAGCAGCCCCGCGCCGCTGCCGGCCTGCGCCGCCTTCTCGGCCGGCTTCGAGTGCCAGATGCGCCAGGCCAGCCACAGCAGGAAGGCGCCGCCGCCCAACGCCAAGGGCACGCGCGCGCCGGTCAGCGCGTCGATGATCCAGCTCACGCCGAAGGCGCCGACGGCACCATAGAGCGCATCGGCCGCTGCCGCGCCCAGGCCCGTGGCCAAACCCACCACCGAGCCACGCTGCAAGGTGCGCTGGATCACCAGCAGGCCGATCGGGCCCACCGGCGCGGCGATCGAAAGCCCGATCAGCAGCGACTGCGCAAACAGCGTCAGCGCGTCGCCGGCGAGCGCGGATTCACCCACGCGCAGCCGCGCAGGTGCGATCCGAGGCGTGCGTCACCGGGGCACCTTCGTGCTGCGCACTGCGGTATTCGCCCTTGGGGCGGCCCAGCGGGCTCATGCGGCAGCAGCGCGGCGCGCCAGCCCTTCCATCGCCAGCACATAACCGTCGACGCCGAAGCCGACGACGATGCCGGCCGCCGCCGGCGACAGGTACGAATGGTGGCGGAAGGGCTCGCGCGCGTGCACGTTGCTGATGTGCACCTCGACCGTCGGCACACCCGCGCCCTTGACCGCGTCGTGCAGCGCCACGCTGGTGTGGGTGTAGGCGCCGGCGTTGAAGACCACGCCGAGCAGCGTGCCGGCGCGGTGTGCGATGCCGGCCTCGTGGATCCAGTCGATCAACACACCCTCGTGGTTGCTCTGGCGGAAATCGACGTCCAGACCCAGACGCTGGCCTGTGGCTTCGCACAGCACGCGCACGTCGTCGAGCGTGGTCGAGCCATAGACAGCAGGCTCGCGCGTGCCCAGCAGGTTCAGGTTCGGGCCGTTCAGGACCAGGATCGAAGCCATGTCTCACCCCTCCAACGGGTGCGCCGCCATTTTCCACCGGCCACGCCTGGCATCGGCGAGGGCCCTCGCGCTCTGGGGTCGAGTGATGGCCGCCGTTCAGGAAGCACTGCTTCAGGTCGCGCCGGCGCGCTCGGCCAGCAGGCGACGGAAGCAGGCATCCATGCGCACCGCGTCGGGCTTCAGCCCGGTGAACAGTTCGAACGCACCCACCGCCTGCCACACCGCCATGCCCCCGCCGTCCACCGTCGCGCAACCCGCTGCACGCGCCGCCTTCAGCAGCGCGGTCTCGATCGGGAAGTACACCACCTCGGCCACCCAGAGATCACTGCGCAGCAGTTCGCCCGGCAGCGGCAGGCCCGGCAGCTTGTCCATGCCGGTGGGCGTGGCGTGGACCAGGCCGCTGGCACCGCGCAAGGCCTGCGCCACGTCGTCGCTGACGCTGACGCGGCCAGCGCCGTAGAGCGCGGCCAGGCTTCGCACCAGTTCGCGGGCGCGCTCGGTCTCGCGGTCGTTGATCAGCAGATGCCCCGTGCCCATGCGCAGCGCCGCATGCGCGATGGCCGCGCCGGCACCTCCGGCGCCGAGCAGCAGCACGCGACGCAGGTCCGCGTTCGGCAGCGCGCGCGAGAAGGCCGCGCTCCAGCCCGAGCCGTCGGTGTTGTGGCCGACCAGCTTGCCGTCACGGCAGACGATGGTGTTCACCGCGCCCATTGCGCGCGCTTCATCGGACAGCCCGTCGAGCAGCGGAATCACCGCCTGCTTGCACGGGTAGGTGATGTTCAGCCCGGAAAAGCCGATCGTGCGCACCGCCGGATGAGACCCGGCAGGTCGGCCAAGGTGGCGCCGCTCGAGTCCAGGTCGATCAGCTGGTAGTGCAGGCGCAAGCCATGGTGCGCTGCCTCCTCCTCGTGCATGGCCGGCGTCAGCGAGCGCTGGATGCCCGCGCCGATCAGGCCGACCAGCATCTTGGTCTGGTTCATCGTGAGACAAGCATAGCGCAGGGCCGCACCATGCCCGGTGCCGCGCGCAGAGGGTCAACGGGCCGCGCAGCGATCAGAAGATCTTGAACTGCGCGCGCAACCCCAGGTAGTAGTTGTTGTCCCGGCCGTTGAAGGGCCGCTCCCATTGCGCGTCGGCCGTCAGGCGGAACCAGGGCGTGACGGCCCAGTTGTAGAAGGCCTCGACACCTTTGTCCGCTTCGAGCTGCCTGAAGATCGGCAGCGTGTTCTTGAACGCATCGCTCAGCTGGTACGAAAAGTAGCCCACGCCCCAGCGGTCGAGCTGCCTGCCGTCCATCATGTTGTTGCCGGCCAGACCGATGAAACCGTGCTTCTGGAAGGCATTCGGATTGCCGTCCGAATAACCGAACTGGCCGAACAGTCCCCAGCCGAGTTTCGGATCTTTCGCGTCCTGCACCAGGAACTGCTCGAACGAGTACTGCACGTACCAGCGGTCGGTCTTGTACTTCGGCGGCTGGCCGATGCCCGACGGCAAGGACGACAGGTCCACGCCGTCCTGCGTGCTGTAGGCCAGGCGCAGGTTCTGGAAGCCGCCCAGGCCGCCGATCGTCACCGGGAAGCTGGCCATCGCGTTGTAGACCGCGCCGTCCGAAAACAGGTCGCGCACGATGTTCAGGTTCTGCGCGTCGCGCGCGTCGTAGATGAACAGGCCGAAGCTGCCGATATCGTCGATGCGCGTGTTGAACGACACCCCGTAGACGTAGGGCGGGGTGATGTTGGTCAGCGGCGCGGCCAGCGCCAGGTTCCAGAAGGTGTCGATGCCACCCCCGCCAACCAGCGGCCGGCGTGATGCAGCGTCGAACATGTTGAACAGACCGACCGTCAGGGTCGTCGTCGGGCTGAAGGCCTGCGTGAACAGCAGCGAGATCATGCTGTCGTTCAGCGACGGAAAGGCCTGCGCCGTGTTGACCGCGATGATGTTCAGGCCGGCCGCATCCTGCAGGGCATTGCTGCCGTAGTTGTATTCCGCGTGCCCGGTGATGAAGAAGCCGGGCCAGGTGCCGAGCTTCTGGCCATCCAGCCTGAAGCGCAGGTCGGCCTTGCCGCCGCTGGGCCAGCCATCGCCGGAGTTCTGCAGGCCTTGCACGAACTGCGTGATGTCGAAGCCGATGTCGATGCCCTTGGCGGCCAGTTCCTGCTTCGGCCCGCCAGGAGAATCGAGCAGCGTCTTGCGCGTCCAGATGTCGTCGTCTGCCCAGGCGGCGGCGCCAGCCAGCATGGCCAGCGACGCGATGGCAAGCCTCGGTGTCCAGCGCATCGTCGTCTCCTCTTCGCTCGGGCTGTGGTCGGCCTCTTGCTGCTGCCACGACAGTGCCTGCGCAGCGCGGCGTCGATCGTCCACCGCAATGGCATCACTCGATAACCCGAGTAAACCCGCAATCGATTGGCGCCCGCGGGACACTCGACGCGTGCGCGCACCGACCGCCGCACAGACGGCTGCGCTCACGCATTGACAGCCGCCATGGCCGGGGTTGAAATGGCGGCCCGCCGGCCGCTGCATCATGGCCATGCGACACGACAACAACACAACGAGGAGACCAGCGTGGCCGAGCATCCGTGGATCAAGTCCTATCCCGAAGGCGTGCATTGGGATGCCGAGTTGCCGACCATGCCGGTGCAGCAATTGCTCGACGACGCGGTCGCGCGCTGGCCGGACCGCCCGGCCATCGACTTCATGGGCCGCGTGCTCAGCTACCGCGAATTCGGCGCGCTCGCCGACCGCGCGGCCAAGGGCTTGCAGCAGCTGGGCGTAGGCCCTGGCGTGCACGTCGGGCTGTACCTGCCGAACTCACCGCACTACCCGATCGCGTTCTTCGGCGTGCTCAAGGCCGGTGGCACGGTGGTCAACTATTCGCCGCTGGATGCCGAGCGCGTGCTCGAACACAAGGTCGAGAACAGCGAGACCGACATCCTCGTCACGCTCGACCTGGCCGCGCTGTACCCGCAGATGGCGCGGCTGCTGGGCCGCTCGCGCCTGAAGAAGCTGGTCGTCGGCGGCCTGGCGGAGTACGCCGCGCAGCCCGAGGCCGTGCGCGCACATCTCGAAAAAGCCGGGCAGCTGAGCGTGCCGGCGGTGGACGACAAACACGTCTCCTTCGAGCAACTGCTCGACAACGACGGCAAGTTCAAGGTGCACCCGCTCGGTGACCTGAAGGACGCCATCGTCGTGCTGCAGTACACCGGCGGCACCACCGGCCTGCCCAAGGGCGCGATGCTGACGCATGCCAACCTGTCGGCCGCCTGCGCGCAATACATCGAAAGCACCAAGGGCAATCCGCCGATCCTGACCGAGGGCAGCGAGCGCGCCCTCGTCGTGCTGCCGCTGTTCCACATCTATGCGCTGACCGTCAACCTGCTCTTCGGCGTGCGCCTGGGCGCGTTGATGGTGCTGCACACACGCTTCGACCTGGACGCGGTGCTGCAGGATCTGGCGGCCAAGAAGATCAGCGTCTTTGCGGGCGTGCCGACGATGTACACCGCGATCATCAACCACCCCAAGGCCTCGACCCTGGACCTGAAGTCTCTGAAGTTCTGCGGCTCCGGCGGCGCGCCGCTTCCCGTGGAGGTGGGGCAGCGTTTCTTCGCGCTCACCGGCTGCCAGCTGAACGAAGGCTGGGGCATGACCGAGACCTCACCGACCGGCACCTTCACGCCTGCGCGCGGCAAGCGCAAGGCCGGCTCCTGCGGCATGCCGCTGCCGGGCATCGAACTCAAGTTCGAGGCCATCGGCAAGCCGGGCCACGACGCAGTGCCCGGCGAGCCCGGCGAGATGTGCATCCGCGGCCCGAACGTGATGAAGGGCTACTGGAAGAACGAGGCCGCCACCAAGGAGTCGTTCACCGCCGACGGCTACTTCCGCAGCGGCGACATCGCCTACATGGATGCGGACGGCTTCGTCTTCATCGTCGACCGCAGCAAGGACATGCTGCTGTGCGGCGGCTTCAACGTCTATCCGCGCGTGCTCGAAGAAGCCATCTACGAACACCCTGCCGTGGCCGAGGTGTGCGTCATCGGCATCCCCGATGCCTACCGCGGCCAGTCGCCGAAGGCCTTCCTCACGCTCAAGCCCGGCGCGGCGCCCTTCACCATCGACGAGCTCAAGCTCTTCCTGAAAGACCGCCTGGGCAAGCACGAGATGGTGCAGGCGCTGGAAATCCGCGCCGAGCTGCCCAAGACGGGGGTCGGCAAGCTGTCGAAGAAGGACCTGGTCGACGAAGAAGCGCGCAAGCGCGCCGCCTGAGTCCCGCGCGGCGCACGACGCGCCGCACCC
>CAVURQ010000021.1:0-259523 GCA_963743935.1 uncultured beta proteobacterium | reverse complement strand
TGGATCCGGCTGAAGCCGGGCCACTGGCGTTGCCCCCTTGAGGGGGCAGAGCAGCGACGAGGAACAGTCCCTGCGGACTGTTCCTCGCCTGCGAGGGTGGGTCAATCAGTGCGCGATGATCTTCGACAGAAAGTCCCGCGTGCGCTCGTTCTGCGGGTTGGCGAAGAACGCCTCGGGTGCGTTCTGCTCGACGATCTGGCCCTGGTCCATGAAGATCACGCGGTCGGCCACGCTGCGCGCAAAACCCATCTCGTGGGTCACGCACAGCATCGTGATGCCCTGGCCGGCCAGCTCGATCATCACGTCGAGCACCTCATTGATCATCTCCGGGTCGAGCGCCGAGGTCGGCTCGTCGAAGAGCATGATCTTCGGCGTCAGACACAGCGCGCGCGCGATGGCCACGCGCTGCTGCTGACCGCCCGACAGCTGCAGCGGGTACTTCTTCGCCTGCTCGGCAATGCGCACGCGCTCGAGCTGCTGCATGGCGCGCGACTCGGCATCCTTCTTGGGCATGTGGCCCACCCACATCGGCGCCAAGGTCAGATTCTCGATCACCGTCAGGTGCGGGAACAGGTTGAACTGCTGGAACACCATGCCCACCTGCTTGCGCACGGCCTCGATCGCCTTGACGTCATCGGTGAGCGCGGTGCCGGCCACCGTCACCAGGCCCTGCTGGTATTCCTCGAGCGCGTTGACGCAGCGGATCAACGTGGACTTGCCGGAACCCGAGGGGCCGCAGATGACGATGCGCTCGCCCTTGGCCACGTCGAGGTCGATGTCGCGCAACACGTGGAAGTCGTTGCCGTACCACTTGTTGACTTTGTCGAAGCGGATGATGGATTCGGTCATGGTGGGGTCCGGTGCACTGCGGGGTCAAGGGGTCAGCGGGTGCGGCTGACCGCCACCTGCTTCTCGACCCACAGGCTGTAGCGCGACATGGCAAAGCAGAAGGCGAAGTAGATCGCGGTGATGAACAGGTAGGCCTCGATCTTGAACGGCCGCCATTCGACGTCGGAGTTCAGCGCCAGGCTCAGCGCGCCGGTGAGTTCGTAGAGCGAGACGATGGTCACCAGCGAGGTGTCCTTGAAGATGCTGATGAAGTTGTTCATCATGCTCGGCACCACCATCGCCAGCGCCTGCGGCAGCACGATCTTGCGCTGCGTCTGCCAGTAGCTCAGGCCCAGCGTGTCGGCCGCCTCGAGCTGGCCCTTGGGGATGGCCTGCAGCCCGCCGCGCACGATCTCCGCCATGTAGGCCGCCGCGAACAGCGTGATGCCCACCAGCACGCGCACCAGCACGTCGATGCTCATGCCCTGCGGCATGAACAGCGGGAACATGAAGCTGGCCATGAACAGCACGCTGATCAGCGGCACACCGCGGATCAGCTCGATGTAGATCACGCACATGGTGCGGATCGCCGGCAGGTTGCTGCGCCGGCCCAGCGCCACCAGCACCGCAATCGGGAAGGCCATGAAGATCGACAAGGTGGCCAGCATCACCGTCAGCGGCAACCCGCCCCACAGGTCGGTGCGCACCGGCTCCAGGCCGAGCACGCCACCGCCCATCAGGGTGAAGAAGATGGCCAGCACGCCCACCCACATCAACGCCAGCCAGGGTTTCCAGAACCAGCGCACACAACTGAGCATGACCGCCGCCACCATGAGCACCGTGGCAATCTCGGGCCGCCACTGCTGCTCATAGGGGTAGCGGCCGAAGATGATGACGCGCCACTTCTCGGTAACCACGCCCCAGCATGCGCCGGTGCCACGCGCCGCCTGGCAGGCGTCGGCATTGGCGTTGAACACGGCCTGCAACAAACCCCATTGCGTCAACGACGGCAGGAAGTACAGCACCAGGCCGACGAGCACGAGCGTGGTCAGCGAGCTCTGCCAATTGCTGAAAAGGTTGCGCTTGACCCATGGCACGAGGCCTTCGGTGTTGACCGGAGGCGGCCGCGCGGCGATGGGAGTGAAGGCCCCGGGCCTGCCCGTCGGAGCGTGCACAGGCGCGGTACGGGCCGCGACCGGGGCAGCCGTTGGGGGGCGGGTGGCGGGTGGCAGCGCCATCAGCGTTCCTTGATCGCCACGCGCTTGTTGTACCAGTTCATCAGCGCCGAAGTGCTCAGCGAGGTGCTCAGGTACACGACCATGATGATGGCGATGCACTCCACCGCGCGGCCGGTCTGGTTCAGCGTGGTGTTGGCGATGGAGACCACGTCCGGGTAGCCGATGGCCACCGCCAGCGACGAGTTCTTCGTCAGGTTCAGGTACTGGTTGGTCAGCGGCGGAATGATGACGCGCATGGCCTGCGGCAGGACCACCAGGCGCATGGTCAGGCGGCGCGACAGGCCGAGCGCACCCGACGCCTCGGTCTGCCCGTGGGAGACCGACTGGATGCCGCCGCGCACCACCTCGGCGATGAAGGCGCCGGTGTACATCACCAGCCCGATCAGCACGGCCATGAACTCCGGTGTGGCGCTGATGCCGCCCTCGACCATGAAGGCCAGCTGCTCAGGGCGAGACCACTCCATCGGCGCACCGCCCAGCGCCCAGCCGAGCAACGCCAGGCCGACGATGGCCACCAGCGGCACGGCCCAGCGGTTGCGGTCCTGCCCGGTGCGCTCGAACTCGCGCTGCGCCCAGCGCCGATAGGCCACGCCGCCGACCAGACCGAGCAGCGCGCCCAACGCCATCCACGCATAACCCGGCGCCCATACTGGCGAGGGCATCGAGAAGCCGCCCTTGCTCAGGTAGAACAGGTCGCCCACGTTCCAGGCCGCCTGCGGCGCCGGCAGCACCTCGACGAAGAACAGATACCACATCAGCAACTGCAGCAGGATCGGCACGTTGCGGAACAGCTCGACATAGCCGTAGCACAGGCCGCGCACCAGCGCGTTGCCCGAGAAGCGGCCGATGCCCATCAGCACACCCAGAATCGTCGTCAGGAAGATGCCGATGACGGCCACGCGCAGCGTGTTCAGCACGCCCACCCACAGAGCACGGCCATAACTCTGGCTCGGGTCGAAGGCGATCATCGTCTCGCCGATGTCGAAGCCGGCAGCCTGGCCCAGAAAGTCGAAGCCGCTCTGGATGCCGCGCACACGCATGTTCTCCTGCGTGTTGTAGGCCAGGAACAAGACCGCGCCTGCGATCAGCGCCAGCGCCAGGGCCTGGTAGACCCAGCCGCGCACGACACGGCTGCGCCAGGACCATTCGATGGGCTTCTTCGTCGGTGCGCGTGCGCTCAAGCCAGGCTCCGCAAGGGACCGGATCGGCGCGGCCCCTGGGGCGCCGCGGATCCGGCATCAGGCCGTGAGAACGCCGCAGGCGACACGCTGCCTGCGGCGTCGCCGTGGATCAGCGCACCGGCGGGGCGTACATCAGCCCGCCCTGGGTCCACAGGTTGTTGGTGCCGCGCGGCAGGCCGATGGCCGTCTTCTCACCGACATGGCGCTCGAAGATCTCACCGTAGTTGCCGGTGGTCTTGATGGCGCGGTAGGCCCATTCCTTGTCCAGGCCCAGCAGCTTGCCCGTGTCCTCGGTGCCCGAACCGAGCAGACGCATCACGCCTGGGTTCTTGCTGTCCTTCTTCATCTGGTCGATGTTGGCCTGCGTGATGCCGTATTCCTCGGCCTCGAGCAGCGCGTTCAGCACCCACTTGCTGATGACGAAGAAATCGTCGTCACCACGTCGGATCGACGGGCCCAGCGGCTCCTTGGAGATCAGTTCGGGCAGGATGACGTGATCTTCGGGCTTCTGCGCTTCCTTGCTGCGAATCGAGGCCAGGCCCGACGCATCGGTGGTGAACACCTGGCAGCGTCCGGAGAAGTACGCACCCGTCGAGGCCTCCTGCTTCTCGAACACCACCGGCTTGAGCTGCAGATTGTTGGCACGCGAGTAGTCGGTCAGGTTCAGTTCGGTCGTGGTACCGGACTGCACGCACACGGTGGCGCCCTTCAGCGCCTTGGCGCTCTTCACGTTCAGGCTCTTGGGCACCATGAAACCCTGGCCGTCGTAGAAGGTGATGCCGATGAAATGCATGCCGAGCGAGGCATCGCGCGTCAGCGTCCAGGTGGTGTTGCGCGAGAGCACGTCGACCTCGCCGGACTGCAGCGCGGTGAAGCGCTGCTGCGCCGTCAGTGGCGAATAGCGCACCTTGTTGCCGTCGCTCAGGATGGCGGCGGCGAGAGCGCGGCAGTAGTCGACGTCCAGGCCGCTCCATTTGCCCTGGCTGTCGGCAGCAGAGAAGCCCGCCAGGCCGGTATTGACGCCGCACACCAGCGTGCCGCGGGACTTGATGGCATCGAGATCCTTCCCGGCAAAGGCGGCGGGGGCGGTACCAAGGCTGACGGCAAGCACGGCGGCGGCGAGAAGAGTTTGTCGCATCGGTGATCTCCTGAAGGCGGAAAACGAGGTTATGCCTGACGGCAAGGATGAATGAGCTTGCATGCAAGATAAGGGCCGGACATTAAGTCCGAACCTGGGCATGCTCGCCCCTTTTTGGTGAGCCGGACTGTGCACTTAGCGAGCGCCACTGTGCAAGCCGCACAAACACCAATACGTATGGCCACAAGCCAACCGGGTTCAGAGCCAGCCACGACGCCGAAGTTGCACTTCGCAATCGGCGGTGTCGATGAAGTGCACGGCATTCCAGCCCGCCGCACGTGCGGCGTCGACGTTCGCCGCGACGTCGTCGATGAACACCAACTGCGGCGGGCGTGCGCCAAGCCTTGAAAGATGCCGATCACCACCTGCCGTGCCGTCGCGATGTCGGGCGCGCGCTGCGGCTCAGGCCGCCGGCGTCAAGCCCAGCAGTTCGGCCACACCGTACAACTGCGCCAGTTGGGTCAGCTTGGGCGACGCACCTTGCACACGCATGGCCTGGCCACGGGACTGCGCCTGACGCCTTGCGTGCAGCAGCACGGCCAATGCGGCGGTGTCGAAGACCTGCAGCACCGACGCGTCGATGATGAATGCATCGCCGCTGGCCGCGCTGGGCTGCACGCCCAGCACGCCGAGCGCGGCCGCGGCACTTTCCAGCGTCAAGCTTTGTGGCAGTTGCATCGCCGGGGTCGCTCAGCCAGGGGCGCTCAGCTCTTGGCGGCACCCTTGTTGCGCTCGGCCAGCTTGGCAATCAGGCCGTCGATGCCATTGGCCGCGATTTCCTGGTTGAAGGACGTGCGGTACTGTTCCACCAGCCACACCCCGACCACGTTGACGTCGTAGATTTTCCAGGTGTCGCCGGCCTTCTCCAGACGATAGTCGAGCTGGATGGGCTCGCCCTTGCCGCGGACCTCGGTGCGCACCACGACCTCGGTGTCGCCGGGATTGGCGCGCAGCGGCTTGAGTTGCACGGTCTGGTCCTTGACCTGCGTCAGCGCACCGGCGTAACTGCGCACCAGCAGGATCTTGAACTCCTCCTGCAGGCGCTTTTGCTGCTCGGGCGTGGCACCGCGCCAATTGCGCCCGACGGCCGACGCCGTCATGCGCTGGAAGTTCACATGCGGCATGACCTTGGAATCGACCAGCGCGATGATGCGGCTCACATCACCGGCCTGGATCGCCTTGTCGGCCTTGACCGTATCGATGACCTCGACCGAGACCTGGCGGATCAACTCGTCGGGCGCGGTGTCGGCCAGGGCCGGTACGGCAGCGGTGAAGCTCAACGCCAAAAGCAGGATGGAAAGCAGTTTCATTGGGTGGACTTGGTAAAGGACGAATCGCACCATAACGTGGTGGCGCAGCGGTGCGTGGACAAGGTCATTCCTGCGGCTTGACCAGCGGTTTGAGTTCGTAGTCGTCGGGCGGATTGCCGTCGAACACCAGGCGCAGGCGTCGACTGAGGAAGGCATCGCGCACGAAGCTGTACTTGTCCAGCGCGATGGCGTCCAGCGCCTGCGTCGCCGACATCAGTTGCGAGCGCGCGTTCAGCGCACCGAGAACGGTGGTCGCCGGCCGGAAGGCCGATTCGTTGATGGCGTAGTACGGCGAGGCGGCCAGGTCCAGCGGCAGGCCCACTGCGTCGCGCACCGTGGACGGCCCGAACACCGGCAGCACCAGGTACGGCCCGGGCGCCACACCCCACACACCGAGCGTCTGGCCAAAGTCTTCAGGCCAGCGCTCCATGCCGACCGCTGTTGCAATATCGATCAGGCCGAACGCGCCGAGCACGGTGTTGGTGGCAAAACGCATCGTCATCATCACCGAGCGCTCGAGCTTGCCCTGCATCAGGTTGTTGATCGACGACCACAGGTCCTGCGCGTTGGCGAAGAAGTTGCCGACGCCGATGCGCGCCACTTCCGGCACCAGCGTCAGATAGGCGTCGGTCCACGGCAGCAGCAGGCCCTCATCGAGGTCCTGGTTGAAGCGGAACATCGCACGGTTGAAAGGCTCCCAGGGGTCGGCGAGCTGGCCTGGGCTGAGCTCGTCGGCCGGCGCGTCGAGCACCGACATGATCGGCGAAACGCCCGAGGTCGGCTGCGCCGGCACCGCGCCAGCTGCGCACAGCGCCAGCAGCGCGGCTGCGACGCGTACGCTCGATCGCGATGACAGCTTCACTTCGGCCCTCCGTTGACGCTGCCCGCTTCGGCCGCCTTGTTGAACAGCATCTGACCGATCAGGTTTTCCAGCACCATCGCCGATTGGGTTTGTGTGATGGTCGTGCCCGGCGCGAGGTTCTTGTCGTCGGCGCCGGGCTCCAGGCCGACATACTGGTCACCGAGCAGGCCGGAGGTGAGAATCTTCGCCGACGTGTCCTTCGGGAACTGGTACCCGTTGCGAATGTTCATGCTGACCACGCCCTGATAGGTCTTGCCGTCCAGCGTGATCGCGGTGACCCGGCCCACGGTGACACCGGCGCTGCGCACCGGGGCGCGCACCTTCAGCCCGCCGATGTTGTCGAAACGGGCCGACAGCGCGTAGCTGTCCTCGGTGCTGAAATTGCCCAGGTTGGCGGCCTTCAGCGCCAGGAACAGCAGTGCGGCCAGGCCGATCAGCACGAACAGGCCGACCAGTGTTTCAGTTCTTCTTGTGCTCATGATCTCGAGTGTGCGGCAGGCCTGGCGCTCAGGGTGTGGAGAACATCATGGCCGTGAGGATGAAATCCATGCCCAGCACGCCCAGCGAGGAGATGACCACCGTGCGCGTGGTGGCATGGGCCACACCTTCGGGCGTGGCCTGGGTTTCGTAACCCTGGTACAGCGCGACGAAGGTGCAGATGACACCGAAGACAGCGCTCTTGACGACGCCGTTGCCCAGGTCGCGCCAGACATCGACGCGCGCTTGCATGATCGACCAGAAGTTGCCCGCATCCACGCCGATCAGCAGCACCGCCACGACATAGGCGCCAAGAATGCCCACGGCAGAGAACAACAGCGCCAGTATCGGCATCGAGATGACGCCGCCGATGAAGCGCGGCGCCAGCACACGCGCGCGCGGGTCGATGGCCATCAGCTCCATCGCCGCGAGTTGTTCGCCGGCCTTCATCAGTCCGATCTCTGCCGTCAGCGAGGTGCCGGCGCGGCCGGCGAACAGCAATGCCGTGACCACCGGGCCGAGCTCGCGCACCAGCGACAGGTTGACCACCAGCCCCAGGCTTTCGGCCGCGCCATAGGTGACGAGCGCGTAGTACATCTGCAGCGCCAGCACGAAGCCCACCGCCAGGCCGGACGCCGCGATGATGAGCACCGAGCGGTTGCCGATGGCATGCACCTGCGCCACCACCAGCGAAAAGCGGCGCAACGCGGCCGGCGAATAACGCAGCAGGTCGGCGAAGAAAAAAGCGGAATGGCCGAGCGCGCGCAGCCAGTCCAACGAGAAGCGGCCGAGCCGCGCGACAGCGTCGGTCATGACGGGATGCGCCCGGCAAGGCTCATCAGGCAAGCTCCGCGCTGCGCGCTGCGGTATTCGCCTTGGGAGCGGCCCGGCGGCTCATGCCGTGATCCCCAACTCTTCGGCCAGCGGCACGGCGGGGTAGTGAAAGCGCACCGGCCCATCCGGCTCGCCGCCGATGAACTGGCGCACCTCGGGGTGGGTGGACGCGCGCAACTCGTCGGGGCTGCCGTGCGCGACCACGCGCCCCTGCGACGACAGCAGGTAGGCATCGTCGCAGATCGAGAAGCACTCCTGCACATCGTGCGACACGACCAGCGAGGTCGCGCCGGTGGTGTCGTTGAGCTTGCGGATCAGGTTGGCCGCCACGCCCATCGAGATCGGGTCCAGCCCGGCGAAAGGCTCGTCGTACATGATCAATTCGGGATCCAGCGCAATGGCGCGCGCCAGGGCAATGCGCCGCGCCATGCCGCCCGAGACCTGGGCGATGCGCAGGCCCGCCGCGCCGCGCAGACCGACCGCGTTGAGCTTCATCAGCACGATGTCGCGGATCATGCTTTCGGGCAGGTCGCCGTGTTCACGCAGCGGAAAGGCGACGTTGTCGAAGACGCTCAGGTCGGTGAAAAGCGCGCCGAACTGGAACAACATGCCCAGGCGGCGACGCAGCCGGTACAGCTGCGCTCGGTCGGCGGCATTCACGGTTTCGCCGTCGAAGACCACCCGCCCCTTCGTCGCCGGGTAGACGCCCGCAATGAGGCGCAGCAAGGTGGTCTTGCCACAGCCCGAGCCCCCGAGGATCGCCGTCACCTTGCCGCGGGCGAAGCGCAGCGACACATCGTTCAGGATCGTGCGCGATGTGTCATAGCCGAAGCTGAGGTGATCGATCTCGATCAGGGTGTCGTTATCCAAGCCTTGGCGGCGCGGCCCTCGACGGGCGGCGCGGGGTGAATTACTGAGGGCCGGCGCGCTGCTGAAATGCAGGGCACACAGGCAAATTCATTGTCGCACGCCCTTGTGCGCCAGGTGCGAGGACGAGGCGTCGGGGCGGGCGGTCTTGCGGGCGAAGCGCCCTCAGTTCGGCAGCTCGCTGCAACCCATGAGGAACTGGTCCACCGCACGCGCCGCCTGACGGCCCTCGCGGATGGCCCAGACGATGAGGGACTGGCCGCGGCGCATGTCGCCGGCGGCGAAGACCTTGTCGACATTGGTCTTGTACGCCAGCGCCGTTTCAGTCGGCGCGCGGGCGTTGCCGCGGGCGTCGCGCTCCACGCCGAAGGCGTCCAGCACCGACGCCACCGGGCTGGTGAAACCCATCGCCAGCAGCACCAGCTCGCACTTGTGATCCTGCTCGCTGCCCGGCACCTCGACCATCTTGCCGTTGACCCACTCGACACGCACCGTGCGCAGCGCCGCGAGCTTGCCCTTGTCCTTGCCCGTGCCGCCGATGAACTCCTTGGTGGCGATGGCGAACTCGCGCTCGCAACCCTCTTCATGGCTGGAACTGGTGCGCAGCTTGGTCGGCCAGTAGGGCCAGACCAGCGGCTTGTTCTCCTGCTCGGGCGGCATCGGCAGCAGCTCGAACTGGGTCACGCTGGCCGCGCCGTGGCGGTTGCTGGTGCCGACGCAGTCGCTGCCGGTGTCGCCGCCGCCGATGACGATGACATGCTTGCCGGTGGCCATGATCTGGCCCTTGACCTTGTCGCCCGCCACCACCTTGTTCTGCTGCGGCAGGAACTCCATCGCGAAGTGCACGCCGGCCAGATCGCGCCCGGGCACCGGCAGGTCGCGGCTGATCTCGGCGCCGCCGGTGAGCAGCACCGCATCGAACTCGGCGCGCAGCTGCTCCGCGCTGACGGTTTCCTTGGCGTCGTTGCTGACCTTGCTGTCCGGCCCCGATTCAGGCAGCGCGCCGACGAGCACGCCGGTGCGGAAGACCACGCCCTCGGCGCGCATCTGCTCGACGCGGCGGTCGATGTGCGACTTTTCCATCTTGAAGTCGGGAATGCCGTAGCGCAGCAGTCCACCGATGCGGCTGTTCTTCTCGAACACCGTCACCGCATGTCCGGCACGCGCCAGTTGCTGTGCCGCGGCCAGGCCGGCCGGGCCCGAGCCGACCACCGCCACCGTCTTGCCGGTCTTGACCGCAGGCCGGTCGCGGCAGCACCCAGCCTTCGGCCCAGGCGCGGTCGATGATGGCGTGCTCGATCGACTTGATGCCCACCGGATCGTCGTTGACGTTCAGCGTGCAGGCCGCTTCGCACGGCGCCGGGCAGACGCGGCCGGTGAACTCGGGGAAGTTGTTGGTCGAGTGCAGCACTTCGATGGCGTTCTTCCAGTCGCCGCGGTACACCAGATCGTTGAAGTCCGGGATGATGTTGTTCACCGGACAGCCGCTGTTGCAGAAGGGCGTGCCGCAATCCATGCAGCGCGCACTCTGCACCTTGGCCTGGGGCTCGCTCAACGCGATGACAAATTCCTTCCAGGTCTTGACACGCGCCGGCACGGGGACGTAGTCCTCGTCGACGCGCGGATATTCGAGGAAGCCGGTGACTTTTCCCATGTCGATGTGTCCTGGTCTGGTGTGCGCGCTGGTGTCGGTCTACTTCGCCGCCACCGTGTGGGCCGTGGCGGCGCGTGCCTTGCCGATGCTGGCGTCGGACTGACGCGCCGCACTGAGCTTGTCGAGCGCGCGTTTGTACTCCTGCGGGAAGACCTTGACGAACTTGCCGCGCGCCTCGGTCCAGTGGTCGAGGATGTCGCGCGCGCGCAGGCTGCCCGTCCAGCGGTGGTGGTCCGCGATCAGGGCCTTGAGCATCGGCTCGTCGGCCTGGCCGCGGTGCCAGCCCGCGCTGTCGCCGCTGGCCGCCTGCTCGGCCTGCGGCAGCACTTTCTCCAGCACGACCATCGAGGTGTTGCAGCGCGTGCTGAACAGGCCGTCCTCGTCGTACACATAGGCCACGCCGCCCGACATGCCGGCGGCGAAGTTGCGCCCCGTTGCGCCCAGCACGACCACGGTGCCGCCGGTCATGTACTCGCAGCCATGGTCGCCGGTGCCTTCGACCACCGCGCTGGCACCCGACAGGCGCACCGCAAAACGCTCGCCGGCCACGCCGCGGAAGAAGGCTTCGCCGCTGGTCGCGCCGTAGAGCACGGTGTTGCCGACGATCAGGTTGCGCGTGGCTTCGCCGCGGAACTCGATGCTCGGCCGCACCACCACGCGCCCGCCCGACATGCCCTTGCCGGTGTAGTCGTTGGCATCGCCGATCAGGTACAGCGTGATGCCGCTGGCCAGGAAGGCGCCGAAGCTCTGCCCGCCGGTGCCTTCCACCTGGAGAAAGATGCTCTGGTCCGGCAGGCCTTCGGGGCGCTGGCGGATCAGCTCACCCGACAGCATGGCGCCGACACTGCGGTTGCCGTTGCGCACACTTTCGATGAGCTGCACCTTCTCGCCGCGCTCGATGGCCGGCTTGCAGCGCTCGATCAGCTTCATGTCCAGCGCGCGCTCCAGGCCGTGGTCCTGCCGCTCGACCTGGCGCCGCGGCACGTCGGCCGGCGCGTTGGGCAGGTGGAAGATGCGGCTGAAGTCCAGGCCCTTGGCCTTCCAGTGCTGGATGCCGGTCTTGGTATCCAGCAGGTCGGCGCGGCCGATCAGATCGTCGAACTTCGCGATGCCCAGCTGCGCCATGATCTGGCGCGCTTCCTCGGCCACGAAGAAGAAGTAGTTGACGACATGCTCGGGCCGGCCGCTGAACTTGGCGCGCAGCACCGGGTCCTGCGTGGCCACGCCCACCGGGCAGGTGTTGAGGTGGCACTTGCGCATCATGATGCAGCCTTCGGCCACCAGCGGCGCGGTGGCGAAGCCGAACTCGTCGGCGCCCAGCAGCGCGCCGATGACGACGTCGCGCCCGGTCTTCATCTGGCCGTCGGCCTGCACGCGGATGCGGCTGCGCAGCCGGTTCAGCACCAGCGTCTGCTGGGTTTCGGCCAGGCCCAGCTCCCAGGGCGTGCCGGCATGCTTGATGCTGCTCCACGGCGACGCGCCGGTGCCGCCGTCGTGCCCGGCGATGACCACGTGGTCGGCCTTGCACTTGGCCACGCCGGCGGCGATGGTGCCCACGCCCACTTCGCTGACCAGCTTGACGCTGATGTCGGCGCGCGGGTTGGCGTTCTTCAGGTCGTGGATCAGCTGCGCCAGGTCTTCGATCGAATAGATGTCGTGGTGCGGCGGCGGTGAGATCAGGCCGACGCCGGGCACGCTGTAGCGCAGGAAGCCGATGTAGTCGCTGACCTTGCCGCCGGGCAGCTGGCCGCCCTCGCCCGGCTTGGCGCCCTGCGCCATCTTGATCTGCAGCTGGTCGGCCGAGACCAGGTATTCGGTGGTCACGCCGAAGCGGCCCGAGGCCACCTGCTTGATCTTGCTGCGCAGGCTGTCGCCTTCGTTCAGCGCGTAGTCCGATGCGATGACCTTCTTGCCCACGACATCGCTGACCATCGTGCCGGCCGCGATGCGGATGCCCTTCATCTCGTCGCGGTAGCGCGCCGGGTCCTCGCCGCCTTCGCCCGTGTTGCTCTTGCCGCCGATGCGGTTCATGGCCACGGCCAGGGTGCTGTGCGCCTCGGTGCTGATCGAGCCCAGACTCATCGCGCCCGTGGCAAAGCGCTTGACGATCTCGCTGGCGGATTCGACCTGGTCCAGCGGGATCGCCTGGGCCGGATCGACCTTGAACTCGAACAGCCCGCGCAGCGTCATGTGACGCTTGCTCTGGTCGTTGATGATCTGCGCGAATTCCTTGTAGGTCTCGAACTTGCCCGAGCGCGCGCTGTGCTGCAGCTTGGCGATGGCGTCGGGCGTCCACATGTGCTCTTCGCCGCGCACGCGCCAGGCGTATTCGCCGCCGGTATCGAGCATGTCGGCGAGCAGCGGGTCGCTGCCGAAGGCCGCGCGGTGCATGCGGAATTTTTCCTCGGCGATCTGGAACACGCCGATGCCGCCGATCTGCGAGGCCGTGCCGCGGAAGTACTTGTCGACCATCGGCTTGTCCAGGCCGATGGCCTCGAACAGTTGCGCGCCGCAATAGGACATGTACGTGCACACGCCCATCTTCGACATGATCTTCGACAGACCCTTGCCGATGGCCTTGATGTAGTTGTAGATCGCCTTGTCGGCCGACAAGTCGCCCGACAGGTCCTTGTGCAGCGCGACCAGCGTCTCCAGCGCCAGGTACGGGTGCACGGCCTCGGCGCCGTAGCCGGCCAGCACCGCAAAGTGATGCACCTCGCGCGCGCTGGCGGTCTCGACCACCAGGCCGGCGGTCGTGCGCAGGCCCTCGCGCACCAGGTGGTGGTGCACGGCCGACAGTGCCAGCAGCGCGGGGATGGCGACGTGCTCGCGGTCCATGCACCGGTCGGTGATGATCAGGATGTTGTGGCCACCACGGATGGCGTCCACGCTTTCTGCGCACAGCGAGGCCAGCTTGGCCTCGATGCCTTCGGCGCCCCAGGCCAGCGGATAGCAGATGTCCAGCGCGTGGCTCTTGAACTTGCCCGAGCTGTGCTCGGCGATGTTGCGCAGCCGCGCCATGCCGTCGAAGTCGAGGATCGGCTGGTCCACCTCCAGGCGCATTGGCGGGTTGACGGCGTTGATGTCCAGCAGGTTCGGCTTCGGCCCGATGAAGCTGTTCAGGCTCATCACGATGGCTTCGCGGATCGGATCGATCGGCGGATTCGTGACCTGCGCGAAGAGCTGCTTGAAGTAGCTGTAAAGCGGCTTGCTGCGGTCGGACAGCACCGCCAGCGGCGAGTCGTTGCCCATCGAGCCGGTGCCTTCTTCGCCGAGCGTGGCCATCGGGCTCATCAGGAACTTGATGTCCTCCTGCGTGTAGCCGAAGGCCTGCTGGCGGTCGAGCAGCGATTCGCTGAACTGGCCGACCTCACCCTTGGCGGCGATCGAGTCGAGGCGGATGCGCACCGTCTCGATCCACTGCCGGTAAGGCTTGGCGAAGGCGAACTGGTTCTTCAGCTCCTCGTCATCGACGATGCGACCCTGCTCGAAATCGATGAGGAACATCTTGCCCGGCTGCAGGCGCCACTTGCGCACGATGCGGTTCTCGGCAATCGGCAGCACGCCGGATTCGCTCGCCATGACCACCAGATCGTCGTCGGTGACGATGTAGCGCGCCGGCCGCAGGCCGTTGCGGTCGAGCGTGGCGCCGATCTGCTTGCCGTCGGTGAAGGCGATGGCCGCCGGGCCGTCCCACGGCTCGATCATCGCCGCGTGGTACTCGTAGAACGCGCGGCGCCGCGGGTCCATGTGTTCGTGCTGCTCCCAGGCCTCGGGGATCATCATCATCGCCGCGTGCGCCAGTGGGTAGCCGGCCATCGTCAGCAACTCGAGTGCGTTGTCGAAGGTGGCGGTGTCGGACTGGCCCTCGAAACTGATCGGGTACAGCTTGGCCAGGTCGTCACCGAGCACGGGTGACTTCATCACGCCTTCGCGCGCGCGCATCCAGTTGAAGTTGCCCTTGACGGTGTTGATCTCGCCGTTGTGGGCGACCATGCGGTACGGGTGCGCCAGCGGCCATTCCGGAAAGGTGTTGGTGGAAAAGCGCTGGTGCACCAGCGCGAAGGCCGAGTTCGCGCGCTCGTCGGCCAGGTCCTTGTAATAGCGCCCCACCTGGTCGGCGAGCAGCAGGCCCTTGTAGATGACGGTGCGGCAGCTCATGCTCGGCACGTAGTACTCGCGGCTGTGCGTCAGCTTCAGCGCCTGGATAGCGCTGCTCGCCGTCTTGCGGATGACGTAGAGCTTGCGCTCGAGCGCGTCGGGCACGATCACGTCCGGGCCGCGGCCGATGAAGACCTGGCGGATCACCGGTTCCTTGGCGCGCACGGTGGGTGACATCGGCATGTCGCGGTCCACCGGCACGTCGCGCCAGCCGAGCAGCACCTGGCCTTCGGCGCGGATGGCGCGCTCGAGTTCGTTGACGCAGGCCAGACGCGAGGCATGTTCCTTCGGCATGAAGACCATGCCCACGCCGTACTCCCCGGGCGGCGGCAACTGCACGCCCTGGGCCGCCATCTCGGCGCGGAAGTACTCGTCCGGGATCTGGATCATGATGCCGGAGCCGTCGCCCATCAGCTTGTCGGCGCCGACCGCGCCGCGGTGGTCCAGGTTCTCCAGGATCTTCAGCCCCTGCTGGATGATGCTGTGCGACTTGATGCCCTTGATCTGCGCCACGAAGCCCAGGCCGCAGGCGTCGTGTTCGGCCTTCGGGTCGTACAGGCCGTCGCGTGCCAACGCCAGTTGCTCGTCCTGGCCTGCCGGCTGCGGGGATGCTGCGGGGTCGAAGTGCATGGCGTTCTCGCTGGGTCAAATGCGCGGACAGAGATTATTGCAGTGCAGAAAAGTCTGCCAAGCAGATTAAATGGGGACGGTGTTTATTAATTAAGAACCACGAATCTCATCTACTATAAATAGGGACATACTTATCTCGCTACAGCGTGCTGTCAACGGAACTCATCAATGGCGTCGAGCAGTTTGTATGCCAGCCCCAGGCACATCGATGGAGCGGCAGCGGTCTGTCAACGGAGCGCAGACCTCGACCGAACGGAGGAATGCGCTCAGCCGGAGCGCAAACCCTTCGCCGGCCGGCCGCGCCGACGCGGCTGGGTGATACGCCCGGTGCGCTCGCTCAGTCGCGCCAGGAACGCAGGCGATCCCCAGGCCCTCCCGGCCGCAACAGCCTTCTCGAGCGCCGAAGTCGCGCCTTCGTCGGGGCCTGTGGCGAGCAGCGCTCGGTAGGCAGCTTCACGCTCGAAGGGCGTGTTGCCCAGACCCCAGAACTCCGGCGGGTCGCTCACCAGCGGGTCACGCCGCAGCCCCAGCCGATGCGGCGCACTCGACCAGCGCGCCAGTTCGGCGCTGGCCACCACGCCCTGCCGCACTTCGAGCGAATCGATCCATTGCATGCAGTGCAAGGTACGCGCACCCGGCTCCAGCACCGCGGTGCGGAAACGCCCGTCCCACAGCGTGCCGGCGCGGCCGTGGCGGCGGTTGAAAGCCGCTCCGTAACTGCGGCCCAAGGATTGCATCATGCGGCTCAAGGAGTCGGCGCGCATCGGCATGGCCAGCAGATGCACCTGCGATGCCAGCAGCGCATGCGCGTGCAGCGGCACGCGCTGGGCGGTGGCGGCTTCGCCCAGCAGCCGCAGGAACAGCTGGCGATCGTCGTCGTCGATGAACACCGGCTGGCCGTTGTGGCCGCGCTGCACCAGATAGTGCGGCTGGCCGGGGACGACGAGGCGGGGTTGGCGGGCCACGGGCGGGAACTGGACAGGAACCGGTTGATTCGGCGGCGTCGGTGGCTTGACGTTGCAGGCCGACCGGACTGCAAAGCCGCGTCAGCCGGCGCCGCCGAACAGCGCACGTCCGGTCAGGCGCTGGTGTTCGCGTAGCGCGAAGCGGTCGGTCATGCCGGCGATGTAGTCGGCCACGGCGCGCTCGCGCCGCGGCTGCGCCGCATAGTCTTCCGGCATCTGCGCAGGCTGCCGCACATAGTCAGCAAACAGCTCGGCCACCGCTTGCCGCGCCAGCGCGGTGTTCAGCTGCACCTGCGCATGGCGGTACAAATGACGCGACAGGAAGACCTTCAGCTCACTGCAGGCCTGCCGCATGGCCGGGCTGAAGGCCAGCAGCGGCGGCATCCGGCGTGCCGCATCGGCATCGGTCGGCGCGTGCTGGCGCAGCAGCGCTGCGCTGGCCTCGCTCAGATCCTTCGCCATGGCCGCCAGCATGCGGCGGATGATCTCGAACAGCAGGCGGCGGTGCTGCGCCGGGACCGCCAACTCAGGCCACTGGAGCAGCACCTGCTCATGGAAGTGCCGGTACAGCGGCACCTCGCACAACTGTCGCGGGGTGATGAGACGTGAGCGCACACCATCGTCGATGTCGTGCGCGTTGTAGGCCATCTCGTCGGCCAGGTTGACGAGCTGTGCTTCCAGCGAGGGCTGGGTGCCTTGCAGGAAACGCTCGCCTACGTCACCCGGGCACTGTGCCTGCAGCCGCTGTGCATGGCTGCGCGAGCAATGCTTGAGGATGCCCTCGCGCGTCTCGAAACTCAGGTTGAGGCCATCGAAGCCGGGAAAGCGCACCTCCAGCGAATCGACCACGCGCAGGCTTTGCAGGTTGTGCTCGAAGCCACCGTGATCGCGCATGCACTCGTGCAACGCGTCCTGCCCGGCGTGGCCAAAGGGTGTGTGGCCCAGGTCGTGCGCCAGGGAGATGGCTTCGGCAAGATCTTCGTTCAAGCGCAGCGTGCGCGCCACGGACCGCGCCAGTTGCGCCACCTCCAGCGAATGGGTCAGTCGGGTGCGGAACAGATCGCCTTCGTGGTTGATGAAGACCTGCGTCTTGTAGACCAGGCGACGGAAGGCGGTGCTGTGCACGATGCGCTCGCGGTCAGCTGCGGAAGCGCTCGGTGGGCACGTCGTCGCTCTCGTCGATGCGTCGGCCGCGGCTGCGTCGCGCATCACTGGCCCAAGGGGCGAGCTGATCGGACGCTTCGACACCCCCCAGCTCGTTCATCGGCCCCTTCGCCAGCACGGCGGCAATCGCGGCCTCGGCCACGCTTTCAGGCACCGGCCCCGGCATGCGCTGCCAGGACCTCGCGCACGGTGGCATCCGGCGCGCTGCGCAGCACCGCCGAGCCCAGCGCATCGATGAGCACGAAGCGGATCTCGCCGCCCTTCGCCTTCTTGTCCACGCGCATCAGCTCCAGCCAGCGCTCGGCACCCAGGTCGGGGCCACGAATCGGCAGGCCGGCACGCTCGATCAGGCGCTGCATGCGCGGCAGGAAATCCGGCGGCATCAGCCCCAGGCGCACCGACAAGTCGCTGGCCATGACCATGCCGCAGGCCACCGCCTCGCCATGCAGCCACTGCCCGTAACCCAGCCCGGCTTCGATGGCATGGCCAAAGGTATGGCCGAAGTTGAGGATCGCGCGCAGGCCGCTTTCGCGCTCGTCCTGGCCCACCACCGCCGCCTTGATCTCGCAACTGCGCCGCACCGCGTGCGCCAGAGCGCGGGCATCGCGGGCCAGCAAGGCATCGAGATTCGCCTCGATCCAGGTCAGGAACTTGCGCATCGGCGATCGGTCCGTACTTGATGATCTCGGCCAGCCCGGCGCGCAGCTCACGCTGCGGCAGGCTTTGCAGCGTGTCCAGATCGCAGACCACGCGCTGCGGCTGGTAGAACGCACCGACCATGTTCTTGCCCGCCGGGTGGTTGATGGCGGTCTTGCCGCCGACCGACGAATCCACCTGCGCCAGCAGCGTGGTCGGCACCTGCACGAAGGGCACGCCGCGCATGTACAGGGCGGCGGCCAGCCCGGTGATGTCGCCGACCACACCGCCGCCCAGCGCAAAGAGCACGGTATGGCGATCGCTGCCGTCACGCAGCAGGCGGTCGAAGATCAGGTTCAACGTCGCCCAGTCCTTGAACGCCTCGCCGTCGGGCAGTTCGAGCGTCGCCACCGACGCGTAGCGAGCCGCCAACCCGCGGCTGCAGGCGTTGGGCATAAAGCGGCGCGATGGTGGCATTGGTAACGATGAGCGCGCCGGCCGCAGTCGGCAAGTTGCGCCAGGTTTCGTCACGATCCATCAGCCCCGCGCCGATAAGGATGTCGTAGTGCTGCGTGCCGGTGTGCACCGGCACCACGACGGTGTCGGCAGGAGCTTCTTTCATGGCCGCCGAGTGTACGGTGGTCACCTGGTCAGTTATGCATGTAGGCGAACGCGGCCCCCTCTTCAACGACGCAAGACGATTGTTTCGACATGGCCCAACCGGTGCGAACGGACAAACAGGTCGAGCAGTGCGATCGCCTTGCAATGCCTTGCGCGAATTGCAGTGATGCGCAATTCGCATTCCGGTCTCGCGCCATCATCGTACGATGCCAGTGTCGCTTCTACCGTGAATCGCGCCATGTCGCTGCAGCTCTATATCGGCAACAAGAACTACTCGTCCTGGTCGATGCGGCCGTGGGTGCTGATGCGACAGCTTGGCATTCCATTCGAAGAAGTTCAGCTGCGCTTCGACTTCAGCCAAGACTCGACGTTTCGCAAAGCGGTCGCACGCGTCAGCCCCGCAGGACGGGTGCCGGTGCTGGTGGATGATGGCTTCGCGATATGGGACACATTGGCGATCACTGAGTACCTGCACGAGAAGTTCCCGTCGCTGGGTGTCTGGCCTTCCGATGCGCGTGAGCGCGCGCGCGCACGTAGCCTGTGTGCCGAAATGCACTCAGGCTTCAGTGCGTTGCGCACGCATTTCCCAATGAACATCGAGGCCTCGCTTGGAGACGTTGGCAGGCGGATCTGCTCAGAGCAGGCAGAAGTACGCAGCGATCTGGCACGCGTCGATGCGATGTGGGTCGAACAGTTGGCCGCCAGTGGCGGGCCCATGCTGGCAGGCAGCTTCAGTGCTGTCGATGCGTTCTATGCGCCGGTGTGTTCACGCATCATGACCTACATGCTGCCGCTTTCCGATGTGTCCCGCTCCTACGTGCTGAGGGTGATCGGTCTGCCAGGCGTGCAGGCATGGAACGAGGCGGCACTTGCCGAACGAGATTTTCTGGACTTTGAAGAGCCGTATCGTCAAGCTGAGACTGTGCACAGTCAAAACACGCGACTTCAAGCCGTGGACTCCTTGGAGGCAGGTACAGCCCCTGCCCCTCCTTCGAGCGCGATCGGGGGTGGTCCGGCTTGACCGCATGATGTTCGCGTCGCACGAGATGAGGTTTCTCGTGTACCTCACCTGCAGCAGCAGCTTGCGGCGTTCGCAAATAGCGGCAAAAGAAAGGCGCCAAGTCGTTGATCAACTTGGCGCCTTCTTGTCCTTGATGGACAACATCAAACAGCAACTGTGGGCCGGCGTCAATCGCATTCACCTATGACGGCTTCTGTGCAATCAAGCCGAGTTACTGCAAAAGTTACTGCACCAGGTGGCCGCGTTGCGACTCCGTTCACCACCGAGCGTCACGACTTCTAGGGGTAGGGAGTGCGCGCGTAAGGCTCTAGATTCGGAGGATCGAACGGTCATTCTCACCGGAGGTTGAAAGATGAAGCTCCTGACTTCGCTTGCCTTGTTGGCATGCTCGTTGTCGGTCCAAGCCCAGATCGCGCAGGACAATTCGGCCACTGGAGCTTACAACGTCAACTTTCAGCATCTGGCTATCGATCTCAACATCGACAACATTCTGATCGCCGGTGGAGTGGGGTTCGCCGAGCGTTTTCTGGGTCAGACCGCCCTCGATTCGGGCGGATTCGATCAGCTTGTCGGTTCGCCTAGCGGTCCCCTCGCTTTGCAGGCCGGCCCAGCCGGCAAGAACCTTCAGACGGCTTCAGGTGACGCCGTGATCGTTTCGCTTGGAGGAATCGGCAGCGGTGGATTCGGGAGCCCTGGCGCTTTCGCCAATGGATCGATGGCCGTCCTGTTCAGCGCAGATCAGTCCGAAATCCTTCTGTACGTCGATGGCTTTGGAGGCACCGGCCATTTCGACTTCTTCCGTCGCGATGGGTCGTTGATCCAGACCTTCGCCCTTTCTCCGCTGAACCAGCAGCCCTACGGGTTCAAGCGTGACGGCGGTGTGCATGACATCGCGGGGTTCAGCCTGTGGGGTACGGATGAACCCGGCATCAGCCTGGAGTACATCCGCCACGATGTGGCGTCCGCCGTGCCTTGGCCCCCCAGCTTCGCATTGATGCTGCTCGGACTGGCGGGCTTGGCTCCTGTGGGAAGGCGGTTGTTCCGGCCAGAGGTCTCCCCTCCCTGGCGCAACCATGGGCCCGTAGACTCGGGCGATTGCTCCGCGGGTAATGCATGCCCAATGCCCTCACGCGGCGCCGCGTCGTTCCTTGCAGTCGATGATCTTCGCCATCAGCTTGGCGTGAGTGGCATGGTGCATGCCCTTCGGCCGCTGCGAATGCTCCGCTAGGCGGCGTTCGATCTTCTGCTGGCTCCACCACGTGTGGTCCAGCGTATCGTCACTCTGGCTGCGCCGACGAGCCCAAGCCCGCCGATCATCAACGCCCAGGTGGCGGGCTCGGGGATGGCGTTGACCACGAGGTCATCGATGGCGAACCACTTCTCGTTGGCGTCGCTTCGGACCTCAAGGAAGTGCACGCCCGAAAAGTTGGCCGTCAGTGTTTGCATCGCAACCGTGAGCGGGAGCGTCGCCGATGTCGCGGTCAGGTTGTCCGCGGCATCGTAGCCGTACAGCGTGACGGTCGAGGCGTTCGCATAGTGATCCGTGGACAAGATCGAGAACCTGCCGCTGGCAAAATTGATCGGCCCGCCAAAGTTGATCCACAGGCTTTGCGGGCCATTGGCGGTCCACGCATAGGCGTTGCCGCCCGACACCCGCTGGCTCAATCCATCAGCCGGGACTTCACGCTGATCCCGGACTACGGGTTCAACGTGACTGCGGACGGTAGCAACGCGTGCCGGTGACTGCTCCCATGGTTTCTAGGTGCGGATTTCGCCGCCTGCCGCGCCCTGTCATAGCAAGCGTTGCGCTGGGAGAGCTCCATCGTGATCGCCGCCCCCGCTCAGGCGGCTATCGAGGGGCCCAGGGAAAGACCTCCATTGCCGCAAGGACAAGCGCGTAGGCATCGCGTGCACGAACCACAACTGGCGTGCCTTGGAAGGTGTGCGAATAAGCCGGATTGCCGCCGGATCTCGCTCGTCGATAGGGTTCGCCCTAAGGCGCGGCTCCCAGCGCCAATCCCTCATCGGTAATCGGCAGATCATTGCCGCTGCGAAAATAACTCATGAGCACATCGACAGTGTTGCGAAATATGCGTCAGCGCTATAGCGATCACAAGTATCACCTATTCGCACAAGAATTTTGCTACCCAAATTCTTCAGAATATCGAGAAGAATAAAGGGAAGACTAATCCGCAAGCAATCCGACTCGCCGATGAATATTCTCAGGAAACCTTGGGGTGGATCGGCTACGCACCTTGGCTTCGTGTCTACTGTGCGGTTGCCGGATCGTTCAGGGAAGGATGGATTCCTGACAACTACTACGGGAGGGTGGTTGTTCCCAGAATAAATGGCGACTATGGGCGACTGTCGGAACACAAAATACTGTCCAGAGCTTTGTTTCAGAGCCAACGCTTTCCCGATGTGGCATATCTCGTGCGAGGACACTTTTTCTCCGATGACATGGCACCGCTTTCGGACAGCGAGGTCTTTGACTCCTATTTGCGAAAAGCGACAGAGTGGTATTCAAGTTGGGATCGTCGATTCAGGGTAAAGGAGTCCATATCCTTGCTCGTGCCGGACTGAGTCTGAATGAGTTGACGGATCTCGGTGATGGCGTTTTTCAAAGCTATATTGAGCAACATCCATTCTTCGATAACCTAATGCCTTCGTCCGTGGCCACCCTCCGAGTAACAACGCCATAGGAATGGAAGGAGACACCGTCCGTACGTGCAGCTTACCTTCGTATCGGTCGAGCCAACGACTCGCATGTCAAGTCAGCCTCGCATGTGCGTATTCCACTCGATCGCGAAAACGGTGAGTTGGCGCCACAAGGTTTCTACCAGATTGGACATGCATCGACCGTCATCCAGACAGCCGTGCATATCTTCTCGGGGAAGAAAGTAATCCACTTCGACAAATGTATAACCACTGCGCTGGAACTACATCGGAAAATGCCACATGCGAATGCATTGGATGGGATCTCGTTGTCGATAAACATGGCGAGGTTTGCGTCATGGAATGGAACGGTTTCCACAACGACATAAAGTTCTCAGAAGCGACAGTCGGGCCGTGTTTCATTGGCCTGGAGTGGCATCGACTTTGGCGCCGGAGCGTCGATGTTTCGCACCGCGTTACGCATGGGACCGCTGTGGGCGGCATCGTTGAACCTAGGCGCGCAGGGAACGCCCGGTAAAAACGTCCAATGCGACTTGGCGCGCCAGTTTGCTTGTTGTCTCCTTCTACCGGCCGAAGCCCACGCTAATCCGCTCCACGCTGCGACGGACGCAATCGCCATTCCCACGGTGCCACCGGCTCGGCATCAGCCCACAGCCCGCGCCGCTCGGCCTGCGCCTGCGCTTCCATGTTGGCGTACTGCTGGCGACGATCTGGTGGCAGTTCTTTGCCGTAGCGTATAAAGAACCAGGCCAGGCCAGCCCGGACTTACTCTAGGCCAGCATCGGCGCCGCCCACGATGCGGCCCTCGATCTGGTGCGTACCTGCGTGCGTACTGGCGACCAGGCCGACCAGGCACAGCGTGGTGATCCCCCTCCTCGGGTGGCCCGCTTTCGGGTGCGGCCGACCAGGTGCCCCGTCAGGTTGGCCCATCAGCGGGGGATGGCGTCCACCAGGTCGCGGCCCGCGTTAACCTCAGCGTTAACGAGGCGCGACAGCTCGCGCAGCATCAGCCAGTGCCCGCCCTTGTAGGCGTTCCTCGACGCGGTGGCCTTGCCGTCAGGGGTGCGCGGCCCGGTGGCCTGCTGCCACGGCTTCCAGGTGCGGATCAGCGCCGATTGCAGCGCCCTGCGCTCCGGAGTCCAAGTCGTTGCCATGCGACGCCTCCAATAGTTCGTTTTGCCCGCCTGAGTTTTCCTCCGTGCGTGCGCGCGTACCTGCATGTGCCGGTGCGCATTCCTTCACCGCATTGTTCACCTGCTGCGGGCCGTTGGCGATGTTGGCCTGCTTCACGAACGCCACCGGGCGCGGGTTCTTGATCTCCGCCAACGCCTCCAGCGTGGCGCGACATTGCGCCTGCGCCTTCAATGCCAGCGACAGATTCACCTGAAATTGCTTCAGGTACTCCTGCGCCACCGCTTTACGCGCGAGGTTCGTGAAGATGGTTTGCAGCGTAATGGCCTGCCCGTACAGCATGGCCTCGACCGAGCGCATATCGCCTTTCTGTACTTCTGCGATCGCATCGTGCATTCCGCTGACCAAGCCGGCCAGGTCCGTATCGCCAGCAAATTTGCCCCACGACAGCACGCCAATGGCGCCTTGCATCGTCGGCGATAGCGCAACCTCGTGAGGCTCGACCATGTCCTTATTCGGCGCAGGCTGAAGCCTTTCCCGGCGCGGCCTGCTTGGTCTTCGTGTCGGTCTTGGCCATCAGTGTCTGCCCTCGCTTCGGTGCCCATTCGGTTTGCTACGCCCCACAGATCGGCCAGGGACAGCGCGGCAAGGTCTTGACCTGCGCCAAGGTGGGACAGTGATCTCGCCCCCCTAAAGTGAGAGTAGTCGGACCTGCGTCGATGTGGTTCCATCCGTATCCCGGACGCATTGCCCATTGGCTTTAGGAGACGAAGTCATGCCGACAAAAATTCGTGCTCGACGGCTGTTTTCCACCTTGTTACTTGCCACGGCCTCGGCGAGTCAGGCTGCGCTGATCGACTTCAATGAGTTCGCTTTCGACGCGCCGCCGGCCATCAACAATCTCGGACCGTCATTCAGCACAAATGGTTTTGACTTCGAAGCGGCTTTTGCGCTCATGGTCCCGTTGCCGGCTGACTTTCGCGTAGCGTCACGTGCCCATGTCTGGCAGGCCGATCCAGGCTTTGCAGCAATCTTGATGACTGACTATCCCGTTCGCGTTACGCTCACCCGCACTGGGGGCGGGGCCTTCGACTTCAGTTCCATTGACCTTGCCGATAGCGCCGATGTGGGAGTTGATCGCCACATTCGATTTACCTTTAACTTCGCAGCAGGTGGAAGTAGTACCGAGGACGTAGTACTCGACGCACTTCCGGGGTTGCAGAATTTCGTCTTTAACCAGACCAACCTGAGTAGCGTGCATATGCGAGGCGTCGAGAGCTTTGTCGGCGAGTTCCCTTGGTATCAGTTCGACAACGTCAACGCAGCGCCAGTGCCCGAGCCGGCAAGCTACCTTTTCGCGCTGCTTGGCTTGGCGGCGGTGCTGTGGCGATCGAGGGCTTTCGGCGGCTAACACAGACTAGGAGCCACGGCGCTATTCAGACGCGCCTTAGGCCGCAAGTACCTAGCCGCCCAGGCGTCTCCGCCTGCAAAGGTTGACTTCTATTCGTCCCTTGGGCAGCAGTGGCTGTGTCACGCGGAGAATACTTTCCCCGTGCCGAATTCAACCTCAGCACTGAGTGCGGTTTCGAGCGTCGTGCCGGGATTTCATCGCCCCACGGTTCATTTCCGCAGCAGATCCTCGATGGTGTGCCCAGGGAACAAGCGCCCGAATGCCATAACCAGCGCGGTATCGCGCCGTTCCTCGCAATCGATGATTACCGCCATCAGCTTGGCGTAGGTGGCGTGGTGCATGCCCTTCGGCCGCTGCCAGTGCTCCCCCAGGCGGCGTTCAGCCTTCCGCTGCTTGCGCCAGGTCCGGCCCAGCGCGTCGTCACTCTGGCTGCCGTAGGCGATGCGGTTGCACCGCCTGCAGAAGAACCCGTTGGTGCGCAGGAACAGCACCGCCACGCGGCGCCCGCAGTGAGGACAGGCAAACCACTGCCGCTGCCCGCCGAAGTTGCAGGGCGTGGCCAGGATCGGCACGCGCTGGCGCATCGACCGGTCGTTCATCGTGTAGTTCAGCACCACGGCGCCGAACTCGCTGCTGTAGCCGATGCTGGCCATCTGCTCGCCGGTGTCGGCGTCCGTCCAGACCCAGCCGCCACCGCGCCCGGGCTTCAAGATGCCTTCACGCTGCCAGCGCCGCGCGTCGATGCTGCGGCAGTGTTCAGCCTTCACATGCCAGCCAGGTCGGCCGGCGCCATAGCGTGATCCACCGCGAGCCATGTTTGGGGCCTTTCACAGAATACGAAATCAAAAGGCAGGCTGCACACGGGCCCGGTGCCCCGTACCCGTGGCAACAGTGCAAAGGTGTTCAGCAACTGAAGCAGACGATGACATTGATGCAGTCGCCACCTTGAAGCGCGTGGAGCCAGTGTTCATGCGGCTTTGCGGCCAGTTTTGCTTGCTTCGGCCAGCTTCAATCGGTGAACAAATGCGGCCGCCTCTGCTTCAGGTATTGAATCGGAAACGCTTGCCTTCCATTCACTCCCTGAACGGGACCGGTTCATTCTCTGAACCGGCGTGTTTTCTGCCTTTGGGCGCTTTGCGGCGGCGTGCGCAGCGGCCAGTGCCGCGCGCGCCTCGGAGATCTTCGCGAACCGCGTCCAGTCCTTCGTGGCGGGCATCGACTTGATGGCAGAGTTTCGGCAGATCGAACACGGGTTCATCGGTGAAGCGGTATAGGCTGCAGACCTTCGTACCGTAGGCCACCCCTCCTTGCCGCGTCTTGGCGATGAACCCGGCAGTCATCAGTGCGCGCAGTCCTTTGGCCAGCGATGCCGACGAAGTGACTCCGGCGTGGCGCAGTGTGCCGAGCGTGGCCTCGATGTTGCCGTTGTTGGTGGCCAGCAGTTTGCGCCGCATCGCGATGTAGAGCCCACGGTCGGCCCATGACAGTGCGCGCCACGCCACCGAATCCACCAGCTCCCAGTAGAGGCGAACGTGCCCGCCGCGCAGGTCGGGAGGAGCCTTGACGCGGCTCATGGTCACTGTCCCGCAGCGGCACGTTGTAGGAAGCGCACCACGCCCCACAAATCGGCCAGTGACAGGGCTGCGAGGTCTTGGCCTACGCCCAGGTGCGACAAGCGCATGGCGAGGCTCTGAGCGCGTTCCAGCAGGTGCTCACGCATGGCCGGCACCTCGCTGTAGCACGTACAGGCCCACCGAGTGCTTGGCGCCGGCTTCGGTGATCACCGTCTTGCGGTGCGTGACGATCTGATGGCCGTCCTTGCGCAGCTGCAGCACGCGCGCCGGGCAGTGGTACACGTCCAGCAGGCGCATCGCCTCGAAGGTCGTGATCGGGTATCTGGCCAGCGCCGCCAGCAGTCGCTGGCACTGGGTGCGGCCGGCGTTGCCGCTAAACTGTTCGCGGATTTGCTTCAGGGCCGCCACCTTGTCAGGGGCGGCCTCTTCTTTATCGGGGGTGCCCATGTTGTTGATGTTCATGGCAACCCCCGCTACGCCGATTGAGCGGCGAGCCATGCCTGCACGTCGCCGGCGCGAAAGCGGGTGCAGCGGGTGCCTAGCCGGATCGGCTGCGGGAACTCGTTGTTGGCGAGCTTCGCGTAGATCGTGCTCTTGCCCAGGCCCGTGATCGCTTCGAACCGTATCGAGTCTCAGCAGGGCACCGGCAACCTGCGCCGCCTGTAGCGGCTGGTGTGGAGTTGCGCGTGGTCTTGGGGGCGGTGCGCTATTGATGTTTGCAAGGTTGGACATCTAGAGATTTCGGTAGTTGATGACAACCGAATCCTCCAAGAACGGCCATCTACTTTGTACGGCGCATGCAGAAGAAAAGCGCTTAGCTTCCTGCCACGGTAGGCAATACGTCAAAACTGCGGTGCTACAGCCCCGGCATTAAGCCCGTTGTTGTTGCCAAATTTCTGTCGGTGGAAACTTGCACAGTGCCGCTCGATCGTTCGTGAATCGAACTGATGTCGTATGCCATCCAAACCCATCATTTCCGCAATCGCTTCAGTTCGTGGTCCGCGCACTTGACCCCAGTTCGCGCACCACAATCGATAAACAAACAGCCGCTCGCTCGCGGTGTGATCAAGCCGTTTCAGCGGCAGTTTATCCAGGTCACATTGTGTGAGTCGATCCGTAAATCTCTTGAGTGCGCGCAATGAAGACCCAGACCCCAAAGCCACGGAAAAGCCATGCTGATTCAATACCTCTGGCATGCTTTAGGTAGCCACGCGCCGCAGCCGATAGGACGCCGGAGGCCGCGTGAATCTTCTTGCGCGCTTCGATGAGTTGAGATGCAGCTGCCCCTTCGGCGTACTCTTCAATTGCCGCCATGTACTGGCCCGCCCAGCTATCGGTAAACGGTGCCGTTATGTACCGTTTCAGGCGAAGCTGGAAGACGTCATTGACTACATTGGTACGCTCGGGCGTTCTGTCCGCGCCATACAAGCGCAGGGCGCGATCAACGTCACGTTGAGCAAGATCCTCAATCGACAGGGTATCGCTCCGACGCCGTCGATGTACGAGTTCGTATGCCCGTGCGAATGGCCGCTGGGCGAGTAGCCAAGCGCCCGCAGGCGTAAGCCACATTTCGGACCAAGCGCGTGCGCAGTTCGTAAACCGCCGCGAGGAATTCGATCGCTTCGCGCCGCTTTTCAGACTCCTGGTCGTAGAGCGCGCTTGGTGTTTGGACTGGAGAACACGCGACGGAATTCCATTCTGCAAACTCTGTAGGCGTAGGTAAGGCCATGCGTCCCTCGCGCACCCCTGAAAGGATCGCCGCGCCAGCCCGCCAGGGAAGCGGGGTTTCGGGGATCAGCCTAGGCGCGGCGAAGTTTTGTCTATGCCGTCTTGGTGAATGGCAGCACGTCGGCGCCCTTGCGAAGCGTGTCGAGATAGTCCGCCCATTGCTGCATCAGCGCCTGCCGTTGTTCTGCGAACTGCGTGCGGTTGTATGCTCGGCCCAATGAGTCCTTGACCATGTGCGCCAGTTGCGCCTCGATGATGGGTTCGGGCACGCCCAGGCGCTCGGCCAGCATCGTGCGCGCCATCGCCCGGAACCCGTGTGTCGTCATGTCGGCCTGCGTGTCGATGCCCATGCGCTGCAGCGCGCCGTTCAGCGTCATGTTCGACATCGGCCGGTCGCCGCCGCGCACGCTGGGGAACACGTAGCGGCCCTGCCCGGTCAATGGTGCGATATCGCGCAGGATGGCCACCGCCTGCCGGGCCAGCGGCACGATGTGCGCGGCGCCATTGTTCTTGTCGCTGATGCTGCGTTTCATCTTCGCGGCCGGGATCGTCCAGATCGCCGCATCAAGATCAACTTCGGCCCATTCCATCGCGCGCAGGTTGCCCGGGCGCTGGAACACCAGCGGCGCCAGCTGCAGCGCCGCGCGGGTGGTCGGGAAGCCGGTGTAGGCGTCGATCAGCCGCAGCAGCTGGCCGACGCGCTTGGGATCCGTCACCGTGCCCATGTGCTTGGTGTTCACCGGCTTCAACGCGTCGCGCAGGTCCGCTGCCGGGTCACGCGTGCATTGGCCGGTGGCGATGCCGTAGCGGAACACCTGCCCGCACGCGTCCTTGATGCGGTGAGCGGTTTCGATAGCGCCGCGCGCTTCGACGCGCCGCAGCACGGCCAGCAGTTCAGGCGCACCCAATACGCTGATGGGCACGCGGCCCACCCACGGAAATACGTCGTTCTCAAAGCGGATCAGCGTGCGCGCCGCGTGCGGTGCGCTGACCGTGGCCTCATGGATCGTCTCGACCCATTCGCGCGACACGGCCTCGAAACTGCCGATGGGCGGCAACCCGTTATCAACCCGGGCTTCCGCTTCGGCCTGCTGGCGTTGTTCGGTCTTGGTGGCCTTGCGCGTATCGCTGGGGTCAGTGCCTTCGGCCACCAGCTTGCGATATTCGTCGGCCTTCTGCCGCGCCAGCTTTAGCGACGTGTCGGGATAGGTGCCCAGCGACAGTGTCTTGCGCCTGCCGCCGATGCTGTAGTCGAAACGCCAGCCATGGGCGCCGCCCTTGACGAACAGCAGCAGGTACAGGCCCTGCCCATCGTTCAGGCGCGCCCGGGGATCGCCCGGCTTGATCGCCTTGATCGTCGTGTCGCCCGGGATCAGGTTCTTCGCCATGTGCCACCACCACCATGCAGTAACTTGGAGGTCTGCAGTAACCGAAAAAGGCCGGTTACTGTAGAAGTTACTGTAGCAGAAGCTGGTTACTGGCGGAAATCGACGGATGTCGGTGGAAAGAAAAAGGCGCTAAGTCGTTGATTTACTTAGCGCCTTGGTCACTTCTGGACCCCTTGCGGAGCCTAACTCTGGTGGAGCCGGCGGGAATCGAACCCGCGTCCGCAAGCCATCACCGGGCAGTTCTACATGCGTAGCTGGCTGATTTGAGTCTCACGCCCCGGGTCGCGCAGCAGCACGCTACCCTTGGCGCCAGTCACTTGGTCTTGCCTCATGCCGAGTGACCCGGCGCAAGGCACAGCCTATGTGTATGACCTCGCAGCCTTCGGTCTTGCGACTTCAGGCCCAGCCCATGGGCCAACTGTTGCGAGGCTCACCGGTTTTAAGCGGCGAGGGCGAAACGTTCGTCGTTCGCAGTTACTTTGTTTCCAGTGGATTTACGAGCGAACTGGTGCTCGGCATGCCCTACGTCGATTCCGAACCCACGTCGAAGCCAAGTCGGCCCCAAGAACTCTATGTTAAGCCAGTCCGAGCCAGTTCAAGAGCTCTTCGGGCTGCGACAGCACCGCATCGGCCTGCCAGTCGTCGATCGCTTCACCGCGGCCTAGATAACCCCAGGCTGCGGCCAGCGTCGCCATGCAGGCGGCGCGGCCGGCCAGGACGTCGCGATGGTCGTCGCCTATATAAAGGCAGCGCTCGGGCGCCAGGTTCAGGCGCCGCGCCGCCTCCAACAACGGCTGTGGATGCGGTTTGGCGTGTGGCGTGCTGTCCCCGCTGATCAATACCGCGCAGCGCGCCATCAGGCCCAGGCCTTCGACCAGCGGCTGCGAGAAGCGCGCGGCCTTGTTGGTGACGATGCCCCAGGGCAGCGCGCGGCGCTCCAGCGCCTGCAGCACGGGCTCCATGCGCGGGAATACACGCGTCTCGCGCAACAGGCGCAGTTCGTAGCGGCGCAGGAAATCGTCACGCAGCGATTCGAAGCCATCCTCCCCGGGGCCAATACCGAAGGCCACCCCGAGCATGCCACGCGCGCCGGTGCCCACCATCGGGCGCAGATGCTCGAAGGGCAGGGGCTGCAGACCATGCACCACGCGCAGGTCATTGGCAGCCCCGGCGAGGTCGGGCGCGCTGTCGACGAGTGTGCCGTCCAGATCGAACAGCACCGCATCGACCGGACGGGGAGCGAAGGGAGGCATGTTCAGCGAAGACTTCATGCGCGCTTGCGGCAGGCCAGCAGGTAGTTGACGCTGGTGTCGGCCGACAGGCGGTACCGGCGCGTGAACGGGTTGTATTCCATGCCCCGGCTGCCCGCGACGTCCAGCCCCGCGTCTCGGCACCACTGCGCCAGCTCGCTGGGGCGGATGAAGCGTGCGTACTCGTGCGTGCCCTTGGGTAGCAACTGCAACACGTATTCGGCACCGACGATGCCGAACAGAAAGCTCTTCGGATTCCGATTCAGCGTGGAGAAGAACACCCAGCCGCCGTCGCGCACCAGCGCCGCGCAGGCGTGCACGACGGAAGCCGGCTCGGGGACGTGCTCGAGCATTTCCATGCAGGTCACGACTTCGAAGGATGCGGGTTGTTCGGCGGCCAACGCTTCTGCGGTCACCTCGAGGTACTCGATGTTCTCGACGCCGGTTTCCAGCGCGTGCAGGCGCGCCACGCCCAGCGGTTTGGCAGCCATGTCGATGCCGACCACGTGCGCAGCGCGGCCTGCCATCGATTCGGCAAGGATGCCGCCGCCACAGCCGATATCGAGCACGCGCTTGCCCGGCAGCGCAGCCAGCGAATCGATCCATTCAAGGCGCAGCGGGTTGATCTCATGAAGCGGCCTGAACTCGCTTTGTGCATCCCACCAGCGGTGGGCCAACTCGCTGAACTTGGCTAGTTCCTGTGGATCCACATTGGCCATCGTGCGCCCCTCGCAACGGAAACCAAGCCGGCCGCAACGCGGCCCATCGGACGATTGTGTGCCGCAGCTTGGACGCAGAAATGAAAAACCCCGCCGAAGCGGGGTTTGATCTACGCGGCCCTTGCGGGCTCGGGATCAGGGAGCGGCGCGCGTGCCGACCACTTCGATCTCGGTGCGGCGGTTCTTGGCGCGGCCTTCGGCCGTGCTGTTGCTCGCGATCGGGTTCTTCAGGCCCTTGCCTTCGGTGTAGACCCGATTCTTCTCGATGCCCTTGCTCACCAGATAGTCCTTGACGGCGTTCGCACGACGCTCCGACAGCTTCTGGTTGTACGCGGCGGAACCCACGTTGTCGGTGTGCCCGACAGCGATGATCACCTCGAGCGCGATGCCCTTGGTCTTCGCGACCAGGTCGTCGAGCTTGGCCTTGCCTTCAGGCTTGATGGCGTACTTGTCGAAGTCGAAGAACGTATCGGCAGCGTAGGTCACCTTCTGCGCGGCGGGCCTGGGTGCAGCAGCCACAGGTGCTGGCGCCGGCGGGGGCGGGCGGCGCAGCTGCTGGGGCCGGCGGCGGGGGCGGCGGGGGCGGCGGGGGCGGCGGGGGCGGAATGGCGGCGCCATCGCAACCCGGATAGGCGGTGGCCGGCGTCCAGCTGGCATCGCGCCAGCACAACTCATTCGAACCGTTCATCCAAGGGGTGCCGTCGGCGGCACGCACTTGATCCTGGCCGTTGGCATACCTCAGTTGCTCAGGGGTTGGGCTGACAATCGGCTTCGCCGGAACCCCTTGGTACGTCACACCTGGGGGCGCCGTCTGCGCCCGAAGGGCCAGCGGCGCAGCGAGTGCAAACGATGCCAAAAGCACCGCGACCTTATTCAGTTTCTTCATTGGTTGTCCTCTCAAGGAAAGACGCAGTTGCCTGCGAAAAGTCCAAAATCAATTGGTATTGAATGGTCTCAAGCCCCACTCTGGCGGGCACCCGCCACCGACGAAGTCATTGTGCCATACGGTGTCGGCTGGGCCGCATTTTGGCGCCTGTGGCGACGCTTGCAGCCGCCGTTGTTGCGCAAGTGCTACAGCGCCAGGCACTTAGAATCCGCCCTCCAGCGCGCTTGCGCGCGGCCGTCTCCGTCGAGCCGGGTCTCCCCATTCAGCGCCGCGCATGACCCCCTTCGCCAAAGAAACCCTGCCCATCAGCCTCGAAGAGGAGATGCGGCGGTCCTACCTCGACTACGCGATGAGCGTGATCGTCGGCCGCGCCCTGCCCGACGCGCGCGACGGGCTGAAGCCGGTGCATCGGCGCGTGCTGTTTGCGATGCACGAGCTGAACAATGACTGGAACCGCCCGTACAAGAAGAGCGCGCGCATTGTCGGCGACGTCATCGGCAAGTACCACCCGCACGGCGACACCGCGGTGTACGACACCATCGTGCGCATGGCGCAGGATTTCAGCCTGCGGCACATGCTGGTCGACGGCCAGGGCAACTTCGGCTCGGTCGATGGCGACAACGCCGCGGCGATGCGCTACACCGAGATCCGCCTGGCCAAGATCGCGCACGAGATGCTCGCCGACATCGACAAGGACACCGTCGATTTCGGCCCCAACTACGACGGCTCGGAGCGTGAACCGCTGGTCCTGCCGGCGCGCGTGCCCAATCTGCTGGTCAACGGCTCTGCCGGCATTGCGGTGGGCATGGCCACCAACATCCCGCCGCACAACCTGAACGAGGTGGTCGACGCCTGTCTGCACCTGTTGAAGAACCCGCAGGCCACCATCGACGAGGTGATGGAGATCATCCCGGCACCGGACTTTCCCACCGCCGGCATCATCTACGGCCTGAACGGCGTGCGCGAGGGTTACCGCACCGGCCGCGGCAAGGTGATCATGCGCGCCAAATGCCACTTCGAGGACATCGACAAGGGCTCGCGCCAGTCGATCATCGTCGACGAGATCCCTTACCAGGTGAACAAGAAGACGCTGCTCGAGCGCATCGCCGAGCTGGTGCACGAGAAAAAGCTCGAAGGCATCAGCCACATCCAGGACGAGAGCGACAAGTCCGGCATGCGCGTGGTCATCGAACTCAAGCGCGGCGAAGTGCCCGAGGTGGTGCTGAACAACCTGTACAAGCAGACGCAGCTGCAGGACACCTTCGGCATCAACATGGTGGCCCTGATCGACGGCCAGCCCAAGCTGTGCAACATCAAGCAGTTGCTCGACATCTTCCTGGAGCACCGGCGCGAGGTGGTGACACGACGCACGGTGTTCGAGCTGAAGAAGGCGCGCGAGCGCGGCCACGTGCTCGAAGGCCTGGCGGTGGCGCTGGCCAACATCGACGAGTTCATCGAGACCATCAAGACCAGCCCGACGCCGCCAGTCGCCAAGGCCGCGCTGATGGCCAAGAGCTGGGATTCGTCGATGGTGCGCGAGATGCTGGCGCGCGCCGAGGCCGACACAGCGGGTGGGCGTGCGGCCTATCGCCCCGAAGGCCTGCCCGACCACTACGGCCTGCAGCCCGACGGCCTGTACCGGCTGTCGGACGACCAGGCGCAGGAAATCCTGCAGATGCGCCTGCAGCGCCTGACGGGGCTGGAGCAGGACAAGATCCTCGGCGAGTACAAGGAAGTCATGTCGGTCATCGCCGACCTGCTCGACATCCTGTCCAAGCCGCAACGTGTCACGACGATCATCACCGATGAACTCACCGCGCTGAAGCAGGAGTTCGGCCAGACCAAGGTGGGCGCACGCCGCAGCGTCATCGAGCACAACGTGCAGGAACTCGGCACCGAGGACCTGATCACGCCCACCGACATGGTGGTCACGCTCAGCCACACCGGTTATTTCAAGAGCCAGCCGCTGGCCGAATACCGCGCGCAGCGCCGCGGCGGGCGCGGCAAGCAGGCCACGCAGACGAAAGAAGACGACTGGATCGACCAGCTCTTCATCGCCAACACGCACGACTGGATCCTGTGTTTCAGCGACCGCGGCCGTGTGTACTGGCTCAAGGTCTGGGAAGTGCCGCAGGGCGGGCGCGCGAGCCGCGGCAAGCCCATCGTCAACATGTTCCCGCTGCAGGCCGGCGAGAAGATCACCGTGGTGCTGCCGCTGACCGGCCAGTTCCGCACGTTCCCGGCCGACCACTACATCTTCATGGGCACGGCACTGGGCACCGTCAAGAAGACCACGCTCGACGAGTTCAGCAACCCGCGCAAGGCCGGCATCATCGCTGTCGATCTGGACCCGGGAGACTACCTGATCGGCGCGGCGCTCACCGACGGCCGGCATGACGTGATGCTGTTCAGCGACGGCGGCAAGGCGGTGCGCTTCGACGAAGACGACGTGCGCCCCATGGGCCGGCAGGCGCGTGGCGTGCGCGGCATGATGCTCGACGACGGCCAAAGCGTGATCGCCATGCTGGTGGCCGAGGACGAAACCCAGAGCGTGCTCACTGCCAGTGAAAACGGCTACGGCAAACGCACCAGCATCGCGGAATACACGCGCCACGGCCGCGGCACCAAGGGCATGATCGCGATCCAGCAGACCGAGCGCAACGGCAAGGTCGTCGCGGCGACTCTGGTGCGCGCCGACGACGAGATCATGCTCATCACCGACAAGGGCGTGCTCGTGCGCACGCGCGTGTCGGAAATCCGCGAGCTGGGACGTGCCACACAAGGTGTGACCCTGATCGGGCTGGACGACGGTGCCAAGCTGTCGGGGCTGCAACGCATTGTCGAAAACGACGCGAACGATGCCAACGATGCCGAGTCCAACGGCGACCCTGAAACTGATGCCGGTCCCGCTGGCGAGGAGAACAACCCGTGACAGTCCGAAACTTCCTACTGATCCTGATGCTTGGCGTCGGCAGCCTGGCTCAGGCACAAGCCCCTGCGCCTGCGCCTGCGCCCGCCCCTGCCCCTGCGTCGCCCGCAAAGAAGGAACTGGTGCAAAAGCTGCTGCTGCTGCAGCAGCCCGGCATCGAGGGTGCGGCGCGCAACATTGTCGAGCGACCTGCCGCACAGATGATGCAAGAGGCCGGTCGCATGCTGCAGACGCAGTTCCCCGCCGACAAGCGCGAGGCCATCGGCAAGACGATCGAGGCCGACGCGAAGAAGTACGTCGAGGAAGCCTTTCCGCCTGTGCGTGACCGCGCCATCAAGCTGGCACCGTCGACGCTGGGCGCTTCGCTCGAAGAGAAATTCACCGAAGACGAGTTGAAGCAGCTCCTGGCCTGGTTCGAATCGCCGGTGAACAAGAAATTCCAGCAAGCCAGCGCCGAGATGCAAGGCAACTTCATGCAAAAGCTGGTAGCCGAAGCGCGGCCGCTGGTCGAGCCGAAGCTGCAGGCCTTGGAGCAGAAGGTGCGCGCCGCACTGGGTGCGCCGGCGGCAGCTGCGCCTGCCGACAGCGGGGCGGCGCCGAAGTCCTCGGCAGCAGCCAAGCCACCGGCCCGGGCGGCCAGCAAGTAAGCAGTTCACCTCGTGTGGCGAGTGCCTCCGGCTGCCCTGCCTGCGCGTGACGGCGTGGCGTTCTCATGACTGCTTCCACCGATCCAGCGAACCTGCTGGCGCTGCGCGCGCAGATCGACGGCGTCGATCGCGAGTTGCTTGCGCTGCTGAACCGGCGCGCCGTATTGGCGCAGCAAGTCGGTGAACTGAAGAAAGAAAGTGGTGGTGTGGTGTTTCGCCCGGAGCGCGAGGCGCAGGTCATCGAGGGCCTGAAAGCCATCAACACCGGCCCGCTGCAAAGCGAAAGCGTGGCGCCGATCTGGCGCGAGATCATGTCCGCCTGCCGCGCGCTGGAGAGGCGCCTGCGCGTGGCCTACCTCGGGCCGGCGGGCACCTTCAGCGAAGAGGCGGCGCTCGGCTACTTCGGCTCGTCCATCGATCGTGTGCCCTGCATCAGTTTCGACGAGGTCTTCCGCAGCACCAGCGCGGGCGCCGCCGATTTTGGCGTGGTGCCGGTGGAGAACTCCACCGAGGGCGTGGTCGCGCGCTCACTCGATCTGTTCCTGCATACGCCGCTGTTCATCGTCGGCGAGACCAGCCTGTTCGTGCGCCACAACCTGCTTCGACGCGAGCCTGCGCTCGACGGCATCCAGGCGGTGCTGGCGCACCCGCAGGCGCTGGCGCAATGCAACGCCTGGCTCAACCTGCACCTGCCGCAGGCCGAGCGACGCCCGGCGCTGAGCAACGCCGAAGCTGCTCGCCTGGCGGCCCAGGACGCCTCATTGGCGGCGATCGCCAGCGAGCGCGCGGGCAGTGAATACGGGCTGCACCTGGTGGCGCCCGCCATCCAGGACGATGCCCACAACCGCACGCGCTTTGCCATCGTCACGCACCCGCAGTCACAGCCTGCGCCCAAGGCCAGTGGCCACGACTGCACCAGCCTGGTGGTGTCGGTGGCCAACCGGCCCGGCGCCGTGCACGACATGCTGGTGCCGCTGAAGGCGCATGGCGTGTCGATGACGCGCTTCGAGTCGCGCCCGGCCCGCTCCGGGCAATGGGAGTACTACTTCTACGTCGATCTCGAAGGCCATCCCGATGAGCCGCACGTGGCCGCGGCGCTGCGCGAGCTGCGTGGCGTGTGCGCCTTCTTCAAGCTGCTGGGCGCCTATCCGGTCGATGTGAAATGACCCCTGCCCGTAGCGCCTTCAGCACGCCCCCCGAGCGGGGCGACGCCAGCGGCCCGGCAAAGCCGGTTCCGCGGCGTCCGCTTGCTTGCTCGGCAGCGCATTGACCATGTTCAACCAACTGGGTGTCATCGGCTGCGGCCTGATGGGTGGCTCCTTCGCGCTGGCGCTCAAGCGCGGCGGCTTGGTCAAGCGCGTGGTCGGCTACAGCAAGTCACCGTCCACGACCGAACGCGCGCTGCGCATGGGCGTGATCGACGTGGTCGCCGATTCCGCGCTGCAGGCCGTGGCCGGCTCCGACCTGGTGCTGCTGGCCGTGCCGGTGGCGGCCACCGAGACCACGCTGAAGGCCATCCGCCATCTGGTCGAGCCGGGTGTGATGGTGATGGATGTGGGCAGCACCAAGCGTGATGTCGTCGATGCCGCCAGGCGCGCACTGCGCGAGCGCATCGCCAGCTTCGTGCCGGCGCACCCGATCGCCGGCAAGGAGGGTTCAGGCATCCAGCATGCCGATGCCGCGCTGTACACCGGCCGGCAGGTGATCCTGACGCCCTTGCCGCAGACGGCGCCCGCGCTGGTGCAGAAGGCCACCGACCTGTGGTCGGCGCTGGGCGCGCAGGTGCTGAAGATGACACCGGAAAATCACGACAGTGCCTTCGCTGCCGTCAGCCACTTGCCGCATCTGCTGGCATTCGCCTACTTCGGCGGCGTACTCGGCCAGCCGGCCGGGCGTGACCTGCTGTCGCTGGCCGGCCCGGGCTTTCGCGACTTCACCCGAATCGCCGCCAGCGACCCGACGATGTGGCGCGACGTGCTCATCGCCAACCGCGAAGAGTTGCTGAAGCAGTCGCAGCGTTTTCGCCAATCGCTCGACGCGCTGGAACAGGTGATCCTGGCCGGCAACGGGCCGGCGTTGCAGGAATTGCTGCGCGTGGCCAGTGAAGGCCGGCGGCAGTGGCAGATGGGCATGCCGCGGGTCCCGCCGGCGCGCTAGCGTTGGCGCTGGCCTGATCGACCGGCGCGGGTCTGCGATGTTCGACATCCCGTTCCTCGACATTCCGCCGCTGCGCTCGGCGGCGGGGTCGGTGCGCCTGCCCGGTTCGAAGAGCATTTCCAATCGCGTGCTGTTGCTCGTCGGCCCTGTGCGAGGGCAGCACGCTGCTGCACGCGCCACTCGATTCGGACGACACGCGCGTCATGCTCGATGCCTTGCGCATGCTCGGCTGCACGGTCCGCACCGAAGCGCGTGGCGCGCTGCGCATCGACGGCATGGGCGCGCGGCTGCGTGTGCATGAAGCCACGCTGTTTCTCGGCAATGCCGGCACCGCCATGCGCCCGCTGGTGGCCGTGCTGGCGCTGCTGTCGGCCACACAAGGGGGGCGATTCGAGCTGGGCGGCGTGCCGCGCATGCACGAGCGACCGATCGGCGACCTGGTGGACGCATTGCGCGCGCTGGGCTGCGACATTGACGATCTCGGCCAGAGCGGTTATCCGCCGCTGCGAGTCCATGGCGTGGCCGGCAGCAAGTTGCGCATCGACGCGCCGATCCGCGTGCGTGGCGACGTCTCCAGCCAGTTCCTCAGCGCCTTGTTGCTGGCCTTGCCGCTGGTGAGCCAGTGCGCAGGACATCGCCATCGAGGTGCAGGGCGAGCTCATCTCCAAGCCCTATGTGGAGATCACGCTCAAGCTGCTGGCGCGATTCGGCATCACCGTGGCGCACCAAGACTGGCGCCGCTTCGTCATCCCCAAGGGCAGCGCCTATCGCTCGCCGGGCGAGATTCATGTCGAGGCGGATGCGTCTTCGGCCTCCTACTTCATCGCGCTGGGTGCCATCGCGGCGACTGACGCGGCGCCGCTGCGCATCGAAGGCGTGGGCACCGATTCGATCCAGGGCGACATCCGCTTCATCGATGCGGCGGTGGCGATGGGCGCCAAGGTGCAGGCCGGGCCGGGTTGGCTGCAGGTGTCGCGCGGTGACTGGCCGCTGCGCGCATTGACGCTCGACTGCAATCACATCCCCGACGCCGCCATGACGCTGGCGGTGATGGCGCTGTATGCCGACGGGCCGACGCTTCTCACGAACATCGCGAGCTGGCGCGTCAAGGAAACCGATCGCATCGCGGCCATGGCGAATGAGTTGCGCAAGCTTGGCGCAAGCGTGGTCGAAGGCGCCGACTTCATCGAGGTCACGCCGCCTGGGGCGTGGCAGCACGCCACGATCCACACCTACGACGACCACCGCATGGCGATGTGCCTGTCGCTGGCAGCCTTCAATGCGCTGGCCGGCACGGCGGCCACGGATCGGCCGGGGCTGGCGCTGCGCATCCTCGACCCACGCTGCGTGGCCAAGACCTATCCGGACTATTTCGAAACCTTGTTCTCCGTCGTCCGCGCCGCGCCGCAGGATGTGCCGGTGATCACCGTCGACGGGCCCAGCGCCTCCGGCAAGGGCACCTTGGCCGCGGCACTGGCGCAGCGACTGGGCTATCACCAGTTGGAATCGGGCGCGCTGTACCGCGCCACGGCGCTGGCCGCGCTGCAGGACGGCGTGGACGATGACGACGCTGCCGCGCTGGCGCACATCGCTGCGGGCCTGGATCTGCGCTTCGAAGGCGAACGCATCCGCCTGCGCGGCGAGGTGGTCAACGACGCGCTGCGCCAGGAACATGTCGGCGCCATGGCTTCCAAGGTGTCGGCGCTGCCCGCCGTGCGCCAGGCCTTGCATCGGCTGCAACTGGCCTTCCGCCGCGCGCCGGGCCTCGTGGCCGATGGCCGCGACATGGGCACGGTGGTGTTCCCGACCGCCGCGCTCAAGGTGTTCCTCACCGCAGACGCCGCGCAGCGTGCAATTCGCAGGCATAAGCAGTTGATTTCAAAGGGAATTCACGCTAACATTGCAGACCTTCGTGAAGACTTGGAAGAGCGTGATGCCAGGGACCGCTCCCGCAGCATTGCTCCCTTGAAGCCGGCCGAAGATGCGTTGTCGCTCGACAACTCGGCACTGTCCATCGATGAATCGGTCGATGTGGTGCTGGGCTGGTGGCAGCAGCGCCGGCCTTTTGGCTGAAGTCCGCGTGCAGGCCACGCGAGCATCGGCCACCTGACCAAAGAGCGCAGCACCCTTCCCCGCAGTGGCCGTCAGGTCCAAAGAGGGTGCTGCAGTGTTCACTATCAACCCATGTCGGCAATCGGGCCGACCCCAGGAAATACCAACATGCAAACCCAGACTGCCGCTCCCGCCGGCATGGAATCTTTCGCAGCCCTGTTCGAAGAATCGCTGAAGTCCAACGACATGCGCGTCGGCGAGGTCATCTCCGCCGAAGTCGTGCGCATCGAACACAGCCATGTGGTCGTCAACGCCGGCCTGAAGAGCGAGTCCTACGTCCCCATCGAAGAATTCAAGAACGACCAGGGCGAGATCGAAGTGCAGATCGGCGACTTCGTCTCGGTCGCCATCGACGCCGTCGAAAACGGCTACGGCGACACCATCCTGTCGCGCGACAAGGCCAAGCGCCTGGCCTCGTGGATGAGCCTGGAGAACTCGCTCGAATCGGGTGAATTCGTCTCCGGCACGGTCAACGGCAAGGTCAAGGGCGGCCTGACGGTGCTGGTCAACGGCATCCGCGCCTTCCTGCCCGGCAGCCTGCTCGACACGCGCCCGGTCAAGGACATGAGCCCGTACGAGGGCAAGACCATGGAGTTCAAGGTCATCAAGCTCGACCGCAAGCGCAACAACGTCGTGTTGTCGCGCCGCGCTGTCGTCGAAGCCTCGATGGGCGAAGAACGCGGCAAGCTGCTGGCCACGCTGCACGAAGGCGCGATCGTCAACGGCGTGGTGAAGAACATCACCGAATACGGCGCGTTCGTGGACCTGGGCGGCATCGACGGCCTGCTGCACATCACCGACATGGCCTGGCGCCGTGTGCGCCACCCGAGCGAGGTGGTGCAGGTCGGCCAGGAACTGCAGGCCAAGGTGCTGAAGTTCGACGCCGAGAAGAACCGCGTCTCGCTCGGCATCAAGCAACTCGGCGACGACCCGTGGCACGGCGTGGGCCGTCGCTACCCGAACGGCACGCGCTTGTTCGGCAAGATCACCAACATCGCCGACTACGGCGCGTTTGTCGAGATCGAGCCCGGCATCGAAGGCCTGGTGCACGTCTCCGAAATGGACTGGACCAACAAGAACGTCGCCCCCAGCAAGATGGTCACGCTCGGCGACGAGGTCGAGGTCATGGTGCTGGAGATCGACGAGGACAAGCGCCGCATCAGCCTGGGCATGAAGCAGTGCAAGGCCAATCCGTGGGAAGAATTCGCCGGCACGGTGAACCGTGGCGACCGCGTCAAGGGCCCGGTCAAGTCGATCACCGACTTCGGCGTGTTCGTCGGCCTGGCGGCCGGCATCGACGGCCTGGTGCACCTGTCCGACCTGTCCTGGCACGAGCCGGGCGAGACCGCGGTGCGCAACTACAAGAAGGGCCAGGAAGTCGAGGCCATCGTGCTCGCCGTGGACGTGGAGCGCGAGCGCATCTCGCTGGGCATCAAGCAGCTCGACACCGACCCCTTCACCAGCTTCACCACGGTCAACGACCGCGGCGCACTGGTCACCGGCAAGGTCAAGACGGTGGATCCGCGCGGCGCCGAGATCCAGCTCAACGACGACGTCACCGGCTACCTGCGCGCCAGCGAGATCTCGCGCGACCGGGTCGAGGACGCGCGCAACATGCTGAAGGAAGGCGACGAAGTCTCCGCCATGATCATCAACGTCGACCGCAAGACGCGTTCGATCCAGTTGTCGATCAAGGCCAAGGACAACGTCGACCAGCAAGAAGCCATGCAGCGCCTGAGCCAGAGCAACGAGCGCGAAACCGCCGGCACCACCAGCCTGGGCGCCTTGCTGCGCGCCAAGCTGGACACGCAGAAAGAGTAATCCCGCGAACGCCCGGCCGCTGCCTGCCAGCGGCCGGGCCGCCGCTTCGGGCCGCGTCGCAAGGCGCGGCGCGTTTCGCAAAGGCGCCACGTGTCGCGGCGTCTTTGCAAAGCGCCAGGTTTCACGGCGTTTCCTGTCACGCAGCACAGTTCGAGGCCCTTCGATGACCCGCTCCGATCTTGTCGCCCGTCTGGCCGAGCGTTTTGCACAGCTCACGCAGCGTGACACCGAGTTCGCGGTCAAGACCATCCTCGACGCCATGTCGGACGCGCTGGCACGTGGACACCGCATCGAGATCCGCGGCTTCGGCAGCTTTTCCATCAACCGGCGCCCGCCGCGTGTCGGGCGCAATCCGCGCAGCGGCGAGCAGGTGGTCATCCCCGAAAAGCTGGTGCCGCACTTCAAGCCCGGCAAGGCATTGCGCGAATCGGTCGATGCGCAGGTGCCATTGAAGCTCGCCGAACCCGCCCCCGACAGTTGACACTGCGCGCCGCGGGCTGCCGAGAGGCGAGACCCGGCAGTCCTAGAATGACGCGAGCATGCGCATCCTCGTCTGGCTCTTCAGGGCACTGATCTTCTTCACGCTGTTTGCCTTTGCGCTGAACAACCAGCAGCAGGCCAACGTGCGCTGGTTCTTCGGCGTCGAGTGGCATGCGCCGATGGTCATCGTGGTGCTGGTGGTGTTTGCGCTGGGCTGTGCGCTGGGCGTCCTGGCGATGGTGCCCAGTTGGTGGCGGCACCGCCGCGAGGCGCTGCGACTGGCGCCCGCCCCCGCGGCCGCACCTGCCCCGCCGTCGCGCAGCGACACGCAGTCCTCGGAGTTCCCCCTCGAGCATCCGCCTCGCGAAGGGCTCTGAGATGTCAGCCCCTAGACACCTTCGGTGTCGTCCCCCAAGGGGATCAGTCCTCTTGGGACGGCCCGGCGAAGATTTGTTAGCCCCTAGACACCTTCGGTGTCGTCCCCCGAGGGGATCAGTCCTCTTGGGACGGCCCGGCGAGGACTGAGCGCAATGGACTTCGACCTGCAGTGGTTGTTGATCGCCCTGCCGTTGGCGTTTGCTCTGGGCTGGATCGCCTCGCGCTTCGACCTGCGCCAGGTCAAGCGTGACGGCCGCGCCGCGCCGAAGGCCTACTTCAAGGGGCTGAACCTGCTGCTCAACGAGCAACACGACAAGGCCATCGACGCCTTCATCGAAGCGGTACAGCACGACCCCGACACCACCGAGCTGCACTTCGGCCTGGGCAACCTGTTCCGCCGCCGTGGCGACTACGAACGTGCGGTGCGTGTGCATCAGCATCTGCTGGAACGCGGCGACCTCAAGGCAGTGGAACGCAGCCGCGCGCAGCACGACCTGGCCGAGGATTTCATGAAGGCCGGCCTGTTCGACCGTGCCGAAGCCGCCTACAAGGCGCTGGAAGGCACGGCCTTCGACGAGGACGCGCGGCTGGCGCTGCTGTCCTTGCACGAACGCGCCCGCGACTGGCCCGCGGCCACCGAGGTGGCGACGGAGCTCGAGCGCCGCGGCACCGGCTCCTTCGCCACGCGCATTGCCCATTACGCGTGCGAGATGGTGCTCGAGGCCGACGCGCGCCAGCAGCCGCAGCAGGCCGAGCAGGCGCTGCAACGGGCACTGCGGGCTGCGCCCCATGCCGTGCGGCCAATGCTGCTGGCCGGCCAAAGGCTGGCCCGCGACGGCCGACACGCACAGGCGCTGCAGCAATGGGACACGCTGTTGCTGGCACACCCCGCCGCGTGGCCGCTGCTGGCGCAGGGCTATGCACGCAGCGCCGTCGCGTGCGACGAATGCGACAGCGCCCGCGACAAGCTGGTCAAGGCTTACGAGGCCGAGCCCGACATCGACCTGCTGCAAGCACGCCTGGAACTCGAAGCCTCAGAAGCAACCCGTCAGCGCATGGTGCTGGCGCACCTGCAGCGCCAAGGCACGCTCAGCGCCGCGGCCAAGGTGCTGGAGTTGCCCGTGGCGGCGTGGGAAGCCGGCACGCCGGCACGGCTGCACGAGGTGGTCACCACCGTCGCCAAGCCGCTGCAGCGCTACCGCTGCGCAGCCTGCGGCTTCGAGGCACATCACTACTTCTGGCAATGCCCTGGCTGCCAGGGCTGGGACACCTACCCACCGCGGCGACTGGAGGGTTTGTGAGCCGGCCGGCCAGTGCACGCGTCGTGTTGTGCATGAAGTGGGGCACGAAGTACGGCCCGCAGTACGTGAACCGCCTGTACGGCATGGTGCGCCGACACCTGCAAGGCGAGTTCCGGTTCGTCTGCCTGACCGACGATTCGGTCGGCGTGCGCGCCGAGGTGACATGCCTGCCGATCCCGCCGCTGGCACTGCCGGAAGGTCTGCCCGAGCGCGGCTGGAAGAAGCTCACCACCTTCGAGGCCGATCTGTATGGGCTGCAAGGCACCGCGCTGTTCCTGGACCTGGATGTGGTCATCGTCGACGCCATCGATCCGTTCTTCGAGTGGCCCGGCGAGTTCCTCATCATCCACGACTGGAAGCGCCCTTGGCGTGTCACCGGCAACTCCTCCGTCTACCGCTTTGTGCTGGGTGCGCATGCGGATGTGCTGGCCACCTTCCGCGCCACGCATGCCAGCGTGCGCGACAAGTTCCGCAACGAACAGGCTTTCCTTTCCGACTACCTGCACCGGCAGCAAAAGCTCGCGTACTGGCCGGCGGCGTGGTGCGCCAGCTGGAAGTACCACTGCGTGCCGCGCTTTCCGCTGAACTACCTCAAGCCGCCGGCGGTGCCCGCGGGCGCGCGCATCCTCATCTTCCACGGCGTGGTCAATCCACCCGACGCGCTGGCGGGTCGCAACAACGGCAACTGGCGCGCGGCGAAACCGGCGCCGTGGATCGCCACACATTGGCTCGAATAGCCTCTGTCGCTGAGCCAATGGGCGCCGTGTCCGAACCCCTGCGCCTAGCCCTGCGCCAGAAGTAGATCCAGTGCTTGCGACGGCCGCCATACCGCTGCCGCCACTGGCGGTACTCGGCTTCGATCTGCAGCCGTGCGGCGATCGAGAGTCGGCGGGATCGGCAATTCGGCCGGTCGCCCGCATTGGCGGCCAGTCCGCCAGCGGTGGCGGATGGCACTGTCCAAGGAAGTCCTGCCGCTGCTGCGACGATTGCCAGAGACTTTCGACAGCCACAGCCGCTACGTCAGGCTTGCGCAGATAGTCCCGGCAGAAGGTTGCGCGCCGCTCGCGCTCGTCCGCCGTCTGTCGGCGACTGCGCAGCCGTGGCCAGCCAGTGGATCAGATCCAGCGTCGGCGTCGGTCTCAGCCGCGGCGTGCTCGCGACCTGGATCGGCACGCCAATCCAGGTGAAGAAGCGGTTCGCGAGATCCGCGCGCAGGCGCTCGAAGCTTTCGATGCGCACCGGCCCGAGCGATTCCTGCAGCACCTCGACCTGGCGCCCGTAATCGAAGATCGGCGCACATCGTCTGACGAACTCCGGAAAGCTCCAGTCGACCTTGCCGCTCAGCACCTTGGTGGCATACAAGGCGTGCGCATAGGACTCGTGCTCGCGGAAACAAAGAAAGACCTCGACCGTGGCCGCGTCCGGAAGCACTTGTCGCAGACGCGCCAGATAGCGCCGCCGGTGATCCCAGTAGGCGCCATCGTCGAAGCCTGCCCACGGGTGCGGGTTGCAGATCCGCGTCGAGAACTCTTCCGCGCTCAGCAGCAGTCGAGCCTCACCACTCGACAGCGCGTTGGCCGGGCGCGACTGGCCCACCAGTTCGCTGCGAATGGACACCAGTTCCTCGTCCGTACAGGTTGCCAGCCTGTGCGCCAGCGGGTTGTGGTCGCGCGCCTTTCCATCCTCTGTGGGATAGATGAATCCCGCCGTGGCCAACTGCGCCCGGTTCGCGGCCAGCACGTCCTGGATGGTGGTCGTGCCGGTCTTGTGCATGCCCGCATGCAAGATGCAATGGGTGAACCGTGTCATGCCCGCAATTCCCTTTATGCTTTCCCGCTGAAATCCGACAGACCCGCACGCTATACGGCGTCGCCGCCAAAGCACTCCATGGACGAGCCCACCCGACTGACCCATCTGCAGCGATTGGAGGCGGAGAGTATCCATATTCTTCGCGAGGTGGTGGCCGAGGCCGAGCGCCCGGTCATGCTGTACTCGATCGGCAAGGACAGCGCGACGATGCTGCATCTGGCGAAGAAGGCCTTCCATCCCGCCCCGCCCCCCTTCCCGTTGCTGCACGTGGACACGACATGGAAGTTCCGCGCCATGTACGAACTGCGTGAACGCATGCCGCGCGAACTCGGCATGGAACTGCTGGTGCACCAGAACCCCGAGGCCAAGGCGCTGGGCATCAACCCCTTCGACCATGGCTCGCAGCTGCATACCGATATGTGGAAGACACAGGGTCTGAAGCAGGCGCTGGACCACTACGGATTCGACGCCGCCTTTGGCGGCGCCCGACGCGACGAGGAAAAGTCGCGCGCCAAGGAACGCATCTTCTCGTTCCGCACCGCTCAGCATCGCTGGGATCCGAAACAACAGCGCCCCGAACTCTGGCACCTGTACAACGGCCTCAAGCGCCAGGGCGAGTCGATGCGCGTGTTTCCGATCTCCAACTGGACCGAGCTCGATGTCTGGCAGTACATCCAGCGCGAAAACATCCCCATCGTGCCGCTGTACTTCGCTGACCTGCGGCCGGTGGTGGAACGCGACGGCACCCTCATCATGGTGGACGACGAGCGCATGCGCCTGCGGCCCGGCGAGGTGCCGACGATGAAAAAGGTGCGCTTCCGCACGCTGGGCTGTTACCCGCTGTCGGGCGCCGTCGAGAGCGAGGCCACAACGCTGGAGCAGGTGATCCAGGAAATGCTGCTCACGCGCACTTCGGAGCGCCAGGGCCGCATGATCGACCACGACAGCGCCGCGTCGATGGAGAAGAAGAAGCAGGAGGGTTATTTCTGATGGCCCACGTCTCCGAACTGATCGCCACGGACATCCACGAATACCTGCAGCGCCACGAGAAGAAGAGCCTGCTGCGCTTCATCACCTGCGGCTCGGTGGACGATGGCAAGAGCACCGTCATCGGCCGGCTGCTGTACGAATCGAAGCTGGTCTTCGACGACCAGCTCGCCGCCGTCGAGGCCGACTCCAGGAAGTGGGGCACGCAAGGCGGCGAGATCGATTTCGCGCTGCTGGTGGACGGCCTGGCGGCCGAGCGCGAGCAGGGCATCACCATCGACGTGGCCTACCGCTTCTTCAGCACCGACAAGCGCAAGTTCATCGTCGCCGACACACCGGGCCACGAGCAGTACACGCGCAACATGGTCACCGGCGCGTCCACCGCCGATGTGGCGGTGATCCTGATCGACGCGCGCAAGGGCGTGCTGACGCAGACACGCCGGCACAGCTACCTGGTGTCGCTGATCGGCATCCGCAAGCTGGTGCTGGCGATCAACAAGATGGACCTGGTGGACTACGCCGAGGCAGTCTGTCGCCGCATCGACGCCGACTACCGTGCGTTCGCCACACAGATCGGCCTGACGGACATCAGCACGATTCCGCTGTCCGCACTGAAGGGCGACAACATGACCTCGCCCAGCCCGCGCATGCCCTGGTACGAAGGTCCGACGCTGATGGCCTTTCTGGAGACCGCCGAGATCGACGAGACGCGAGCGCAGGCCGGCCCACTGCGCCTGCCGGTGCAATGGGTGAACCGGCCGAACCTCGACTTTCGCGGCTTCTGCGGCCTGATCGCCAGCGGCCGCCTGCGCCCGGGCGACCGCATCCGCGTACAACCCTCGGGGCGCGAGAGCCGCGTGGCGCGCATCGTGGCGCTCGAGGGCGACCGCACGCAAGCCGTGGCCGGCGAGTCGGTGACGATCACCCTCGAAGACGAGATCGACATTTCTCGGGGCGACATGATCTCGGCCGCGGACGCACCCGCCGAAGTGGCCGACCAGTTCGAATGCAGCATCGTGTGGATGGCGGACGAGCCGATGTTGCCGGGCCGACCCTACCTGCTGAAGATCGGCACGCGCACGGTAGGCGCCGCCGTCACCGAACCCAAGTACAAGGTCAACGTCAATACGCTGGAGCACCTCGCGGCGAAGAAACTCGAGTTGAACGAGATCGGCGTGTGCAACATAGCGCTCGACCGCGCCGTGCCCTTCGACGCCTACAAGGTCAACCGCGACACCGGCGGCTTCATCCTCATCGACCGCCTGAGCCATCACACCGTCGGTGCGGGCATGCTGCATTTTGCGCTGCGCCGCTCGCACAACATCCACCTGCAGGCCGTGGATGTGGACAAGGCGGCGCGCTCGGCGCTGAAGGGGCAGAAACCCGTGGTGCTGTGGTTCACCGGCCTGTCGGGTGCTGGCAAGTCGACCATCGCCAATCGTGTGGAACTGCGGCTGCTGGCTTTGGGCCGCCACAGCTACCTGCTCGACGGCGACAACCTGCGCCATGGCCTCAACCGCGACCTGGGCTTCACCGTCGAAGACCGCGTGGAGAACATCCGGCGCGTGGCTGAAGTAGCCAAGCTGATGGTGGATGCCGGCTTGATCGTGCTCAGCGCCTTCATCTCGCCCTTCCGCTCCGAGCGCGCCTTGGCGCGCAGCCTCATGGGCGAGGGCGAGTTCGTCGAGATCCATGTCGACACGCCCTTCGAGGTGGCGGAGCAGCGCGACGTGAAAGGCTTGTATGCCAAGGCACGGCGCGGCGAATTGCGCAACTTCACCGGCATCGACTCCCCCTACGAGGCGCCGGAGAATCCCGAACTGCGCCTGAACACGGTGACGATGACGGCCGATGAAGCGGCGGATCGGGTCGTCGAAACCCTGCGGCGGCTCGGTTGCGTGTCTTGAGCCTGAGTCGCACCGGGCAATCCCGCAAAGCGGGATGATCCACGGTCGACACCGAAAGCCACTTCGCCCCTTGGATCCATATCCGGCGGTTGCCCAGTCACCAGCCGCCTGGTCTGAGGTATTCCGGCTGGGCGGCAACGCGCCGAATCACCTCTTGATCACCAACCCCTGTCCGGTCGGAATATGGATCAGCGATTCCGGCTTATCGGCCATGAATTCATCCATCGCTTTGCGCGCGCCATTGCAGAATCCCGAACCGTAGTCGTCGCAAACAATGGCACCGCCCGTGCTGAGGCGCTCATAGAAGAACTCGAGCGTATCGCGCGTAGGCTGGTAGAGATCGACGTCGATATGCACAAAGGCGAAACTCTTGTCCTGAACTTCCGCGAATCGCGCCGGAATCCACCCCTTGTAGTAGCGGCAACGGTCCGCGTACATGCGAAGGTTGTTCTTCGTCACTTCTTCCTCGGCAAGCAGTTGGCCATTTTTCCACACGGTCTCCTTGCCGACGACGCTGTCTTCTTGTGTTGGTTCGGACAAGCCTTCGAACGAATCGAACATGTGATGTTGCTTGGCCGGGTTATCGATGCCGCATAGGATGAAGAAACTGCTGGTGCCGAAACGCACGCCAATATCGGCCGAGTCGCCGTCAATATCGCGGACGCTGGTCGCGGTGCTCATCAGGAAGAAACGGCGGTCGTCCGGCAAGCCCGGGACGCCTTTCCAAACCTTGCTCGCATGGCGGAACTTCTCATCCGACAGCCAGATCAGGTGCGCGCGGTAAACCTGGAAATCATTGCGCTTGGCGTATTTCTGCAGCTTTCGCCAGCGCGAACTGCGGCGCACTTCTGGGTCAGAGGAATAGCGGCTCAAAGCCTTCTTGAACATGCAAGCCTCCAGGAAGCCAACACGATAGGTGCGCAATACCATCGAGCTTTTCATCGTAGTGCATGGGGTGTCGGGCGAACGCTCGCAATCATCAAGTTGATGGAGATACTTGAGCTTCCTCTTCGAGGGCAGGCGGTCAGGCCTGCAGATGATGCGATTCAGTTTCGCCGCGTCTCTGTGCGGCAGCATGCACGCCGTACACTGCCACAAGTGACGCCACCAGAGCGCACGCCGCGATGATCAAGCCCGTCGTCTACATCCACACCAACGAGCAGCAGATGCTCGGAGCGATCGCCTCCGCGCACTCGTTCCGCCGCCAGAGCCGCCACCCGGAGCGCTTCGAGGTGCGCATCCTGCGTCTCGAAGAAACGCCCCACCTGCATCGCCGCGAGGGGCAGCCGTACCTGCGCATGGGCAAGATGGCGACCTGGCACAACGACGATCTGCAGTCCTTCAGCCCACTGCGCCGCATGGTGCCGCAACTGATGGGCTTACCAGGGGCGCGCGCTGGTCACCGACCCGGACGTGTTTTCGGTGGGCGGCGACGTGCTCGAACTGCTCGACAGCGACATGGGCGGCAAGGCCATCATCTGCCGCAACCTGCCCGCGGAAAAAGGCGGCGGCGCGGGCGCCTGGGCCAGCAGTGTGATGCTGCTGGATTGCGCCAGGCTCACCGCATTGGCGCTGGGACGAGGAAATCGACGCCATGTTCGCCGGCAAACTGGACTACAAGCCGTGGATCCAGCTCGCCGATCAGGACCCGCAGACCATCGGCGACTTGCCCGAGGTCTGGAACTCCTTCGACAAGCTGGAACCCGAAACCCGTCTGCTGCACATGACCGAACGGCTGACGCAGCCCTGGAAGACCGGCCTGCCGGTCGACTTCAACACCAACTTCCAGGGCCGCAGTGGCCAGCTGCGCCGCTGGCTGCGCGAGCGCGGCCTGCTGGGCGGGGGACGGAAGTACCTGCCGCATCCGGACCCGCGCCAGGAAGCGTTCTTCTTCGGACTGCTGAAGGAATGTCTCGACAGCGGCCTGGTCACGGCGGACTACGTGCGCCGCGCGATCGCGACGCAGGACGTGCGGCCCGACGCCTTCGAGCTGCTGGCACGCCAGGGCTGGCGCGCAGCCGCGGCGTGAGCCTAGCCGCAGTGTGACCGGGCTGCGGGTGAGCGAGGACCGCTGCGCACGCGGCCCGGCATTTGATCCTCGCGCAGAGCAGCCTGCAGTTCATCCTGGCCACGGCCCTGGCCGAAGAAACGCGCATTGCGGCGGGCCGATGCCGACTGCTGTTTCTGCCCGACGTGCTCGACCCCGACCTGTTCGCCGGTGCCATCGACGGCTGGAGCCAGTCGCCGTTCGAGCGCATCGAGTTCATCGCACCGCGGCGCCGCGCCGGGCAGACCGAGAAGACGCGCTCCACGGCCGCCGTGCAGGGCGACATCGTCGCCGCGCTGAAAGACTTCGCCCCGACGGTCGTCACGGTATTCAACGACCGCCAGGACGCCGGCCAGGCGCTGCTGATCGAGACGGCACGCGAGTTTCCGCAGGCGCTGCGCTGCTGCGCCGAGGACGGCGCGCTGGCCTACACCGACTTTCGCTACCGTGCGCACGGCGCCGTGACGCGCTGGCGCCAGCGGCTGCGCCTGGGACGCGGCTGGTCTGACGTGCAGGTGCTTGGCACGCATCCACTGGTGCAGCGCTACCTGGCCATTCATCCCGAGCTGCTGCGGCCCGAGCTGCGCGGGCTGAGCGTCGCGCGCCTGCCGTCGGCATGCCTGGGCAGCGCCAGCCTGCAGGAGCTCGCCAGCCGGCTGTGTGCGCGCAGCGGCTTCGAGGCGCAGGGTGTCGGTGCCGGCGCGGTGCTGCTGACGCTGAGCCATGCAAGTTATGCCGAACGCAACCCCGACTACAGCGTGCTCGTGCGCCATGTCGTCGAGCGGCTGCTGGCGCTCGGTCGGCCCTTCTTCTTCAAGTACCACCCGCGCGAAGCCGCACCCGACTTCCTCGGCCTGGCCGGCCAGCCGGCGGCAACGGAGGTGCCGCGCACGCTGCCCGTCGAGTGCCTCTATCTGCTGGCGCAAGAGCGCGCGCTCATCGTCGTCGGCGGCATGAGCACCAGCCTGCTGACGGCCGGGTTGCTGATGCCGCACGCGCGCATCGCAGCGCTGCAGCATGCCTCCAACGCCGGCGATAGCCTGGGACGCGGCGCTGCTTGCGGCGCTGCGCATCACGCCGCTGCAGCGACGCCGCGTCGCTGCAGGCCTATCTGGATGCGTCGTTCGCCTGAGCGGCACGAAGGCGTGCGCGCTCCTCGTCGGTGTAGGTGGCGGCGAGCTGTTGATCGTTGCCGCCGCCTTCGACGTTGTGCTTGGCCAGGCCGTGCGTGCGCGTGCCCGGCACCTCGAACAGCAGCGGGCTGAACACCGCCGCCTGGCACACCGCGATGCCGGCGCGAAACGCCACCGCGTTCAGCCAGATGTCGTCGGCACGCGGACACACGGCACGAAAGCCGTCCCCGGCCGCGCGCAGGTGCTCCTGCATCGCCGGCGGATAGAGCACACCGCCCACGCCAGTGCTGAAGTGCAGCGGGCTCGGCAGCGTGGACCGGCAGGCGGGCCAATCGGCGTAGCGCAGGAAGCTGCCATCACTGGCGAAGGCCATCACATGCGCGCGGTGGGCATGGATGAACTCGGGCCTTTGCGTGGCTGCATCCGCCAGCTTGGAAAGCCAGTCCGCGGGATACAGCACGTCGTCATCGGCGGTGACGAGGTCGCGCTTCGCCGGCCCTTCCATGACCAGCGGAAAGTACTTCTTGTGCGGCCCCAGGTCCTCGCAGCTGCGGATTTCCAGCCCGCGCGCGACGAGCCTTTGCAGCGGCGCCGGCGTGCCGAGTGTCAGCACCGACGGTGCCACCCAAAGCACCAGGCGCGAGGGCTTCAGCCGACCCGCACCGATGCTCTCGAGCGTGTAGTGCACCCGCGGCCAGCGCGGCTCGTACGTGGTGAGCGAGACCACCGGCCCGTCGGGCGAGAGCAGCGATTCGCGGCTTTGTGCGTTGCGGCGCTCGAGCCGGCGCATCCAGATCGGCCGCAGGCCACGCTTCAGGCCGCGCAGCGTGCGCCGCTTCAGCTCGTGGGCGGCAATCGCCCAGGGACTCGGCGTCATGCGCTGCGACACACGGCCTCGTCGGCGCGCGCCATGCTGCTGCCGCCGCGACCGAAGCGTGGGGCCGCCGGTGACGGATGCAGCGGCACGTAGTGGCGCACCGGCGCGAACGCGCACGCGCATGCGCGCATGGCCGCCGTGCGCACGGCGCGGGACGGATGCGGGTGAACTCCTGTCCCGTCATGAGCGGACGGTTGAAGGGCAGCATCAGTCTCGTTCCGGTGCCTGCCCGCTCCAGGCGCTGCGCAACCAATCGACGTTGCCGATGCGCCGGTGCCAGCGGTGCCCGCCGCCGGCCAGCACGTCGCCCATCTTCGGCGTGCCGGCGAAGACGACGATCTTCGCGCCGGCCGGCACGGCGGGGTCGGCGCGGTAGCTGTTCAGGTGGCGCGGCACGCAGTCGTTCTTGAAGCTCACGCACCAACCCTTGGGCCAGTAGTCGAGCAGGCCGGCCTTGGCCAGTTGGGCGCTCTGGAACTGCTGCGAAATCTCGTAGGCCGCCGTGGCTGCCGCCGGGTCGGCCAGGTAGGCGTCGAGGATGTCCACGTGCTGCCCGATGTCGTAGCGAAAGACCGAGGAATTGCCCACGCTGTGCAGGAAACGATCGCGCTGCGGGTTCAACTTGCGCAGCGGTTTGCGGCGGAACAGGTCGTCGTCGCGGATGATCAGGAACCGGCCCGGCGCCTCGAAGAAGGCGTCGATCGAATCGACGATCACCAGGTCGAGATCGAGAAACAGCGTCGTGCCCTGCAGATCGAACAGGTCCTTGCGAAAGACGGCGAGCTTGCGCCAGCGCTGATCGCTCTTGCCCTGCACCAGGCCGAGCTCGGGCAAGGGCAGCGCCTCGACCTCGCGTGTCCAGTCCGGCCGCATCGTCGGTGAAGCAGACGAAGCGAAACGGCCGCTTCAGATGCCGCGCCACACCCGCGCGCAGGAAGTTCACGTACTCGGGGCCGTAGAGCTTGCCCCACTTCATGCAGATGATGTTGACCGACCGGTCCATGTCGCGCGATGTGACCGGGCTCATTCGTGCCAGTGGGTCGCGATCCACGGCACCGGCAGCACATAGCGCCGCAGATGGCGCAGCCGGCTGTTGTCCACCCGTGCATCGGCCGGTCCGAAGGTGGCCTTCAGATGGGCCCAGCGCGACTGATGCGGCGGCACGCGCTTGTTCCAGCGCCCGAGCATCACATCGTCCGGGTTCGGCCCGCCGGGAAAGGTGACGAGACGCGCGCTCGGCGGCAACGCAGCGACCTTGAGGTAGTTCAGCGGAAAGCTCGGCAAGCAGTGCAGGCGGAAATGCCGCGTCCATTCTTCCGGCCAGAACTTGATGCCGCCCTTGACCGCATGCGTCACGTAGTGCTGCTCGAACTGGAAGCGCTCGGCAATGCCCTGCGGGTCGGCACGAAAGTCGTCGAGGACCTGCGGGTTGGCGCCTACTGGGTAGCGGAACACCGAGGTCTGGCCCAGACGCTGCAAGGGACGCGCCCAGTTGCGCGCCAGGATCACGTCATCGGGCGAGCCGTGGCTGAAGTAGTCGTCGAGCGAACCGACGATGACTGAATCGAGGTCGATGAACAGCGCCACGCCGGTCAGGCCGGGCACCTCGCGCCCCCACAGGATCTGCTTGCGCCATTTGCCCATCGTGCCCACCGGGTGCGCACATCCCAGTTCGGGCAACTCGAACCATTCGACCTCGCGGCGCAGCCCCTCGGCGCGGTCGGACAGGCAGACAAATCGGAATGGCGGGCTGAGGTGGCGCGCGACCATCGCATACAGCCGGTTCACGTAGTCGGCGCCGTACAGCGTGCCCCATTTGACGCACACCACGTTCTTGGTCATCGATGCGGTTCCAGGCTCGGCGTGCGGGGGATGTTGAATATGCGATGGCGCCGGGCCATCAGGTGCGCCAAGTGTAGCCATCTGCATGCACTGCAAAACCTACCCAGCACAGCCCGCATGGCCCACATTCGGCGCGCCGCGCCCCACCGGCCCACCCCGACAGGCGCACTTCGCGCCGTGCCCGCCGCATCTCGCGCCGCACGCGGACGCGGCGGTCGCAAAGGCGCAGCGCTGGCACGCCGCGTGCCGCAGAATCGCCAGCGATGTCCACCCTGCCCACCTCGCTGCCGCATGCTGCGGCCGGCATCGGCGCTGAAGCCCGGCAAACTGTCGGCCGCCAACTGCTGCGCGGCGCGAGCTTCGTGCTGGCGCTTTGCGTGGCCATCGCCGCCGTGCTCACGGTCGCTGGCAAGGGCGGCTTCGGTATCAACCTGGTGCACTCACTGTGCATCGGCCTGATCTGCTGGTTGATCATCGACGGCGGCCGGCACGCCGTGGCGTTCTTGCGCAACCGCGCGCGCCTGAAGCAGGGCCTGGCGCAGGACCCACACCGCGGATTTCCCGGCTGGCCGTGGATGATCGGCCTGGTGTTGTTGGGCCTGGCGATCGGCCCGGTGGCGGGCACCGCATTGGCGGGTTTGTTCGGTGCGGCGCCGGTGGACAGCCAGGGAGCGCTGTACAGCGGCGCCAGCCGCACCATCTGGCTGGTCAGCCTGCTGGCGTCGGCGGCCTCGGTGATCACGCTGACCTTGCTGGAGCGTCTGGCGCAGGCGCGCGCCGATGCCGAAGCGGCGCGCCGCGCTGCGGCAGAGAACCAGCTCAAGCTGCTCGAATCGCAGCTCGAACCGCACATGCTGTTCAACACGCTGGCCAACCTGCGCGTGCTGATCGCCATGGACCCGGCACGCGCGCAGGCCATGCTGGACCGGCTCATCGCCTTCCTGCGCGCCACCTTGAATGCCTCGCGCAGCAGCATGCACCCGCTGGCCACCGAGTTCGAGCGCATCGGCGACTATCTGGCGTTGATGCAGGTGCGCATGGGCGCCAGGTTGTTGACGCAGCTTGATTTGCCCGATGAACTGCGCGACATCGGCGTGCCGCCCCTGCTGCTGCAGCCGCTGGTGGAAAACAGCATCAAGCATGGGTTGGAGCCCAAGGTGGCGGGCGGCCGCGTCGAGATCACCGCCTTGCGCGAGGGCGCCATGCTGGTGCTGAGCGTGCGCGACAGCGGCGTCGGCCTGGACTGCCACCTCGGCACGATGCCCGGCCACAGCCACTTCGGGCTGCAGCAGGTGCGCGAGCGGCTGCGCAGCTTGTACGCAGGCCGCGCCAGCCTGGAGTTGCAGGACGACAGCGGCGGCGGCACGCTCGCACGCATCCGCCTGCCGCTGGACCGATGAACGCCAGCTCCGCGCCCACCGCGCTCATTGCCGAAGACGAGCCGCTGCTCGCCGAAGGCCTGCGCGCCGAACTGGCGCGGCTGTGGCCCGAGCTGAAGATCGTGGCCGTGGCCGGCGATGGCTTGCAGGCCGCAGAACAAGCGCTGCTCTTGAAGCCCAGCGTGTGTTTTCTGGACATCCGCATGCCGGGCCAGAGCGGGCTGGACGCCGCGCGCGCGCTGGCCGAGGACTGGCCCGACGGTGCGCCAGGGCTGGAAGGCCCGCACTTCCCGCTGCTGGTGTTTGTCACCGCCTACGACCAGTACGCGCTGCAGGCCTTCGACGCGCAGGCGGTGGACTATCTCCTCAAGCCCGTGCAGGGCGATCGGCTGGCGGCCTGCGTGCTGCGGCTGCAGCGCCTGCTGGCCGCGCGCCAGGGTGCGGCACAGGAGCTGCAAGCCAGTGTGGAGCGCCTGCGCGCGCTGGTCGGGCTCGTGGGCTGGGCGGTGGGCTGGGCGGGCCACTCGCTTCAGGCCATGGGACCACGCAGGTACCGCGCCTGGAAGTCATCCAGGCGCAGGTCGGCGCCACCGTGCATCTGGTGCCGATCGACGAGGTGCTGTATTTCGAAGCCGCCGACAAGTACCTGCGCGTCGTCACGGCGCAGCGCGAACACCTGATCCGCCTGTCGCTGCGCGAGCTGCTGCCGCAGCTGGACCCACAACGTTTCTGGCAGGTGCATCGCGGCACCGTGGTGCAGGCGCGCCAGGTCGCCAGCGCGCGGCGCGACGAATCGGGCAAGGCCTTTCTCACGCTCAAAGGCCGCAGCGAGCTGATCACCGTCAGCCGGCTGTACGCGCACCTGTTCAAGGGCATGTAGCGCGCCGCGCCGGGTGCGGCCGCGCCGGGCGAATCTGCGCAGCTGGTGTCGCACCGCGCTTGTTTTGCACCGCGCCTGCGCCGCTTTGTCCGACCAGTCGTCGTTTCGTCTGAGCAGGGCAGCGCGCCCGAACAGGGCTGCATAAGCTGGCGACTTCGCAGCACCTCCACGGAGCGCACACCATGCGCAGAATCCTCCTCATTCCCGCCGTCGTGCTCGTCACTGGCGCTCGGCGCCATCGCGGCCGCCATCGCCTTGGGCGGCCCAGGCACGCCGGCGCCGATGCTCAGCATCAACGACCCGTTCAAGCACGTCGACTATTCCGACCTGCCCGCCACCCGCCACTTCGCGGCACGCGACGGCACGCGCATCGTCTATCGCCCCTACGCAGCGCATGGCGCCCCACGCGGCAGCGTGCTGCTGGTGCACGGCTCGTCGGCCAGCAGCCAGAGCATGCATGTGCTGGCCAAGGCCTTTGCCACTGCGGGTTACGCGGCCTATGCACTGGACATGCGCGGTCACGGCGCATCGGGGCGCAAGGGGCACATTGCCTACGTTGGCCAGCTCGATGACGACGTGGAGGACTTCATGCGTGCCGTGCAGCCGGCCAAGCCGGCCACGCTGGCCGGGTTCTCGGCCGGTGGCGGCTTTGTGCTGCGTGTGGCGGCGAGCGCGCGGCAGACTCAGTTCGAGCACTACCTGCTGATGTCACCCTTCATCAGCCAGGACGCGCCCACCTACCGGCCGCACAGCGGCGGCTGGGTCAGCGTGGGGGTGCCGCGCATCGTCGCCATCGCCCTGCTCGACGCGCTAGGCGTGCATGCCTTCAATGACCTGCCGGTGACCCGCTTCGCGCTGAATGAATCGGCCAAGGCCTTCCTGACGCCCGAATACTCCTTCGCGCTGGCGCAGAACTTCCGGCCCGAACGCGACTGGCGCGCCAGCATCCAGCGCACACGCCAGCCGATGGCGCTGCTGGCCGGCGCCGATGACGAGGCTTTTTACGCCGAGCGCTTCGACGCGGTGTTCAAGGCCGAGGGCAAGGCGCTGCCGGTGACGCTGCTGCCCGGCATCGGCCACATCGGCCTGACGCTGGAGCCTCGCGCTGCCGCGGCCGCCGTGGCAGCGGTGAACCGGCTGAGCCACTTGCCCGAGACCATTGCCGCTCGGCTCGCAAAAGGCCAAGCCATGAACGCCTATGCCGGACTTCTGCAGCGCCACCCGCTGATCTTCTTTCACCTGGTGACGGCCGTCGGCGCGCTGGCGCTGGGCGCGCTGATCCTGAGCCGGCGCAAGGGCAGCTTCAGCCACCGCACGCTGGGCTGGTGCTGGGTGCTGCTGATGGGCAGCACGGCGCTGTCCAGCGCATTCATCCGCGACTACCGGCTGCCGAACATCGCCGGCTACACACCGATCCACGGCTTCACGCTGTTTGTGGCGGTGATGCTGCCCTATGCCATCTGGCAGATCCGCCGCGGCAACGTGCAGGCGCATCGCAAGGCGATGAAGGGCATCTTCATCGGCGGCTGCCTGGTGGCCGGAATTTTCACGCTGCTGCCGGGGCGCTTTCTCGGCAGCCTGCTGTGGGGCACGCAGTTGAGCGGCATCGCCTCCTGACCCCTTCACTTCGCAACCGGAAAACGCACCATGACTGTCCTCATCGAACAAGACCTGCAACGTCGCGCGCAGCGCCGCGTCAACCGCAAGATGGGCTTCTACATCCACGCCACCGTCTTTGTGCTGGTCAACCTGGGCCTGGCCGCCATCAACTGGGTGGGCGGCGGCAAGGCCTGGCACCTGTGGCCGCTGGCCGGCTGGGGGCTGGGCCTGGCGATCCACGGCATCGTCACCTTCGCCAGCCTGAGCGGCGACGGCCTGCGCAAGCGCATGCTCGACGCGGAGCTGGCACGGCTGAAGCGCCAGGACGGACATTGAGGGTGCGTCGATAGAATCGACGCATGTCCTCCGCCCCCAAAGAAGAAGCCGCCAAGCCCAGCAACTTCCTGCGCACCGTGATCGAACGCGATCTCGAAGCCGGCACCTACGCACAGCGCCGCTTCGGCGGCAGCCCCGGCGACGCGGCACATCACCGAGCCGGCGCGGTCGACCCGGCGCGCATCCGCACCCGCTTCCCGCCCGAGCCGAACGGCTATCTGCATGTCGGACACGCCAAGAGCATCTGGCTGAACTTCAGCCTGGCAGCCGAATACGGCGGTGTCTGCCACCTGCGCTTCGACGACACCAACCCGGAGAAGGAAGAGCAGGAATACGTCGATGCCATCGTCGAGATGGTGCATTGGCTGGGCTACGACTGGAAGGCCGGCGTGGGTGACACAAGTACGAGCCACCTGTTCTACGCCAGCGACTACTTCGACTTCATGTACCGCGCGGCCGAGGCGCTGGTCGAGGCCGGCCACGCCTATGTGGACGAGCAGAGCGCCGAGGAGATGCGCGCGCACCGCGGCGACTTCGGCGCGCCCGGCACCGACAGCCCGTTTCGCACACGCACGCCGGCCGAGAACCTGGCGCGGCTGCGCGAAATGCGCCATGGCGATCATGCCGACGGCGCGATGGTGCTGCGCGCGAAGATCGACATGGCGTCGCCCAACATCAACCTGCGCGACCCGACGCTGTACCGCATCAAGCGCGCCACGCACCACAACACCGGCGACGCCTGGTGCATCTACCCGATGTACAGCTATGCGCACCCGATCGAGGATGCGCTGGAGAACATCACGCACAGCATCTGCACGCTGGAGTTCGAGGACCAGCGGCCGTTCTACGACTGGGTGCTCGAACGATTGGCCGAAGTCGGCTTGCTCGCGCCACCACTGCCGAAGCAGTACGAATTTGCGCGGCTGAACCTGAGCTACATCGTCACCAGCAAGCGCAAGCTGCGGCAGATGGTGGAAGAGAAGATCGTCGATGGCTGGGACGACCCGCGATTGCCCACGCTCGTCGGCATGCGCCGGCGCGGCTACACACCACAGAGCCTGCGTGTGCTGGCCGAGCGCAGCGGGGTCAGCAAGGCCGGCGGCTGGATCGACTACAGCTCGCTGGACATCGCGCTGCGCGAAGACCTCGACGCCAAAGCGCCGCGCGCGATGGCCGTGCTCGACCCGCTGAAACTGGTGCTCAGCAACTGGGACGCCGTCATCGGCAAGGGCCAGACGCTGCCCTGCACCGCGCCGCTGCATCCGGGTCAGCCGGAACGCGGCCTGCGCCACTTCACGCTTGGCCCTGAAGTCTGGATCGAACGCGAAGACTTCATGGAAGAGCCGCTGAAGGGCTACCACCGCCTGAGCCCGCCGCGCTTCGACGGCGCGGGCGCGAAGATCGAAGGCAGCGTGGTGCGCCTGAAATACGGCTACATCATCCAGTGCACGGGCCTGAAGAAGAACTTCGACGGCACGGTCGCCGAGGTGCAGGCCAAGCTGATCCCCGACACACGCAGCGGCACGCCGGGCGCCGATGCGGTCAAGACCAAGGGTGTGCTGACCTGGGTGGCGGCACACGATGCGCTGCCCGCCGAGTTGCGGCTGTACGACCGGCTCTTCACCGAAGCGCAGCCCGACGCGGCCGGCCGCGACTTCAAGGACTGCCTCAACCCGCACAGCAAGAAGATCGTCAGCGGCTGGCTCGAACCCTCACTCGCCCAGGCCAAGGCCGACGACAAGTTCCAGTTCGAGCGCCACGGCTACTTCGTCGCCGACCGCGTGGACCACGCGGCGGACAAACCCGTGTTCAACCGCATCACCGGGTTGAAGGACAGCTGGGCGAAGTAGCGACGGCGCGCCCGGGCATCAGGCGAGCCCGGCGACCAGCTTCTTCATCTCGGCGAGGTTGAAGCCACGCAAGGTCTGCGTGCGAATGTTGCCGATCGCGGCCATCTTCATGTTCAGGCTCATCACCGCTTCCTCGGGGCCTTCGGACACGAGCACGAGGTCGTAGGCGCCGGTGGTCCAGTGCACGCTCTTCACGGCGACGCCCGCGCCTTCGGCCATGGCCTTGAAGGCCTCGAAGCGCGCCGGCGAATCCTTCATGCTGCGCGCCCCCTGGTCGGTGAACGTCGCCAATGTGATGTAGGCAGGCATAACCCTTCTCCTTGACCCACGCCCGGCGTGGGCAAATCGGCGGTCACAAAGAAGCGCCAGTCGAGGAAGGCCGCCAGGGCCTCGGCAGCGAAGCGTTTCGATGTGCGCAATCTATGCCAACGCGCATGCTTGTCAAGTCTGTCGGTGCCAGCCTTGCGAAGCCAGCGAACGCGCCTTGATCTGGCTCAGCCATCAACCCGTCCGGATGAGCGCCGCGATGCGCTCCAGCAGCATCTCGCTCGACCCATCGACGAACGAGGCGACACGCGCACCCGCCATGTGGCGCCCGAAGGGATGGTGCTCGCGCAGGCCTTCGGCGCCCATCGCCTGGGCCAGCACCGGCAACTGCCGTTCGGCCAAGCGCGTGCAGAACAGCTTGGCCTGTGCCGCCGCCAGCTGTGCATCGGCGCCGCTCTGCACCAGCGCCGCCGCACGCTCGACCAGCAGCCTGCCGGCTTGCAATTCGGCGCTGGCCTCGGCCAGGCGCCAGCGCCAGCCTTGGTGTTCGGCCAACGCCTTGCCGAAGCTGTGGCGTGATTCCCCAAAAGCCTGTGCGACCTTCAAGGCCTCGCCGACCATGCCGTTGCACATCGCCGCGATATAGGTACGCGCGCCGTTGATCGAGGTCAGCGCCGACTTGAAGGCCTTGCCCGGCGGCTGCAGCATCTCGTCCTCGGTGGCCAGGTAGCCATCGAGCCGGAACGCGCCGGCGCCGATGGCGTGCTGAGCAGTCAATGCAAACGCCGGCTCGCGCACGAAGCCGCTGCGCTGTCCGTCGATGACGAAGCAGGCGATGCCGCGGCCGCCACTGCCGGGTTCTGTCTGCGCGTAGAGCACGACCACATCGGCTTCGGCGGCGTTGGTGATCCAGGCCTTCGCGCCATCGATGCGCCAGCCCTGCGGCGTGCGCGTCGCGCGGGTCCGGATGGCGCCGAAATCCGAGCCGGCGCTCGGCTTCGGTCAGCGCGGTGCAGCCCAGGCGATGGCCGGCCAGCAGTGTGCGGCACATAGCGCAGTGGCAACGGCCTCGGGCGCCTCGCGCGCCAGCTTCGCCGCGACGTTGTGGGTATTGATCAGCGACATCGTGAAGCCGAAGTCGGCCGCGGCCAGCAACTCCGCCGCTTGCACCTTGCACACGAAGCCCAGCCCCAGGCCGCCCCAGGCCGAGGGCACTTCCAGGCCTGTCAGGCCGATGGCCGCAGCCGCTTCGATGGCCTCGCGCGCAATGCGGCGTTGGGCTTCCCACACGGGCGCGCCGGGCGCGACCACCTCGCGCGCAAAGATCGCGGTGCGCGCCAGCAGATCACGTTCGGTGGACATCGCGTCGCGACTCAACGCTGGCTGCGTGCCTTGCGCCCATCGATCTGCGCGAACTGCGCCTTCAGCAACTGCTGCAGGGTGCGCGCGTCGGCTTCGCTCAGGCTCAGCCAGCTGGTGGGCGTACTGCCCTCCGGGTTCGTGCCGGGCAACACGCTGGCGTCGACCTGCGCATGCAGCATGCCGTTGGCGTTGGACATGCTCCGGATGCGTTGCACTTCGATACGATGGGTCTTCATCGGGCGGGCTGGCGGCGTGATCGATGTCACCAGAGTAACGCAGATTCTCAGGCGCATCTCAGACGCAGATTCCCGCGGCCCCGCGCTTAACATCCGCACATGCGCATCGCCCTGCTCACCGTCGCCCTGTTCAGCACGCTGGCCCTGCCCTGTGCCGCGCAGAACTCACTCACCGTGTATGGCGGTTATCGCGGCGGCGGCAGCTTCGAGCAAGGCAACAGCCCCTACGATTCGATCGACATGAAGAGCAGCGCCTCGGGGGCCATCGCCCTCGACTGGGCCATCGATCCGAGCCGTCAGGTGCAGCTCTTCGCGTCCTACCAGTCCACCGACCTGGAGGCCAGCGCCGGCACGCCCGCCGTGCCGATGAAGGTGTCGTACCTGCACCTGGGCGGCACCAACTGGTTCGAAGGCGGCATCGGCCGCGGCGCCTACGTGATGGGTGGCCTGGGCGTCACCCGGCTGGCACCGGGACTGTCGGGACTGTCCGCAGAGTTTCGCCCGTCGATGAACCTGGGCCTGGGTTACCAATGGCCTCTCGCCGGGCCGCTGTCGCTGCGCGTCGAGTTGCGTGGCTACTTCACTCTCATCAACAGCAGCAGCAACCTGTTCTGCTCGGGCGGCTGCGTCGTGGCCATCAAGGGCGACGGGTTGACGCAGGCCGAAGCGCTGGTCGGTCTGTCTTTCGCGTTTTGACAAGCGGCCTATCATCGCCCTCCCGAGGCATGGGCATGGGTCCCGAGCTTCTTAACCGCCAGGAGCAAATCACATGGCCAAGAAAGCAAGCGAATCCGGCGTCTACCGCGTCACCGAGATCATCGGCACGAGCCCGACTTCGTGGGAGGCGGCGGCGAAAAACGCCGTCGAGACCGCTGCCCAATCGCTGCGCGACCTGCGTGTTGCCGAGGTCAGCAAGCTCGACATGAAGATCGAGGGCGGCAAGGTCGTGGCCTACCGCGCCCGGGTTTCGCTGTCGTTCAAGTACGACGCCTGATCGTCCAGGGGCTCGCGCAGGGGCCGCGGCCCCTGCGTGAAATCCAGCACATGCCTACAGCCCGGAAGAACACCTTCATGAAACTTGTCAAGATCGTCTGCGCCACGGTCATCGTGCTCGGCGCGAGCTCCACTTTTGCGCAATCCAGTGTCACGGCCGCAGCGGCCAAAGAGCCCGGTGCGGTGGTCACCCCCAGCGGCCTGGTGTACCGCTCGCTGACGGAAGGCAGCGGCTCCAGCCCCGGCCCCACCGACAAGGTCAAGGTGCACTACCGCGGCACCTTCCCCGATGGCAAGGAGTTCGACAGCTCCTACAAGCGCGGCGAGCCGATCGAATTTCCGCTCAACGGCGTCATCAAGTGCTGGACCGAAGGCGTGCAGCGCATGAAGGTCGGCGGCAAGGCCAAGCTCACCTGCCCGCCGGGCATTGCCTACGGCGAACGCGGCGCCGGCGGCGTGATTCCGCCGAATGCGACTCTGCTGTTCGAAGTGGAACTGCTGGGCATCAACGGCAAGTAGCCGGCACGGGCTCAGCCCGCGTCTGTGCTCAGCCCCAGCGCGTGCCGCTGCTGACGCGCAGGCGCTTGGATGCAGGTGCATCGGCCAGCGGCACCGTCTCGACCGCTGCAGTTGGTTTGGGCGGCTCGATCGGCCGGGTCAGCACCTCTTCCACCATGCGTCCCCAGGGTCCGGATTCCGCGCTGGCGGCAAGTTCCGCCTCGCGTTCGGCCATGCGCTTGGCAAAGCCTTCGGCCGATCGATCGGGCAGCCGATCCATCGCGCGTTTCGGGTCCTGGCCGAAGTGCAGCGCGGTGCGTTGCACCAGTGCCTTGAACATCTGCGACACGCGCGAGGGTGTGACATTCAGGGTCGCGGCCAGTTCGGTGGGGCTCAGGCCGACGCCCAGATAGGCGTCGATGACCTGGCGCTCGCGCTCGGGCAGCGCGGCAAAGAAACGCTCCAGCCGACGCATGACGATGCCGGTGTCGACCCGCGCCTCGACCTCGTCGTGCGGCGTGGCCGCGCGGTACTCGGGTGGCGCCTCTTCGTCGTCGGCGCCCGGGCTGCTGCTCTTCAAGCGCCCTTCCAGATCGGCCTGCTCCAGCCGTGATATTTCGTCGATGCTCATGCCGCACAGTTCGCTCAAGCGCGCCATGTTCGGCTCGCTGCCGTGCGTGCCGCGCCAGCGCTCGCGCGCGATCTGCAGCACCTTGATCTTGCGCCGCTGGCCGCGGCCCAGGTGGTCCATCTGGCGCAGCTCATCCAGCATCGCGCCCTTGACGCGCGCGCGTGCGTAGCGCAGGAAGGCTTCGGTGGCTTCGGGCGTATCGCGGTCGCCTTCCCACACAAAACCCAAGGAAGCTTGCGCCACCGCGATCAGGCCGACCTGGATCAGGTCGGCCTTCTCCACGTTGGACGGCAGGTGGCGCGCCAGCGCCTGGGCCTGCTTGCGCACCCAGGACTCGTTCTTCGCGATCAGCGAGGACGGCACCCCTTGCATCGAAATCATGCACGAATGCTATGCCGCGGGTGCATCGCGCGGGTCACGAAAACTACCGCAATAGCGCGGCAAGTGCGTGGTTCACACACCACGCCGGCGTGGCGCCACGCTGCGCCGCAACGCCCTCAGTGCGCGGCAGCGGGCTGGCCGCGCAGCTTGCTTACTGCGCTTACACCCAGCAACACCAGCGCGCCGGCGATCACACCCACCAGCGCATCCAGCAGGCTGGGGGTCAGCAGCGCCAGCACGCTGCCGGCGCCGGGCAACTGCGCGACGCGCTGCGCCAGCGCTTCGATGCCATGGTGCAGCCACGGCACACCATGCGTGAGGATGCCGCCGCCCACCAGGAACATGGCCGCGGTGCCGACCACGGACAGGCCTTTCATCAACCACGGTGCAAACCACAGGATGCCCGCGCCCAGCGCGCGCTGCAGGGCGGCCCAGTGGTTGCGGCCGGCGGCGCGCGACAAGTGCAGGCCCGCATCGTCGAGCTTGACGATGCCGGCAACAAAGCCATACACGCCCACCGTCATCAGCACGGAAATGCCGACCAGCACCAGCACCTGCGTCTTGAACGGCGCCGCCGCTACGGTGCCCAGCGTGATGGCGATGATCTCGGCCGAAAGCACGAAGTCGGTGCGCACCGCGCCCTTGATCTTCTTCGCCTCGAAGGCCACCGGGTCGATCGCCGGGTCGGCCAGCGCGCGCACACGTTCGGCGTGCTGCGCCTGGTCCTCGTCGCGGCTGTGCAGGAAACGGTGCGCGAGCTTCTCGAAGCCTTCATAACAAAGGAAGGCACCGCCGATCATCAACAGCGGCGTCACCGCCCAGGGCGCGAAGGCGCCGATGGCCAGCGCCAGCGGCACCAGGATGGCCTTGTTCAGCGCCGAGCCCTTGGCCACCGCCCAGACCACCGGCAACTCGCGATCGGGTGCGACACCGGTGACCTGCTGCGCGTTCAACGCCAGGTCGTCGCCGAGCACGCCGGCGGTCTTCTTGGTCGCTACCTTGGTGAGCACGGCCACATCGTCCAGCACGCTGGCGATGTCGTCGATCAGGGCAATCAGGCTGGCACCGGCCATGGCTTGTTCGGGTTGGTTTTCGAGTTGGGATTCGGGTTCGGCAGCATCAATGCGCTGACGGGCGAGTGTGAGGGCAAGCGCAAGCCTGGGCGTGAGCGGGGGCTTGAGCCCAGCCGCCGGGCGCGGCGCCTTTAGCGCCGGTGAGCCTGCATATAGCGCTGCATCGCATCCAGTGTCTGCGGGTCGCGGTAGGCGGCCAGCAAGGTGTCGGCATCGGCCTGGCTGCCCTCGGCCGTGCACAGCGCGTCGTTCGCCGTCGCGAAGCGCTGCTTCGTCGTGCGCAGCGCGCCCAGCGGGTGCAATGCCAGGCGCCGAGCCCAGGCCAGGCTGCGTGAGTCCAGTTCGCTCGTGGACACGACGCGATTGACGAAGCGCCAGGCCAGGGCCTGCGCCGCGTCGAAAGGCTGGCAGTCGAGCACCAGTTCCATGGCGACAGTCGGCCCCACCAGCCGGATCAGACGTGGCACGCCGCCCCAACCCAGCGGAATGCCGATGTCCATTTCCGGAATGGAAAAGCGCGCGTCGTCGGCCACGATGCGCAGGTCGCAGGCCGCGGCGAGCAACACGCCGCCGCCGATGCAGTGGCCGCGCACCGCCGCCAGCGTGATCGCGGGGATGGCTTCGACTGCCTCGATCATCTGCCGGCCCAGGTCGGTGGACTCACGGTCCATCCTGCCGCGGCCTTCGCGCATGGCGTTGAGATCGAAACCGGCACAGAAGGCGCGCCCATGGGCACCCAGCAACAACACGCGCAGATCGGGCAGCGCCGCCAGCCAGCGGCTTGCATCGATGATCTCGCGCATGGTGGCCGGCGACAGCGCGTTCAGCCGTTGCGGACGGTCGAGCGTGAGGTGGGCGACATCGCCATCGAGCTGCAGCAGCAGCGATTCGAAACGAGGTGGCGCGGTGTCTGCGATCATTGGCCCATGATATTCGGCGTGACGACACACACGCGATGACCCACTACGACGTGGTCATCATCGGCGGCGCGGCGGTGGGCAGCGCAGCGGCGTACTTCCTTGCCGCCGACCCAGGCTTCGACGGCTCGCTGCTCGTGCTGGAGCAGGACAGCAGCTACCAGCACTGCGCCAGCACGCTGTCGGTGGCGTCGATACGGCACCAGTTCTCCACGCCGGAGAACATCCGCATGTCGATGTTCGGCAGCCACTTCGTCGAGCAGGTCGGTCAGTACCTCGCCATCGACGACGCGGTGCCCGACCTGGCCTGGCACGAAGGCGGCTACCTGTTCCTGGCCAGCGCGTCGGGCATGGACACACTGCGCGCCAATCACCGCACGCAACGCGAGCTGGGCGCCGAGGTGATCGCTGCTCGACCCGGCGGCGCTGCGCGAACGTTTCCCCTGGCTGCACACCGGCGACCTGGCCGGTGGCTCGTTGGGCCTTCGCGGCGAAGGCTGGCTCGATGCCTACAGCCTGGTGATGGCGCTGCGCCGCAAGGCCATCGCGCTCGGCGCGGTCTACCGGCGCTCGCGTGTCGTGCAACTGCAGCGCAGCGGCTCCCAGGTGCAGTCGATCGTGCTCGACGATGGCAGCGCGCTCGCCTGTGGCACGCTCATCAACGCGGCGGGCATCGGCGCCGCGCCGTTGGCGCGCAGCGCCGGCATCGACCTGCCGGTGCAGGCGCGCAAGCGCTGCGTGTTTCATGTGCGCAGCCCGGCGCGCACGCCCGGCTGCCCGCTGGTCATCGATCCGGGCGGTGTGTATTTCCGCCCCGAAGGCGAGGGCTGGCTGTGCGGCGTGGCGCCGCCGGAGCACGAGGACCCGGCATGCGAGGACTTCGAGGTGCAGCACACGCTGTTCGACGATGTCATCTGGCCGGTGCTGGCGGCGCGCGTCGATGGCTTCGAGGCCATGCGCGTGCAACGCGCCTGGGCCGGCCACTATGACGTGAACGTGCTCGACCACAACATGATCCTGGGCGCCCATCCCGAGGTGCAAAACCTGCTCTTCGCCAACGGCTTCAGTGGCCACGGCTTGCAGCATGCGCCGGCCGTCGGCCGCGCGTTGAGCGAACTGGTGCTGCATGGCGGGTTTCGCACGCTGGACCTGTCGCGCATGGGTTGGCCTCGCGTGCTGGCAGGTCAGCCGCTGCTTGAAAGCAACGTGGTCTAGGGCGACCCCCACGGACGTAAGCAACACAACCGTCCCCGGCTCGAGCCTCGAGAGGCTGCCGGCCGGTGCTGGCGACCTCGGACGCCACCTCGTGCGACGTGCCGAGATAATCGGGGATGAACCCCTCGACCCCATCCATCCTGCCGACATCGGCCACACCGCAAGGCGCGTCTTTCGCCAGCCTGCCGCTGCCGCCCGCCACGCTGGAAAACCTTGCCCGCCTGGGTTACTCCGCGATGACGCCGATCCAGGCCGCCAGCCTGCCGCTCGCCCTGGCCGGGCATGACCTGATCGCACAAGCCAAGACCGGCAGCGGCAAGACCGCCGCCTTCGGCCTGGCGCTGCTGGCCAACCTGAATCCGCGGCGCTTCGCGGTGCAGGCGCTGGTGCTTTGCCCGACGCGTGAGCTCGCCGAGCAGGTGACGCAGGAGCTGCGACGCTTGGCGCGCGCCGAAGACCACATCAAGATCCTGACGCTGTGTGGCGGCGCGACGATGCGCCCGCAGCTGGCCAGCCTGGAACATGGTGCGCACATCGTCGTGGGAACGCCGGGACGCATCATGGACCACCTGGAGCGCGGCAGCCTGGACCTGCAGGCGCTGAACACGCTGGTGCTGGACGAGGCCGATCGCATGCTCGACATGGGCTTTCACGACGACATCGCGGTGGTCGCCAAACAATGCCCGGCGCAACGCCAGACGCTGCTGTTCTCGGCCACCTATCCGGAAGGCATCGCCAAGCTCAGCGCGGCCTTCATGCGCCAGCCGAAAGAGCTGAAGCTGTTGCAGGCGCATGCCGCGGGCAAGATCCGCCAGCGCTTCTATGAAGTGCGCCGAGGAGCAGCGGCTGCATGCGGTGTCGTTGCTGCTCAACCATTACCGCCCGCTGAGCACGCTGGCCTTCTGCAACACCAAGCAGCGCTGCCGCGAACTGGTGCAGGTGCTTCGCGCACAGGGCTTCGTCGCGCTGGAGCTGCACGGCGATCTGGAGCAGCGCGACCGCGACCAGGTGATGGTGCAGTTTGCCAACCGCAGCTGCAGCGTGCTGGTGGCCACGGACATCGCCGCGCGCGGCCTGGACATCGCCGGCCTCGAAGCGGTGATCAACGTCGACATCACGCCCGACGCCGACACGCACACGCACCGCATCGGCCGCACCGCACGCGTCGACGAATCGGGCTGGGCCTTCAGCCTGGCGAGCATGGACGAGATGGGTCGCGTCGGGCAGATCGAGCAGGCCCTGGGCTTCAACAGCGAATGGCACCAGCTGGATGAGTTGACCGACACCGGCACCGAAGCGCTGAGGCCGCCGATGCGCACGCTGCAGATCCTGGGCGGGCGCAAGGAAAAGATCCGCGCTGGCGACGTGCTGGGCGCGCTGACCAAGGACCTGGGCTACGACGCCGCGATGATCGGCAAGATCAACGTCAACGAGTTCTCGACCTACGTGGCGGTGCAGCGCGACATCGCTGCAGAAGTCGAGCGACGCCTATCGGGCGCCAAGGTCAAGGGACGCAGCATCAAGCTGCGACTGCTGTCTGGATGAGCCCGGCATACAGGCTGATCGGGGTGCAACGCGGGTGGGGCCCTCCACGGTGATCGAAGGCCACGCGCTCAACGTGCGCTGCCGGGCGACCGCTGCTGGCAGCCCGGCTTGTCGCAGCAGGGACACGACGCAGTTTCGCGATCGTGCTAGAAAGACGTCCGGCCCCGCCGGCCAAGGAGACAACGACGATGGACCTGAACTTCACTGCCGACGAACTTTCCTTCCGCGAAGAAGTGCGCGAATGGGTGGCAGGCAACCTGCCCAAGGAAACCAGCCACAAGGTGCACAACGCGCTGCGCCTGGACCGCGCGACGCAGCAGGGTTGGGCCAAGATCCTGGGCCGCAAGGGCTGGCTGAACTACAACTGGCCCAAGCAGTTCGGCGGCCCGGGCTGGAACTCGGTGCAGAAGCATCTGTTCGAGGAGGAATGCGCCCGTGCCGGTGCGCCGCGCATCGTGCCCTTCGGCCCGGTGATGGTGGCGCCGGTGATCATGACCTTCGGCAACGCCGAGCAGCAGCAGCGCTTCCTGCCCGGCATCGCCAGCGGCGAGGTCTGGTGGAGCCAGGGTTACAGCGAGCCGGGTTCGGGCTCCGACCTGGCGTCGCTGAAGTGCAAGGCGGAACGTCAAGGCGACAAGTACATCGTCAACGGCCAGAAGACCTGGACCACGCTCGGCCAGTACGGTGAATGGATCTTCTGCCTGGTGCGCACCAGCAACGAAGGCAAGCCGCAGACCGGCATCAGCTTCCTGCTCATCGACATGAAGAGCAAGGGCATCACCGTGCGCCCGATCATCACCATGGACGGCGAACACGAAGTCAACGAAGTCTGGTTCGACAACGTCGAGGTGCCGGCGTCCAATCTGATCGGCGAGGAGAACAAGGGCTGGACCTATGCCAAACACCTGCTCGCGCACGAGCGCACCAACATCGCCGACGTGAACCGCGCCAAGCGCGACCTCGAGCGCCTGAAGCGCATCGCCAAGGCCGAGGGTGTGTACGACGACGCGCGCTTCCGTGACCAGATCGCGCTGCTGGAGATCGACGTCGTGGCGCTGGAGATGATGGTGCTGCGCGTGCTGTGGGCCGAGAAGAGCGGCAAGAACAGCCTCGATGTCGCCGGGCTGCTGAAGATCCGCGGCAGCGAGATCCAGCAGCGCTACAGCGAGCTGATGATGCTGGCCGGCGGGCCCAGCACCGTGCCCTATGTGCACGAGGCGATGGAAGCCGGCTGGCAAGGCGATCTTGCGGTGGCGACCTACTGCCTGCCGCTGGCCGGCACCTACTTCAACCAGCGCAAGACCACCATCTACGGCGGCAGCAACGAAGTGCAGCGGAACATCGTTGCGCAAACCGTGCTCGGCTGACCAGGGAGACTGACATGGACTTCGAATTCAGCGACGAGCAGGAACAACTTCGCGACGCGGTGCGGCGCTGGGTGGACAAGGGCTTCGGCTTCGAGCGCCGCCATGCCCTGGCCAAGGCCGGTGGCAAGACACGCGAGGTGCTGGGCGAGCTCAACGAGCTCGGCCTCGCCGGGCTGGCCGTGCCCGAGGCCCATGGCGGCATGGGCTTCGGCGCTGTCGAGGCGATGGTGGTGATGGAGGAACTGGGCCGCGGCCTGGTCAACGCGCCCTATGCGCAGGCGGCGCTGATCGCACCGACGCTGCTGTCGAGCGCGCCAGCCGAGGTGCAGGCCGCGTGGCTGCCGAAGATCGCCGGCGGCGAGGCGCTGGTGGTGCTGGCGCAGCAGGAGCGCGCCTCGCGCTACCGGCTCCATCAAGTGACCACGCGCGCGGTGGAATCGGCGAGCCAATGGTCCCTCAGCGGCACCAAGACCGTGGTGCCGGCCGGCGACGAGGCCGATGCCTTCGTCGTCTCGGCACGCGTCAGCGGCGCCGAGGACGATGCCGCCGGCATTGCGCTGTTCCTGGTCGAGCGCGCCGCGAAAGGCGTGACGGTGCGCGGCTATCCCACGCAAGACGGCGCCCGCGCCGCCGATCTGCTGCTGGCCGATGCGCCGGCCACGCTCATCACGCGCGAAGGACTCGCCGCGCTGGAGCATGGTGTCGACGTCGGCATTGCTGCGGCCTGCGCCGAAGGTGTGGGCCTGATGGACAAGATGGTCGCCATCACGGTGGAATACATGCATCAGCGCAAGCAGTTCGGCGTGGTCATCGCCAGCTTCCAGGCGCTGCGCCATCGCATCGCCGACGTGAAGATGCAGCTCGAACTGGGCCGTTCGATGAGCTACTTTGCCAGCCTGAAGCTCGGCGAGGCGGCTGCCCAGCGTCGCCGCGCGCTGTCGCAGGCCAAGGTGCAGCTCGGCAACTCGATGCGCTTCGTCGGCCAGCAATGCACGCAGATCCACGGCGGCATCGGCGTCACCGACGAGTACATCTCCAGCCACTACTTCAAGCGCCTGACGATGCTGGAGCTGAGCTTCGGCGACACGCTGCACCACCTGGGCGAGACCAGCGCACGCATGCAGGACACGGCCGGCGTGTTTGCCTGAAGGCCGCTGCGACCGTCAGTCAGCCAGCGGCAAGCCGGCCAGGCGCAAGCCCCGGAAGTAGCGCTCCATGCCCTTGGAGTAGGCAGCACGCGGTCCGCCGCGGGTGGATTTGAGAGCCGCGATCGAGGTCACCTCGGGCCATTGCCGCCGCGCCCGCGCCAGCTGCGCACGGGCGCGCTCGAGATCGCCGCGCAGCGCCGCGATGGCGCTCAGCGCAAGGTACGGCGTGTGGCTCGGGTCGGCCAGGCCGCTGGCGTGGGCATGGGCTTCGGCTTCGCTGTCGCGCTCCAGTGCAATCAGCGCATTGGCAGCGATGGCGTGGCAGTCGCGCCGGTGGTGGCGGTCCAGCGGATTCAGGCGCAGTGCGGTCTCGGCGCGCCGCACCGCCTCTTCGAAGCGGCCAGACAGGTAGCACATCGTAGCCAGCTCGTGATGCGCATCGGCATCGTGGGGGCGCGCAGCCAACAGGCGCTGGGCGATCATTTCGGCCTCGTCGAATTCGCCGTCGAGATCAAGCGCGGCAGCCAGGGCCTTCAGCGCATTGGCATGGTCGGGATCGATCTGCAGCGCGGCGCGTGCGCAGGCCTTGGCCTCGCCGAGCGCGGCGGCGCGATCGAGTGTCCAGCGCCGCAGCACGCCGATCATATGAGCCCGGGCCATTCCGGCCAGGGCCTGCGTGGAGCCCGGTTCACACGCCAGCGCCGCCTCGAAGTGCGAACGCGAGCGCGCCAGTTCGTCAGGCCGACTGACATGTTGCAGCAGTTGCATGCCGCGCAAACAATGCTCCAGGGCCTGGTCGTCATGCACGCGCGCCAAGGCGCCGGCCAGCGCCGACGCCTGCACCTTGGTACCCAGGCAGGCCGCGATGCGGTCGCAGACCTCGCTGCGGCCGCGCCAGTCCGCGAGGGCGGGAAATTCGAAGCGCTCCGACCACAGCAGGGCGCCGGAGTCCGCGCATGCCAGTTGCACACTGAGCACGATGCTTGCACCGTGGCGCGCCACGTTGCCGGTCAGCACGTGCCTGACCCCGAGCTCGCGGCCGATGTGCCGCGGGTCGAGGCCGGCGCTGGAAGCGCCCATCGCCAGTGGCGCGGTGGCGCCGCGCGCCATTACCGTCATGCCGCCAATGCGGCCGAGCTCGGTGGCGATGTCGATATCGATCGCCTCGGCCAGCTGCGGTGCCGGCGGCTCGCTCAGGTCGGTGAAGGCCATTACCGCGATCGAATGTTCCGCAGCCAGCGCAGCATCGATGCGCTGTGCGCAGCCCCGCGGCGCCCCCACCGGCGCATCGAAGCGATAGCCGCGCCGCGCCACGGTATGGATCAGCTGCTGCGCACGGTCGCCCAGATGCGCTGCGCAGCTCGCAGATGGCCTGCGTCAGCGAATCGTCGCTGACGACGAGGCCGGGCCACACCTGCTCCATCAGCTCCTGCTTGCTCACCACCTGCCCGGCGCGTGAAGCCAGGTGCGCCAGCAGCGCAAAGGTCTTGCGGCGCAGGCTGACCTCAACGCCATCGCGCATGAGCGCAGCGCGCGCGGGGTCGAGCGTGAAGGGGCCGAACTGCAGCCGCTGCGCGGTGATGGATGGGAATGTCGTGCTCGACATGAACGGGCCTCAGGTGGGCGCCGGCCGGGAACCGGATTTCAGCCAAATCTCAGGCAACTTTAAGGCTTTCCGCCATGCGCTGGCTATGGTTGCATCAGCGGCGAGGCAGCCGCCATCCACCAACGAGAGGAGGCGTCATCATGCGCTGGACCGTCTACAAGCACCCGATTGCCCGCCTGGCCTCGGCCATCGCGGCCGCAGCTCTGCTCGCAGTCGCACCCGCCGGCTGCGGCGACGACGAGTTGAGCGAAGAAGAACTCGAAGCCCTGGAGGAGCAGAACGCGACGCCGGTGGTCGTCACCGACCTCGGCCCGAACCTTGTCTCGCAGTGGAACGAGGTCGCCTACAACACCTTCGCGCTGCCGGCCTCGCCCACCGGCACGACGCCCGAGGAGCGGGTGCCCAATCCGATCGACCTGGCCACCGTCCAACTCGCGGTGTACGACGCGGTGATGGCCATTGCGGGCACGCACAAGCCCTACGCCATTCGACCCACGACGCAAGCGCCGGGCGCGGGGCCGGTGGCGATGCAGGCCGCGGTCATCGAGGCGGCGTACCGCACGCTCAAGGGCCTGTACCCCAGCCGTGGCGCCCAATACGAGACCGCTTACAGCGATGGCGTGGCAGCGCTGCCCGCCACCAACGAGAGCGCACTCGGGCGGCTCATCGGTGCCGAAGTGGCTGCGGGCATGCTGGCGCTGCGCGCCAACGATGGCCGCGAAACCCCGCTCGCGGCCTATGTGCCGGGCACGCTGCCCGGACAGTTTCGCGGCGTCAACCCCGTCAACCGCATCGCGCCGCTGATCCGGCCGCTGATGACGAGCAGCCACTCGCAATTCCGCGCGCCCGGCCCAGCGGCGCTGGACAGCGCCGCTTATGCCGCCGACCTGAACGAAGTCAAGGAGATCGCCTCGGCCACCAGCGCCACGCGCACGCCCGAGCAGACGATTCTGGCGCGCTTCCATACCGAGCCGCCTAACCCCTACACCGCGCGCAACCTGCGGCGCTTTGCCACCGCGCAGAGCGACCTCGCTCAAAGCGCGCGCATCCTGGCGATGCTGTGGACCAGCAATATCGACGGCCTCGCCGGGTGCTTCGAGAGCAAGTACCACTACAACTTCTGGCGACCGACGAGCGCCATCCGCCTGGCCGATACCGACGGCAACGACGCCACCACGGTCGATGCGGCCTGGACGCCGGTCGTGACAACCCCGAACCATCCGGAATATCCGGCCGCGCACAGTTGCGCCAGCGGCGGCATTGCCGAGACGCTGCGCAGCTTCTACGGTACGAAGAAGGTGAGCTTTCAGTTCGACAGCACCGTCACAGGCACGACGCTGTCGTTGCAGAGCACCGACGAGTTGGTCGAATCCAACATGGATGGGCGGGTCTTCGGCGGCATGCACTTCCGCACCTCCGCGCGACATGGCGCGGAGCTCGGCAAGCAGACGGCCAAGTGGATGGTGAAGCACCACTTCCAGCCCGTGCCTTGATGGGCTGAGACGGACTCGCGCTGCCTCCTTCGCCCGCCCACGGGCGGATGGAGAAGCGCGAAGCCACACGCTCCACGGCCGAGCAACGAGCGTATGCTGACCCCCAGCGTCTGAGCGCTGGGGGTCAGCATGCCGGCATCGCGCAGGGTGGTACTTTGGAGCGCGCTTGGCAGCGCGCTCAGCTGGTGCGTTGGGGCCCGGGCCCAGCTTGGCGCCTATCCCGAGCGGCCGATCACGCTGATCGTGCCGTTCCCGCCCGGAGGTGTCGACAGCCTCGCGCGTCTGGTCGGCGACAAGGCCGCAGCCATCCTCGGCCAGCCATTCGTCTACCGCAACCAGCCGGGGGCGGGCGGGCGCATCGGTACCGAGGCGCTGGCGCAGGCGCCCAAGGATGGCTACACCATCGGTGTGGCCACGGTGTCGGGCTTGGTGACGATCCCGGCGCTGGCGGCCAACCCGCCCTACGATCCGGTGGCGGATTTCACTCACCTCGTGATGGTGCTGGAAGGGCCTTACCTGATCGTCGCGCATCCGGGCAGCGGCCTGCGCAGCGTGCCGCAACTGGTCGAGCGCGCGAAGGCCGAGCCGGGCCGGTTGCGGATCGGCTCTACCGGGGTCGGCTCGGGCACCCATCTGGTGATCGAACGGCTGATGGCTGCGGCAGGCGTAAAACTCGTGCATGTGCCCTACAAGGGCGAAGCGCCGATGGTCACCGACCTGGCGGGCGGGCAGCTCGAACTGGCCGTCACCAACACCGCGAGCTTGCCGCTGATCGATGCCGGCAAGCTCGTGCTGCTGGCGGTGGCCAGCGACAAGCGCGTGGCGTCGCTGCCCGACACGCCGACTGTCATGGAAGCCGGCTTGGATGTGGCCACCGCCGGCTGGCTGGGCTTTGCTGCACCTGCCGGGATTGAGGCGGCGGTGCGCGACAAGCTGATGGATGCCTTCGTTCGCGCGACCCGGGATCCGCAGGTGAGGAGCGCATTGATTCGCGCCGGCACTGAGCCGGTGGATCTGGCAGGCGAGGCTTTCAGGGCGCTCGTGAGGCGCGAGTTCGAGCGGCTGCGCGAGCTGAACAAGACGCTGCAGATTGCGGTGCAGTGAGCGCGGCCTTGCCGCGCCACAGCGCGAGTCCGTGCCGGGTCCTGTTGCGGCGCGCTGGCGCGCGCCACGTCGTTCCGCCGACCCTCTCGCTGTCGCAGCACGCTGGAGCATCGGCGGGTCACAATCCTGCGGAACACTCGACGCCTGGACCCGACGATGACTGTTGCAACGACGATCTATCCCGGCGCCATCACCGACGTCGCCGGCCTGCGTGTCGGCCACTTCACCGACACCCGCCGCCCCACCGGCTGCAGCGTGGTGTTGTGCGAGGCCGGCGCCACGGCCGGTGTCGATGTGCGCGGCGCGGCGCCCGGCACGCGCGAGACCGACCTGCTCAGACCCGACAACATGGTCGAGCAGGTGCATGCGCTGCTGCTGACCGGCGGCAGTGCCTTCGGCCTGGACGCGGCCGGCGGCGTCATGCGCTGGCTCGACGAACGCGGCTTCGGCTTGCAGGTCGGCGCGGCGCGCGTTCCCATCGTGCCGGCTGCGGTGCTGTTCGATCTGATGGTCGGCGATGCCAACATCCGGCCCGATGCGGCCGCGGGTTATGCGGCCTGTGAGGCCGCCAGCCGCGACGCACCCGCGCAGGGCAACGTCGGCGCCGGCAGCGGTGCGAGCGTGGGCAAGCTCTTCGGCTTCGAGCGCGGCATGCGCGGCGGCATCGGCACGGCGTCGATGAAGGTCGGCACCATCACGGTGGGCGCACTGGTGGCGGTCAACGCCACCGGCGACGTCGTCGACCCCGCCGACGGCCACGTGGTCGCCGGCACACGCGGCGCCGATGGCCGGCCGCGCAGCGCCAGCGAGGCGATTGCCGCGCGGCGAATTGCCGGCGCGCGCGGTGGCGGGCATGGCCACCACCATCGGCATCGTCGCCACCGATGCCGTGCTCAGCAAGGCGCAGGCCAACAAGCTGGCGACGATGGCGCACAACGGCCTGGCGCGCACGATCGACCCGGTGCACACCATGGCCGACGGCGACACGCTGTTCATGCTGGGCACGGGCGCGTCCGGCAAGCCGGGCGAAATGACCGTGCTCGGCGTGCTCGCCGCCGCCGTCACCGCGCGGGCGGTGCTCAACGCCGTACGTCATGCGCGCGGTCTGGCATCGCCCTTCCTGCCTTCGGCGCACGATCTGGAACTGGAATAGTCCTTCGCAGCGAGGGTTCACGGTACTGCAGCCGCGCGCGGCTGCATGAGCTGAGGCCGGCAGCTACTTCGGCTTGGCCTCGTACGCGGCAATCGCCTTCTTCAGCGTGTCGTACTCCTCGCACTTGAAGAAGCAGATCTTGTCCAGCGCTGCCAGGTGCTCCTTGGCCTTGGCCGGGTTGTTGACCATCAGATAGGCTTCGCCGATGTACTCCTGCGCGTTGCGATGCTTGGGGTCGATGCGCAGTGCCTCGCCGTAGTGCTTGAAGACCAGTTCCATGTCCGGATTGGCGCCCTTGCGCAACGCATACGCGTACAGGTTGTGCAAGTCGGCATTGCCCGGGTCGGTGGCCAGCGCCGTCTTCAATGTGGCTTGCGCGCCGGCATAGTCGCCTGTGGCGAAGGCCGCCTTTGCAGCCTTCACCGCCGCAGGCTCGGCCTTGCTGCCCGCCGCCCACGCCGGGCTGGTACTGGGCGTGTCGTCTCCTCCGCCAGCCGCTTGCGCCCAGGGGGCTGCGCACAGCAGGCCGGCCGCCAGAAGAAATGGATAGACATTCATGCGGGTTGCTCCTTCAAGGGCCTGAGCCAACCACGCATCGTACGCAAGCGCGGCCATCGCGTCCCGCTACCATGCCACAACCCCACGCGCCGCATGCCGATGAACGCCGCCTTCGAGTACTGCCTGCAAACCGACACCGCGGTGCCCGAGCGCCGCAGCGTGGCCGAGTGGTGGCCGCGCTGGCGCAGCGGCGCTGCGCTGGCCGACGGCACCAGTGCGATGGCGATGCTCGGCGGCTTCGACGCCGACCGCGTCGGCTGGGCCTTCGCCGCCGGTTACCAGGCGGCCTTGCGCGCGCTGCTGCCGACGCTGCCAGCCGATGCGATAGCGGCGTTTTGTGTGACCGAGGAAACCGGCAATCGGCCACGCGACATCCACACACGCTTCACGCCGCTGGACGGCGGTGCCTGGTCGATCGACGGCGCCAAGCGCTGGACCACGCTCGGCCCCGACAGCGGCCTTCTGTTGATCGTCGGCGCATTGCCGGCGGTCGAGGGCGCGACGCAGCCGCAGCTGAAGGTGGCCTGTGTGGCCACCGGCACGCCGGGGCTGCAACTGCAAGCCGATGCCCGAGACGCGCTTCGTGCCCGAAGTGCCGCATGCGCGCGTGCGGCTCGACGCCGTGCGCGTCGACGCGACGGCGCTGCTGCCGGGCGATGGTTATGCGAGCTACGTCAAACCCTTCCGCACGCTGGAGGACGCCCATGTCACGCTGGCCACCCTGGCCTACCTGCTGCGCGAATCCCGCGCGCGCGGCTGGCCCACGGCCTTTGCCGAGCGCACCTGTGCCGCGATGGCGGCCTTGGCCGACGTAGCCGCTGCCCGCGCCGACGCGCCGGCCACGCATGTGGTGCTGGCCGGCGCACTGGCCATGGCACACACGCTGTATGCCGAGGCGGGCGCACTGTGGGCCGCGACACCTGACGACCCCGCCGCGGTACGCTGGCTGCGCGATGCGGCGCTGTTCAACGTTGCCTCATCGGCGCGCGGTCAACGTGCCGCGCGCGCCTGGGAACGGCTGCAGACTGCGGTCGCGACTTGAGATGCAACTGCGGCAGGTGCTGTTCAGCCAGGGCTTCGGCACGCGCCGGGAATGCGACGCGCTGATCGTGCACGGGCTGGTCGCCGTCGCCGGCAGCGTGATCGACGACCCGCAGGAAGATGTCGCCACCGAGGGCCTGGTGTTCAGCGTGCGCGGACAGGGCTGGCCCTACCAGGCCAAGGCGTTGCTGATGATGCACAAGCCGGCGGGCTACGAATGTTCGCGCAAGCCGCGGCACCACCCCAGCGTGCTGAGCCTGCTGCCCGCCCCGCTGCGCACGCGCGACGTGCAGCCGATCGGTCGGCTGGACGAGGACACCACCGGCTTGCTGCTGCTCACCGACGACGGCGCACTCATCCATAAGCTCACCTCGCCGAAGTGGCATGTGCCGAAGGTCTATCTCGTGGGCTGTGCGGAGCCGGTCACGCCCGGGCAGATCCAGCAGTTGCTCGACGGCGTGGTGCTGCACGACGACCCGCTGCCGGTGCGCGCCGCCGCCTGCGTGGCGACGGGCGACAAGGCGCTGCGCCTGACCTTGACCGAAGGCAAGTACCACCAGGTCAAGCGCATGGTCGCCGCCAGCGGCAACCACGTGGTGACGCTGCAGCGCAGCGAGTTCGGCGCGTTGGTGCTGCCTGCGGACCTGCAGGCCGGTCAATGGCGCTGGGTCGAACGCGACGCCATTGCTGCGGGGCTGTGAGCCGTGCATGCGCGGCGCGCCGGTGCGATGATCCGAGAATGAACGGCGACCCGAGCGATCACGTATGCGTGTCGGCGGCCGAGGCATTGCGGCAACTGTGGCATTGCGCCGAACTACCCGAGCCCAGCCTGCAACGCGCCGCCTTCAGCGGTGACGAGCCCGTCCTGCCTTCGTCCTTTGCGGTCGGCACGGCGGCGCAGGCCTCCATCGCCGCCGCGGCGCTCGCCGCCACACAAATCGGCTGGCTGCGCAACGGCGTGGCGCAGCAGGTGGCGGTGGACAAGCGGCATGCCGCGCTGGAGTGCTGCACCTACTTCCGCATCGACGGTCGGGTGCCGAAGGTCTGGGACAAGTTGGCCGGTCTGTATCCCTGCGGCGACGACGAGGGCGCGGCCGGCTGGGTGCGCATCCACACCAACTTTGCGCACCACCGCGACGGCGCACTGCGGCTGCTCGGCCTGCCGGCGGGCGACAGCGCCGAGCAGGCCGACGTGCGCCAGGCGCTGCGGCAGCTGGAACGCCTTCGATTTCGAGCAGGCCGCCGCGGACGCAGGTCTGGTCGTGGCCGCGCTGCGCAGCTTCGACGAATGGGACCGGCACGCGCAGGGCCAGGCCGTGGCGCTGCAGCCGCTGCTGCGCATCGAGCGCATCGGCGATGCGCCCCCGCTGGCGCTGCCGCCGCTGGCACGCGACGCCAGGCCGCTGCAGGGCCTGCGCGTGCTCGACCTGACGCGCATCCTGGCCGGGCCGGTGGGGACGCGCGCGCTGGCCGCACATGGTGCCGATGTGCTGCTGGTGAACGCGCCGCATCTGCCCAACATCGAGGCCCTTGCCGAGACCAGCCGCGGCAAGCTCTCGGCCCATGCCGATCTGCGTGACACAGCGAGTCGCGAGGCCTTCGACCGCGTGCTGCGCGACGCGCATGTGTTCGTGCAGGGCTATCGGCCGGGCGGCCTGGCGCAACTCGGTTACGGGCCGCAGGAGCTGGCCGCCAGGCGCCCCGGCATCGTCGCCGTGTCGCTGTCGGCCTATGGCGCGCACGGACCGTGGTCGGCGCGCCGCGGCTTCGATTCGCTGGTGCAAACGGCCAGCGGCTTCAACCACGCCGAAGCCCAGGCTTTCGGCGGCGGGCCGCCGCGCGCGCTGCCGGGGCAGTTCCTCGACCATGCCTCGGGCTACCTGATCGCGCTCGGCGCGGCCGCCGCGCTGTGGCGTCAGCAGCACGAAGGCGGCAGCTGGCACGTGCAGGTGTCGCTGGCACGCACAGGGCTGTGGCTGCGCGGCCTGGGCCGCGTGCACGACGGCTTCGCTGCGCCACGGCCCGACTTCGCGCCCTACCTCGACACCGGCCCCAGCGGTTTCGGTGAACTGAGCGCCGTGCGCCACGCGGCGGTCCTGTCCGCGACACCGGTCGCCTGGCCGCGCCCGTCCATGCCACCTGGCAGCCACGCGCTGGCCTGGCCGATCGATTGAACCCCCACCGAGCACGCCGCAGGCACGTCGATAATCGCTGCATGCGGGTTTTCAGAGGTCTTAGACATCCAGGCATCGCCAAGGCCTGCGCGCTGACCATCGGCAATTTCGACGGCGTGCACCGCGGCCACCAGGCCATGCTGGCGCTGCTCACGAACGAGGCGCGCCATCGCGGCCTGCCGAGTTGTGTGCTCAGCTTCGAGCCGCACCCGCGCGACTGGTTTGCCGCCCAGGCCGGCACGCCCGAGCGCGCGCCGCGACGTGTGGCGACACTGCGCGACAAGCTGTCCGAGCTGGAACGCTGCGGCATCGACCAGGTGGTGGTGATGCGCTTCGACGCGCGCTTTGCGGGCCAGTCGCCGCAGGCCTTCATCGACGACGTGCTGGTGCGCGGCCTGGGCGCGCGCTACGTGCTGGTCGGCGACGATTTCCGCTTCGGCGCCAAGCGTGCGGGCGACTACGCCTTGCTCGACGCCGCGGGCACACGCTCGGGCTTCGACGTGGCGCGCATGATGAGCTACGAGGTGCATGGCGACCGCGTCTCCAGTTCGGCCGTGCGCGCCGCGCTCGCCGCGGGCGACATGGCACAGGCGGCCGCACTGCTCGGCCGGCCCTACAGCATCAGCGGCCATGTGCTGCACGGGCGCAAGCTGGGGCGCGATCTCGGCACACCGACGCTGAACCTGCGTTTCGGCCATGCACGGCCGGCCGCCGGTGGCATCTTCGTGGTGCGTGTGCACGGCCTGGCCGATGTGGCCCTGCCCGGCGTGGCCAGCCTGGGCGTTCGCCCCACGATCGAAGACGCCGGGCGCCAGTTGCTCGAGGTGTTCTGCCTTCAGTGGCCCGAAGTCCTGGGTGCGGATGGCGCCTACGGTCGCTGCGTCAGGGTCGAGTTGCTGCACAAGCTGCACGACGAGCGCAAGTACGAATCGATGCAGGCGCTGCGCGAAGGCATCGCCAACGACGTGGTCCAGGCCCGGGCCTGGCTGGCCGCGCCGTAGATCGCCCCGTCTTCATCGACGACGGTGGCATGCCCATCGACTGAGAAGGGCTTGCGGTTGCCCAGCCGCTGGGCTAATGTTGCGTTCGCATTCGCCTTTCAATTGCCCTACGGAGGCTCACATGCCGATGTACATCATTGAGCGCAATTTCGCCGAGAAGCTCGACCTCACCGCGGACGGCATCGTTGCGGTGAAGAAGATCAATGGCGAGGTGGGCGTGAACTGGGTGTTCTCCTTCCTGAGTGCGGACAAGCGCAAGAGCTACTGCCTCTACGAAGCGAAGGATGCGGAGGCCATCCGCGAGGCGGCGCGTCGTGCCAACGTGCCGGCCGACGTCATCGTCGAGGTGTCGCAGGCCTTCGGAAACCCCGGGATGCTCGCGGCCGCGGTCGCCGCCTGAGCGGCGCGCCGGTCCCTGGCCGGGAAACGGATGCGTTTTCCCGCCGCGTGACCACGCCACACAGGACGTGAATATTCACGTCCTCCACGCATCAACGCGCAAGTTCAGCCGGCCCGATAGTCAGACCTGACTATTTCGCCGCCCAGCCTGGCGACTTACAACTCCGGCCATGGAATCACGTTCAAACGGACGTGCCATCAACCGGAGAAACGCCATGCTGAACGCTGCAAAGGTTGCCGAATTTTCCGCCGGGCTTCGTGGCCGCATCGTGCAGCCGGGCGACGCCGACTACGACGCGTCGCGCCGCGTCTACAACGCGATGATCGACCGCCATCCCCGGCTCATCGTCTACTGCCGTGACGTCGCCGACGTCATGCACAGCGTCAACTTCGCCCGCAGCCAGTCCTTGCTGCTGGCGGTGCGCTGCGGCGGGCACAACGGCGGCGGGCTGGGCACCTGCGACGAAGGCCTGGTCATCGACCTGTCGTCGATGAAGGGCATCCGTGTCGATGCGCAGGCTCGCCGCGTGCGTGTCGAAGGCGGTTGCACCTGGGGCGATGTCGATCACGCCACTCACGCCTTCGGCATGGCCACGCCCAGCGGCATCATCGGCACCACCGGTGTGGGCGGGCTCACGCTCGGCGGTGGCCTGGGCCACCTGACGCGCAAATGCGGCATGACGGTGGACAACCTGCTCGAAGCCGACGTCGTGCTGGCCGATGGCCGCCTGGTCACGGCCAGTGCCGAACAGAACCCGGACCTGTACTGGGCGCTGCGCGGTGGCGGCGGCAACTTCGGCGTGGTCACGTCCTTTGTGTTCCGCCTGCACCCGGTTGACACGGTGGTCGCCGGCCCGACCTTCTGGCCGCTGGAGAGATCGGGCCGAGGTCTTGCGCTGGTACCGCGAGTTCATCGTTGCAGCACCGCAGGATCTGAACGGCTTCTTCGCCTACCTGACGGTACCGCCGGTCGAGCCCTATCCACCGGCCTTGCAGGGCAAGCCCGTGTGCGGCGTGGTTTGGTGCTTCGCCGGCGCCGCGCCCGACGCCGATGCGGTGTTCAAGCCCGTGCGCGAGTTCGGCCCTCCGTTGATGCACGGAGTGCAGCCGATGCCCTATCCGGCGTTGCAAGGCGCGTTCGACGCGCTCTATCCGCCGGGCGATCAGTGGTACTGGCGGGCCGATTTCGTGAACGCAATTTCCGACACTGCGATCGCAGAACACCAGCGCTTCGGTGCCACGATGCCCACGCCGCAGTCGACGATGCACCTGTACCCGATCGACGGCGCGGCGCACAAGCTCAAGCAGGGCGACACCGCGTTTTCTTATCGCGACGCGAACTGGGGCCAGGTCATGGTCGGCGTCAGCCCGGATGCGCAGGACGCGCCACGGATCAGCGCCTGGGCCAAGAGCTACTGGGACGCGCTGCACCCGCATTCCGCCGGTGGCGCCTACGTGAACATGATGATGGACGAAGGGGAAGAGCGCATCCGCGCGTCCTATCGCGGCAACTACGACCGGCTGGTGGCGATCAAGCGCCAGTTCGACCCGGACAACCTGTTCCGCGTCAACCAGAACATCCGTCCGCGCTGACCGCTTCAATCGCGGGGGTTTGCGCCATCAATCCTTGAGCAAGCCCTCGCGATTGGCGAAGGCCGCGGCTTCGGTGCGGTTGGCGGTGTAGGTCTTCTCCAGGATGCTGCGCACATGGTTGGCCACGGTGTTCGGGCTGATCGCCAGCACCTGGCCGATCTCGCGGTTGTTGCGGCCCATCGCCATCAGCCGCAGCACACCCACTTCGCGCTCGGTCAGGCCGCAAGGGTAGGCCGGCGGTGGTGCGGCGATGGCCTCGGCCAATGCTGTGATCCGCGGCGTCAGCGCGTTCATGCCCAGTTCGGTGCTTTCGGCCAGCGCGTCGGCGAGCAGCAAGCGCGCACGGTCGTGGTCGCCGGCTTGCGCCCTGCGATGCAGCATCAGCGCATAGGCATAACGGGTGTGTGCCAGCCAGACGCGTGATCCGGTCTTCTCGTCCATCACCAAGGCCGCCTCGAAATGGCGCTGCGCAGGTTCCCATCGCTCCATCACGGTGTCCAGCTTGCCCAGCAGACGGTCCATCGAGCCCAGGCAGGGGCCGCCAAAATCGACAATCGGCGTGGTACCGGCATAGTCTTGCAGCCTGGCGTACAGCAGCGCCGCCCGCGCGGCGTCGCCGAGATAGACACACACCTCGGCGGCGAATATGTAGATCGTGAAGGCGCTCACGTCGCGCGGCGCCGTCGTTGCCCGGCTCCACGGCAGACTGTCGAACTGGGCCTGGCACTCGGCGCGCATGTCGAGCTCGGCGTACAGCAATGCCAGCCCAGGCCGCCAGGCCTGCGCCTTGGGCGTCGTGCGCACGAAGTGCTGCACCATCGGCAGCGCCTCGCCTAGACGCCCCTGCTCGCGCCGCAGGCAGAACATCTGCATGCCGTAGGCGGTGGCGGCTTGGTCTTCGGCCAGGTGTCGGCCACTCTCCAGCGCCTGGGCGGCCCAGGCTTCGGCATCGGCAAAGCGCCCCTCGTTGATGGCCACCAGGGCCGCGGAGTGGCGGCACAGCGTCAGCAAGTAGGGCGAACGGGTTTGCTCCGCGAGACGCTGCCCCTGCTCGATCAGGCGACAAAATCCGGGTCCATCGCCGACGGCCAACAGGTCGGCCAGGAAATACGGGAACCAGTCGACGAGTGGCAGCGACAGGCTGCGGTCTTCGGCGATGCTCAAGGCCTCTCTCGCGGCCGCCACTCGCTGGGGCAACAACTCGGGCCAGTAGCTGGCCGAGGTGATCGAAGCCAGCGCCAGGTACAGGCTGCCCATGTCGTCGATCCGCCGGGCGAGCGCGACGGCCTGGCGATGGGCCTCCTGAGCCTCGTCCACATGGTCGCAATACAGGTAGGCGCGGCACAGGCGGGCCAGCAGCTCGACGCGCATCGGATCGTCCGTCTGGTGCAGCGCGATTGCCTCCAGCAACAAGGCCACTGCCGGTTCACCCGACCGGGCGGCCATGGTGTTGCTGTTCTCGAATCCCGCGGCGGCCCGGGCAAAGGCCGCCGTCAGACCGTGGCTGCGCGCCAGCTCGGCGGCTTCCCGATACGCGGCACGCGCCGACTCACCGTGTCCGAGGGCGAACTCGACCCCGCCAAGTTCAAGCAACAAACCACAACGCTGCGCCGCGTCCTTCGCAAAATGCTGCTGCTGCAAATGCAGCGCCAACTGGTACAGGCGCACGGCTTCCTCGAACGCTAGCAGGCGCGCCGCCTGCGCAGCCGCACGTTGGGCATAGCCGAGCGCTTTCTCTGCGGTGCTGCCCGGCCCGGCCTGGCTGAAGTGGTAGGCCAGTTGCGGCAGCGCGCTGGCATCGTCTGCGCCGTGCCGCCGCTCGAGCATTTCAGCCGATGCGCAGGTGCAGCCGCGAGCGGCGCAGGCCCAGCATCTCGTCGTACAGCGTCTCGCGGATCAGCGCGTGGCTGAAGCGAAACTGCTGCGTATTCGGCACCGCTTCGATCAGATGCACCGCCAGCGCCTCCTCGAGCGCCACCAGCACTTCGTCTTCCGACTTGTCGGCTTCCAGTTCCGCCAGGATGTCCAGATCGAAGCTGCGGCCGATGCACGCGGCGATGGCCAGCAGCCGGCCGGCCGCCGCAGACAGGCGGTTCAGCCGCTTGCCGATGACTTCGCGCACGCCGGTCGGAATCTTCATCAGCATCTGCAGGTCGTCGCTCGCCGCACCCACCGGCCGCGCGGTGCGTCCATCCATCATCAGGCGCAGCGTCTCTTCGAGGAACAGCGGGTGGCCTTCGGTGCGCGCGTGGATCGCGCTGGCGAAGCTGGTGCTGGCCACGCCACCACTCGCCGCGGCCATGAACTCCTCGGTCTCGCGGCTGCTCAAGCCAGCCAGCTCGATGCGCTGGAACACCGGCGATCGCGACAACTCGCCCAGGGTCTCGAACAACGGATGCTGGCGTGACAGCTCGGTGTCGCGGTAGGTGCCGAGCACGAGCAAGCCACTGTCTTCGAGTTCGGCAGCCAGGAAGGCGAACAGGCGCAGCGACGTGGCATCGGCCCAGTGCAGGTCCTCGAACACCAGCAGCTGCGGCGCGCGCTGCGCCGCGCGGCGCCAGAAGCCGACGACCGCATCGAACAGGCGAAAGCGCGACTGCGCGGAGTCGGCGGTTTCGGCGCCGGCCCGCAGCGAAGTGAGCCGTTCGGCAAGCTCGGGAACGATGCTGGCGATGTCGCTCAAGCCCGCGCCGAATGTCTGCGCAAGATCGCTGTCGCCGCTGCTGCGCAGGTAGCTGCGGATCAACTGTCGCCACGGCCAGTAGGGCGGCGCGCCGGGCTCTTCCAGGCAGCGTCCCCACAGCACCGCCACGCCCTCGCCTTCGGCCTGGGTGGCCAGTTGTTGCGCCAACCGAGTCTTGCCCATGCCGCCCGAGCCGGCCAGAAGGATCACCTGGCCTCGCCCTTCGCGGGCGCCGGCCAGTGCCTTCGACAGCTGTGCCTGCTCCTGCTTGCGGCCGACGAACAGGCTCGACTCGCGCGCGGCCGGACGAGGCTTGTCGACGGCGGCGGGTGCGGGTTCGCTTGCGGCGACGCTCTTCTTGGGCACTTGCAGGTCCGCCGTTGCAGGGGCCCAGTCCGGGAGAAAGCTGCGTTCGGCCTCTTGCGCCAAACCGGCCCCGGGCACTGCAGCGCCGATGCGAATCGCGAAGGCGCGTATCGGCCTGCCGATGTTCTTCAGCTTCTGTTCGCCCTGGTCGCTGAAGGTGGCGACCACCCGTCCGCTGACCACGCCACGCACGGCGTCCGACACCGTAATGCCGCCCGGCGCTGCCAGGCCTTCGAGCCGGGCCGCTACGTTGACGCCATCGCCGTAGATCGTGCCGTCGGGCTTCTCGATGACGTCGCCCAGATGCACACCGATGCGAAAGTGCATGCGCCTTGCCTGGGCAGCGCTCTGCGTGGTCAGGCCCAGTTCCTGCTGGATCGCCAGCGCCGCACTGACGGCGCCGGTGGCCGTCTCGAACACGGCCAGCACCGAGTCTCCCGCCATGTCGATGACACGGCCCTGCTGCGCTTCGATCTGGGCCCTGAACACCGCACGCGCCGCATCGAGCGCCACCACGGTGGCATGCTCGTCTTCGGCCATCAGACGCGAAAAGCCGGCCGCGTCGGCGGCCAGGATGGCCCTGAGTCGCTGTTTGACTGCCGAGTCCGTCATGGAAGGGGTCAAGCCACTGAAGATTGGCCCGCTGATGCGAAGTATCGGCGTGGCCCAGGGCTCGGTCAACGCTCGATCAAAGCCGCGGCTAGTGAATCTTGTGGACAGGCGTTGGCGGCGCTGGGGCGAACAGGCCGCCCGGTAGAATCGGCTCATGCCATCGAGCAAACTCCTCAGCGCTGCACCCGGGGCCCACGCGAGCACCGGCCGGCAGACCACGCGCGACCGAATTTGATGTGTGGCGTGCGGCAGCGTTCGCGGCCGCCCGATCTCGTCGCCCAGCCCGATCCCGAGGATTGATCTCCAGCGCACCCTGGCGGTGCCCGTGCCCCATGAACACAGCCGCGACCCCCACCGACTACCGCGCCACGCTGAATCTGCCCGACACGCCCTTCCCGATGCGCGGCGACCTGCCCAAGCGCGAGCCGGGCTGGGTCAAGGCCTGGAGCGAGCAAGGCATCTACAAGCGCCTGCGCGAAGCCCGCCACGGCCGTCCGCGCTTCGTGCTGCACGACGGCCCGCCCTATGCCAATGGCACGCTGCATGTGGGCCACGCGGCGAACAAGATCCTCAAGGACATGATCGTCAAGGCGCGCCAGCTGGCCGGCTTCGACGCGATGTACACGCCTGGCTGGGACTGCCACGGCCTGCCCATCGAGAACCAGATCGAGAAGACCCACGGCCGCAACCTGCCGCGCGCCGAGGTGCAGGCCAAAAGCCGCGCCTACGCCACCGAGCAGATCGCGCAGCAGATGGCCGACTTCAAACGTGTGGGCGTGCTCGGCGACTGGGAGCGCCCGTACCTGACGATGGACTTCGGCAACGAGGCCAACGAAATCCGCGCACTCAAGCGCGTCATGGAACGCGGCTTCGTCTATCGCGGCCTGAAGCCGGTGTACTGGTGCTTCGACTGCGGCAGCTCGCTGGCCGAGTTCGAGATCGAATACGCCGACAAGAAGTCGCAGACGGTGGACGTGGCCTTCCTCGCCGCCGAGCCACACCAAGCTGGCCGCCGCCTTCGGCCTGCCCGACGCTGGACAAGGATGCCTTTGTCGTCATCTGGACCACCACCGCCTGGACGATCCCCGCCAACCAGGCGCTGAACCTCAATCCGGAGCTTGAGTACGCGTTGGTGGACACCGAGCGCGGGCTGCTGCTGCTGGCCAGCGCGCTGGTCGAGACCTGCCTCGCGCGCTACGGCCTGGCCGGCACGGTGCTGGCCACGGCGCCCGGGCGCAAGCTGGAAGGGCTGAACTTCCACCATCCGCTGGCCCATGTGCATCCGGGCTACGACCGCCTGTCACCGGTCTATCTGGCCGACTACGCCACGGCGGAAGACGGTACCGGCATCGTGCACTCGGCGCCGGCTTACGGCGTGGAAGACTTCAACTCCTGCCGCGCGCATGGCCTGGCGGTGGAGGACATCCTGAACCCGGTGCAGGGCCACGGCCGCTACGAAGAAGCCTTGCCGCTGTTCGGTGGGCTGAACATCTGGAAAGCCTCGCCGCTGATCGCCGATGCGCTGCGCGATGCCGGCCGTCTGCTGGCCACCTCGACCCTGACGCACAGCTACCCGCACTGCTGGCGCCACAAGACGCCGGTGATCTACCGCGCCGCGGCGCAATGGTTCGTGCGCATGGACGAAGGCGACGGCGTGTTCACGCGCGACAAGGCGCCGCAGACCTTGCGTGAGACCGCTCTTCAGGCCATCGCCGACACCAGCTTCTACCCGGAGAACGGCCGCGCCCGGCTGCGCGACATGATCGCCAACCGGCCCGACTGGTGCATCAGCCGGCAGCGCAACTGGGGCGTGCCGCTGCCCTTCTTCCTGCACAAGGTGACGGGCGAACTGCACCCCGACACGATGGCCTTGATGGACCGCGCCGCAGGCATCGTGCAGCAAGGCGGTGTCGAGGCCTGGTCCGAGCCTCAGCGCCGAAGACGTGCTGGGCGCGAGCGGCGACCACTCGGCCGAGTTCTACGCCAAGAGCAACGACATCCTCGACGTGTGGTTCGACTCCGGCTCGAGCTTCTTCCATGTGCTGAACGCCACATCGGGCAGCCACCCCGGCACCACGCGCGACACGGGGCCGGAGGCTGACCTGTACCTGGAAGGCCACGACCAGCACCGCGGCTGGTTCCATTCCTCGCTGCTCATCGCCTGCGCGATGGAAGGCCGCGCGCCCTACCGCGGTCTGCTGACGCACGGCTTCACCGTCGACGGCTCGGGGCGCAAGATGAGCAAGAGCCTGGGCAACTTCATCTCGCTGCAGGATTCGACGCAGAAGCTCGGCGCCGAGATCATCCGGCTGTGGTGCGCGGCGACCGACTATTCCGGCGACCTGGCCATCGACGACAAGATCCTGGCGCGCGTGGTCGATTCGTACCGGCGCATGCGCAACACGCTGCGCTTCCTGCTCGCCAACACCAGCGATTTCGACGCCGCGACGATGGCCGTGCCGGTGGCCGAAATGCTCGAGATCGACCGTTATGCGCTGGCGCGTGCCGCCGAGCTGCAGGCCGAAGTGCTGGCGCACTACGAGGTCTACGAGTTCCACCCTGTCGTGTCCAAGCTGCAGGTGTTCTGCAGCGAGGACCTGGGGGCCTTCTACCTCGACGTGCTGAAGGACCGCCTGTACACCAGCGCGGCGAACAGCCACGCACGGCGCAGCGCGCAGACCGCGCTGTGGCACATCACCCATGCCATGCTGCGCTGGATGGCGCCGTTCCTCAGCTTCACCGCGGAAGAGGCCTGGCAGGTGTTCGCGCCGGGCAAGTCGGTGTCGATCTTCACCGAGACCTACGTCGACACATCGGCCTGGGGCAATGCGCGCCTGCTCGCGAAGTGGGCGCGCATGCGCGAGATCCGCGACGCCGCCAACAAGGTGATCGAAGAGCTTGAGCGCAACGACGGTCGCGCTGGGCTCGTCGCTGCAGGCGAACCTGAGCTCATCGGCGCACCGCCGGCCGACCTGCCTTGCTCGCGTTCCTTGGCGACGACCTGAAGTTCGTGACCATCACCTCGGCGTCGAATGTCGCTGGCGCAGGATGGCGAAGATGTGCCCGCTGAGCATCGATGTTAAGCCAAGTCCGCGCCACCAAGTGCGAGCGCTGCTGGCATTGGCGCGAGGACGTGGGCGGCGATATCGAGCACCCGACGATCTGCGCGCGCTGCGTCAGCAACCTCTACGGCGCGGGCGAGCACCGCACGGTCGCCTGAGCATGGCCGGGCGTGCGTCGACCGGGGCGTTCAGCCTGTGGGCCTGGCTTGGCCTGGCACTGGGGGTGGTGCTGCTCGACCAGTTGAGCAAGATGCTGGTCATCAACGCCTTCCAGCTCAACCACAGCCAGCCGCTCACCTCCTGGTTCAACCTCGTGCGCGTGCACAACAGCGGCGCCGCGTTCAGCTTCCTGGCCGGCGCCTCGGGCTGGCAGCGCTGGTTCTTCGTGGTCCTGGGCACGGTGGCCTCGGTCTTCATCGTCTGGATGCTGAAGAAACACCCGACGCAGACGCTGTTCTGCTTTGCCGTGACCATGATCATGGGCGGCGCCATCGGCAACGTCATCGACCGGCTGCTGCACGGCTACGTGGTCGACTTCATCCAGTGGCACTACGGCGGCTGGTACTTCCCGGCCTTCAACCTGGCCGACAGCGCCATCACGCTGGGCGCGATCTGCCTGATCCTCGACGAGATCCTGCGCATGCGCCGAGGGCGCTGAGCCGCAAGGTTCGGCCCGATGGACGTGGGCCGCGGCCTGTCCTAAGCTCCATGTGATGACCCGCTCGGACACACAAGCGCCGACAGAGACGCCCGAAGCCGCACCGGCATCGGCGGCGCAGGCGGCATCTTCACCCATCGTGCTGCGGCCGCTGCGCATGGCCGATCCGCTGCGCTGGATCGTGCTCGGCTGGAAGGACTTCGTCCGCTGCCCCGGCATCGGCCTGTTCTACGGCGGCTGCTTCATGGTCATGGGCTGGGCGCTGATGAAGGTGTACGAAGCCGCGCCCGCCTACGTGATGGCGCTGTCGGCCGGTTTCCTGCTGATGGGGCCGTTCCTGTGCCTGGGGCTGTACCGCGCCAGCCAGCGCCTGGAGCAAGGCGAGAAGCCCGACTTCGGCGATTCGCTGCTCGCCTGGGACACACGCACCGGGCAACTCGCGATCTTCGGCTTCGTGCTGCTGGTGCTGGAGATGATCTGGGGCCGCGCCACCATGGTCATCTTCGCCGTCAGCTTCGACGGCATGCCGGACCTGAAGGGCTCGCTGCTGGCGCTGACCGATCCCGACAACCTGGGCTTCATCGTCGCCTGGCTGGGCGTGGGCGCGCTCTTCGCCGGGCTTGATCTATGCGGTGAGCGTGGTTTCGATCCCGATGATCCTGCACCGCCAGACCGATGCCATCACCGCCGGGCTGACGAGCATGCGCCTGGTGCTGACACAAACGCCGGTGATGCTGTTCTGGGGCGCGCTCATCACCGTGCTGGTGGTGCTGGCCATGCTGCCGTGGTTTGCCGGGCTGCTGATCGTCGGGCCGGTGCTCGGGCATGCGTCCTGGCATGCGTACCGGGCGGCGGTGGCCGACTGATCAAGGCATCAGCACACTGCACCCGGTCGTCTTGCGCGCCTCCAGATCGCGGTGCGCCTGCGCCACGTCGGCCAGCGCATAACGCTGGTCGATGCGGATCTTCACCTGGCCGCCGCCAACCACGGCGAACAGGTCGTCGGCCATTTCCTGCGTCGCTTCGCGCGTGGCGATGTGCGTGAACAGCGTGCCGCGCGTCACGTGCAGCGAGCCCTTGGCGCCGAGCACGCCGATGGCGAAGGGCGGCACCGGGCCCGAGGCGTTGCCGAAGCTGGCCATCAGGCCGAAGGGGCGCAGGCAATCGAGCGAGCGCTCGAAGGTGTCCTTGCCGATCGAGTCGTAGACCACCTTCACGCCCTTGCCGCCGGTGATGGCCTTGACCCTGGCGACGAAGTCTTCGCTCGAATAGTTGATGGCGTGCGCCGCGCCATGCTCCAGCGCGAGCTTGCATTTGGCGTCGCTGCCGGCCGTGCCGATGAGCTGCAGGCCCAGCGCCTTGGCCCACTGGCAGGCGATCAGGCCGACCCCGCCCGCCGCGGCGTGGAACAGGATGAAGTCGCCGGCCTGCAGCCCACCCTGCGGCAAGGTGCGCTTGAGCAGGTATTGCACCGTCAGGCCCTTGAGCATCATGGCCGCGCCGGTGTCGAAGTCGATCGCGTCGGGCAGCACGCACACGTTCCTGGCCGGCATGACACGCGCTTCGCTGTACGCGCCCGGCGGGTTGCTGGCGTAGGCGGCGCGGTCGCCCACCTTCAGGTGCATCACGCCCTCGCCCACCGCCTCGACGATGCCCGCGCCTTCCATGCCCAGGGTCAGCGGCATCGGGTTCGGGTACAGGCCCGTGCGCTGGTAGACGTCGATGAAGTTCAACCCGCAGGCCTGGTGGCGGATGCGTATCTGGCCGGGCCCCGGCTCGCCCACCGGCAACTCCACCATCTGCAGTACCTCGGGGCCACCGTTCTGCGCAATCTGGATGGTCTTGGATGTGCTGGTCATGACGGTCTCCTCGTGGGTGATGAATGCGTGTGAGGTTAGCGCAAGCGGCGCTGGCGCACGCGGCGGCGCAGGATCAGCGCATAGAGCACCAGGTTGTAGGCGCCCAGCACGAGCGCGATGCGCCACTGCGCCTCAGGCGTCAAGCCCTGCGGATAGATCAGCGCGCCCAGATGGTGGTCGATGAAGCTGCCCTCGTAGCCGCGCTGCCCGGCACGGTGGCGCAGTGCCATCTCCAGCGGCGTGAGCGGGCACAGGCCTGCGCTGGCCTCGATCCACAGGCCCCAGGCCAGCGCCGGCAGATGCGCCCACGCCAGCCGCGGCCAGCGCCACACCGCCAAGGCACCCAGCGCGACCCAGGCGATGAAGGCGCCGTGCAGCACCAGCAGCACGTCGGCGAGAATCGACCAACCCATGTCCTTGCCCTTGTCCCTGCCCTGCGCCCCGTTGTCCCTTCGCCCGATTGTCGAACCCTGCGCCATCCGATGAAGCGTCTCGTCGCCGCACCCAACCTGGCCCTGGCGACGCTGTGGGCCGACCAGCTGTGCGGCGCCGGCATGGACGCCACCGTGCAACGTGCCTGGGCCGGCAGCATTGCCGGCGAGATCCCCGTGGACCAGGCGCTGCCTGAAGTGTGGGTCATGGACGAAAGCCGCCATGCCGAGGCCTTGAGCCTGCTGCACGAGCTGCGCAATCCGCCTTGGCGGCACTGGGCCTGCCGCAATTGCGGCGAGCAGGTGGACGGCCCCTTCGAACAGTGCTGGAACTGCGGCAGCGCACGCAGCCCATGATCATTTCGCCGCGGCTCGTCGATGGTGCTGGCCGACATCGCGATGTCGTCGCAGCGCTGAGCCCGCAGGCACAGAACAAGCTCGTCTCGCCCATCGCTCGGGTTTCATGGCAGCGCCCGCGGCAGCACCAACGTCAGTTCGAGCTCCTCGCCGGCCCGCCACACCTTCAGGTCGAGGGCAGCGCCCGGCTGCAACTCGGCTGCAAGCGTCTTCGAGTTGCGATGCATCGGTGACGGGCCGCCCGTTGACCGCCAGCAGCACGTCGTCGCGCCGCAGGCCGGCTGCTTCGGACAGACTGCCGCTGGCCACCTCGGTGACGAGCACGGCGGTACGCTCACCCAGGCCAAGGGCCTTGGCTTCGGCCACGCTAAGGCCTCGGAAGCCGACGCCGAACCGCGCGGGGCGCAACTCTGCCACCGCCTCCCCAGGCGTCTTGCAGGACAGCGAGATGCTGATCACCGGCGGGTAGGCCACGGTCTGCTGGGTATGTTCGATCGCCGAACCAGCAGCGGCACCAAGCCCCGCGGCGCCCAATATCAGCATGGCACCGAGCGCAGGGACGAAGGCTCAAGGCCACCGAGCCCACGGCCAAGCCCACTGCTGCAGCACCGGCGACACCGCCGGCCACCGCCCCGACGCCGTGAGTGCCGGACAGTGCGGACGAGGCTTCGGCCGCGCCCTGCGCGTCGTCGTCGGACCTGCACACCACCTTCAGCGGCTGACGCGAGCTGGTGATCTCCACCTTGCCCGGCGTGCGTTCGACTCGCCAGCTGCCCTGGTCGTTGCTCAGCGTGCAACTGGCGAGGAGGCATCCTGGCGTCTCGACCAAGATCGTCTGCGAGATAGGCTTGCCGATCGGGGTGGCACAGCCGACCAGCAAGGCCGAAGCCAGCGCGACGGTGGGCAGGAAGGGGCGCAGCAAGTCAACTCCATGACACCGATGTAGCGGTGCCATACCAGTCTAGGCAGGCCGCAGCCAGTGGAGCTTGAGCCTGCGCAAGCCCGCGGCCATCCGCCCGTCGATCCTTGCCACTTCATGCCGGAGCCTGGGGCGGCGGTGCGTGTGCGCCCCCTACTTGGGCTTAGCCGGCTTGATGGTGACGCCGCGCTTGCGCAGTTGCGACGATCACATGGGCGTTGACGTTCTCACCGGCGGCCAGTTGCGCACTGGCGGTGGCGACAGAGTCCAACGATGCCCGCATCCTGAACACGCCCGGCAACCGTTGAACCCCAGTTTGCAGGGTCGCAGCGGCGACAACCGACGCAGTCTGTCGGTATGTGCTGTCAGAACGTACCCGGGTAGGCTCCACCGTCGAGCAGGATGTTCTGCCCCGTCAGGTAGCTGGCGTGTGCGCTGCACATGAAGGCGCAGACAGCGCCGAACTCATCGGGCGTGCCGAAACGCCGCGTGGGAATCGTCTGGCGCCGCTGGTCGAGCACTTCTTCGAGTGTCTTGCCGCTTTTTGCGGCTGCGCCGATGGAGGTGTTGCGCACGCGGTCGGTGTCGAACACGCCGGGCAGCAGATTGTTGAGCGTGACGTTGGCCGATGCCAGGCGTGTCTGCCGCGCCAGCCCGGCGACAAAGCCGGTCAGGCCGCTGCGCGCGCCGTTCGACAGGCCGAGGATGTCGATCGGCGCCTTCACCGCCATCGAGGTGATGTTGACGATGCGGCCGAAGCCGCGCGCCGCCATCGCATCCACCGTGCTCTTGATCAGCTCGATGGGCGTGAGCATGTTGGCATCGATGGCCTTGATCCAGTCGTCGCGCTGCCAGTCGCGGAAATCGCCGGGCGGCGGACCGCCGGCGTTGTTGACCAGGATATCGACCTGCGGGCAGGCCGCCAGCGCGGCGGCACGCCCGGCTTCGGTGGTGATGTCGCCGGTGACGGTTTTGCACCGTCACCTTCGGCATTCAGCGCGCGCAGTTCGGCCGCCGTCGCCTGCAGCGCCTCGTCGCCGCGCGCGGTGATGACCACGTTCACGCCTTCGCGCACCAGCGCCGCGGCGCAGCCCTTGCCCAAGCCCTTGCTGGCGGCGCAGACCAGCGCCCATTTGCCGTCGATGCCCAGTTCCATGTCGATGTTCTCCTCAAGCCAGAAAATTCAACGCCAGCGTGTCAGCAGCCAGACCCCGGCCAACACCAGCACCGTACCCGCAGCGATCCACGCGGTGAAGACCTCCCCGAGGATCCACACGCTCATCGCGATCGTGCTCAACGGCCCGATCATGCCAGCCTGCGAGGCCATGGCCGCGCCGATGCGTTCGATGGCCATCATGACCATCAGCACCGGGGCGAAGGTGCAGGCCGTCGCGTTGAGCAGCGACAGCCACAGCACCTGCGGGGCCACCTGCAGCGCGCTGTCCCACGGGCGCAGCAGCAGATACTGGGCGATGCACAGCAGGCAGGCGACGCTGGTGGCCAGGCCCGTCAGACGCAGCGCACCCAGGCGCTTGACCTCTTCGCCGCTGAACACCAGGTACAGCGCGTAGCTCAGCGTGCTGGCGAAGATGAGCCCGGCGCCGAGCGCGGCATTGGCGCCTTCGACCTTCAGTTCCTGGCCGAAGACGAGCAGCACGCCGACATAGCTGACCGCCAAGGCCAGCAACTGCTTGCGCGCGACACGGCGCTTGAACAGCACCCGCCCGAGCAGCAGCACCAGCGTCGGGCCCAGATACAGGATCAGCCGCTCCAGGCTGGCGCTGACGTATTGCAGTCCCCAGAAATCGAGAAAACTCGCCAGGTAATAGCCGCTGAAGCCGAGCAGCGACACCACGCGCCAATCGCGCGCCGTCAGCGGCGGCTTGCCGCGTCCGGACCACCACGCCAGCGCCACGAACAGCGGCAGCGCAAACAGCATGCGCAGCATGATCAGCGTGACCGCATCCACGCCATGCCGGTAGGCCAGCTTGACGATGATGGCCTTGCCGGAAAAGGCGATGGCGCCGCCCATGGCGAGCAACAGACCTGGCCACAGCGACATCGCGGCCGGCGTCGCCGGCGCGGCGGGCGCGACAGACACGCGACTCATCGGCGGCACAGACGCATGGGCTCGCCAGCCTTCAGAACCCCGCTGCCAGGCCGTCGCGGCGCGGGTCGCTGGCCGCCGCGTAACCCATCTCGGACGCGTCGCCCTGCCCTTCGTCGAGGCGCCAGATGAACTGGCCGGCGCCGAAGTCCTGATAGCTGTCCTGCAGATCGTCCAGCACATGGCCCATGGCGGCCAGCGCGGACACCGTCTCGGCGCCGATGCCGGGTTCGAGGTTGAGCTTGCGTTCCAGGTTGAAGCGCCAGCGCGGCGCATCGCACGCGGCCTGGGGCTGCTGCTTGTAGTCGAGCATGCGCACGAGAGTCTGCATATGGCCCTGCGGCTGCATGTCGCCGCCCATCACGCCAAAGCTCATCACCGGCAAGCCACCCTTGGTGAGGAAGGCCGGGATGATGGTGTGGAAGGGGCGCTTGCCGGGCGCGACGACGTTGGGACTGTCGTCGCGCAAGCTGAAGCCATGCCCGCGGTTCTGCAGGCTCAGGCCCCAATCGGGGATGACGACGCCCGAGCCGAAGCCCATGTAGTTGCTCTGGATGAAGCTGACCATCATTCCCGATTCGTCGGCCGCGCTGAGGTAGATGGTGCCGCCCTTGACCGGGTTGCCGGCGCCGAAATCCTGCGCGCGCTTCGGATCGATGAGCTTGGCGCGGCTGGCCAGATAGGCGTCATCGAGCAGTTGCTCGGGCGTGACTTCCATCGACGCGCCTTCCGACACATAACGATAGGTGTCGGCAAAAGCCAGTTTCATGGCCTCGATCTGCAGGTGCATCGACGCCGGGCTGTCCACCGGCAATGCCGCGACGTCGAAGTGCGACAGGATGCCCAGAGCCATCAACGCGGCAATGCCCTGGCCATTGGGCGGAATCTCGTGCAGCGTGTAGCCGCGGTAGTCCTTGGCGATGGGCTCGACCCATTCGGGCTGGTAGGCGGCGAGATCGGCCACGGTCATCGCGCCGCCTTGCTCGGCGGCACAACGGGCCAGGCTTTGCGCGATCTCGCCGCCGTACAACGCCGCACCCTTCGTGGCCGCAATGGCGCGCAGCATGCGCGCCGCCGCCGGCATGCGGAACAACTCGCCCACCTGGGGTGCGCGGCCGTGCGGCAGGAAGGTCTGCGCATAGCCGGGCTGTGACACCAGCTCGGCCACCTGCGCCGACAGCGCCCATTTCTCCCCCAGCACCACCGGCACGACGTAGCCGCGCTCGGCCATGTCGATGGCCGGCGCCAGCAGGTCGGCGAAGGGCAGCTTGCCGAAGCGCTGGCTTAAGCCCACCCACGAAGCCACCGCACCCGGCACGCTGACGCTGTCCCAGCCGCGCACCGGCGGCTTCCTTGCATCGGCACCGTACTTGCGCCGAAAGTACTGCGGCGTCCACGCCGCTGGCGCCGGGCCGGAGGCATTCAGGCCATGCAACGCCTTGCCGTCCCACAGGATGCAGAACGCGTCCGACCCCAAGCCGTTGCTGCACGGCTCGACGATGGTCATCGCGGCGGCGGCGGCGATCGCGGCATCCACCGCATTGCCGCCATTCGCCAGCATGCGCAACCCGGCCTGCGCCGCCAAGGGGTGCGAGGTGGAGACGATGTTGCGCGCGAACACCGGGCGGCGCGGCGTGTCGTAGGAAGTGCCCCAATCGAAATCGTGGTTCATGGTTCAGATCTTGGTCCAGGGTGATGTCGCATGGCGATTCGCCGCGACGCATTGGCGCAAAGCACCATGCCCTGCATTGTGGCGCGGCATCGAAATACATTGACGCGGCACAGGCGAACACCGAGACAACGCCTTGCTCCGAGGCACGACACGTTAAGCTTCGCAGCCGTTCCGATAGAAGGAACGACGGCCCACCCATCGACACGACTTCAACGAAAGACGCACATGAGCACACGCAAGAAGGCATCGCCGAGAAGCCCCTGGAAAAGTGCCGCCGCCGATCTGGTCGATACGGCACAGAGCCTGGGCAAGGCCGTGGTGAGCAAGGCCGAAGAGGCCAAGGCAGACGCTTCGGCCGCCTTGTCCAGAGCCAGGTCGAAGGTCGCCGCAGGCAGCAACGAAGCGCGGCAGAAGGCGGCCGACACGGCCAGCAAGACCGAGAAGCGCATCGCGAAGGCCGCACGCGAGGCCAGAAAATCGGTCGAGAAGGCCATCGACAAGGCCGCCAAGAAGGTCCATGCGGCCAGGCTGAAAGCCGAGAAGAAGCTCGCCAAGGCCGAGCAGGCCACCGGCCGTCGTGTGGCCGAGGCCGGCGACGCGGTGGCCCAGGAGGCGCGTGCGCTCAAGGCCAGTGTGAAGAAGAAGGCCGACGCCGTCGCCAGTTCGGTGAAGAAGGCGACGGGCCAGGCCAGATCGAAGGCCACGGGCACACGCGTGGCCGCCGCGAAGAGCGCCGCAAGCGCGAAGCGCTCGGCGACTGTGGCCCGCAAGGCGTCGCCGGCTCCGCGGGCCGCGAAGAAGACGCGCAACGCCATTTAGGCCGGCGCCGCAGACGCGCTTGCTGGGGCGTGTCGCCCTGCCGCATTCCCCGCAAGGTCCACGCTCATTCGCACAGCAACTGCCGCACCCGTTCGGCAATGGCGAGCGACGCGGTCAGTCCCGGTGATTCGATGCCGAACAGGCTCACCAGCCCCGATACCCCGTGTTCCTGTGGCCCGGCAATGACGAAGTCCGCCGCGGCTTCGCCCGGGCCGCTGAGCTTGGGCCGGATGCCGGCATAGGCCGGCTGCAGCGCGCCATCGGGCAAGGCCGGCCAATAGCGCCGAATGGCTGCGGCAAAAGGTTCGGCGAGCGCCGGGTCCACGCGGTAGTCCTCGGCCTCGGGCTCGGCCCGCGGCAGCCACTGCACATCGGGGCCGAAGCGCATCTGCCCGCCCAGATCGAGCGTGACGTGAATGCCCAGCCCGGCTTCGCCAGGCATCGGGTAGATGAGCCGCGAAAACGCCGGCTTGCCAGGGCAGGCGAAGTAGTGCCCGCGTGCCCAGTGCGCCCTTGGCAAGGGCGTCGACGCCAATCCGTCGCTGCGTGCCGCCAGGGCCAGCGCATGCAACCCGGCGCTGTTGACCACGCAGCGCGCATGCAGTTGCATCGGTTCGTCGCCGCCGACCTCGAGTTCGAAACCATCGACCGATCCGGCGCAGCCGCTGCACCGGGCTCTTCAACGCCAGCATCGCGCCATGCGCCTCGGCCTCGCCTTGCAAGGCCAGCATCAGGCCATGGCTGTCGACGATGCCGGTGGAAGGCGACCACACCGCCGCGGTGCAGCGCAGTGCGGGCTCGAGCGCGACCGCCTGCGCGGCGCCGAACCATTGCAGATCGTGCACACCGCAGGCCCGGCCGCGCTGCATCAGTGTCTCCAACGCGGGCTCGTCCGCGCTCTCGGTGGCCACCACCAGCTTGCCGCAGCGCCGATGCGCGATGCCTTGCGTTTCACAATACTCGTACAGCAACGCGCGCCCGCGCACACAAAGCTGCGCCTTCAGCGAGCCGGGTGGGTAGTACAGCCCGGCGTGGATGACCTCGCTGTTGCGCGAGCTCGTGCCGGTGCCGATAGCCGCGGCGGCCTCGAGCACGATCACCTCGCGCCCGGCCAGGGCCAGCGCGCGCGCCACCGCCAGGCCGACGACGCCAGCACCCACGACGACGCAATCCACCCGGTCCATGTCGCTACAACGGCCAGTGGCCGACCGAGCGCAGGCTCTCGGCCACGAAGCGCCGCACCTGCGGTGGCCGCTCGCCCCTGTGGAAGGCCAGGCGCCGCTCGCGCAGGCCCGCGTCGGCGGCGGTAAAACGTTCCAGCCGCCGCAAATGCTCGACCCAGCTTTCGTCGACGAAGTACTCGATGTAGCGGCCCGGCGCGCCGGTGTCGCGGAACAAGCCCCACGACAGCGCACCTTGCCGCAGACGCGCGCGGCGTGTCTTCTGCATCACCTCGGCAAAGGCGGCCGCATCGACCGGGTCGATCTGGTATTCCACTGTCACCATCACCGGGCCGTCGTCGGGGGCCACGTCGATGGCCACATGCGGCACCTGGCCCGGCGCGGCCGGGCTGAAATCCGCGTCCTCGCCGCCCTCCACGGAAAACTTGCGCGTCGCCAGCCACAGCAGCGGGCCGAGGATCGAGGCTGCGAGCACGGCGATGCGCACGCTGTACAGGCCCGCCACCTGCCCCCACAGGATCGAGCCCGCCGCGGCACCGCCCATCAGCGCCATCTGGTAGATCGCCATGCCACGCGCACGCACCCAGTTCGGCAACGCCACCTGCGCGGCCAAGGTGAGCGAGTTGGCGGTGGAGATCCAGGCCATGCCCAGCACCAGGATGGCCGGCAGCGCGATCCAGATGCTGGGCGCAAACACCACCACCACCGACATCGCGGCATGCACCAGCGTGCCGCCGAGCACGAACTGGTTGCGGTCGAAGCGCCGCCGCCAGCGTGGGAAGTACATCGCCGCGATCACGGCGCCGGCGCCGATGCAGGCCAGCATCAACGTGTAGGTGGCCGGCCCGGCGCCGTGCACGTCGCGCGCCACCAGCGGCAACAAGGCCAGCAGCGCCGACGAATGCAGGAAGAAGAAGAAGATGCGCATCATCACCACGCGCAGGCGCGGCGACTGCATCACATGCACCCAGCCGACGCGCATGGCACCGACGAAGCGTTCGCCCGGCAGCGTGCTGGTCCTGGGCACCGAGCGCCAGCGCAGGATGGTGACGAAGGCCATCGCCGCCAGCAAGGTGTTGAGCACGAACACCGCGCCGCTGCCCACGCTGGCCAGGATGGCGCCGGCCACCACCGGCCCGACCACACGCGACAGGTTCATCGAGATGCCGTTCAGCGCCATCGCCTCGCTCAAGTGCTCGCGTGGCACGACCTCGGGCACGATGGCGGAAAACACCGGCCAGCGCATCGCCAGGCCGATGCCGTTGGCAAAGGTCAGGCCCAGCAGCAGCGGCGCCGTCAGCGAATCGGTCAGGGCCAGCGTGGCCAGCAGCAGCGCGGTCAGCGCCACCCACAGTTGCGTGGCGGCGAAGTAGCGACGCCGGTCGATGATGTCGGCCAGCGCGCCACTGGGCAGTCCGAGCAGGAACACCGGCAAGGTGGACGCGGTCTGCACCATCGCCACCATCACCGGGCTGGTGGTCAACGAGGTCATGACCCAGGCGGCCGTGACGTCGTTCATCCACATGCCGATGTTGGCGGCAAAAGAAGCCAGCCAAAGGTTGCGGAACACCGCCGTGCGAAACGGCGCGAAGGTCGCGCTGCTGCGTCAGCGCCTCAAGCAACTTGGGCATGCGTCGAGCATAGCCGGCGCGCGAGCCGGTCGCTCGACCCGCCGGCCAAAGGCACGCGCTGCCCGGCCGCTAGAGTTCTTCCTGGAAGGCTTCCTCGCGCTTCTTCTTGATCGACGGCAGCGAGACGACGATGATCATCAGCGCGGCCGCAGCCAGCAGTCCGGCCGACAACGGCCTGCGTCACGAACGCCGACCAGTCGCCGCGACTGAGCAGCAGCGCACGGCGCAGGTTTTCTTCCATCATCGGCCCGAGGATGAAGCCCAGCAGCAGCGGCGCCGGCTCGCAGCCGAGCTTGAAGAAGAAGTAGCCGACGATGCCGAAACCGGCCGCCATGAAGACGTCGAAGTTGTTGTTGTTGAGCGTGTACAGGCCGATGCCGCAAAAGGCCATGATCGCCGGATACAGGAAGCGATAGGGCACGGTCAGCAGCTTGATCCAGATGCCGATCAGCGGCAGGTTCAGGATGATCAGCATCGCGTTGCCGACCCACATCGATGCGATCAGGCCCCAGAACAGCTCGGGGTTGCTGGTCATGACCTGCGGGCCGGGCTGGATGCCCTTGATGGTCATGGCGCCGACCATCAGCGCCATCACCGCGTTGGGCGGAATGCCGAGTGTCAGCATCGGGATGAAGGAGGTCTGCGCGCCGGCGTTGTTGGCGGCCTCTGGGCCGGCCACGCCGCGGATGTTGCCCTGGCCGAAGGGCACGTCACCCGGGTTGCCGCGCATCTTCTTTTCCACGGTGTAGGCCGCAAAAGACGACAGCAGCGCGCCGCCGCCGGGCAGCACACCCAGGATCGAACCCAGCGCCGTGCCGCGCAGCACGGCTGGATAAGCGTTCTTGAAGTCCTGCTTGGTCGGCCAGATGCCCTTGACGTCCTTGGTGAAGACCTCGCGGTGCTCGGCCGGTCGGCTCAGGTTGGCGATGATCTCGCCGAAACCGAAAATGCCCATGGCGATGGCGACGAAGCCGATGCCGTCCGTCAGCTCCGGGATGTCGAAGCTGAAACGCGGCACGCCGGAGATGACATCGGTGTTGATCTGGCCGAGCAGCAGCCCGAGCAGGATCATGCAGATGGCCTTGAGCAACGAACCCGAGGCCAGCACCACCGCGCCGATCAGGCCCAGCACCATCAGCGAGAAGTACTCGGCCGGGCCGAACTTGAAGGCCAGTTCGGTCAGCGGCGGTGCGAAGGCGGCGATGACGATCGTGCCCACGCAGCCGGCGAAGAACGACCCCAGGCCGGCCGCAGCCAGCGCCGCGCCAGCCCGCCCCTTTCGCGCCATCTGGTAGCCGTCGATGGCGGTGACCACGGACGACGACTCACCCGGCACGTTGATCAGGATGGCAGTGGTCGACCCGCCGTACTGCGCGCCGTAATAGATGCCCGCCAGCATGATGAGCGCGGGCGTCGCGTCCAGCGCATAGATCGATGGCAGCAACATGGCGATCGTCGCCACGGGCCCCAGGCCCGGCAGCACGCCGATCAGTGTGCCCAGCAGCGCGCCGAAGAAGGCATAGAACATGTTCTGCAGCGTGAACGCCACACCGAAGCCGAGCGCGAGGTTGTTGATCAGGTCCATGCGGCTCTCCTCAGGCGGTCATGAAGGTAGGCCAAAGCGGAATCACCAGGCTCAAACCCTTGATGAAGATCGCCCAGGAGAAGACCGTCAGGATGACGATGTTGATGATCACCTCCTTCAGCCTGAATTCATCACCCGCCAGGCTGGCGATCAAGATCAGCAGCGGCAGCGACAGGATCATGCCCAGTCTGGGCAGTGCCAGACCGAAGAGAACGATCGACAGCGTGATCAGCCCGAGCGGCTTCCAGGGGATGGCGCCCACGGGATCACCGCCTTCGGATTCGACTGTCAGCGACTTGAACAGCACGGCAGCGCCCAACACCGCGAGCAGGATGCCCAGGCCGAATGGAAAGTAGCCGGGACCCGGCCGCGCCGACGTGCCGAAGTTGTAGCTCGTGGCCCCGGCTGCAAACCCCAAGCCCGTGGCCACGAACATCAGTCCGGACCAGAAGTCCTTCTGGCTCTTGATCTTCATGTCGGGCCTCCTCCGTCATTTGATTGTGGGCGATTCTAGGCAGGCAGCCGCAGGCCACGGGTGTGGTTTCCACGTAAGGCCGGAAAGGCCCGGAAGCGGCGCGTCGCCACTCCAGCGGCGCCCGTGAGCCCATGCACCAGCACAACGGCCACACTTCGCGCTCGACCCGAGCGCGGCGCGACCCTCAGGCGCGTAAGTCCATGCTCGGGGTGCTGCGCAGCACCTCCCCCACCGTCGTCAGGCCCTCGGCCACCTTCATCGCGCCGGCCAGGCGCAGCGCGCGCATGCCGTCCTTCACTGCCTGGCGGCGCAGTGCGGCGGCGTCCAGTGCGGGGTGCACACAGGCACGCGCCGCATCGCTCATGACCAGCAGCTCGTACAGACCGACACGGCCGCGGTAGCCGGTATGGCGGCATTCCAGGCAGCCCACCGGCTTGTAGGGCCGCACGCCGCCCGAAAGTCGCCAGGGCTGGGCCAGTTCGTCGAGCGCTTCGCGCGTGACGGTGTCGTCGCGCTGCTTGCAGGCCACGCACAGCATGCGCGTGAGCCGCTGCGCCAGCACGCCCACCACCGTGGCCGAGATCAGGTACGCGGGCACGCCCAGGTCCGCCAGGCGGGTGATGGCCGATGCCGCGTCGTTGGTGTGCAGCGTGCTGAAGACGAGGTGGCCTGTGAGGGCGGCCTGGATGGCCATCTCGGCCGTGGCCAGATCGCGGATCTCGCCGACCATGATGATGTCCGGATCCTGCCGCATCAACGCGCGCAAGCCTTCGGCAAAACCCATGTCGATGGCGGCATGCACCTGCGTCTGGTTGAAGGACGGCTCGATCATCTCGATCGGGTCTTCGATGGTGCACACGTTGACATCGTCGGTGGCCAGCGCCTTCAGCGTGGAGTACAGCGTCGTCGTCTTGCCCGAACCGGTGGGCCCGGTGACCAGGATGATGCCGTGCGGCCGCGCGATCAGCTCCTGCCAGCGCTGCGTGTCGTGGGTGCCGAAGCCCAGCGCCTCGATGTTCTTGACCGCCGTCTCGGGGTCGAAGATGCGCATCACCAGCTTCTCGCCGAAGGCCGTGGGCAAGGTGGACAGGCGCATCTCGACCTCGGCGCCGAGCTTGTCGACGGTGTCGGGGCGCTTGGTCTTGATGCGACCGTCGAGCGGACGGCGGCGCTCGACCACGTCCATGCGGCCGAGCAGCTTGATGCGCGAGGTCATCGCGTTCATCACGCCCAGCGGCACCTGATAGACGGTGTGCAGCACGCCGTCGATGCGGAAGCGGATCGCGCCCATGTCGCGCCGCGGCTCGAGGTGGATGTCGCTGGCGCGCTGGTCGAAGGCGTATTGCCACAGCCAGTCGACCACCTGCACCACGCCCTGGTCGTTGGCGTCGAGCTGCTTGCTGGTCTTGCCCAGCTCGACCAGCTGCTCGAAGCTGGCCGCGGCCGAGACCTCGCCGGTCTTCTGCGCCGCGCGCACCGATTTGGCCAGCGCATAGAACTCGGTCGTGTACTTGCGCACGTCCTGCGGGTTGGCCAGCACCAGCTTGACCGCGCGCCGCGTGTGCGCCTCGATCTCGGGCACCCAGCCGATGTCGAAGGGCTCGCTGGTGGCGATCACCACATCCGCGTTGTTCAACTGCACCGGCAGCGCGCAGCGGCTCTCTGCGTAATGCACGGACATGACATCGGCGACACGCCCGACGTCGGCCTTCAACGGGTCGATGCGCAGATAGGGCATCTTGCAACGCGCGGCCAGCCATTCGGTCAGCGCTTCGGTGTCCAGCGCCTTGGGGCCGCCCGTGCGCAGCAGACCGGCCGAGCCCAGGCGCACCAGCGCATGCTGGCTGGACGCACCGGCGCCGAAGCGGTGAATCACGCGCTCGCTGTCTTCGGCCGAGATCAACTTGTCGTCACGCAACCAGCCGAGCAGCAACTTCCAGTCGAGCTTGCCCTTCCACACGTGCTGCGGCACGACCAGCGTGTCGACCGCGCCGGGACGCGCGGCACGTGAGGAGGCGGGGGTTTGGCTCATGGTGTGCGAGTTTGCGGCAATGCGGGCCCGTGTTCGAGCACCGGACCGCCGTTCTTCGCGACATCCTTGGGCGTTGCGGCGTCTTGAAGTGGCCGCAGCATGCGCAACCACTTGCGCGCCGGCAATCCCCAGGCGCCGTAGCGCGCCTCGATATCGGCGGCGCGCGCCAACAGGGTGCTCCTATCCGGCAGTTGCACATCTCGTCCGGCCAAGACCACGCAATTGCCCTCGCGTGTCGGGCGCAGGGGGCAGACCTGGCCTGCGCCAAAGGCGGCGACGATGTGCGCCAGGCTGTCGGCGAAGCGCACATCACGCCCGAACAGGTTGACGCTCATCACGCCGCCTTCGACCAACACGCTGCGGCAGGCGGCATAAAAGCGTGCGTCGTCGAGCACCGGTGCGGCCGCCTCCTCGTCGTACAGGTCGACCTGCAGCAGCTGCACACTGTCCCGGTGGGCCGCGTCGCGCACCCACGCGCCGGCATCCATGTTCAGCACGCTCAGCCGCGCGCCATCGTTGGGCAGGTGGAACGAGCGGCGGCACAGCGCGATGACGGCCGGGTTCAGCTCGACCGCCGTGCTGCGCATGCGCAAGGCCTTCAGCGTGAAACGCGTGAGTGCCGCCGCGCCGAGGCCGAGTTGCACCGCATGACCGCGCCCGAGTTGCTCTCTCGGCACCCACAACAGGCTGGCCAGCATGCGCTGCACATAGTCGAGCTCGACGAAGTCCGGCTTGGCGATGCGCATCGAACCCTGGATCCAGATCGACCCCAGGTGCAGATTGCGCACGCCCTGGTACTCGGAGATCATGGCCGAGGGCAGGTTCGGGTGGGGTGCGGGCTTCTTTGGCATGCGAGGTGGCAGCGCGGACGGCACGATAACCGAAGCCTTGCGCGCAACGTCGCAGCCAGACAAGCGCCCACCCGAGATCGTGTCTCAGGGCCTGAATCGTGCTGAATGAACTACAGCGCCGGCTCAGGCGTAGCGTGATGGCGTTGGGGCGGTATCGAACTCCGCAGGCTTCGAACGCCATGCGCCAGGCGGCAAGCTTGCGCTCGAAGGACCAACTCGCGTTGGCGGGGCTGCTCGAGGGCAGTCGATGGACTTGCAGGCCGAGCGAAACCATGACGTGTTGAGCGCGGGCCGACGCGCCGCCGTTGTGTGCCACCGCCTGCAGCCCCGGTGCGCGGCGTCGCAGGCTGGCCAGGTCGTTCCATTGCGCGTCGCGGATGGCACTGTCCAGGCTGCCCTCGCGGCGGCAGGTGGCGAACACGTCCCACAGCCCCAGGCCGTGCGCACGCAAGCGCTGCAGGCGCTGCGCATAGGGCAGCGCCACCAGTTCCTCGTCCCAGAGCGCCGACAGCAGGGGCCAGAACTGGTTTCGCGGATGCGCGTAGTACTGCGCGGCGGCCAGCGAGGCCGCACCCGGAAAGCTGCCCAGCACCACCAGTCGCGTGTGTCGCGCGATCACCGGCGGCAGGCCTTGCAGCAGCGCGCTCACCTCGCGATCCCGTGCGCGCACGTCCGTGCGGACCCATTGACCGCGGGCCTCACCCCGCCAGCCCCGGCAAGGCAGCGATGGCATTCGCCGTGGTGATGGCTGCGGCGTCGTCGATCGTCCAGCCGCGCAGCGCGGCCAGCGTTTGTGCAATGCGCGGCAGTTCGGCCGGCTCGTTGCGCGAGGTCTGACCTTGCGCCCGTTGCTGTGCCGTGCGGTAAAGCCAATGCGGCGGAATGTCCGGCGCATCGGTCTCGAGCACGAGGGCTTCGTCCGGCAAGGTGGCGGCCAGGCGGCGGATCTGCAATGCGCGCTCGTGGGTCATGGCGCCGCCAAATCCGAGCTTGAAACCGAGCTGCACGAACAGTTCGGCCTGGACCTCGCTGGCGTTGAAGGCATGCGCAATGCCGCCGCGCACAGGCACCTGCCTCAAGCCCTTCAACAACGCGTCGGCGGAGCGCCGCACGTGCAGGATGACCGGCAGCGCGAACTCCCGCGCCAGCGCCAGCTGGGCCAGGTAATAGCGCTCCTGCTGCGGCAGGTCCAGTCCCGGCACGAAGTGATCCAGGCCGATCTCACCCACGGCCACCAGCCGCGGGTCGGCGCGGTGGGCCTGCAGCGCGTCGCGCAGCCGCAGCAGATCACCGTCCGCCGCCTGCGCGACATACAGCGGGTGGATGCCCAGGGCATACACACCGCCGATGGCGTGGGCCAGTTCGCGCACGGCATCGAAGTTCGACACCTGCACCGCCGGCACTACGCAGCGCGACACACCCAGGGCACGTGCACGAGCCACCACCGCGTTGCGGTCGGCGTCGAACTCGGGCGCATCGAGATGGCAATGTGTGTCGATCCAGCTCAGCATGCGCGCATGATGCACTGTGCCCGGCACAGCCTCCCTGCATCGGATGTGCACGCCGACCAGGTGCCCGCAACGCGAGCTCAGTGGCGGAAGTGGCGGGTGCCCGTGAAGACCATGGCGATGCCGCGCTCGTCGGCGGCGGCGATGACCTCGTCGTCGCGCATCGAGCCGCCGGGCTGGATGACGCAGGCCGCACCTTCGTCGATGACCACGTCGAGCCCGTCGCGGAAGGGGAAGAACGCGTCGCTCGCCACCGCGGAGCCAACCAGCGACAAGCCGGCGTTGCCGGCCTTGATGCGCGCGATGCGCGCCGAATCGATGCGGCTCATCTGCCCGGCGCCGACACCCAGCGTCATGCCTCCGCCACAGAAGACGATGGCGTTGCTCTTCACGAACTTGGCCACCTTCCAGGCGAACAGCAGGTCATCCATCTGCGCCGGCGTCGGCGCGAGCTTGCTGACCACGCGCAGTTCGGCGCGCCCGACGTTCTTCAGGTCCGGCGTCTGCAACAGCATGCCCCCACCGACGCGCTTGAAATCCAGTGCGTTGGCGGCGGTGCCCAGCGGCACCTCGAGCACGCGCAGGTTCTGCTTGGCCGCAAGCAGTGCGCGCGCTTCGGCGCTGAACCCTGGCGCGATCAGCACCTCGACGAACTGCTTGTTGTCGCCGATCTGGCGTGCGGTGGCTTCATCGAGCGCTCGGTTGAAGGCGAGGATGCCACCATAGGCCGAGGTCGGATCGGTCCTCCAGGCCTTGCCATAGGCTTCGACCAGGTCTGCGCCCACGGCCACGCCGCAGGGGTTGGCGTGCTTGACGATGACGCACGCGGGACCGTAGGGCCCGCCCTCACGGTCGGGGGCGTCGAAGCTCTTCACGCATTCCCAGGCCGCGTCGGCATCGGCGATGTTGTTGTAGCTCAGCTCCTTGCCCTGCAGCTGTGTCCAGCGCGCCAGCAGGCCCGCGGCCGGCCTGCCCTCGCGGTAGAAGGCCGCGGCCTGATGCGGGTTCTCGCCGTAGCGCATGTCCTGCGTCTTGCTCAGCTGCAGGTTGTACAGCGCAGGGAAGGGCTCGCGCGCCGGCACGGCGGCCACGTGGTCTTCGGCGCCGTCCTGCAGCGCGCCCAGGTAGTTGCTGATCATGCCGTCGTAGGCGGCGGTGTGGGCGTACACCTTCTTCGCCAGCATGAAGCGCGTGGCGCGCCGCACCGTGCCGTCGCGCAGCTCGGCGAGCACGCGCGGATAGTCGGCCGGGTCGATGAGCACGCTCACGTCCTGCCAGTTCTTGGCGGCGGCGCGCAGCATCGCCGGGCCACCGATGTCGATGTTCTCGATGGCCTCTTCCAGCGTGCAGTCGGGCCGCGCCGTGGCCTGCGCAAAGGGGTACAGGTTCACGACCAGCAGGTCGATGGTGCCGATGCCGTGCTGCTGCAGCGCGGCCATGTGCGCAGGCAGGTCGCGCCGCGCCAGCAAACCGCCGTGGATGCGCGGGTGCAACGTCTTCACGCGGCCGTCGAGCATCTCGGGTGCGCCGGTGATCTCGGCCACCTCGGTCACGGCCAGGCCGGACTCGGCCAGCAGCCGTGCCGTGCCGCCGGTGGACAGCAGGCGCACGCCCAGCGCCTGCAACTCGCGCGCGAAATCGACGATGCCGGATTTGTCGGAGACGGAAAGCAGGGCAGTCAGTGCGGGCATGGGCTTGTGGGCGTGGGTCGCGCTCAACGAAGGAGCTTGTGGTCCGTCAACTTGCGGCGCAGCGTGTTGCGATTGATGCCCAGCCATTCCGCCGCCTTGCTCTGGTTGCCCTCGGCCTGGCGCATGACCACCTCGAGCATCGGCTTTTCCACGGCCAGCATGACCATGTCATGCACCGAATGCGGCTCGGCGCCGCGCAGGTCCTTGAAGTACTGCTCCAGGCTGCTGCGCACGCACTCCTCGATGTGCTTCTTGCTCACTGGACAACCCTCCGCGCTGCGCGCTCCGGGATGAGCGCTTGGGAGCGGCCCGGCGTGCTCATGCCGCAAGCACCCCGCGCGCATCGTTCGCCGCCGGCGCATCGGCTTGTGGAAGCTGCGGATGACCTTCGGCAAGTTCATCGAAGAAGGTGGACACCGCGCGCACCTGGGCGTCGCATGTGTCCAGCAGGTTCATCGCCGCGCGAAACGCTTCGCCTCCGGGCAGCGCGCGCACCGCCCAGCCGATGTGCTTGCGCGCGGTGCGCACACCGCTGTGTTCGCCATACAGCGCATAGTGGTCGTGCAGGTGTTCCAGCAGCCAGCCGCGCACTTCGCGTGTGGCCGGCGGCGCCGGCAGGCTGCCGTGCTCGAGGAAATGCGCGATCTCGCGAAAGATCCACGGCCGGCCTTGCGCCGCGCGGCCGATCATCAGTGCGTCGCAGCCGGTGTGCTGCAGCACCTGTCGCGCCTTCAGCGGCGAATCGATGTCGCCGTTGGCGACCACGGGAATGCGCACGCAGCCTTCACCGCCGCCACGGTGTCGTACTCGGCATCGCCCTTGTAGCCTTGCTCGCGCGTGCGGCCATGCACCACCAGCATGGCGATGCCCGCGTCCTGCGCGGCCCGTGCCAGGCGCAGCGCGTTACGTTCGCTGGCGCACCAGCCGGTGCGCATCTTCAAGGTCACCGGCACGCCATGCGGCGCGCAGGCGGCGACCACGGCCTCGACGATGGCCAGGGCCAAGGGCTCGTCGCGCATCAGCGCCGAGCCGGCCCAGGCATTGCACACCTTCTTCGCCGGGCAGCCCATGTTGATGTCGATGATGGCGGCGCCGCGGTCGATGTTGTAGCGCGCCGCTTCGGCCATCATCGCGCGCTTCGGTGCCCGCCACCTGCACCGTGATCGGCGCGCTTTCGCCGTCGTGGTTGCTGCGGCGCGATGTCTTCAGCGAATCGCGCAACTCGGGTCGCGCGCTGATCATCTCGCTCACCGCGTGGCCCGCGCCCAGCCGGCGGCACAACTGGCGGAACGGCCGGTCGGTCACGCCGGCCATCGGGGCGACGAACAGGTTGTTCGCAAGCGCCAGGGCGCCGATGTGCATGATGCGGTGGTGGGAATGCAGAAAAAGGAGGCGCAGTATAGCGGCGCACCCTGCAGGGCCGATGCGATTTTGGGCCCGATTGCGCTGTCGATAATCGGGCCCGATGGAAGCTTGGCTGCACTCCCTGCTGGCGGCGCTGTCGCTGCCGAAGTTCGGGCTGAGCACGGTGTTCGTGGTGTCGCTGTTGTCGGCGACCCTGCTACCGCTGGGCTCAGAGCCGGTGGTCTTCGGGCTGGTGAAGTTGAACCCCGCCTTGTTCTGGCCGGCGGTGCTGGTGGCCACGGCCGGCAACACCATCGGCGGGGCCATCAGCTGGTGGATGGGTTATGGCGCCGAGCGCACCTACGAACACATCAAGCAGCGGCCGCCCCGCGAGCTGCGCGCGCTGCAGTGGCTCAAGCGCTTTGGCCCGAAGGCCTGCCTTCTGAGCTGGCTGCCGGGCGTGGGCGACCCGCTGTGTGCCGTGGCGGGTTGGCTGCGTCTGTCGTTCTGGCCCTGCGTGGCCTACATGGCGATCGGCAAGTTCCTGCGCTATGTCACCATGACGGCGGCCTTGTTGTGGGTCTTCCCCGGGCAGTTCACGCCCTGAATGCCAGCGCGGCGCCGCGCTGGCTGCAGGCGCCACAATGTTCGGCACGCTGCGGCGGCGCTTCGACGCGGCCCAGGTCGACGATCCGGAGCTTCCATCGATGCAAGCCACACCCGCCTACGACGCGCTGACGAGCACCTACCTGCGACTGCACCGCCTGGGCCACCTGCAATCGATGGCGGGCTGGGACCAGGCCGCGAACATGCCGCCCAAGGGCAACGCGGCGCGCGCCGCGGCGTTGAGCGAAATGGCCGCGCTGCTGCACCGGCTGCGCACCGACCCGGCGCTGGCCGAGACCATCGCCCGCGCCGAGCAGGAAGCCTTGTCGGCGCTGCAGCGTGCCAACCTGCGCGAGATCCAGCGCGACTGGCGCCGTGCGAATGCGCTGCCTGAATCGCTGGTGCAGCGCCGGCAATTGGCCGGATCGCGCTGCGAACATGCCTGGCGCGTGCAACGCCCGGCCAATGACTGGAAGGGCTTTCTCGAGAACTTTCGCGAGGTGCTGGCCATCGCGCGCGAAGAGGCGCGTCTGCTGTCCGAGCGCAGCGGCCTGTCGCGCTACGACGCCTTGATGGACCGCTTCGAGCCGGGCATGACCAGCGCGACGGTGGACCGTGTCTTCGGCGACATGCGGCACTGGTTGCCGGGCTTGATCGGCCAGGTGCGCGAGCGCCAGGAACGTGAGGCGGTCATCGCGCCGGTCGGGCCCTTCGCTTTGGCCGCGCAGCGGCGGCTGTGCGAGCAGGTGATCCACCTGCTCGGTTTCGATTTCGAGGCCGGCCGCCTGGACGTGAGCACGCACCCGTTCTGCGGCGGCGTGCCCGAGGACGTGCGCATGACCACGCGTTTTCGCGAGGACGATTTCCTCGGCAGCCTGATGGGCACGGTGCACGAAACCGGCCATGGCCGCTACGAGCAGAATCTGCCGCGCGAATGGCTGGGCCAGCCGGTGGCCGAAGCGCGATCGATGGCCCTGCACGAAAGCCAGAGCCTGAGCTTCGAGATGCAGCTCGGCAACCACCCCGGCTTCGTCGCGCGCCTGGCACCCATGGTGGCCGAGGCCTTCGGTGCGCAGCCGGCCTTCGAGGCGGTGAACCTGCAGCGGCTGATGACACGCGTCAAGCCGGGCTTCATCCGTGTCGATGCCGACGAAGTGACCTATCCGGCGCACATCCTGCTGCGCTACGAGATCGAGCGGCCATTGATCGAGGGCGAGATCGAGGCCGAGGACATCCCTGCGCTGTGGGACGCGAAGATGATGGAGTTGCTGGGCATCGACACGCGCGGCAATTTCAAGGACGGGCCGCTGCAGGACGTGCACTGGACCGAAGGCGGTTTCGGCTACTTTCCGTGCTACTCGCTCGGCGCCATGTTCGCCGCGCAATGGTTTGCGGCGATGCGCCGGCAGATGCCCGACCTGGATGCGCGCATCGCCGCCGGCGATCTGGCGGCCGTTTTCGATTGGCTGCGCGAGAACATCTGGTCCCAGGCCAGCCGCTGGACCACCGATGAGCTGGCGCTGCGTGCCAGCGGCGAGACGCTGAACCCGGCGCACTTCAAGGCGCACCTGCGCTCGCGCTATCTGGGTTGAGTGCCAGATCAAGGCGATTGATGTCGGTGCGCAGCGGTCCGCTGCGCCTTGGCCTTCGAACCGGACCCCCGTCGGATGCACCCGACTACTTTTCAACCAGTCGGTCCCGCCCCGAGGCCTTGGCCTCATAGAGCGCGGCATCGGCACGCGCCAGCGCTTCACGCAGTGCCTCGCCCCTTCGCCAGGCGGTAAGACCGGCGGAAAAGCTCACGCGCATGTGCGCACGTTCGCCCCAGACGTCGTCCCGCGCAAGCAGCCGGCGCAGCCGCTCGAATCCCATGCGCGCTTCGTTCATCTGGGTGTCGGGCAGCATCACCAGGAACTCCTCTCCACCCCAGCGCCCCAGCACGTCCGTCTCGCGCATCGATGCCGCCGCGTGTCGCGCAAACAGGCGCAGCACCTCGTCGCCGGCGGCATGGCCATGCAGGTCGTTGATGCGCTTGAAGTGGTCGATGTCCACCAGGCACAGACAGGGCATGCTGCCGCTGCGCAAGGCGCGGCGGTGTTCCATGTCGGCCATCTCTTCCATGTGGCGACGGTTGATCAGGCCGGTAAGGTCGTCACGCGTGGCCAGCTTGTGGATGCGCGCCAAGGCGTCCTGCAGTTCCGTCTTCTGCAGCTTCAGCCGCGTGCGCATCGCCGACAGATCGCCGGCCAGCATCGAGATCACCGGTAGCACCACCGCGGCGAAGATGAAGTGGATGCGCTCGATGGTCGGGTCGAAGGTCTGCGGTGCGTGCGTGGCCATCGCCAGCATCACCAGGCCGAGCATGGCCACGGCCAGGAACCCGAGCGCGCGCGACGCCTTCGGGCTGAGCGTGAAGGCGGCGAAGACCAGCACCAGTGCGACGATCATCAGCAGCATGCCGCGCACCGGCGGGTTGATGACGTAGGCCGCGGCCATGGCGACGATGGCAAACACCATCTGCTGCATCGTCAATGCGGGGTCGGCGAAGTGCAGGTTCAGCCCACTGCGCATCAGCAGGAAGAAGCCGATCAGGCCGGGTGCCAGGCACAGGATCAGCCAGCGCGCCATGTCGCGGTCGGCCAGGCCGATCTCGGCCGACCACCATTGGCCCAGCGCGGCCAGCAGGTAAACGCCCGAAGCGATGAGCGTGCGGCGCATGCGGATGCGCTGCTTGCGGTCGTTGCCGAAGAGCCAGTCGCGGGCGGGATGCGGTAGGGCGATTTGCATGCTACGGAGAGCGCCATCTCGCCAACGCGAGAGTTGCGCACCGGCATATCGGTGCCGGTGCGACGCACTTGAGGTGGCGAAACACTGCGACTGCGGCGCTTCGCGCATTCGTTTGCGATCACCCCCCTCGAGTGCCCGGATAGCGCGCCACCTGGCACCAGGTTCTCTTACATCTTCGTCTTCAATGGGTAGGCGTCATGCTTGCGCTGCACGCAAGGGCGAGCGCTCAGCGGAAGGCGGGCGGCACCGGCATGGCCTTGTCGGCCGCCGCGCCGCCATCGAAGGCCACGTTGCTCGGCGCCATGGCGTCGTCAATCTCGTCGTCGACCAGGAAGCCGCCGCTCTGGTGCGCCCACAAGCGCGCATACAGGCCGCCGGACGCGAGCAGGCTGCGGTGATCGCCGATCTCGACGATGCGGCCCTTGTCCAGCACCACCAGCCTGTCCATCGCCGCGATGGTCGACAGCCGGTGCGCGATCGCCACCACCGTCTTGCCTTCCATCAACCGATACAGGCTCGCCTGGATGGCGCCTTCGACCTCGCTGTCGAGCGCGCTGGTGGCTTCGTCGAGCAGCAGGATCGGTGCGTCCTTCAGCATCACGCGCGCGATGGCGATGCGTTGGCGCTGCCCGCCGGACAGCTTGACACCGCGCTCGCCGACATGTGCGTCGTAGCCGGTGCGTCCGGCCGGGTCGGCCAAGCCGAGGATGAAGTCGTGCGCTTCGGCGCGCTGCGCGGCGGCCACCATGTCGGCGTCGGTGGCGTCCGGGCGGCCGTAGAGGATGTTGTCGCGCACCGAGCGGTGCAACAAGGAGGTGTCCTGCGTGACCATGCCGATCTGCGCGCGCAGGCTGTCCTGCGTGACAGCGGCGATGTCCTGCCCGTCGATCAGGATGCGGCCCGATTCCAGGTCGTAGAAGCGCAGCAGCAGGTTGACGATGGTGCTCTTGCCCGCGCCAGAACGCCCGACCAGGCCGATCTTCTCGCCCGCGCGCACCTGCAGCGTCAGCCGCTCCAGCACATGCGGCCCCGTACTGGCGCCGTACCGGAAATTGGCCTCCTCGAAACGCAGTTCGCCGTGCGCCACGCGCAGCGGCAAGGCGCCGGGCCGGTCGAGCACGGCGTGCGCGCGCGTCAGCGTGCTGATGCCGTCCTGCACCGTGCCCACCTGCTCGAACAGGTTGGCCATCTCCCACATCACCCAGTGCGAAATCCCGTTCAGCCGCAATGACATGGCGGTGGCCGCGGCGACTGCGCCCACACCCACCTGCCCTTGTGTCCACAGCCACAAGGTGACACCCGCGGTGGCCAGGATGAGCGCGATGCCGAGCAGGTGATTGACCATCTCGAAGCCACTGACCAGGCGCATCTGCGCCTGCACGGTGACCAGGAATTCCTGCATCGCCGAGCGCGCATAGCCGGCCTCGCGCCCGGCGTGCGAAAACAGCTTGACGGTGGCGATGTTGGTGTAGGCGTCGGTGATGCGCCCGGTCATCATGGAGCGTGCATCGGCCTGTGCCTTGGCAGTGCGCGCCAGCTTGGGCACGAACCAGCGCAGCGCGGCCAGGTACAACAGCACCCACACGATGAAGGGCAGCAGCAGCCAGGCGTCGAAGCCGCCGACCACCGCCACCATGGTGACGAAATAGATCAGCACGAACACCAGGATGTCGGCCAGGATCATCCATACGTCGCGCACCGCCAGCGCGGTCTGCATCAGCTTGGTGGCGATGCGCCCGGCGAACTCGTCCTGGTAGAAGTTCATGCTCTGGCGCAGCAGCAGGCGATGGAAATTCCAGCGCAGCCGCATCGGGAAGTTCCCGGCCATCGCCTGGTGCTTGAACATCGACTGCAACGCGACGAGCAGCGTGCTGCCCAGCAGCACGGCCGCCAGCAGCCAGAGCGTGGCACCGTGTTCGGCCCACAGCTGCCCCGGCTGCACGGGGCCGAGCCAGTCGACGATCTTGCCGAGCATGGCGAAGAGCAGCGCCTCGAACACGCCGATGGCGGCGGTGAGCAAGGTCATCGCCGCGATGTAGCGGCGCAGGCCATGGCTGCAGGCCCAGACGAAGGGCCAGAATCCGCGCGGAGGCAGCTTGGGAGCGCCTTGCGGATAAGGTTGGACGAGTTTCTCGAAAGCGGCAAACATGAGCCTTGAATTATCCGGTGCGCCATGACGCTGTCCTCGTTTGTCGCGCAGTACGGCTACGTGGCCGTGTTCATAGGGGCACTCGCCGAAGGCGAATCGGTCCTGCTGGTGGCGGGCTTCGCCGCCCACCGCGGCATGCTCGGGCTGCCCGAGGTCATTGCGCTCGCGTTCCTTGCCGGCACATTGGGCGACCAGTTGTTCTTCTATCTGGGTCGGCGCCATGGCGCGCGGCTGTTCGCGCGTTTTCCCAAGCTGCAGCAGCAGGCACAACGCCTGCAGCCGCTGCTGGCCAAGCACCCGAACGCGTCGATCCTGAGCGTGCGCTTTCTCTACGGGCTGCGCGCCGCCGGGCCGATCGCGCTGGGCGCGTTGGGCGTGCCACGCTGGAAGTTCGTGCTGCTCAACATGCTCGGCGCTGCGATCTGGGCCACCGGATTCAGCTTGCTGGGTTACCAGTTCGGCAACGCGATGTCGTGGCTTCTGGATGATCTGCGCGCGGCCGAGGAGGCGTTGCTCACCGCACTGTGCGTCGCCGCGCTGGGCTGGGCCATTTACCGGCGCCTACGCCGTGGCTGAGTGCACGACAATCCCCACAACAACAGGTCAATGCGCGCACTAATTGGCGCTTCGCGCCGGCCCTCCAGTGGCATGATTCTTCGGACGCGCATGTACCGGGGCTCACCCTAGACCCAACCCCGGCCCAGGCGACGCACGGCCCGCGCAGGCACGCCTGCACGGCCCACAAAAACTAGCCTAGTGGCAGGACCGCAGTCATGAGCGAAATTGCACCGATGAGTGCCCCGGCGCTGCGCCCCGGCACCTCCGACCCGGATGAATTCCAGTTGCCGATGAGCGGCCTGTTTGCCGACATGGAACTGGGCCGCGGTTCAATGCAGCTGCCCGACGAATTCCAGCACAGCTCCAGCCTGGTCAAGCTGCAGATCATCCGCGACTGGCAGCGCTCGCTGGTGCGCTTGCGTCATGAGGCGATCGAGCAGTTTGCACAGGAGTTGTGCAGCGGTCGGCCGCAGATGGGCCACAACGAACGCCTCGCGCTGCTGCACTCGACCTGCGAGTCGCTGCGCATCGAATTGCCCACCGACCTGGTGGCCGTGCCCGCCGAACCGTGACTGACCTTTGCAGCGCGCCGTTGCAGACCCCGCGCGAAGGCGCAGGGCCGCATCGGTTCATGCCTGCTGCAAGGATAGCGCCGATCGGCGTCGGGACCGCGACGCAAGATGGCTCCGAGACGATCGAGCCTGCCGGCAACGCGCGGCCCCCCACGGCCAGCGACGAACAGCTCAACATGGTGCTCGGCCACACGCGGCTGGGCACGCTGGTGGCCACGGCTTTTGCGGTGTTCTTCGCGCTGCAGCTGCGCGGCAACCCAGTGCCGACCTGGCTGGTCGACGGCTGGCTGGCCGTCAAGCTCGGTGTGGCGCTGGCGCGGCTGCTGCTCGGCCTGCGACATGACCGGCTCGGCCGCCCGGGTGGCATCGCCTGGAGCCGCGCCACCGACGCCTGGCTGTTTGCGGACGGCATCGTCTGGGGTGTCGCCGGCTTGTTGTTGATGTCGTCGCCGATTCCACTGGCCTCGCTGGTGGGTGCGGTGGTGGCCGGTGTGTCCTGTGTCGCCACCTTCGGCCTGCAGTTCAGCAAGCGCTCGACCGCCGCCTACGTGGCGCCGATCCTCACACTCACCGCGCTGGGCCTGTTCCTGCGCGCCGACGAGTTCGGCTCCATCGGCGGCACCGGTCTGCTGATCCTGCTGGGCCTGCTGCTGGCTACCGCACTGGCATCGGAAAAGCGGCTGCTCGACGGCGTGACGCTGCGCCTGCGTGCCCAGGCGCTGACGCACGAAAAGGACGAGGCGCTGAAACTGGCCTTGCGCCAGAGCGCGGTGAAGACCCAGTTCCTCAGCAACATCAGCCACGAGTTGCGCACGCCGCTGCACGGCATCCTGGGCGTGGCGCGGCTGCTGCACCTGGAAGCCAAGAACCCTGCGGTGGCGCGCCGCGTCGAGCTGATCGAATCCTCGGGCATGCACCTGCTCGGACTGATCAACGACCTGCTCGACATCTCGCGCCTGGAAGCCGGGCAGTTCGCGATGCGCCGTGAACGCTTCGAGCTCGGCGAGCAGGTGCGCACGATGGCCGAGCTGTACACCGTGCGCGCCGGCGACAAGGGGCTGGAGTTCGTGCTCAAGCTGCAGCTGCAGCAGCCCTGCTGGGTGCTCGGAGATCCGGCGCGGCTGCGCCAGGTGCTGCACAACCTGCTCGGCAACGCGGTGAAGTTCACGCAGCATGGTGCGATCACGCTGACGCTGTCGCGCGACGCCGCCAGCGGCATGTTGAGCGCCGAAGTGCAGGACACTGGCCCCGGCATCGAGGCCGCCGACCTGCAACACGTCTTCGAGGCCTTCCGCCAGGTGGGCGGCGCGGCGTCGCGGCCCTTCGAAGGCACCGGCCTCGGCCTGACCATCGCCCGGGACATCGCCCAGGCCATGGGTGGCGACATCCGCATGCACAGCGCAATGGGCCGAGGCACGCACGTGCTGTTCACGGCCCGACTGCCGGGCGCCGAGGCCGTGGAGGTCGTGGCCGGCGGCACCATGGCCGCCACCGAGGATGCAAATGCCAACCGATTGAGCCGCGTGCTCATCGCCGAAGACGACGACGTGAACGCAGTCATCGCCACCGCCTACCTGGAGCACATGGGCGTGACGGCCGAGCGCGTGCGTGACGGCCAGCAGGCGGTACGCCATGCACTGCGCGAGGTCAACCGGCCCGACCTGGTGCTGATGGATTGCCGCATGCCCACGCTGGACGGCATGGCCGCCACGCGCGAGATCCGCGCCCAGGAGCGCACGCTGGGCCTGCCGCGCCTGCCGGTCATCGCCCTTACCGCCACCACCTCGGACGTCAGCCGCCAGCAATGCCTGAACGCCGGCATGGACGACTTCATGTCCAAGCCCTACACCAAGGAAGAGTTGGGCAAGGTGCTGGGCCGCTGGGCCCGCCCGCGCGAGGCCTTGCTGGCCGAGGTCTGATCTGGCACGACCGCCGCTTGGGCGGTGCGTGCGGTTCTTCAGGTACCCGGGACTTTGGACGCGCTCAGGCGGCAGCCACAAGCCGGACGTACGGCGCCGCTCCGCGCGTCGCCGTCGCGGGTGTCGCCACCTGCAGATCCTCATGGACCGTGTCCACCATGAATCCGTACAGCGGGTGCCGGGACGCCGACCAGGCGCGCTCGGCTGCCAACACATCGAAAGCCAGGATGCGGTGCGGCAGCCCGCCGGTGTGCAGCAGCGGCACCAACTCGTCACGGCCGAGCGCGTCGACGAAACCCAGGCGACGGTAGTTGCGGATCAATGCTTCGTTGCGCGCACCAATCGCCATCCAGTGCACTTGTTCGGCCATGCAGTACAGGTAGCTGGCCTTCATCAGGCACAGCTTGGTCAGCGGATCGGCGCCGACACACACCGCCAGGCGCGTGATCTCGGCACGCGTGGCGCCTGCCAGCCAGGGCGGCAGCGCCAGGCTGCCTTCCATCATCAGCGGGCCGCGGTGGCTGGTCTGGATGCGCATGGTGCCGGTGGCACGGCCGCTGGCCTTGTCGCGGCAGATGAACACCGCCGTGCCTTCGGCCAGGTCCAGCGCATCGGGCTCGCCCAGGTGCTGCCCCATTTCGGGCAAGTGGTGCCCATAGGCCTGCGCGCGCACCGCACAGGCATCGAGCAGGTCGTCACGAGACGCCGCCAGCCGGAGCGTGAACCCCAGAACGCTCATTCTTATGATTCCCAACGAACTATCTTTTTTGCTGGTCGCCGCAGCCCCCGGCTGCAACCCCGCGACACAAGCATAAGTCACATGCTGCACTGCAAGGCATAGGCACAAACCTCAGGTGCGTGACACTGGGGAATGTGTAGCGCGGACGCCGCACCGCGCCCGCCACGAGGGCCACGGCCCGGCCCGTGCGGGCCGCTCGATGGCAGGCCCTGCCCGGCGGACTATCGCGCCTTGCGGCGCGGCGCCATGGCCGCCGTCCTGTGCCGCGCGGCAGCGCCCAGCTCGCGCGGCGGCAGACCCGTGTGCTGCGTGAGCAGGCGACCTGGCTTGGACGCGCCGAGCTTGGATCCGGCCGGCTCGCCGGGCACGGCAGTGGCGTTCTTGCGCCGCGCACTGCTGTAACTGCCACCGGTAACCGGCTGAAAGCTGGGAATCAGGTGCTGCTTGCCGTTGCCGATGAGGTCGGCGCGGCCCATCGCCATCAAGGCCTCGCGCAGCAGCGGCCAGTTGTTGGCGTCGTGATAGCGCAGGAAGGCCTTGTGCAGCCTGCGGCGGCGTTCGCCGCGCACGATGTCCACCTTCTCGCCGCGCTGCGGGTCGCGGCTGATGCCCTTGAGCGGGTTGCGCCCGGAGTGGTACATCGCCGTGGCGGTGGCCATCGGGCTGGGGTAGAAGGTCTGCACCTGGTCGGCGCGAAAGCCATTCCTCTTCAGCCACAGCGCCAAGTTCATCATGTCCTCGTCGCTGGTGCCCGGGTGCGCAGCGATGAAGTACGGGATCAGGAACTGCTTCTTGCCGGCCTCGGCGCTGAACTTGTCGAACAGCTGCTTGAAGCGCTCGTAGGCGCCGATGCCGGGCTTCATCATCTTCGCTGAGCGGCCCGCCTTCGGTGTGCTCCGGCGCGATCTTCAGGTAGCCGCCGACGTGATGCGTGGCCAGCTCCTGGATGTACTCGGGCGACTTCACCGCCAGGTCGTAGCGCAGGCCCGAGGCGATGAGGATCTTCTTCACGCCGCGCAGCGCGCGCGCCGGCGGTACATGTGGATCAGCGGCGCGTGGTCGGTGTTCAGGTTCGGGCAGATGCCGGGGTAGACGCAGCTCGGCTTGCGGCAGGCGGCTTCGATCTGCCGGGCTCTTGCAGCCGATGCGGTACATGTTGGCCGTGGGTCCGCCCAGATCGCTGATGACGCCGGTGAAGCCCTTGACCTTGTCGCGGATGTCCTCGATCTCCCGCATCACCGAGTCTTCGCTGCGGCTCTGGATGATGCGGCCTTCGTGCTCGGTGATCGAGCAGAAGCTGCAGCCGCCGAAGCAGCCGCGCATGATGTTCACGCTGAAGCGGATCATCTCCCAGGCCGGGATCTTGGTCGCACCGTCATGGCTGCCATATGCGTCGGCGTAGCTCGGATGCGGGCTGCGTGCGTAGGGCAGGTCGAAGACGTGGTCCATCTCGGCCGTGCTCAGCGGGATCGGCGGCGGGTTCAGCCAGACGTCGCGGTCGGCATGCCTTTGCACCAGCGCGCGCGCATTTCCGGGGTTGGTCTCCAGATGCAGCACGCGGCTGGCGTGGGCATACAACACCGGGTCGCTCTTGACCTGTTCATACGACGGCAGTCGGATCACCGTGCGCTCGCGCGGCGGCAGCTTGAAGCGGCCCACCAGCTTGGGCGCGCCGTTGGAGAAGAAGGTGATCGGCTGGGGCTGGCCGCCGCTTGCCTGCGCGCCCGCTCGTTCCGATATGGTGCCGTCTTCCTTCGCGCAGCTCGCGCCCTGGCCCGCGGCCTGCTCGCTCGTGCTCTGGTACGGGTTGATGTGCTCGTCCACGCGGCCGGGCATGTCGACGTCGCTGGAATCGATCTCGAACCAACCCTCGGCGGAGGGATCGCCGCTGCGTCGCATGAACGCCGTGCCGCGCACATCGGTGATGTGGGCCACCGGCTCGCGCCGGCTCAGTCGATGTGCGATCTCGACGATGGCTCGCTCGGCATTGCCGTACAGCAGCAGGTCGGCCTTGCTGTCGACCAGGATCGAGCGGCGTACCTTGTCCTGCCAGTAGTCGTAGTGCGCGATGCGGCGCAGGCTGCCTTCGATGCCGCCCAGCACGATCGGCACGTCCTTGTAGGCCTCGCGGCAGCGCTGCGCATACACCAGCGCGGCGCGGTCCGGGCGCTTGCCGGCCGACGTCGCCGGGCGTGTAGGCGTCGTCGCTGCGGATCTTGCGGTCCGCGGTGTAGCGGTTGATCATCGAATCCATGTTGCCGGCGGTGACGCCGAAGAACAGGTTCGGCTGGCCCAGCGCCTTGAAGGGCTCGGCGCTCTGCCAGTCGGGCTGCGCGATGATGCCGACACGAAAACCCTGCGCCTCGAGCACGCGCCCGATCACCGCCATGCCGAAGCTGGGGTGGTCGACGTAGGCATCGCCGCTGACGATGACGATGTCGCAGCTGTCCCAGCCGAGCGTGTCCATCTCGGCGCGGCTCATCGGCAGGAACGGCGCCGTGCCGAAGCGCTTGGCCCAGAACGGGCGGTAGCCGGTCAGGGGCTTGGCGGGGCGCGGCAGGGCGGTGGCGGTGGACGCGGGCACGGTGCAATCGGTGGACGGCCCCGGGCGGGCCACCGGCGATTGTCCCAGCTTGGCCTTCCACCCGTGCAAACGCAGCGCCATGGCGCGACGCGCAGATGCGGCGTGGGCAAGAATGCGGCGTCCGTCCACTGCGACGGGAAATCGACCATGCTCGAACTGCGCCCCACCTGCGAACACTGCAACAAGGCGCTGCCGCCGGCGGCGACGGACGCGCGCATCTGCAGCTTCGAATGCACCTTCTGCGCGAGCTGTGTCGACGGCCTGCTCGCCAACGTCTGCCCCAACTGCGGCGGCGGCTTCGCGCCCCGGCCGGTGCGGCCGGCGTGGAACTGGAAAGGCGACAACTTCCTCGGCAAGTACCCGGCCAGCACGACGCACAAACACCGGCCGGTGGACGCTGCGGCGCACGCGGCGTTCGCCGCGCCCATTCAGGGCGTGCCGCCCGAACTGCGTTGAGCCGCCCGCCTGCCGACGCGCAGGCCTTGGCTGCCGATGCCCCTGTTAGGCAGAGGTACCTAGGGTTTTCCCTTAGAATGTGGATCAACAACTTCAAGACAGATTTCCATGTTCTCGCTCATCAAGTCCCTGTCCAGCCTCTTCACCCCGTCGCAGAACGGCATCCAGGATCGGCACGAAAAATTCCTGTCCGAAGCCGTGGACATGTGCGACCTGGAAAACCGCATGCGCCACCTGGATGGCGGCCACGGCAGCATCTACCGCACCGGCCCCTACGGCGTGTTCATGCGCTGAAGATGTCGCGCGCGGCTACAGGCTGCGCCGCACCACCATGCCGCTCAAGCCGCGCAGCAGCCATTTCGGTGTGGCCCGTGCCGCCAGCGTGCCGGCCAGGTTGGCCAATCCGGGCACCTTGATGACTTCGCCGCGCATGCAGGCGCGGTAGCCTTCCGCCGCCACCGTGGCAGCATCACCGACCATGAAGCTCGGCAGCTTCGACAACTTGTCGTTGGCCTCGGCAGCGCGGCTGATCATCTGCGTGGCGGTGATGCCCGGGCACAGCGCGGTGACCGTGACACCGCTGCCCCTGAGTTCCTCCGACAGGGCTTCGGTCAAGCGACAGCACATAGGCCTTGGTCGCGGCATAGGTGGCGAGCAGCGGCACCGGCTGGAACGCGGCGATCGAGGCGACGTTGAGCACGCGCCCCCAGCCGCGCTCGCGCATGCCGGGCACGAACTGCGACAGCATCGCCGTCAGGCCCGACACGTTCAGGTCGATGAGTTCCTGGTGGCGCGCCGGCGCGATGTCGCAGAACGCGCCCTGCTCCAGCACGCCGGCGTTGTTGACCAGCACGTCCACCGTCACGCGCTTGCGCTTCAGCGCCGCGGCCAGCGCCTGCGCCGCGCCGGGTTGCGTCAGGTCGGCCGGCTGCACGATCACGGGCTGGCCATACGCCGATTGCAGCTGCTGCGCCAGCGCGCGCAGCTTGTCGGCGCTGCGCGCCACCAGCACCAGCTTGTAGCCGTCCTTCGCAAAACAGCGTGCCAGCTCCTCGCCGATGCCCGAGGACGCACCCGTGACCAACACGGTGCGCGCAGACTTGCCTTCTTGGGTGGCCATGCGGTTGTCCTTGTGTGAAGCAGCGCGCAACGGCGCGCATGCCGGATTGTGCTGTCCTGGCGTGCCTGCCCGGCGTGCCGTGCTCGCGAGCAGCCGCCGGCCGTGCCAGCGCGAGCGCCGCGGCAGCATCGCGACAGTGCCGCTATGCTGGCTGCTCCGATCGACCCCTTCATGAGGCACACCATGGCCAACCCCGTCGAAGCGATGCAGCAACGCATGCAATCCCTGTTCCCTGGCCTGATGGGCTTGCAGTTCACCGAAATCGGCCCGGACCGCATCGTCGCCACGATGCTGGTGCGCCCCGACCTGTGCACGGCCGGCGGCATCCTGCACGGTGGCGCGCACATGGCCTTTGCCGACACGCTGGGCGCCGTCGGCACCTTCATCAACCTGCCCGACGGCAAGGGCACGACCACGGTGGAATCGAGCACCAAGTTCATCGGCTCGGCCAAGGTCGGCAGCACCGTCACCGGCGAGAGCACGCCGCTGCACAAGGGCCGCACGACGATGGTCTGGCAGACCGCCATCCGCAACGAGAGCGGCAAGCTCTGCGCGATGGTGACGCAGACGCAGCTGGTGCTGGGCTGAAGTTCCTGGCGATGCCTTCGCGCAGCCGACCCCACCCCTGCGGCAGCTGGCCTTCGCCGCTGAGCGCCGCGGCCGCGGTGGCGGCCGGCATCGGCGTGGCGGAGAACAGCATCGATGGCGAGCGGCTGCTGTGGCTGGAATCGCGCCCGGCCGAAAAAGGGCGCAACGTGGTCGTGCAGCGCGACGGCAACGGCACGCTGCGCGACCTGACGCCCGCACCGTACAACGCCCGCAACAAGGTGCATGAATACGGCGGTGGCGCCTACCGCATGGCGCAAGGCGTGCTGTACTTCAGCCACTTCAAGGATCAGCGTCTGTACCGCGTCGATCCTGGTCTTGCCGCCGCGGCCGATCACGCCCGATGGCCGGACTGCGCTACGCCGATCTTTGCGTCGATGGCACCCGCGGCCTGCTGTGGTGCGTGCGCGAAGACCACCGCGACAAGCCCGCCGCAGGCGAGCCGCGCAACTGCATCGTCACCGTGCGAACACAAGGCGATGACGAAGGCGGCCAGGTCATCGTCAGCGGCAGCGACTTCTATGCCGCGCCGCGCCTCAGCCCCGACGGCACGCAGTTGGCCTGGTTGAGCTGGAACCACCCCGACATGCCCTGGGACGGCAGCGAGCTGTGGCTCGCCGATGTGGCCAGCGACGGCAGCCTGCAAGGGAGACGATGCATCGCCGGCAGCCGCAACGAGTCGGTGCAGCAACCCACCTGGTCGCCAGACGGCGAGCTGTACTTCGTCAGCGACCGCAGCGGCTGGTGGAACCTGTACCGCTGGCGTGACGGCAGCAGGCAGGCGCTGTGCCCGATGGCGGCCGAATTCGGCCAGCCGATCGTGGAACTTCGGCCTGTCCACCTTCGCCTTCGAGTCGGCGCAGCGGCTGGTGTGCTGCTACAGCCGCAACGGCACTTCGCAGCTGGCCTGGCTGGACACGCGCAGCCTGCAACTGCAGGACATCGACACGCCATTCACCGCCATCGGCAGCCTCGCGGCGGCACCCGGCAAGGTGCTGTTCACCGGCGCGTCGCCGCTGCAGGCGGCGTCGGTGTGCCTGCTGCACTCGGACAGCGGACACATCGAGGTGCTGCGCCAGGGCAGCACACTGAGCGTCGATGCCGACTACACCTCGATGCCGCAAGCCATCGAGTTCCCGACCGATGGCGGCTTGACCGCCCACGCGTTCTTCTACCCGCCGACGAACGCCGACTGCCATGCACCTGCTGGCGAAAAGCCGCCGCTGCTGGTGCTGAGCCACGGCGGGCCGACCAGCCAGAGTGGCAACGGCTACCGCGCCAACATCCAGTTCTGGACCAGCCGCGGCATCGCGGTGGTGGATGTCAACTACGGCGGCAGCAGCGGCTATGGCCGCGCCTACCGCCAGCGCCTGAACGGACAGTGGGGTGTGGTCGACGTGCAGGATTGCATCCACGCCGCGCGCTTCCTGGTGCAGCGTGGCGACGTCGATGGCCAGCGGCTGATCATCCGCGGCGGCAGCGCGGGCGGCTACACCACGCTGTGCGCGCTGGTCTTCCACGACACCTTCCGCTGCGGCGCCAGCTACTACGGCATCGGCGATCTGGAAAGCCTGGCGCAGGACACGCACAAGTTCGAAGCGCGTTATCTCGATGGCCTGATCGGCCCGTGGCCGCAGGCGAGAGACTTGTACCGTGCACGCTCGCCGATCCACCATCTCGAATCCCTGAACTGCCCGATGATCCTGTTCCAGGGCTCGGAAGATGCGGCCGTGCCGCCCGAACAATCGCGGCGCATGCGCGCGGCCGTGAAGGACAAGGGCCTGCCCGTGGCCTACATCGAATTCGAAGGCGAGCAGCACGGTTTTCGCGACGCGAAGAACATCGTGCGCGCGCTCGAGGCCGAGGCGTACTTCTACTCGCGCATCTTCGGCTTCACACTGGCCGACCCGGTGGAGCCGGTGGCCATCGACAACCTGCCATGAACCGCCCTGCCGTCCGAAAACGAATTCCGAAGCGCGCAGACCGCAGGGCCGTCCAATGAGCTCGAAGCTCCTGCCCTTCAAATCGGTCCGCTATGCCGGACGTGCACCGGGCCCGCGGCTGATCGTGCTGGGCGCGGTGCACGGCAACGAAACCTGCGGCACGCGCGCGATCGAGCGCGTGATGGGCGAACTCGAAGGCGGCGCACTCGCGCTGGAGCGTGGCAGCGTGAGCTTCGTGCCCGTGAGCAACGCCCTGGCCTACGCCCACGGCCGCCGCGCCGGTGAGCGCAACCTGAACCGCGCGCTGCAACCCACCGACACGCCGCGCGAGTTCGAGGACCATGTGGCCAACTGGCTGTGCCCGCTGCTGGCCGCACACGATGTGCTGCTCGACCTGCATTCCTTCCACGGTGGCGGCCAGCCCTTCGTGATGGTCGGCCCGCGCGACAACGACGGGCCGCTGGAGCCGTTTGCGCAGGCCGCGCGCGAGGAGGCCCTGGCCCGCTGCCTGGGCGTGGGCCGCGCGGTCGATGGCTGGCTCGACACCTACGCCGATGGCGTGGCCCGACGACGGCGCGCCGCCGAGGCCGAAGGCCGCGCCGACGCGCTGGAGATGGACCCGCGCTACGGCGTCGGCACCACCGAGTACATGCGCTCGGTGGGCGGCTGCGCACTCACCTTGGAATGCGGCTGGCACGACGACCCGGCCTCGATCGAGGTGGCCTGGCGCGCGATCCGCAACACCCTGGCCCACCTGGGCCTGAGCGGCGAGCCACCTCCGCCGGTCCATCGGCTGGAGGCGCTGTCGCTGGTCAGCGTGGTCGACAAGCAGGACGCGGCCGATGCCTTCGTGCGCGACTGGCACAGTTTCGACGCGCTGAAACAGGGCGAGCCGATCGCACGGCGCGCCAGCGGAGAGGTGCTCACCGCACCGCACGATGGCTGGATCGTCTTCCCCTTTGCCGCGGCTCTGCCCCGGCAGGAATGGTTCTACCTGGCGCGCGCCAGCCGGCGCTTCGGCTGAATCAGGCCGACGCCGCCTTGCGGCGCAGGGCTTCGGCGATCAACGGCAGGCGGTCGTTGCCGAAGTACATGTCGTCGCCGTTGACGAAGATCGTCGGCGAGCCGAAGCCGCCACGACGGATCACCTCGTCCGTGTTGGCCTTGAGCCGGGCCTTCACCTCTGCATCTGCGATGCCGGCGTTGAAGGCCGCCGCATCGATGCCGCAACGCTGGCAGATGGCCGCGAGCACGGCATCCTGCGAGATGTCTTCGTCGCGGCCCCAGTAGGCCTCGAACACCGCGGTGGCGAAGGGCACCAGTTGGCTCTGCGCACCCTGCCCTTGCGCGTCGAGCCAGATGCAGCCGCGCATCGCCTTCACGCTGTTCACCGGGAACACGCTCGGCGGCATGCGGATCTGCAGGCCGCTCGAGCGCGCCCAGTCCTGCAGGTCCTTGAGCATGTAGTCGCGCTTCGCCGGCACCGGCTTCTCGCGCGAGGCATACACGCTCGGGTTGACGCTGTTGAAGATGCCGCCGACGAGGATCGGGCGCCATGACACCGGCACCTTCAGTTCCGCCGCCAGCGGCTGGATGTTGTGGAAGGCCAGGTAGGTCCAGGGGCTGCTGCAGTCGAAGAAGAACTCGATCATGGCGTGGGTCTTTCGTCAGAGGGTCTTTTTTGCCGCATCGCGCAGCGTCTGCGCGGTCTGGCCGAACAGTGTCCTGCGCGCTTCGTCATCCAGCGCCGATGCACGCAGTGCCTTGCCGACATCGATGCCGCGGCGCACGGCCGCTCGCTGCATCAGCAACTCGTACCAGGCCTTGACATGGGCAAAGTCGTGCAGCGGCACTTGCTGTGCCTTCCAGGTGCGTACCCAGGGGAAGATGGCCATGTCGGCGATGGAATAGTCGGCGCCGGCGACGAAGGCCCCGGTGCGCGCCAGTCGTGCGTCGAGCACGCCATACAGGCGGTTCACCTCCTTGGCGTAACGCTCCATCGCATACGGAATCTTCTCTTGTGCATATAGCAGGAAGTGGCCGTTCTGCCCGGCCATCGGCCCCAGGCCGCCCATCTGCCACATCAGCCATTCGAGCGTGGCGACGCGGCTGCGCAGATCGGTGCCGAGGAAGCGGCCGGTCTTCTCGGACAGGTAGATGAGAATCGCGCCGCTTTCGAACACCGGCACCGGCGCGCCGCCGCCCGGCGGATCGTGGTCGACGATGGCGGGCATGCGGTTGTTCGGGCTGATGGCCAGGAACTCGCCCTTGAACTGCTCGCCGCGGCCGATGTTCACCGGCTTGAGCGTGTAGGGTAGGCCGCACTCCTCAAGCATGATGGAGATCTTCCAGCCGTTGGGCGTGGGCCAGTAGTGCAGGTCGATCATTGACTGTCCTTCGTCAAGGCGCCTTGGGCGTTCTTCGGCTGCAATGCGCGCCAGGACACCAGTTTTCCATGAAACCGCCCGGGATCGATTTCTGGCGCCGCGCCATTCGCGGTGTGGCTGCTGATCGCCGCGGTCGAGACGGTGCACGGCGTGCTGCGCGGCCTGTTCCTCGTGCCGGCGGTGGGCGAGGCAGCAGCGCGTCACATCGGTTTCGTGGTGGGCAGTGTGTTGGTGCTGGTCGTGGCCTGGGCCACGAGCCGCTGGCTGGACGCCACGCACGCGCGACAGCCAACTGCGCGCCGGCGTGCTGTGGCTGCTACTGATGCTCGGCTTCGAACTCGCCATCGGCCGGGCACGTGGTTTCAGCTGGCAGCGCATCGGCGCCGAGTTCGACCCGTCGTCGGGTGGCTGGATGGGTTTCGGTCTGGTGCTGGTGCTGTTTGCGCCGATGCTGGGCGCGTGGCTGCGGCGTCAACCAAAGCGGCCGTGCAGGAACCAGCCCTCGCCCGCCGGCTGCGCCAGCGGCAGCCGGCCACGGTAGACCCACACCAGCGCGCCGTCGTGCGCCTGGGCGATGAAGTAGTCGCGCGCGGCGTTCGCGCCGTCCCACCAACCCGATTCGATGCGCTCGGGCCCGGCCAGCAGTTGCAGCGGCCGGCCGTCGAGCAGCGGGCGCGATTGCCGCTCGGGCAGCGCCTGCGGCTGCGGCAACAGCCACACCGGGCGCGTCAGCGGCTGGCCCGCCGGCGCGCTGGCCGCGCCGCCGGTCAGCCCGCACGGTGCTGCCTGAGCCCGCTTGGCACGCAGGGCAAGCGTCGCGGCGCCCTGGGCCGGTGCGCGTTCGGCCTGTGCGCTGTGGGCATGCGTACCCCTGGCGCGCAAGCTGCCCGCCATACCCGCCGGCAGCGCCGGCCGCCAGGTGGTGCCGCACTCGGGGCGGTGGTCTTCCCGCAGCACCGGCTGCTGCACCTGATCGGGTCCGAGCCGCGCCTGCAAGCGCTCGATCAACCGCAGCAGCCCCTGCTGCGCGCCGGCCTGGGTGGGAAAGAGCTCGCCGTTCGGCGCGGCGCTGCGGTGCAGCTGGCTGCAGCGCAGGCGCAGCTCGAGCGTGGGCGCGGGCAGGCTCAGGCGGGCCAGGCGTTCGTGCAGCAGCCCTTGCAGGTGCGCGATGTCGTTCGAGGCCTCGGCCAGCGCGATCTGCAGTTCGGTGTGTTCGGGCGTTTGGGCATCGGCACGGTGCCGCTGCTCATGACGCAGGGCCAGCGTGAAGCTGCCGATGCGCGCGTGCTGCGCCTGCGCCCAGGCCACCAGCCGCGCCAGCAGCACCGCCGCAGCGTGGAACACCGGCTCGGTGCTGTCGGCACGCTCGAAGAGCTCGAGCCGGGCTTCGAAGGTGGACGCGGGCACGAGCCAATCGCGCGGGTCGGCAGCCTCGCCGCGCGCGCGGTCCAGGTCGACCAGCAGGGCCTCGCCGAAACGCCGCGCCAGCCCCGTGCGGGGCAGCCGACGCAAGTCGCCCAAGCTGCGCAGGCCCATGCCCTGCAACGCATCCCAGTGTTCGCGGCCCGGGCCGAGCAGCCACACCGGCGCGTCGTCGAGACGCTCGCGCAGCGTGTGCAGGTCGTCGACGTGTGCACCGAGCTCGAACCCGCCGCGCCAGCGTGCCAGCAGCGCCGCGCCCAGCGCGGTGGGCGCGCTGGCCAGGCGATGGCTGAAGCCCAGTGGCGCCAGCGCCTTGCGCAGCCGCTGCTGCAGTGCCGCCAGGCCGGCAAAGTAGCGCAGGCTGCCCTGCACCTCGAGCAGCACGCAGGGCAGCGCGGCCGATGCCTCCAGCGTGACCGCAGGCGTGAAGGCCAGCGCGGCATGTGCCACCGCGTGCAGCGCCTGTGCGTCGCGCCGTGCATCGGCCTGGCCGAAACGCAGTTGCGGCGCCAGCGCCAACGCCGTGGCGCGTTTCAGACCGGGCTTGACACCGAGCTGCAGCGCCACGCGGTTGACGGCCGTGATGCGATGCGCATCGAGCAGCGCCAACGGCAGCGCGTGCTGCACCGTGCCCAGCGTGGCGGCAAAGGATTCCAGCGACAACGCCGGCAGGTGCAGGGCGATCCACAACATGCCATGCCAGGCATTGCGGCGGCTTCAATCCGCCAGCGGCACATGGGCCGTGTCGTCGCCTGCTGCGGCAGCTGCAGCCAGGTCGGTCGCCTCGGCCACGCCAGCCGCCAGCGCCCCCGCCGAGGTCGGCACTCTGGCTTGCATCGCTTGCGTGAGCACACGCGCCGCCTCGGCGCGCGCCCGCAGCACCGGCGCCAGCACCGGCGGCAACGTCAGGCGCAGCGGCGTGGGCAAGGCCGGGCCGCGACGCTTGAGCACACGCACCGACAACGCGTCGATGCCGGCACTGTGCAGCGCCAGGCGCAGCGGCGCGGGGCTGGGCTTGAGGCGCGCATCGATGTCGCGCACGAGGAATGCCGGGCCGTCGTGCGACTGCGCCGCCAGTTGCAAGCGGCGCAGCGCATCGGCACGCAGCCGGACCGGCAGCCAGGCCAGCACCGCGCCGACCTGGCCGCTCTTCAAGGCCTGCTCCATTGCCCACAACAGATCGGCGCTGGCCAGCAGGTGACGCGCGCCATGTGCGCCGTCGCGGCCGTGGATGACGATCAGTTGTTGCGCATCGACACCCAGTTGCGCCAGCGCCCAACCGCACAACGACACGGGCGGGTCGAACAGCATCACGCTGCGGCAGGTGCCGGCGTCAACACCGGCGCTTGCACCTGCACCTGCACCTGCGATACCGGCCAACGCCGGCGCCAGCAACCGCATCTCGCCCACGCCCGGGTGCGGCAGCAGCAGTTCGGTAAGCACCTGGCGCGGCCAGCCTCCGCCGGGCAATTGGGCGTCGAGCGCGGCAAAGCCCGTGCGCACCGCCGCCTCGCGCTGACGGCCCAGTTGGTGGGCGCGCCACAACGCGGGATGCAGGCTTTCGGGGGCAGCCATCAAGGCGGCAGAAACAGCGGGCACGAGGTCCATTTGATAACTGTACGTTTATACAGTTATTTCGACAAGCCTGAAAGGAGACCGCATCACTGTGTATTGTTCCGATGCTGGCTGTGGCACTGGCATCCGCCAAGTGATCAGCTGGCGCCAAGGAACGAATGAGTCACTCAGCGGGCAATTCGCAGTGCCACTTGCGCAACAGGCCCGGTGGCCATGGCGGTGAGGCGCGGTTGTGTCCCTCGAGCGGCTGTTCATTGCCGACAAGCCAGTTGGCGGCAAGAAACCTCATCGAACCCCAAGTACCTGCCTTTGAGGTCGTCGAATGAAGCTCGCTGCTGGCATCAGGAAGTATGGCTTTCGCAAATGGTACGAGCGCGAACTGATGCGCAGCCATGCGCACATGGCATTGGCCTTCATCTGTCTGATTGGCGTGATTGCCGCCTTCGAAGCAGCGTCGAAATACCGCAGCTTGACCGATCAGGTCATCGACATCGTCGCCATAGTGGTCTGCATCGGGACTGGGCTGTGGTCTGTACGCCGATACCTCTACCTGTTGATGCACGCCGAATTGGTGGCCAACCAGGCCCACTGCCCGGCCTGCACCACCTACGCGCGATTTCAGCTGGTTCGCACCGACGCGCTGGAAGAGCAGGCATCGGTGTGTTGCCGCAACTGCGGCCACGAATGGACGATCAACGGCTGATCTTCGTCAGCAACGGATGCACGCCTGCATCAGATCAGCGCACCGATACCCATCGCCACCAGGCTCAGCAGCAGGCTGCTGGTGAACGGCACGAACCACTCGCGTCCCCCCAGGCGAAAGCTGAAGTCGCCCGGCAAGCGGCCCAGGCCGAAACGTGCAAACCACGATTTCAGGCCGTTGAAAAGCACGCAGGCCAGCAGGAAGATCAACAGCCAGCGCATCACAGGCGATGGCTCCTGTCGCCCAGACGAAAGCCCAGCGCATCGAATTGCACGCCACGGGCCAATGCGATGACCTTGAAGAGTTCACCCATCTCGTGCTCGTGGATCAGGCGTTGCGCCGCAATGGCCTCTTGCAAAGGCGCCTGCTCCAGCAGCCTGGCAAGGCCGCAGTTGATGAGAAAGCGCCCCTGCGAGGTATAGCCCAGCACGTCCAGGCCGGCCTCTTGCGCGACCAGCGCAATGCCGGTGAAGTCGACATGCGCGGTGATGTCCTTCAGCCCCACATCGACCAGCGGGTTGCCATCGGCCCGGTGGGCGCGATGGCACATCAGCGTGCCACCGGTACGCTGCGGGTGGTAGTACTCGTCCTGCGGAAAACCATAGTCGATGAACAGGGCCACCGCGCGGCCCATGTGCGCGGCCAGGCTGCGCACGAAGGCCTCGGCCTGCGCATGAAGCTCGATCACGGTCTCGGGCACGAACTCAGCCTGGGTCGGCGGACACAGGGTCGTCGCCACGTCGTGCCAGACATATCCACCTTCGGACTCGGCCACGCCACGCTCGAACCAGCGCGTGCCGTCCCAGCGCAGCAGTTGCACGGGCATGGCGTCGAGCAACTCGTTGCCCAGCACGACGCCGTCCATTCGCTCGGGCCACTGCCCGTGCCAGATCACCCTGCCCGCCCAGGCTTGCAACTGCTGCGCCTGTCGCGCGCGCAACTGTGCCGACAGCTCGACGATGTGATACGTGCGCACGCTGTCGCCCAGTTCGACCAGCAGTTGCGCCGCCAGCGCGCCGGAGCCCGCGCCGAACTCCCAGACCTCGGCCGATTCGCAGGCCGTCAGCGCCTGCGCCACCTGCACGGACAGCGCGCGTGCGAACAACGGCGACAGCTCCGGCGCGGTGACAAAGTCGCTTCCCGATGCTGGCATTTGCCCGAACTTCAGGCTGCCGTTGTCGTAGTAGCCCAGGCCCGGCTCGTACAACGCCATCGACATGAAGCGGTCGAAGGACAGCCAGCCACCGTTGTGCTGGATGGCCGCATGCAACCGTTGCTGCAGCAGCGCCGATAAACTCCCAGCTTGCCCATCACCCATGCAACGATTGTAGAAAGCATGCACATCCGCCCTGTGGCTCTGGTGACCGGCGGCGCGCGCCGACTCGGCCGTGCCATCGCGCTCGAGCTGGCGGCGCACGGCTGGGACGTGGCGCTGCACTACCGCCATTCCGCCGATGAGGCGCAGGCCACGGCGCGGGACTTGCGCACGCACGGCGCCGTTGCCGAGGCTTTTGCAGCCGACCTGGCGGACGAGGCCGAATGTCGCGCCCTGGTGCCCGCCGTGCTGCGGCGATTCGGGCGCCTCGACTCCGTGGTCAACAACGCGTCGCTGTTCGAACACGACGACGTGCTCAGCTTCGGCCACGCCCTCATGGACAAGCACTGGCGCAGCAACGTCGCGCCCGCGGTGCTGCTGGCACAGGCGCTGCACGCACAGCTCGAGCGCACAGGCGCAAAGGGCTGCGTGATCAACCTGCTCGACCAGAAACTGTGGAACCCGAATCCGGACTACCTGTCCTACACGCTGTCCAAGGCGGCGCTCGAAGCCGCGAACACGCTGCTGGCGCAGGCGCTGGCGCCGCGCGTGCGCGTCTGTGGGGTGGCGCCCGGCGTCACCTTGCCTTCGGGTCCGATGGATCACGACGAGTTCGAACAGGCGCGCAGACAAACGCCGTTGCAGCGCTCCTCCACCGCCGAAGACATTGCCCGTGCGGTGCGCTTCCTGCTCGAATCGCCCGCCATCACCGGCACCACGCTGCTCGTCGATGGTGGACAGCACCTGTCGCACCAGGCGCGCGACGTGATGTTCCTCAAGGATTGAGATGACCAGCCTGCAACAACACACCGAGTTAGTGAATTGCCGGCGGCTCTTCCTGCGCGACTATGAAGTCTGGATCAACATCGGCGTGCACGACTTCGAGAAGAAGGGCGAGCAGCGCGTGGTCATCAACGTCGACCTGTACGTGCCGCTGTCGCTGAGCACGCCGCAGGACGACAAGCTGGCCGAGGTGCTGGACTACGATTTCATCCGCCGCACCATCAGCGAGCGGGTCTCGCGCGGCCACATCCATTTGCAGGAAACCCTGGCCGATGACCTGCTGCGCCTGATGCTGGCCCATCCGCAGGTGCACGCCGCACGCGTGTCCACCGAAAAGCCCGACGTGTATCCGGATTGCGCGGCCGTCGGCGTCGAAGTCTTCGGCCAGCGCAGCGAGCCGATTTGAGAAGCCGAAACGAAAGCCCGCCATGAACGCCATTTCCGAGCCCATCGATCTGGAGCACCCCACCGCCTCCGCACGCAAGCTGGCCTTCGAGGCCAACAAGCTGAGCAAGAAGCTGCACCGGCAGGTCGGCCAGGCGATCACCGACTTCCACATGATCGAAGCCGGCGACAAGGTCATGGTGTGCCTGTCGGGCGGCAAGGACAGCTACGCGATGCTCGATGTGCTGATGTCGCTGCGCGAGCGTGCACCGATCGACTTCGAACTCATCGCCGTCAACCTCGACCAGAAGCAGCCGGGTTTCCCAGCGCATGTACTGCCCGAATACCTGCGCTCGCGCGGCGTGCCCTTTCATATCGAAGACCAGGACACCTATTCCATCGTCAAGCGCCTGGTGCCCGAAGGCCAGACGATGTGCAGCCTGTGTTCGCGCCTGCGCCGCGGCATCCTTTACCGCGTCGCCAGCGAATTGGGAGCGACGAAGATCGCGCTCGGCCATCACCGCGACGACATGGTGGTGACGCTGCTGATGAACATGTTCTTCGGCGGCCGGCTCAAGGGCATGCCGCCCAAGCTGGCCAGCGACGACGGCCGCCACGTCGTCATCCGCCCCTTGGCCTATGTGGCCGAAAGCGACCTGGCACGCTGGGCCGAGCACCGCCAGTTCCCGATCATTCCGTGCACGCTGTGCGGCAGCCAGGACAGCCTTCAGCGCGTGCAGATTGCGGCGATGGTGCGCGAGTGGGAGCGCCAGTACCCTGGCCGCACCGACAACATGCTGCATGCCATGGGCCACGTCGTGCCTTCGCACCTGATGGACAAGAGGCTGCATCCCTTCACCACGCTGCGCGCCCAGGGTGTGCCCGATGCGTCGGGCGACAAGGCCTTCGACGACGATGAATCCTGCGCCAGTCCCACCCAGGCAGTGCCGATCAGGTTGGGCATCGGCTGACCCGAAACGGGTTCAGTGCGGCGCGCCCGCTTTCACAAAGCCCTGTCGCCGTTCGGCACGGGCTGCGCCGCCAACGCGCGCAAGTCCTCTTCCCACCCCTTGAGCTTGGTCCGAGCCGCCTGCCGTTGCGCCGGCGTGGTGCTGTTGTGCACCTGCGCGAAGAACGCACAGTTGTACTCCGTCAGCCGCTGCTGATAGGCCCGGTAGGTGGCCCCGGCCGTCGAACGCTGCGCGCGCGCGGACAACGCCTGCAGGCCGGCCAGGTTCGATTCCCGATCGGCCCGCGCCGGGCCGCCGGCACTGAGTCGCGCCAAGGTCTGCAGCGTCTCGCGCTGCACGGCCTGACGTTCGGCAAACCACAGCGCCGGATCGAAGGGCGATGCGGCGACGCCGGCCGCCACCAGCTGGCGCTGACGCTCATCCAGCGTGCCGTACAGCATCTCGGTCCGGTCGATGGCCCGCGTGACCGATGCCTTCAGCCGTTCATCGGCCTGCTGCTGCAGAAAGTCCTCCTCGAATTCCTGGTTCGACTTGCGGTACTTGCGTTCGAGGTGGGTCAATTGCTGCGGCGTCAGGCTGGGCAGCAGGTCTGCCACCATCGGCACGCCCTGCGCGAAGGCCACGCCGATGCGCGCGCGCAACTCGTCGGACCAGCGACACACCTGCGCCGGGGTGGCTGGCTGCAGCACCTGCACCTGCGCCGCGGCCAGCAGGTTGGCGTAGTCCGGCAACTGCGTCGTGCGATGCCACGCAAACCACTGGCTCAGCGCGTCCTTCACGCGCGGCGCCTGCTCGGCGTTGAAGTCCATGTAGCCGTCGAGCCACCACCAGGCGAGGGTCGGCGCCTGGTTGTAGCCAACTCGTACCGCGCTGCAGCCCGACACGAGCAGCATGCCGAAGAGCCACAACCCGATAATCGCGGCTTTGATCGTGGAAGCGCGCATGGCCTTGAACATCGTCATCATGGCAGCCGGCAAGGGCACCCGCATGAAATCGGCGCGGCCGAAAGTGCTGCACCGGCTGGGCGGAATCAGCCTATTGCAGCATGTTCTGAATACCTGCGTGGGCCTGCAGGCCGCCCGCACCGTGCTCATCACCGGCCATGCGGCCGACGAGGTGGAGGCTTCGGTGCAGGGCAGCGGCCTGATGTTCGTGCGGCAGATGCCGCAGCTCGGCACCGGCCACGCCATCCAGCAGGCGGTTCCCGCACTCGACGACAGCGCAGCGATCACATTGATCCTCAACGGCGACGTACCTTTGATTCGCGCCGACACGGCGGCGGCGCTGGCCCAGGCCTGCGGCGGCGAGAAGCTGGCCTTGCTGACGATCGAGCTGCCCGACGCCAGCGGCTATGGCCGCATGCTGCGCGGGGCCGATGGCCAGGTGTTGGGCATCGTCGAGCACAAGGACGCGAGCGAGTCGCAGCGTGCCATTCGCGAGATCTACACCGGCATCATGGCGGCGCCCACCGCAGCGCTGAAACGCTGGGTCATGGCGCTGAAGAACGACAACGTGCAGCGCGAGTTCTATCTCACCGACATCGTCGCCATGGCGGTGGCGGAAGGCGTGCCGGTGGTGGCCACGCAACCCGCCAGCGACACCGAGGTGCTGGGCGTGAACAGCCCTGTGCAACTCGCCGACCTGGAGCGTCGCTTCCAGCGTGCCGGCGCCGAAAGCCTGATGGAAGCCGGCGTGCGCCTGGCCGACCCGGCGCGACTGGACGTGCGTGGCCGGTTGCTGTGCGGCAGCGAGGTCGAGATCGACGTGAACTGTGTCTTCGAAGGGCAGGTCAGCCTGGGTGACGGCGTGCATGTCGGCGCGAACTGCGTCATCCGCGACGCCCAGATCGCTGCCGGTGCCGTGATCCAGCCCTTCACCCACATCGACGGCGCCAAGGTCGGTGCCAATGCCATCGTCGGCCCCTTCGCGCGGCTGCGCCCCGGTGCCGACCTGGGCGAAGACGTGCACATCGGCAATTTCGTCGAGGTGAAGAACTCGACGCTGGCCGCGGGTGCCAAGGCCAACCACCTGGCCTACCTGGGCGATGCCACCGTCGGTGCGCGCGTGAACTACGGCGCCGGCAGCATCACCGCCAACTACGACGGCGCCAACAAGCACCGCACCGTCATCGGCGCCGATGCGCACATCGGCTCCAACTGCGTGCTCGTCGCTCCGGTGACCATTGGCGCAGGTGCCACCATCGGCGGCGGCTCCACCGTGTCGCAGGACGCAGCGGCCGGGCAGTTGACGGTGGCACGCGCGCGCCAAGTCAGCATCGCCGGCTGGCAACGCCCGCAGAAGAAGACGAAGGCCTGAAGCTCGCGCTGGCCGCTGCCGCGTTGCCTACGGCAGCGAAGGTGAGGTGCCCGCCGAATCGACCGTCTGCGCCGCCAGGCACAGGTCATCCCAGGCGCGTGCCTTGTCGGCCAGGTTGCGCAGCAGATAGGCCGGGTGGTAGGTCACGACCAGCGGCACGCCCTGGTAGCGATGCACGCGGCCACGCAACTTGCCGATCGGCTCCTGCGTACGAAGCAGGGCGTGCACCGCAAAGCGGCCCATCGCCAGGATCAGCCGCGGGCGGATCAGCTCGATCTGGCGCATCAGGAAAGGCTCGCACTGCGCCAGTTCCTCGGGTTCGGGATTGCGGTTGCGCGGCGGCCGGCATTTGAGCGTGTTGGCGATGTACACCTGCCGCTCGGGCTGCCCTTCGGCCCGCGTCAGATGCAGCGCGCGCAGCATGTTGTCGAGCAGTTGGCCAGCGGCACCAACGAAGGGTTCACCCTTCAGGTCCTCCTGCTCGCCCGGCGCTTCGCCCACGATCATCCAGTGCGCGTTCGCGTGTCCGACGCCAAACACCGTCTGGCGCCGGCCCTGGCAAAGCCCACAGGCAGTGCAGGCGGCCACCGCCTCGCGCAGCGCCGGCCATTGCAGCGTGGCGATGGTCCTTGCGCGCTCACCCTGCATGGACACGGGCACGGCATCGGTTTGTGGCGCAGCCGCTGTGGGTGCAGCCGCTTCAGGCGTGCGCGCTGCCGCCGGCACGGGGCCGGCACCGGTCTGCGGCTCAGCCGCCTCGACTTCGTGCGCAGGCAGCGCCGCGCCCGCCTCGCCTGCCGCCACAGGCCCCCACACGCGCAGGCCCATCTCCTGCAGCATCAGGCGCTGGCGCTCAGTCCAGCCCATGTGATTCCGGCCTCGGGGAGCGAAAGGCTCATGACGACCGCGTCTTCGCGCCGGGCCACGCCGGCCGGGTAATAACCGCGGCGCAGACCGACCTCGGCAAAACCGCGCTGCGCATACACCTGTCGTGCACGCTGGTTGCTGGCCCGCACCTCCAGCCACAGCTTGGGGATGCACTGGGCGCGGCAGGCATGCTCCAGCGCATCGAGCAGCGTGCGCGAATGCCCTCGACCTTGCTGCGCCGGCGCGACCGTCAGGTTCAGCAGGTGCATCTCGTCCACGCCGGCCATGGCCACGTAGTAGCCGATCAGCCCGTCACTGCCATGCACCAGCATTTGTGCCTGATAGCCGGCGGCCAGCGAATCGATGAAATTGCCACGCGTCCACGGGAAGCTGTAGGCACTGCGCTCGACGGTCATCACCGACTCGAGGTCGGCCATGCGCATCGGGCGCAACACCACTTCGGGCCGCAGCTGCGCGCTCACCGGGCTAGCCTTTCGCGCAACGCCTGGCGCTCGGCCTGCGTCAGCGCCACCTTGTCGCGCAGGTAACGCGGCAACGCCAGCGCGGCATCCACGCCGGCGCCGTCGCGCCAAAGCTGCTGCGCCAGGCGCATGGTCGCGGCCGCGCGGTCGATGGGTCGTTCGACGCGCACGGCATCGCCCGTCGGTAGCGCGTCGCCAAAGGCCGACAGCGCCGAGCCGGCGACGACCTGCGGCGGCTGCTCGGTCCAGGCCGACTGCAGCGCGGCCAACGTGTACAGCGCGGGTCCCTCAAGGATTTGCCAGCGTTCGCCCATCCAGCGGTAGTGGCCGGCATAGACCTCAGCTCATGCGTGCATCCATGGCGACGTGAACGTCAAGCGCCCGGTCGTCGCGTGCCCCCGCCAGATGTTCGCCGCGCACCGCTTCGGCCACGATGAGCAGGCTGTCCAGCGCCACCACGGGCAGCGCCGCACCCAGGGCCAGTCCTTGCGCCACGGCACATGCGGTGCGCAAGCCGGTGAAGGCTCCCGGCCCGCTGCCGAAGGCGATGGCGCGCAGCTGGTGAAAATCAAGCCCGGCCTGTTGCATCAACCGCCGGATCTGCGGGATCAGGTGCGCCGAAGCGGCCGCGCCGCCCTCGCCGTCCCAGGTGAACAAGCCCAGGTCGGACTGCACCGCCACCGCCAACGCCTCGGTCGAGGTGTCGAAGGCCAACATGGGGGCGTTCATCGGCGCGCCGGGCGCGCCGCGCCCGGCCTTCGAAACTGCCGCGTCGGGCGTGCCTTGAACATGCCGTCAGTGTAGCCGTGCGATCATCGAAACCATGCTTGGGTACTCGGGTGGACAGACGGTTCGACGCGCCATGGGGCGGGCTTGGCGAGCCGCGCCGGCGCTGATTCTTCTGGGTCTGAGCGCGGCCAGCGCATGGGCCATGCCGCCTGAGGTGGACGCCGCCTTGAGACGCGCGCGCGTGCCCGCGGATGCGGTGTCGGTGGTGCTGCAGGAAGCCGGCAGCGCGCGCAGTGTGCTCTCGCACAACGCCCACACAGCGATGAACCCGGCCTCGCTGGCCAAGCTGCTGACCACGCTGGCGGCGCTCGATCAGCTGGGCCCGGCGTGGAGCTGGAGCACGCCGGTGTGGCTGAACGGCAGCGTCAGTGATGGCGTGCTCGACGGCTCGCTCATCATCAAGGGCAGCGGCGACCCCAAGCTCGTGGTCGAGCGCGTGTGGCTGTTGCTGCGCCGCGTGCAGCAACTGGGCGTGCGCGAGATCCACGGCGACATCGTGCTCGACCGCAGCGCCTTCGCCGCCGGGCAGGCCGATTCGGCCGATTTCGACGGCGATCCGACGCGCCCCTACAACGTGCAGCCCGACGCGCTGCTGCTCAACTTCAAGGCCGTGACCTACACCTTCGTGCCCGATGCGGCGCGCGGCGTGGCGCAGGTGCTGGTCGATCCGGAGCTGGCCGGCACGCAGGTCGAGCGCAGCGTGCGCCTGTCCGCCGGCCCATGCGAGGACTGGCGCACCGCCTTGAAGGCCAATTTCAGCGAGGCCACGCGCGTGCGCTTCGCCGGCAGCTACCCCACCGCCTGCGGTGAGCTCAACTGGCCCGTGGCCGACGCCGACCCGGCGAGCTACAACGCGCGGCTGATCGAGGCGCTGTGGCGCGACATGGGTGGCAAGCTGGTCGGCCGCGTGACCGACGGCCCTGCGCCGACCGGTACCCGACCCAGCTTCGAGATCAAGTCCCCGTCGCTGGCCGAAGTGGTGCGCGACATCAACAAATACAGCAACAACGTCATGGCGCAGCAGCTGTTCCTGAGCCTGGCATTGCAGCGTCAACCGGGTGTACCGGCGACGGCCGAGGCCGCGCGCGCCGTCGTGCACGAATGGCTGCTGACGCGCATCGGTGAGCTGCCGCCCGGCCTGCACATCGACAATGGCTCCGGCCTGTCGCGCGAGACGCGTCTGAACGCGGCGCTGCTGGCGCGGCTGCTGCAGCAGACCTGGAGCAGCGCCGTCATGCCGGAGCTGATGGGCTCGCTGCCGATCAACGGGCTGGATGGCACGTTGCGCCGCTCACGTGCCACGCCGGGGCGTGCGCACTTGAAGACCGGCTCGCTGCGCGACGTCGTCGGTCTGGCCGGCTATGTGCTGTCGGACAGCGGCCGGCGCTACGTGCTGGTCGCCCTGATCAATCACCCGAACGCCAACGCCGCGCGCCCTGCGCTCGACGCGCTGGTGCAATGGAGCCTGCGCGATGCGCCCTCGCGTTGACAGCCGACGATGAACACCTTGAGCGCGACCGATTGGCTCGGTTACCTGGCCGCCACGCTGACCACGCTGGCCTTCGTGCCGCAAGCGCTGCTGACCTTGCGCACGCGCCAGGTGCAAGGGATTTCCGTCGCCATGTACAGCGTATTCACGCTCGGCGTGGCGCTGTGGCTGGCCTACGGATGGCGTCTGGGCGAATGGCCGATCGTCCTGGCGAACGCGGTGACGCTGGTTCTGGCCGCGACCATTCTGTTGACAAAGGTCTGGGTCGAGTGGCGCGCGAAGTCGCTTGCCGGCTGAGGGTACTCAGCTGTCCGGCGGTGGCGGCGGCCGGCACTGCGTGCCATTCGGCGACCCGAAAGGGTTGTCGGTCGCACGGTTGCGCGCAAAGTTGCCCAAGTTCGAATGCGCGATCGATCCCATCCACAGGTCACTCGCCCACAGCCAGGTATTGGCGTTGCCGTTGGGCACGAGAAACTCCGGTGCGTTGTCGCAGTTGGGAAGTTCCACCGCGCACACGGCTTGGGTCACGTTGTTCAGTCCGTAGCGACCCGGGTCATTGACGCCTGCTTGCAGCAGCGCATCCAGTTCCACCAACCCGATGAACAGTCCGTTGTTGATGATGTTGACGCGCATCGCCGTATTGAAGGTGTTGCTGAAGTCCTGCAGCACATTGCGCACGTTGGCGTTTGGCCGCAGCGCAGCTTCCTTGATGGCATAGGGCGTGAGGTTCATCATCGGAATGGTCGAGACGATGACCTTCGGACCCAGGGTGGTGAGCGCGTTGACTCGCTGGCCGAGCCGCGCTCCGCGGGCCTGCAGCTCGTTGATGGCGGCCTGGTAGGTCGGGTTGTCCTTGTAGTTTGATATCGCGGGGTCGGGTATGTACTGGTTCTGGTAGATATCGAGAACGTCATTGGCACCGATGAGTATCGTGACCAGGTCGGTCTCGTTGAAACACCCGCTCAGCGCCGCCGCGCGCGCGATCTGTGCCGGCAGGTCGTCGACCTTGGCCCCCACTTGCGCAAGGATCTTGCCTTTGGGATCGGCTTGGTTGTTCGGGTTGCATTCTTCGAACTGAAAGCCGTACTCGACGGCGACCTGCTGGAACCACAGCCGCCGCGAGGTGCAATCCACCGTGACACCGTCGGAAGCAAGCGCGTTCACGCTGTACTTGCGCCCTTGCGGAGGCTCGTTCGTCAGCACGCTCATCTCGTCGCCGAAGACCAGCAGCCGCGTCGGATCGAAGGGTTCGATCTGTTCGGTGCTGCCACCGCAGGATCCCAGCAGAACCACTGCCAGCGCTGCGCCAAAACCCTTGAGGGCGCGTTGCGCCCGCTTGCCTATCCACATCGTCGTCGTTCCAGAAGCTTCTACAAGTTGGGGCAGCACCTTCAAGCGGCCGCTGCGCGTTGCAGGCGGTCGCTCACGCCATCCCATTCGGCGCTGGCGGGCGGCAGTTCGATCCAGATGAGAGTCACGCCCCGAGCATCCAGTTCGCGCAATACCGCGAACAGTTCGTGCGCCGCCGCCGCCGCATTGTCGGGCATGCGCCGCAGCACGACGCCACGCACCGCCGGCATGGCGGAGCGCGAATATACCGCCAGCCGCAGGCTGGAGGCTTGATCGCCCAACATGCCCAGTGCATCGCGCAGCGGCTGCGTCGGCATCAGCCGCACCTTGGCATCGGGCGCGTAGTGCGAGCGCAGCGTGCCGCTGGCACGTGGCGACGAGGCGTCGGGCTCGCCCAGTGCGCTGCCCAGAACCGCCTCGATCCGCTCACGCGTCAGCAATCCCGGGCGCAGCAGAGCGGGCTGCGAGCCGGTGCAATCGACGATCGCCGATTCGATGCCACCCGGGCACTCGCCACCATCCAGCACCTGCAATGCGGGGCCGAACTCCTGCGCCACATGGGCCGCCGTGGTTGCGCTGACGCGGCCGAAGCGGTTGGCGCTGGGTGCGGCCACACCAGTCACGCCGCGGCGCAGCGCCTCGCGCAGCAACGCCTGCGCCACAGGATGCGCGGGCACGCGCAGGCCGATGCTGGCCTGCCCACCCGCCGCCACCGAGGCAAGGCGCGGCTGGCGCGGCACGATGAGCGTGAGCGGCCCCGGCCAGAAGGCCTGCGCCAGTTTTTGCGCCACGGCCGGCCAGCTCAGCGCAAAGCGCTGCGCCTGCTCGATATCGGCCGCATGCACGATCAACGGATGCGCGGCCGGCCGGCCCTTGGCCGCGAAGATGCGGCGCACCGCGTCATCGACATCGGCACGGGCACCCAGGCCGTACACCGTCTCGGTCGGGAAGGCCAGCAACTCGCCGGCCTCCAGATGCGCGGCCGCGGCGAGCACGGCTTGCGGGTCCCGGGCGTCGAGCAAGGGCATGGGCAGCGGGTGAAGGCTCAGAACGCTGGCAGGCCGAGCAGCGAGGCCGCCTCGAGCGCGACCCGCCGCGCCGCGCCGGCATCGGCCGCGACCACGGTCAGGTGGCCCATCTTCCGCCCCGGCCGCGCCTGCAACTTGCCGTACAGGTGCAGCTTCGCGCCCGGCAGCGCCAGCACGCGCTGCCACGGCGGCGTGATCGCCGTGCCGGCGCTCCCGCCGTCATGCAACCACAGGTCGCCGAGCAGGTTCAACATCACCGCCGCCGAATGCTGGCGTGGTGCGATCAAAGGCAAGCCGGTCATGCAGCGCACCTGCAACTCGAACTGCGACACATCGCAGGCGTCGATGCTGTAGTGGCCGGAGTTGTGCGGCCGCGGCGCCATTTCGTTGGCCACCAACGTGCCATCGTGCAGCACGAAGAACTCGACGCACAGCACGCCCACGTAGTCCATCGATTCGGCGACACGGCCCGCCAGCTCGATGGCCTGGGCGGCCAGTGCGGGGGCGATGTCCGGTGCCGGCACCTGACTGACGGCCAGGATGCCGTCGCGATGCAGGTTCTGTTGCACCGGCAGATGCACCCATTGGCCGGTCGCCGCGCGCGCCACGATGACGCTGATTTCATGGCGCAGCGCCAGGCGCTTTTCCAGCACGCAAGGCACTCGCTGCAAGGCGTTCCAGGCGTCCGACAAGGCGTCGATCGAGTCCACCGCAACTTGACCCTTGCCGTCGTAGCCGAGTTGCGTGGTCTTGAGGATGCCGGGAAAAAGCCCCGCGTCCAGGCGCACCAGGTCAGCTGCCGACGTGACCACCGCGTAGGGGGCGCAAGGCACGCCACAGCGCTGGAAATGCGCCTTCTCTGCCGCACGCTGCTGGCAGATGGCGACCGCTGCCGCACCCGGCGCCACCGGCCGAAGTTCGGCCAGCTGGGCCAGCGATGGCGCACTGACGTTCTCGAACTCGGTGGTGATGGCGGCGCAATGCCGCGCCAGTTGCGCCAGGCCCTGCGCATCGTCGTAGGCGGTCTGCACATGCAGGTGCGCCACCCGGCCGGCCGGGCTGGCCGGATCGGGGTCGAGCACCGCCGTCGCATAGCCCATGGCCTGCGCCGCATGCACGAACATGCGCGCCAGTTGCCCACCGCCCATCACGCCGAGCATGGCAGGCGCGCCGTCCGGGCCCGTGGACCCGGGCAGGATCGGCAGCATCACTTGAGTTCGCCGTTCATCGCACGCGCAGCTTCAGTCTGCTTCGCGCGCCAGGCGACAAGCCGCTCGCGCAGCGCCGCGTCTTCGTTGGCCAGCATGGCCACGGCGAACAGCGCCGCGTTGGCCGCGCCGCCCGCACCGATGGCAAATGTGGCCACCGGCACGCCCTTGGGCATCATGACGATGGAATGCAGCGAATCCACGCCCTGCAGGTGGCGGCTGGCCACCGGCACGCCCAGCACCGGAACGATGGTCTTGGCGGCCAGCATGCCCGGCAGGTGCGCAGCACCACCGGCGCCGGCAATCAACGCCTTCAAGCCGCGCGCGAGCGCACTTTCGGCATAGGCAAACATGTCGTCGGGCATGCGGTGCGCGCTGAGCACGCGCGCCTCGAAGGGCACACCGAATTCGGTGAGGATCTGCGTCGCATGCTGCAACGTGTCCCAGTCGCTGGACGAACCCATCAGCACACCGACCACAGGCGCAGCGCTTGTCACATCCCACTCCGCAGTTCAGGGGAGCGATTGTAGAAGCCCGGTGCGCCTCGGCGGTCCCGGCGCCCGGCCCCGCCGTCGGGCGCTCCGCTATGATCATTCGACGCCTGATCAACCGCGCCGAAGACACTGGCGCCCACGAGCGCAGCAGCCTCGATTCGAAAGCCGACGCCATGTCCCATCACAGCCTGATCGTCCTGCCTGACGACACTGCCAAACCGCTGATCGACGCACTGGACGGGGCCAAGGAGTCGGTCAATATCCGCATGTTCCTGTTCACCGACCCGTCGATGGTCGAAGCGGTGAAGGCCGCCGAAAAGCGTGGCGTCAAGGTGCGTGTGATGCTCAACCCGGCACGCCGCGATGGCTCAGCCGAGAACGAGGAAACGCGCAAGGCGCTGGTCAACACCGGCGTCGAGGTGCGCGACAGCAACCCGGAGTTCGCGCTGACGCATCAGAAGTCGATGGTCATCGACAGCGCAGTGGGTTATGTCGAATCGCTGAACTGGGAAACACGCGATCTGACGCAGACACGCGACTACGCTGTCGTGACCTCCCACGCGCTGGAAGTCGCGGAGATGTTGCGCTGCTTCGAGTGCGACTGGGAACAGACGAAGTTCGAGCCCGATCCCAAGTCACGGCTGATCTGGTGCCCGAACCACGGTCGCGAACGCATCGCGGAGTTCATCGACGCGGCCAGGACCACGCTGTGGCTGCAGAACGAGCGCTATCAGGACACGGTCATCGTCGAGCGCCTGGTGCGCGCCATGCGCCGCGGCGTCAAGGTGCACATCATGGCGCGCCCGCCACACAACCTGAAGAAGGAAAAGCTGATCGAAGGCGTGGGCGGCTTGCGCATCATGCAAGACGTGGGCGCCAAGGTGCACCGCCTGCGGCACATGAAGCTGCACGGCAAGATGCTGCTCGCCGACGAGAACCGCGCCATCATCGGCTCGATCAACCTCGCGCCGGGCAGCTTCGACGCACGGCGCGAACTGGCCATCGAGACCGACGCGCATACCGTCATCCATCGCCTGAAAGCCATCACCCAGTTCGACTGGGACCATTCACAGCCGATCGACCTGAGCGACGAGGGCCTGCTGGCCGACCTGGAAAAGAAGCACGAGGCCGCCGACGGGGCCACGAAGCTGGCGCTGAAGACACCGACCGCCAAGGCGAAGAAGTAGCCGCGCCCAGGGCCTGTCAATCCAGCCTGCCGCGCCGCAGCCGACGCGGCACCGCGCTCAATTCACCATGGGCGCGAGCTTGCCGCTGCTGTAGGCCTTGGCGACCTCGGCCAGGGTGCTGGGCTTGATCTTGCCAGCCTGGCCGGTGCAGCCGAACTGCTCGTAGCGTTGCTTGCAGATCAGCCTGGCCGCCTCACGCGCGGGTTTGAGGAAGTCGCGCGGATCGAACTTGCTCGGGTTCTCGGCCAGGTAGCGGCGCACCGCCGCCGGTCATCGCCAGACGCACGTCGGTGTCGATGTTGATCTTGCGCACGCCGTGCTTGATGGCCTCTTGAATCTCTTCGACCGGCACGCCGTAGGTCTCCTTCATGTCGCCGCCGAACTGGCGGATCTCGGCCAGCAGATCCTGCGGCACGCTGGAGCTGCCATGCATCACCAGATGCGTGTTGGGAATGCGGCGGTGGATCTCCTTGATGCGGTCGATGGCCAGGATGTCGCCCGTGGGCTTGCGCGTGAACTTGTAGGCGCCGTGGCTGGTGCCGATGGCGATGGCCAGTGCGTCGAGCTGGGTGCGCTTGACGAAGTCCGCGGCCTGCTCCGGGTCGGTGAGCAGCTGCTCGCGCGTCATCGTCGATTCGGTGCCGTGCCCGTCTTCCTTGTCGCCGCGCATGGTTTCCAGCGAGCCCAGACAGCCCAGCTCGCCTTCCACCGTCACGCCCTGCGCATGCGCCATGTCGACCACCTTGCGCGTGACATCGACGTTGTACTCGTAGCTGGCGATGGTCTTGCCGTCGGCTTCGAGCGAGCCGTCCATCATCACCGAGCTGAAGCCCAGGCCGATGGCGCCCTTGCACACGTCGGGGCTCTGGCCGTGGTCCTGGTGCATGACCAGTGGCACTTGCGGCCAGCTCTCGATGGCGGCCAGGATCAGGTGCTTGATGAAAGGCTCGCCCGCGTACTTGCGCGCGCCGGCACTGGCCTGCAGGATCACCGGCGCGCCGACTTCGGCGGCCGCCGACATCACCGCCTGCACCTGCTCCAGGTTGTTGACGTTGAAGGCCGGAATGCCATAGCCGTTTTCGGCGGCATGGTCGAGCAGTTGGCGCATGGAGACGAGTGGCATCGGCGGACCTCGCAGAGTGACGATTGTGGACGAGGCGATTCTATCGAGTGGGCGCCGCGGAACCGGTGAAGCCGGTCACGGCGCAGGGACCACCGATCGAGCACACGCCGCGGAACCGGCTTTGCCGGGCCGCTGGTGTGGCCCCCTTGAGGGGGTCGGCCGCAGGCCGTCACGGGGGTGGGTCAATTCACCCGACAGACCTTCAGCATGTTGGTGCCGCCGGGGTAACCCATCGGCTCGCCGCAGGTGATGGCGTAGGTATCGCCCGGCATCAGCGTGCCACGTTCGATGAGCAGTCGCTCGGCATCGGCCAGCGCGGTGTCGCGGTCGGTGTGCGCGGCCATCAGGATCGGCCGCACGTTGCGGTACAGCGCCATGCGGCGCTCGGAATTGAGCACCGAAGTCAGCCCGAAGATCGGCACGTGGATGTTGTGCCGGCTCATCCACAGCGCCGTCGAGCCGCTTTCGGTCAGCGCGACGATGGCCTTGCAGCCCAGGTGGAAGGCGGTGAACAGCGCGCCCATGGCGATGCTCTGGTCGATGCGGCCGAAGCGCTTGTTGGAAAAGTCGCCGTCGAGCTCCACGTCCTCGGCGCGCTCGGCCTCCAGCGCGATCAACGCCATGTGCTCGACCGTTTCCACCGGGTATTGCCCCGCGGCCGTCTCGGCACTGAGCATCACCGCATCGGTACCGTCCAGCACCGCATTGGCCACGTCGCTGACCTCGGCGCGCGTGGGCACCGGGTTGAGCACCATGCTTTCCATCATCTGCGTGGCGGTGATGGTGATCTTGTCCATCGCGCGCGCCATGCGGATCATCTTCTTCTGCAATGCCGGTACGGCCGCGGCGCCGACTTCGACCGCCAGGTCGCCGCGCGCGACCATGATGCCGTCGCTGGCCTTCAGGATGGCTTCGAGCTGGGGGATGGCCTCGCTGCGTTCGATCTTGGCGATCAACGCCGGCTTGTGGCGCGTGGCCTCGCCGGCGACATTGGCCAGCTGGCGCGCCATTTCCATGTCGGTGGCGCTTTTCGGAAAGCTCACTGCCAGGTAGTCAGCCTGGAAGCTCATCGCCGTCTTGATGTCTTCCATGTCCTTGGCGGTGAGGGCAGGTGCGGTCAGGCCACCGCCCTCCTTGTTGATGCCCTTGTTGTTGGACAGCACGCCGCCTTGTTTGACTGTCGTGTGCACCTGCTCGCCGCGCACCGCCGTCACGGTCAACACGAGCAACCCGTCGTTCAGCAGCAGCCGGTCGCCGGGCTTCACGTCGCGAGGCAATTCCTTGTAGTCCAGCCCAACCGCGCTCACATCGCCCGGGCTCTCGCGCGCGGCGTCGAGCACAAAGGCCGCGCCGTTGACCAGCAACACGCTGCCGTCGGCGAACTTGCCGACACGGATCTTGGGGCCCTGCAAGTCGGCCATCAGCGCCACCGGCTTGCCCACGCGCAAGGCGGTGTCGCGCACCAGTTGCGCGCGGTCGATGTGGTCCTGTGCACTGCCATGGCTGAAGTTCAGCCGCACCACGTCCACACCGGCGCGCAGCAGGCGTTCGAGCACGGCGGGGTCGCTGGACGCGGGCCCGAGCGTGGCGACGATCTTGGTGGCACGGGACATGGCGAGGCTTTCAGGTGTTGAGCGGCACAGCCTGGGGATTATGGCGGCGCGTGCACGCGTGGCGCCTCAAGGAAACTGCGCGACGCTCGCAGCTCTCAAGTCGCCGACACGGCCAGCGCATCGGCCGCACCGGCCACCGCCAGCGCCGTCATGTTGACGATGCGCCGCACCGTGGCCGAGGGTGCCAGGATGTGCGCCGGCAGGGCGGCACCCAACAGCATCGGGCCGACCGTGACGCCATGGCCGCCGGTCATCTTCAGCACATTGAACAGGATGTTCGCGGCGTCGATGTTCGGCAGCACCAGCAGGTTCGCCGCACCACTCAGCGTGGTGTCGGGCAGGTAGCCGCGGCGCACGCTTTCGGACAGTGCCGCGTCGCCGTGCATCTCGCCGTCACATTCGATGTCGGGGCAGCGCTGCACGAACAGGTCGCGTGCGGCGCGCATGCGCCGGGCCGACGCACGCTGCGACGAGCCGAAGATCGAATGCGACAGGAACGCCACCTTCGGCGGCAGGCCGAAGCGCCTGACCTCGGCCGCAGCCATGGTTGCGATGTCGGCCAGTTCCTCGGCGCTGGGCTCGTCGTTGACGAAGGTGTCGGCAATGAACAGCGTGTGCTGATCGAGCATCAGCGCATTCATCGCTGCCAGGGTGCGAAGCCCGCTCTTGTGGCCAATCACCGAGCGCACATGTTCGAGATGGCTGTCGTAGCGGCCGACCAGGCCGCACAGCAGACCGTCGGCCTCGCCACGACGCAGCATGAGTGCGGCGATGAGCGTGTTCGATCGCCGCACCGCCGCCTTCGCCGCCTCGGGCGTGAAGCCCTCGCGGCCCATCAACTTGGCGTAGCTTTCCCAGTAGCTGCGAAAGCGCGGGTCGTCCTCGGGATCGACGACTTCGAAGTCGCGACCCGGCGCCAGCCGCAGCCCGGCGCGTTCGATGCGCATGCGGATGACTTCCGGGCGACCCACCAGGATCGGCTTGGCCAGGCCTTCGTCGAGCACCTCCTGCACCGCGCGCAGCACACGCTCGTCCTCACCTTCGGCATAGACCACGCGCGACGCGCCCTTCGCGAAGGCCGCCTTGGCGGCGGTGAACACCGGGCGCATGAAGATGCCGGTCTGGTAGACGAAGCGCGTCAGCGACTGGCGGTACGCGTCCAGGTCGGCGATCGGCCGTGTCGCCACGCCGGACTCCATCGCCGCCTTGGCCACTGCCGGGGCGATGCGCAGGATCAGGCGCACGTCGAAGGGCGTGGGGATCAGGTACTCGGCACCGAACTTCAGCTCCCGGCCTGAATACGCGGCGGCCACCTCGTCGCTGGTCTCGGCCTTGGCCAGCGCGGCGATCTCGCGCACGCAGGCCAGCTTCATGGCCTCGTTGATCTTCGTCGCACCGCAATCCAGCGCGCCACGGAAGATGTACGGGAAACACAGCACGTTGTTGACCTGGTTCGGATAGTCCGAACGGCCTGTGGCGATGATGCAATCGGGCCGCGCCGCCTTGGCCAGCTCGGGGCGGATCTCGGGCTCGGGGTTGGCCAACGCCAGGATGATCGGCTTGTCGGCCATGCTCTTGACCATCTCGACGCTCATCACGCCTGCAGCGGAACAACCCAGGAACACGTCCGCGCCCTTGACCACATCGGCGAGCGTGCGCGCCTCGGTCTTCTGGCAGTAGCGCTGCTTCGATTCATCGAGCTTGTCGCCGCGGCCTTCGCGCACCACGCCCTTGCTGTCGCACATGAAGATGTTCGACGGCTTGACGCCCAGGCCGACCATCACGTCCAGACAGGCGATGGCGGCGGCGCCCGCACCGGACACGGCGAGCTTGATCCTGCCGATGTCCTTGCCGACCAGTTCCAGCCCGTTCAGCAGCGCCGCAGCGGAGATGATGGCGGTGCCGTGCTGGTCGTCGTGGAACACCGGAATGTTGAGCCGCTCGCGCAGCTTCTTCTCGATGTAGAAGCACTCCGGCGCCTTGATGTCCTCGAGGTTGATGCCGCCCAGCGTGGGCTCGAGCGCGGCGATGATGTCGACCAGCTTGTCCGGATCGCGCTCGGCCAGTTCGATGTCGAAGACATCGATGCCGGCGAACTTCTTGAACAGGCAGCCCTTGCCCTCCATCACCGGCTTGCCGGCGAGCGGGCCGATGTCGCCCAGCCCGAGCACCGCGGTGCCGTTGGTGATCACTCCGACCAGGTTGGCGCGCGAGGTGTATTCCGCCGCCAGGCTGGGGTCTTGTTCGATCGCCAGGCAGGCGTAGGCCACACCGGGCGAGTACGCCAGCGACAGGTCGCGCTGATTCGACAGCGGCTTGGTCGGCGTGACTGAGATCTTGCCGCGCGTCGGTGCGCGGTGATATTCGAGCGCGGCCTCGCGCAGGGCTTGTTCGGCGGGGGTCAGGTCGGCATTCATCGGCACTCCTTCGGCAGCAACGCAGCGCCGTAGGTTACGCCCGAATGCCTGCGGCCCGAAGCCCCTTGGCCGACCACAGAATCGACCGCCGTCAGGGCAGCGCGACGCAGCCCGCCTATCCCGCGGCGCGGCGAGTGAGGATTTCAAAGGCCGGCAGCGTCTTGCCCTCCAGCACCTCGAGAAAGGCACCGCCGCCGGTGGAGATGTAGCCGACCTGGGCCTCAATGCCGTACTTGGCGATGGCCGCCAAGGTGTCACCCCCGCCGGCAATGCTGAAGGCGCTGCTGTCGGCAATCGCCCGGGCGATGGTTTCGGTGCCATGAGCGAAGGCGTCGAACTCGAACACGCCGACGGGGCCGTTCCAGACGATGGTGCCAGCGGCCTTCAGCTGCGCCGCCAGGATGGCCGCCGTCTTCGGGCCGATGTCCAGGATCAGGTCGTCCGCGGCCACGTCGGCCACGTCCTTGACCGTCGCCGGCGCGTCGGCCTTGAAGGCCTTGGCCGTGACCACATCCACCGGGATCGGCACCGCCGCGCCGCGCGCCTTCATCGCCGCGATCACCGCCTTGGCCTCGCCCAGCAACGCCGGTTCGGCCAGGCTCTTGCCGATCGGCAGGCCCTCGGCCAACAGGAAGGTGTTGGCGATGCCGCCGCCGACGATCAGCCCGTCGACATTCTTTGCCAGGCTTTGCAGAATGCTCAGCTTGGTGCTGACCTTGGAGCCGGCGACGATGGCCAGCAGCGGGCGCTTCGGGTGCGCCAGCGCCTTGGTGATGGCGTCGATCTCGGCCGCCAGCAGCGGGCCGGCACAGGCCACTGGCGCGAACTGGGCGATGCCGTAGGTCGAGGCCTCGGCGCGGTGCGCAGTGCCGAAGGCGTCGTGCACGAAGATGTCGCACAACGCCGCCATCTTCTTCGCCAGCGCCTCGTCGTTTTTCTTCTCGCCCTTGTTGACGCGGCAGTTCTCCAGCATCACCAGTTGGCCAGGCATCACCTGCACGCCATCCACCCAATCGGCGCGCAGCGGCACGCCAGACGCGTAGGGCCCACCCAGCAACTCGCCCAGTCGACGTGCCACGGGCGCGAGCGAGTCCTCGGGCTTGAACGCACCCTCGGTCGGGCGGCCGAGGTGGGAGGTGACCATCACCGCCGCCCCCGCATCGAGCGCCATGCGGATGCACGGCAGCGACGCGCGGATGCGCGTGTCTTCGGTGATGTGGCCGGCGTCGTCCTGCGGCACATTCAGGTCGGCGCGGATGAAGACACGTTTGCCGGCGACCTTGCCGGCGGCGATCAGATCGCCAAAGCGCAACACATTCATGATGTCGGATCGGGTTGATAGCGAATGGATGCGGCAAGCCCGTTCAGGCACGCCGCGCGTGCACTGGATTTTGCGGCCTTGTCGAGCCGGGATCGCGCACCGCGGCAAGAAAACCCGGCTCGCCTGCTGCCGCGGATGCGGCCGCGAAGCGGCGCAGCCGGCGCGTGGGTCGGCAGCGTGGCCTGCCGGCGCGCAAGGCGCGCGGCCGATCAGGATTCGTGGGGCTTGGCAGCCGCCGGCTTGGCCGCCGGGTTGCTGGGCGAGTGTTTGGCGTCGCCAGCATCCTGCTGCGCCGGCTTGCCGGCCAGCGCGGCGTTGTGCACCGGCGCCACCGCGTCGATGTTGTTCTCACGCATGTAGTCGTTCATCTCGCGCCAGCCCGCGAACACGGCCGCGCGATCGGCCTTGCGGTTCAACACATAACAATCTTCCAGCGCGCGGCCGGAATGCCGGCACGCACCGCCCACGGCCTTGCCATCGGCCTGCTTGCGCTCGGCCAAGGTCTGCGCGGAATCGATGCCGAGCGCGTCGCAGCCGCCCACCAGCAAGGTCGCTGCGAGCAGGAAGGTCTTGATCAGGGGCGTCATGGTCGGCACTCGGGTCGTGGCTACACGCCTTATCGGCGCGGCGCGGGCTCCACTTGAGTCATGCCGGACAAGGCAGCATCATGCCCGCCACCAAACTGCCGGCCGCAGCGGCCTGCAGGAATGTCGACGTCGCCAGCCTGCGCCCACCGGCGCGCTGAAGTTCCAGCAGTTCCAGCGCGCCGTCGCCACACGCCACCCACAGCCGGCCCGGGCCAGCCTCAAGCACCTGGCCCGCAGGCGCAGCGGGGGCCTCGCGCACCGCGGCGCGCCAGACCTTCACGCTTTCGCCCTGCAGCGTGAAGCTGGCGCCGGGGAAAGGGTCGAAGGCGCGGATGCGGCGCTCGATCGCAAAAGCGCTTTGGCGCCAGTCGATGGCGGCCTCGGCCTTGGCGATCTTCGCGGCGTAACTCACGCCCTCGGTGGGCTGCGGCTGGCGCGGCAGACTGCCGTGCGACAGCTCGCGCAACAGGTCGACCAGCATGAGCGCGCCCAATTCCGCCAGGCGCTGCGACAGGCGCTCGCTGTTGTCGTCGGCTTCGATGGACAAGGCCTGCATGCGCAGGATGTCGCCGGTGTCCAGGCCCGCATCCATCTGCATCAGCGTGATGCCGGTTTGCGTATCACCGGCTTCGATGGCGCGCTGCACCGGTGCCGCACCGCGCCAGCGCGGCAACAAGGAACCATGGATATTGATGCAACCCAGCCGTGGCAGCGCCAGCACCCATTGCGGCAGGATCAGGCCATAGGCCGCCACCACCAGCACATCCGGCCGTGCGGCCGACAAGGCGGCGCGCGCAGCCTGCGCGTCGTCGGGGAACTTGCCGTCCATGCGCAGGCTGCGCGGCTGCGCGACGTTCAGGCCGTGCGCCAGCGCAAGTTGTTTGACGGCCGAGGCCTGCAGCTTCAGCCCGCGACCCGCCGGTCGGTCGGGCTGGGTCAGCACCAGCGGCGGCCGATGGCCGGCATCCAGCAGCCGCTGCAGCGCCACACGCGCGAACTCCGGTGTTCCGGCGAAGGCGACTCTCAGCGTGGTCTCGCTGTTTCCCACATCGAAGTCCGGGCCTGGCCGGTTCAAGCGCCGCGGCGCGACTCGCGCTGCTTCTTCAGCAGCTTGGTGCGGATGCGGTTGCGCTTGAGCAGGCTCAGGTAGTCGACGAAGACCTTGCCGAGCAGGTGGTCCATCTCGTGCTGCACGCATACCGCAAGCATGTCCTCGGCATCGAACTCGAAGGCCTGTGCGTCCCGGCCGAGCGCACGCACCTTCACGCGCGCATGTCGCTGCACGTCGTCGTAGATCGCCGGCACCGACAGACAGCCCTCCTCGACCACGACCCGCTCATCGCTGCGCCACAGGATCTGCGGGTTGATCAGCACCTGCGGCTGGTCGTGCGTGTCGGAGACATCGAGCACGATGAGCTGCTCGTGCACATCCACCTGCGTGGCCGCCAGGCCGATGCCTTCGCTGGCGTACATCGTCTCGATCATGTCGTCGGCCAGCTGCAGGATGCGCGCATCCACCGCGGCCACGGGGCGGGCGACGGTGAACAGGCGTGGATCGGGGTAGTGAAGGATGTTCAGCTGGGCCATTTGCAACACAGGCAAGGCGTGGCGTGACAACGCGCAACATCTGTCCCCGCGGCACAACGCCACGTGGTGTGACAGGCATCACAGGCTTTGTCGGTGCGGGCCACTTTCATTGCGATATCAACGGTTTATGGGCAGAATCTGAGAAAGCATTTGAGCATTGGCGCGGCGCTTGCGCTATGGTGCGACGAGGCCGAACCTTGACCCAACACATGGCGTAATTGTGGCACCCACGGGGCGCTTCAAGGCCCGCCAGGAGCTTGAATCGATGAACCCAAATCCCCTGCGTCGCCAAGTGGCTGCTTGCACCGCCCTGTGGGCCGGCTCACTGCTGCTGGCCAACGCCGCACTGGCCGCCGAGCCCAACTTCCCCATCACCAGTAGCCAACGCAGCACGGCGCAGCAGGTGGCGCAGGCCGGCGTGCCCCTGTCCGAGTTGGCCCCCAATGCACCGGACTCGCACACCGTGCAAAGCGGCGACACGCTGTGGGACATCTCCAAGTTGTTCCTCAAGACGCCGTGGCGCTGGCCCGAGCTGTGGGGCATGAACCTCGATCAGATTCGTAACCCGCACCTGATCTACCCCGGCCAGGTGCTGGTGCTCGAAAAGAGTGGCGACCGCGCGCGCCTGCGTGTCGCCCAGTCAGGCGGCGGCGAGCCCAGCAACACCGTGAGGCTGTCGCCGCGGGTGCGCAGCAACCTGCTCGACAACGGCGCCATCGGCTCGATTCCACTGCACCTGATCGGTCCCTTCCTGACCGAGGCAGTGATCTACAACAACGACGAGCTGACCATGGCACCGCGCATCGTTGCGGCCCAAGAGGGCTACGTTGCCATGTCGCAGGGCCAACTGGCCTACGTGGCCGGCGACCTGGGCCGCGCCTCGGGCTACCGCCTGTTCCGCGAGCCAAAGCCTCTGCTCGACATCGACACCAATGAGGTGTTGGGTTATGAGGCGCGCTATGTCGGCACGGCGGAGTTCGTGCGTCCCGGCCAGGACCTCACGCAAGCCGGCGGCAAGCCGGTGATCGTGCCGGCCACCGTGTCGATCAAGTCGGTACGCATCGAAGCCAACGTCGGCGACCGGCTGGCCCCGCTGCCGGTGCGCGATTTGGATGCCTACGCGCCACATCATCCGAACGTGCCGATGGCCGGGCGCGTGGTGTCGATCTATGGTGAGGGGCTGAGTGCCGGGCAGAACCAGATCGTCGCGCTGAACCGCGGTGCGCGCGACGGCGTCGAGCGCGGTCATGTGCTGGCGCTGTGGCGCCAGGGCGAGCGCCAGACGCAGAACATCAATGGCCAGAACACGGTGCTGCAAATGCCGAACGAGTCCAACGGACTGCTGTTCGTGTTCAGCGTCTTCGAGCGGGCATCGTATGCACTGATCCTGTCGGCGAACGTCCCGGTCTTTCCCGGGGACAGCTTCACCCAGCCCTGACGCACCGGGCCAGGTGTGCTCGACGCCGACGAATTCGACGCCTGGTTTCGCCTGCTCCAGACACCGGGGCTGAGCCGCACAGCGGCTCGCCGCCTGTTGGCCGGCTTCGGATCGGCCACGCTCGTGTTGTCCGCCTCTAGGGCCGCGTTGCAACAAGTCGTGGGCGACAAGCTGGCCGACGCTCTGGGCAGCGAGCCCGAAGAGCTGGCCAGCCGGCTGCAATCAGCGCATGCCTGGCTCCAAGGCGCCGAACACCGACAGGTGCTGTGCGTTGGCGACGAGGCCTATCCGCCGCTGCTCTTGCAAAGTGCCGATCCACCTCTGCTGCTTTATGTGCAGGGCAACGCTGCGCTGTTGAGCCAGCCGTGCCTGGCCATCGTCGGCAGCCGCAACGCCAGCGTGCAAGGCGTGGACAACGCCCGGGCCTTTGCAGCGCATCTCAGCAGTCATGGCTGGACCATCGTTTCCGGCCTGGCCTTCGGCATCGATGGCGCGGCGCACGAAGGCGGCCTGACGGGGCCGGGCAGCACGGTGGCGGTTGTCGGCACCGGGCTGGACCGGGTGTACCCGGCGCGGCATCGTGCCCTGGCGCACCGCATCGCGGAGCAAGGTGCGCTGGTCAGCGAGTTCGCACCCGGCGTGCCGCCGTTGGCGGCCAATTTTCCATTGCGCAACCGCATCATTGCAGGACTGTCGCGTGGCACGCTGGTGGTCGAAGCGGCGATGAAATCGGGCTCGCTCATCACTGCGCGCCTGGCGGCCGAGGCGGGCCGCGAGGTCTTCGCGGTGCCGGGCTCGATCCATTCGCCGCTGTCGCGCGGCTGCCATGTGCTGATCCGCGAAGGCGCGAAGCTGGTGGAGAGCGCCGCCGACATCCTGGAGGAACTGCGAGGTGATGTGCCAGGCCCGGTCGCGTCGGTGGCGGAGAACGAGGCTGTCACCACTGACCCGTTGCTGGACGCGCTGGGCCACGATCCAGTGAGCCTGGATGCCCTGTGCGCACGCACCGGCTGGAGTGCGCAGGAACTGAGCGCGCGTCTGCTCGAGCTCGAGCTCGAAGATCGCGTCGCCCGCCTGCCGGGCGGGCTGTACCAAAGGCGCCACCTGGCCTGAGCGGGATGGGCGCGGCGCGATGTAAGCGAGCAGCCGACGCGCCGGCCTGCGTTATAGTGTTTTCATGTTCGACGTGCTTGTGTATCTGTACGAAAACTACTGGCGCCCGGACGCTTGCCCGAGCCACCAGCAGTTGTCGCGAAAGCTCTCCGCGGTGGGTTTCGAGTCCGACGAGATCCAGGACGCGCTGAGTTGGCTCGATGGCCTGGCGATCAGCGCCGAGTCCTGCACCGGTCAGCAAGGAGAGCAAAGCCTGCGCGTGTACTCCGAGGCCGAGCGCGAGTTGCTGGGTGAAGAGTCGATCGGCTTCATCAGCTTCCTCGAATCGGCCGACGTGTTGCCGCCGACGATGCGCGAGATGGTGGTCGACCGGGCCACCGCCATCGGCAACGGGCCGGTGGAACTGGATGACTTGAAGATCATCGTGCTGATGGTCTTCTGGAGCCTGGGCGAAGAGCCCGACGCGCTGATCCTCGACGAACTGTTCGTCGCGCCCGAAGAGCGCGTGATGCACTGAAGTCGGGCCTGGGCGCGCGCAAGGCCTCGACACTCGATCGAGCAAACACCGCGGAACCGGCTCTCGCCGGGCCGCTGGTGTTGCCCCCTTGAGGGGGGCCGGCCGAAGGCCGCTTCGGGGGTGGGTCAATTCAACAGCCGCGACGGGTCGACATCCAGCTTGGCCAGCGCGCTGCGCGTGGCACGCACGCTCAACGATTCGTCCTGCGCCGGCAGCAGCAGCCCGGCCTGAAGGAACGACGCCAACCGCTGCTGCTGGAACAGCACGCAACGGCCCTGCGCGGTGGTGAACATCGACAACTGCTTGCGCATGCCCAGCCAGGCGAGTTGCACCGCCTCGTTGCGGTTGCGGTAGTCCAGCATGTACCAGCCGCCAACCTGCAGCTCGCGCGCCCAGGCCAGCATGGCCGGCGTCGGCATCGAGCCGCCCTCGGACACGACTTCGAGCTCCGAGCTTTCGTGGCCGGACAGGTCGAAGACGATCGAGTCGTCGATGGTCACGTCGGCAGCATCGGGCAGCAATTCCTCCAGTGACTCCAGCCGCTCGGCCAACTCCTGCAGCCGCTCGTGCGGGATCACCGGCGCCTTGGCGGTGAAGGCCGCCGCCAGCGAGTTGTTGAGGGTTTGAATGTGCTCGTCCTGCCTGCCTGAGTCCATGCCGGCCGAGGACATGCCGTCGCGCAGCGTCTTCAGCAGCGGCGTCAGCCGGCGGATGACCTCGGCACGCTCCTCGCGCGTGACCTTGGCGCTGGCCGACCAGATCAAGTCGGAGGCGGCGCGCTTCATTGCGCGCGTTTCCTCGCTTTGGGCGCCATAGCGCACCGCGCTGGTGGCGAGCACGTCGGCCCAGACCTGGAACAGGAAGGCGCGCACGCTTTCCTGCACCGGCATCTCGTTCAACATGCGGCGCAACTCGATGGTGTACTGGATGGCCATGGTCTCGCGCTGCTCGACCTGCTGCGCCAGCGACACGCCCTTGCGTGTGGCCTCATTCTCGGTGCTGAAGTAATGCTCGAGGAACTTCTCGAACTCGGTGAGCACGGTCTGGAACACGCGCCGGCCGGTGTCGGGGTACGCCTCGACCACCTGCACGACGCGCTTGATCTCCTTTTCGAGCGCGTCGCCGACACTGCGTGTCGAGCTGTCGAAGCCCATCACGCAGGCACCCATGCGATCGATCAGCCGGCGCGCCGGATGGTCCACCGTCGCAAAGAAGTCGGGCTCGGTCACGGCCACGCGCAACACCGGCATCTGCAGCCGCGCGAACCACACACGCACGGCGGCCGGAATGCGCTCTTCGGTGAGGATGCTCTGGAACAGCAGCGCGACGATCTCGATCGTGGCGCGTTCTTCGGGCGTCGCAGCCGATTGTTTGAGGGCCTGCTTGCGCTGGTGCAGTTCTTCCAGCAGCGCTGGTGTGGTCACGGTGGGCTCACCGGCGCGCTTGGTGCTGGCGCTCACGCGACGGCGGATGCCCTGCTGCGCCTGGTCGATGGCCTGCGCGAGGCCGGGCGACAGCTTCTGCGCACGGCTGGTGTCGCCGAAGTGCGGCAAATGGCGACCGACCAGCCGGTTGAACCGGCCCAGCACCGCCTCGGAGTGCTCACCGCTGCGCGCCAGCGGCGTGGCCCGCGTCATCATGCGGGTTTCGTCGCCCACGCTGCCGCGGCCGCCGAACTGGCCATCGCCAGAAGCACCGGCATGCGAACCGGCCCAATAGGCGGACTGCGTGGCATCCCCCGGGCCCGTGCCGGGGCCTTGTCCCGTGCTCGGATGCGAGCCCGAGCGCCCACCCCGACCGCCACCTGCACCCGAGCCTGCGCCATATCCTCCCGCGCCGGGGCCCGGCCCAGCCCCGGAACCCGAGCCTGGACCGAAACCCGCGCCCTGTGCCGAGCCGTGCCCGGAACCACCGCCCGATCCCGCGCCGTATCCGCCGCCCGAGTGCCCCGATCCGCCGCCGCCTTGGCCCGGACCATACCCGGGACCCTGTCCGGAGCCGAAGCCCGAGCTGTGGCCGTAGCCGGAGTGGCCGCCACCACCTCCGCCACCCCCCGGCGCCCCGGAGAACGACGTCGTCGGCGCGATCACATGGCGCGAACGTTTGATGAACGGATGCAGATCCACGTCGGTGAGCACGTCGTGCCCGACCAGCCAGCGATTGGTCTCGTGGTAGGCCTCTTCCACCAGCGAGGCGAGTTCTTCGTGCAGGCCGAACTGCAACTCCCGCCAGCTGTCCAGGCTGCAGCCGGCCGTGCGCCAGGCATCGACGACGATGCGCGCCAGCACATGCGCGCGCAGCATGTCCTGCGGCTCCAACTCCTCGCGCCGCTCCAGCTCCGCCATGCGCGCGCGCAGGTCGGTGAATTCGGTCCCGGCCTGGTCCATCACCGCCAGTGCCAGGCGCGAGGTCAGGATTTCGCGCTCGATGGTGTCGTCGTCGACCAGCGACAACGGTCCGCTGGGGGCGCTCGGCGGCGGCAGGTCGGAGGGGCGAAGGGCGGACACGCCGTTCAGCAGCGCATTGCGCAGGCTGTTGACCATGGACTTGTGCCAGGTCGCAGCGCCCTTCTGCAGTTCATGCACCAGCTCTCGGCGGCGCATGAAGCGCGCATGCTCGGAGGGCTTGTCGAGCAGGTTGCGGGCACTTTCGGCCAGGGTGTTGACCAGCGCAGGCAGGCCCTTGACCAACTGTTCGGCGTAGATGCGCCGCGCCTGTTCGGCAAGTTCGGCGTAGTCGGCGCTGTGTGCCATGGGCGGGCTTCAGTACCTCAGAGTTCGATCCACTCTACACCACAGCCCCAGCGTTAGGGTCATTGGGGTCGATATCCTTGGCACCTGGCTTGACCAGATCTTCACGCTTCACGCCCAGCCACATGGCAATGGCCGCGGCCACGAACACCGACGAATAGATGCCGAACAGGATGCCCACGGTCAGCGCAAGGGCAAAGTAGTACAGCGTCGGGCCGCCGAAGATCAACATCGAAAGCACCATCATCTGCGTCGAACCGTGCGTGATGATGGTGCGGCTGATGGTGCTGGTGATCGCGTGGTCGATGACCTCGTGTGTACTCAACTTGCGGAAGCGCCGGAAAGTCTCGCGGATGCGATCGAAGATGACCACCGACTCGTTCACCGAGTAACCGAGCACCGCCAGCACCGCCGCCAGCACGGCCAGCGAGAACTCCCACTGGAAGTAGGCGAAGAAGCCCAGGATGATGATCACGTCGTGCAGGTTGGCGACGATCGCCGACACCGCGAACTTCCACTCGAAGCGCAGCGCGAGGTAGATCATGATGCCCACCACCACGAAGGCCAGCGCCTTGGCGCCGTCCTCGGCCAGCTCCTTGCCGACCTGGGGTCCGACGAACTCGCTGCGCTGCAAGGTCAGCGGCTCTGTCGCACCGGCCGCGCAGGCCTGCTTGCTGATCGCTTCGCCCTTGTCGCTGACACCCTGGCGCGATTCGATGACCCCGCCTTCGGCGCGACACAGCGTCTCGAAGACGCTGCCCACCAGTTCGCTTTGCTTGACGCCGTCGCGCAGCGGCAGGCGGATCAGCACATCGCGCGAACTGCCGAAGTTCTGCACCTGCGTGTCGCCGACGTTCATGGCTTCCACCGTCGCGCGCACCTTGCCGATATCGGCAGTCTGCGCGTAAGCCACCTCGATAACGGTGCCGCCGGTGAACTCGATCGACAGATGCAAGCCGCGCGTGAACAGGAAGAACACCGCCGCCAGGAAAGTCAGCAGCGAGATGATGTTGAACACCAGCGCATGCCGCATGAACGGGATGTCGCGGCGGATCCGGAAGAACTCCATCTGATTCCCTATTCAGGTCGCTTTCGATCAGGCCTTGGCCACTGTCTTGGTACCGGCATCGGGCTTCCAGATCTGCCCGATCGACACCGATTTCAGGCGCTTTTGCCGGCCGTACCAGAGGTTCACCAGCCCGCGCGAGAACATCACGGCCGAGAACATCGACGTGAGGATGCCCAGGCAATGCACCACCGCGAAGCCACGCACCGGCCCGGAGCCGAAGGCCAGCAGCGCCACACCGGCTATCAGGGTGGTGATGTTCGAGTCCAGGATGGTCGCGAAGGCGCGTTCATATCCGGTGTGGATGGCAAGTTGCGGTGGTGCGCCGCCACGCAGTTCTTCACGCACACGCTCGTTGATCAGCACGTTGGCGTCGATGGCCATGCCCAGGGTCAACGCTATGGCAGCAATGCCGGGCAAGGTGAGCGTGGCTTGCAACATCGACAGCACAGCCACCAGCAGCAGCAGGTTGAAGGTCAGCGCCAGCGTGGAGATGACGCCGAACAGCCCGTAGTAGGCGCACATGAACAGCGCAATCGCGGCGAAGCCATAGATGACGCTGTTGAAACCCTTGTCGATGTTGTCCGCGCCCAGGCTCGGCCCGATGGTGCGCTCTTCGATGATCTCCATCGGCGCGGCCAGCGAGCCGGCGCGCAGGAGCAGCGCGGTATCTGCCGCCTCGGCTGTGGTCATGCGTCCGGAGATCTGCACACGCCCGCCGCCGATCTCGCTGCGGATGACCGGCGCTGTCACGACCTCGCCCTTGCCTTTTTCGAACAGCACGATGGCCATGCGCTTGCCGATGCTTTCGCGCGTCACGTCCCTGAAGATGCGCGCGCCCTTCGCGTCCAGCGTCAGGTGCACGGCCGGCTCCTGGGTCTGTCCGTCGAAGCCGGCCTGCGCATCGGTCAGGTTCTCGCCGGTCAGGATGACCTGGCGAAAGACGATGATCGGCGCGCCATTGCGCTCGATGAAGCGCTCCGAGCCAAAGGGCACGGCGGCGGCGCTGCCGCGCTCGGCCTCGCGCGCTTCGGCGCTCTCGTTGACCATGCGCACCTCCAGCGTCGCGGTACGGCCGATGATGTCCTTGGCCTTGGCCGTGTCCTGCACGCCCGGCAGCTGCACCACCACGCGGTCCAGTCCCTGCTGCTGGATCACCGGCTCGGCCACGCCAAGCTCGTTGACGCGGTTGTGCAGCGTGGTGATGTTCTGCTTCAGCGCCTGTTCCTGCACTGCACGCGCCGCCGCCGGCTTGAGCGTGCCTCGCAGCTTCAGGTCGCCGCCATCGGCCGACTCGACCCATTGCAGGTCGGGCAGTTGGTCGAGGAGCAGCGTCTGCGCTGCGACCAGGGTTTCGCGTTCGCGGAAGCGCAACTCGATGCTGTCGCCGTCGCGGCCGATGCCGGCATGGCGGATGTTCTTGTCGCGCAGCAGCGTGCGCACGTCGCCCGTCAGCGATTCGGCCTTCTTTGTCAGCGCGGCCTTCATGTCCACCTGCATCAGGAAGTGCACGCCGCCGCGCAGATCCAGGCCCAGGTACATCGGCAAGGCGTGCAGCGCCGACAGCCAGGCCGGCGAGCGCGACAGCAGGTTCAGGGCGACGATGTAGCTGGGGTTGGTAGGGTCGGGGTTCAGTGCACGGCTGAGCGCGTCCTTGGCCCTGATCTGCGCGTCTGTGTCGGCCAGGCGTGCCTTCACCGAGTTGCCATCGAACTGCACGAAGTCGGGCTTCAGGCCGGCTTGCTCCAGCAACTGCTGCACACGCGGCGCAAAGGCGGCATCGAGCTTGAGCGTGGCCTTTGCGCTGGACACCTGCACCGCCGGCGCTTCGCCGAAAAAGTTGGGCACGGTATAGACCAGCCCGACCAACAACGCGACCAGCAAGATCGCGTACTTCCACAGGGGATAGCGGTTCATGGGGTTTCCTCGCGCGCCGTAGCGCGCCGCAGCACAGCTACCGACATGCCGCCGGGGCAGCGGGTCGGATCAGGGCTTACTTGAATGTGCCCTTGGGCAGCACCTGCACCACCGACGCGCGTTGCACCTGCAGTTCCACACCGTTGGCGACTTCCACATGCAGGTAGGTCTCGCCCAGCTTGGCGACCCGGCCGAGCACACCGCCGGAGATGACGACTTCGTCGCCCTTGCCAACGGCCTCGACCATCGCCTTGTGCTCCTTCTGCCGCTTCATCTGCGGGCGGATCATGATGAAGTAAAGCACCACGAACATCAGCACCAGCGGCAACAAGCTGAGCAGACTGGACTCCGCGCCGCCAGTGGCGGCGGCAGGTGCGGTCTGGGCAAAGGCTTCGGATATGAACACTTCAGGATCCTCTTGGCTGACCCGCGCGTCGCGGGTGAAGAAAGTCGATGATTTTAGGAACGCACCCAGTACCGAGCCGATGCAAACCCGCCGCCGCTCATGGGCTTCGCGCCGCGTGCGGGCGCCGCATTGACGACCTTTTGTCTGCGTGTCTCAGGGTGAGCGCGCATCAGATGGATGCGCGGCATTGCCACCGACGCAGCGCTCGAACGGTAAAGGGACAAGATTCTAACCTGCGACCGAGGCGAACAAGTCACCCGAAGCATCGCCAAGCCGGCGAAGGAACGCAGCGCCGTGGGTCGCTGCGGAACCCTTTGAGCCGCAGCATCACAGATGCTGAACGTCCTGGGTCGCCACCGAACGTCCAGGGGTTCGCAAGGCGCCACGAACGCCTTGCGCTGGCGCACAAAGCAAAACGCCGACTTCTCAGTCGGCGCTTGAAACTCAATGTTGTTCTAGTTGTTCAGAATGCTTGGTTGCGGGGGCAGGATTTGAACCTACGACCTTTGGGTTATGAGCCCAACGAGCTACCAGACTGCTCCACCCCGCGACTGGAGACCAGTGAGTTTAACACATCGCGGTGATCGCTCTGTGTTCAGTCGTCCTTGTTTTCAGTGACGGCCTCTTCCGCCGGGACTTCGGGGCGATCCACCAGTTCGACAAAGGCCATCGGCGCGTTGTCGCCGACACGAAAACCCATCTTCAGGATGCGCGTGTAGCCACCCGGGCGGGCCTTGTAGCGAGGACCCAGATCGGCAAAGAGTTTCGTGACGATATCGCGGTCGCGCGTGCGATCGAAAGCCAGGCGGCGATTTGCCAACGTCGGCTCCTTGGCCAGCGTGATCAGCGGCTCGACCACGCGGCGCAGTTCCTTGGCCTTGGGCAGCGTGGTCTTGATGGCCTCGTGCTGCAGCAGCGAGTTGCACATGTTGCGCAGCATCGCCTGGCGGTGCTCGCTGGTGCGATTGAGTTTCGTAGTCCGTTGCGGTGGCGCATGGTGCGATTCCTTTCCTTATTGAACCCAAGCCGTATCAGGTACTTGGGGGTGCACCGGGTTGCCTATGAGGGCAACACCCTTCCATCACGGCACGCGCTTGGCGTGCCGTCAAATCCCGTCAGCGCTTGTCCAGATTCTGCGGCGGCCAGTTCTCCAGGCGCGCACCCAGCGTCAGGCCACGCGAGGCGAGCACTTCCTTGATTTCATTGAGCGATTTGCGCCCCAGGTTCGGCGTCTTGAGCAACTCGGTTTCGGTGCGCTGGATCAGGTCGCCGATGTAGTAGATGTTCTCGGCCTTGAGGCAATTTGCCGAACGCACGGTGAGCTCGAGCTCGTCCACCGGACGCAGCAGGATCGGGTCGAAGTTCGGCGTCGGGCGCGACATCGGCTGGGCAAAACTGTCCAGGCCATTCGGCTCGAGCTGCGCAAAGATGGCCAGCTGTTCGCACAGGATCTTGGCCGACGCGCGAATGGCCTCTTCGGGCGAGATGGCACCGTTGGTCTGGATCTCCATGACCAGCTTGTCCAGGTCGGTGCGCTGCTCGACGCGTGCGTTCTCCACCGCGTAGCTGACGCGGTTGACTGGCGAGAAAGAGGCGTCGAGCACGATGCGGCCGATCGACTTCGTCGGCTCATCGCCATAACGACGCAGCGTTCCGGGCACGTAGCCGCGGCCCTTTTCGACCTTGATCTGCATGTCCAGCTTGCCACCTTGCGACAGATGCGCGATGACGTGATCCGGATTGATGATTTCCACGTCGTGCGGTGTCTGGATGTCGCCGGCCGTGACCGGGCCTTCGCCTTCCTTGCGCAGCACCAGCGTGACTTCGTCGCGGTTGTGCAGCCGGAAGACCACGCCCTTCAGGTTGAGCATGATGTGAACCACGTCTTCCTGCACACCGTCGATGGTGGAGTACTCATGCAGCACACCGGCGATCGTCACTTCGGTGGGCGCGTGCCCGACCATCGACGACAGCAGCACGCGCCGCAGCGCGTTACCCAGCGTGTGGCCATAGCCGCGTTCGAACGGCTCCAGCGTGACCTTGGCACGGTTTCCGCCAAGCGGCTCGACCTGAATGGCTTTGTTGGGTTTCAGCAGATTGGTTTGCATTGCAGTCTAAGTTCCTCTCAATACCCTCGGCTCGTTACACCGATAAGGCTGATGGCGCCGGGGTCATACATCGGGCGCCCCGTGCCCGGCGAAACGGAGCGCTCTGAATCACGGTGCACCGGCCACGAACCGGCGCGCCGCAAGCAAGTCGTCAGCGTGAATACAACTCGACGATCAGCGATTCGTTGATTTCGGCACCGAACTGGTCGCGGTCCGGCACCTTCTTGAACACGCCTTCCATCTTGGCTGCGTCCACCTGCACCCAATCGGGCATGCCGATGCCGCCGGCCAGCTTCAGCGCGTCCTGGACACGCAGTTGCTTCTTGGCGTTTTCGCGAATGGAAATGGCGTCACCCGCCTTGACCAGATACGACGAGATGTTCACCACCTGGCCATTCACCGTCACCGCCTTGTGCGAGACCAGCTGGCGTGCTTCTGCGCGGGTGGAGCCGAACCCCATGCGATAGATGACGTTGTCCAACCGCGACTCGAGCAGGAACAAAAGGTTTGCACCGGTATTGCCGCGGCGACGCTCCGCCTCGGCGAAATAGCGGCGGAACTGGCGCTCGAGCACGCCGTACATGCGCTTGACCTTCTGCTTCTCGCGCAACTGCAGGCCGAAGTCGGAGGTGCGCGATCCGCTGGTGCGGCCGTGCTGTCCAGGTTTGCTGTCGAACTTCGATTTGTCGCCGATCGGGCGACGCGCGCTCTTGAGATAGAGATCGGTGCCTTCACGGCGGGCCAGTTTGGCCTTGGGTCCGAGATAACGTGCCACGAGATTTCCTTCGATCTTTAGCTGACGCGGCCGCACCAGGATGGCGCGCCGCGCGAGTCTGGCGAGTTCTTGATGTCGCTCAGACGGTGGGCTTGTGGAAGTTCCGGTGCTTCACCGACGCTTCAAGGGTTGGCATTGGACCTCAGCGCATTGGCGGGTCGGCGTGCCGGAAAAAGCTTTTGATTATAGCGCGCGGCCGACTTGAGTCCGCCCGCGCTGCCAGGTGTTGTTCGGAGGCTCAGATGCGACGGCGCTTTTGCGGGCGGCAGCCGTTGTGCGGGATGGGCGTGACATCGGAGATCAGGTTGATGCGAATGCCCAGCGCCGCCAGCGCGCGCACGGAGCTTTCGCGCCCCGGGCCTGGGCCCTTGATGCGGACATCCAGGTTCTTGATGCCTTGTTCTTGCGCGGCACGACCGGCCACCTCGGCAGCCACCTGGGCGGCGAAGGGCGTCGATTTGCGTGAACCCTTGAAACCCTGGCCGCCGCTCGATGCCCAGGCCAGCGCGCCGCCCTGACGATCGGTGATGGTGATGATGGTGTTGTTGAACGACGCATGCACATGAGCGATGCCGTCCGCGATGTTCTTGCGGACCTTCTTGCTCACGCGCCGTGCGGCGGTATTGGCAGGTGCTTTGGCCATGTCTTGACTCTCTATTCAGCTAAGGGCTTACTTCTTGATGCCGGCCGCGCCCTTTTTCGGGCCCTTGCGGGTGCGTGCGTTGGTGCGCGTGCGCTGGCCACGCAGCGGCAGGCCGCGGCGATGGCGCAGCCCGCGGTAACAGCCCAGGTCCATCAGGCGCTTGATGTTGATGGAGATCTCGCGGCGCAGGTCGCCCTCGATCGTCAGGCGACCGATTTCCTCGCGGATCTTTTCGAGATCACCGTCGCTCAGGTCCTTGATCTTCTTCGAGTACGGAATACCCACGCCGTTGCAGATCTTCTGCGCGGTCGGGCGGCCGATGCCGAAGATCGAGGTCAGGCCGATCTCGGCGTGCTTGTGCGGGGGAATGTTGATACCAGCGATGCGTGCCATCTTGAATCCTTCGAATGCCTACGGTCAGCTCGGGCTCAGCCCTGGCGCTGCTTGTGACGCGGGTCGGTGCAGATCACACGCACCACACCCTTGCGGCGGATGATCTTGCAATTGCGACACATCTTCTTCACCGATGCTGCGACCTTCATGCTCTTCTCCTAGTCCTGATCTTTACTACTTCGCCCGGAACACGATACGCGCGCGCGTCAGATCGTAGGGCGTCAATTCCACCGTCACCTTGTCACCGGGCAGGATGCGGATGTAGTGCATGCGCATCTTTCCGGAAATATGCCCCAGCACCACGTGCTGGTTCTCCAGCTTCACGCGGAAGGTGGCGTTGGGCAGATTCTCGAGAATCTCGCCCTGCATCTGGATGACGTCGTCTTTGGACATGTGCCTCGTTCGTTGACTCTCAGCTGGCCTTGAAGTTGGCCTTCTTCAGCAGCGACTCGTATTGCTGGCTCATGACGTAACTCTGCACCTGGGCCCAGAAATCCATCGTGACCACCACGATGATGAGCAGCGAGGTGCCGCCGAAGTAGAACGGCACGTTGTACTTCAGCACCAGAAACTCAGGCAGCAGGCACACCAGCGTGATGTAGATGGCGCCCACCAGCGTCAGCCGCGACAGGATTCGATCGATGTGCTTGGCGGTCTGCTCACCCGGGCGGATGCCCGGAATGAAGGCGCCACTCTTCTTCAGGTTGTCCGCAGTCTCGCGGCTGTTGAAGACCAGTGCGGTGTAGAAGAAACAGAAGAACACGATCATCGCCGCATACAGCAGCACATAGATCGGCTGGCCCGGCGACAACGCGCTGGAAATGTCCTTCAGCCAGCGCATGCCTTCACCTGTTGCGAACCAGCCCACCAGCGTGGCCGGCAACAGGATGATCGACGAGGCGAAGATCGGCGGGATCACGCCCGACATGTTGAGCTTCAGCGGCAGGTGCGAGGACTGCCCGCCATAGACCTTGTTGCCGACCTGACGCTTCGCATAGTTGACGAGGATCTTGCGTTGCCCGCGCTCGACGAACACGACGACGAAGGTCACCAGCACCACCACCACCAGGATGAACAGGCACGCGATGATGCTCATCGATCCTGTGCGCACCAGCTCGAACAGGCCCGCCATCGCGGACGGCAGGCCGGCGACGATGCCGGCGAAGATCAGGATCGAGATGCCGTTGCCCAAGCCGCGCTCGGTGATCTGTTCGCCCAACCACATCAGGAACATCGTTCCCGCCACCAGGCTGATCACGGCAGTGAAGCGGAAACCCATGCCCGGGCTGATGACCAGGCCCGGAGACTGCTCAAGTGCCAGCGCAATGCCCAGCGACTGGAACAGCGCCAACACCAGCGTGCCGTAACGTGTGTATTGCGTGATCTTGCGCCGACCCGACTCGCCCTCTTTCTTGATGGCTTCGAGCGTGGGCACGACGTAGGTCATCAACTGCATGATGATCGATGCCGAGATGTACGGCATGATGCCCAGCGCAAACACGGTGAAGCGCGACAGCGCCCCACCCGAGAACATGTTGAACAGGTTCAGGATACCGCCGGCCTGGCCTTTGAACAGTTGCTCGAGCTGCCCCGGGTCGATGCCGGGCACCGGGATGTGCGCACCCAGCCTGTAGACCACGAGCGCCAGCAACAGGAAGACCAGCCGGCGACGCAGGTCGCCGAACTTGCCGCTCTTGGCCAGCTGGTTTGCAGAAGTTGCCACGTTGCGAGTCTTTGCCTCTTGAGCCGGATCAGGCGACCGAGCCGCCGGCGGCTTCGATCGCCGCCTTGGCGCCGGCCGTCGCGCCGACGCCCTTGAGCACGACCTTCTTGCTCAGCTCGCCCGACTTGATGACCTTTACCACCTTGGCCATGTCGCCGACCAGGCCGGCCTGCTTCAGCGCCAGCACGTCGACCTCGTCAGCGCCAAGGCGCTGCAGATCGGCAAGCGTGATCTCGGCGTTGTACTGCGCCGTCACGGACTTGAAGCCGCGCTTGGGCAGGCGACGCTGCAGCGGCATCTGACCGCCTTCGAAGCCCACCTTGTGGAAACCGCCGGCCCGCGACTTCTGTCCCTTGTGCCCACGGCCCGCAGTCTTGCCGAGGCCCGAGCCGATGCCGCGACCGACACGCCGCTTGGCATGCTTGGCGCCTGTGGCCGCCTTGATGGTGTTGAGTTGCATGTTCGTTCCTGCTTGACGTGGCGTGCTCAGAGCACCTTCACGAGATAGGCGATCTTGTCGATCATGCCGCGCACGGCCGGCGTGTCTTCGAGCACCGACTCGCTGTTGAGCTTGCGCAGGCCCAGCCCGCGCACCGTGTCGCGATGCGACTGCTTCGTGCCGATAGGGCTTCTGACGAGCTTGACCTTCACTGTTTTGCTGTCCGACATCTTGTTTCTCCTTCAGGCGCGCTTAGCCGAAGATCTCTTCGACCGACTTGCCGCGCTTGGCCGCCACTTCACCGGGGGTGGTCGAGCGCTTCAGCGCGTCCAGCGTGGCGCGCACCATGTTGTAGGGGTTCGACGAGCCCAGGCTCTTGGCCGCGATGTCGGTGACACCCATGACCTCGAACACCGCGCGCATCGGGCCGCCAGCGATGATGCCGGTACCGGCCGGGGCCGGCGCCATCAGCACCTTGGCCGCGCCATGCTCGCCGCGCACGTTGTGATGGATGGAGCCGTTCTTCAGCGACACCTTGATCAGGTTTCGGCGCGCATCTTCCATGGCCTTCTGCACCGCCACCGGGACTTCCTTGGCCTTGCCCTTGCCCATGCCGATACGCCCGTCGCCATCGCCGACCACCGTCAATGCCGCGAAGCTCAGCGTGCGCCCGCCCTTGACCACCTTGGTGACGCGATTGACCGCGATCATCTTTTCCTTCAGGCCGTCTTCGTTGGCCTCGGTCTGGGCGCGGGGTTGAAACTTTGCCATTTCTGTGATCCTTCGCTTGCGCGCTTAGAACTGCAGGCCGGCTTCACGCGCGGCTTCTGCCAGGGCCTTGACGCGGCCGTGGAATGCAAACCCCGCAGCGGTCGAAGGCCACCTTCTCGATGCCCGCCGCCTTGGCCTTTTCGGCGATGCGCTTGCCGACGATGGCCGCCGCCGACGTGGTGCCACCCTTGCCGGCGCCACCGAGCTCTTCGCGCACGGCCTTTTCGGCCGTGGACGCGCTCGCCAGCACCTTGCTGCCGTCGTCGGAAATGACGCTGGCGTAGACATGCAGGTTCGATCGGAACACGGTCAGCCGTGCCACCACCTGCTGCGCGATGCGCACACGGGTCTGGCGGGAGCGGCGCAGGCGCTGTTCTTTCTTGGTCAACATGGAGTCGCTCCTTACTTCTTCTTCGTCTCTTTCAGGCTCACGCGCTCATCGGCGTAGCGGATGCCCTTGCCCTTGTAGGGCTCGGGCGGACGGATGGCACGAACTTCAGCCGCCACCTGCCCGACGGACTGGCGGTCGGCGCCCTTGATGACGATTTCGGTCTGCGTCGGTGTTTCCACCTTCACGCCCACCGGCATGTCCTTCACCACCGGGTGCGAGAAACCCACCTGGAGGTTCAGCTTCTGGCCCTGCGCCTGGGCACGAAAACCCACGCCCACCAGCGTGAGCTTCTTCTCGAAGCCCTTGGTGACGCCATTGATCATGTTGTTGACCAGCGCGCGCATCGTGCCGCTCATGGCGCCGGCCGCGACACTGTCGTTGGCCGGCTCGAACACCAGCGTGGCGCCGTCCTTCTTCACACCGACAAGTGCGTTCAACGAGCGCACCAGCGTGCCGTTGCCACCCTTGACCGAAATCTGCTCCGCCGTGATCGACACATCCACGCCTTGCGGGACGGTGACTGGCATTTTTCCTACGCGAGACATGGCTCGAATCCTTCCGTCAGTCGTCGTTGATCAGGCGACATAACAAAGCACTTCGCCACCGACACCGGTCTGGCGCGCCTTGCGATCGGTCATGACACCCTTGGGCGTGGTGACGATGGCCACACCCAGGCCGTTCATCACCGCCGGAATCGCTTCGCGGCCGCGATAGACACGCAGGCCCGGGCGACTGACACGCTCGATGCGCTCGATCACCGGTCGGCCGGCGTAGTACTTCAGCGCGATCTCGAGCTGGTGCTTGCCGTCATCGGTGCGCACCGTGAAGCCCTCGACGTAGCCCTCGTCCTTCAGGACCTGGGCGATCGCCACCTTGATTTTCGACGACGGCATCGACACCACAGCCTTCTCAACGCTCTGCGCGTTGCGGATGCGGGTCAGCATATCGGCGATCGGGTCACTCATGCTCATAAAAAACTCTCCTGCTCGGGCCTGTGCTTGCCTGGTCTTGCCAGGAAGGCGGCCGATATCACCAACTGGCCTTGACGACGCCCGGAATGTCGCCCTTGAAGGCGAGATCGCGGATCTTGCTGCGGCCCAGGCCGAACATGCGGAAGGTGCCGCGCGGACGTCCGGTCAGCTCGCAACGGTTGCGCAGGCGCGTCGGGTAGGCGTTGCGCGGCAGTTTCTGCAGCTCAAGCCGAGCCGCGTAACGCTCCTCGTCGGAGCGCTTCGCGTCGTTGGCCGTGGCCTTCAGTTCGGTGTACTTCTTCGCGTACTTGGCCACGAGCTTTTCACGCTTGTCTTGACGCTGGATATGGGACTGTTTCGCCACAAGGCACCTCAGTTCTTGAACGGGAAGCGGAAGGCCGTGAGAAGCGCCCTGCACTCGTCGTCGGTCTGCGCGCTGGTGGTGATGCTGATGTTCAGCCCACGCAATGCATCGACCTTGTCGTAATCGATTTCCGGAAAGATGATCTGTTCCTTGACACCGACGTTGTAGTTGCCGCGGCCGTCGAAGGCGCGTCCGGAGATGCCGCGGAAATCGCGCACACGCGGCAGCGCGATGGTGACGAAGCGGTCGAGGAACTCGTACATGCGCACACCGCGCAGCGTCACCATGCAGCCGATGGGCACGTTCTCGCGGATCTTGAAGCCGGCGATCGGCTTCTTCGACTTGGTGACCACGGGCTTCTGGCCGGCAGATCTTGGTCAGGTCGCCGACGGCGTGGTCCATGACCTTCTTGTCCGCCACCGCTTCGCTGACACCCATGTTCAGCGTGATCTTCGTGAGGCGCGGCACCTGCATCACCGACTTGAAGCCGAACTTGGCCATCAGGTCGGGCACCACTTTCTCGCGGTAGAAGGTCTGCAGCCGTGCAGTCTGTTGTTGAGCCATGATCGTTCCTTGCCTAACTGGCCTTATGCCTTGATCTGTTCGCCGCTGGACCTGTAGATGCGCACCTTGTCGCCGTTGTCCAGCAACTTGATGCCCACGCGATCGGCCTTCGAGGTGGCGGCGTTGTAGATGGCCACGTTCGACTGGTGGATAGGCATCGTCTTGTCGACCACGCCGCCCGTCGTGCCCTTCATCGGGTTCGGCTTGACATGTTTCTTGACCATGTTCACGCCGTCGACCACGACGTGGTCGTCATCGACGCGGCGGGTCACCGTGCCACGCTTGCCCTTGTCGCGCCCGGTCAATACGATGACCTGGTCGCCCTTGCGAATCTTGTTCATGCTTTGAGTCCTTTCGCGACGCTTGCGTCAGAGCACTTCGGGTGCCAGCGACACGATCTTCATGAAGCGCTCAGTGCGCAGCTCGCGCGTCACGGGCCCGAAGATGCGCGTGCCGATCGGCTCGAGCTTGGCGTTCAGCAGCACGGCGGCGTTGCCGTCGAACTTGATGAGCGAGCCGTCCTGGCGGCGCACGCCCTTGGCGGTACGCACCACCACGGCGCTGTAGATCTCGCCCTTCTTGACGCGGCCACGCGGCGCGGCTTCCTTGATGCTGACCTTGATGACATCGCCGATGCCCGCATAGCGCCGCTTGGAGCCGCCGAGCACCTTGATGCACATGACGGACTTCGCGCCCGTGTTGTCGGCGACGTCGAGTCGCGATTGCATTTGAATCATTGTTCAGTCCCCAACTTGTCCCGCAAGCGCCCTTGATGCAGGCTTGAGCGGTCAGTCTTGGGCCCGTCGGCCAGCGTCGCTGTCTGCGGCGCCGGTGATATGGGCGGATCCGGCTGACTACCCCGCCCGAGAACCAGGCAGGGCGAGAAACCGGCGAAGCTTTGGATTATCTTACGAGAACTGGCGGGCTGTCAACGCCCGAACCGCTTGCGACATAACAACGAGTCGGCAATGCCGCAGCGGCTTCGGGCCATCAGCCCCGGGCTGCCTTCGCCTGGGCCAGCATCGTTGCCGCGTCGCTGACTTCGAATTTCCCCGGGCCTTCGACGTTGAGCGTTTTCACCACACCGTCAACCACGAGCATCGAATAGCGATTCGAGCGCAAGCCCATGCCACGCGTGCTCAGGTCCAGCGTCAGGCCAGCCGCCTTGCTGAACTCCGCACTGCCGTCGGCCATCATGTGCACCTTGCCAGCAGTCTTCTGCTCGCGGCCCCATGCGCCCATCACGAATGCATCGTTGACCGAGACGCACCAGATCTCGTCCACGCCGGCAGCGGTCAGTGCCGCGGCGTTCTCGACATAACCCGGGACATGCTTGGCCGAACACGTGGGCGTGAAGGCGCCGGGCAGCGCGAAGATCGCGACCGTCTTGCCGGCTGTCGCCTTGGCGATGTCGAAGCTGTTCGGGCCGATCGAGCAGCCATTGCCTTCGACTTCGATGAATTCCTGAAGGCTGCCTGCGGGCAGCTTGTCTCCGACTTTCAGCATCGCGTTCTCCTGTGAGTGAATGTTGCCTGCAAAGGCGCTTGAATGACCAAGGGCCGCGACACCAGTATTCCAGTGTTTCGGCCCTTGCGTGCGAAGCGCGGCCAATGGCCGCGCAGCCGCCTACCCGATCAGGCCAGACCGGCCTTCTTCACCAGCCGGGTCACGACCCAGTTCTTGGTCTTGGAGATCGGCCGGCTTTCGGCGATCTCGACCACGTCGCCGAGCTTGTATTCGCCCTTCTCGTCGTGCGCGTGGTATTTGCTCGAGCGCGCGACGATCTTGCCGTAGAGCTCGTGCGTGACACGGCGCTCCACCAGCACGGTGATGGTCTTGGCGCGCTTGTCGCTGACGACCTCGCCGACGAGAGTGCGCGTGTTCTTCACGGCGACGGGTGCTTGCGGCGTCGCCTGGGTCGTTGCCTCGTTCATTTGGCAGCGCCTTTCTTCTTCTCGTTGAGGATGGTCTTGACGCGCGCCACGTCGCGCCGCGTCTTGCGCAGGACGGTGTGGTTGGTCAACTGCTGCGTGGCCTTTTGCATGCGCAGGCCAAAATGGGCGCGCAGCAGGTCGGCAACTTCTTTCTCGAGCGCGGCCACATCCTTGGCGCGCAGTTCACTGGTCTTCATTCAAGTTCTCCGATGCGACGTCTACGCGCCAATCTGGCGTGCGACGAAGGTGGTGCGCAGCGGCAGTTTGGCCGAGGCCAGCTGGAAGGCTTCGCGCGCCAGCGTCTCGGGCACGCCGTTGATCTCGTACAGCACCTTGCCGGGCTGGATTTCGGCCACGTAGTACTCGGGGTTGCCCTTGCCGTTGCCCATGCGCACTTCGGCGGGTTTCTGCGAGATCGGCTTGTCCGGAAAGATGCGGATGAAGATGCGGCCACCGCGCTTGATATGGCGCGAAATGGCGCGACGCGCGGCTTCGATCTGACGCGCCGTGAGCCGGCCGCGTTCCGTGGCCTTCAGGCCGAATTCGCCAAACGACACCTTGGCGCCACGCGTGGCGACGCCGGTGTTGCGGCCTTTTTGTTCCTTGCGGAATTTTCGACGTGCGGGTTGCAGCATTCTTATTCCCCTTTGCTCTCTGTGCCCGTCGCGGGCGCGGCAGGTGCCGCAGCCTTGCGCACGCGCTTGACGGCAGCCACCTTCGGCGCGTCGCCGCCCTCGGCGGGCTTGTCTGCGGCGGCCACGGGCGCTGTCGCAGCGCGCGCCGGCCTGTCACCGGTCGGACGACCTCGCCCGGGGCCGGCAGGGCCGCCCGGGGCACCTGGGCCACCGGGACGCGGCGTGCGGCGCGAACGGCGATCGTCGTCGCCTGTTTCCTGCTTAGCGCCAGGCGCTTCGCCGTGTGCGAGCCGGTCGCCGCGATAGACCCAGACCTTGACGCCGATGACGCCATAGGTGGTCTTGGCTTCCGAGAAACCGTAGTCGATGTCGGCCTTGAGCGTGTGCAGCGGCACACGGCCTTCGCGGTACCACTCGCAGCGCGCGATCTCGATGCCGTTCAGGCGGCCCGAGGACATGATCTTGATGCCCTGCGCACCCAGGCGCATGGCGTTCTGCATCGCGCGCTTCATCGCGCGGCGGAACATGATGCGCTTTTCGAGCTGCTGCGTGATGCTGTCGGCGATCAGTTGTGCATCGATCTCGGGCTTGCGCACTTCCTCGATGTTGACGGCCACCGGCACGCCCAGGCGGCGCGCCAGTTCGGCCTTGAGGTTCTCGATGTCCTCGCCCTTCTTGCCGATGACCACGCCCGGACGCGCCGAGTAGATGGTGATACGGGCATTCTTGGCCGGGCGCTCGATCAGGATGCGCGAGACGGCGGCACTCTTCAGGCGCGCCTTGAGGAACTCGCGCACGTGCAGATCTTCGGCCAGCATGGTGGCGAAGTTCTTCTTCGTCGCGAACCAGCGCGACGCCCACGCACGTGTCACGGGCAGCCGGAAGCCGGTCGGGTGGATTTTTTGTCCCATGGTCTTTGCTCTGCCCTTGCCTTAGTTTCCGACCGTCACGTAGATGTGGCAGGTGGGCTTGCTGATGCTGTTGCCGCGGCCCTTGGCGCGGGCCGACGAACGCTTCAGCGTCGCGCCCTGTTCCACATAGATCGACTTCACCTTCAGCTCGTCGATGTCCGCGCCGTCGTTGTGTTCGGCGTTGGCGATGGCCGAGGCCAGCGCCTTGCGGATGATGCCGGCGGCCTTCTTGGGCGTGAAGCTCAGGATGTCGAGCGCCGCATCAACCTTCTTGCCGCGAATCATGTCCGCCACGAGGCGGCCCTTGTCGCACGACAGGCGCACACCGCGAACGCTTGCTTTGGTTTCCATCGTCGTCATCCCTTACTTCTTGGCCTTCTTGTCGGCCGGGTGGCCCTTGAAGGTGCGGGTCTGCGCAAACTCGCCCAGCTTGTGACCGACCATCTGGTCTGTCACGTACAAGGGCACGTGCTGCTTGCCGTTGTGCACCGCGATCGTCAGGCCGATGAACTCGGGCAGGATCGTCGAGCGGCGCGACCAGGTCTTGACCGGCTTCTTGTCCTTGATGGCTGAGGCCTTGTCGACCTTGGCCATCAGGTGATGGTCCACGAAGGGACCTTTCTTGAGTGAACGTGCCATGGTGGGTCAGGCCTTATTTCTTGCGACGCGAGACGATCATCGTCTGCGTGCGCTTGTTGCTGCGCGTGCGGTAGCCCTTGGTCAGCGTGTTCCACGGCGACACCGGCACCTGGCCTTCGCCGGTGCGGCCTTCGCCGCCGCCGTGCGGGTGGTCCACCGGGTTCATCGCCACGCCGCGAACCGTCGGGCGGATGCCCTTCCAGCGGCGCGCACCGGCCTTGCCGTACTGGCGCAGGTTGTGCTCTTCGTTGCTGACCTCGCCGATCGTGGCGCGGCAGTCGATGTGGATCTTGCGCACTTCACCCGAACGCAAACGCAACTGCGCGTAGATGCCTTCGCGCGCCATCAGCGTGACAGAGGTGCCCGCCGAACGCGCGATCTGCGCGCCCTTGCCGGGCAGCATCTCGACGCAGTGCACGGTGGAGCCCACCGGAATGTTGCGAATCGGCAGCGTATTGCCAGCCTTGATCGGCGCTTCGGAACCGCTGACGATCGTGGCACCCACCTCGAGCCCGCGCGGGGCGATGATGTAGCGGCGCTCGCCGTCGGCGTAACACACCAGCGCGATGTGCGCGGTGCGGTTCGGGTCGTATTCGATGCGCTCGACCTTGGCCGGCATCGCGTCCTTGTTGCGCACGAAGTCGACCACGCGATAGTGGTGCTTGTGGCCACCACCCTTGTGGCGGATGGTGATATGGCCGTTGTTGTTGCGCCCCGAATGCTGGAACTGCGGCTCCAGCAGCGAGGCTTCAGGCTTGCCCTTGTGCAGGTGCTTGTGCACCACCTTCACGACCGCACGGCGGCCCGGCGAGGTGGGTTTGACTTTGACGACGGCCATTACGCGCCCTCCCCGGAGAAGTTGAGCTCCTGGCCCGGCTTCAAGCACACATAGGCCTTCTTGACGTGGTCGCGCCGGCCGATGGAACGGCCGACACGCTTGACCTTGCCCATCTGGTTGACGGTCTGCACAGAAGCGACTTCGACCTTGAACATCAACTCGACGGCGGCCTTGATCTCCGGCTTGGTGGCGTCGCGCAGCACCTTGAAAAGAACCTGGTTCTGCTTTTCGGCAATGCGCGTGGCCTTCTCGGAAATGATCGGCGCGACCAGCACCTGGGCCAGACGGCCCTCGTCCGGCTTCTTCACGGTCTTGACAGCGGTCGTCATGCGAACATCTCCTTGAGCTGCTCGATCGCGCCCTTGGTGACCAGCACCTTCTTGTAGAACACCAGCGACAGCGGATCGGCATAACGCGGCTCGACCACCAGCACGTTGGCCAGGTTGCGCGACGCCAGCGCCAGGTTGTCGTCCACCGAGTCGGAAATCACCATCACCGAGTCCAGGCCCATGGCCTTGAACTTCTGCGCCAGCAGCTTGGTCTTGGGCGAATCGACGGCAATCGAATCGACCACCGCAAGGCGACCGTCGCGCACCAGCTGCGACAGGATCGACGCCATGCCGGCGCGGTACATCTTCTTGTTCACCTTGTGCGAGAAATTCTCGTCAGGCGTATTCGGGAAGGTGCGACCACCTCCGCGCCAGATCGGCGAGCTGGTCATGCCCGAGCGCGCGCGGCCGGTGCCCTTCTGGCGCCACGGCTTCTTCGTCGAATGCGCGACGGTGCCGCGGTCCTTCTGGGCGCGTGTGCCTTGGCGCGCATTGGCCTGATAGGCGACCACCACCTGGTGCACCAGCGCTTCGTTGTAGTCGCGCGCGAACACCGTGTCGGGTGCATCCACCTTGGCGGTGGACTGTCCTTGATCGTTGAGGAGCTCGAGTTGCATCACTTGGCTCCCTTGGCAGGTGCTGCCGCGGCGGCAGGCTTGGCCGCGCGGGCCTTGATGGCATGGCGCACGACCACATGGCCGTTCTTGGCGCCCGGCACGGCACCGCGCACCAGCAGCAGCTGGCGCGCTTCGTCGATGCGCACGATGTCGAGGTTCTGCGTGGTCACGGTCGCGTCGCCGCGGTGGCCGGACATCTTCTTGCCAGGGAACACACGTCCCGGGTCCTGCGCCATCGAGATCGAACCCGGCACGTTGTGCGAACGGCTGTTGCCGTGCGATGCGCGCTGCGAGCTGAAGTTATGGCGCTTGATGGTGCCGGTGAAGCCCTTGCCGATCGAGGTGCCCTGCACGTCGACCGTCTGGCCGACCGCGAACATGCCCACCGGCAAGGTTGCGCCGGGTTTGTACTCGGCAGCGACTTCGGCGCTCACGCGGAACTCGCGCAGGACCTCGCCGGCCAGCACCCCGGCCTTGGCCAGATGGCCAGCTTCGGGCTTGGTGACGCGGGAGGCCTTGCGTGTTCCGAACGCGACCTGGATGGCGGCGTAGCCATCCACCGGATCGGTCTTGACCTGGGTGACGCGGTTGTTGGACACGTCGAGCACGGTCACGGGAACGGTGTCACCGTCGTCCGTGAAGATGCGCATCATGCCCACCTTGCGGCCCAGCAATCCGAGACGATGGCTCAGACTCATGGTTTTTCTCCAGCCCCGACAATGCGGGGCCTTTGTTTGACGAACCCGACATCGATTGGCCGGGCTGATTGATTTCGGCGTTCGCCCGCGATGTTGCGTTCTGGCGTGCCGAGAAAAGCCTGTGATTGTAGCAGTTGCAAGTCACCCTGCAACTGCCGAGCTTCCTTACTGCAGCTTGATCTCCACATCCACACCCGCCGGCAGGTCCAGCTTCATCAGCGCATCGACCGTCTTGTCGGTCGGGTCGACGATGTCCATCAGGCGCTGATGGGTGCGGATCTCGAACTGGTCGCGCGAGGTCTTGTTGACGTGCGGCGAGCGCAGGATGTCGAAGCGTTGCATGCGGGTGGGCAGCGGCACCGGGCCGCGCACGATGGCGCCGGTGCGCTTGGCGGTTTCCACGATCTCCAGTGCCGACTGGTCGATCAGCTTGTAGTCGAAGGCCTTCAAGCGAATGCGGATCTTCTGTTTGGTGGACATGGTCCGCTCCTCTTACTCGATGATCTTGGCGACGACGCCGGCGCCGACGGTTCTGCCGCCCTCGCGGATGGCGAAGCGCAGGCCTTCTTCCATGGCGATGGGGTTGATCAGCTTGACGGTGATGCTGACGTTGTCCCCCGGCATGACCATCTCCTTGTCCTTGGGCAGCTCCACCGCGCCGGTCACGTCCGTGGTGCGGAAGTAGAACTGCGGGCGGTAGTTGTTGAAGAACGGGGTGTGGCGTCCGCCTTCTTCCTTGCTCAGCACGTAGATCTCGGCCGTGAAGTGGGTGTGCGGCTTGACGCTGCCGGGCTTGCACAGCACTTGGCCGCGCTGCACGTCTTCGCGCTTGGTGCCGCGCAGCAGGATGCCGACGTTGTCGCCGGCCTGGCCTTGGTCGAGCAGCTTGCGGAACATCTCCACGCCGGTGCAGGTGGTCTTCTGCGTGGGGCTGATGCCGACGATCTCGATTTCTTCGCCGACCTTGATGATGCCGCGCTCGACCCGGCCGGTGACGACGGTGCCGCGTCCGCTGATGCTGAAGACGTCTTCGACGGGCATCAGGAAGGCGCCGTCGACCGCGCGCTCGGGCTGCGGGATGTAGGCGTCCAGGGCGTCGGCCAGCTTCATGATGGCTTGTTCGCCCAGTTCGCCCTTGTCGCCTTCCATGGCGAGCTTGGCGCTGCCGTGGATGATGGGGGTGGCATCGCCGGGGAATTCGTACTTGTCGAGCAGTTCGCGCACTTCCATCTCGACCAGCTCGAGCAGCTCGGCGTCGTCGACCATGTCGCACTTGTTCAGGAAGACGATGATGTAGGGCACGCCGACCTGGCGGGCCAGCAGGATGTGCTCGCGCGTTTGCGGCATGGGGCCGTCGGCGGCGCGACACCACCAGGATGGCGCCGTCCATCTGCGCCGCACCGGTGATCATGTTCTTGATGTAGTCGGCGTGCCCGGGGCAGTCGACGTGGGCGTAGTGGCGCTTGGCAGTCTCGTATTCGACGTGCGCGGTGTTGATGGTGATGCCGCGTGCCTTTTCTTCCGGCGCCGCGTCGATCTGGTCGTAGGCCTTGGCCTCGCCGCCGAACTTGCTGCTCAGCACGGTCGTGATCGCCGCCGTCAACGTGGTCTTGCCATGGTCCACGTGCCCAATGGTCCCCACGTTGACGTGCGGCTTGGTGCGTTCGAATTTACCTTTTGCCATTTCAGAATCTCCAGATCAAAAGAGCGTTGCCAGTGAGTGTTTAAGGTCTCCGCGCATCGCCCTGCCACTGGCAGCAGGGCACCGAGGCCGAAGACCAGCGCTTTACTTCCCGCGAGCCGTGATGATCGCGTCGGCGACGTTCTTCGGCGCCTCGCTGTAGTGCTTGAACTCCATCGTGTAGGTGGCGCGGCCCTGCGACATCGAGCGCAGCGTGGTCGAGTAGCCGAACATCTCCGACAGCGGCACCTCGGCCTTGATGACCTTGCCGCCGCCGGGCATGTCGTCCATGCCCTGCACCATGCCGCGGCGTGACGACAGGTCGCCCATGACGTTGCCGGCGTAGTCCTCGGGCGTCTCGACTTCCACCGCCATCATCGGCTCCAGGATCACCGGCTGCGCCTTGCGGCAACCGTCCTTGAAGCCCAGCGACGCGGCCATCTTGAAGGCGTTTTCGTTCGAGTCCACCTCATGGTAGGAGCCGAAGGTCAGCGTGACCTTGACGTCCACCACCGGGTAGCCGGCCAGCACGCCGGTGGGCAACGAATCCTCGACGCCCTTCTTCACCGCAGGGATGAACTCGCGCGGCACCACGCCGCCCTTGATGGCATCGACGAACTCGAAGCCCTTGCCCGGCTCCTGCGGCTCGATCTTCAGCACGACGTGGCCGTACTGGCCCTTGCCGCCCGACTGGCGCACGAACTTGCCTTCGATGTCCTACACCGGCTTGCGGATCGTCTCGCGGTAGGCCACCTGCGGCTTGCCGACGTTGGCTTCCACGCCGAACTCGCGCTTCATGCGGTCGACGATGATTTCCAGGTGCAACTCGCCCATGCCGGAGATGATGGTCTGGCCGCTTTCTTCGTCGGTCTTCACGCGGAAAGACGGGTCTTCCTGCGCCAGACGGCCCAGGGCGATGCCCATCTTTTCCTGGTCGGCCTTGGTCTTGGGCTCCACCGCCTGGCTGATCACCGGCTCGGGGAAGACCATCTTTTCCAGCGTGATGATGGCGTCCGGGTCGCACAGGGTTTCGCCCGTGGTCACGTCCTTCAGGCCCACGCAGGCGGCGATGTCGCCGGCCAGGATCTCCTTGATTTCCTCGCGCTGGTTGGCGTGCATCTGCAGGATGCGGCCGATGCGCTCCTTCTTGCCGCGGATCGGGTTGTAGACCGAGTCGCCGCGACTTCAGCACGCCGGAGTACACGCGCACGAAAGTCAGCTGGCCGACATAGGGGTCGGTCATCAGCTTGAAGGCCAGCGCGGCGAACTTCTCGTCGTCGGCGGCACGGCGCACCACCGGCTTGTCGTCGTCGTCGGTGCCCGGCACCGGCGGGATGTCGATCGGCGAAGGCATGAAATCGATGACGCCGTCGAGCATGCGCTGCACGCCCTTGTTCTTGAAGGCCGTGCCGCAGAACATCGGCTGGATCTCGGCACCCGAGCGTGCGCGTGCGCAGGCCCGAGCTTGATCTCGGCCTCGGTCAGCTCGCCGCGACTCGAGGTACTTGTTCATCAGCTCTTCGCCGGCTTCGGCGGCGGCCTCGACCATGTTCTCGCGCCACTTCTGCGCCTCGGCCAGCAGCTCGGCGGGGATCTCGCGGAAGTCGAACTTCATGCCCTGCGAGGCCTCGTCCCAGATGATCGCCTTCATCTTGATGAGGTCGATCACGCCGGTGAAGTTTTCTTCCGCGCCGATGGGCAGCACGATCGGCACCGGGTTCGCCTTCAGGCGCACCTTCATCTGCTCGTACACCTTGTAGAAGTTCGCGCCGGTGCGGTCCATCTTGTTGACGAACATCAGGCGCGGCACCTTGTACTTGTTGGCCTGGCGCCAGACGGTCTCGGTCTGCGGCTGCACGCCGCCCACGGCGCAATAGACCATGCACGCACCGTCGAGCACGCGCATCGAGCGCTCGACCTCGATCGTGAAGTCGACGTGCCCGGGCGTGTCGATGATGTTGATGCGGTGCTCGGGCAGCGCCAGGTCCATGCCCTTCCAGAAGCAGGTGGTCGCCGCCGACGTGATGGTGATGCCGCGCTCCTGCTCCTGCTCCATCCAGTCCATCGTCGCGGCGCCATCGTGCACTTCACCGATCTTGTGGTTCACACCGGTGTAGAACAGGATGCGCTCGGTGGTCGTGGTCTTGCCGGCATCGATGTGCGCGGAGATGCCGATGTTGCGGTAGCGCTCGATGGGGGTCTTGCGGGCCATGGTGTCACTCCAAATACAGGGGCCGCCCTCGGGTTGGTGTTAACCCGTAAGAGCGGCCGAGAAGCAGGGTACGGTCGGCGTCGGCTCAGAAGCGGAAGTGCGAGAACGCCTTGTTGGCTTCGGCCATGCGGTGCACTTCGTCGCGCTTCTTCATCGCGCCGCCGCGGCCTTCGGCGGCCTCGATCAGCTCGTTGGCCAGGCGCTGCGACATCGACTTCTCGCCACGCTTGCGCGCCGATTCCTTCAGCCAGCGCATGGCCAGCGCCACGCGACGCACCGGGCGCACTTCGACCGGCACCTGGTAGTTGGCGCCACCGACGCGGCGCGACTTGACCTCGACCATCGGCTTGATGTTGTTCAAGCGCGACGACGAAGATTTCCAGCGGGTCCTTGCCGGCCTTCTTCTCGATCTGGTCCAGCGCGCCGTAGATGATGCGTTCGGCGATGGCCTTCTTGCCGCCTTCCATGATCACGTTCATGAACTTGGACAGATCGACCGAGCCGAACTTCGGATCGGGCAGCACTTCTCGTTTGGGAACTTCGCGACGACGCGGCATGGGAGTCTTCCTTTTCGGTTTCAGTTGGCGCGGGCTCTCGACCGGCGCCGCGAAGGGCCATCAGGACCCTTCACTTACTCGGCCCGCCGACGGCAGGCCTTGGTGTGGCCGGCCCTGACCGGGCCGGAATGTGTTCGACGAGGCCTCAGGCCTTCTTCGGGCGCTTGGCGCCGTACTTCGAACGCGACTGCTTGCGATCCTTGACGCCTTGCAGGTCGAGCGAGCCGCGCACGATGTGGTAACGCACGCCCGGCAGGTCCTTGACGCGGCCGCCGCGCACCAGCACCACGCTGTGCTCCTGCAGGTTGTGCCCTTCGCCGCCGATGTAGGAGATGATCTCGAAACCGTTGGTCAGGCGCACCTTGGCCACCTTGCGCAGCGCCGAGTTCGGCTTCTTCGGCGTGGTGGTGTACACGCGCGTGCACACGCCGCGGCGCTGCGGGCTGTTCTGCATCGCAGGCGACTTGGACTTCGTGATCTCGACCTGGCGACCGTGGCGCACGAGTTGGTTGATGGTTGGCATAGCGTAACCCGTTCCCGTTTGAAGACAAGCTCTTTGTTCGGCACTCGGCAGGCGGCACGCTGCGGCGGGAGCAAGGCTTCGGGGCAACCGGCGAGCCCTGCGACTGGACGCTGGGCAGACGGGCACGACGAGCCGCTCGACAAAGAGCGCAGCAGCATTCTGCTGAAAAGCCTTCCATTATATTCACAGCCCCGCTGTGCAGCAAGGGCTGTCTGCTGCGTCGCCCAACGCAGTGGCACCCATGCCCCACAGCCGCCCACGCTCATCCGCCGCCATGGCCGCTGGCCACGCGTACCGCCGGTGGTCGTGCTGGACACCAACGTGGTGCTCGACTGGCTGCTGTTCCGCGACGCGAGCTGCGCCAGCCTGGCCGGCCAGCTGCAGGCGGGGCAACTGCGCTGGCACGCCACGGCGGCGATGCGCAGCGAGCTGTGCGAGCGTGCTGCCTCGCGCCGAGTTGCAGCATTGGACGCCGGATTGTGAGCACATACTGTCGGTTTTCGATCAGCCTGGCGCAGATTTGCGCCGACGCCACCCAGCGCTGCCGGCGCCGACGGCAGGCTGCGCTGCCGCGATCCGGACGACCAGAAGTTCATCGACCTGGCCGTGGCCATCGGTGCGCGTTGGCTGTTCAGCAGCGACCGCGCGCTTGCTCGACCTGGCCCGGCCGGCGCGGGAGCATGGCGTGGAGGTCCTGACGCCTGCGCAGTGGCAACGCCACGCGCTCGCATGCGACGCGCGGCGACGGCTGAGCCTAGCACCGCGCACCAAGAAAAAGGGCGGCCGAAGCCGCCCTTTGCCGCATGTGCCGACGCGCCGTATTCGGCCGTGTCGCCGCGCAGCCGCCGCCCTGGGCCGCCACGGCGGCATCGACGTTGGCCATCTGCACGGCGGCCAGTTCCTCGGCCTCCTGCAGCGCGATCGAGCGACGCTCGGTCTCGTCCATGGCTTCCTTGGCCTTGCGCGCCTGGTGGAAGGCCATGCCGGTACCGGCGGGGATGAGCCGGCCGACGATGACGTTTTCCTTCAGGCCGCGCAGCTCGTCGCGCTTGCCCATGATCGCCGCCTCGGTGAGCACCCGCGTCGTTTCCTGGAACGAGGCCGCCGAGATGAACGAGTCGGTGGACAGGATGGCCTTGGTGATGCCCAGCAGCACGTCGGCATAGCTGGCGGGCACCTTGTCGTCGGCACGCAACGCGTCGTTGGTGCCGAAGAGCTCGGAACGCTCGACCTGCTCGCCGCTGATGTAGCTGCTGTCGCCCGGGTTGGTGATCTGCACGCGACGCAGCATCTGGCGCACGATCACCTCGATGTGCTTGTCGTTGATCTTCACGCCCTGCAGACGGTAGACGTCCTGCACCTCGTCGACGATGTAGCGCGCCAGTTCCTCGACGCCCAGCAGGCGCAGGATGTCCTGCGGCTCGGCCGGCCCGTCGACGATGGACTCGCCCTTGTTGACCACCTGGCCTTCGTGCACCAGGATGTTCTTCTCCTTCGGCACGAGTTCTTCGTAGACCTTGCCGTCCGGGTCGGTGATCTGCAGCCGCACCTTGCCCTTGGTCTCCTTGCCGAAGGACACGGTGCCGGTCTGCTCGGCCAGCGTGCCCTTGTCCTTGGGGCTGCGCGCTTCGAACAGCTCGGCCACCCGCGGCAGACCGCCGGTGATGTCGCGCGTCTTCTGGCCTTCGACCGGAATGCGCGCCAGCACCTCGCCGGGCATCAGGTCCTGGCCGTCGCGGATCTGCACCAGCGAGCCGACCGGGAAGCTGATCGTCACCGAGTGGTCGGTGCCGGGGATCTTGACCTCGTTGCCGGCCACGTCGAGCAGCTTGACCTGCGGACGCACCACCTTGGTCGCGCCGCGGCGCTTCGGGTCGATGACCACCAGCGTCGACAGACCCGTCACCTCGTCGAGCTGACGCGCCACGGTGACGCCTTCCTCGACGTTCTCGAACTTCGCCTTGCCGGCGAACTCGGTGATGATCGGGCGGGTCAGCGGGTCCCAGTTGGCCAGCACCGTGCCGGCCTTCAGCGACTGGTCGGGCTTGACGTTGAGCAGCGCGCCGTACGGCACCTTGTGGCGCTCGCGCTCGCGGCCGTGCTGGTCGGCAATGACGATCTCGCCGGAACGCGAAATCACCACCAGTTCCTTCTTGCCGTTGGTCACGTAGCGCATCGTGGCGTTGAAGCCGACGATGCCGTCGGACTTGGCGTCCACGCTGTTGGCCACCGCCGCACGCGACGCCGCACCACCGATGTGGAAGGTGCGCATCGTCAGCTGCGTGCCCGGCTCGCCGATCGACTGCGCGGCGATCACGCCCACCGCCTCGCCGATGTTGACCAGCCCGCCGCGGCCCAGGTCGCGGCCGTAGCACTTGGCGCACAGGCCGAAGCGCGTGTCGCAGGTCAGCGGCGTGCGCACCTTGACCTCGTCGATGCCGGCGGCTTCGAGCATGTCGAGCACGTCTTCGTCGAGCATCTCGCCGGCCGGCAGCAGCGCGACCTGCGTCTCGGGGTGCAGCACCTCGATCGCGGTGACGCGGCCCAGGATGCGGTCGCGCAGCGACTCGATGACTTCGCCGCCTTCGATCAGCGCGCGCATGGCAATGCCGTTCTGCGTGCCGCAGTCTTCTTCGATGACCACCAGGTCCTGCGTCACGTCGACCAGGCGGCGCGTCAGGTAGCCGGAGTTCGCGGTCTTCAGCGCCGTGTCCGCCAGGCCCTTGCGCGCGCCGTGGGTGGAGATGAAGTACTGCAGAACGTTCAGGCCTTCGCGGAAGTTGGCCGTGATCGGCGTCTCGATGATCGAGCCGTCCGGCTTGGCCATCAGCCCGCGCATGCCGGCCAGCTGGCGGATCTGCGCGGCGGAACCGCGCGCACCCGAGTCGGCCATCATGTAGATGGAGTTGAAGGACTCCTGGTCGACTTCCTTGCCGTGGCGGTCCATGCACCTTCTGCTTGGACAGCTGGCTCATCATGACCTTGCCGACTTCGTCGCCGGTCTTGCCCCAGATGTCGACCACCTTGTTGTAGCGCTCGCCGGCGGTCACCAGGCCCGAGACGTACTGCTGCTCGATCTCCTTGACTTCCTTCTCGGCGCGCTCGATGAGCTTGGGCTTCTCCTTCGGCACCAGCATGTCGTCGATGGCGATCGAGATGCCGGCGCGCGTGGCCAGCTTGAAGCCGGCCTGCAGCAGCTTGTCGGCGAAGATCACCGTCTCCTTCAGGCCGCACTTGCGGAAGCTCACGTTGATGAGACGCGAGATCTCCTTCTTCTTCAGCGCCTTGTTGATGTTGCTGAAGGGCAGGCCCTTGGGCAGGATCTCGCTCAGCAGCGCGCGGCCCACGGTGGTGGCCACCAGGTTGGTCACCGGCTCGAACTCGCCGTCTCGCGCCCTTGACGTACTCGGTCAGGCGCACGCTGATCTTGGCGGTGATCTCCACCGCGCCGTTGTCCAGCGCGCGCAGCATCTCGGTCACGTCCGAGAACACCATGCCCTCGCCCTTGCCGTTGATGCGCTCGCGCGTGGCGTAGTACAGGCCCAGCACCACGTCCTGCGACGGCACGATCGACGGTTCGCCGTTGGCCGGGAACAGCACGTTGTTGGAGGCCAGCATCAGCGTGCGGGCTTCCATCTGCGCTTCGATGCTCAGCGGAATGTGCACGGCCATCTGGTCGCCGTCGAAGTCGGCGTTGAAGGCCGAGCACACCAGCGGATGCAGCTGGATCGCCTTGCCTTCGATCAGCACCGGCTCGAAGGCCTGGATGCCCAGGCGGTGCAGCGTCGGCGCGCGGTTCAGCAGCACCGGGTGTTCCTTGATGACTTCTTCAAGGATGTCCCAGACCACCGGCGTGCCGGATTCGACTTCCTTCTTCGCCGCCTTGATCGTCGTCGCGATGCCCATGGCTTCGAGGCGCGAGAAGATGAAGGGCTTGAACAGTTCCAGCGCCATCAGCTTGGGCAAGCCGCACTGGTGCAGCTTGAGCGTCGGGCCGACCACGATGACCGAACGGCCCGAGTAGTCGACGCGCTTGCCCAGCAGGTTCTGGCGGAAGCGGCCGCTCTTGCCCTTGATCATGTCGGCCAGCGACTTCAGCGCGCGCTTGTTCGCGCCCGTCATCGCCTTGCCGCGACGGCCGTTGTCCAGCAGCGAATCCACCGCTTCCTGCAGCATGCGCTTTTCGTTGCGCACGATGATTTCCGGCGCCTTCAGCTCCAGCAGCCGCGCCAGGCGGTTGTTGCGGTTGATGACGCGGCGGTACAGGTCGTTCAGGTCGGACGTGGCAAAGCGGCCGCCATCCAGCGGCACCAGCGGACGCAGGTCCGGCGGCAGCACCGGCAGCACCTGCATCACCATCCAGTGCGGCTTGATGCCCGACTTCTTGAAGGCCTCCATGACCTTCTGGCGCTTGGAGTTCTTCTTGATCTTCAGCTCGGAGCCGGTGGCGTCGTTCTTGATCTTCTCGATCTCGACATCCAGGTCCAGCTCTTCGAGCAGCTTCTTGATGCCCTCGGCACCCATCAGCGCGACGAACTCGTCGCCGTACTCGACACGCTTGGCCTCGTAGTCGTCCTCGGTCATGATCGAGAACTTCTTCAGCGGCGTCATGCCCGGGTCGACGACCACGTAGGCTTCGAAGTACAGCACGCGCTCGATGTCGCGCAGCGTCATGTCCAGCACCAGGCCCAGGCGCGAGGCAGGCTCTTCAGGAACCAGATGTGCGCGCAGGGCGCGGCCAGGTCGATGTGACCCATGCGGTCGCGCCGCACCTTGGTCTGCGTGACCTCGACGCCGCACTTCTCGCAGATCACGCCACGGTGCTTCAGGCGCTTGTACTTGCCGCACAGGCACTCGTAGTCCTTGATCGGGCCGAAGATCTTGGCGCAGAACAGGCCGTCGCGTTCCGGCTTGAAGGTGCGGTAGTTGATGGTCTCGGGCTTCTTCACCTCACCGAACGACCAGCTGCGGATCTTCTCCGGGCTGGCCAGTCCGATCTTGATGGCATCGAAATGCTCATCGGGGGTGAATTGCTTGAAAAGGTCGAGTAGTCCCTTCATGCATCTGCTCCTTAATTGCGTTCGAGTTCGATGTCGATGCCCAGAGACCGAATCTCCTTGACCAGGACATTGAACGATTCCGGCATGCCGGCTTCGATGGCGTGTTCACCCTTGACGATGCTCTCGTACACCTTGGTGCGGCCGTTCACGTCGTCGGACTTGACGGTCAGCATCTCCTGCAGGATGTAGCTGCGCGCCATAGGCTTCCAGCGCCCAGACTTCCATCTCGCCGAAGCGCTGGCCGCCGAACTGCGCCTTGCCGCCCAGCGGCTGCTGCGTCACCAGGCTGTACGGGCCGGTGGAGCGCGCGTGCATCTTGTCGTCCACCAGGTGGTGCAGCTTCAGCACGTGCATGTAGCCCACCGTCACCGGGCGCTCGAAGGCCTCGCCGGTGCGCCCGTCATGCAGCGTGGCCTGCGTGCGCGTGGCGGTCAGGCCCTTGGCGGCGGCGATGTCGTCCGGATAGGCCAGCTTCAGCATCGCGCGGATCTCCTCTTCCGCCGCACCGTCGAACACCGGCGTCGCGAAGGGCACGCCGTGCTGCAGGTTGTGCGCCATCTCCAGGATGTTGTCGTCGCTCATGCCGTCGAGCTGCGCGGTCTTGCCGCCGGACTTGTTGTACAGCTCGTCGAAGAACTTGCGCAGCTCGGCCACCCTGGCCTGCTCCTGCAGCATGTTGCCGATGCGCTGGCCGATGCCCTTGCCGGCCCAGCCCAGGTGCACTTCGAGCACCTGCCCGACGTTCATGCGCGAAGGCACGCCCAGCGGGTTGAGCACGATGTCGGCCGGCGTGCCGTCGACCATGTAGGGCATGTCTTCCACCGGCACGATCTTCGACACCACGCCCTTGTTGCCGTGGCGCCCGGCCATCTTGTCGCCGGGCTGCAGGCGGCGCTTGACGGCCAGGTAGACCTTGACCATCTTCAGCACGCCGGCGGGCAGCTCGTCGCCCTGCGTCAGCTTCTTGCGCTTTTCTTCGAAGGCCAGGTCGAAGCCGTGGCGCGTCTGCTCGTTGCTGTTGCGGATGCTCTCCAGCTGGTTGGCCACGTCGTCGTCGGCCGGGCGGATGTCGAACCAGTGGAACTTGTCCACCGAGTCCAGGTACGCCTTGTCGATGACCGTGCCCTTGGCGATCTTCTGCGGGCCGCCGTTGGCCGGCTTGCCGATCAGCAGCTTCTCGATACGGTCGAAGGCGTCGGCCTCGACGATGCGCAGCTGGTCGTTCAGGTCGAGGCGGAAGCGCTTCAGCTCGTCGTCGATGATCTGCTGCGCGCGCTTGTCGCGCACGATGCCTTCGCGGGTGAAGACCTGCACGTCGATGACCGTGCCGTTGGTGCCCTGGTCGACACGCAAGGACGTGTCCTTCACGTCGGAAGCCTTCTCGCCGAAGATCGCGCGCAGCAGCTTTTCTTCCGGCGTCAGCGTGGTCTCGCCCTTCGGCGTGACCTTGCCCACCAGCACGTCGCCGGGGTTGACCTCGGCACCGACGTAGACGATGCCCGATTCGTCCAGGCGCGCCAGTTGCTGCTCGCTCAGGTTCGGGATGTCGCGGGTGATTTCCTCGCTGCCCAGCTTGGTGTCGCGCGCCATCACCACCAGTTCCTCGATGTGGATCGAGGTGTAGCGGTCTTCGGCGACGACACGTTCGCTGATGAGGATCGAGTCCTCGAAGTTGTAGCCGTTCCAGGGCATGAACGCGACCAGCATGTTCTGGCCCAGCGCCAGTTCGCCCAGGTCGGTGGAGGCGCCGTCGGCCACCACGTCGCCCGCGGCCACCACGTCACCGCGCTTGACGATCGGGCGCTGGTGGATGTTGGTGTTCTGGTTGCTGCGCTGGTACTTGATCAGGTTGTAGATGTCCACGCCGACTTCGCCGGCCACCGTTTCCTTGTCGTTGACGCGGATGACGATGCGGTTGGTGTCGACATAGTCGACGATGCCGCCGCGCTTGGCCACGACCACCGTGCCCGAGTCGACCGCGGCGACGCGCTCGACACCGGTGCCGACGAAGGCCTTCTCGGGGCGCAGCACCGGCACCGCCTGGCGCTGCATGTTGGCGCCCATCAGCGCGCGGTTGGCGTCGTCGTGCTCCAGGAAGGGCACCAGCGACGCCGCCACCGACACGATCTGCGTCGGCGCCACGTCCATGTACTGCACGCGCTCGGGCGAGACCAGCACCGACTCGCCGTTCTCGCGCGCCGACACCAGCTCATCGACCAGCTTGCCGCCGTCGAGCGAGGCGTTGGCCTGCGCGATGACGTACTTGCCTTCTTCGATGGCCGACAGGTAGTCGATGTCCATCGTCACCTTGCCGTCGGCGACGCGCCGGTACGGCGTTTCGAGGAAGCCGTACTCGTTGAGCTGCGCAAACAGCGCCAGCGAATTGATCAGGCCGATGTTCGGGCCTTCCGGCGTCTCGATCGGGCACACGCGGCCATAGTGCGTCGGGTGCACGTCGCGCACCTCGAAGCCGGCACGCTCGCGCGTCAGACCGCCCGGGCCCAGGGCCGAGACACGCCGCTTGTGCGTGATCTCGGACAGCGGGTTGGTCTGGTCCATGAACTGGCTGCAGCTGCGAAGCCCCGAAGAACTCCTTCAGCGCCGCGCTGATCGGCTTGGAGTTGATCAGGTCGTGCGGCATCAGCGCCTCGGTCTCGGCCTGGCCCAGACGCTCCTTCACCGCCTTCTCGATGCGCGCCAGGCCGCTGCGGTACTGGTTCTCGGCCAGTTCGCCGACACAACGCACACGCCGGTTGCCCAGGTGGTCGATGTCGTCGACCTCGCCGTTGCCGTTGCGCAGATCGACCAGGATCTTGACGACGTCGAGGATGTCCTCGTTGCTCAAGGTCATCGCGCCTTCGGGCGCGTCGCGGCCGACGCGGGCGTTGAACTTCATGCGCCCGACGCGGCTCAGGTCGTAGGTGTCGGCGCTGTAGAACAGGCGGTGGAACAGCGCTTCGACCGCGTCTTCGGTCGGCGGCTCGCCGGGGCGCATCATGCGGTAGATGGCCACGCGCGCGGCCAGCTGGTCGGCGGTTTCGTCACTCGCCAGCGTCTGGCTGATGTAGGCGCCCTGGTTCAGCTCGTTGGTGAAGATGCACTGCACTTCCTTGATGCCGGCCGTGCGCAGCTTCTTCAGCAGCGCTTCGGTCAGCTCGTCGTTGGCCTTGGCAATGATCTCGCCGGTGTCGGCATCGACCATGTTGCGCGCGACGGTGCGGCCGACCAGGTAGTCCTCGGGCACCGACACGAAGCCGGTGCCGGCCTGCTCCAGCTGGCGCACATGGCGCGCGGTGATGCGCTTGTCCTTCTCGACCACGACCGTGCCGGCCTTGTCGGTGATGTCGAAGCGCGCGATTTCGCCGCGCAGGCGCTCGGGCACGAACTCGAGCTGCGCGCCCGCGTCCATCAGGCGGAAGTTGTCGTTGACGAAGAAGTGCGCCAGGATCGATTCGGGGTTCAGCCCGATGGCCTTGAGCAGGATCGTCACCGGCATCTTGCGGCGGCGGTCGACGCGGAAGTACAGGATGTCCTTCGGGTCGAACTCGAAGTCCAGCCACGAGCCGCGGTACGGAATGATGCGCGCGCTGAACAGCAGCTTGCCGCTGCTGTGCGTCTTGCCCTTGTCGTGCTCGAAGAACACGCCGGGGCTGCGGTGCAGCTGGCTGACGATGACACGCTCGGTGCCGTTGACGATGAAGGAGCCGTAGTCGGTCATGAGCGGCACTTCGCCCATGTAGACCTCTTGTTCCTTGATCTCCTTGACCACCTTGGCCGGATGCGACTCACGGTCGTAGATGATCATCTGCAGCTTCGCGCGCACGGCGGCGGCGAAGGTCAGGCCGCGCTGCTGGCATTCGCGCACATCGAAGGCCGGCTTGGCCATGTTGAATTCGATGAACTTCATTTCCACGAAGCCGTTGTGGGACGTGATCGGGAAGGCCGACAGGAACGCGGCCTGCAGCCCTTCGGGCTTGCGCTTGGCCGGCTGGCACGTCCTTTTGCAGGAAGGCCACATACGATTCCCGCTGCATCGTCAGCAGATACGGGACCTTGAGAACGCTCTCGCGCTTGCCGAAGCTCTTGCGAATACGCTTGCGCTCGGTGAAGCTGTAGGGGGTTGCTTGCGCCATGAATACTCCGTGCCCATGCACATGCGTCCGGACGTGGACCCATGTGTCGTCGGCGACTGGCGACCCGGACATTGCGTCCGAGGCTTGGCGGTTGGCCACTACCAACCTCTGGCGGACAACCGAGGCATTGCACCTCAGCCCGACCAAACCTGTTCTCTGCAGTCGGATCAGAGAACACTGCAAAACCACAAAGGCTTTGCGCTGCTCTCGCGCATCGGAAAGGGTCGAGGCGCAGCGCGCCTCGATCCCGCTCTCCGACCTACTTCAATGCGGCCTTGGCGCCGGCTTCTTCCAGCTTCTTCTTGCCGGCTTCGGCGTCGGCCTTGGCAGATGCCTTCCTTGACCGGCTTCGGTGCGCCGTCCACCAGGTCCTTGGCTTCCTTCAGGCCCAGGCCGGTCAGTTCGCGCACCACCTTGATGACCGACACCTTGTTGGCGCCGATTTCGGTCAGCATCAAGGTGAACTCGGTCTGCTCTTCGACCACGGCGGCAGCGGCGCCACCACCACCGGCGGCAGGCGCCGACATCGCGGCGGCGGACACGCCGAACTTCTCTTCGATGGCCTTGACCAGGTCGTTGAGATCCATCACGGACATGCTGTCCAGGGCGCTCATGAATGCGTCTTTATCGAATGCCATTTGGGGTACCTCTATTCGGAAAGTTCAGTTGGATGATCGGGGTTCAGGTTCAGGCGGCAGCCGGGGCGTCCGCGCTCGGGGCTTCAGCGGCGGGCGCTTCGGCTGCCGGCGCTTCAGCCGACGGAGCGTCGGCAGCGGCTTCAACAGCCACTTCCGCCGGCTCGGCCCGCTTCTCGGCAATGGCCGCCAGGACTCGCGCAAAGCGCGAGATCGGCGACTGCATCAAGCCGAGCAGTTGGGCCAGCAGGACTTCCTTGGTCGGGATGGCGGCCAGGGCCTTGACCCCGTTCGCATCCAGGGCCTTGCCTGCGTAGGCGCCGCCCTTGACCACCAGTTTGTCGTTGCTCTTGGCAAAGTCGGCCATGACTTTGGCCGCGGCCACTGCGTCTTCGGAAAAACCGTAGATCAGCGGGCCGACCATGGTGGGCTGTGCCACCTCGAAGGGCGTGCCGGCCACCGCGCGACGGGCGAGCGTGTTCTTCAGTACATGAAGGTACACGCCCTTGTCGCGCGCCTGCCGGCGCAGCGTATCGAGATGAGCCACCGTCAAGCCACGGTACTCGGCCAGCGCCAGCGTTTGCGAGCGGGCGACTTGCCCCGCCACATCCGCCACCACGGCTGCCTTCTCGTTGCGATTCAGACTCAAGGTCTTCTCCTTACATCACGCGCCTTGCGTCCCTTGCGGGCCTTGGGGCACAACGGATATCAGCGACCTTGCCTTTCAGGAACCCCGATTGCTGCGCCGCCCATCGGCGGCACGTCAACCAAACCATCCTGTCCGGCGGGACCGCCATCTGCGCTGGTTGTTGGCTCCCCTGCTTGTGGGCTCGGGGAGCCGCCGATTAAGCCGCGATTGGCCTTGAAAGGCCTGTCGCCACACCAGCGGTCTTGGATGACCTGCGCTTCCTTGCGGAAAGCGCAGCCCACCAACTTCTTGCCACCGCACGCCAAGACCAGCGCGCCGTGGACGATTCAGTTCAGGCCTGCGCCACCAGCGAGTTGGTGTCCACACGCACACCCACGCCCATGGTCGAGGACACCGCCACCTTGCGCAGGTACACACCCTTGCTGCTGGACGGCTTGGACTTGTTCAAGGCATCGATCAACGCACGCAGGTTGCCTGTGAGCTTGTCGGATTCGAAGGAGCGTCGTCCGATGGTGGCGTGCACGATGCCCGCCTTGTCCACGCGGAACTGCACCTGGCCGGCCTTGGCATCGCGCACCGCCTTGGCCACATCGGCCGTGACCGTGCCGACCTTCGGGTTCGGCATCAGGCCGCGCGGGCCCAGGATCTGGCCCAGCGTGCCCACGACACGCATCGTGTCGGGCGAGGCGATGACGATGTCGAAATCCATCTTGCCGGCCTTGATCTCGGCCGCCAGGTCGTCCATGCCGACGATGTCGGCACCGGCTGCCTTGGCTTCCTCGGCCTTGGCGCCTTGCGCGAACACGGCCACACGCTTGGTCTTGCCGGTGCCGTTGGGCAGCACCACGGCGCCACGCACCACCTGATCGGACTTCTTGGCGTCGATGCCGAGTTGCACCGCCACGTCGATCGATTCGTCGAACTTCGCGGTGGCGGCTTGCTTGACGATGCCCAGCGCGTCGTCGATGGTGTACAGCTTGTTGCTGTCGACCTTGCCCTCCAGGGCCTTGGCCTTTTTCGTGAGCTTGCTCATGTCAGACCCCTTCCACCGTGACGCCCATCGAACGGGCAGAGCCGGCGATCGTCTTCACCGCGGCGTCCAGGTCGGCCGCCGTCAGATCCTTCATCTTGGTCTTGGCGATGTCCTCGAGCTGCGCGCGCGTGATCTTGCCGACCTTGTCGATGTGTGCCTTGGCCGAGCCCTTGTCCAGCTTGAGCGCCTTCTTGATCAGCACGGTCGCCGGTGGCGTCTTGATGATGAAGGTGAAGGACTTGTCCGCGAACGCGGTGATCACCACCGGCAGCATCAGCCCGGGCTCGACACCTTGGGTCTGGGCGTTGAAGGCCTTGCAGAACTCCATGATGTTCAAGCCACGCTGGCCCAGCGCCGGGCCCACCGGCGGCGACGGATTCGCCTTTCCCGCGGGGATCTGCAGCTTGATGAAGCCGACTATTTTCTTTGCCATGTTGGCACTCCTATCGAGTTCAAACGCTTCCCGTGCACACGCGCGCGAAGCTCCTCGTCACTCAACCCTGACCGACTTGCGGCACCCCGGGGTTGCGGCGGGATGCGTCGGATACTCAATCCCATCAGACCTTTTGCCTACGGGCCTTGCGGCCCTGCGGCGAAAAGTCTGACGAGCAAGCTCGTCAGACTTTCTCGACCTGCGCGAAATCCAGCTCGACCGGCGTGGCACGCCCGAAGATCGTGACCGACACGCGGACCTTCGACTTCTCGTAGTTGACTTCCTCGACCGCGCCGTTGAAGTCCGTGAACGGGCCGTCCTTGACGCGCACCAGTTCACCCACCTGCCACAGCACCTTGGGCCGGGGCTTGTCGATGCCGTCCTGCATCTGGTTGACGATCTTCATCACTTCGGCTTCGGAAATCGGCGCCGGGCGGTTGCGCGCACCGCCAACGAAGCCGGTGACCTTGCTGGTGTGCTTGACCAGATGCCAGGTCTCGTCTTCCATCAACATTTCCACCAACACGTAGCCGGGGAAAAAGCGGCGCTCGGTGACCGACTTCTTGCCGTTCTTCAGCTCGACCACTTCTTCGGTGGGCACGAGGATGCGGCCGAACTTGTGCTGCACCCCCGAACGGTCGATACGTTCACGCAAGTTGCGTTCCACGGCCTTTTCCATGCCCGAGTACGCGTGCACGACGTACCAACGCAAGCCGCTCGCCGCGCTCGCAGCCGCTGCGGCTGCAGCTTCGTCGGCAGCAGGGTTAGTGCTTTCAGCTTGTTCGCTCATGCCCAACCTTTTTAGCGTTTCCAGCCCAGGACCAGGTCGTAGAGCACCCATTCCAGCGTCTTGTCGGTGATCCACAGGAACAAGGCCATCACGAACACGAAGGCAAAGACATAACCCGTCATCTGCAGGGCTTCCTTGCGCGTCGGCCAGACCACCTTCTTCGTCTCGCGGATGGCGTCCTTGCCAAAGGCGATGAGCTGCTTGCCGGATTCGGAAGTGAAGTACAGCGCCACCGCCGCCACCAGCAAGGCGATCAGCGCCAACGCACGCAGCCACAGATCCTGCTTGCCCAGTAGGTAGAACGCCGCCACGGCGCCGACCAGGAGCACGGCTGCGCCTGCCAGCTTGGCCTTGTCCGCACCCGTTGAAACGGTTTCGACTTGCGTGTTGGAGCTCATCGCGTTCACTTTTCAATACTCACTTGCGCTGCCAAATCACGGACCCGACTGCGCCAGTGGCAGGGGCAGAGGGAATCGAACCCCCAACCTTCGGTTTTGGAGACCGACGCTCTGCCAATTGAGCTATGCCCCTGCAGCCTTTGAGCTTTGTTACTCGATGATCTTGGCCACCACACCGGCGCCGACGGTTCTGCCGCCCTCGCGGATGGCGAAGCGCAGGCCTTCTTCCATGGCGATGGGGTTGATCAGCTTGACGGTGATGCTGACGTTGTCCCCCGGCATGACCATCTCCTTGTCCTTGGGCAGCTCCACCGCGCCGGTCACGTCCGTGGTGCGGAAGTAGAACTGCGGGCGGTAGTTGTTGAAGAACGGGGTGTGGCGTCCGCCTTCTTCCTTGCTCAGCACGTAGATCTCGGCCGTGAAGTGGGTGTGCGGCTTGACGCTGCCCGGCTTGCACAGGACTTGGCCGCGCTGCACGTCTTCGCGCTTGGTGCCTCTGAGCAGGATGCCGACGTTGTCGCCGGCCTGGCCTTGGTCGAGCAGCTTGCGGAACATTTCGACGCCGGTGCAGGTGGTCTTCTGCGTGGGGCTGATGCCGACGATCTCGATTTCTTCGCCGACTTTGATGATGCCGCGCTCGACCCGGCCGGTGACTACCGTGCCTCGGCCGCTGATGCTGAAGACGTCTTCGACGGGCATGAGGAAGGCGCCGTCGACTGCGCGCTCGGGCTGCGGGATGTAGGCATCCAGGGCGTCGGCCAGCTTCATGATGGCTTGTTCGCCCAACTCTCCCTTGTCGCCTTCCATGGCGAGCTTGGCGCTGCCGTGGATGATGGGGGTGGCATCGCCGGGGAATTCGTACTTGTCGAGCAGTTCGCGCACTTCCATCTCGACGAGCTCGAGCAACTCGGCGTCGTCGACCATGTCGCACTTGTTGAGGAAGACGATGATGTAGGGCACGCCGACCTGGCGGGCGAGCAGGATGTGCTCGCGCGTTTGCGGCATGGGGCCGTCGGCGGCGCTCACCACCAGGATGGCGCCGTCCATCTGCGCCGCACCGGTGATCATGTTCTTGATGTAGTCGGCGTGCCCGGGGCAGTCGACGTGGGCGTAGTGGCGCTTGGCAGTCTCGTATTCGACGTGCGCGGTGTTGATGGTGATGCCGCGTGCCTTTTCTTCGGGCGCCGCGTCGATCTGGTCGTAGGCCTTGGCTTCGCCGCCAAACTTGCTGCTCAGCACGGTCGTGATGGCCGCCGTCAAGGTGGTCTTGCCATGGTCCACATGCCCAATGGTCCCCACGTTGACGTGCGGCTTGGTGCGTTCGAATTTACCTTTTGCCATTTTTCGCTCTCCTGACAATCAACGATTTCGACAATGCCTTGCTGGTGGTGCCCATGGCGCGGATCGAACGCGCGACCTCTCCCTTACCAAGGGAGTGCTCTACCACTGAGCCACATGGGCATCGACACGGGCCTGGACACCATCATGTCCAAGCCTGTGGCGACCAACCCGCCCCCTCGCCGATGCGCCCGCCGTGGAGCGGGAGGCGGGAATCGAACCCGCGTCATTAGCTTGGAAGGCTAAGGTTCTGCCATTGAACTACTCCCGCATGGTCTGCCCCGGGGCAGGCTTCCTACGCCATGCGCGCGACTGAAATGAGGGCCCCTAAAATTGAGATCGACTTGGTGGAGGAGGCTGGATTCGAACCAGCGTAGGCGTAAGCCAACAGATTTACAGTCTGCCCCCTTTAGCCACTCGGGCACCCCTCCGAGGCGAACCCGGGACTATATCACCGATCGCCCCGCTGCCCTTCGTCGAAGCATCCAACGAAGGGGCCGTATCCAGCCGCCAGTCCAGGGGTACATGGGGCAGGCCGCCTTCCTTGGCCGTCGCCGTGGTGGCGACCGCGTCCAGGAAGGCCTTTGCCTGGCTGAAGTGCGCGCAACCGACAAAGGGCAGCGGTGGCCGAGATGCCGACAGCGGTGAGGGGTGGTTGCATTGCAATACCCGATGCGCGCCGCCCGAAGCCGCGATCAGAGGCAGTTTCGATTGTGCGTGCGCTCCCCAGAGCATGAAGACCTTGGGTCCAGGATCCTCAGCCACAGCAAGGACAATTCCGTCAGTGAGCGCTTCCCATCCTTTTTTGGCGTGGCTGGCGGGCCGGCCATCCTCGACCGTCAACACGCTATTCAGCAACAGCACGCCCTGCTGCGCCCAGGGCAGAAGGTTGCCCGATTGCCGCTCCAGAAACCCCAGGTCACGCTGCAGTTCCCTGATGATGTTGCGCAGGCTGGGCGGATGGCGCTGCCCCGCAGGCACGGAAAACGCCAGTCCTTCGGCTTGCCCGGGACCGTGATACGGGTCCTGACCGAGGATCAAAACCCTCACTCGTGACAGGGGTGTCGCGGTCAAGGCCCGGAACACGTCGGCCGGGTACACGGTGGCGCCTGCAGCCAGCCGCTCATCGACGAAGCGGATGAGGCCTTGCCCTTCGGGGCTGTCGCGCCAGGCCCTGAGCAGCGGCGCCCAATCGCCGCGATGTTGGTCCACCAGGTGGCCGATCGAATCGGCGAGCGCCCCGCGCGAACCGGCCTGGCCCGAGCCCGTCACAGGAACAGATCGGCCAGCGCAGCACCTGGATCGGCGGCGCGCATGAAAGCCTCCCCCACCAGGAAGGCGTGCACCTGCGCATCGCGCATGCGCTGCACGTCGGCGCGGCCGAGGATGCCGCTTTCGGTGATCAGCAGGCGCTCGGCCGGCACCTGACTCAGCAGTCCGAGCGTGGTGTCGAGCGTGACCTCGAAGCTGCGCAGGTTGCGGTTGTTGATGCCCAGAAGTGGTGTCTTCAGCCGCAATGCGCGGTCGAGCTCGGCACCGTCGTGCACCTCGACCAATACCGCCATGCCGAGCTCATGCGCCTGGGCTTCCAGATCGGCCATGGCCGCGTCGTCCAGGCACGCCGCGATCAGCAGGATGCAATCCGCGCCCCAGGCCCGTGCCTCGTCGACCTGATAGGCATCGACCATGAAGTCCTTGCGCAGCACCGGCAGGCCGCAGGCCGCGCGCGCTTGCTGCAGGTAGGCCGGCGCGCCCTGGAAGAACTGCGCGTCGGTCAGCACGCTCAGGCAGGCCGCGCCATGGCGCGCATAGGACGCGGCAATCTCGGCCGGCACGAAATGCTCGCGCAACACACCCTTGCTCGGGCTGGCCTTCTTGATCTCGGCGATGACCGCGGCCTGGCCGGCAGCAATCTTCACGCGCAGCGCGCCGACAAAATCGCGGGCGGACGGCTGTGCCAGCGCCTCGCGGCGCATCGATGCGGCATCGCACTGCAGCCTGGACGCGGCAATCTCCTCGCGCTTCACAGCCACGATCTGACGCAGGATGTCACTCATGCCGCAGCCTGCGTCGGCGTGCGCTGTGCCGCGAGCCGAAAGCCGTCGCCGCTTCGAAAGCACTTCGGCTTCATGTAGCGCCCAGCTCCTTGGAGCGCGCCACGAACTGATGCATCTTCGCCAGCGCCTTGCCCGAACTCACCGCGTCGCGCGCCAGCGCCACGCCCTCGGCCATCGATGGCGCCACATTGGCCGCGTACAGCGCCACGCCGGCATTCAGCAGCACGATGTCGCGCGCCGGGCCCGGCTCGTTGTCCAGCACCGACTGCAGCAATGCTTTGGACCCTTCAGCCGAATCGACCCTCAGCGCGCGGTTGCCGGCCATCGTCAGGCCGAAATCCTCGGGGTGGATCTCGTACTCGCGGATGCCGCCGTCCTTGAATTCACCGACCATCGTCGCCGCGCCGAGCGAGACCTCGTCCATGCCGTCGCGGCCATACACCACCACCGCATGCTCCGCGCCCAGGCGCTGCAGCGCGCGCACCTGGATGCCCACCAGGTCGGGGTGGAACACGCCCATCAGGATGTTCGGCGCGTCCGCGGGATTCGTCAGCGGGCCGAGGATGTTGAAGATGGTGCGCACGCCCAGCTCCTTGCGCACGGGGCCGACGTTCTTCATCGCCGGGTGGTGATTGGGCGCGAACATGAAGCCGATGCCGGTGTCGGCAATGCAGCGGCTGATGGCCTGCGGCGCAAGGTTCATCGGCACGCCCAGAAGTTCGAGCACGTCGGCGCTGCCCGACTTGCTGCTCACGCCACGGTTGCCGTGCTTGCTGACACGCGCGCCCGCCGCGGCGGCGACGAACATGCTGCAGGTGCTGATGTTGAAGCTGTGCGAACCGTCGCCGCCGGTGCCGACGATGTCCACCAGGTGCGTGCGGTCGGCCACCTCCACCTTGGTCGCGAACTCGCGCATCACCTGCGCCGCGGCGGTGATCTCGCCAATGGTTTCCTTCTTCACGCGCAGGCCCATCAGCATCGCCGCCATCATCACCGGCGACATTTCGCCGCTCATGATGCGACGCACCAGCGACAGCATCTCGTCATGGAAGATCTCGCGGTGGTCGATGCAGCGCGTCAGGGCTTCGTTGTTGGTGATCGGCATGTCATGCGTCCTTGAAAAAACCGTGCACGGCGGCGATCGCACGGTCGATGCCGGCGCGGTCGACATCCAGATGGGTGACGAAGCGCAGTCCCGTCAGGCCGGTGGCGAGCACGCCCTGCGCCTTCAGATGTGCCAGCAAGTCCGGGCCGCGGCCGCCGCGCACGTTGACGAACACGATGTTGGTCTGCGGAAGCACCACTTCCAGCCCGTCGATGCCGCGCAGCCCTTCGGCCAAGTGTGTCGCCAGCACGTGGTCTTGCGTCAGGCGGTCGACGTGGTGCTCCAGCGCATGCTGCGCCGCCGCCGCCAGCACGCCCGCCTGGCGCATACCGCCACCGAGCATCTTGCGCCAACGGTGCGCGCGCTGGATCAACGCCTTCGGGCCCACCAGTGCGGAGCCGACCGGCGCGCCAAGGCCCTTGCTGAAGCACACCGACACGCTGTCGAAGTGGCCGGCAATCAGCTTGGCGTGGGCACGTGCATCGCCGCCGTTGGCCGCAGCCTGTGCCACCGCGGCATTGAACAGGCGCGCGCCGTCCAGGTGCGTGGCCAGTCCGCGGCGCCGCGCCAGCGCCGTGGCCTCGGCCAGGTAGGCCATTGGCAGCACCTTGCCACCTATGGTGTTTTCCAGCGCCAGCAGCCGGCTGCGCGCGAAATGCTCGTCGTCGGGCTTGATGGCGGCTTCGATGTCGGCCAGCGCCAAGCTGCCGTCCGGCTGGTGCGGCAGCGGCTGCGGCTGCACGCTGCCCAGCACGGCCGCGCCGCCGGCCTCGTAGCGGTAGGTGTGGGCGCCCTGGCCGACGATGTACTCGTCGCCACGGCCGCAGTGGCTCATGATGCCGGCCAGGTTGCTCTGCGTGCCGCTAGGCATGAACAGCGCGGCTTCCTTGCCCAGCATCCCGGCAATCAGGTCCTGCAACGCGTTGACCGACGGGTCGTCGCCGAAGACGTCATCGCCCAGTTCGGCATGGTGCATCGCCTCGCGCATCGCCGGCGTCGGCCGCGTGACGGTGTCGCTGCGCAGGTCGACGATCATCGTCCGGCCTCCAGGAAGTTCTTCAACAGCGCATGGCCATGCTCGCTGATGATGGATTCGGGGTGGAACTGCACACCCTCCAACGGCGTGCGCGTACCTGCCAGCGCGCGATGGCGCACACCCATGATCTCACCGTCGTCGTCGGCCGTGGCGCTGACTTCCAGATCGGCCGGCAGGCTGGTGCGCTCGATGACCAGCGAGTGGTAGCGGTTCACCGTGAACTGCGGCGGCAGCCCGACATAGACACCACGCTGGTCGGTGCTGATGACGCTGGTCTTGCCGTGCATCTGCAGCTTGGCGCGCACGATCTTGCCGCCCAGTGCCGCACCGATGGACTGGTGCCCCAGGCACACGCCCAGGATCGGCAGCTTGCCCTGGAAGTGGCGGATCGCCTCGATGCAGATGCCGGCTTCGGCCGGCGAGCAGGGCCCGGGCGACAGCACCAGCCGGTCGGGCTTCAGTTCGGCGATGCCTTCCAGCGTGATCTGGTCATTGCGGAACACGCGTACCTGCTCACCGAGTTCGCCGAAGTACTGCACCAGGTTGTAGGTGAAGCTGTCGTAGTTGTCGATCATCAGCAACATGATCAGAACCCCTCCTCGACCAGCTCAGCGGCACGGATCAGTGCGCGTGCCTTGGCTTCGGTTTCCTTCCATTCCAGCTCGGGCACCGAATCGGCCACCACGCCGGCCGCGGCCTGCACGTACAGCGTGCCGTCCTTGACGATGCCAGTGCGTATGGCAATCGCCACGTCCATGTCACCCGCCCAGCTCGAGGTAGCCGCAGGCGCCGCCGTAGATGCCGCGCTTGACCGGCTCGAGTTCGTCGATGATCTCCATCGCCCGCACCTTGGGCGCGCCGGTCAGCGTGCCGGCCGGGAAGGTGGCGCGCAGCACGTCGAGGTTGCTCATGCCGTCGACGAGCAGCCCTTCGACGTGGCTGACGATGTGCATCACATGCGAATAGCGTTCGATGGTGAAGGCCTCGGTCACCTTGACGCTGCCGATCTTGGCGATGCGGCCGATGTCGTTGCGCGCCAGGTCGATCAGCATCACGTGCTCGGCACGCTCCTTCGGGTCGCCCTGCAGTTCGGCCTCGAGCGCCTTGTCCTGCTCGGGCGTGGCCCCGCGTGGCCGCGTGCCGGCCAGCGGCCGGATGATGACCTTCTCGCCTTCGGGCGTGTGCTCCTGGCGCACCAGGATCTCAGGGCTGGCGCCGACGATCTGGAAATCGCCCATGTCGTAGAAGTACATGTACGGCGACGGGTTCAGCGAGCGTAGTGCACGGTACAGGCTCAACGGGCTTTCGGTGTAGCGCTTGCGCAGCCGCTGGCCCACCTGCACCTGCATCATGTCGCCGGCGGCGATGTATTCCTTGGCCTTCAGCACCGCGGCCAGGTAGTCGGCCTTGGCAAACTCACGCTCCACCGAATGCGAGGGCCCGCGCTTCACCGCCGGCGCGGTGACGCTGTAGTGCAGCTTGTCGCCCAATGCCGCCAGCCGGCGCTTGGCCTTGGAAAAGGCCTCGGGCTCGGCCGGGTTGGCATAGACGATCAGGTACAGCCGCCCGGACAGGTTGTCGATGACCGCCAGCTCCTCGCACTGCAGCAGCAGGATGTCGGGCGTGTCGATGCCGCCACCCTTCTGCGTGGCGGCGAGCTTGGGCTCGATGTAGCGCACCGCGTCGTAGCCGAAATAACCCGCCAGCCCGCCGCAAAAGCGCGGCAGCCCGGGACGCAGTGCCACCTTGAAGCGCTTCTGGTACGCGGCGATGAAGTCCAGCGGGTTGCCTTCGTCGACCTCCACCACCACGCCGTCGGTCACCACCTCGGTGCAAAAACCCGTGGCACGCAGCAGCGTACGTGCCGGCAGGCCGATGAAGGAGTAGCGCCCGAAACGCTCGCCGCCGACCACGGATTCGAGCAGGAAGCTGTGCTTGCCGCCACCGCTGGCGTAAGCCAGCTTCAGGTACAGCGACAAAGGGGTTTCCAGGTCAGCGAAGGCTTCGGCGATGAGCGGAATGCGGTTGTAGCCCTGGGCGCTCAGGCTCTTGAATTCAAGTTCGGTGATCACATCTGTTCCTCGGATCCTGAAGATTCCCGCCTTGCATCACTCGAATGCCAAGGCTTGAATCTGCAAAGGCCGCCGCTGCGTACGACACTGAAGCGATGCTTCAAGAAAGCGCTGACGACAAGGGGCCGGGATGCTGGCATGGCGCCAGCGGCAAGCAAGCTATAGGGACGAGGTGCACCGGCGCCAAGGCCAGGCTCCCCGGTCGCGCGACCTGTGCTTGCGAGAGGTGAACATGAAACGAAGTCTAGCGCACGCGCGGGTTGTCCTTCTGCCATTGCGCCACCGCCGCCAAGGTGCGCTCGACATGCTTGTTCGGGTTCAGGCTCAGGTAGCTGTAGACCACCTTGCCGTTCGGGGCGATCACGTAGGACACGCGGTTGGCATAGTCGGGCCGCGTCGTCATGGCCGCGTCGAAGGCCTTGATGACGGCCTTCTTCTCGTCCGCGGCCACCGGAAACTTGCCCTGGCAGGCCTGCACCGAAAAGCGGGTGATCAATTCCAGATCGTCACCCGACACGCCGATGACGGACGCGCCCAGGGCCTCGAACTGGCCGATGGCCTCGGCGAACAGGTGCGCCTCGATCGAACACCCTTCGGAGAACGCCGCCGGAAAGAAGTACAGCACCACCGGCCCCTTGGCCAGGGCATCCGTCAGCGTGTACTGGAAGACCTTGCCGCCCAGCGCAGCCGGCACAGTAAAGTTGGGCGCGTTATCGCCCACGTCGAGCGCGGCGCGCGCACCCAAGGACAGGGCTCCCAGCATCATGAGTAAGACAGCGGCTTTTTTCATGCAGGGCCCCAGGGTTGGAAATGGCGTCGGCGTTGGCCGGCGTGTCGCGGCATCTTGCCAGAATGCCTTTGTCGCGCGCTGCAGCGGCATCCTGTCGCCCCGTTGGCGGCGCGTGCTTGCACTGTGGCTGGCGGCACTGCTGGCGGTGGCGCTGTCCGGTTGCGGCACGCTGCCGCCCGTGGGGCCGAAGCCCGCGTCCGTGGCGCAGATGCCCAAGGACGACGGCGACCTGTCGTTGACGGCCAAGGCGTCCACGCCCCCTGGTGGTGAGCTGTCGGGTTTCAGGCTGCTGCCACTGGGGCCCTATGCACTGGAAGCGCGACTGCAGCTGGCGCAGCGCGCGCGCCACAGCCTGGACGTGCAGTACTACGTGATCGAGGACGACGCCACCGGGCGGCTGCTGTTGCGCACCCTGCGCGACGCCGCCGCGCGCGGCGTGCGCGTGCGCCTGCTGCTGGACGACCTGTACACGGTGCATACCGACGCCATGTTGCGCGCGTTGGCCGACCACCCCAACATCGAAGTGCGGCTGTTCAACCCCTTCTGCTGCGCGCGCGGCTCGAGCTTCGGGCGCTTTGCCACCTCGCTGGGCGATCTCTACCGCATCAACCACCGCATGCACAACAAGCTGTTCATCGCCGACGGCGTGATGGCGGTGGCCGGCGGGCGCAACGTCGCCGACGCGTACTTCATGCTCGACCAGAGCAGCAACTTCGTCGACATGGACGCCTTCATCATGGGCGCGGTGATCCAGCAGCTGCAGGGCATCTTCGACCAATACTGGAACAGCGACGTGGTCTACCCGGTGCAGTCGCTGGTCGAGCCGGCCGTGCCGCGCGAGCAGCAACCAGCCGAGTTCGAGCGGCTCAGCGTCGTCGAACATGCACCGCCCGAGCTGCCGTCGGTGGATGCGCTGGGCTACGGACCGATCGGCGAAGAACTGGCCACCGGCCGCGTGGGCCTGATCTGGGCCCCGGCACGCGCCTTTGCCGACCCGCCGAACAAGCGCGACACGATGTCGCCGGAAGAAGCGCGCGAGTTCAGCGCCAGCCAGCAGGTGCGCATGAAGATCTGGGGCGCCGAGAGCGACCTGGTCATCACCAGCCCGTACCTGATCCCCGGGCCGATGGGCATCACCGCGTTTCAGGACCTGGGCCAGCGCAAGGTGAAGACCGTCGTGCTGACCAATTCGCTCGCCGCCACCGACGAGCCGCTGGCGCACACCGGTTACTCGCGCTACCGCGTGCGGCTGCTCGAATCCGGCGTGGACCTGTACGAGATCAGCCCCGAGCGCACGCGCCGTTCCAAGCGGCTGGGCATGTTCGGCTCCTCGCTCGGCCGCCTGCACGCCAAGACGGCCATCGTCGACGGGCACACCGTGTTCATCGGTTCGATGAACCTGGACCCGCGCTCGGACACGCAGAACACCGAGCTCGGCATCTTTGTCGAAAGCCCGGAGCTGGCCAAGGAGCTGCTGCGCATCGTCAACATCAGCAAGCTGCAAAGCGCCTATCGCGTGCGTCTGGACAAAAAGGGCAACCTGGAATGGCTGAGCATGGACGAGGACAAGGAAATGATCCTCAGCGTCGAGCCGGAATCGTCCTTCTGGATGCGCGTGCACAACATGCTGATCGGCCCCTTCGTGCCGGAACAGTTGCTGTAAATTGCGCCGCATGAACCCCAGCCCACAAACCACCCCCGACCCCGCCTACCGCGCCATCCCCGACCTGATCCGCGAGCACGCCGCCGCGCGGCCGCGACAGCCGGCCCTGGTGCAGGGAGCCGAGCGCATCGACTATGGCCAGCTCGATGCGCTGATGGACCGCGTGGCCGCGTCGCTGCAGCGCGACGGCGTGCGCCAGGGCGAGGCCATCGCCATCTGTGCGCACAGCTCGCCGCGTTATGCGGCCGTGTTCCTGGGTGCCCTGCGCGCGGGGGTGGTGGTGGCGCCGCTGGCACCGTCGGTGACGGCGGAGCAGTTTGCATCGATGCTGCAGGATGCGCAGGCCAAGCTGCTGTTTGCCGACGCGGCCGCCGCGCCGTTGATCGGTGCCCACGCGCCGCAGACCATCGCGCTGGACGCGACGCTGCCCGGCACGGCGCTCGACGCCTGGCTGGCGCCGCCCAACACCGCGCCCGAGCCGGTGGCGCTGCAGCCCGGCTGGCCGTTCAACATCATCTATTCCAGCGGCACCACCGGCACGCCCAAGGGCATCGTGCAATCGCACGGCATGCGCTGGACACACGTGATGCGCGGCCTGAGCTACGGCTACGGCGCCGGCACGGTGACGCTGCTGTCCACGCCGCTGTATTCGAACACCACGCTGGTGGTGTTCCTGCCCTCGGTGGCCTATGGCGGCACGGTGCACCTGATGGCCAAGTTCGACGCCGCCACCTATCTGGCACTGGCGCAGAAGCTGCGCATGACCCACACGATGCTGGTGCCGGTGCAGTACCGGCGCATCATGGCCTTGCCCGATTTCGACAAGCACGACCTGCGCTCGACGCACATGAAGTTCTGCACCAGCGCGCCCTTCGACGCCGCGCTGAAAGCCGACGTGCTGAAGCGCTGGCCCGGCGGGCTGGTGGAGTTCTACGGCATGACCGAAGGGGGTGGCAGCTGCATCCTCAACGCCCACGAACACCCGGACAAGCTGCACACCGTGGGCCAGCCGGCGCAGGGCCACGACATCCGCCTGATCGACGAACAAGGCGTCGAAGTGCCGAAGGGCGAAGCCGGCGAAGTCGTCGGCCATTCGCCCGGCATGATGATCGGCTACCACGGCCAGCCGCAGAAGACGCGCGAAGCCGAGTGGTACGACCCCACGGGCAAGCGCTTCATCCGCACCGGCGACGTCGGCCGCTTCGATGCCGACGGCTTCCTGATCCTGTTCGACCGGCGCAAGGACATGATCATCAGCGGCGGCTTCAACATCTACCCCAGCGATCTGGAAGGTGTGCTGCGCGAACACGCCGCCGTGGCCGAGGCAGCAGTCGTCGGCGTGCCGTCCGAGCAGTGGGGCGAAACACCGGTGGCCTATGTCGTGCGGCAGGCGTCCAGCCCCGTGAGCGAGGCCGAGTTGCTGGCCTGGTTCAACCAGCGCGTGGGCAAGACCCAGCGCCTGGCCAGCCTGCACTACATCGACGAGCTGCCGCGCAGCGCCATCGGCAAGGTGCTCAAGCGCGAGCTTCGCGAGCGGCATGTGGCGGGAGCGGCCAGTCGCTCCGCCTGAATCACGCGGCCGGACGACATGGCAACGTCCGAGCACGCGCGCTGCATCTTCATTGATGATCGATACCGCCTGAGTTCGGCGTCGAGCACGGCGCTGTAGGTTGCCGGCTGGGCCAAGTCATGGGGCAGCAAAAGACTGAGCGCTGACGTGCGCCTGAAGCGCCCGAGTGGCGGCTTGCCGCGAGGGCGGACGTGGCAGCCGCCGGGTCGGCGGCCCTGGATGGGCACCAGAATTTAGAAAGGTATGTCGTCGTCGAACGGGTCGGCCACCTTTGGCACCGCCCCCTCCGGCAGCGGCAAGCTGCTCACGACGTAGAGATTCAGGATGTCGTCCCGGTCGATGAACAGAATCTGGCTCCGCTTCGTCTGGTCCAGCTTTCCACCAAGCCAGTTCCTAGCCGCCTTGGTGATCTCGCCACCTGCCACGATGAACGCGTGGTCTACAAGCACTTTTTTGCTCGTCTCAGAGTCGAAGATCTCATGGCCCAGCATCATCAAGACCTGGTTGTAAATCTCGGCGATGTTCGCATTCGAGCCGTGCGTCATGCCGGCCGCGTCGAGCTTCCCCTTCTTGGCCTGCAGCCCGAAGTACAGGACGTGCTGGGTCGGCAGCACGAACCGCATCCACACATCCTTTCCGTACTCAAGCGCCTTGTCCTTGTGGCCGACCGACGAGATGCGGTGGTAGCCGAGCTGCCGGAGCAGTGGCAGCAGCACGTTGTTGATAAGGTCGTCCTCGGAGCAAGAGTCGAGCGTAGGTGCTGAGCTGTCCCTGGCGCTTGACCTCGTTTGGGGTGAACGGCCGGTGGGGATTCGTCGTGAGCGACGAGACCGTCTTCGTCCCGATGTGTCGGACATAGAGCAGCTGATCGTCCCCGTAGAACGCCTCGTACCCCTCCCGGCTGAGCGGCTTGTTCAGCTCAGCCAGGGCGAGCCCCCGCTGTGAGTCGCCGTCCTGGGCATCTGACTTTTGCATCAGAACACGCAGCAGATTCATGAATCGCTCAGGCAAGGCGTTTGGGGCTGGCTGCGGGTCCTCCAGCAACTCTGCCAGCCGTTCGGCTGCCCACATCGGCCGCGTTGTCCCGTCATGAGTGAAATCCAGATCGCACTCCTCGAAGAACTGGGTGATGCGGTAGCTGGACCGGTACGGGAAGTAGTCGGTGTCACCGACAACGCACTCGCCAAGGGCGCGCAGGTTGCGGTTCTTGAACTTCATGACCGCTATGGTACGGGGAGCGAGCCGTCAGCCACTCCTGCGCCGCCTTCGCCTGCTCAAGCTCCTTGAGCGCGTCGCACTCACGGAGCGTGCGTTGCTCAGGCGATCGGCAGCGCGGGTCCGCCGTCTAACGCTAAACCTGGCTCTGGATACTTTGTCGCGACCGGCCGCTTACGCTGCATTGCTGAAGTCGGCGGCGCCAGGCTGATGGACAGTAGTGGGTCGACAACGGGTACCGATCAAGCAAGAACGAGTGCCCGCACCCAGTGTGTACCGGCCGATCGGCCCACGCCAGCGTATGTCAGCAGGTGGCCAACAGCGACCTCTACCGTCATGTAGATACTGGCACCTCAGAGAGGGTCGTTGCGAGTGCAACTCAAACGCAATACACTTCTCTGATGAAGTCCGCCGTCATACCTCAAGTCCGCGTCGAGCCGGAGTTGCGCGCTGAGCTCGAGTCCGTACTCAGGCAGGGCGAAACCCTGACCGACTTCGTCGAGGCCACTGTGCGAAACGCCATCGCTTTCCGGCGCGTCCAGACCGCATTCCATGCTCGTGCACAAGCAGCGTCCGAGGCGTACCACCAGACGGGCGTTTCGGTGCCCGTTGAGACCGTACTGGAAAGACTGCAATCCAAGCTCGACGCCAGGCGCAAGAAGCTCGGCCGATGACTTTTGTCGTTGAGCTGTCTCCGACGGCCGAAGCGGACCTGGAACGCCTCTTTGACTACCTGCTCGCTCAAGCCGACACAACCGAAGACCTCGATCGCGCCCAGGCAGCGATCGAGGCCATCAGGGCGACGGCGCAGCACCGCCTGGCCATCACGCCCTTCAGCTTCCGCAAAGCAGCCCAGAACCCGGCACAGCGCGAACTGATCATCCCGTTCGGGGGCACAGGCTATGTCGCGTTGTACGAGATCGTCAGTGTGTCGAAAGTAGTCGTGCTGGCGGTGCGCCATCAGCGTGAAGAGGACTATCACTGACGGGCGCGGCTACTTCGGTCCGCTGGGCTTCAGCAGCACCAGCGACAGCGATATCGCGGTGCAGGCCATCGCCGCCCACTGCAGCAGCCCGAGCGGCTCGCCGTGCACGATGGCGCCCGAGACCATGGCGACGATCGGCACCATCACCGACGACAGCCCGGCGATGTTCACCGGCAGCATGCCGACGATGGAAAACCACGCCGCATTGCCGATGCTCATCGGCACCAGCGCGATGTAGCTCACCACCGCGATGGTCTGCCACGAGGGCATGAACCAGGGGCCTTCGGCGAAGGCAAAGGCACCGATCGTGGTGGGCACCGCGGCGATCAGCAACTGCCAGCCGGTGAGCACCAGCGCGTTCACCATCACCTTGCCGCGCTTCAGGATCAGCGTGCCGATGGCCCAGCCCAGGCCGGCGCCCAGGCCGAGCGCAAAGCCCAGCGGTGCGCGCGCATAGGCGTCCAGGCCCGGCAGCATCAGCAGCAGCACGGCCGAGCAGCCCAGCATCACGGCCAGCAGCAGCCGCCCGCTGAGCTTTTCGCCGAGCACCGCCCACGAGATCAGCGCCGACCACAGCGGCATGGTGAAGCCGAGCACGGCCGACTGCCCCGAAGGGATGAGGATCGCCGAGTAGGTGCTGGCGATGTTCCAGATGATCAGATAGAAGAAGGTGCCGATGCAGATCGTCGGCCAGTACTCGCGCGGCACCACCAGCGACAGCCCGCGCGCGCGCGCCACCGCCAGCAGCGCCACGCCGGCCATCGAGACGGCCACGGCGCGGAAGGTCCACACCGAAATCTCGCGCACGGCAAAGGCGAAGAGCGGCCAGTTGGTGCCCCACACCAGGGTCAGCACGACCATGAGAACGAGGGCGCGGCGCGGGATGGGCTGTTGGGTCATGGCGCGAGGCTACCCGCTTTGGCGCAAGCCACCCGCGACAGGTCCGCGCGCCGCGCGGGCGAGCTGTATGGGCGCGGTCAGCGCAAGCGACGCAGCAGCTCGAGCAATTGCGCCGCCACCACCGCAGGCTGCTCCAGCGGCGTCCAGTGCCCTGCGTCCTCGACGATGTGCAGCCGCGCGCCGGGAATCAGCGCCGCCGCCTCGCGCGACAGCGCCAGTGGCGTGACCTGGTCCACGCGCCCGCACATCACCAGCGTGGGCAGGTCCAGCCCGGCCAGCATCTGGCGGTGATCCGCGCGGCCGATGATGGCGCGCAGCTGGCGGATCGCCGCGTCCGCGCCCACCTCGCGCATGATGCGCTGGCCCAGCGCCATCAAGTGCACATCCGCCAGGCGGTCGGCATGCACGCCACGGCGCAGGATGTTGAGCGTTTCGGCGCCGATGTCGCGCTGCAAGCCCGCCATGGTGGCCTCGCGCACGGGAATGTTCTCCGGCGCTTCGGGGCGGCACGAGGTGTCGATCAGCGCCAGCGCGGCCACCCGCCGCGGCGCGTCGGCCAGCATCTGCAGGGCGACATAACCGCCCATCGAAAAGCCCGCCAGCACCACAGGCGTTTCAGCCGGCACATCGGCCACCGCCGCCCAGGCATCGGCGGACATCTGCGCCATGTGCTCCTGCCGCCGCAGGTTGGGAATGCGTATGTCGGCTGAATCGCGCAGGCACCAGGCCACCGGTTCCCACACCCGCTCGTCGTTCAGCAGACCATGCAACAGCACCAATACCGGTTTCAAGCTCGCGCTCCTCGTGTGATCCAGATCATGCGGCGCATCGACGGCCGCGCTTGCCTTTTCAGGCGGGTGCCCCGCGCCGCTCCCACAACAGGCGGTGATGGCGTTGCACGTCGGACTTCGGCATCGTGTCCGACGCCGACAGCGTGAGCCGCCCCTCGGCATCGAATTGCATGTCGCGCACCTGCTGCGTGCCGACGAAGTTCGGGTTCAGCGACATCGTCACCGTGTGCACCACCTGCGGCCGGCCCTGGTGCTCGCGCAAGCTGTACGGGCCGGCGTAGCTGAAGTAGCTTTCGAAGGCGGCCAGGCGCTCGGCCTCGGGCGCATGGCGCACGCTGTCGCTGGACAGGCGCGGCCGCGACGCGCGCGCGATGCAGGCGCTCATCCAGCCGTCGCTGGAATAGACGATCAGGCCGGTCGCGTCCTCGCCATACGGATAGCTCGGCGCGCGGCCATCGCTGTAGCGGATGTCCCAGCAGCGCAGCTGCCAGCTGCCGAGCAAGGGGTTGGACAAATTCATCGACATCGCTGGCTCTCGTGGGGATGCCGACGACTCTAGGGCATGGCCTGCCACGCGACAAGCGTGCTTGCGCCAGGGCCTGCGTGATGTCTGGCGCGACGCTTCAGGCAAACTCAAGGCCACGCCGCAGCATCGCGGCACCACACGAAGGACAGGCCGATCATGGGACCGTTGAAAGGAATGCGCGTCATCGAACTGGCCAGCATCGGCCCCGGGCCGATGTGCGCCATGCTGCTGGCCGACCAGGGCGCGGACGTGATACGCATCGACCGGCTCGAACCCAGCGGCCTGGGCGTGCCGACCGACAAGCGCTTCGAGATCACGGGCCGCGGCCGGCGCTCGGTCGCGCTGGACCTGAAATCCCCCGCCGGGCGCGACGCGGTGCTGCGCCTGATCGACGGCGCCGATGCGCTGATCGAAGGCTTTCGCCCCGGCGTGGCCGAACGGCTGGGCCTGGGGCCGGCCGACTGCCACGCGCGCAACCCGCGGCTGGTGTATGGCCGCATGACGGGCTTCGGCCAATCCGGACCGATGGCCCAGGCCGCGGGCCACGACCTGAACTACATCGCGCTCACCGGCGCGCTGCATGCCATCGGGCCGGCCGGCGCCAAGCCCGTGCCGCCGCTGAACCTGGTCGGCGACTACGGCGGCGGCGCGCTGTACCTGGCCTTCGGCTTGATGGCCGCGCTGTTCGAGCGCCAATCCTCCGGCCGCGGCCAGGTGGTGGATGCGGCGATGGTGGACGGCGCGGCGTCGCTGATGTCGATCTTCTACGGCATGACGGCCAGCGGCGCGTGGAAGGCGCAGCGCGCGAGCAACCTGCTCGACGGCGGCGCGCCCTTCTACGACACCTATGAAACCTCGGATGGCCGCTACGTGTCGATCGGCGCGCTGGAGCCGAAGTTCTTTGCCGAGATGGCGCAGCGCATCGGCCTGGATGCGCGCTTCATCAAGGGCCAGCAGGACCGCAAGCTGTGGCCCGAAATGCGCGCGGCGATGACCGACATCTTCCGCGGCAAGACGCGCGACGAATGGAGTGCGCTGCTGGCCGGCAGCGACGCCTGCTTTGCGCCGGTGCTGACGATCGAGGAGGCGCCGAAGCACGCCCATGCGCTGGAGCGTGGCGGCTTCATCGACATCGGCGGCGTGATGCAGCCCGCGCCCGCGCCGCGTTTCGACCGCAGCACGGCCGAGATGCCGCGCCCGGCACCGGCCATCGGCAGCCACACCGACGCCGTGCTGGCCGAAGCCGGCTTCAGTGCCGACGAGATCGCCAGGCTGCATGCCTCGGGTGCGGCCGTGCAGGCATGGCCGCGGGCTGCGGCACTGATGATGTCGCGCCAGCCACCACCGGCGCGAACATCCGCCCCGCCGCATCGTTGCTGATGCTGCGCGACGGCCCGCGCGGCACCGAAGTGCTGTTGATGCGCCGGCCCGAGCGCGGCGACAACGACTTTCGCAGCGGCATGTGCGTCTTTCCCGGTGGCGTGCTCGACCGCGCCGATGCACAGGCGCACGCCTTGTGCTTCGGCCTGGACGACGCCACGGCCAGTGCCCGACTGGGTTTGCCGCACGGCGGGCTGGACTACTTCATCGCCGCGCTGCGCGAGAGCTTCGAAGAAGTCGGCCTGCTCTTCGTCTGCGGACCCGACGGCGCGCCGATCGACATGGCCGCGCATGCCGACACGCTGCGCGACTGGCGCAGCCGCCTGCATCGCGGCGACGCCACCATCGCCGCGCTGTGCCTGGCGATGGGCTGGCGCCTGGATTTGCGCGACATGGCCTACTTCGCCCATTGGTTGACGCCGGTGGTGCGGCCCAAGCGCTTCGACACGCGCTTTTTCGTGCGCGTCGCGCCGGCAGGCCAGGAGGCCATGCCTGACATGGGCGAAGCGCTGGAGCTGCTGTGGCTGACTCCCGACGAAGCGCTCGACCCGGCGCGTGGCCTGAAGCTGCTGAACGTGACGCAGAAGGTGCTGCACAGCATCCGCAGCTTTGCCAGCGCGCAGGCCGGCTTCCGGCAGGCGCTGGACTTGCGCGGCGTGCGACGCATCTTCCCCCGCATGGCGCTGGGGCGCAGCGGTCCGCGCTTCATCATCGACGACGAGGCCGCGTATGCGGAGGTGGTGCGGCTCGATCCCGACGGGCGGGGTGACGCGCGCTGCGAACTGGCGCCGGGCGACGTGACGCAGCTTTCGCCGCGCTTGTGGCGCATCTGCGGGTTGGCCGGGAACGCTTACCTGATCACCGACACGGCGCACAGCGCAGCTGCCATCGTCGACGCGAACGCCGACGATGAGACCCAGATGCTTGCGCTGCGTGAACTCGCAGTCGCGCCGGTGCGGCACTTGTTCTTCACTCATCGGCAGGATCCGCGGGGCTCTGCGCTGCACCCTGGATGGCCGGGGGCGCGAGCGAAGGGCCAAGCCCGGCGCCAGGGCAGCAACTTCGGGTGGGCACCGACAGCACCTTGTGCGTCCTCGCTGCGGGCGAGCAGACCCTGATCTACGTGCTCGAGGAGGATGGCGTGGCGATTGGCAGCACTATCGGGCCGGAAGTGACGAGGATCAGCAGCGGCATCAAATGGTTTGCGCCGACGATCGGCTTCATGGGGTCTGTTCCACCCGACCGCGGCATCCCTGACGCGGCGGGGTGAGCGCGGTTTCGATCGATGGCCGGCGCCGGCGGGCGTAACCTGTCAGCGACCAGCCGGTGCCGCAGTTGGCACCGCCCACTGCCCGTCCACCAGCAACTGGTGCGGCTGGAACTGCGCCTTGTAGGCCATCTTCGGGCTGCGCTCGATCCAGTAGCCCAGGTACACGTGGCGCAGCTTGAGCTGCCGGGTCTGCTCGATCTGCCACAGCACGCTGTAGGTGCCGTAGCTGGCGGCGGCGTCGGGCTCGTAGAAGGTGTAGACGGCGGAGATACCGTCGTTCAGCACATCCAGTATCGACACCATCTTCAGCGCGCCCAGGCCGCCGCCTTCACTCGGCTCGCGAAACTCCACCAGGCGTGAGTTGACGCGGCTTTGCAGCAGGAACTGGGTGTACTGGTCGACGCTGTCGTGGTCCATGCCACCGCCGCTGTGGCGCCCGGCCTGGTAGCGCAGGTACAGCTGGTAGTGCTCGGGCACGAAACACAGGCGCAGCACGCGTGCCTTCAGGCCGGTGTGCGCCTTCCAGGCACGGCGCTGGCTGCGCGAGGGCTTGAAGGTGTTGACCGGCACGCGCAGCGGCACGCAGGCGCGGCAGCCGTCGCAATAGGGGCGATAGGTGAACATGCCGCTGCGCCGAAAGCCGTTGGCCACCAGCCCGGAATAGACATCGGCATTGATCAGGTGGCTGGGCGTGGCCACTTGCGAGCGCGCCTGCTTGTCCGGCAGGTAGCTGCACGGATAAGGCGCCGTCGCATAAAACTGCAGCGATGAAAGCGGAAGTTCCTTGGGGTGCGTCACGCGCGCTCTTCAGTCCGGTTTGCCCTGCAGCGCATCGAGTTGCCGCCACATGCGGGAATCATAGGACCAATCGGCAATGTCCGGCTCCCCCAAGGCAAGGGAGAGGTGCTGCTCGAAACTGCTGCGCGAAAGCTCGAGCGCCCCTAGCGATGCAAGATGGCCGGTGTTCTGCTGGCAGTCGATGAGCGCGATGCCGTGCGTGCGGCAAAAGCACACCAGCGCGGCGAGCGCGATCTTCGATGCGTCGGTGGCCCAGGCAAACATCGATTCACCGAAGAACATGCGACCGATCGACACGCCATACAGTCCGCCGACGAGCTCGCCCTCGACCCAGGTCTCGAAGCTGTGCACGCGGCCGAGCTGGTGCCAGGCAGCGTAGGCGTCCACCATCTGCGGCACGATCCAGGTGCCGGCCTGGCCGTTGCGGGGCGTGCGTGCACAGGCTTCGATGACGCGTCGGCAGGCGCCGTCGATGCGCACTTCGCAGCCGCTGGTGCGCATGAAGCGGCGCAGGGTCTTGGCCAGGCTCTTCGACAGCTTGAAGCGCGCCACAGGCAGCACCATGCGCGGATCGGGGCTCCACCACAGCACCGGCTGGTCACGTCCGAACCACGGGAACACACCGTGCCGATAGGCTTCTTCCAGGCGCTGCGGCGTCACGCTGCTGCCGGCCGCCAGCAGGCCGGGCGCGTCGCTATCCGTGCCCAGCGCCGAGTAGGTCGGAGGCAACGGCTCGTCGTCGTCAATCCAGTTCAGCATCAGCATGGCCGGCACTATGGCAGCGTCCGCACGGCTGCGCTCGGGGCTCGGAAAATTGCTTGACACCTAAACCTTTGACCGCCAAACTACCGCCCAGATCAACGGGGTGGAGGCGCGCGGCGCATGAAGATCGTCTGCATCGGGGGCGGGCCGTCGGGGCTGTATTTCGGCCTGCTGATGAAGGCCATGCAGCCGGCGCACGACGTCACCGTGGTCGAGCGCAACAAGCCCTACGACACCTTCGGCTGGGGCGTCGTCTTCTCCGACGCCACCATGGACAACATGCGCCAGTGGGACGCGCCCACCGCGGCGGCCATCCAGCAGGCCTTCAATCACTGGGACGACATCGAGCTGGAGTTCAAGGGCCGCGTCATCCGCAGCGGCGGCCACGGCTTCGTCGGCATCGGGCGCAAGAAGCTGCTCAACATCCTGCAGGCACGCTGCGAAGAGTTGGGCGTGAAGCTGCTGTTCGAGACCGAGGTCGATTCCGATGCCGACTTTCCCGATGCCGACCTGATCATCGCCAGCGACGGCGTCAACTCGAAGATCCGCGCCAAGTACGCGCACCTCTTCAAGCCCGACGTGGTGACGCGCCCCAACCGCTTCATCTGGCTGGGCACCACCAAGCTGTACGACGCCTTCAACTTCACCTTCGTGAAGACCGAGCACGGCTGGTTCCAGGCGCACGTCTACAAGTTCGACGACAAGACCACCACCTTCATCGTCGAGACGCCCGAAGCGGTGTGGAAGGCGCATGGGCTGGACAAGCTGAACGCCGACGAGTCGGTGGCCTTCTGCGAAAAGCTGTTCGCCGAGCACCTCGGCGGCCACACCTTGATGACCAACGCGCGCCACATGCGCGGGTCCGCGTGGCTGAACTTCCAGCGCGTGAAGTGCGAGCAGTGGTCGCATTTCAATGGACGAGCGCATGTGGTGCTGATGGGCGATGCGGTGCACACCGCGCATTTCGCCATCGGCTCGGGCACCAAGCTGGCGATCGAGGACGCCATCGAGCTGGCGCGCCAGTTCAAGGACCTGGGTGCGCAAGCGTCCTACACACCCGCGCAGATCGGCGAAGTGCTGAAGCAGTACCAGGCACTGCGCAACGTGGACGTGCTGCGCCTGCAGAACGCCGCCTGGAACGCGATGGAGTGGTTCGAGGCCGTCGGCCAGCGTTATGCCGATTCGCTGCCGCCCGAGCAGTTCATGTATTCGATGCTGACGCGCAGCCAGCGCATCAGCCACGAGAACCTGCGCCTGCGCGACAAGAGCCTGGCTCGAGGGCTACGAGCGCTGGTTTGCGCGCCAGGCCGGCCTCGAGCTGGCCGACGACGTCGACACCGCCGCCGCCGATGTTCACGCCCTACCGCGTGCGCGGCCTCACGCTTGAAGAACCGCGTCATCGTCTCGCCGATGGCGCAGTACTCGGCCGTCGATGGCACGCCCGGCGACTACCACCTGGTGCACCTGGGCGCGCGCGCGATGGGCGGCGCCGGCCTGGTGTTTGCCGAGATGACCTGTGTCAGCGCCGAAGGCCGCATCACGCCGGGCTGCCCGGGCCTGTACGCGCCCGAGCACCTGACCGGCTGGAAACGCATCGTCGACTGGATTCACACGAACACCGACGCCAAGGTGGCGATGCAGATCGGCCACGCCGGTCCCAAGGCCTCGACGCGCGTCGCCTGGGAAGGCGGCGACGAGCCGCTGACCGACGGCAACTGGCCGATCATCGGCGGCGTCGCGCGTGCAGTACCTGGAAGGCGTGAGCCAGATCCCGAAGTCGATGACCCGCGCCGACATGGTCGAAGTCACTGCGCAGTTCGTGCGCAGCACGCAGATGGCGGCCGAGGCCGGTTTCGACTGGCTGGAGCTGCACTGCGCGCACGGCTATCTGCTGTCGGCCTTCATCTCGCCGCTGACGAATCACCGTGATGACGAGTTCGGTGGCTCGCTCGCCAACCGCCTGCGCTTTCCGCTGGAAGTGTTTGCCGCGGTGCGAGCCGCCTGGCCGCAGGAGCGACCGATGTCGGTGCGCATCTCGGCGCACGACTGGGTCGAAGGCGGCATCATGCCCGACGATGCGGTGGAGATCGCGCGTGCCTTCAAGGCCGCGGGCGCGGACATGATCGATTGTTCGTCGGGCCAGGTCAGCGCCGACGCAGAAGCCGGTGTACGGCCGCATGTACCAGACACCCTTTGCCGACCGCATCCGCAACGAAGTCGGCATCCCGACCATTGCGGTGGGTGCCATCAGCGAGGCCGACCACGTGAACAGCATCATCGCCGCCGGCCGCGCCGACCTGTGCGCGGTGGCGCGTCCGCACCTGGCCAATCCGGCCTGGACGCTGACCGAGGCCGCGAAGATCGGCTACACGCCTGTCGTCTGGCCGAAACAATACGTCAGCGGAAAGTCGCAGATGGAAAGCATCTTCGCGCGCGAGAAGGCGTTGAACACGACACCTGTGGTGAAAGAACCGGCCTGATGAAACGCGCCGCCAAACACGAAATCACGCCGCTGCTCGGCGACCAGAGCATCGGCCTGGAAGCGCGCCTGTCCAGCGACGACCACCATTCGCTGCGCCTGTGGCTGCGCCTGCTGGCCTGCAGCACCGACATCGAAACGGAAATCCGCAAACGCCTGCGCACGCAGTTCGGCATGACCTTGGCGCGCTTCGACTATCTGGCGCAACTGCACCGCCACCCCGATGGCCTGCGCATGAGCGCGCTGTCGCGCTTCCTGATGGTCACCGGCGGCAACGTCACCGGCTTGACCGATGAGCTTGAAAAAGACGGCCTGGTGCAACGCGATGCCGAACCCGGCGACCGCCGCTCCTGGCGCGTCGGCCTCACCGCCAACGGCCGCAAGGCCTTCGAGAAGATTGCCCAGGAACACGAGCGCTGGGTGGTCGAGCTGTTCGGCGACATCGACTCCGCCGACCGCCATCAACTCTTCGAACTGCTGGGCCGGCTGCGCGTGCAGCTTTCAGTGCAGCAAGCCGCCGCATGGAGACCAAAACCGTGAGCATCGACCCCGCTTTGCTGGCAGGCAACCGCCGGCCCATGGCCGACTACCGCGCCAAGCATTTTCTGTGGAGCGTGGCGCAGGCGGCATCGGCAGCATCACGCTGAACCGGCCCGAGCGCAAGAACCCGCTGACCTTCGATTCCTACGCCGAGCTTCGCGACCTGTTCCAGCGCCTGCGCCACGCCGACGACGTGAAGGTCGTGCTGCTGCACGGCGCAGGCGACAACTTCTGCTCCGGCGGCGACGTGCACGAGATCATCGGCCCGCTGATCGAACTGAAAGCGCCCGAGTTGCTGATGTTCACGCGCATGACCGGCGACCTGGTCAAGGCCATGCGGCATTGCCCGCAGCCGATCGTCACCGCCATCGACGGCGTGTGCGCCGGCGCAGGCGCGATCATCGCGATGGCCAGCGACCTGCGCTACGGCACCGCGCGCAGCAAGGTGGCCTTCCTGTTCAACCGCGTCGGCCTGGCCGGTTGCGACATGGGGGCTTGCAACATGCTGCCGCGCATCGTCGGCCAGGGCCGCGCCTCCGAGCTGCTGTACACCGGGCGTGCGCTGGGCGGCGAAGAGGCCCATCAATGGGGCTTCTACAACCGTGTTTGCACGCCCGAGAACGTGCTCGCCGAAGCGCGCTCGCTGGCGCTGGAGTTGGCCAGCGGCCCGACCTTCGCCAACGGCGTGACCAAGAGCATGCTGCACCATGAATGGGCCATGGACATCGACCAGGCCATCGAGGCCGAAGCCCAGGCGCAGGCGCTGTGCATGCTGACCGAAGACTTCGGCCGCGCCTACCGCGCCTTTGCTGCCAAGCAAAAGCCGGTGTTCGAGGGCAATTAGATGAGCGACACCCGCTACCTCGACTGGCCGTTCTTCGAGCCGCGTCATGTCGAAATGCAGCGTGAGCTCGACGCCTGGGCCAAATTGCATGTGTCGCAGGACGCGCATGCCGACGTCGACGGCGAGTGCCGCGCGCTGGTGGTCGCGCTGGGCGACGGCGGCTGGCTGCGCCATGCGGTGGCGGGCACGGCTTACGGCGGTATCAGCGACGTGCTCGACACGCGCGCGCTGTGCCTGATGCGCGAGACGCTGGCGCGGCATTCGGGGCTGGCGGACTTCGCCTTCGCGATGCAGGGCCTGGGCTCGGGTGCCATCTCGCTGCACGGCAGCGCTGCGCAGAAGGAGCAATACCTGACAGCGGTGTCGCGCGGCAGTGCCATCGCCGCCTTCGCGCTGTCCGAGCCCGACGCCGGCTCCGACGTCGCCGCCATGGCCTGCAGTGCGCGTGTCGACGGTGACCATGCGGTGCTGAACGGCGAGAAGACCTGGATCTCCAACGGCGGCATCGCCGACTTCTATGTCGTCTTCGCGCGCACGGGCGAGGCTGAAGGCGCGCGCGGCATCTCGGCCTTCATCGTCGACGATGGCACGCCTGGCTTCGAGGTCGCCTCGCGCATCAATGTCATCGCGCCGCACCCTCTCGCACGCCTGGAGTTCAACGATTGCCGCATCCCGTTGTCGCAGCGCATCGGCGAGGCCGGGCAGGGCTTCAAGATCGCGATGCGCACGCTGGACGTGTTCCGCACCTCGGTGGCCGCGGCGGCGCTCGGCATGGCGCGCCGCGCGATGGACGAAGCGCTGCAGCGCGCCACCTCGCGTCGCATGTTCCAGCAGCGCTTGGCCGACTTCCAGCTGACGCAGGCCAAGCTGGCCCAGATGGCGACCACCATCGACAGTGCCGCACTGCTTACCTACCGCGCGGCCTGGGCGCGCGACCAGGGCCAGAACGTCACGCGCGAGGCCGCGATGGCCAAGATGATGGCCACCGAGGGCGCGCAGCAGGTCATCGACGCGGCGGTGCAGATGTGGGGCGGACTCGGCGTCGTCAGCGAGCAGCCGGTGGAACGCCTGTACCGCGAGATCCGCGCGTTGCGCATCTACGAAGGCGCCACCGAAGTGCAGCAGCTGATCATCGCGCGCGAGCTGTTGAAGGACCCGCGCGTTTGAGGCCGACACCATGAGCAGCGCACACACCGACACCTTCGCCCGCGATCATCTGCCACCGCTGCAGGCGCAGCCCGAATATCTGTTCGACCTGCCCACGTTGCAGTTTCCGCCGCAGCTGAACTGCGCCACCGAACTGCTCGACCGACATGTCGCCGAAGGCCGTGGCGACAGGCTGCTGCATCCAGGCGCCGGGCCTGCGCTGGACCTACGCCGACCTGCAAGCCCGCGCCAACCGCATCGCCCAGGTGCTGGTGCGCGACATGGGCCTGGTGCCGGGCAACCGCGTGCTGCTGCGTGCGCCGAACTCACCGATGCTGGCGGCCTGCTGGTTTGCCGTGGTCAAGGCCGGCGGCATCGCGGTGGGCAGCATGCCGCTGCTGCGTGCCAAGGAGCTGAAGCAGATCGTCGACAAGGCGCAGGTGACCCATGCGCTGTGCGATCTGCGGCTGGCGGAGGAACTGAAGCTCGCGGTCGGCAGACTGTCCGGGTCTGCGCGAATTGCGCTTCTTCAACGACGCCAGCGCCAGCGGGCTGGACGCCGCGATGGCAGCGCACAGCGAGCGCTTCGACAACGTCGACACCGCCGCCGACGACACCTGCCTGATGGCCTTCACTTCCGGCACCACCGGCCAGCCCAAGGGCACGATGCATTTCCACCGCGACGTGATGGCGGCCTGCGCCTGCTGGCCGCCGCACGTGCTGCGGCCGACGGCGGACGACGTGTTCATCGGCAGCCCGCCGCTGGCCTTCACCTTCGGCCTGGGCGGCTTGTTGCTCTTCCCGATGAGCGTGGGCGCGTCCACCGTGCTGGTCGAGAAGGTCGGGCCGGCCGATCTGCTGGACGCGGTGCAGCAGTTCAAGGCCACGGTGATGTTCACTGCGCCCACCTCGTACCGCGCCATCGCCATGTCCTTGCAGGGCCAACCGTTCCCGGCGACCAGCCTGCGCAAGTGCGTTTCCGCTGGCGAGGCCTTGCCGGCGGCGACACGCGCACTGTGGAAGCAGCTCAGCGGCCTGGAGATCATCGATGGCATCGGTTCGACCGAGCTGCTGCACATCTTCATCTCCGCGGACGAAAACGACGCCCGCCCCGGCGCCACTGGCAAGGTGGTGCCGGGCTACATCGCCTGCGTGATGGACGAGCAAGGCCAGCCGCTGCCGCCGGGCCAGGTGGGAAAGCTGGCGGTCAAGGGTCCGACGGGTTGCCGCTACCTGGCCGATGCGCGCCAGAGCAGCTACGTCAGGGACGGCTGGAACCTGACCGGCGACGCCTACCTGCTGGATGCGGACGGCTACTACCACTACCAGTCGCGCACCGACGACATGATCATCTCGGCCGGCTACAACATCGCCGGCCCCGAAGTCGAGGATGCGATGCTGCGCCACCCCGACGTGGCCGAATGCGCGGTGGTCGGCGTGGCCGACGAAGAGCGCGGCCAGATCGTCAAGGCCTTCGTCGTGCTGAAGGCACCGGCGCAGCCGTCCGAGGCACTGAAGCGCGGCTTGCAGGATTTTGTCAAGCAGACCATCGCGCCCTACAAGTACCCGCGCGAGATCGAGTTCCGCGACAAGCTGCCACGCACCGAGACCGGCAAGCTGCAGCGCTTTCGCTTGCGTGAGGACCGGCCATGAGCCGTCGCGCCGTTCCATGGCGAATTCCGCAGCGCATGGCGCTGAGCGTGCCTGATGAGCGAAACCAAGATCGTGGCCGCGGCCACCGTGCACCCCTTCGAACGACCGGTGCGCATTCGCTTCGCACATTGCGATCCGGCCGGCATCGTCTTCTTCCCGCAATACCTGGTGATGATCAACAACCTGGTCGAAGACTGGGTCGGCGACGCGCTCGGCGTGCCCTATGCCGAGCTGCTGGGCAAGCGCCGCACGGGCATGCCCACCGTCAGCCTGCAATGCGAGTTCACGGCCGTCAGCCGCATGGGCGACGATGTATTGCTGGGGCTGAGCGTCGAGCGCGTCGGGACCAAGTCGATCACGCTGTCGATCGGCTGCCGCTGCGGCGACGAGCAGCGTTTCCACATGCGCCAGGTGCTGGTGTTCACCGATCTGGACACGCACCGCGCGGTCGACATTCCGGCCGACCTGCGCGCTGCGATCGCGCGCTTCCACGGCGCATGACCTGCGCGTGAAGCGCGCTCAGAACAAGGATCCTGCGATGACACAAGTGCTGCAACCGCCCGGCTGGGCGCGCCCCAAGGGTTATGCCAACGGCGTGGCCGTGCGTGGCCGCCAGGTCTTCGTCGCCGGCATGATCGGCTGGGACGCCCAGTGCGAGTTCCATACCGACAGCATGGCCGGCCAGGTGCGCCAGGCGCTGGCCAACGTGGTCGCGGTGCTGAACGAGGCCGGCGCGAAGCCCGAGCACATCGTGCGCATGACCTGGTACGTCACCGACAAGCGCGAGTACCTGGCCGCGTCGCGCGAGATCGGTGCCGCCTTCCGCGAGTTGATCGGCAGCTTCAACGCGGCGATGACGGCGGTGCAGGTGCAGCGCGCTGATCGAGGACCGCGCCAAGGTCGAGATCGAGGTCACCGCGGTCATCCCCGACTGACGGCGCTCAACGCGCCTGCGGCGGCTTGGCCGGCGCTGCGTACCACTTCGACGGCGGCACCAGCTTGGCCTCGGCCGGGTCGCCCAGGTAGTGCGGCGACATGATCTGCACGCCGTGTTCGTTGAACACGTCCTGCACGTTGGCGTGCAGCAGGCTCATGACCTCGGCGCGCGGCCTCGGCTCGCTCGGCACGGCCTGGCACACCAGGCGGTACTCGGGATAGAAGTCCGACAAGGCCACCTGGAAGACATGCGGCGGCGGGTCGGTCAGCACGCCGGGCGTGCGCCGCGCCGCCTCGACCAGCATCGCGTTGACCTGCCGCCACGGCGTGTCGTAGCCGATGGTCACCGTGGTGTCGACGATGAAGCCCGTGCCCTTGACGGCACGCGAATAGTTGCGCGTCACCGAGCCCAGCACCTGCGAGTTGGAGATCGTCAGCTCCTCGCCCATGCCGGTGCGGATGCGCGTGGTGAAGGTGCCCAGCGCGACCACCGTGCCCTCGTGCTGGTCGATGCGCACGAACTCGCCGGTGTGGAAGGTGCGGGTGTAGGTCAGGATCAGCCCGCTGGCCAGCTGGCCGACGAGGTTGGACGCACCCAGCGAAATCATCAGCCCGACCAGGACCGACAGGCCCTTGAAGGCCTCGGTATCCGAGCCCGGCAGGTACGGGTAGGCCATGGCCAGCGCGAACAGCCAGATCGCCGCCACGCACAGCCTCGAGGTCGTGAGCGCGACGTCGGGGCCGAGCCAGCCCACCTGCACCTGTCCGCTGGCCACCCTGGCGAAGAAGCCTCTCAGCACCTTGACCAGCAGGTAGGCCAGCCAGAAGATCAGAGCCGCGGCGATCAGGTCCGGCACCGCGCGGGCGATGGCCAGCGCAAAGCGGCCGAGCAATCCGAACAGGAAGCCGTTGAGCTGCTCGCCCCAGACCCGCGTGAACGGGAACTGCGCCAGCACCACGCTCAGCCATTCGTAGGCCAGCAGCAGCACGACCAGCCCAGAAAGCCAAGTTCAGCACGATCTGTTCCAGGCGCACCACGCCCTCGCGATGCACCAGGTCGACACCCCCGACGCGCAGCCGGTCGGCATGGGCCAGCGTCTGACCGACGATCCAACGCTCGACGCGGCGCCTGAGCCGGCGCAAACCCCACAGCAGCGCGCCGGCGACGGCCGTGGCGGCCAGGGCAATTCCCAGCGCGATCAGCAGCGACTTCAGGTTGCGGCTCTCGCGCGACTCCTCGATCGCCTGCTGAAGCAAGGCCGCGGCACGCTGCGCCTCGGCGCGCGCCGCGAGCAGGCTGTTGTCCACGGTGTCGGTGGGAACGATGGCGAACATCATCGCGCCGTCGAGCTGCACCATCGTGCCTTCGGGGCGATCCTGCGTGGCCACCACCAACTCGCCGCCTGACTGCAGCGCATCGTCGATGCGCCGCTTGGCTTCGATGGCACGTGACGGCGCGGTGATGCCGAACAGGCTGCCGCGCAACGTGGCCACCACACGGTTCATGACGCGAACCTCGGCCAAAGCCCTTGCAGGGGCGCGGCGGCGACGGCCGGTGCATCGCTGGCCTGCGCTGCGCCGAGCAACGGCAGACCCAGCCAGCACACCGTCAGCGCGATGCGCAGCAGCTGAAGCAGACCGCTCATTGCCCTACCTCATCGACGTTGATCCGCATGCAGGCGAGTCTAACCAAGGCAAATGCGCCTCATGGCCGGACCGCAGGTGCCTCCATCGGCATGCCGCGCGCGCGCCAGGCCAGGTACAGCTCGAGCTCGATCATTTCGCTGGCGCCCCAGGCAAAGGGCTCGGCGCGCACGCCGGTCATGCAGGCGCGCACACGCCGTTGCAACGAGCCCATGTCCTGCCATTCCAGACGGTAGGTCGGGTAGCCGGTGGCATGGCCCTGCGGGATCGGACTGCCCCCCAGGCGCCGTCCGGCCATCGCGTCGTGGCAGTCGGCACAGGCCAGGTCGAGCTGGCCGATGCGTCGACCGAAGAGCGCGCGCCCACGCTCGCGTGGCGCGTCCAGGCGCGGGTCGGCGGACGGCGCCACCGCGTCACCACGCGACTGCAAGGCGACGAAGGCCTCCAGGCCCAAGGCCTCTGGTTCGTCGGCGAGCGTCCCGGTCACGGATTGCAGCTTCTGCCGGCAGGATTGGATGCGCTGGCGCAGGTCGATGGGTCGCATCGATGCCGTGTCGAAGGCCGGGTAGCGTGCCGCCACGCCGCGCATCGCCGTGCGCGCATCGCCGTGGCAGGTGGCGCAGGACTGTTGCTTCGCGCCCGTGGCGCGATGCCACAGCTGCTCACCCTGCTTGACCCACAACATGCCCGGGTTGAGCGCATCGTCGCGTTGCATCGCCTGCGTCGACGGGCTCATGTAGTCGAAACCGGAGCGTCGCGTCTCGGCCAGCGGCTCGGCGCCGTGCACCGGCAGGCTCGGCAAGGTGACCAGCACGAGTGCGCAGACCGACGGTCGAGCCGGCCGCGCGCACGAGCGACCGCAGCGCCGGCGCCTGGACGCGATCGCGTCAGGTGACGGTGATCGCCCACTGTTCCCGGTGCACGAAGCCGTTGTCGCCTTCCCAGCTGAAGCTGAGCGTGCCGCTGTCGGAGGCGAGCGCGCTGAACTCCAGGAAGGGGTTCGCGGAGATGGCCGGGAACAGCTCGACATCGAGCACGCGCTCACCGTTGTAGAGGCAGCTGAAGCGCCGCACGATGTCGCGCGGCAGCAGCTTGCCGTCGGCGCCGACGCGAAAGCCGCTTTCCATCGGATGCTGCAACAGCACGCGCACGTGGATGGCCTCGCCGCGGCGTGCGCTGGTGGGGGCGTCGATCAGCGTGCGGGCCATGGCGCTCTACTCGATGCAGGCGGCCAACACGACCACCACCTCGACAGCGTGCGACCAGCAGCTGCCGTCGGCCAGACGCGCCACCGCCACCAGTTGCTGCGTGGTCGCCAGCCGGATGCGTGTGGACACGCTGCGCGTGGCCGCGCGCGGCCCGAAATCGAAACGCGCCACATCGCTCTGCGGATTGCGCTCGTTGAACAGCGCGATGGCCATGACCTCGCCTGCGGGCGCGCCCGGCACGCTGATCTTCACCGGCACGGTGTTGCCGTTGTCCACCAACGTGCGCCACTTCGATGCGCACCTTGCCTTCGCGCGGCGCACTGCCGCCGGTGAAGCTGCGGATCGCGCTGGCCATCGTTTCGGGCGTGGCCCGTGCCGGACGCATGTGCACCGCGCCGACCACTGCCGCGGCGGTCAGCCAGCATCTGCCTTCGGTTCAACTCGGCCGGCGGCGGCACCTGCGGGATCGCAGCGCACGCGTACGCCGACGTTGGCACCGGACTCATCGCCGGAACTCGCGACACGATCGCTGCCTTCGGTTGCGCCACACGCTCAGTCGCGCAAGCTGCGCAGGTAAGCCACCACGTCCTCGATCTGCTGCGCCGACAGCACCGGCTTGTCGCGCCAGGCGTCGCCGACACGCTCGAGGCCTTGCACGCGGTAGTAGGCGGGCATCGGTGATTGTGGGTTCAGCCGCCGCCCGTCGACGATGCGCAAGCGCAGTTGCGCTTCGCTCCAGCGCGATCCGGCACCCGCCAGATCGGTGGCCAGGTTGCCCTGGAAGCGTTCTTCGGCGATGGGCGCGCTGTGGCACAGCAGGCACAAGCCCGTTTGCCGGCTGGCCACGATGGCGCGGCCGCGTGTGGCATCGCCGGTTGTGGCCGCAAGGGGCAGCGGAATGCCGTCGCCGACCACCGTGTAGGGTTGCGGCGCCGCAGCCCGGAGCCGACGCCGCAAACACTGCCAAAGCGCTGCACAAAGCACACCCGCCGACGGCAAGCGCCGAGCGCCGAAGACCTCGTCGCGGGGTCACGCCGCATCAGGCCTTCTTCAGGCTCTGGTTCTTCAGCGGCAGTTCGCGGATGCGCACACCGGTGGCGGCAAAGATGGCGTTCAGCACCGCCGGCGCGGCCACCGCGATGGTCGGCTCGCCGACGCCGCCCCAGAAGCCACCCGAGGGCATGACGATGGTCTCGACCTTGGGCATGCGGTCGATGCGCAGCACCGGATAGTCATGGAAGTTCGACTGCTGGATGCGCCCGTCCTTGAGCGTGCATTCGCCGAACAGCGCAGCCGACAGGCCATAGACGAAGGAGCCTTCGACCTGCATCTCGATCTGCTGCGGGTTCACCGCATGGCCGGGGTCGGTGGCGGCGACGATGCGGTGGATCTTCAGCTCACCGTCGGCGGCCACGGAGACCTCGGCGCAGGCCGCCACGTAGCTGCCGAAACCCATGGTCTGCGCCAGGCCGCGGTACACGCCGGCCGGTGCAGGCGTGCCCCAGCCCGCGCCCTTGGCGGCGGCGTTCAGCACCGCAAGGTGCTTGGGGTGCTTGTCCATCAGCTTGCGGCGAAACTCCAGCGGGTCCTGCTTCGTCGCGAACGCCAGCTCGTCGATGAAACATTCCAGGTAGATGGCGTTCTGGTTCAGGTTCACGCCGCGCCAGAAGCCCGGCGGCACCGTCGGGTTGCGCATCGCATGGTCGATGAGCAGGTGCGGCACGCTGTAGCCGATGGAGGCCTCGGGCCCGGGCGCGTTCAGGCCCTGGAAGACCACCGGGTCCTTGCCGTTCTGGATGTTCTGCGGGAACACGCCGGCCAGGATCGACTGGCCCGAGATGCGCATGTGCAGCGCCGTCAGGTTGCCCTGCGCGTCGAGGCCCGCCTGCAGCTTGCACATCGTCACCGGGTGGTACAGGCCGTGCTGCATGTCCTCTTCCCGCGACCAGATCAGCTTCACCGGCATGCCCGGCATCTGCTTGGCAATGGCCACCGCCTGGCGCACCCAGTCGTGCACGGCGCCGCGCCGGCCGAAGCCGCCGCCGAGGTTGATCTTGTAGACCTCGCACTGCGCGGCCGGCAGGCCCGCGGCTTCGGAGGCCGCGGCGAGCGCGGCTTCGCCGTTCTGCGTCGGTGTCCAGACCTCGCAGCGCGTGGGCGTCCAGCGCACGGTGGCGTTCATCGTCTCCATCGTGGCGTGGTTCTGGTGCGGGTAGGCGTACACCGCCTCGACCTTGCGCGGCGCTGCGGCCAGCGCTGCGCGCGCGTCGCCGTTGCTGTTGCCGACCACGCCTTCCGGCGCATCCAGACCGGCCTTCAGCACGGCCGCGAAGGCCGCGCTCGATGCCGTGGCGTTGGCGCCTTCGTCCCAGACGATCGGCAGCACATCCAGCGCGGTCTTGGCGTGCCACCAGGTGTCGGCAACCACCGCGACGGCGTTGTCGCCCACCTGCAGCACCTTCTTCACCCCAGGGCGGCTGGCCACCGCCGCGGCGTCGTAGCTCTTCACCTTGCCGCCAAACACCGGGCAGGCCTTGATCGCCGCGTTGAGCATGCCGGGCAACTTGAGGTCCATGCCGTAGACCTGCGCGCCGTTGAGCTTGCCCTGGGTGTCCAGGCGCAGCAGCGGCTTGCCCGCGATCTTCCAGTCCTTCGGGTCCTTCAGCGTCACGGTCGCCGGCGGTGTGAGCTTGCCGGCCGCGTCGGCGACCTTGCCGTAACTCGTGCTGCGCCCCGTGGGCGTGTGCGTGATGACGCTGTTGGCGGCACGACACTCCGACGCCGGCACCTTCCACTCGTCCGCCGCCGCCTGCACCAGCATCAGCCGCGCGGTGGCGCCACCCTTGCGCACGTACTCATGCGATTCGCGAATGCCGCGGCTGCCGCCGGTGGAGAAGTTGCCCCAGACGCGGTTGCGCGCCAGGCTCTGCCCAGGGCGTGGGTTGTTCGGTGCTGACCTTGGCCCAGTCGCAGTCCAGCTCTTCGGCCACCAGTTGCGCCAGGCCGGTGAGCGAGCCCTGCCCCATCTCCGAACGCACGACGCGGATGACCACCCGGTCGTCGGGCAACACACGCACCCAGGCGTTGATTTCCGGTGGTGTCGTGGCGGCGCCCTGCGCAGCGGCCTCGCCAGGAAAGGTCGACGTGGAAACCGACCAGCAGCCCGCCAGCCGCGGCGGCACCGCTGCCGAGAAAGGCGCGGCGTGAGACATCGACCGTGGTGCCGAGCGGGACTTCGAGATGTGGCGTCATGTCGGGTGCCCCTTCAGCTGCGTGCCGCAGCTGCGGCCTGCTTGATGCCGGCGCGCACGCGGTTGTAGGTGCCGCAGCGGCAGATGTTGCTCATCGCTGCGTCGATGTCGGCGTCGCTCGGGCTCGGCTTCTCCGCCAGCAGCGCGGCTGCCGCCATGATCATGCCGGACTGGCAGAAGCCGCATTGCGGCACGTCCAGCGCCGCCCAGGCTCTTTGCACCGGGTGCGAGGCGTTCGGCGACAGGCCTTCGATGGTGACGATCTTCTGGCTGGCACTCACGCTGGACAGCGGGCGCACGCACGCGCGCACGGCCGCGCCGTCGATGTGCACGGTGCAGGCGCCGCACTGCGCGATGCCGCAGCCATATTTGGTGCCGGTCAGGCCCAGCTGCTCGCGCAGCACCCACAGCAGCGGCGTGTCGCCTTCCGCCTCGAACACCATCGGTTTGCCGTTCACGTTGAGCGTGGCCATGAAGCTGCATCCTCCTGTCGAATCGGAGCGGCAGTCTAGAAGGCTTGGCCGATCTCCGTACACGGGCCACCGTCGTGTGGGGTCTTTCCGGCCGACCGGGTTGGCGTGGATCTTTTGCCAGGCATATCCATAAACGGATTTTCAGTTGACTTTCGTCCTTCTATGGAATACCCTCCGGCCATGGTCGCTGTCGCCCGTGAACCGTCGCCCACCTACCTGGCCGTGTCGTCCGCCGAGTCCGCGGCCGCGGCATTGCGCACCTTCTGGCGCCTGGCCGATGCCTGGAAACTCAATGTCAACGAACAGATGACGCTGCTCGGCGTGGGCCGCAGCGCGCTGTACCAGTGGAAGCAGGGCAAGGTCGGCCCACTCGACCGGCATGTGCTGGAGCGGCTGTCCTACCTGTTCGGCATCTATGCCGCGTTGCAGTTGCTGTTGCCCGATCGCGAGCAGGCCGACAGCTGGCTGCGCCGGCCGAACAGCGCGCCGCTGTTCGGCGGCCAGCCGGCGCTGCAGCGCATGCTCGGCGGCCAGGTGGCCGACCTGTTCGTGGTGCGCCAGTACCTGGACGCGCAGCGCGGCGGCAAGTCTTGAGCGATGCACCCGGCGTCGCGGTGCGGGCCACCGAATGGAAACACAGCTTCAGGCTGATCGCGTCGCGCTACCCCACGGTGGGTCTGTACGACGCCATCGCCGACCCGGCCGATCTGGACGCGGTGTTCGCGATCGAGGCGCTGACCAACCCGCGCCTGCGCGACGAGCTGGGCCAGTTGCAGCTGGTGGCGCCCGAAGAACGCATCAGCGGTGCCGGCAGCACTGCCATCATGGCCGCCTTCACGCACCTCAACCCCGAAGGCTCGCGCTTCTCGGACGGCAGCTATGGCGTGTACTACGCGGCCGACGACCTGGACACGGCCATCGCCGAGGTCAGCCACCACCGCGCCATCTTCCTGTCGCGCACCGCCGAGCCGGCGATCGACATCGACCTGCGGCTGGTGCTGGCGCCGCTGCAGGCACCGCTGCACGACCTTCGCGGCCTGCGCCGCAGCACACCGCAGATCTACGACCCGGTGCAGTACGGCGCTGCGCAGGCGCTGGGCCGAAAGTTGCGCGAAGCCGGCAGTTGGGGCGTGCTGTACCACAGCGTGCGCCACGCGGGCGGGCTGTGCGTCGGCGTGTTCCGCCCGCGCGCGCTGAAGCCGGCACGCCAGGGCGCGCACATCGCGCTGCATTGGGACGGCTCGCGCATCACGCACTGGTACGAAAAACGCGCGCCGCAGGCACTCGCCTGATCCGATGGCCGCGGCGCCGTCGAGCCAGGCGGCGCATGGCCGTCGCGCGCCCGTGCCGGCCTTCGTCTATGCCGGTGGCCCCGCCAGGTGCAGCTCGCGCAGCGGGATGACGATGCCGTGCCGACGGAAGGCCTCGACGATGGCTTGCTGGATCTCGCTCGATGCCGCGCGGTAGTCGGCCGCGGCCACCCACGGCTGCACCTGCAGGCCGATCGCGTATTCGCCGAGCATGGCGACATCGACCACCGGCGCCGGCTCCTTCAGCACCTGCGGGTTGGCTCGCAGCACCTCGCCGATGACCACCACCGCGCGTGTCAGGTCGGCGTTGTAGTCGACGTTCACGTTGAGGTGCAGCTGCCGCGTCTTGCCGTAGTTGTGCAGGATCTCGCCGACGATCTTGCGGTTGGGCACGACCACGCGCGAGCGGTCGAGGTGGCTCAGGATGGTGCTGAACAGCCCGATCGATTCGATCTGCCCTTCGACGCCGACGATGGAGATGTATTCACCGACGCGAAACGGCCTGGTGAAGATGATCGTCAAGCCCGCCGCCAGGTTGCCCAGCACGCCCTGCAGCGCCAGCGCCACGCCGGCACCGGCAATGCCCAGGCCGGCGATCAAGGGCAGCAGTTCGACGCCCAGGTTCTGCAGCGCCACCATAAGGAAGATGCCGACGATGAGCAGCCACACCAGCCGCCCGATCAGCCCGCGCACCGGCGGATCGAGCTCGAGCCTGGCCAGCGCCGGCTCCATCCAGCGCACCACCCAGCGGCCCACCAACAGGCCAGCCGCCAGGATCAGCAGCGCCGTCAGCACCCTGGGGCCGTAGGCCAGCGCCATGTCGACCGCCGTGCCCTGGGCCCGTTGCACGGCCTGCAGTTGTTCGTTCATGAAGCGGATTCTGCGGCGTTTGCCGAGCGGTCCCGGCGATGAACCGCGCCCTCAGCGCCCGGTCCAGTTCGGCGCGCGCTTTTCGACGAAGGACGCGCGGCCTTCCTTCGAATCCTCGGTCAGGGCCAAGGTCATGATCTGCGTCTCGAGGAAGCTGATCGATTGCTCGAAGCTCATGTCGAAGGCCGCGCGCATCATCGCCTTGCCGCGGCGGATGGCGGTGGGGCTCTTGCCCACCACACGCTGCACCAGCCAGTCGGTCTTGGCATCCAGCTCGGCGCCCGGCACGGCGTAGTTCACCAGGCCGATCTCGGCCGCGCGCCGCGCGTCGATGGGTTCGCCGGTGATGCACATCTCGGCAATGTGGCGCGGCGCGCACAAGTGCTGCAATACCGACAGCACCTGCGCCGGGAACATGCCGATCTTCACCTCGGGCAGGCCGAAGCTGGCGTTGTCGGCCGCCACGGCCATGTCGCACATCGCCAGGAAGCCCATGCCGCCGGCCAGGCAATGGCCGTTGACGCGCGCGATCATCGGCATCGTCGTGGTCCAGGCAAAACGCAGCAGGTCGGCAAACTCGGCATGCGGCAGCGACGGGTCGAACTGGAACGAGCCCGCGCCCTTGCCCAGATCGGCGCCAGCGCAGAAGGCCTTGTCGCCCGCACCGGTGAGCACCACCACGCGCACGTCCGCATCGCCCTGCGCCTGCGTGAGGCCGGCGCGGATGCCCTGCAGCACGGCGCTGTTCATGGCGTTGCGCTGCGCCGGGCGGTCGATGGTCAGCCACAGGGCGTGGCCGCGCTTTTCGATCTTCAGTTCATCGCTCATGCTCGGTCCTATCGGCCTTTGAATTGCGCAGGCCGCTTGGCCAGGAAAGCGGCCACGCCTTCGCGGTGGTCCTCGGTGGCCATGGCCTGCGCCTGCAGCAGCGCCTCGACTTCGAGCTGCTCGCCGAAGCCGTTGCCCGAACTCACCGCCAGGCCCTGCTTGATGAGGTCGTAGGCGCGTGTCGGCATCTTCGCCATGCGCTGCGCGGTGGCCAGTGCCTCGGGCATCAGCTGGTCGTCGGCAATCACCTGCCAAACCAGGCCGTAGCGCAGCGCATCGGCGGCAGGGATCTTGTCGGCCAACATGATCAACGCGCGCGCCCGCACGTCGCCCACCAGGCGCGGCAGGAACCAGGTGCTGCCGCAATCGGGCACCAGGCCGATGCGTGTGAAGGCCTGCAGGAAGCTGGCCGATTCGCCCGCCAGCACGATGTCGCAGGCCAGCGCGATGCTCATGCCGGCACCCGCCGCCACGCCGTTGATGGCGCCGACGATCGGCTTCGGATACTGGCGCATCGCCAGCACGATCGGGTGGTAACGCTCGCGCAGGCTCTGCGCCACGTCGTGCGGGCCCTGGCGCATCTGCCCCGCCGCCAGGTCGGCACCGGCGCAGAAGCCGCGGCCATTGCCGGTCAGCACCACCGCGCGCACCGTCGCATCGGCCTTGGCGCGCGCCAGGCCTTCGCGCAAGCCCAGCAGCAAGTCGTCGTTGAGGGCATTGAGCACATCGGGACGGTTCAGCGTGAGCGTGGCGACGCCGGCTTCGGCGGCGTAGAGGACGGCGGGTTCTGACATGGTGTGACCTTTGATTGAGTTTCAGACCTGGGCGTCAGGCATTCGCCTCGATGCGCAGCAACAATTGCCCCGGCGCGACCTGCGCGCCGGCGGCGGCGCCGACCTCGACCACGATGCCGTCGATCGGCGATTCGATGCGATGCTCCATTTTCATGGCCTCGATGGCGAGCAGGAACTCGCCCTTGCTCACGCGCTGGCCGAGCGCCGCGTCCAGCTTGACCAACTGGCCATGCATGCGGCTGGCCACCAGGCCGTGGCTGAACGGGTCCTCGCGCTGCGGCGGCAGATCCGTCAGGTCGATGAACGGCGCGCAGATGCCACCGGCATCGAGCCAGCCCTGTCGCGCCTTCGGCCGACACCGCCGCCTCGATCTGCTCGCCGTCGATGGCCAGGCGCGCACGCAGGCCGTCGTCGTGCAGCACATCGATGGCGAAGCTTGACTCGCCGACGCTCACCCGGATCGGCCGCGCCGTGGCGGTAGGCCAGTCGCACGTCGAAGCTCTGGCCACCGGCATCGATGCGCCTTGGTGAGTCGCGCATGCCGCCGGAGCTGAACAAGGCCAGCGGCCCATGCCGCCGGCTGGCGCGGTGCAACTGCAGCGCCGCGGCAATGGCCACCCAGCGCGCATCGGGCGTGCGCGCCGACCAGCCGGGGCTGGCCACGCCGAGCCAGCGCGTGGACAGCTCGGGTTTGGCGAAGGCCGGCGCCGCCAGCGCATCGAGCAGGTAGTCGCGGTTCGTGCGCAGGCCCAGCACCGTGCTGTGTGCCAGCGTGTTCATCAAGCGCCGCCGCGCTTGTTCACGGTCGCTGCCGAAGGCGATGACCTTGGCGATCATCGAGTCGTAGTGCGGCGGAATGTCCGGCTGCGCCACCAGGCCATGGTCGATGCGGATGCCGGCGCCCTGCGGCACCTGCCAGTGCGTCACCGCGCCCGACTGCGGCGCGAAGCCGGCGAAGGCGTCCTCCGCGCACAGCCGCGCTTCGATGGCGTGGCCGTTGAAGCTGGATGTCGGCCTGCGCCAGCGGCAGCGCCTCACCGCGCGCGATGCGCAGCTGCCATTCCACCAGGTCCAGCCCGGTGATGGCTTCGGTGACCGGGTGCTCGACCTGCAGCCGTGTGTTCATCTCCAGGAAGTGGAACGCGCCGTCGGGCGTGAGCAGAAACTCCACCGTGCCGGCACCGACGTAGTTCACCTCGCGCACCAGCCGCGTCGCCGCATCGCCCATGCGCGCGCGCAGTTCGGGCGACACGCCGGGCGCGGGCGCTTCTTCCAGGATCTTCTGGTTGCGGCGCTGCGTCGAACAGTCGCGCTCACCCAGATGCACCGCGTTGCCGTGCGCATCGCCGAAGACCTGCAGCTCCACATGGCGCGCTTCTTCGACCAGCCGCTCCAGCAGCAGCTCGCCATTGCCGAAGGACGACAGCGCTTCGGCCCGCGCCGACTCCAGCAACTGCGTCACCGAGGCCGCATCGCCCACGTCGTCGCAACGCCGCATGCCACGCCCGCCGCCACCCGCCGTGGCCTTGATCATCAGTGGTGCGCCGATGCGCTGCGCCTCGCGCAGCAAGGCTGGCGTTGTCCTGCGCCGCGCCCGAATAACCCGGCAGGCAGGGCACGCCGATGCGCTCGGCGAGTTGCTTTGCGGCCGACTTGTTGCCCAGCGCGTCGATGGCTTCCGGCGACGGGCCGACAAAGGTGATGCCGGCATCGCGGCAGGCGCGCGCGAAGTCGGCGTTCTCCGACAGGAAACCGTAACCGGGGTGCACTGCCGTGGCGCCCGATGTGCGGCACGCCTGAATCACCGCGTCGATATTCAGATAACTTTCGCGCGCAGGCGCAGCGCCGATGCGTACCGCGCGGTCGGCCAGGCTGACATGCAGCGCGTCGCGGTCGGCGTCCGAATACACCGCCACCGTGCGCAGGCCCATCGAGCGGGCGGTGCGGATCACGCGGCAGGCGATTTCACCGCGGTTGGCGATGAGCAGTGTGTCGAACATCGCAGCAGCGTCAATCAGCCGTGCCGGGGCATGATGCCCATGGTCTTGGCGATGATGCCCATCATCACCTCGTCGGCACCGCCGCCGATCGAGCCCAGCCGCGAATCGCGCCAGGCGCGGTTGACGCGCGTTTCCTCGATGTAGCCCATGCCGCCCCAGAACTGCACGCACCAGTCGGCGACCTCGCGCGCCACACGCGCGCACTTCAGCTTGCACATGGAAGCAAGCTGCGTCACGTCGTTGCCGGCGACGTACAGCGCCACGGCCTTGTGGAACAGCGCGCCGACGGCCTCCACCTCGGTCTGCAGCTCGGCCAGCTTGAAGTAGATGTACTGGTTCTCGAGCAGCGGCTTGCCGAAGGCCTGGCGTTCGCGCAGATAGTCGATGGTCTCCTGGATGATCTCGCTGTTCTTGCGCCAGCCTGCCGCCGCCCACAGCCGCTCTTCCTGGAACTGCTGCATCTGGTAGGTGAAGCCCATGCCCTCCTCGCCGATGCGCCAGCGCTGCGGCACGCGCACGTTGTCGAAGTGCAGCTGCGCCGTGTCCGACGAGTTCATGCCGGCCTTCTTCAGCTTGCGCGCGACCTCGACGCCCTTGGTCTTCATCGGCACGCAGATCAGCGTCTTGTTGCGGTGCGCCGAGCCGCCTTCGCTGGTGTTGGCGAGCACGCAGCACCAGTCGGCCTGGGTGCCGTTGGTGGTCCACATCTTGCCGCCGTTGATGACGTAGTCGTCGCCGTCCTTGCGCGCCGTCGTCTTGATCGAGGCCACGTCGGAGCCGGCGCCGACTTCCGACACGCCGAGACACGCCACGTAGTCGCCGCTGATCGACGGCGCGAGGAACTCCTTCTTCACCTCGTCCGAGCCGAAGCGCGCGAGCGCCGGCGTGGCCATGTCGGTCTGCACGCCGATGGCCATCGGCACGCCGCCGCACTTGATGGCCGTCAGCCCTTCGGCAAAGGCCGCCGCGAAGCTGTAGTCCAGGCCCTGGCCGCCGTACTCGACCGGCTTGTTCACGCCCAGGAAGCCGAGCTTGCCCATCTTGCGGAACAGCTCCTTCGCGGGAAAGATCTCGGCCTTCTCCCACTCGTCGATGTGCGGGTTGATCTCGGCTTCGCAGAACTTCTTCAGCGAGTCCTGCAGCGCGATGTGGTCTTCGGTGTACAGCAGGTGTTGCATGGTGCTTCCTCTAGGGTCGGGCGACGCCGAACTGCATCGGCCGCAACGGCGCGCCTTCAGCCTGGCGGCAGATGTCGAAGGCCAGGCCGAGCACCTGGCGTGTGTCGCGCGGGTCGATGACACCGTCGTCGAGCAGCCGCCCGCTGGTGTAGAAGGCGTCGGACTGGCTGTCGAAGTTGTGGATGATCTTCGCCTCCAGCGCGCGCAACTGCGCCTCGTCCACCGGCACGCCTTTGCGCTTGGCGCCGCCTTCGGCGACGATGCGCATGGTGAGCGCGGCCTGCTCGCCGCCCATCACCGCGGTGCGCGCGTTGGGCCAGCTGAAGACGAAGCGCGGCCCGTAGGCGCGGCCGCACATGCCGTAGTTGCCGGCCCCGAAGGACGCGCCGCACATCAGCGTGATGCTCGGCACGGTGGCGTTGCTCACCGCCTGGATCATCTTCGAGCCGTGCTTGATCATGCCGGCCTGCTCGCTGCTCTTGCCGACGATGTAGCCGGTGGTGTTCTGCAGGTACAGCAGCGCGATGCCGGACTGGCAGCAGCTCTGGATGAAGTGCGTGGCCTTGTTGGCGCCGGCCGGGTCGATGGGGCCGTTGTTGGTGATGATGCCGATGGGCTGGCCGTACAGCGCGGCATGCCCGCAGACGGTGGCCGGGCCGTAGTCGGCGCCGATCTCGGTGAACTCGGAACGCGTCGACGATGCGCGCGATGACCTCGCGCATGTCGATCGGGTTGCGAAAGTCCAGCGGCATCACGCCGGCCAGTTCGTCGCAGGGGTACAGCGGCTCAAGCGAGGGGTCGGCATCGATCGAGCTGGCCGGGCCGTTGGCGCCCCACTTCAGCTGCGCCAGCAGTTCGCGCGCGATGCGCAACGCGTCGGCGTCGTCCTCGGCCAGGTACTCGCCCAGGCCCGACACCGACGTGTGCATCTCGGCGCCGCCCAGTTCCTCGTCGGTGGCGATCTCGCCGGTCGCGGCCTTGAGCAGCGGCGGCCCGGCGAGGAAGGCCTTGGCGCGGCCGCGCACCATGATCACGTAGTCCGACAGGCCCGGCATGTAGGCGCCGCCCGCGGTGGACGAGCCGTGCACCACCCCGATGACCGGGATGCCCGCGGCCGACAGCCGCGCCAGGTTGTAGAACAGGCCGCCCGCCGTTGATGAAGCCTTCGACCTTGTACTGCAGCAGGTTGGCGCCGGCCGATTCGATCAGCTGCACGTAGGGCAGCTTGCTCTCCATCGCGATGGCCTGCGCGCGCAAGACCTTGTCGCCGCCCATGCGCTGGATCGCGCCGGCGTCGATGCCGGCGTCGTTGACCACCACCACGCAGCGGCTGCCGCTGATGACGCCGATGCCGGCGATGACACCGCCGCCGGGCACGGACTTGTCCGCGTCTTCGCTGTCCACCAGCCAGCCGGCCATCGACGACAGCTCCAGCCACGGCGCGCCGGCGTCGAGCAGCCGCGCCAGGCGTTCGCGCGGCAGCAGCTGGCCGCGCTTGTCGAACAACGGCTTCGACTTCGCCGAGGCCGCCACGGCGCGCGCTTCCAGGGCGCGCAGCTGCTCCACCCGCTGCAGCATGGCCGCGCGCTGCGCCACGAAGCTGTCGCCTGAAGTCAGGATGCGGGAGGTCAACGTGGGCACGGCAGAAATAATGAACGTGATTGCAAATTGTTGTCGCGATGCAAGTCGACTGTCAAGTCGGAAGCATTGATCGATTCGATCGACGCTACGGGAAATCACCAATCAGCGCTCGCGGAAGACTTGACCTCGATGCAGTGCGAATCAATAATGAACCGTGCTCAATATTTTCGCCGACTGACATGACCGCACTGCCCAAGCGCCGCAAGGCGGTGCGCCGCGCCGAGATCCTGGCCGCCGCGCGCGAGGTGTTCCTGGCGCAACCCTACGAGCAGGCGTCGATCACGCAGATCGCGGAACGCGCGGGCTGTGTGGTCGGCACCATCTACGGCTACTTCGAGCACAAGCGCGACCTGTTCGACGCGGTGCTGACCGAGTTCTACGACGATCTCATCGCCGACATCGAGCCGCGCTTCGCCGTCATCGAAGGCACTGCCGACCGCTTGCGCTTCCTTGCCGCGCGCCACCTGCAGATCACGCTGGACGATGCGTCGTGGCTGAAGGTGATGGCGCGCGAGACCCGCGGCGACGAAGGCTACTTCGGCTCCAAGCTGCACGGCCTGAACCGGCGCTACGCACAGTTCATCACCCGCACGCTGGCCGACGGCATCGAGCGCGGCGAATTGCGTGCCGACCTCGACCCGCAACTGGCGCGCGACTTCTTCTTCGGCGGCCTGGAACACTGGGTGCGCAACACCGTCGGCCGCGGCAAACCGGCCGACCCGGCGCACAGCGCACGCGAGATCGTGCGCCTGCTTCTGGGCGGCTGGGCGGCCGAAGCGTCGGCGCAGCGTGCGGCACCCGCATGGCAAGGCCTGGAAACGCGCATCGCCCGGCTCGAAGGCAGCCTGCTGCCGGCCGCGCGGCGTGCCAGGGCCGCACAGAAGGGAGCTTCCAAATGAACGGCAAGACAAGCAGCTCAACGACCGACGGTGGCGCGGCCAGCCCGGCGGGCGACAAGACCGTGCGCATCGGCAGCGCGTCGGGCTTCTGGGGCGACACCGCCTCGGCCGCACCGGCGCTGGTGAAGGGCGGCGACATCGGCTACCTGGTGTTCGACTACCTGGCCGAAGTGACGATGTCGATCCTGGCGGCGCAGAAGGCCAAGGACCCGAACGCGGGCTACGCCACCGACTTCGTGCACATCACGATGAAGTCGCTGCTGCCCGAACTCAAGGCCAAGGGCATCCGCGTCGTTGCCAATGCCGGCGGCGTCAACCCCCTCGCCTGCCGCGACGCGCTCGCCAAGGTGGCCGCCGAGCTGGGTGTGGGCTTGAAGATCGGCGTGGTGCTGGGCGACGACTTGAGTGCGCGCGCCGAGTGAATTCCGCGAGCGCGGCATCACCGAGATGTTCAGCGGCGCGCCCTTCCCGCAGCGCCTGGCCAGCGTCAATGCCTACCTCGGCGCGCTGCCCATCGCGCGCGCGCTGGACCAAGGCTGCGACGTGGTCATCACCGGGCGCTGCGTCGATTCGGCCGTGACGTTGGGCGTGCTGGTGCACGAATTCGGCTGGGCTGCCGACGAGCATGACAAGCTGGCGCAGGGCACGCTCGCCGGCCACCTGGTGGAGTGCGGCGCGCAGTGCAACGGTGGCCTCTTCACCGACTGGGAGAGCGTGCCCGACTGGGACATCATCGGCTTTCCCATCGTCGAAGCGCACGCCGACGGCAGCTTCGTCATCACCAAGATCGCCGGCAGCGGCGGGCTGGTGACGCCGGCCACCGTGGCCGAGCAGATGCTCTACGAGATCGGCGATCCGCGCGCCTATCACGTGCCCGACGTGGCCTGCGACTTCACCGACGTGCGTTTCGAAGCCGATGGCACCGACCGCGTGCGCGTCAGCGGCGCACGCGGCCGGCCGCCGACCCCCACCTACAAGGTCAGCGCCACCTTCATGGACGGCTACCGCAATGCCGCCTTCCTGACGATTGCCGGCGAGCAGGCGGCGGCCAAGGCGCGGCGCACCGGCGAATCGCTGTTCAAGCGCATGGCGCGCATGCTGGCCGAGCAGAACCTGCCGCCCTTCACCGAAACGCGCATCGAGATCATCGGTGCCGAGGACATGTACGGCGCCAACGCGCGGCCGACCTCACGCGAGGTGGTGCTGAAGATGGCCGCCAAGTCACCGTCGAAAGCGGCGATGGAACTGTTCGCGCGCGAGTTCGCCGCGGCCGGCACCTCGATGTCGCCCGGCACCACCGGCCTGGTCGGCGGGCGGCCGACGCCGACGCCGGTGATCCGGCTGTTCTCGTTCCTCGTGCCCAAGGCCGAGGTGCAGGTGAGCCTGCAGATCGATGAGGCGAACACGCCCGTCGAGGTGCCGGTGAACGGCGGCTTCGATGAACAACTCATCGGCAACTGCGCGGCGCTACGACGCCGTGCCGGTGAACCAGGGCTTCAGCCTGGTGCCGCTGATCCGCCTGGCGCATGCCCGCTCCGGCGACAAGGGCGACAAGGCCAACATCGGCGTGCTGGCGCGCAAGCCCGAATACCTGCCGCTGCTGAACCAGTGGCTCACGCCCGAACGCGTGGCCGCGCACTTTGCGCACAACCAGCCGAGCCGCGTCGAGCGCTTCGACCTGCCGGGCTGCCTGGCGATGAACTTCCTGCTGCACGACGTGCTCGGCGGCGGCGGCATGGCGTCGCTGCGCACCGACAACCTGGCCAAGTGCTACGCGCAGGTGCTGTTGTCGATGGACGTGCCGGTGCCGGACGATCTGGCGCTTTGACCGACGAAGCAGCTCGCTGCGAGCTGGCAGCGATGTGAGGATCAGGATGTCGGTGGTGGCGCACGCACCGCGGTCTGTGCTTCAATGAACGCGCCGCCTGCGTAGGCTCGGACAGGCGGCGCGCATGCCGGCCTCCCGGCGCGGCGGCCTCGCGGCGCGTGGTCGGGCCACCCCATGGAGGCGCATGATGAGTGAAGCGACAAACCTCGAAACCATCCGGTCGGCCTATGCGGCATTCGGCCGCGGCGACGTTCCGGCGCTGATGGCGCTGATCGATGCCAAGGTCGAGTGGGACAACCCGGGCCCGCGAGAGATACCCTGGGCCGGCAGCTTTCGCGGCCACGACGGCGTCGGCGGATTCTTTTCGGCGCTCGGCACCGGTGTCGAATTCGAGGCCTTCGAGCCGCGGACTTTTGTCGCCCAAGGCGACCGAGTCATCGTGCTGGGCTACGAACGGGCCCGCGTCAAACGCACCGGCAAGACCTTCAGCAACCACTGGGCCCATGCCTTCAAACTGGCCGGAGGCAAAGTGACCCAGTTTCACGAATACGGCGACTCGGCCGCGGTGGCGGCCGCTTGCCGCGAAGGCTGAAACCGCACGACGCCGGCCTCACCTGCCGATTCACAACGGCACCGGCGGGTGATGGGCGTTGCGCGTCTGGGCACCAACTGCCATACCCGGATCCGTGACAGCATGCTGGCACAGGAACTCCTAGCCTGTTGAACCGGAGATGCACGATGGCCATTGACGTCCACAAACTCAAGCACTGGCCCTTCGAGCCGCTGGTGCACACCTACACCGAGCGCGACACGATGTTGTATGCGCTGGGTGTGGGCATCGGCCACGATCCGATGGACCGCGACGCGCTGCGCTATGTCTACGAAGACGGCCTGCAGGCGCTGCCGACGATGGCCGTGGTGCTGGGTTATGCCGGCTTCTGGGCCAAGGACCCGGCCACCGGCATCGACTGGGTGAAGCTGCTGCACGGCGAGCAGAGCCTGGAGCTGCACGCGCCGCTGCCGGCAGCCGGCACCGTCGTGGGCCACTCCCGCGTGACGGCCATCGTCGACAAGGGTGCCGGCAAGGGCGCGTTGATGTACAGCGAGCGCGACATCAACGACGCTGCCAGCGGCCAGCTGCTCGCCGTGTCACGCAGCGTGTCCTTCATGCGCGGCGACGGCGGCTTTGCCGCAGCGGGCCAGCCGTCCGATGCCGCACCGCCGCCGCGCGTGGCCACGCCCGACACGCCGCCCGACCATGTCTGCGAGCTGAAGACGCGGCCTGAAAGCGCGCTGATCTACAGACTGTCCGGCGACTACAACCCGGTGCATGCCGACCCGGCCGTGGCCAAGGCCGCCGGCTTCGAGCGGCCGATCCTGCACGGGCTGTGCAGCTTCGGCGTCAGCGGCCACGCGCTGCTGAAGACGCTCTGCGGCTGGGACGCAGGCCGGCTGAAGGAGATCGGCTGCCGCTTCTCGTCGCCGGTGTACCCGGGCGAGACGCTGCGCGTGGAGATGTGGCGGCGTGGCGAGGCGGTGCAGTTCCGCACCCGCGCGGTGGAGCGCGACGTGGTGGTGCTGAGCCACGGCAGTGCGCGCATCGGCGTTTGACATAGCCCGGCTATCAACGCGGAGCGAGCAGCGGCGTGCTTGCGGCGAAGGGCCTGTCGAGGCTGAAGCTGTCGAGCAGCGTGGTGACGCGCAGATCGTCGGGCTGCACATGGGCGCTGTAGCTGTCGCCGTCGTGGAAGACGAGCAGCTCGACCTCGCCCGACAGCACCATGCCCGCGCCGAGCGGGGCGCAATGGTCCAGCTGCCAGCGCACGACGAAGGGCACCGCAGGCACCGCCTCGTGCGGCACCGGTGCGACGCCGTCCACCGTCACGCGCAACGCGGCGCACGACATGGCGATCATCGGGTCGGCCCAGCGCGGCGGCACATCGTCGTCGAGCAGCGGTACGAGCAAGGCATTCAACGCCTGCGCCTTGAATTGCGCACTGGCTTGATCGATCGATTTGCCGCTGGCCCCGTGTGGCGCGACTGCGGCGCAGGCCGCCTCGGCTGAAGGTCAGCTGCCGCCTTCCTACGTCTTCCGAATGCTGCTGTGGCAGCCGACACTTCGCCAACAGGTGTGCGTCGTAGGGTGATGCGAAGCGCCCTACGATCCAAGGTCTGCCCCGCTTCCAGCCGAGGTGCCGATTGCGCGTTGCCCTGATCTGCCGTGGCCTGCTTGCCCTGTGCGGCATCTTCGGGCCTGCACACCGGCGCCGCCGCCGACGATGCGTCGTTGCTGCGTGAACTGCGCAGCGGCGCGGTGCTGCTGATGCGTCACACCCAGACCACGGCCGGCGTGGGCGACCCGCCGGGCTGGCGCCTCGGGCGCTGCGAGAGCCAGCGCAATCTCGACGCCCGCGGCATCGCGCATGCCAAGCGCATCGGGCAGTGGTTTGCTTCCCACCAGTTGCGCGTGACGGTGGTGCGCAACTCGCCGTGGTGCCGCGCGCGCGATACCGCCACGCTGGCCTTCGGGCGCCACGACGACTGGGCGGCGCTGTCCAACATCTTCGAAGACCGCAGCGGCGCCGACGCGCAGGCGGCAGCGGTCCGGCAATACGTGCAGTCGTTGAAACCCGGCGAGCTGGTGGTGCTGGTGTCGCACGGCGTCACCATCAGCCACATCGTCGGCGGCGTCGGCTTGGCCACCGGCGAATCGGTGGTCGTACGCGCCGGCGCCAGCCCGACTGCGCCGCTGCAGGTCATCGGCCGGCTGGTGGTGCCATGACAGCCGGGCCGAGACTGCGGCAGCCTGCGCGCCGTGGTGGCGATGTGGCTGGCGCTGCTGGCGCCGCTGGCCTGGGCGCAGACGTCGGCAGACAGCCGACGCAGGGTGGCTCGGCCAGCGCCGCGGCGCTGCGGCTGATCGAGGCCACGCCGGCCAGCGAGCGCGGCAGACCTGGTCCACCCCTTCAGCGAAGCGTCGCGCAGCGACTGGCACTACACGCCGCGGCGTCGCGACGGCCTGGCGTGGAAGCAGATGTCACAGGAGCAACGCGCGGCCACCACCGCGCTGCTGCACACGGCGCTCAATCAACGCGGCCACGACAAGGTGCGTGCGCTGATGGCGCTGGAAATCACGCTGCGCGAGCTGGAAAGCTTCGGCCTGACGCGCGACCCCGAGAACTACGCGCTCGCGCTGTTCGGCAAGCCGGGCGAAGGCGGATGGGGCTGGCGCATCGAAGGGCATCACCTGTCGCTGCACTTCAGCCTGGAGGCGGACCGCTACGTCGCCACCTTGCCGCAGTTCTTCGGCGCCAACCCGGCCGTGGTGCCGCGCGACGTGGCCGGCGGCTCCGCGCGCGGGCTTCCGGTTGCTCGGCAGCGAAGAAGATACCGCGCGGCAGTGGCTGGCGAGCCTGAGCGAAGCGCAGCGCCAGGTGGCGATCATCGACAAGCGGCCCTACGGCGACATCCTTTCCCGCAACGCGCCGCGCGCGAAGTCACTCGACGACGTCGGGCTGGCGTTCTCCGCAATGAGCGCCGCGCAACAGGCGCTGCTGCTGAAACTGGTGGCCACCTTCGCCGACCACCTGCAGCCCGAGTTGGCGCAGGCGCGGCTGGTGCGGGTGCGGGCTGCGCCGTTGGACAGCATCCGCATGGCGTGGGCCGGCTCCACCGTGCCGCGCGAACCGCACTACTTCCGCATCCAGGGGGCCACATTCCTGATCGAGTTCGACAACTCCGGCGGCAACCACATCCACTCGGTGTGGCGCGATTTCGAGGGCGACTTCGGTCGTGACGTGCTGCGCGAGCACTATCGGCGATCCGCCGCCGGGCACGGGCACGGCCAGCGCTGAAGCGCGGCCCGGCGTCGACGCAGGAACACCCTCAGCCCCCGGCCGACGCGCGCCAGCCGGGAATCGCAGACATCAAGCCGCGACAGCCACCTGCGCCTGATTCGCTGCGCCGCGAATGGCGTGATGCGTCTGCCCCGCCGCCTCGACCAGGGCTTCGGCCTTCCTGGCGTCGCCCATGGCCAGGCCCTCGGCGCGCACGAAGCGCACGTCGGTGATGCCGAAGAAGCCGAAGACGGTCTGCAGATAGCTCTCCTGGTGCTCCATCGCCCGACCCCCTTCGCTGGACGAGTACACGCCGCCGCGGGTGGAGGCCACGATCACGGTCTTGCCGCCGGCCAGGCCCTTGGGGCCGGCCGCGGTGTAGGTGAAGGTGCGCCCCGCCTGGGCCACGCGGTCGATCCAGGCCTTGAGCTGGCTGGGGATGCTGAAGTTGTACATCGGCGCGCCGAGCACGATCACGTCCGCTGCCAGGAACTGGCTGACCAGCGCCTCGGAGACCGCGTTCTCGCGGCGCTGCGCCTCCGACAGCTCGCCGGTGGCGGGCAGGCGAAAGCCCAGTGATTCAGCCGCCAGATGGTTGGGTGTGTCCAACGCCAGGTCCAGATAGTCCACCACCGTGTTGGGGTGGCTGCTACCCCACTTGGCGACGATGTCCTGGGTCAGTTGGCGTGAAGCAGAGTTGCCGCCGAGGATGCTGGAGTCGATGTGGAGGAGCTTCATGGTGATGCTTTCGCAGTGATTGATGAATGCACTGATCTTGCTCTCCGCACCAATGTTTGATAAGAGGCCATCTTCAGGTTAGATTGTCCTGACTGTGGAACGATGGAGCCCGCCATGCAGGACATGAACGACATGCTCTACTTTGCCGAGGTGGCCGAAAAAGGTGGCTTCGCGGCGGCTGCGCGGCACTTGAGCCTGCCCAAATCCAAGCTGTCCCGGCGGGTCGCGGAGCTGGAATCCCGCCTGGGCGTACGGCTGCTGCACCGAACCACGCGCAAGCTGTCGTTGACCGAGGTGGGCGAGCGCTACCTGCGCCACTGCCTGGCGATGCGCGACGCCGCGCAGGCCGCGGCCGAGGCCGTGGAACAGGTGCAGACCGAGCCACGTGGCACCGTGCGCGTGGCCTGCCCGGTGACGCTGGCGCAGACCACCGTGGGCCCGATCATGGCGATGTTCCTGTGCCGCCATCCGCAGGTGCGCGTGGACATGCGCGTCAGCAACCGCGTCGTCGACCTGGTGGAAGAAGGCTTCGACGTCGCGCTGCGCGTGCGCGCGACGCTGGAAGACAGCGGCAGCCTGGTCGTGAAGAACCTCGGCGAATCCCGGACGCACCTGGTCGCCAGCCCCGCGCTGCTGCGCCGGCAGCCGCAACCGAGGGTGCGCCCGCAGGACCTGGCGGGGCTGGACTCTGTCGCCATGTCCAGCACCGACGGCAAGACCACATGGATGCTGCAAGGCCCTGCGGGCGCGACATTCACGCTGGTGCACACGCCGCGTTATGTGGCCGACGACCTGCTGACCTTGAAGTTTGCGGTGCTGCAAGGCGCCGGGTTCAGCCTGCTGCCCGAATACATGTGCAACGAGGAACTCGGCGATGGCCGACTCGTGCTGCTCTTGCCGGGCTGGGCGCCGCAACCCGCCGTGTTTCATGCCGTCTACCCGACGCGGCGCGGCATGGTGCCGGCCGTGCGGCGGTTCCTGGATTTTCTGGGGGAGTACACGCGGGGCGATGGCTACCCGGCGACTTCCGATCCGGCAACGCTGATCTGAGGGTTGCTGACGGGGCCGGCACGGGCGATGCCGTCCCGCCAGTTCACTCGCCATCGTCGCCAGGTGCACCGCACACAGCAGCGCGCGAACGACAGCAGCGAGACTGACTTTCAGCGGCCCTTCGGATTTCCAGATTGCTGCCGCTCAACTTCGAGTCAGGCCACGACCGTCTACTTGGACCAAAAGGCGTCGTAGGCGTCTTGATCTTCGTAGTAGAAGCGCGCTTCTCTGGCCTGACCCTGTTCAAACCGGAAGACGTGTACACCGCGCTCCTCGATGGAACGGCCGAGGCGCGTCCCGCGGCCTATGACGAAGACCACACCTCGTTCGTCGTTGGCCAGGACATCTTGAACTTCCAGGCGTAACCCACCAGGGCAAGCTCGGCGACCCGCTTCCAGAACGAGAAGATTTCTTTCAGGCCGGAGTAGGTTCCTGCAAGTGGGCTGCGTCCAGGGATTGTCCACTGCGCATCTGGGGAAAGCATCTCGGCCAGTGCCTTGCCATCGCCTCGGGCCATTGCAGCATAGCCTTCGCGCAGTACCTTCTCGTTTGGATGCATCTTGTCCTCCTGGACGGATGGTATGGATGAGCGAACTTCGGCGGAGCTTCGCGAGGGCAGCATTGAGACGCCTACATGTCTTCACCCGCTCGATTGCAGCACATGCACGCCCGAGGTGCAGGTCCTGTGTTTGGTGTCCATCGGTGTACTCCGGCTTCGTACAAAAGCGAATTTGGGGGTCGGTACGACCGGCAGCCCCCGCTGCATTGCAGTCACGAAATCGCACGGGTGAAGGCTTCGCTCGTCACGCATTACGGCTCCCACAGCTTCGCGAACGCGAACGAAAGCTGCCGGTGATGGCGAATGGAAAGCAGATACACGATCGAGCCGGCCGGTGTGTAGAGGATCAGGTAGTCCCCATGCAGGTACTCGCGCAACGCATCGGCTGCCCCCGCAGGCAATGCGGCGAGTTGCACCATGGCCTCGGCCGATTGCGGTGGTCTGTCCAGGTACCGGCGCCCGATGCGCGGGAAGCGTCGCAAGTTCGGGATGACCGTGCGGCGCAGGTCGTCGAGCAGCTGGTCGTAGGCCTGCGCCGCATCGGCTTCGGTCAGGAAAGCCTCGATCGACTCCAGCCGCTCGATGAAACTGGCGGTGAGTTCGACCCGAATGCGCGGCTCAGCCACGCCGCTTGATGGTCTTGGTCGCCCTGCCGGAGGGTCTGCGTCTTTGTTGCAGGCGGGCGATGGCCGCGTCGGCGTCCTCGGTGCGCCCGGCCGCAATGTCGGCCAGCCCACGTTGCACGTCTTCCAGCAGCAACAGGTGGATGCGCTCGCGCTCGAGTCGGTGGTAATAGTCCAGGCGATCGGCGTCGATCAGCGCGACGTAGCTTTCGCCGTTCTTGGTGATGACTTTCTCGCTGCCTTCTTTCACCTCGTCGGCCAACTCGGAAAGCCGGGCGCGCGCCTGGGTGAAGGGCACGATGTCCTTGGCGGCAATCGACATGTCAGAACTCCAGCGTTGCAGAATTCTGTGCAGTCTAAGTCAACGCCTGCCAAGCACCCTGCAGCCGACTCCTACAATTTGCCGCGCACTGCACGCTGATCCAGGCCCTTCGATTGCTCCACCTCGACAACGCCGACAACCGCCGCATCGGCATCTTGCTGGTCACGCTGACCACCCTGTGTTTCGCGACGCTGGACGCCTGCGCCAAGTGGCTGGTGCAGTACCTGCCGGTGCTGCAGGTGGTGTGGCTGCGTTTCCTGTTCCATGTGCTGCTGGCGTCGGCGTTGCTGGCGCCGCGTTATGGCCTGGAACTGGTGCGCGTGCGCAACTGGAAGCTGCAGGCGCTGCGCGCGGCGATGCTGGGCACGATGACGGCGCTGAACTTCTGGGCGCTGCAATACCTGCAACTGGCCGAGACCGGTGCCATCCAGTTCTCGGTGCCGCTGATGATCGCGCTGCTCAGCGCCTGGTGGCTGGGCGAGCGGCTCGATGCGCGGCGCTGGCTGGCCATCATTGCCGGCTTCATCGGCGTGCTGCTGGTCATCCGACCGGGCAGCCAGGCCTTCCATCCGGCCATCCTGCTGTCGGTGGGCAACGCCATCCTCTACGCCGCCTTCAACATGCTGACGCGGCGCATGGTGGCCACGGAGTCGGCGGCGTCGATGCAGTTGATGTCGGCCTTGGGCGCGACGCTGCTGCTGGCACCCTGGGCGCTGGCCGGCTGGCAATGGCCCGACGGGTGGTTCACCTGGGGGGTCATCGCCATCTGCGGGCTGTGCGGCGGCCTCGGGCACTTCATGGTCGCGCAGGCCCACCGCTACGCGTCGGCCGCGACGCTGGGGCCGTTTCTGTACCAGCAGATCATCTACATGACGCTGTGGGGCTGGCTGATCTTCGGCCAGGTGCCCGGCCTTCTGGTGGTCGGCGGGGCCGCCATCGTGGTGCTCAGCGGGCTGTACCTGCTGTGGCTGGAGATGAAGCGGCGCTGATCGGCGCGAGCTTGCGGTGCCTAATGTATAAACACGTTTATACATTGAAGGACGCACCATGACCGAAGCCATTCTCGACATCAAGGCCTGGGGCAACAACCTGGGCGTGCGCCTGCCGGCATCGGTGGCGCGCGCGGCGCGGCTGAAGGCCGACCAGCGCGTGCGCATCACCGTGGAGGAGGGTCGCGTCATCATCACGCCGCACGGTGAAAAGCCGCCCACGCTCGGCCGAACGACTTGGCCCTGTTCGACCCGGCGGTGCATGGCGGCGAAGCGTTGGCGCTTGTGCCAGTGGGGCGAGAAGCATGGTGAGCGGCACGCGCCGCGCTGCGCCTGCAAAGCGCGTGGTCGGCGCGGCCGCACCGACCAAGACAAGCACTTCGCGCACGGCGGCCGGCAGGGCGTGGGTTCCCGAGCGCCAGCAGGTCATCTGGATCGACTGCAACCCCCAGGCGGGCGGAGAAATGCGCGACTTGCACCCGATGCTGGTGCTGTCACCCAGCGCCTTCAATGCGCGTACGGGCTTGGTCATCGGCTTGCCCATGACCACGGCCGCCTACAACGCCACCAACCCGTTTGCATTGGCAGTGGGCGCGGCGGGTGGCGGCAAGGCGGGCAAGACCAGCTATGTGCTGTGCCATCAGCCCAAGTCTTTCGACTGGCGGGCGCGCGGCGCCAAGCCTCACGCCAAGGGCAAGTTGGCCGATGCCGCCTTTGCGAACGCCTGCGCCGTGCTGCACCAGATCATCGGCATCGAGTAGCAGCGCGCCGGCGGGAAGCCGGCCCTTGCTTGCGTGCTGCCGCGTGTCAGCCGATCTGCAGCACCACCGGCTGGTGGTCGTGGACTGTGTGTGCCCATCCACCTCGATGCGCTGCACCCGCGGCGCCAGGCCGTCGCTGACGAAGACGAAGTCGCAGGCGATCGGGTCCGGGCCGTAGCGGCGGTCGAAGAGCCTGAAGGTCGGATCCTGCGGCTGCGTGCCGTGCAGCACGCGCCAGGCGTCGCGCCAGCCGCTGGCCGTGATGAGCGCGTATTCGGGCTCGCTGGCTTCGAGGTTGAAGTCGCCGCACAGGATGGCATGCGGCGTGTGCACCTTGGTCTGGAACGGTGACCTCGAATCGTCGTCAGCCGGCGGCGCAGCGGCCATCGCGCTGGCCTGCGCATGCAGCTCGCACAGCGCGCGTGCCTGCGCCATGCGTTGCAACGGCGAGTAGTACTCCAGGTGCGTGGTCATCACCCGCACCGCGCCGAGCAGCGGGTCGCGCAACGTCAGCACCGTGCACATGCGCGGCATGCTGCGCTTGCCCGCATCGGCCGGCCAGGGCAGCGGGTGGTGCTGCACCTGCAGCACCGGCAGGCGCGTGGCGATCAGGTTGCCGAAGCGCTGGCGCTGTGCCGTCGGCGGCAAGCTCGTCCACCGCCGCGCCGAAGAACAGCTGAAAGCCCGGCAGCAGCGCCGCCAGCTGCGCCGGCTGGTCGCCCGGCGCGCCGGGCATGCCGGGGTAGCCCTGGCGCGACTTCCTGCAGGCACAGCACGTCGAAGTCGGCCATCGCGCGCGCGCCGTCGACGATGCGCTGCGGGCTGACCACGCCGTCCATGCCGCAGCACCATTGGGTGTTCCAGGTGACCAGTTTCATTTGATGCCCGCCCGCATGAAGCTCTGCACGAACTGGCGCTGGAACAGCAGGAAGGCCACCAGCAGCGGCGCCGAGGTCATCAGCGTGGCGGCGGTGATGATCGACCAGTCGATGCCCTGGTCGGTCGACGAGAACACCTGCAGCCCCACCGTCAGCGGCCGCGCGCTCGACGCTGTTGGTGATGATCAGCGGCCACAGGAAGTTGTTCCAGTGGAAGCTGACCGACACCAGCGCGAACGCGGTGTACACCGGCCTGGCCAGCGGCACGTACACGCGCCACAGCATCTGCATGCGCGCTGGCGCCTTCCACGCGCGCCGCCTCGTCCAGCTCCTTCGGGATGCCCATGAAGGTCTGGCGCAGCAGGAAGATGGCGAAGGCCGAGGCGAAGTACGGCAGGCCGATGGCCAGCAGCGTGTCCACCAGGCCGAGCGCGCGCCATGGTCTTGTAGTTCTCGACGAGCAGGATGTCGGGCATGATCATCAGCTGCACCAGCACCAGCGCGAAGAGCGACGTCCTTGCCGCGGAACTCGAAGCGCGCGAAGGCATAGGCCGCCAGCGTGGCCAGCACCAGCTGGCACGCCCAGGATCATCGCCACCAGCAGCGTGGTGTTGAGGAAGTAGCGCGCAAAGGGCGCCGCCTCCCAGGCGCGCGCGGAAGTTGTCCAGCGTGCAGCGGCGCGCCACAGCGCGAAGCGGGTCGGAGTACTCGGTCGGGTGGAAGGCCGTCCACACCGCATAGGCCAGCGGCAGGATCCACAGCAGCGCCAGCAGCCAGGCGGCGATCGTGTCGAGCCAGCCGGGCTCGTTGTAGACCAGGCGCGTCGCGCGCTGGCGTCGCGCTCACTTGTAGTGCACCCGCGGTCGAGCACGAAGAACTGCAGCAGCGCCACCGTGGCCAGCACCGCCACCAGCACGATCGTCATCGCCGCCGCGTAGCCGGTGTCCCAGAACTGGAAGCCCACCTCGTACAGGTGGTACAGCAGCAGCGTCGAGGCGTTGTCCGGCCCGCCGCGCGTCAGCACGAAGAGGTGGTCGACCATGCGCAAGGCGTTGATCACCGCGTTGACCAGCACGAACAGCGTGGTCGGCATCAGCAGCGGCCACTGCACGCGGCGGAAGAAGTACCAGCGCGACGCGCCTTCGATGGCCGCGGCCTCGCGCAGGCTGGGGTTCAGCGCTCTGCAGCGCGGCCAGGTAGAAGATCATGAAGAAGCCGGCCTCCTTCCACACCGCCACCACGGTGACGGCGCCGAGCGCCGTGCGCTGGTCGCCGAGCCAGTTGTGCGACGGCAGGCCGAACAGCGCCGGTGATCTGCTCCAGCAGCCCGTACTGCGGCGTGTAGAAGAACAGCCAGATGTTGGCCACCGCGATCATCGGCAGCACGGTGGGCGTGAAGTAGGCCATGCGCAGGAAGGCGCGGCCGGCGATGCGCTCGTTGACCCACAGCGCCATCACCAGCGCCAGGCCGATCGACAGCGGGATGGTGGCGCCGCGCGAACCACAGGTTGTTGCTGCACCGCCTTCCAGAACACCGGGTCGCTCGACCATCACCTGGTAGTTCTCCAGCCCCACCCACACGCCGGGCGGCTGCCCTTGGGCGTGGAGAAGAAGCTGTCGATCAGCGTGGCGACGGTCGGGTAGTGCGTGAAGCCGACCAGCAGCAGCAGCGCCGGCAACAGCAGCAGCCACGCGTGCGAGCGCGCCATGCGAAGCCGTGGCGCCGGGCGTGCCGCGCACGGCGTCGCGCTCACTTGTAGCTGCGCAGCAGGCGGTCGGCCTCGCGCTGCGCGTCCTGCATCGCCTGCGCCGGGCGTCTTGGTGCCGGTCAGCGCCGCCTGCAGGCCGTCGTTCAGCGCCTTGGTGACGCGCTGGTTGTCGTGCGTGGAGAACTCGGCCACCGAGAACGGCAGCTGGTCACGCGCCACCAGCGCCGGCGGGAACTCGGCGCCGTACTTCTTCAGCGCCGGCGGTGTCGTAGGCGGCCGGCGACACCGCCACGTAGCCGGTGTCGATGCTCCACTGCGCGGCGCGCTCGGGCTGCGTGATCCACTTGACGAACTTGAAGGCCGCTTCCTGCTGCGCCGGCGCTGGACTTCTTGAAGATGTAGAAGTTGCCGCCGCCGGTGGGCGAGCCCTTGCGCTTGTTGCCCGGGATCATGGCCACGCCGAAGTCGAACTTGGCGTTGTTGCGGACGTTGGTCAGGTTGCCGGTGGTGGTGTAGATCATCGCCACCTTCTTCTCGAAGAAGTCCTTCGGCGTCGTGCCCCACTCCACCACGCCGCGGCGGGTGGACGCCGGCCTTGCCCAGGTCGACCCAGTACTGCAGCGCCTCGATCACCTTGGGGTCGTCGAACTTCACCGCGGTGCCGGCTTCGTTGGCCAGGATCGCGTCGTTCGTGGTGCTCAGGGTCTGGAACAGCCAGTACGGGAAGCCGCTGGACGGGATCTGCACGCCGTACTGCGTGACCTTGCCGGTGGCGTCCTTCTTGGTCAGCTTGGTGGCCATGTCCTTCAGCTCGGCCCAGCTGGTGGGCGGCTTGTTCGGGTCGAGGCCGGCTTCCTTGAACAGCTCCTTGTTCCAGTACAGCACCACGGTGGAGCGCTGGAAGGGGATGCCCCAGGTCTTGCCGCCGCGTCTGGCTGTTGAGCATGAAGGCCTTGTAGAAGCTGCCCAGCCAGGCCTTGTCGTCGGCGGTCTTGACGAAGTCGTCGAAGGGCACGATCGCGTCCTCGTCGATCAGCGTGAACATGTCGGTCGACAGCAGCACCGAGGTCACCGGCGGCGTGCCCGACTTGTGCGCCGTCAGCGCCTTGACGATGGTCTCCTGGTAGGTGCCGGCGTAGATGGGCGTGACCTTGATGCCGGGGTTGTCCTTCATGAAGTCGGCGGCGAAGCCGTCGATGATCTTGGCGATCGGCGCCGCCCACGGCCACCGGGTAGTAGAACTGCACTTCGGTCGGTGCCTGCGCGTGCACGGCGCCGGCCAGCAGCGCGCCGCCGAGGCCGAGCGTGAGCTGCTGCAGGAAGGTCTTGCGGGACAGGGTTCGGGTCATGGTTCGTGTCTCCTGTGGA
>CAVURQ010000020.1:0-118471 GCA_963743935.1 uncultured beta proteobacterium | reverse complement strand
GACGCACAACTTTCACTGGAACGTGACCGGGCCGATGTTCAATACGCTGCACCAGATGTTCATGGCGCAGTACACCAGCTGTGGAACGCGGTCGACCCGATTGCCGAGCGCGTCCGTTCGCTGGGCCACCCGCGCCGGGCTGCTACGGCAGTTCGGCCCGCTCAGTTCGCTGAAGGACGCGCCGGCGACGCCGCCGAAGGCCCTCGAGATGGTGCGCATCCTGATGGAAGGCCACGAAGCCGTGGCGCGCACCGCAGCGCGGCATCTTCCCGCTCGCCGACAAGGCCAGCGACGAACCCACCGCCGACCTGCTGACGCAGCGACTGACGGTGCACGAGCAGACTGCGTGGATGCTGAGGTCGTTGCTGGAGGAGTAGACCCGCAAGCGGCGCCGGTGCCGGAACCGCGCCTGACAGGCCTGGGCGAGCAGACAGCGGCCTCCGCGAGGCCATGCCTTGCGCAGGGCGGGCCGATAATCGCCGTTTCCACGAAGCGGCCCGCGCCCCGGCGCCGCGCCACCATGTCCGAGCTGACCCCCCAGGTGCGCCGCCGCCGCACCTTCGCCATCATTTCCCACCCCGACGCCGGCAAGACCACGCTGACCGAGAAGCTGCTGCTGTTCTCGGGCGCGATCCAGATCGCCGGCAGCGTGAAGGCGCGCAAGGCCACGCGCCACGCCACCAGCGACTGGATGGAGATCGAGAAGCAGCGCGGCATCTCGGTGGCCTCGAGCGTGATGCAGATGGAATACCGCGACTGCGTCATCAACCTGCTCGACACCCCCGGCCACCAGGACTTCACCGAAGACACCTACCGCGTGCTGACCGCCGTGGACGCGGCGCTGATGGTGATCGACGCCGCCAACGGCGTGGAGCCGCAGACGCGCCGCCTGCTGCAGGTCTGCCGCGCGCGCAACACGCCCATCCTCACCTTCGTCAACAAGATGGACCGCGAGGTGCAGGAGCCGCTGGCGCTGATGGACGAGATCGAGCGCGAGCTGGGCATGGAGGTCGTGCCCTTCACCTGGCCGGTGGGCATGGGCAAGGCCTTCCACGGCGTGATGGACCTGCGCGAAAAGCAGATGCGCGTGTTCAGCCCCGGCGAAGACCGCAACCACACGGCAGGACGACGAGATCCTCGCCGGCCTGGACAACCCGGCCTATGCGCAGCGCTTCGGCATGCAGTACGAGCAGGCGCAAGGCGAGATCGAGCTGCTGACCGACGCCGCGCCGGCCTTCGACCGCGAGGCCTTCCTGGCCGGCCAGCCAGACGCCGATGTTCTTCGGCTCGGCGGTCAACAACTTCGGCGTGCGCGAGGTGCTCGACGCGCTGGTCGACCTGGCGCCCGCGCCCGGCGACCGCGCCGCCATCCAGCGCGTCGTGCAGCCCGACGAGCCCAAGTTCACCGGCGTGGTCTTCAAGATCCAGGCCAACATGGACCCGGCGCACCGCGACCGCATCGCCTTCGTGCGCGTGGCCAGCGGCCACTTCGAGCGCGGCATGCGGCTGAAGGTGGTGCGCTCGCGGCAAGGAACTGCGGCCGAACACGGTGGTGAGCTTCCTGAGCCAGCGCCGCGAGCTGCTCGACGAGGCCTTTGCCGGCGACATCATCGGCATCCCCAACCACGGCGTGCTGCAGCTCGGCGACACGCTCACCGAAGGCGAGGCGCTGCAGTTCACCGGCCTGCCCTTCTTCGCGCCCGAGATGTTCCGCAGCGTCGGAAGTGGCCGACCCGCTGCGCACCAAGCAGCTGCAAGCGCCGGCCTGACGCAGCTGGGCGAGGAAGGCGCGATCCAGGTGTTCCGCCCGGTGGCCGGCACGGTGCTGCTGCTGGGCGCGGTGGGCCAGCTGCAGTTCGAGGTGGTGGCGCACCGGCTGGAGCACGAATACGGCGTGCAAGGCGCGCATCCTGCCCAGCCGCTTCCAGGTGGCGCGCTGGGTGACCTGCGCCGACGAAGACGGCGGCGCGAAGGAGCTCAAGCGCTTCATCGACGGCAATTCGCACCGCGTGGCCTACGACGCGGTCGACGCGCCCACGGTGCTGGTGGAATACGCGCCCGAGCTGCGCGCGATCGAGGCCAACTGGCCGAAGATCAAGTTCCACGCGCTGCGCGAGCACGCGGGGCTGGTGTTCCAGAAGCAGCTGGACGGCTGAGATCGGAGCCCGGGCCGACCCAGCCGCGCCGTCCGGCGCGGAGGGTGAGCGCGGCGCGCCGAGAATGCCGCCGGTGCAAGCACCCGCAGCCTCGCGTCTGACGCTGTACCTCGACCTGATCCGCTGGGACCGCCCCGCCGGCTGGCTCCTGCTGCTGTGGCCCAGCCTGAGCGCGCTGTGGATCGCCGCCGACGGCTTTCCCGGTTGGCACCTGTTGCTGGTGTTCGTGCTCGGCACGATCCTGATGCGCAGCGCGGGTTGCTGCGTCAACGACGTCGCCGACCGCGATTTCGACAAGCACGTCAAGCGCACGGCGATGCGGCCGGTGACGCGCGGCGCGCTGTCGGTCGCCGAAGCGCTGCGCTTCGGCGCCGCGCTCGCGCTGCTGGCCTTTGCGCTGGTGCTGAGCACCAACCCGGCGGCGATCATGTTGTCCTTTGCCGCGCTGGCGGTGGCATTGATCTATCCGTACGCCAAGCGTCTGGTCGCGATGCCGCAAGCCGTGCTGGGCGTGGCCTTCAGCTTCGGCATACCGATGGCCTTCGCGGCGGCCCTCGGCGGCACTGAATGGCGACTGTCCGCCATCGGCAACGCCGTGCCCTGGCATGCCTGGTGGCTGCTGCTGGGCAATCTGTTCTGGGTGCTGGCCTACGACACCGAATATGCGATGGTCGACCGCGACGACGACATGAAGATCGGCATCAAGACCTCGGCGCTGACGCTGGGCCGCTTCGACGTGGCCGCGGTGATGCTGTTCTACGCCGCCTACCTGCTGTCGTGGGCACTCATCGGGCGTGCGCTGGGCCTGGGGTGGATCTACCTGCTGGGCATTGCCGGCGCGGCGGCACAGGCGTTGTGGCACTACACGCTGATCCGCACACGCACACGCGAAGGCTGCTTCAAGGCCTTCAGGCTGAACCACTGGCTCGGCTTCACGGTGTTTGCCGGCGTCGCGCTGGACCTGGGCCTGCGCTGAAACGTACGCGGTCAGGCCTCGTCGCCCAACTCGCGTGCACGCTGCTGCGCGGCGCGTATGGCCTTGATGAAGGCCGCCTTGACACCATCGGCCTCGAGCGAGCTGATGGCGGCATGGGTCGTGCCACCCTTGGAAGTGACGCGCTCGCGCAAGACGGCAGGTGCTTCGTGCGACTGCTGCGCCAGCGCGGTGGCGCCGGCAAAGGTGGCCTGTGCCAGCGTGCGGCCCTGGCTGTCGCTCAGGCCCATGTCCACAGCGGCCTGCATCATCGCCTCGACAAAATAGAAGACATAGGCCGGGCCGGAGCCGGACAGCGCGGTCACGGCGTCCAGGTCTTGTTCCCGCGCCAACCAGAGCAGCTCGCCGGTCGGCGCCAGCACTTGTTCGACCACTGCGCGTTCGGCGGCGCTCACCGCCTCGCGCGCATACAGCCCGGCGATGCCCTGGCCGATGAGTGCCGGCGTGTTGGGCATGGCGCGCACCACACGCTCGCTGCCGCTGGCGCGCACGATTGCGTCGCTGCGGATGCCCGCCATCACGCTGAGCTGCAAGGCAGCGGCCACATGGCCCGCGCAGGGCGCGGCGGCCTCGGCAAAAAGCTGCGGCTTGACGGCCCAGACCACCAGACCGGCCTGGGCCAGGCCGGCGTCGGCACGTTCACTGGCGGTGATGCCAAACTGCTGCGCGAGCCGCAGGCGCTGCGCCTCGAAGGGCTCCACCACCTGGATCGAACCCGGTGCGCGTCCGGCCTTCAACAGCCCGCCGATGAGCGCGCTGGCCATGTTGCCGCCGCCAACGAAGGCGATGCTGTCCGTGTTCATCCGACCAGTGTAGCCAGCCGCCGTGCCGTCTCGCGACAAGCGCCGCCGCGACGCCCGCCGCGGCCCTTGTGTCGCGGGGTCCGTAAACTGCGCGGGTTCAACCGGCCCAAGAGAGGAGACCCATGCACCGCCGCCATCTCATCACCAGCGCCCTGCTGAGCCTGGCCTGCGCCAGCGCGCTGGCCCAGACGCCGCCGTGGCCGAGCAAACCGGTGCGCATCGTGGTGCCCACCGGGCCGGGCAGCTCGCTCGACCTGATCGCCCGCGCCATGAGCGACAAGCTTGGCGCGCGCTGGGGCCAGCCGGTGGTGGTGGAAAACAAGCCTGGCGCCGGCGGCATGCTGGGCCTGGACCTGGCCGCCAAGTCCACCGACGGCCACACGCTGGCCATCGGCTTCAATGGGCCGATCGCCTTTGCGCCCTTCCTGTACCGCAAGATGCCCTACGACCCGACCAAGGATCTGGTGCCGGTGATCATGACCACCAGCCAGCCCAACGTGCTGGCGGTCAGCGTGGACAAGGTGCCGGCCAAGACCGTGGCCGAATTCGTGGCCTGGGCCAAGGCGCAGAACGGCAAGGTCAACTACTCGTCGCTGGGCAACGGCAGCTCGGCGCACCTGACGATGGAGCTGTTCATGGCCGAGGCCGGTTTCACGGCCACGCATGTGCCCTTCAACGGCTCGCCGCCGGCGGCCATGGCCGTGGCCCAGGGTGAAGCCGACGCCACCTTCATGGTCGCACCCGCATTGCTGCCCCATGTGCGCAACAACAAGGTGCGTCTGCTGGCCGTGAGCAGCGCGCAGCGCCCCGACAGCCTGAAGGAGCTGCCGACCCTGGCCGATGCCGGCTGGCGCGAGGTCGAATCCCTGGCCTGGAACGGCTACTTCGTGCCCGCGGGCACGCCCGACGCCGTGGTGCAGAAGATCAACGCCGACGCCAATGCGGTGCTGCAGGATGCCGCCGTGCGCCAGGCGCTGGACGCGCAGGGCCTCACCGTCGTGGGCGGCAGCGCGGCCGACTTCAAGCGCGCCATCGATGCCGACATCAAACGCTGGGGCCCGGTGATCACGAAGATCGGGTTGAAGCTCGATTGAGCCGACGCGCCACCCCCTTCATCTGCGCTGCCGTGGCCATGACACCCGCCCGCTCAGCGCGCGCACGGCCAGGCGGGCCGAGCCCGCAGCCCTTGTCCCACGCAAGACCGACCCGATATGCAGAACATGAATCCTCAATCCGCCCCTGAACTGTCCTTCGACGTGACCGAGGCGGATTTCCGCCAGACGGTGCTCGAGCGCTCGCTCGACGTGCCGGTGCTGCTGGACTGCTGGGCGCCCTGGTGCGCACCTTGCCGCAACTTGAAGCCGGTGCTGGAAAAGCTGGTGGCCGAGTACGGCGGCGCCTTCCTGCTGGCCAAGCTGAACACCGACGAGGCACCGCAGATCGCTGCCGCGCTGAAGATGCGCAGCATCCCGCTGGTGGTGCTGTTCATCGGCGGCAAACCGGTGGACCAGTTCCTGGGCGCGCTGCCTGAAGGCCAGGTGCGTGCGTTCCTGGACAAACACCTGGGCGAGCAGATCTCCGAAGTCGAGGCCTTGCGCGAGCAGGCCGCCGCCGAAGCCGACCCGGCCGTCGCCGAGGCCATGCTGCAGGACGCGCTCAGCTACGAACCCGGCAACGCCGAAGTCGCGCTCGACCTGGCCGCGCGACTGATCGACCGTGCCGCCTTCGACGATGCCACGCGCGCTGCTCGACGCCATCCCGGCACCGTCGCGCAACGACCGTCATGCCGCGATGCTCAAGCGCATCGCGCTGGCGAAGAACAAACCCGAGGGCGACGCCACGGCACTGGCCGCGCGCATCGCGGCGAATACCAAGGATTTCGAGGCGCGTTTTGCGCTGGCCGCTTTGCAGGTCTATGGCGGCGATTTCAACGCCGCCTTCGACCAATTGCTCGAGGTGGTGATGCGCGACAAGGCCGAGTGGCGCGACAAGGCGCGGCTGCAGTTGATCGAATGGTTCGAGGTCTGCCCCGACGCGGCGGCCGTCAGCCGAGGTCGGCGCTACCTGGGCATGTACCTCAACTGACGCGCAAGCCGCGCTTGCGATCGCGGCGCGTCGACAACGCGTCGAGCGCCAGCGGCTCAGACCTCGCGTGCGTCGGTGCTGGACCCGTTGGCCTTCACCGACTCGATTCCGGTCGTGCGCGCCCCTTCGGTGGTGTACATCTGGCTGGTGCCGATGACCTGGCTGTTGCCGGCCTTGAGGTTGAAGTAGAAGCGTCCGTCGCTTGCCGTGGCGAGTTCGTAGCGCTCGTCCAGAACACAGTTCGCCTGCACGGAAGCCACGCCGCCCTGTGCTGCGGCCTTCGATGCGTACTGCTGGCTGCGCAGGATGACCTGCGCGTTTGCAGCCTTCAGTACGAAGGAGTATTGATCCTTGTCGTTCTTCGCGATTTCAAACCAGCCTGACATATGTGCTCCTGAAAATTGAATGGGAAGTGGTCTGACACGCCTCGAGCTCGGGTGCGTGCTCGTCGATTCACGGTTCTGGTCAAACCATCGTGCCGTGCTCCTTTCTGGCCATTGGCGCGGCCCAGAGGTCAGGGGCAGCGCTGGGCTGCGAAGCCCGCCGTCTGCGCGCCGCGCCAGCAGCGCCATGCCTTGGTGACCTGCCTGATTTCCCAGCCGCCGCCGCCGTTCGCCCCAGGTGGATGTCCCAGCGTTCGGCCCTCAGCGCATCGTCCAGCAGGCCGTCGCGGATCACCGTCACGCGCGATGCCGATGGCGACTCGGCGCCCTCGTTGGCCTGCGCGATCAGCTGCCGCGCCCCTTCGAAGGGGCCGGCGATGCCCAGAGCGATATCGACCGGCGAGCCGCTGCGCGAAGGGGTTTGGTGGTATTGCGCCGCGGCCACGAGCACGGTGCCCGCCACCGGCAGATCGAGCAGAGACGCAAGCTCCGAGGCCGCCGAAACGACCGGGGCCATCAGGGCCAGCGCCAGCATCGTCCAGGCGCTTCGTTTCATGCGGCGGATGGGTCGCGCTTCCACAGGGATCCTCAGGTATCCGCTCGGCTGTGTGTCTGGCCGATGCGGCGCATCAGCCACAGGCCGTACAGCGCGTTCGGCAGCACCAGCAGGATCGGCATCAAGGTCATCAGCGTCATGGCGCCACCACCGCTGCCGAGCTGGGATTCGCCGCTGCGGGCCGCCGCAATGGTGAAGGTGGCAAAGTCCCAAAGGCCGTGCACGATGATGGGCGGCCACAGCGAGCCGGTGCGCAGGCGCAGGGCGATGAACAGCAGGCCGCTCATCGCGGCGGCCGTCGACTGGATCAGGGCCGCACGCAGCTCGCCGGTCATGAACACGTTCAGGATGTGGATGGCGCCGAAGGCCAGCGTCGTCAGCCACACCGCCGGCCAGATGGACACCGTGCGCCGGAACGCCTGCAGCAGCACGCCGCGGAACATCAGCTCTTCCGACAGGCCCACCAGGAAGGTGTTGAACAGGATCCACAGCAACACTCCCACGGGCGGCAGCCCGAAGACGACGGCCAGGCCCAGGCCGACGACGATGTAGAGCATGGGCAGCCAGGTCAACAGCAGGCTGCGCCCGGAGGCGAGCTGGTTCAGGCCGACGTCGCGCCACTGCTGCCAGACGACCAAGGCCAGCAGGAACAGCGCCGCCAACAGGAAGGGCCAGCCCAGGCCGCGTGTCACGGCCTGCAGCAGCGGCGCTGCGCCGGTGTGGATCTGCCCGCCGACCACGGTGATGAGCAGCCAGCCGACGAAGGCGGCAAGCGAGATCGCCAGCCTCTTGTTCATGGGTGGACCCACAGGGCGAGCGAGCGGGATGCGCGGGGCAGGGCTGGCATCGCCGTCAACGGCGCAGCCGCAGCCCGAGTTCGAAACTCGCGGCGCGGCCGGCGCGTGCCGCGTCGGCCGACATCATGACCAACAGCCGCTGCACCCCCGTTTCATCGAGCCGCAGCCACATGCCGTCGGGCCCGGGCCGCGCGCCTTGCATGCCGATCTGGCCCGAGGGCGCCTCGATGCCCAGCACGAGCACGCCTTCGCGGTCCACCAGGCGCAGCAGCAGGCGGTCACCCGCCCTCGCCACAAAGCTCACCGGCACCGGCTGGTAGGCGCGCACGGTATCGCGCACCACCTGCTCGGGGCCGTTGGGTACCAGTTCGACGGCCACGTCGGTGCGGGTCGTTGGCGGCGGCACCGCCGCTGCCGGCGCCAGGGCTGCGAGCGCGGCGGCGGCGGCCACCAGGCTCAGCCCCGCCGCTCGCCACGGCAGGCTTGAGCCCGTGTTCGGCGGTGATGCCGCATGAGCATTCACCAGATGAGCACCCGGTCCTTCGGCGCACGCCACATCGCATCGCCGGGCTTGGTGCCGAAGGCCTTGTGGAAGGCGTCCAGATGCAGCAACGGCGCATAGCCGCGCAGGGCGGTGTTGGCATGGAAGTCGGTCGCGGCCAAGAAACGCACGCGCTCGGGCCGGGCCTTGTAGGCCCATAGCTGGGCCCAGGCCACGAAGCAACGCTGGTCGGTCGTCAGGCCATCGACCTTGGGTTGCGGCTTGCCGGCCAAGTGCCGGTGCATTGCCGCGTGCGCCAGCGTGATGCCGCCCAGGTCGGCGGTGTTCTCGGTCAGCGTGAGCGCGCCGTTTTGTTTCAGGCCTGGCAGCAGCGTGAACTCGCTGTACTGCTGCACCAGCACGTCGGTGCGCTTCTTGAATTCGGACTGGGCCTGCGGCGTCCACCAGTTGCGCAGGTTGCCGGCCGGTCCGTAGCGGCTGCCATTGCTGTCGAAGCCGTGCGTCAGCTCGTGGCCGATGACCGCGCCGATGGTGCAGTAGTTCACCGCAGCGTCGGCGCCGGGAACGTAGAACGGCGGCTGCACGATGGCGGCCGTGATGTCGATGCTGTTGGTCTGCGGGTTGTAGGCCGCGTTCACTGCAGTTGGTGCGGTCGCGCGCGGGCCGGCGAAACGCTCGGCCACCACCGGTTTGCCGAGCATCGCCAGCTCCCGCCGCTGCTGGAATTCGCTGACGCGCTGCACGTTGCCGAAGTGGTCGTCGAGCTTGATGACGATGGGGCTGAAGTCGATCCACTGCTGCGGGTAGCCGACCTGGATGTCCACCCTGGCCAGCTTGTCCAGCGCCGCCGCACGGGTGGGTTCGTCGAGCCAGGGGTTGGTGCGCAGCCGCCGCGTGAACTCGTCCTTGATGTGGCCGACCATCTGCGTGATGTCGGTCCGCGTGCTTTCAGGGAAGTAGGTCTCCACGTAGAGCTTGGACAGCGGCGAGAACAGCCCGAGCATGATCTGATTGGTGACCTCGCGTTCGCGCTCGGGCGAGCTCTGCAGGTCCTGCCGCTTGCGGCTGAACTCCGCATCCAGGCCGCGCCAGGGCTGGCCCAGCGAGCTGGCGCGCGAGCTCAGCACATGCCAGTGAAGCAGCGTGCGGATCTCGTCGGCGCTGCGGCTGGTGAGGAACTTGTTGACCGCCTTCAGCGCGGCGATGTCGCGCACCTGCACCGTTGCCGGCGGCTTGACGCCCATGGCCTTCAGCTGGGCTTGCAGGTCGACCGCCGGGATCAGCGCCTGCGCCTCGGTCAGCGTCATGATGTTGTAGGTGAGCGCCGGGTCGCGCCCCTGCAGCGGCGTCAGCTGGGCGGCCGAGACCTCGGTCTCGATCGCCAGCACGGTGCGTGCCGCGGCTGCGGCGTCGCTTGCCGCCATGCCAGTGCTCTGGAACATCTTCGCGATGTAGTCCAGGTACAGGTCGCGCACGCGCTGGTTCTCTGGCTTGGCGTAGTCGTCGAGGTCAAGCGCCTGCTGGCCGGCGACGATCACCAGCAGGTTGGCGCTGCTGTTCTTGGCGTCGGTGATGACTACGGCGTTGACCAGCGGCGACACGCCGTAGGCCATCTGCAGCCGGCCGGACAGCCGGCCCAGCGCCTCGATGGCGCCGTCCTGCTGGAGCGCGGCCACCTGGTCCATATCGGCCTGCAACGGCTTCAGGCCGACCTCGTCGAGGCGCTTGTCGTCCATCGCCGCACGCCAGTAGTCGCCGATCTGCTGCCTGGCGCTGCCGGGCGCGCCCTGGGTGGCCGCCGCAGCCTTGATCAACTTGAGCAACTGCCGGTCGCGCTGGATCGCCAGTTCGTCGAAGCCGCTGATTTCCGGTTCGCTGGCGGGGATTTCGGTGCGCTCCAGCCAGCGGCCGGTGGCATAGCGATAGAAGTCCTGGCGCGGGTCGACCCGCTTGTCCATGTTGGCGGGCGAATAGCCCAGCGCGGGGCCTTCGCCGGCCGCGTGGATGACGGGCGCAATCGCCAGCAGGGCCGACGCGGCAAGGCAGGGGGTCACTGCGCGCGCCAGGCGGCGCGGCAGACAAGGTGCTCTGTTGTTGAACATGCGGATCCTCGGGCAGACGGGACTGGGCAGAAAGGGCTGAGCAACCCGCAAGCGACACACTCCGCGCGCGGCAAGCCAACCGGTGGTGGCGCGACGCGGGTGGTCTCGCGGCGCTATTTCTGGCAGTAGGTTTCGCCGGCCGAGGTGATGGCCTCGACCCGGCCGTCATGCACCGCGGCGTTCACACATTGACGCGTGTTGGCGTTCCACCAGTAGGTGTAGGAGCGGTCGTTGGCCTTGTAGCCGCTGGTGTTGCGGAAGCCCCGGGCCTGCATATCGCTCTCCGCGCCGGCCGCACGCGCACCGACCAGGTCGTTGACGTTGACGTAGGCCACATAGCCGCTGTGATGGCCCTGGTTCGAACGATAGGACGTCTCGGAGGCGCGCGCTTCCTGACCCTTCTGGTAGCCGTCGCTGTAGTTGCGGCGGTTGTTGTAGTTGTGGTAGCCCTGGTGGTACAGGCCATCGCGGTAGCCGCGCTCGAAATCGGCAAGCTCCTCGGGCGACTGGTTGGCGTGCTCCTTGCTGTTCTCGTTCGACTTGTGCGCCAGCGCCGCAACGCCAAGCAGGGCGGCGGCGGCGATCGCCACCTGCGTGCCCTTGCTCGGGCCCTTGCTTCCGCCGCTGCGCTGATTGCAGTCGTGGTCGTCGCTGGATTTGACCTCGGAGACACGGTTCCTCTCGACCGCGATGCGCACGCAGTAGTCGCGCGACGAGCTCCACCAGAACTGATGGAGGGCGTTCTGGCGCGACAGCGTATGGGTCAGAAAGAAGCCGCGCCTGGACAGTTCCCGCGCCGCGTGTTCCTCGCTGTGGTTCTTCAGGTCCGACAGGTCACTCGGCTGGCTGAAGCCCGGCAGCGGCGCGCCGACCAGCGCAGCACTGACCAAGGCGGCCATGCCGCGGCCCCACACCTTGGGCGTCCCGCCCTGCCCGCGATTGCTTCCTGCTGTTGCCATGTGCTTGCTCCTATAGATGTCAGCCGCCGAAGATCACCGCCTCGGGGATCTCGTAGCGTTCGTTGCCGGCGCGGATCATGAATAGGTCCGCTTCCTTGGTGGCCTTGAAATCCATGTTGCCGTCGGCCTGGCTCAAGTCGGCGCCCACCGCCTTGCCGGCCTTGAAGTAGATGAGGCGCTTGCGCCCGTCCAGCCGGGTGATCAGCACCGCGGCGGTGCCGCCGCCGGCGCGCGCCACGCCGAAGTCGCATTGCCCCATCGGCTGGCCCTTGTCCTTCGCACAGGGGATCTTGCCGGTGGCGTTGAACTTGCCGTCCCCCGCCCGGCCTGCGGCTTCGACCATCTTGTCGTCCTCGGCCGAGAGCGTGCTGGCCGGCTTCGGCGCGCCGCCGGTGATGGCCACGTCGAGCGTGAAGTTGGAGCGCTTGCCGCTGCTGCTGGCCTGGCCCATCTGGTACACGCGCAGCGTGTATTCGCCGCTGGCCGGCAGCGTGGTGGTGGAGACGTTGCCGTCGCGCGAGCCCACGAAGAGCGCCTCGCCGGTGCTGCCTGGCGGCATCACGTTGTGGTAAACGCTTGAGCCACCCGAGAGCTTGACCGTCATCGTCTGCCCGGCCGCGGCGCGCAGCGTGTAGTCAGCGGTCTGGTCGCCGGTGATGCTGCCCTTGAGGTGGCGCTGCTCTTGCCCTTGGCGAACTGCACGGGGCGCTTGACGATGTCCGGCTGCGCGAACGAGGGGGCCGCGGCCAGGGCCAGTGCGGTGATGAGGCCACTCAGGAAGGTACGCATCGATGAAGGCTCATGTCACAGGGAGTTGGCATGGCAGTAATCAGCCTGGCCCCTACCAAAGCGCGCGATTCTGGCCCGCGGCCTAGATCGAGCAATAGCAAGAACTTGACACTTGGCGCCGCCACCCGCGCCTGCGCCGAAGGTTCCGGCAGCCGGTGCGGCAGCCGGATTGACGCGCCACCGCGAAGCGAGGTGCTCGCTGCGTCAGCCCATGACCCCGATGCCCCTTGCGGACAAGGACCGCAGCGCCTGCACATCGAGCACCGTCACACGGCCATAGCGCCACTCGACGAGGCCGGCCTGGGACAATTCACGCACCAGCGCCGTAGCCCACTGCCTCGACGTGCCAAGCAGTTCCGCCAGGCGCTCCTTGGGGCAGACGAAGTTCGATGACCACCGGACCGTGCTCGACGTCCGTGCCTTTATTGGCCAGCAGGCCCAGCAAGAGCGACGCGGCGCGCACCAGCGGGGCGTCGAACACGAACTGCTGCATTTGCAGGTTCATGCCGCGGCCCCGCCGGGTGGCCTCGACCGCAACCGACTCCCACAGCGAAGGCATGCGCTCCAGCTCGCCACGAATGGCGGCGCGCGGGATGCGGATGACGGTGACCGGCCCGTCGGCCACCAGGTCGTGACCTTGCATCGAGCCCATCAACCAGGGAAAACAGCCCGTAGACATAGGAGGAATCGTCGAACTTGAAGATGACACGCCGCCCGCCCGGGTTGGACACGCTGGAGATCACCCTACCAGCGGCAACGACGGTGATGTTGTCGCGGCGCTGACCGCCAAAGATGAGCGTGGTCCCGGATCGGTGGCTGGCGACGCTGGCCGCCGCCGCCAGCCTGAGCAGCACGTCGCGCGGCCAGGCCGAGAACGGCGCGGCCCGAGCGATGGCATTGGCGCGTGCTTCGGGGTCGTCCAGCGGAGTTTTGACGTGCATCAAGCACCTCCCCGAGCACCGAAGATCGCGGTGCCGATGCGCACGATGGTGGCGCCTTCGGCCACTGCGGCCTCAAGGTCGGCGCTCATGCCCATCGACAGCGTGTCCAGGCGCAGGCCGCCGTCGTTGAGCGCGGCGAGCAGTTCGCGCAAAGCGCGGTGCGGCGCGCGCTGCGCCATCGGGTCATCGGCCGGCTCGGGAATGGCCATCAGCCCGCGCAGCCGCAGCCGCTCGCTTGGCAGCGCCGCCACCGCCTGCGCCACCGCGCGCACGTCGTCGGGCAACAGGCCGCTCTTGCTGGCCTCGCCGCTGATGTTGACCTGCAGGCACAGCTGCAGCGGCGGCAGGTCGGCAGGCCGCTGCTCGGCCAGGCGCTGGGCGATCTTCAATCGGTCCACGCTGTGCACCCAGTCGAAGCTTTCGGCGACGACGCGGGTCTTGTTGCTCTGCAGCGGGCCGATCATGTGCCAGCGCAGGCCGGCGGCGCCGGCGCTGCGCAGATCGGCCAGCGCCTCGATCTTGGCCAGCGCTTCCTGTACATAGTTCTCGCCAAAGTCGCGCTGACCGGCGGCGTGCGCTTGGCGCACATGTGTTGCGTCGAAGGTCTTGCTCACCGCCAACAACGTGACGCTTTGCGCGTCCCGGCCCGCGCCGTGGCAAGCCTGTGAAATGCGTCGCCGCACAAGCTGCAAGTTCTCTGCGATGCTCGACATAATGCCCTGAGCTTATCGCCTTACCGCGCGCACCCCATCCATGGACATCACGCAACTGCTGGCTTTTTCGGTCAAGAACAAGGCCTCCGACCTGCACCTTTCGGCCGGCTTGCCGCCGATGATCCGCGTGCACGGCGACGTGCGCCGCATCAACATCGAGCCGCTGGACCACAAGCAGGTCCACGCCATGGTGTACGACATCATGAACGACGGCCAGCGCAAGCACTACGAGGACATGCTGGAGTGCGACTTCTCGTTCGAGATCCAGGGCCTGGCGCGTTTTCGTGTCAACGCCTTCAACCAGAACCGCGGGTCGGGGGCGGTGTTCCGCACCATTCCGAGCAAGATCCTGACGCTGGAGCAGTTGAACGCGCCGAAGATCTTTGCCGAGCTGTCGCTGAAGCCGCGCGGCCTGGTACTGGTGACCGGCCCGACCGGCTCGGGCAAGAGCACGACGCTGGCGGCGATGGTCAACCACCTGAACGAAAACGAATACGGCCACGTGCTGACGGTGGAAGACCCGATCGAGTTCGTGCACGAAAGCAAGAAGTGCCTGATCAACCAACGCGAGGTCGGACCGCACACGCTGAGCTTCAACAACGCGCTGCGCTCGGCGCTGCGAGAGGATCCGGACGCCATCCTCGTCGGTGAAATGCGCGACCTGGAAACCATCCGCCTGGCGCTGACCGCGGCCGAAACGGGCCACCTGGTGTTCGGCACGCTTGCACACCAGCAGCGCCGCCAAGACGGTGGACCGCGTGGTCGACGTGCTTCCCGGCGGCCGAAAAGGACATGGTGCGCGCGATGTTGTCCGAGTCGCTGGTGGCGGTGATCTCGCAGTCGCTGTGCAAGTTGAAGGACGGCTCGGGACGCGTCGCCTCGCACGAGATCATGCTCGCCACCTCGGCCATCAAGAACCTGATCCGCGAGAACAAGATCGCGCAGATGTATTCGTCGATCCAGACCGGCCAGAGCCTGGGCATGCAGACCCTCGATCAGAACCTTGCCGACCTGGTGCGACGCAACATCGTCTCCGCCGCCGAGGCACGATCGAAGGCCAAGTTCCCTGAAAATTTCCCCGGCTGATGCGACACCGCGAACAAGGATTTCCGAATGGAACGTGATCAGGCATCGAAATTCGTCAACGACCTGCTGCGCCTGATGCTGGCGCGCAATGGCTCGGACCTGTTCCTGACGGCCGAGTTTCCGCCGGCGATCAAGGTCGATGGTCGCATCACCAAGGTCAGCCCGCAGCCGTTGACGGGGCAGCACACGCTGCAACTGGCACGCGCGGTGATGAACGACAAGCAGGCCGCCGAGTTCGAGAGAACGAAGGAATGCAATTTCGCCATCTCGCCACAGGGCGTGGGGCGCTTTCGCGTCAATGCCTTCCTGCAGCAGGGCAATGTGGGCCTGGTGTTCCGCACGATCCCGGCGACCTTGCCGACCATCGATTCGCTGAACCTGCCCAAGGTGCTGAAGGACGTGGCCATGACCAAGCGCGGGCTGGTCATCTTCGTCGGCGCCACCGGCTCGGGCAAGAGCACCTCGCTGGCGGCGATGGTGGACCACCGCAACGAAAACTCCTTCGGCCACATCATCACCATCGAAGACCCGGTGGAGTTCGTGCACCCGCACAAGAACTGCATCGTCACGCAGCGCGAAGTCGGCATCGACACCGAGGGCTGGGAGATGGCGCTGAAGAACTCGCTGCGCCAGGCGCCGGACGTCATCCTGATGGGCGAGATCCGCGACCGCGAGACCATGGACCATGCCGTGGCCTTTGCCGAGACCGGCCACCTGTGCATGGCCACGCTGCATGCCAACAGCTCCAACCAGGCGCTGGACCGCATCATCAACTTCTTCCCCGAGGAGCGGCGCGCGCAGCTGCTGATGGACCTGTCGCTGAACCTGAAGGCGCTGGTCTCGCAGCGGCTGCTGCCGCACCAGGAAGGCAAGGGCCGCATCGCCGCGGTGGAGATCCTGCTCAACACGCCGTTGGTGGCCGACATGATCTTCAAGGGCGAGGTCGGCGAAATCAAGGAGCTGATGAAGCGCAGCCGCGAGCTCGGCATGCAGACCTTCGACCAGGCGCTGTTCGACCTGTACGAGGCCAACTCGGTCAGCTACGAGGACGCGCTGCGCAATGCCGATTCGGTGAACGACCTGCGATTGCAGATCAAGCTGCACAGCCAGCGCGCGCGCAACCCCGACCTGGCCTCGGGCACCGAGCACTTGACGATCGTTTGACCGCACTGCGGCGGCTTCGCCGCCTCCCGACACCCCGCGGCCCGGCGAAGCCGGTCGCGCAGTGTCCGCTGGATCCATTTCGGCATACTGCGGCGATGAGCAACAAAACCTACGACCCCGTAGCCGCCGACCGCGTGGCCTTTCTAGGCCTGGGCGTGATGGGCCACCCGATGGCTGGACACCTGGCGCGCGCCGGCCACCACGTCACGGTCTTCAACCGCAGCGCCGCGAAAGCCATCGACTGGCAAGCCCAGTACGGCGGTGAGCGTGCGGCCACGCCCGCCGCGGCGGCGGCGGGTGCGCAGTTCGTGTTTGCCTGCGTCGGCAACGACGACGATCTGCGCAGCGTGGTGCTCGGCAGCCACGGCGCCTTTGCCGGCATGGCGCCGGGCGCCGTGTTCGTCGACCACACCACCGCCTCGGCGGCCGTGGCGCGTGAGTTGTCCGCCGATGCCATCGAACAAGGCCTGCGTTTCATCGACGCGCCAGTGTCAGGCGGTCAGGCCGGTGCGGTGAACGGCGCGCTGACGGTCATGTGCGGTGGCGATCAGGCCGCCTTCGATGCGATGCGGCCGCTGGCCCTGGCTTTTTCGCGCGCGGTTACGCGGGTCGGTGAATCGGGCGCCGGGCAATTGGCGAAGATGGTCAACCAGACCTGCATCGCCGGCCTGGTGCAAGGCCTGGCCGAGGCCATCGCCTTTGGTGAGCGCGCCGGCCTGGACATGAAGCAGGTGCTCGAGGTCATCGGCAAGGGCGCCGCACAAAGCTGGCAGATGGACAACCGCGGCCCGACCATGGTCGAGGACCGTTTCGATTTCGGCTTTGCGGTGGACTGGATGCGCAAGGATCTGGGCCTGGTGCTCGACGAGGCGCGGCGCAACGGATCGCGTCTGCCGGTGACGGCGCTGGTCGACCAGTTCTACGCCGACGTGCAGCAGATGGGCGGCGGCCGCCTGGACAGCTCCAGCCTGATCAAGCGGCTGCGCGGCTAGCGCCGCCGTCGGCTACTTGGCGGGGGCCGAAGCCGGCGCGGCAGGCGCGCTGGGCGGCACACGCAACTCGGCCAACTCGGCCGGCGTGATGATCTCGAACACCTTCACCACCTTCTGCACGCCGCCTACCGAGCGCGCTACGTTGGCGGCCACGCTTGCCTCGGTCTCGGTGACGCGGCCCATCAGGTAAACCACGCCGCGCTCGGTGACCACCTTCATCGACGCGACCTGCAGCTCCTTGGCATCGACGAACCCGGCCTTCACCTTGCCGGTGATAAGCGTGTCGTTGGACTGCTGGCTGAAGCTGCTGTTGGGCATCACCGCCAACTCGTTGACCACCGCGCGCACGTTCTCCACTTTGGCCACGGCGGCCTCGACCTTGGCCCGATCGGCCTCGGTCGGCACTTCGCCGGTGAGTAGCACCACGCGGTTGTAGCTGCTGGCGCTGACATGGGCACGGTCGCCCATGACCGCGGCGATGGCGTTCGAGGCACGCACGTCGATGGTCTGGTCGTCCATCTGGGTGCCGGTGGTGCGCCGGTCCACGGCCATCATCGTGCCGCCGGCCACGGCGCCGCCGACGACGGCGACGCAACCGCCGAGCACACCACTGATCGCCAGGCTGGCCAGCAATGCGCGGGCCAGCCCGCCGAGCGAGGCTTGATTCTTCATAAGGGGTCCTGTTCTCCCATCAGTTGCAGATCCACCGCATCACAAAGGCAATGCAGCACCAGCAATTGCATCTCGATCACGCGGGCGGTGCGCTCATGCGGCACCACCACCAACGCATCCGTTTCGCCGAGCAGCTCGCGCAGGGCCGCAGCGCCTTGCCCGCCGAGCACCACCACGCTCATGTCGCGCGCATGGGCCGCGTCGATGGGAACCTTGAGCGCGAGCTCGTGCCCCAGCGAGTCGATCAGCAGCAGCACGTCGCCGGGCTGGCCCAGAGCCTGCACCTGCTTGGCAAAGACCTGCTCGACACGCTCGTTGGCGCCCAACGTCGACAGCAGCGTGCTGTCGGCCGACAGCGCCATGGCTGCCAGACCCGGCCGCTCGCGCTCGAAGCGGCCGATGAAGGCGGCACAGAAATGCTGCGACAGTGCGGCGCCACCACCGACACCGCCCACGAGCAGCTTGCCGCCGGCAGTGATGCAGCCGATCAACGCCTGCGCCGCCTCGGCAATCGGGCGGGCCAGGCTTTCGGCCGTCTGGTACTGGAGATCAGCGCTGTCGAAGAATTGCTGCTGAATGCGCTGCTCAAGCATGGTCATGGATCATATGACACGGCTTTGCTGCGGCGGTTCCATCGCTCCCTGCTCACCTGCACACGCGGCGTCGCGCGTCCTCACTCGCCATCGAATGCTGCCTTCACCCAGCTGATCTGCCCACCATCGAGCGCCACCACGTCGAAGCGACACGGCGGCAACACCGGCAGGCGCAGCAGGTAGTGCTGTGCCGCACGCACGATGCGGCGTTGTTTGGTGCCGCCGACACTGGCCATCGCGCCACCGTGGCTGGCCGTGGCGCGCGAACGCACTTCGACGAAGACCAGCGTGCCGTCGCGATCGCGCAGGATCAGGTCCACCTCCGCGCCGCGCGCATGCGGCCCCAGCGCGACCCGATAATTGCGCTGCACGAGCACGAGACCCTGGCGCTGCAGATAGGCCAGCGCGCGCGACTCGGCATCGTCCCCGATCGCCTTCGTGTTGCGCCTGTCCTTGCCGTCGCCCGCCGCCTTGAACATCGACCCTGCCCTCCTGCAACGCGCCGCTGCCGAAGCCGCGGGTGCGCAGCAGTATCCCGCAGCCACGCTGTATGTCGTGGCCACTCCCATCGGCAACCTCGCCGACCTGAGCTTTCGTGCCGTGCATGTGCTGGGGCTGGTGGATGCGCTGGCTTGCGAAGACACTCGCGTCAGCGCCGGATTGCTGCGCCACCTGGGGCTGGACAAGCCGCTGATCGCGCTGCACCAGCACAACGAGCAACACGCCGCGGCGTTGGTGCTGCAGCGCCTGGCGTCGGGCCAGCGCGTGGCTTATGTCAGCGATGCCGGCACACCGGCGGTATCCGATCCGGGCGCCGAACTGGTGGCGCAGGTGGCCGCCGCCGGGCATCGCGTGCTGCCGATTCCCGGCGCCAGCAGCGCGCTGGCCGCGCTCAGCGTCGCGGGCGACGCGCGCAGCCACGGTTTCGGCTTTGTCGGTTTCCTGCCGGCGCGCGGCGCCGAACGTGCGGCCGCGCTGCTCGCCATTGGCACAGCATGACGCGGCGCAGGTGCTGTTCGAAGCCCCGCACCGCATCGCCACGCTTGGCGCAGGAGCTTGCCGCCGCCGTGCCGCAGCGCAGGCTGACGCTGTGCCGCGAGCTGACCAAGCAGTTCGAGACCGTGCTGACCTTGCCCGCCGCCGACGTGCCGGCCTGGCTGGCGGCGGATGCCAACCGCCTGCGTGGCGAGTTCGTGCTGGTGCTGCACGCACCGGCGCCGGCCGCCAGCGTGGCGCCGGGTGGGTTGCCGCAACCGGCGCTGCAGACGCTGGGCGTGCTGCTGCGCGACCCTGCCGCTGAAGCAGGCCGTGGCGCTGGCCGCCGAACTCAGCGGCGCGCCGCGCAACGCGCTGTATCAGGCCGCGCTGAAACTGAAGGACGGCACGGCCAGCGACGCCTGAGCGTGTGCATCGGCACACACGCTGCACGCGCGCGATGCCCCTTCGTGCGCCGCCTGGCGGCAGGCCGCTCCTACAATGAAATTCACGCTTTCCAGGAACACACCCATGATCAGCCGCGAACCGACCCTCGAACGCCTGGCCATTGCACAGGGCCTGTTGCTCGAACCCTTCGGTCTGAACGAAGCCACGCTGGCGCGCGCGCTGGCGACCATCGGCGAGCACCGCATCGACGACGCCGACCTGTACTTCCAGAGCACGCGCCACGAAGGCTGGAGCCTGGAAGAAGGCATCGTCAAGAGCGGCAGCTTCAGCATCGACCAGGGCGTGGGCGTGCGCGCGGTGGCGGGCGAGAAGACGGCCTTCGCCTATTCCGACGAGCTCTCCGAAGACGCGCTTGCTGGACGCCGCGCGCACCGTGCGCACCATCGCTGCGGCCGGCCAGAACAAGCGCATCAAGGTGGCGAGCAAGCCGCGCATCGTCGGCAGCCGCGTGCTCTATGCGCCGACCGACCCGATCGCCACGCTCGACAGCGCGCAGAAGGTGGCGCTGCTGGAGCGGGTGGAAAAGCTCGCCCGCGCCAAGGACCCGCGCGTGGTGCAGGTCATGGCCGGCCTGGCGGCGGAATACGACGTGGTGCTGGTGGCACGCGCCGACGGCACGCGCGCGGCCGACGTGCGCCCGCTGGTGCGTGTGTCGGTGACGGTGATTGCCGAGCAGAACGGCCGGCGCGAAGTCGGCAGCGGCGGCGGCGGCGGGCGTTATGGGCTTGGGCTACTTCCAGGATGACCTGCTCATCAGCTACGTCGACCAGGCGGTGAACGCCGCGCTGACGAATCTCGAGGCGCGGCCCGCGCCGGCCGGCGAGATGAGCGTGGTGCTCGGCCCGGGCTGGCCTGGCGTGCTGTTGCACGAGGCCGTCGGCCATGGCCTCGAAGGCGACTTCAACCGCAAGGGCAGCAGCACCTTTGCCGGACGCATCGGCCAGCGCGTGGCCGCCAAGGGCGTGACCGTGCTCGACGACGGCACCATCGCCGACCGCCGCGGCTCGCTCAATGTCGACGACGAAGGCCACGCCACGCAGCGCAACGTGCTCATCGAGGACGGCATCCTGAAGAGCTATATCCAGGATTCGATGAACGCGCGGCTGATGGGCGTCAAGCCCACCGGCAATGGCCGGCGCGAAAGTTATGCGCATGTGCCGATGCCGCGCATGACCAACACCTACATGCTCGCCGGCCAGCTGCCGAAGGAAGAAATCATCGCCAGCATCAAGCGTGGCCTGTACGCCACCAACTTCGGCGGCGGGCAGGTGGACATCACCAGCGGCAAGTTCGTGTTCTCGACGAGCGAGGCCTTCTGGGTCGAGAACGGCAAGATCGCCTATCCGGTGAAGGGCGCCACGCTCATCGGCAACGGCCCCGAGGCGATGACCCGCGTGAGCATGATCGGCAACGACCTGCAGCTCGATACCGGCGTCGGTGTGTGTGGCAAGGAAGGGCAGAGCGTGCCCGTGGGCGTGGGCCAACCGACGCTGCGCATTGACCGGCTGACGGTGGGCGGGACGGCGTAGGCGCCACCAGTTCGGCGCGTGGATCGGCGCTTATTCGCTCACCTGGCCCAGATAGTGCGCGATGGTGAAAGTCGGGTCGATCTCTCCGCTGGGCTTGGCGATGCCGCTCAGCCGCAGGACGGTCTGGCCGTCGGCCACCAGCGTGCCCTGGCAGAACACCAGGCTGCGCCGGGCGCGCAACACCTGCAGCCGGCCTTCCAGCCAGGCGCCTTCCGGCGCCGGACCGATGAAGTCGCAGCTCAGGTTGACGGTGACCATGTAGCGCATCGCGCCGGTCTGGGCGCCTGCGCCCAGCACCAGCAGCATGTCGGCCAGTGTCGCCAGCATGCCGCCGTGGCAACTGCCGCCCGGGTTGCAGTGGCGCCGCTCGATGCGCAGGCCGATCACCAACTGCTCGCCATCACGTCGGCCGTAGAGTGGACCGCAGGCGTCGATGTAGGGGTTGGGGCGCAGGCGCAGGGCCGTGAACTCGTCAGGGATCGCAACAGGCATGGCAAGTGTCCTTCGGCTCGTGCGCAAACATGTTAGCCCGCGCTCACGACCACTCGGCTGCGCATGCGGTCTGACGCACGGTGGGCAAAGCGCTGCAGAATGAGATCAGCGGCGGGACTGGCTCGCGGGCATCGAAGCGCGCGCCTACGGCGGCCTGCCGCAACCAACCGCGCCACGTCCCTGGCCACATCGACGCTGCAGAACATGACCCCCATCCACGAATCGCGCCACACACTGTGCAGCCTCGACGCTACGGGCATCGGCACGCTGCAATTGCGTGAGGCCGGGGCGCTGAACATCGTCGGCTCGGCCGCCATCGGCGAGTTGCAGCAGGCGCTGGATCACCTGGCGACGTTGCCGCAGTTGCGCGTGCTGGTGCTGCGCGGCAGCGGCGACAAGGCCTTCATCGGCGGTGCCGACATCGGCGAGATGGCGGCGCTGGATACAGCCGGCGCGCAAGCCTTCATCACCCGGCTGGCGGGCCTGTGCGATGCCGTGGCCGCGTTGCCGGTGCCGGTGATCGCGCGCCTGTCGGGCTGGTGCCTGGGCGGCGGGCTCGAAGTGGCGATGGCCTGCGATATCCGCATCTGCGACGAGTCGGCCATGTTCGGCATGCCCGAAGTCAAGGTCGGCATTCCGTCGGTCATCCATGCCTCGCTGCTGCCTCGGCTGATCGGCGAGTCGCGCGCGCAGTGGCTGCTGCTGTGCTGCGAGAACATCGATGCGGCCAAGGCCGAGGCCTGGGGCCTGGTGCACGAACGCTGCGCGGTGGGCGAGATCGATGCTCGTGTGCGTCAACGTGCGCAGGCATTGGCGGCATTGCCGCCGCAGGCGCTGCGCCAGCAGAAGCGCTTGCTTCGCCATTGGCAGACGGTACCGCTCGCGCAGGCCGTGCACGACAGCATCGGTGAATTCGCCAAGGCCTACACCACGGGCGAACCGCAGGCGCTGATGGGCGAGTTCATGGCGCACAAGGCCGAGCGCGCGCGGCGGCGCGGGGATTGATCCGCGCGGTGCCACGCACAACGCACTTGGCGCCTCAGGCGCGCGTGCGTTCGCGTCTTTGCTGCGCCTTCAGTCGTAGCCCGGCGGCGCCACGAAACCGCCGATCTCGCGCTCCACCGCGCGGCTGAAGGCCACCGCCGTGCGGTCATGGCCGTAAGCAGCGATGGCTTGATAACCCAGCGGCAGCCCATCGCGCGTGAAGCCCGCGGGCCCGACGGTCGAGGGCAGATGCACCACGCCTGAAATGCCCGACCAGAACAGCTGGTCCGTCACCGGCACGGGCTTGCCGTTGACGACGATCGTGCGCATCCAGCGTTCGCCTTCATGGTCGTGCGGCCAGGCCGGACCCGCCGCGGCCGGGCACAGCAGCAGGTCCCAGCCACGGAAGAACTCGGCGTAGTGCTGGCGCAGGCCCTGGCGCTCGCTTTCCAGGGCCAGCCATTCCTTGTGCGACAGCGTATTGCCGTGCAGCATGCCGTGCAGCATGCGCCGGTTCGTCTGGCCCAGCGGGGTGTCGAGCGCGGCGCGCCAGTTTTCGATGTCCTTCGCGCTGCCGGCGGACAGCGCGGCGCGATAGATCGTCAGGTAAAGGTCGTGCTGACGTGTCATGTCCACCTTCGGCGCTGCCTTGTCCGACACCTTGGCGCCCGCCTTGGCCAGGCGGTCCGCCAGGTTCTGCAGGCAGTCGGCATATTCACGCTCGACCGCGACATTCGGGTCACCCAGCTTCAATGCGATGCGCAGGCCCTTGACCCGGCGACTGGCCGGTTTGGCCAGCGACAGCTTCCAGGCGTCGGCATCCAACGCGTCGGGGCCGGCCATCACACCCAGCATCAAGTCCAGGTCGGCCGCCGAGCGCGCCATCGGGCCGACCACGGCCACGTCGGGCTCGTGCAGCCAGCCGGGTGGCGCGTGGCCACGCTGCGGAATGATGCCCCAGGTGGGCTTGAGGCCGAAGGTGCCGGTGTAGTGCGCCGGGTTGCGGATCGACGAGCCGATGTCGCTGCCGGCTTCGGCGCCGGTCAGCCCGGCGGCCAGCGCCGCCGCCGAACCGCCCGACGAGCCGCCCGGCACCAAGGCGGTATTCCACGGGTTGTTGGTGGTGCCGTAGATGGCGTTGAAGGTCTGCCAGTCGGCCATGGCAAAGGGCACGTTGGTCTTGCCGAAGATCACCGCCCCCGCCGCGTTGAGCCGCGTCACCACCACCGAGTCGGTGCTCGCGATGTTGTCGCGCATCGCCGGCACGCCGTGGGTGCTGGGCGAGCCGGCCAGGTCGTAGGCCTCTTTCACCGTCATCGGCAGGCCGTGCAGCGGGCCCCAGGATTCACCGCGCGCCAGGGCGGCGTCGGCCAGTCGGGCACGTTTGCGCGCGGCCTTCTTGTCCATCCAGACAATGGCGTTGATGGCGCCGTTGTAGCGATCGACACGCTTCAGGTAGTGCTCGAGCAGTTCCAGGCAGCCGATCTTGCGCGCGCGGATCAGCGCCGCGAGTTGTGTGGCCGATCGATAGTGCAGTGCAGTCAATGGGGTTCCGATCAGAAGTGCAGCTTAGAAGTTGACACGGCCGGTGATGGCGCCGTCGACGATGAGGTTGATGCCGGTGGTGAAGGCCGACACGGGGCTGGCCAGGAACACGGCCGCGTTCGCCACCTCCTGCGGCGTGGCCATGCGCCCGGTCGGGTTGCGCGCCATCGTGGTCTTGAACAGCTCGGGCATGCCCTGCTCGACCTGGTGCCACACACCGCCCTTGAAATACACCGTGCCGGGCGAGACCACGTTGACGCGCACATGCAGCTTGGCCTTCTCCTTGGCCAGGCCCTTGGCAAAATGGATCTGCGAGGCCTTCAGCGCGCCGTAGGCGTTGGCGGTGGCGGTTTCTGCCGCGGACACCGACGAGATGATGACCACCGCGGCGTCGCCGCTTTGTGCTGGCTGCCGCTTCCAGGTGCGGCATGGCCGCGCCGATGGCGCGCTGCACGCCCATCACGTCGATGGCGAACATCTTCGTCCAGGCGTCCTCGCTGTTGCCCTGCACCAGCGCGCTGGCGTTGCACACCAGCACATCCAGCCCACCGAGCTGGCCGACGGCGGTGTCGACCCAGGCTTTGAGCGCCGCCGCATCGGCGATGTCCACCACCGCGCCAAAGGCCCTCACGCCCTTGGCGCCGAGCGCGGCCACGGCAGCGCCGACCTCGTCGGCCTTGCGCGCACAGATCGCCACATCGGCGCCTTCGGCCACCAGCGTGTCGGCAATGGCGCGGCCGATGCCGCGGGTGCCACCGGTGACGATGGCGCGTTTGCCTTTGAGTCCCAGGTCCATGTCGATCCTTTCGTTTCGCAATTCATGATGGGCAGGCACGAACATCGCTGGAGCCGGCGATGCCACGCCGCCGGGCGCCCCTGGGCGATCAGTGTTTCGGCGGCCCCTTGAAGGAATCGGGACGGACGACGTTGCCGTCGCGCTGGACCTTGCGCTGCGCGCGGCGGATGGCCTCTTCGGCCTCGCGCGCGGCGTGCTGGCGGTGGGCACGCCAGAACCATAGCCTGCGGGCCAGGCGCCGGCTGCCATCGGCGATACGCTGCGCGGCGGCGTCGACACGCTGCTGTTGGTGTTCGCGCAGGCCCATGCGCAGCAGAAGCGCCAGGCACACGACCAGCGCGATGCCGGCAAAGATCTTCTCGAGCATGCTGAAGACTACCTTGTCGTTGACTCAGCCTCTCAGGCCAGATTGCGCAGCTTGCGCAACGCCACCGACAGCATCGCCAGATCGGCGGATGGCGCATCGGCCAGCTCGGCCAGCAGGCGTTGTGCGCTGTCCAGTTCGAGGCGATTTTCGCTCTCCCAGGCCTGCAGCATCTCGGCCGCGCTGCCGTTGCCCTGGGCCAGCACCTCCAGGGCAATGACGCGCTGCAGGCCCGCCAGGTCGTCGCCGAGCGCAATCTTCGCCAGCGTTTCCCAGTAGCTGTCGGACGGCAGCGCCTCGATCTGCTGCTGCAGCCGCTGCAGCCCCAGCCGCAGACCCAGCGTGTGGTGCAGGTCGCAGACTTCGTCCAGCGGCAGCTCGGTGGCCTCGGCGATTTCGGCAATGTCCAGTGCATCGAACAAGCCGTCGGTGGCGGCCACGCTTTGCGCCAAGCTGGCCGGCACGCCGGCGCCCACCCACTCGGCCACTTGCGGCAGCTCGGCGGCGGCCGGCTCGCAGGCGCGCACGCAGCACGGCCACCGCCGGCGTCAGCCGGTCGATCAGCGGCTGCATCGCCTCGGCCAGGCGGCGCGGGTGCAGGAACCAGGTCGCGGCGCGTGCGCTCAGCCGCTTCAGGCGCAGCAGCATCGCCGCCTGCACCGCGTCGTCCACGCGGTTGTCCAGCGCCTCGATCTGCTTCCACAAGCTGCCGTAGCAGAACACCTCGCGTGTCGCCAGGTAGGCGCGCACGATCTGCCAGGGCTGGACGCCGGTCATCTCGGTCATGCGATGCACGAAGGTCGGGCCGACACGATTGACCATGCGGTTGAGCACGTGCGTGGCGATGATCTCGCGCTTCAGCGGGTGGCGCGGAATCGCGTGCGCGAACTTCTCGCGCAGCAGCGTCGGAAAGTAGCGCTGCAGCGCACTTGCCACCCACGGGTCTTCAGGCAGCGAAGAGGCGACCAGTTCGTCCGACAGCCACATCTTGCTGTAGGCCAGCAGCACCGCCAGCTCCGGGCTGCTCAGGCCCACGCCTTGCGCCTTGCGCGCGGCGATGTCTTTGTCGGTGGGCAGGAACTCGATGCTGCGGTCGAGCTGGCCGATCTTTTCCAGGTGCCGCATGAAACGCGCCTGCTGGTCGAGCAGCGCCACGCCCTGGCGCCGCGCCAGCGACAGCGCCTGCGTCTGGTGGTAGTTGTCGGCCAGCACCTGCGCCCCCACCTCGTCGGTCATCTGCGGCAGCAGCGCGTTGCGCTGCTTCTCGGTCATCTCGCCTTCGCCCACCACCAGGCCGAGCAGGATCTTGATGTTCACCTCGTGGTCGGAGGTGTCCACGCCGGCCGAGTTGTCGATGGCGTCGGTGTAGATGCGCACGCCTGCGCGCGCCGCCTCGATGCGCCCGAGCTGCGTGCAGCCCAGGTTGCCACCTTCGGCCAGCACCTTGCAGCGCAGTTGCGCGCCGTTCACGCGCAGCGCGTCGTTGGCCCGGTCGCCGACATCGGCATGGGTCTCGCTGCTGGCCTTGACGTAGGTGCCGATGCCGCCGTTGTAGAGCAGGTCCGCCGGCGCCTTCAGGATGGCGCTGAGCAGCTCGATCGGCGCCAGCTTCTCGGCATCGATGCCCAGCGCCGCACGCGCCTGCGGCGACAGCGGAATCGACTTCTCGCCACGCGCCCAGATGCCACCGCCTGCCGAGATCAGCTTGACGTCGTAGTCGGCCCAGGACGAGCGCGGCAACTTGAACAGCCGCTCGCGCTCGGCGAAGGACGATGCCGCATCCGGGTTCGGGTCGATGAACACATGGCGGTGGTCGAAGGCGGCGAGCAGCCGGATGTGCTTCGACAGGAGCATGCCGTTGCCGAACACATCGCCCGACATGTCGCCCACGCCGACGACCGTGAAGTCGGTGCTCTGCGTGTTCAGGCCCAGTTCGCGGAAATGGCGCTTCACGCTTTCCCAGGCGCCACGCGCGGTGATGCCCATGGCCTTGTGGTCGTAACCGACGCTGCCGCCCGAGGCGAAGGCGTCGCCCAGCCAATGGCCGTATTCGGCGGAGATGGCATTGGCGTGGTCGGAGAACGTGGCCGTGCCCTTGTCGGCCGCAACCACGAGATACGGGTCGTCGCCGTCGAGACGGTGCACCAGTGGCGGCGGCACCACCTGGCCGCCGACCAGGTTGTCGGTCAGGTCGAGCAGCGCGCGCAGGTAGTCCTGATAACAAGCCACACCTTCCTTCAGGTAGGCCTCGCGCTCGCTGGCCGGCGGCGCCTTCTTGAGCACGAAGCCGCCCTTGCTGCCGACCGGCACGATGACGGTGTTCTTCACCATCTGCGCCTTCACCAGGCCCAGCACTTCGGTGCGGAAATCTTCCGGCCGATCGCTCCAGCGCAGGCCGCCGCGCGCGACCTTGCCACCGCGCAGGTGAATGCCTTCAAAGCGCGGTGAATAGACGAAGATCTCCACGAAGGGCCTGGGTGCAGGCAGCCCCGGCACGCGCGCCGAATCGAGCTTGAAGCTCAGGAAAGCGCGACGCGCGCCGGCCGCGCCCGAATGGCCCACCCCGGTGCGCCAGTGGTTGGTGCGCAAGGTCGCCAGGATCAGCGCCAGCAACTGGCGCAGCACACGGTCTTCGTTGAGGTTGCTGACGCGCTCCAGCGCCTGGTCGATGGCCTTGCCTTGTGAGGTGGCGGCGGCTTCGTCGTGCGACGTGGGGTGCAGCCGCAGGTGGAACAACTTGACGAGCATGCGCGCGATGTGCGGCTGCGCGGCGAGCGTCGCCTCGATGGTGGCCTGAGACAGCGCGAAGCCGATCTGCTTCAGGTACTTGGCATAGGCGCGCAGCACGACGATGTCGTCCGCCGCCAGCCCCGCGCGCAGCACCAGGCGATTGAAGTCGTCGCTCTCCACCTCGCCACGGAAGGCGCGGCCGAAGCCGTCTTCGAACAGGCGCGCCAGCGCCTCGGGCTCGAACTCGTCCGACACGGGCGCTTCGAGCTTGAAATCGTGCATCGAGATGACACCGTCTTCCCCACGGTCGCCGTTCTGGCCGATGCGGAAGTTGTCCTCGCCCATGACGCGCACGCCCATGTGCTCGAGCATCGGCAGGCTGTCCGACAGCACCACCGCCCCACCCAGGCGGTAGACCTTGAAGCCCAGGTTGCGCGGTCCGGCGCCGAGCGGTCGGTACAGGCTCAGTCCCAGCGGCTGCTCGCGCGTCAGCGAAGCGGCCTTCAGCAGATCGCGGCACCGCGGCGCGGCCCTTGTAGATTTCCCGGTACACCTGCGGAAACGCCGCGCCCCAGCGCTTGAACAGCGCCATGCCCTGCGCTTCGCCGGCCTCGTCGACCAGCGCGTCGCGCAGTTCGTCGTCCCAGCGCCGCGCCGCGGCTGGCCAGCGCGGCTTCGATCTCGCGCGCATCGAAGGCCGGCACCTGCCCGGGCAGCGTGCGGATGCTGAAGTGCACACGCGCCAGCAGCGCATCGCCCAGCTGCACGTCGAAGTCGGCGCGCTGGCCGGCGAAGGCCGCCATCAGGATGGCCTGGAACTTCTTGCGCAGATCCGTCGAATAGGCCTCGCGCGGCACGTACACCAGGCACGACACGAAGCGGTCATAGGGGTCGCGCCAGAGGAACAGCCGCAGGCGCTGACGCTCGCCCGCCGCCACGATGCCGAGCGCGGTCTCGTAGAGATCGTCCTCGCCGATCTGGAACAGGTCGTCGCGCGGATAGGACCACAGGATGTGCTCCAGCGCCTTGGCCAGATGCCCGCCCGGCGGCAACGCGGCGCGCGCGACCACGGCCGCCACCTTCTGGCGCAGCAGCGGGATCTCGTCGACCCGGGCGCTGTAGGCGGTGGAGGTGAACAGGCCGAGGAATCGGTGTTCGCCGATGACCTCGCCCGCCGCGTTGTAGCGTTTCACGCCGACATAGTCGCTGTAGCCCGGCCGGTGCACGGTGGAGCGGGTGTTCGAGCGCGTGACCAGCAGGATCGGCGTGGGCGCGCGAGCCATGGCACGTGCGGCCGGCGGCACCGCGGCAAAACTCGCCGAGATGGCCTGGGCATCGCCCGCACCGCCCGTCGAAGCGGCGGCGCTTTCGCGCAACACGCCCATGGCGCTGCCGGCGACCAAGCGCAGCATGTCCTCGCCCTTCTCGTTGACCAGGTCGTGGCAGCGGTAGCCGAGCAGCGTCAGGTGCCCGTTGGCCAGCCATTGCAGGAAGGCCACGCTTTCGGTCACCTGCGCGGGCGGCAGCGCAGGCGGCGCCTGCTGCAGCTCGCCAATGGCCTGCTGCAGCTTCGCCAGCATCGGCTCCCAGTCGCGCACCGCCGCGCGCACGTCGCCGAGCACACGCTCCAGGCCGTTGGCCAGGGCCGCGCGCTGCTGCGGATCGACGAGCCGGTCGACCTCGACGTGCATCCAGGATTCGCGCTGCTCCTGCGCGCCGGGCGCCTCATCCGCGCGCAGGGGCCGCAGCGATTGCAGGCGGCCCTGGACATCGCGCCGCACCACCAGCACCGGGTGCACGATGAGGCGCAGCGTCAGGCCTTGGCGGCTGATCTCCATGGTGAGGGTGTCCACCAGGAAGGGCATGTCGTCGTTGACCACCTCGACGACCGTGTGGCGCGAGGCCCAGCCATCTTCGGCCAGCGCCGGGCTGATGACACGCAGCTTGGCCGAATCGGGCGCGCGCTCGGCGGCGAAGTGCCAGCACGACAACAGGGCACCGAGCAGGTCTTCGCTGCTGCGCGCGGCCAGGTCGTCGGCGTCCAGGTGGTGGAAGTAGGCGGCGGCGAACAGCGCCAGCGGCTCGCGCTGCGGCGCCGGCACACGCGGGCCGGCGGCGGCGAGCACCGAGGCGATGCGTTCGCGCCGCGCCTTCTCGATCGAAGCGTTCATGGTCTTGTCTCCACAGTCATGCAGGGCGCGCCCCACGGCACACCGCTGCCTTGTTCTTGGACCCGCAGCTTACGCCTGCGCCGGCCTGCGCCGCGCGCTACGATCACGCCTCGCTGAACTTGCGAAAGCACCCTTCATGAGCAACCTGAACCTCACCGTCAACGGCACGGCCACGCAACTGCAGGTGGACAGCCATCGCCTGCTGGTCGATGTGCTGCGCGATCAAATGGGCCTGACCGGCACGCATGTCGGCTGCGACACCAGCCAATGCGGCGCCTGCACCGTGCTGGTCGACGGCCAGCCGGTGAAGAGTTGCAGCATGTTGGCGCTGCAGGCGGAAGGGCGCCACATCACCAGCATCGAAGGCCTGGCGCAGGGCCCAGGCGGCGCACGGCACCCGGTGCAGCAGGCCTTCATCGACTGCCATGGCCTGCAATGCGGGTTCTGCACGCCGGGCATGATCATGGCGTCGGTGGCGCTGCTGCAGCGCACGCCGCAGCCCAGCCAGGAACAGATCGAGCATGCGCTGGAAGGCAACCTGTGCCGCTGTACCGGCTATGTGAACATCGTCGCAGCGGTGAAACAAGCCGCCACGACCATGGCAGGAGCAACGAAATGAGCGCCCGCCCGGCCGCTCCGAAGGGGGCTCGCACCGCAGTGCACAGCACGGAGGTTTGCCAATGAATGCCACGTCATCCACACCGGTCGCCGCGCGCTTCGGCAGTGGCCAATCGGTGCGCCGCATCGAAGACCCGGCGCTGGTCGCCGGTACCGGCTGCTTCACCGCCGATGTCTCGCTGCCCGGCCAGGTGCACATGTGCGTGCAGCGTTCGCCCTATCCGCATGCGCGCATCGTCGGCATCGACGCTTCGGCCGCGCTGGCCCTGCCCGGCGTGCTGGCGGTGATCACCGGTGCCGATCTGGTGAAGGCCGGGTTGAAGCCGCAGGGCTCGCAGCCGATGTTTCCGGCGCCAGGCGGCGGCGCGGCACCGCAGACACCGCGCCACACGCTGGCCGTGGGCCATGTGCGCTTCGTCGGCGAGGCCGTGGTGGCCGTCGTCGCCGAGACGCTGGACCTGGCACGCGCGGCGCGCGATGCGGTGCTGGTGGACTACGAAGACCTGCCCGCGGTGACCGACATGGCCGACGCCACGGCGGCCGGCGCCCCCAAGGTCTGGGCCGACGCGGCCGACAACTTCGCCGCCGAGATGCGCCACGGCAGTGCCGAAGCCTGCGATGCGGCGTTTGCCGCCGCCGCCCACGTGGTGTCGCTGGACCTGGTGAACCAACGCCTGGCGCCCACGCCGTTGGAGCCGCGCGCGCTGCTCGGCGACTATGACACCCAAGGCGGGCGCGTCACGCTGCGCATGAGCAGCCAGATGCCGGGTGGCGTGCGCGACACGCTGTGCAAGGAAGTGCTGGGCTGGTCCACCGACAAGCTGCGCGTGGTGGTCGGCGACGTCGGCGGCGGCTTCGGCATGAAGACCGGCGCGTATCCGGAAGACATCCTCGTCGCCTACTGCACCGACAAACTGAAGAAGCCGGTGAAGTGGGTGGCCGAGCGCAGCGATGAGTTCCTGGGCGCCAGCCACGGCCGCGACATCACGAGCCACGCCGAACTGGCGCTCGATGCCAACGGCAAGGTGCTGGGCTTGCGCGTGCACAGCCTGGCCAACGTCGGCGCGTACGCCACCACCACCGGCGTCATCATCCAGTTGCTGATCGGGCCGTGGGTCGGCACCAGCATCTACGACATCGGCGTCATCGACTTCCAGTTCAAGGCGGTGCTGACGCACACCACGCCGCTGGGTGCCTACCGCGGCGCCGGGCGGCCCGAGGCGATCTACATCATCGAGCGGCTGATGGACACGGCGGCGCGCAAGCTGGGCGTGGACCCGGCCGAAATCCGCCGGCGCAACATGATCCGCCCCGAGCAGATGCCCTACACCAACGCCATGCAGCAGACCTACGACAGCGGCAAGTTCGAAGCCGTGCAGACGCGGGCGCTGGCCTTGGCCGAATGGAGTGGCTTCGACGCACGTGCCGCGCAGTCGGCGAAGAATGGCAAGCATCGCGGACGCGGCATGGCGTCGTTCCTGGAGTGGACCGGCGGCAATGTCTTCGAAGAGCGCGTCACGGTGAATGTGTCGGGCGACGGCTTCATCGAGATCTTCAGCGCCACGCAGGCCATGGGCCAGGGCATCGCCACCAGTTACGCCCAACTGGCGGTGGACGTGTTCGGCGTGCCGATCGAGAAGGTGCGCATCGTGCAAGGCGACACCGACCGCGGCACCGGCTTCGGCAGCGCGGGGTCGCGCTCCATCTTCGTCGGGGGCTCGGCCGTGAAGGTGGCTTCGCAGCAGACGGTGGCCAAGGCGCAGGCGCTGGCCGCCGAAGCCCTGGAGACCGCCGAGCGCGACATCGAATACGCCGAAGGCGTGTTCAGCGTGGCCGGCACCGACCGCCGCATCGGCCTGTTCGAGCTGGCCGGCAAGCAAAGCGACCGACAGGTGTACATCGAATCCACCAGCGCGGTGCAGGCACCGAGCTGGCCGAATGCCTGCCACATCTGCGAAGTCGAGGTCGACCCCGATACCGGCGCGATCGAGGTGGTGGGCTATGCGTCGGTGAACGATGTCGGCCGCGCCATCAACCCGGGCATCGTCATCGGCCAGCTCGACGGCGGCGCGGTGCAGGGCCTGGGCCAGGCGCTGTGCGAGCAGATGGTCTATGAACGCAGCTCGGGCCAGTTGCAGACCGGCAGCCTGATGGACTACGCCCTGCCCCGCGTCGACATGGTCAAGCGCTTCAAGACCGAGCTCGACCAGAGCACACCCTGCCTGACCAATCCGCTGGGCGTCAAGGGTGTGGGCGAACTCGGCACCATCGGCGCCACGCCGGCCGTGGTGAACGCGGTGGTCGATGCGCTGACGCGCGCGGGCGCTGGCGAACGCGCGCTCACACTGCAGATGCCGCTGCTGCCCGAGCGGGTGTGGCAGGCGCTGCACGGCCAGGCGGCTTGAAGACCAGCGAAAGACAACACCATGAATGCATTCGGATACCACAGCCCCGCCCGTGCCGCCGACGCCGCCGCGCTGCGCCAACGCCACGCCGATTCCACCTACATCGCCGGCGGTCAATCGCTGCTCGGTGCGATGAAGCTCGGCCTGGCCGCGCCCAGCGACCTGATCGACCTGGGCAACCTGCCGGGCCTGAGCACCATCACCGTGAAGGGCGACGTGCTGCGCATCGGCGCCATGACCTCGCATGCCGCGGTGGCCGCGTCCGAGGACGTGAAGCGGCTGATCCCGGCGCTGGCGCAGCTGGCCGACGGCATCGGCGACCCCGCCGTGCGCACGCGTGGCACGCTCGGTGGCAGCCTGGCCAACAACGACCCGGCTGCGTGTTATCCGGCCGCCGTACTGGCCTTGAACGCGACCGTGCACACGGACCAGCGCGACATCGACGGCCGACAGCTTCTTCCTCGGCCTGTACCAGACCGCGCTGCAGCCCGGCGAGCTGATCACCGGCGTGAGCTTCAAGGTGCCACAACGCGCGGCCTACGTGAAGTTCAAGCAACCGGCGTCGCGCTTTGCGCTGGTGGGTGTGTTCGTCAGCCACGGCCCCAGCGGCGTGCGCGTCGCGGTCACCGGCGCGGGCGCATGCGCCTTTCGCGTCACGGCCATGGAAAGCGCGTTGACCCGCAGCTGGACCGCGCAGGCCCTGGCCGGCGTGGCGGTGCCGGCCGGCGAGTTGAACAGTGACCTGCATGCCAGCGCCGCGTATCGCGCCCATTTGATCGGCGTGCTGGCCGGGCGTGCCGTGAGCTTGGCCACATGAGCCGGGCGTGTGACCCGCGGCGGCGTGCTACATTCGCGCCCATGCACTGCCCAGCGATCCATTTTGCGAGCTATTGGTTTACGGCCCCACCCGGCGGCTGGATGACACTGCGCTCGTAGAACTCTCGCAGCAACGCACCCAGAAAACCGCCGGTGACCCCGGCGGTTTTTTCATGCCCAGGCATTTGTTGAGGAACCCGCCCGATGAACGCGAAAGCCCACGCCACCGAATCCCGCTACACGCTGAGCGAAAAGACCAGCGAAACCGACGACCAGCGCATCCAGGACGTGACGCCCTTGCCGCCGCCGGAACACCTGATCCGCTTTTTCCCGATCGCCGGGACGGCGGTGGAAAAGCTCATCGGCGACACGCGTAGCGCCGTGCGCCGCATCATGCAGCGCAAGGACGACCGGCTGCTGGTGATCATCGGCCCGTGCTCGATCCACGACCCGGTGGCCGCGCTCGACTATGCCAAGCGCCTGCTGCCGCTGCGCGCGCAGTACGCCGACACGCTGGAAATCGTCATGCGCGTGTACTTCGAAAAGCCGCGCACCACGGTCGGCTGGAAGGGGCTGATCAACGACCCGTACCTCGACCAGAGCTTCCGCATCGACGAAGGCCTGCGCATCGCGCGCCAGCTGCTGGTGGAGATCAACCGCCTGGGCATGCCGGCGGGCAGCGAGTTCCTCGACGTGATCTCGCCGCAATACATCGGCGACATGATCGCCTGGGGTGCGATCGGCGCGCGCACCACCGAGAGTCAGGTGCACCGCGAGCTGGCCTCGGGACTGAGCGCGCCGATCGGCTTCAAGAACGGCACCGACGGCAACATCCGCATCGCCATCGACGCCATCCAGGCCGCGGCGCGCGCGCATCATTTCCTGTCGGTGCACAAGAACGGCCAGGTGGCCATCGTCGAGACGAAGGGCAACAAGGATTGCCACGTCATCCTGCGGGGTGGCAAGACGCCGAACTACGACGCGGCGAGTGTGGCGGCGGCCTGCGCCGAGATCGAAGCCGCCAAGCTGGACTGCACGCTGATGGTGGATTGCAGCCATGCCAACAGCGCCAAGCAGTACGAACGGCAGCTCGACGTGGCACGCGACGTGGCCGCGCAGATCACGGCAGGCAGCCGCTGCATCTTCGGCGTGATGGTGGAGAGCCACCTCGTCGCCGGCGCGCAGAAGTTCAGCGCCGGCAAGGACGATCCGGCCAAGCTGAACTACGGGCAGAGCATCACCGACGGCTGCCTCGGCTGGGACGACTCGATGGCGGCGCTGCGTGTGCTGAGCGAGGCGGTACGGGCGCGACGAGCGCGTTGATCGATCGCGGGCCGCTTCCAAGGTACCCGAAGCGCGCACGCGAAGGGCAGTCCAGCGAGCGGCCTGCGTTCGAGTGGCATGGCAGCGGTTTCCATGACCTCGCAGGTCATTGCGTGCATTGCGGTGGCGACGGATATTTGCTGCACCCGCACTCGAAAGACGCCTTCATGCAACGCAGCCTGCTGACCATCACCCTCGTCCTGTTCGGCGCACTCAGCGCCGTGGCGCTCTGGCAGCACGGCTACTGGGGCCTCTTCGCGCCGGCGTTCAGAGCCTTGCCGCGGGCCAGGTTCTCGCGGACCTGGTCATCGCGCTGACCCTGGTCATGGCCTGGATGTGGCACGACGCCAAGGCCACCGGCCGCAACGTCTGGCCGTGGATCGTGGCCACGCTGACGCTGGGCTCCTTTGGGCCGCTGGTCTATCTGCTCACGCGCAAATCGGCAGCGAAGACCGGCTAAGCCCGCCGCCGCTCTGGCCCTCAGGCCCCGGCGCGTTGCCGCGCCTCGTGCATCGCATGCAGGCTGATCTTGCGCACCTCGATCTTGCTTTGTTCGATGTGGCTCTTCAGCAGCATCTGCGCCACGTCGAGCTTGCGCTGGATGATGGCGCGCAGCACCTTGCCGTGTTCCTGATAGGTGGCCTCGATGCGGTCCGGGCGCGTGAAGTCCAGCCGGCGCACGATGCGGATGCGCTCGGTCACGTCCTGGTGCACCTTGGCCATCTCGGCATTGCCGGCGGCACTGACCAAGGTGGCGTGAAAGCGCTCGTCGAGTGCACCGACTTCGCGCGGATCGCTCAGGCGCTCGGCAGCCGGCACCAGCCACAGCGCCTTGAGTCCCTCCAATGCGGGCGGGTCTTCGCGGCGCGCCGCGAGCTTGGCCACGCTGGCCAGCTCGAGCACCACGCGCAGGTCGTAGAGCTGGTCGAGCTTTCCGAAGTCGATCGGCTTGACGTACCAGCCGCTCTTCGATTCGACCTCGATGAAGCCTTCGTTGCGCAGCCGGAACAACGCCTCGCGCACCGGCGTGCGGCTGACGCCCGTGCGCTGGCCGATCTCGGCTTCGCTGAACCGGTCGCCTGGCGCCCACATGAAGTCATGCAACTCGGCCTTCAGCCGTGCATAGACCTGCTCGGCCAGATTGGCGCGCGGCGGCGGTGCATCGATCAATGCGCTCATGGCTCGATCATGCCGCCAATCGGCAGGCGAGGGTCATTGAGAAAGCGGCACGGCACGCTCACTGGGCGAAGTGGCACGCGACTTCGCGCGCCCCCAGCCGCAACAGCGGCGGCGCCTCGCGTGCGCAGCGGTCCTCGCCCTGCGGGCAGCGGCCATGGAAGCGGCACACATGGGCGGGCGGGTCGATCGGGCTCGACACTTCGCCCACCAGCTTGATGCGCGGCCCCTGGCCCGGAATGGCCGAGACCAGCGCCTGCGTGTACGGATGCCGCGGCGCGCGGAACACCGCCTCCGGACGGCCCGACCTCGACGATCTTGCCCAGGTACATCACCGCCACGCGGTCGGTGAGCAGGCGCACCACGTTCAGGTCGTGCGACACGAACAGGTAGCTCAGGCCGAGCTCGCGGCGCAGTTGCGCCAGCAACTGCAGCACCACCGCCTGCACCGACACGTCCAGCGCGGCGGTGGGTTCGTCCAGGATCAGCAGCCGTGGCTTGACGGCCAGCGCGCGCGCGATGCCCACGCGCGCCTTCTGCCCACCCGACAACTGGTGCGCAAATCGCGGCAGCAGCGCCAGCGGCAGGCCGACCTGCAGCGCGACTTCATCGACACGCGCATCGGCTTCGGCCATCGACAGGCCGGTGAGCAGCCGCAGCGGCTCGCGGATGGCTTCGCGCGCGCTGAAGCGCGGGTTGAGCGAATCGGTCGGGTCCTGAAAGACCATCTGGATGTCGGCACGCTGCGGCGTGCGCGCAAAGCGCACGGCGCGGATGTCGGCCAGCTCCTGCCCCGCAAAGACGATGCGGCCTTCGCTGGGGTCGAGCAGGCGCGCCAGCAGACGCACCAGCGTGGATTTGCCGCAGCCCGATTCGCCGACCAGGCCGACACTTTCACCCGCGCCGATGTGCAGCGAGACATCGTCCACCGCATGCAGCATGGCGCCGCGCCGGCCCGTCACCGGGAAGCGCTTGTGCAGCGCTTCGACCTGCAGCAGCGGTGCCGAGGGCGGCGGCGTCGTGTCGGCCGTCATCGCGCCCGCCGCGACAGGCGTCGTGCCGCCGTCGTCCTGGCCGGGCTCAAGCATGTGCAGCCTCGGTCACGGCCGCCGGCAATCGATGCAGCGGGTACCAGCAGGCCACGCCGTGCGCGGCAGCGGCGTCGAGGTGCGGGCGTTCGCTGTGGCAACGCGGCTCGGCGCGTTCGCAGCGCTCGGCAAAACGGCAGGCCGGCAGGTCGTTGCGCTTCAGGTCGGGCAGGTTGCCCGGCACCGGCAGCAGGCTGTCGATGCTGCTGCGCTCGCCGGGGGTCGAGCTCATCAGGCGCGCGGTGTAGGGGTGGCGCGGCGACGCGAACAGCGCCTTCGTCGGCGCGCACTCCACCGCATGCCCGGCATGCATGACGACGATGCGGTCGCAGTAGTCGGCCGCCAGGCCCAGATCGTGGGTGATGAACAGCGTGGCCATGTGGCGCTCGCGCGCCAGGCCGGTGATCAGGTCCATCACCGCCGCCTGCGTGGTCACGTCCAGGCCGGTGGTCGGTTCGTCGGCGATGAGCAGGCTGGGCCGGCAGGCCAGCGCCAGCGCGATCATCACGCGCTGGCACATGCCGCCCGACATCTCGAAGGGGTAGGCCGCCAGGCGCCGCTCGGGGTCGGCGATGGCCACGTCGCGCAGCGCCTGCACGGCACGTTCCTTCAGGCTCTTGTTCAGGTCGGCGCCGGGCGCCGCGGCGTGGCGGCGCAGCACGTCTTCGAGTTGTTTGCCGACCTTGCGGATCGGGTTCAGCGCCGTGCGCGGGCTCTGGAAGATCATCGAGATCTCGCGTCCGCGCAGGTCGGCCAGCTCGCGTTCACTGGCCGCCAGCAGGTCCATGCCGCCGAACATCGCGCTGCCCGAGGTGACGCGCGCGGCGCGGTCGCTGATGCCCAGCAGCGCATACGACAGCACCGACTTGCCCGAGCCGCTTTCGCCGACCAGGCCGACGATCTCGCCCTTGTTCAGGCTCAGATCGATGCCTTCGAGTGCGCGCACCACGCCACCGCGGGTGCGGAACTCCAGGCTGAAGTCCTTGACCTCCAACAGCGGGGGTTGGCTCATGTTCTGCGCCTCGGGTCGAAGATGTCGCGCAGCGCATCGCCCAGCAGGTTGAAGCTGAACACCGCCAGCATCAGCACCGCGCCGGGGAAGAAGCTGACCCACCATTCGCCGCTGACGATGAACTGCGCACCCTCGGCGACGAGGATGCCCCATTCCGGCGTCGGCGCGCGCACGCCCAGGCCGATGAAGCTCAGGCCCGCGGCATTGAGGATCGCCCAGCCCATGTTCAGGCTGACCTGCACCATCGCCGGCGGCAGCGAATTCGGGAACAGATGCAGCGCCAGGATGCGCGCATCGCCATTGCCGGACAGCCGCGCGGCCTCGATCCAGCCGGCCTCGCGCCGCACGTTGGCCTCGGCCCGCGCCACGCGCACATAGAAGGGCAGGTTGATGATGGCCGTGGCCAGCACGATGTTGCCCACGGTGTTGCCGAGCGCGGCGACGATGCCCATGGCCAGCACGAACAGCGGGAAGGCCATGATCGTGTCCGACAGCCGGGTGACGATGCGGTCCCACCAGCCGCCGAAGAAACCCGCCGCCAGACCCAGCGGCATGCCGATGATGAAGGACGCTGCCACCGCAGAGATGGCGATGCCCAGGTCGAGCCGCGTCGCCACCACGGTGCGCGAGAAGATGTCGCGGCCGAGCGCATCGGTGCCGAACCAGTGTGCCGCCGACGGCGGCTTCAAGGCCGCGGCGCTGTCGCTGGCCAGCGGGTCGTAAGGCACCAGCGCGGGGCCGAAGAGCGCCATCAAGCACGAACAGCGCAAACAACGCCACCGCGGCCAGCGTCACCGGGTTTTCGCCCAGCACGTGGCGGACGTGCTTCCAGGTGTTGTTCGTACCGCCATCGACGGCCGTCGGAAGGCTGGCGGGGGTCATCGGTCCCATGTCGTCACCCTCATGTGGCCACGCTCATGCGCGGGTCGATCAAGCCGTACAGCACATCGACCAGCAGATTCAGCAGCACGAACAGCACACCCATGGCGAGCACGAAGCCCTGCACCGGTGCGTAGTCGCTGGCGGTGAGCGCGTCGATGGCGTAGCTGCCGACGCCGGGCCAGCCGAAGACCTTCTCGACGATGACACTGGAGCCGAGCATGAAGCCGAAGACCATGCCCAGCGTCGTCACCACCGGCAGCAGCGCATTGCGCAGCGCGTAGGTCACGAGCACGGTGGTGGACGACAAACCGCTGGCGCGCGCGGTGCGGATGAAGTCGGCCGACAGCACCGACAGCATCGACGCCCGTGTCATGCGCGCGATCGGCGCCAGCACGAAGATGGCCATCGTCAACACCGGCAGGATCAGCTGCTTCAAGCTGGCCCACCACAGTGCGCGCGTCGCCGGCCAGCGCGGTGTCCACCAGGTACATGCCGGTGACGGTGGGCGGCGGCGAGAACATCGGGTCCAGCCGCCCCATCGGCGACGGCGCCCAGCCGAGCAGGAAATAGAAGATGTACGACAGCAGCAAGCCGGTGAAGAAGGTCGGCAGGGACACACCCGCCGTGGTGACCAGCCGGCACAGCTGGTCGATCCAGCTGCCGGGCCTGGTCGCCGCCAGCACGCCCAGCGGCAATGCGATGGCGCAGGCCAGCAGCAGCGCCAGGAACACCAGCTCCAGCGACGCCGGCAGGCGCGCCAGCAGCTCCTGCGCCACCGGCTGGCCCGTGGTCAGCGACAGGCCCATGTCACCGCGCGCCAACGCGCCAAGGTAGCTGAAGAACTGCTCGAGCAGCGGCTTGTCCAGGCCGAGCTGCGCACGCACCTGGGCGATGGCTTCCTGCGTGGCCGCCGCGCCGGCAAAGTACGCTGCCGGGTCACCCGGCAGCGCGCGCGTGAGGATGAAGGTGATGACCACCACGCCCACCAGGTTGGGCAGCGCGGCGAGCAGGCGTGTGGTGATGAGGCGCAGCATGGCTATAACGGCGGTGCGACGACACTGGCGAAGACGGCGTCAGCTGCCTGCGCTGGTGCCGCTTTCTCGAACGCGGCCTGCACGGCCGCAGACTCATTGAACGCGGCCTGCACGGCCGCGAGGGGCGCGGCCCAGCCGACGATGCCGCCTTGCGCCACCACCATTTCGACCACGGCGTCATGGAACTGCGCGAAAGTAGCTGGCGGCGCAGTCCTGCACCAGCAGGCATTCGTAGCCGCGGTCGTTGGCCTCGCGCATCGTGGTCTGCACACAGACCTCGGTGGTCACGCCGCCGATCAGCAGATGGGTGATGCCCTTGGCGTGCAGCAAGGCGTCCAGCCCGGTGGCGTGGAACGCGCCCTTGCCCGGTTTGCGCAGCACCGTGTCGCTGGCTTCGGGCTGCAAGCTCGGCCACGAAGTCAGCGCCGGCTTCGCCGATGACCAGCACACGGCCTAGCGGACCCTTGTCGCCGATGCCACAGCTCAAACCGCCGCGTGCCTTCTTCGACGGCGGGCAGTCGGCCAGCAGCGGGTCGTGCGCCTCCTGCGTGTGGATGACATGCATGCCATGGCTGCGCGCCAGCGCCAGAAGCTTCACGCAGGCCGGCACGATGCGCTGCAAGGTCGTCACATCGTTGCCGAGCATGGCGCCGAAGCCGCCGGGTTCGAGAAAGTCGCGCTGCATGTCGATCAGCACGACGGCCGTGTGCGCCGGGTCGAAACGGTAGGCGTAGGGGCGCGCGGCGACCGTGTTCATGCCGCTTCTTTCGTGTCCCCGGCCATGGCGCGGCCGATGGCGGAGATGTCGGCATTCGCGGTCGGGCATTCCAGACCGACATGGCCGTGCGACAGCACCACCATGCGCGAAGCCAGCGAGAGGATCTCGTCCAGGTCCTCGCTGACCAGCAGCACCCCCGCGCCGGCATCGCGCGCGGCGCGCAGCCGGGCGTGGATCTCGGCGCTGGCCTGGAAGTCCAGGCCGAAGCAGGGGTTGGCGACGATCAGCAGTCGCGGGTTGCCGTCGAGCTCACGCGCCAGCACGGCGCGCTGCACATTGCCGCCGGACAGGTTCTCGATCAGCGCGTCCGGCCCGGGCGTCTTGACCTTGAAGGCCGCGATCTTGGTCAGCGCCTGAGCGCGCATCGCGCTGCGCGACAACCACGGCCCGCGGGCCAGCGGCGCGCGGTCGAAGCCGCGCAGCGCCAGGTTCTCGGCCACCGCCAGCTTGCCGACGCAGGCGTTGTGCAGCGGCTCTTCGGGCAGGCTGCGCACGCTCAGCGCACGCATCATCTTGCGCGTCGGCAGGTACGGTTGGCCGTCGACCGAGACGCTGCCGCCGGCGATGGGCAGCGCGCCGGTGAGCGCGGCCACCAGCTCGCGCTGGCCGTTGCCCGACACGCCCGCCACACCGACGATCTCGCCGGGCATGACCTGCAGCGTCAGGTCTTCGACGGCGGAGCGGCCTTCGACGCCCGCCACCTTCAAGCCCTTGATGGCCAGGCGCGGCGTTCCGCCGGCCGCGGCACGGCGGCGCCGGCGCGGCGCCTGCGGCGGGGCCGCCTGCCAGCACCTCGGCCAGCGCGGCCGCGCTGCTGGCCGCAGCCGTGTCCACTGCCGCCGCAGTGGCCGCGGCGCTGGTGGACGAGACCTCGTCGGTGCTCACGCCCATCATCCAGCCGGCCAGTTCGTCGCGTGTCGTCGCCGCCGTCCTGGTGCCGCCGGTGCGCCGTCCGCGGCGCAGCACGGTGACCTCGTCGCAGAAGCCGAAGACCTCGCGGAACTTGTGCGTGATGATCAACACCGTCAGCGCCTTGGCGTCGCACAGGCTCTTCATCTGGCCCAGCACTTCGTCGGCCTCCTGCGGCGTGAGCACCGACGTCGGTTCGTCCAGCACCAGGAAACGACGCCGCGAATACAGCGCCTTGAGGATTTCGAGCTTCTGCTTTTCGCCCGCCGCCAGCTCGGCCACACGCGCGTCCAGCTTCAGCGGGAATGGCGCCGTCGCCATGAATGCATTCAGGCGCGCGCGCTCGGCCTTCCAATCGATGATCGCGCCCAGGTCGCGCTGCGCCAGCGCCAGGTTCTCGGCCACGGTCATGCCGGGCACGACCGTGAAGTGCTGGAAGATCATGCCGATGCCCAGCGCCGCCGCGTCGCGCGGGCTGTGGATGGCCTGCTCGCGGCCATCGACCATGACGCTGCCGGTGTCGGCGCTGTAAAAGCCGATCAGCGCTTTCACCAGCGTGGACTTGCCGGCGCCGTTTTCGCCGAGCAGCGCATGGAAGCTGCCGGCTTCGACCGTCATCGACACATCGTCCAGCGCCTGCAGCGCGCCGAAGCGTTTGCTGAATCCCAGCATCTCGACGCGTGCGGCGCCGGTGTGTTCTGTTTGGGGTGGGATCAGCGTCATGTGGTTCGTGTCCAGCGTTCGTTGTCCGGAGCACGACGCGGGACGCAGGAGCCCAAAGTCGCTTTCCGCGATGTCGTGCGCAGGTTGCTGAGCGGCCACCGCGCGGGCGCAGAGTCGCGCGGCAAAGGCGCGTCCGGGCAGGCCGCAGCGCTTCGCTGGTGCGGTCTGCGCTTCGCTCCGACTTCCCTGCGCTGCTCGGTCTCGCGGCCCCGTCGCAGAACTCGCTTCGATCGCTTCGCTCGCTGCGCTCAAACAACTGCGACGAGTCAGTTGACGACTCGCGCTGCGCGCGAGGCCGCGAGCCCTGCGCTGCTCGGCGCCCCAGAGGCGCACTGCAGCCTGCCCGAACGCGCCTTTGCGGGACGCATTGGTGGTGTTCGCGACGAAAACCACACACCGGTGCCGCGCGGCGGGCGGTGCCCGGTGGGGGCGATTTCTGTGGCGACGAGGAGCGCAAGCCTTCAGTCGGCGCGCGCAGCGCGCTTCGTGATCTGACTCGTCGCAGTTGTCTGAGCGTAGTGAGCGCAGCGATCGAAGCGAGTTCTGCGACGCGACTGAAGGCGAGCACCGCAGTGCAGTCGGAGCGCAGCGCAGACCGCCACAGCATGAGCCCCCGCCGGGTACCGCCTGCCGCGCCGCGCTGAAGTCGCGAACGACAGCTCGGCAAAAGGCAGCGGGAGCAGGTCGACAGCAGTGTGTCGGCCGGGCGGAATGTGGGCCGATGTCATCCTACCGACCCCACGCCTCGAGCACCGCCGCACTCGATGCCACGGCGCCAAACACACCGCCCTGCATCGTCACCATCTTCAGCGCGGCATCGTGATTGCCGCGATCGGTGGCGCCTGTGGCGTCGCTGACGATCAGGCACTCGAAACCGCGGTCGTTGGCTTCGCGCATCGTCGTGTGCACACACACGTCGGTGGTCACGCCGGTGAGCACCAGGTGGCGGATGCCGCGCAGGTTGAGCAGCAGCTCCAGGTCGGTGGCGCAGAACGAGCCCTTGCCGGGCTTGTCGATGATGACTTCACCGCTCAAGGGCGCGAGCTCGGGAATGATGTCCCAGCCCGGCTCACCGCGCACCAGGATGCGACCGTTCGGCCCGGGGTCGCCGATGCCCACGCCGCCTTCGCCGATGCGGCGCGAGCGCCAGCGTTTGTTGGCCGGCAGGTCGGACAGGTCGGGGCGATGGCCCTCGCGCGTGTGGATGACGGCGATGCCCAGTGCGCGCGCCCTGGCCATCAGCTTGCCGATCGGGCCGATCGGTGCGCGCACCGCCGACAGGTCGTAGCCCATGCGGTCGACATAACCGCCGCGGCCGACGAAGTCGAACTGCATGTCGATGACCACCAGCGCGGTGTTGGCCGGCGTGGCCGCGCCGTCGAAGGGCCAGGGATAGGGGTCGGCGTCGAGCAGCGGGAAGGTGTTCATCGCCACTACCGGTTCAAGGACAGTTCACCCGGTGCGCCATCGCTCGGCCCGGGCTTGCCCAGGCCGATGAGCAGCGCCAGCGTCAGCACATAGGGCAGCGCGCTGATCAGGTAGTAGCCCTGCGAATAGCCCATCGCCTGCAAGGCCGGGCTGATGGCGCTGGCGCCACCGAACAACAAGCCGGCGAGGATGCAGCGCCGCGGGTCCCAGCGCGCGAAGATGACCAGCGCCACCGCCATCACGCCCTGGCCGCTGGACAGCGCCTCGCTCCATGCGCCCGGATAGACCAACGACAGCGACGCGCCGCCGACGCCGGCGCAGGCGCCGCCGAAGGCCGTGGCGGCGATGCGGTAGCCGCTGGGTGAAAGCCCGAATGCACGCGCCGCGTTTTCGCTGTCGCCGACCACGCGCAGACGCAGCCCCACGCGGGTGTGGCCGAAGGCCCAGTACACCGCAAAGGCCAAGATCACGCCAATGACGAACAGCGGGTTGATCGACAGCGCGGCCTGCACCGCCGGCTGGCTGGTCCAGCCGCCCAGTTCGATGGCCGGCAGGTCGGGTGCGCTCGGCTGGATCAAGGGCTTGCCGAGCCAGAAGGCCAGGCCCGAACCGGCCAGCATCAGCGCGATGCCCATGGCCGTGTCGTTGACACGCTTCAGGCTGCACAGCATGCCGTGCAGCGCGCCGAACAACATGCCCACCCACGCGGCGGCCAGGATGCCGAGCCACGGGTTGCCGGTGACCAGCGACACCGCATAGGCGGTCATCGCGCCCATCAGCAAGGTGCCTTCCAGGCCGAGGTTGATGCGCCCGGCCTTCTCCGTCACCGTCTCGCCCAGGCTGACCCACAACAAGGGCGTGCCGACGCGGATCGCCCCGCCGAGGATGGCCAAGGGCACGCCCCACCAGCCGAGTGTTTCGCCCATCGTCGATTACCCCTTGCGTGGCCAGAAGCTGCGCCCGCGCAGCGTCTCGCAGCCGATCAGCGCGACGAAGGCGAAGCCGAGCAACACCGTCACCGATGCGTCGGGCAGACCCAGCCGGCGCTGCAGCAGGCTGCCGCTGGCGGCGATGCCGCCCACCAAGATCGCCACCGGCACCACGCCGGCCGGCGAGAAGCGCGCGGCAAAGGCGATGAGGATGCCGCTGTAGCCGTAACCCGCGATCAACGACGCATTCGCCGCGCCGTGCACCGCCGCCACTTCCACCGCACCCGCCAGGCCGGCGCAGGCGCCGCCGGCCACGCAGGCGCCGATCGGTCAACCAGGCCACCGGCAGCCCGACACCCAGCGCGGTGCGCGGGTTGCCGCCGGCCACGCGCAAGGCCAGGCCGAGCGGCGTGAGCTTGACCACGACCCAGGCGAGCAGCGCGACGACGATGCCCACGCCCAGGCCCCAGTGCACGTCCAGCCCCGGCATCGACGGCAGCATGAAGGCATCGGGCAGCGGCTTGGTCGATGGCTTGTTCAAGCTGGCCGGATCGCGCAGCACGGTTTCCACGCACTGGTTGAACAGCGCGATGGCGATGAAGCACATCAGCAGGCTGGCGATGGTCTCGTTGACCTCGCGCTTCTCGCGCAGCCAGCCGACGATGCCGATCCAGAAACCACCGATCGCCGCGCCGGCCAGCGCCATCAACGGCCAGACGATCAGCGCCGGCATCGACGCGGGCGCCAACACATTGCCCAACGCCGCCGCCGCCAGCCCGCCCAGCACCAACGCGCCTTCGGCCCCGATGATGACGCGCCCGGCCTGCGCCGGCAGTGCCACCGCCAGGCCGGTGAGCATCAAGGGCGCGGCGCGCTGCAGGGTGTTCTGCCAGGCGAAGGCATCGCCGAAGCCGCCCTGCACGATCAGGCTCCACACCTCCAGCGGGTCGAAACCTGCCAGCGCCACCGCGCCAGAAAACAGCAGCACGGTGATGAGCAGCGCGGCCGCAGCCGGCAGCAGCGCATCGGCCAGCGCGTTCAGGCGATCGGACAAGGGCACCGCATCGCTGGGTGCAGCGATGGCGGGCGGGGCGGCGAGCGTGTTCATGCCGATCCCTCCACCGCGCAGCACAGGCGCGACCCAAAGCCATCAAGCGGCCGCCGCGGAACCGGCTCCGCCGGGCCGCTGGCGGCGCCCCCTGGGGGGAGCGCCGAAGGCGCTACGGGGGGGGTCATATCACCCCGGAATGGAACCGAGCACGCCTTCGACCAGGTAGCTCATCTTCTCCAGTTCGGGGTTGAACTGGTCGAGGCTGGTACCGGCCGGGATGACGACCGCGCCCTTGTTGTCCTTGATCGCGCCCTTGAAGATGACGAATGTGCCTTTCATCATCTCGGCCTTGATGGCGTCAGCCTTCTTCTTCGCCGCGTCGCTGACCGCCGGCCCGTAGGCCGACATCTTCACGTAGCCGTCCTTCAAGCCGCCGCGCAACACGTTGGGCTGCGGCTTGCCTTCCTGCAAGGCCTTGACCTGCAAGGTGTAGGGCGTAACCCAGTCCCATTCGGCGCCGGTGAGGTAGCCCTTCGGCGCCAGCGCCGCCTGGCTGGCGTGGTAGCCGCTGGAATAGATGCCGCGCTTCTCGGCCGTCTCGATGACCACCTTCGGGCTGTCGACGTGGCAGGTGAGCACGTCCACGCCCTGGTCGATCAGGCTGCTCGAGGCTTCGGCTTCCTTGACCGGCATCGACCACTCGCCGGTGAAGATGACGCGCGTGGTGATGCTCGGGTCGACCGAGCGCGCGCCCAGCGTGAAGGCGTTGATGTTGCGCAGCACCTGCGGGATCGGCTTGGCGGCGACGAAGCCGAGCTTCTTGGTCTTGCTGGTCATGCCGGCGATGACGCCCGCCAGGTACTGGCATTCGTCGATGTAGCCGTAGTAGCTGCTGGCGTTCTTCGGGTGCTTGCCTTCGGTCCACATGCCGCCGCAATGGGCGAAGCGCACCTTCGGGTACTTCTCCGCCATCTTCAGCATGTGCGGGTCGAAGTAGCCGAAGCTGGTGGCGAAAATCAGCCCGGCCTTGTCCTGGTTGATCATGGCCTCCATGGTCTTCTGCACGGCCGCGGTCTCGGGCACGTTTTCTTCTTCGACGACCTTCACGCCGGGCAGCTTCTTGATGGCCGCCGCCGCCTGCGCCTGCGCCTGGTTGTAGCCAAAGTCGCCGCGCGGGCCGACGTAGATCACGCCCATCGTCACCGGCGTTTGTGCCAGCGCACTGCGCAGCGCGCCGGGCAGCGCCAGCGAGGCGCCGGCCAGGGCACCGCCGGCCAACAGGCGACGGCGCGGCAGGATCAGGTGGTCGTGGTTCATGGTCATGGTTCCTTGGGTGAGGGTGGAGGGGAAGGTCGAAACGGCCGCTTCGGCGTGGCGGCTAATGAGGCACCGGGATCAGGCTGACGTGCGCGGAAACGATCAACCAGCGCCCATCGATGCGGCACCAGGTCTGGCTCTGGCGGCCGAGCTTGTCGCCGCCTGCGCGTCTGAACTCGGTCATCGCCGTGCCGAAATCGTCGCCGAAGGTGCTCAGCACGGTGCGCTGCAACGTGCGCGCCAGGCCGACGGCGGAGCGCGCACTGCGAAAGTCGCGGATCGCGTCGATGCCGTAGAGGTTCTCGTTGACGCCGTAGCGCACCGTCTGCGCGCTGTCCCAGAACAGCTCGTCGAGCACGTCGAGCCGGTTGTTCACCAGCGCGTCTTCGTAGCGCGTGAACGCGGCCGTGAGCTCGGCCAGGACTTCCGGGCGGTTGAATTCCATCGTCAGGCTCCCTGTCCGAGGCCGGCCACCGGCGCGCTGCACAGACCTTGCGCTTCCAGCGCGGCGGCCACGCGCAGGCAGTGGTCCTCGCGCCAAGGGGCGGCGATCAATTGCACGCCGATGGGCAGGTGCGGCGCGGCCGGGTTCATGCCCCACAGCGGCACGGTGGCCACCGGCAGCCCGATGCAGGAGATCGGCTGGGTCAGCAGGCCCATGCTGGCGCGCGAAGGCAGGCGCTGGCCGTTGATCTCGATCCACTCGGTGCCGATGGTCGGCGCGGTGCAGGGCGTGGCCGGCGCGATGAGCACATCCACCGTCTCGAAGACCCGCGCCACACGCCGCGCAAACCAGTGGCGCACACGCTGCGCCTGCACCACCCAGGCGGCGGGCACGAGCGCATTGGCGAGGAAGCGGTCGCGTGTCATCGGGTCGAAGTCGTTCGCGCGCTTGCGCAGATCGTCCAGGTGCAGCGCGCCGCCTTCGCCGCAGGTGATGAGGAAAGCCGCCGCACGTGCGCGCGCCACCTCGGGCAACTCGACCAGCCGCGTCGTGCCCAGTGCTTGGGCCACGGCGTCGGTGGCGGCCAGCGCTTCCGCCAGCGCCATCTCGCGAAACCAGCCACCGAGCACGGCCACACGAAGGCCGGATGCGCCGCGTTCGAGCAAGGGTGCCACCGGTTCGATGTCGCGCTGCGCGCAGGCCGGGTCGTGATGGTCTGGGCCCTGCATCAGGTCGTAGGCCAGGGCCAGATCGGCGACATTGCGAGCAAACGGGCCGAGGTGGTCCAGGCTGGCGGAAAACGGGTAGGAGCCGGTACGCGGCAGGCGGCCGAAGGTGGGCTTCAAGCCGAAGGTGCCGCACAGCGATGCGGGCACGCGAATCGATCCGTTGGTGTCGGAGCCCAGCGTGATCGGCACCTGACCGGCGGCCACCGCCGCAGCCGAGCCGCCGGACGAGCCGCCGGAAATGCGCGTCAGGTCGTGCGGGTTGCGCGTGGCGCCGTAGTGCGTGTTCTCGGTGGAGAAGCCGTAGGCGTACTCGTCCATGTTCAGCGCGCCGACCAGCACCGCGCCTTCGGCTTCGAGCCGTCGCACCAGCACCGCGTCGCGCGCTGCGGGCGCGGCATCGCGCTCGATCTTCGATCCGGCCAGCGTGGGCAGCGCGGCGATGTCGAAGAGGTTCTTCACCGCGAAGGGCACGCCGGCGAGCTTCATGCGCTCGCGCCGCGGATGCATGTCCACGAACTGCGCGCGCTTCAGCGCACGCTCGGCGAGCACGCTGGTGAAGGCGTTGACCTGGCCGTCGGTGGCGGCGATTCGGTCCAGCGTCGTCTGCACCGCGTTGACGGCGCTGGCGCGGCCTTCGCGCACGCTGGCGGCGATCTGGCTCGCGCTTGCGGCCGTGCCCAAGCCTGCGCTCAAGGCTGCGTCGGCGGTCATGCCTCGTCCTCTCCGAGCTGCGGCACCACCGGCACGAACACATTGCCGGATTCGTCGGCGGCGCTCAGCGGCAGACCCTGCACCAGCTCGGCCATGGCCGCGGCCAGGCCGAAGAACATCAGCACGCCCTTGCGCTGCTCCTGCGCCAGCTTCAGCCCCAGGGTGGCGGCCGCGGCGTCGATGTAGGCGCTGTGGTCCATCTCGCGCTCCCGCCTCATGCCTTGTAGAGGTTGCGGTAGTCGGGCTGCAGATGGAACCAGTACATGTAGCCCATCACGTCCTTCTGCATGGCCACGTCCATCGACGGCTGGAACAGCGGGATGCGCGGCACCTCGTCGTAGGCCAGCTGGATCATTTCGCGCACCGAGGCGTCGTAGATCGGCTTGCTTTCGGCGAAGCGCGCGTTGGTGATGATCTTGTCGAGCTTCGGGTTCTGGTAGCTCATGGTGTTGAACACCGCGTTCTGCCCGTGGTAGCACCAGAAGAAGAAGTACTCGGGGTAGTCGAGCCAACCGCCGAAGCGGTTGATGATCATCGGCATGTCCTTCTTCAACAGCGCGGCGCGCCAGGTGGCGCCGGGGATCTTGTTGATCTGCGCCTTGATGCCGATGGTGGCCAGCGCTTCCTGCGTCAGCACCGCGGCGGGCTCGCCGATGGTGGCGCCGCCCAGGTCGAAGCTGAGCGTGGTCTCGAAGCCGTTGGGCACGCCGGCCTCGGCCATCAGCGCCTTGGCCTTGGCGATGTCGGTGCGGTAGGCGGTGGGCTGCGGCCAGGCGATGCTCTTCACCGGGTTGCTGCCGCCGTAGAGCTTGGCGGCGCGGCCGTACAGCGCGTTCTCGTAGATCTTGTCGTAGGGCAGCGCGTAGGCCACGGCCTGGCGGATCTTCGGGTTGTCGAAGGGCGGTTTCGTCGTGTTCATGCCCAGGTAGAGCATGGCGTTTTCGATCGGCATCGCGCTGACCTTGATGCTCGCCTTGTCTTCGCTCAACTCGGAAAAGTCCTTCGGCGGCAGGTCGAAGGTCATGTCGATGTCGCCCTTGACGAGCAGCGCGCGGCGGTTGCCGGCGTTCGGCACATCACGCTGCACGATGCGGCGCAGTTTGGGCATCGGGCCGCTCTTCCAATCGTCGAAGCGCACGTAGACGATTTCCTGGCCCGGACGGAAAGCCTCGACCTTGTAGGCGCCGCCGCCGGCGGTGTTGTTGCGTGTCCAGACCAGGCCCCAGGGGTCGGCCGGCGTGGCGTTCTTCTTCACCAGCTCGCTGTTGAAGACGCAGGGCACGACCACGGCCAGGTCGGCCATCGTCAGCTTGTCCTTGCGGATGAACTTGACGCGGAAGGTGTGCTCGTCGACGACCTCGAACTGCTCGGGCTTTTCCAGCGAGCCGGCGGCCATCTGGAAGGTGGGAAAGCCGCCGACGGTGACGGCGCGGTCCAGGCTCCACTTCACGTCCTTCGCCGTCACCGGCGTGCCGTCGTGGAACTTGGCGTTCTTGCGCAGCTTGAAGGTCACCGAGTTGCCGTCCGGCGCCATCAACCAGCTTTCGGCGAGTTCGGGTTCGAGCTTGTTGCGGTCATAGGAGACGCGGCCATCCGGCAAGGTCTTCTTGCCGTAGGTCATGAGCCGGTCGTAGACCAGCCAGCTCACGCCGTAGCTCGCGCGGTTGGCGCCGAGGGTGTGGATGTCGAGCGAGTTCGGGCCGAACTCGTTGGCCACGATGAGCACGTCCTTGGGTCTGGCCTGCGCCTGCACCTGCGTGGCCAAGGGCAGCACGCCGAGTGCAGCGCTGCTGGAGATGAAATTGCGTCGGTCCATGAATCGAATCTCCTTGAGCTCAGAGTGATGCGAGATAGGCACGCCATCCGCCGAACTGGCTGATGTCGCGCGCCGCACCCAGGGCGTGCGCTTCGCAGAGGAAGCCGTGAACAAGGCGGCCATCGGCCAGCTCCACCGAGCCCAGGCACAACGGCGAAGGGACGAGCGCAAGAAACGAGCCGAGCTGATGCACGGGCATGTCCCAGACCTCGAGCTCGATGGCGCAGCCGTCGGCACCGGCACCCACACGCTGCAGGCCCGGCTTGGGCGGCTGCGTGCCCGGCAATGCGAACAGGCGATACGCGGCAGCCGTGCGCGTGGTTTCGCGCAGCCATGCACCACGCTGCAGCAACTGGCCGTTCAGCGGCAGGCCGGACAGATGCGCGCCGACGACTGCGATGGGCAGGCTCGCCTGGCTGGCCGGCTGAAGGGGAAAGCCTGCTGCCGTCCGTTGATCGGCCGGTGGCGATGGGGGCGCAAGCGGGCGTGCATTGAAGGCTGTCGCATCGGGCCCGTGAGGGCGCAACGCAGCGCCGACCTGGCCTTGCCAGCGTCGTGCGAAGTCAAGCAGGGCCACATCGTGTGCGCCGGGTGCGATGAAGGTCACGCCGAAAGGCAGCCCGGCGGCCGTCATTCCCGCCGGCAGGGCCAGTGCGCACCAGCCGAGCAGGTTGACGAAGTTGGTGTAGGTGCCCAACTGCGAATTCACGCCCAGCGGATCGGCATCGACCTCTTCGAAACTGGGGTGGCCCGGCGCCGTGGGCACCATCAGCACGTCCACCTGCTGCCACAGCGTCTGCAATTCGCCTTGCAGTTCGCGCAGCCGGTACTGCGCCTCGAAGGTGTCGGTGGCACTGACGCCGACGGCGCGGCCGATGACCTGGCGCACCGCGGGATCGAAGGCCTCGGGTTGCTCGGCCAGCAGCTGTTTCACGACGCTGTGCCGCTCGGCCACCCACGGGCCTTGGTACAGCAGCGCGGCGACCTCGAACATCGCGGTGAAGTCGAGTTCGATGACGCGGTGGCCGTGCGCTGCCGCGCGTTCGATCGCCGCGGCAAACATCGGTGCATAGCCGGCATCGCCAAAGAAGAAGGGCGACTTCGGCACGCCGATGCGCGCCGGCAACGGCAGCCGCGCCGGGCCGGTGCGAAAGTCGCTGTACGGATCGAGCGGGTCCGCACCCTCGACCAGTGCCAGCAGGTGCGCGGCGTCGTCCAGCGTGTGCGTGAGCAGCGATACGCAGTCGATGCTGCGGCAGGCCGGCACCACGCCCGCGCCGCCCACACGCCCGGGCGTGGGCTTCAGGCCGACGAGCTGGTTGAAACCCGCCGGAACGCGCCCCGAACCGGCCGTGTCGGTGCCCAGCGCGAAGGCCACCTGGCCCCGCGCCACCGCCACGGCCGAACCCGAACTGGAGCCGCCGCTGATGCGCTGGGCATCGAACACGCTGCTCGGCCGGCCATAAGGCGAGCGCGTGCCCACCAGCCCGGTCGCGAACTGGTCGAGGTTGGTCTTGCCCAGCCACACCGCGCCGGCATCGAGCAGCCGCTGCACGACGGTGGCGCTGCGCGTGGGCACCTGGCTGAAGGCCGGGCAGGCGGCGGTGGTGGGCGCGCCGGCAATGTGGATGTTGTCCTTGGCGGCAAAGGGAACGCCCAGCAACGGGTAGCGCTGCACCAGATCGGCGCGCGGGCCGGGTTCGGCCAACCGCTGGCCGAGCAGCGTGAGCTGCTGCTGCCACTGGACGTCGCTGGCCAGGCTGATCCAGATGGACTGCGCCACACTGGCCTGCGCCGCAGCACGGCATTGCTCCAGCAGCGGCAGCGGGTCCTCGCCAAGCGCCACTTTCTCGCACCACTGCGCCACGCCTTGCGGCGTCGAGCGGAGGGAGGCTTCCGGAGACATATTGGTGCACGTTCTGGTATACAAGTCGGCATAAAGCAGAAGGCGTGCCAGCCAAGACTGTCGGAACGCGCTTCCGATGACTGCGTGCGGCTGGCGCACGGCTCATAGGGCGCTGGGTATCTCCACGTCAGCGCCGAGGTGGTGCCCTCGCAGCACACTGGCTGCGTGAACCAGTCCTCAGGGCGCGGCGACTGCGCTCAGAGTCGCACCTACAGGTCGATAAACTCGGGTCGGCACTGCGTGGGTAGCGCATGCCCGGTGGACACGAGCCGAACCCTTTAAGGAACCAGCCCCTGCCTTGCCGGACAGCCGTATGGCCTGTTCGGAAAAAACACACTTGCTCCTCCTACTTCACCATGAAACGCATACTCGCCCTGGTCGGCCTGACGACGCTCATAGGTTGTGCCGCTACCGCCACCCTGCCGGGTGCGCAGAACGTGGAGATCGTCATCGAGGCCCCCGATCGGAGCAAATGCAGATTCATTGCCGAGGTCGTCGGCTCGCAAGGGAACTGGCTTACCGGCGACATCACCTCGAACAAGAATCTCGTTATCGGCGCTCGCAACGATCTTCGAAACGAAGCGCACAAGCTGGGCGGCAACGTGGTCTACATCCAGGACATGAAGAACACGAATGCACAAGGATCGCGTGGCACGACCAATACGACCGCTATAGGCAAGGCCTACGCTTGCTCTGCCTGAGCAATTTCCCTGGCACCGCCACGTGGCAACCGGTAGAGCTTGACGACGCCTGCGGCGGGGGCCAGCCGCTCGCGCATCAGTCGGCCGAGCGGGCCAGCCGCTCGGAGTGCCAATACACATCGTCGCCGCCCAGGCCGTCGAGGTTGGCACGGTTTAGCACGCGCGCCAGCACGAACATCAGGTCGCTCAGGCGGTTGAGATACTGGCGCGGCGCGTCGTTCACCTTCTCCAGGCCGGCCAGCGACACCAGCGCGCGCTCGGCGCGGCGCGCCACGGTGCGGCTGACATGCGCCAACGCCGCGCTGCGTGTGCCCGCGGGCAGGATGAATTCCTTCAGCCGCGGCAGCTGCGCGTTGTAGTGTTCGAGCGCTTCGTCCAGGCGCAGCACGGCGTCCATCTTCAGCAACTCGTAGCCGGGAATCGAAAGCTCGCCGCCCAGGTTGAACAGCTCATGCTGGATGACGACCAGCAGTTCGCGCACGTCATCGGGCAGTGGTTCGGCCAGCAACACGCCCAGGCCCGAGTTCAGCTCGTCGACATCGCCCATCGCCGCGACACGCAGGTGCGACTTGGGCACACGCGTGCCGTCACCCAGGCCAGTGCTGCCATCGTCACCGGTGCGCGTGGCGATCTGTGTGAGGCGTTGTCCCATGGTGGCCGGATTGTGCCTGCGCCGGCTCAGCCGGTGACCCGCGCCATCAGCCGTTGCAACAGGGGCTGGCGGCGCCATTGCTCGCAGGCGCGCTCGGCAAACTCACGGCCGTGTTCGCTGAGCCGGTAGTAGCGCACGTTGGGAAAGCCGTCGGGGTTGTCGAAACGCTGCACCAGCCCGTAGTCGATGAGCGTGTGCTGCACGCTGTACAGCGAATGGCCGTTGAGCACGTAGGCGTCGCTGAGGCCCCCCAGGTTGACCAGCACATGGCCCTTGAGCAGCAGGCGCAGCGCATCGATGAACTCACCGCGGTCGGGGATGATCGGGGGGGCTTTCATGCTGCGGCGGGCGCTTGCGACTGGCGCACATCTTCGCACCATGGCGACTTGCGTGCCGCGCGCCCTGCGCCTGCCGAGCCCAGGTGAAACCATGGCCACCCCCGACGCGCGGCGCTGCCTAGAATCGGGGCCTACCCCGCGCACAAGGATTCCACCATGAACGCACCCGTTCCCAGCCATGTCTTGCCCGGCATCGAGCCGCGTCTGGTGCCTGCCGTCATGCTGGCCGCGCTGCGCCAGCGTTTCGGCGAGCGCTGCTCCACCGCCACCTCGGTGCGCGAGCAGCATGGCCGCGATGAATCGACCTACCCGGTGACACCGCCGGAAGCAGTGGTGTTCTGCGAAAGCACCGAGGAGGTGGCGGCGGTGGTGACGCTGGCCAGCCAGTACGCGGTGCCGGTGATTCCCTTCGGCGTGGGCTCGTCGCTCGAAGGCCATCTGCTGGCGGTGCAGGGCGGCGTGAGCATCGACCTGGGCCGCATGACGCAGATCGTGCGCCTGAACCCCGAAGACCTGACGGTGACGGTGCAAGCCGGTGTGACACGCGAGCAGCTGAACCGCGAGATCCGCGACACCGGCCTGTTCTTCCCCATCGACCCGGGCGCCAACGCCAGCCTGGGCGGCATGGCGGCCACGCGCGCCAGCGGCACGAACGCGGTGCGCTACGGCACGATGCGCGAGAACGTGCTCGGCCTGACCGTCGTCACGGCCAGCGGCGAAGTCATCCACACCGGCACACGCGCGAAGAAGTCCAGCGCCGGCTACGACCTCACGCGCCTGTTCGTCGGCAGCGAAGGCACGCTCGGGGTGATGACCGAGATCACGCTGAAGCTGTACCCGCTGCCCGAGGCGGTGAGCGCGGCGATCTGCCATTTCCCGAGCATCGACGCGGCCGTGCGCAGCACCATCCAGATCATCCAGATGGGCGTGCCGATCGCGCGCTGCGAGCTGCTCGATGCCAACGCCATCCGCGCGGTCAACAAACATTCGAAGCTGACGATGCGCGAAGCGCCGATGCTGCTGATGGAGTTCCACGGCAGCGAGGCCGGCGTGAAGGAGCAGGCCGAGACCGTGCAGGCCATCGCGCGCGAACACGGCGGCGAGGACTTTCAGTGGGCGACCACGCCAGAAGAGCGCACCAAGCTGTGGACCGCGCGCCACCAGTCCTACTTCGCGGCGCTGCAGACGCGTCCGGGTTGCCGCTGCCAGAGCAGCGACACCTGCGTGCCGATCTCGCGGCTGGCCGAAAGCATCAACGAATCGATCGCCGAGACCGAAGCTTCGGGCATCCCGTACTGGATCGTCGGCCATGTCGGCGACGGCAACTTCCACCTGAGCTGGCTGCTCGACCCGAACGACCCGGTCGAGCGCGCGGCGGTGGAACGCCTGAGCGAGCAGATGGTGCAACGCGCGCTGCGGCTGGAAGGCACCTGCACCGGAGAGCACGGCATTGGCCTGCACAAGATGGGCTACCTGGTCGACGAGGCCGGCGCCGGCGCGGTGGCCATGATGCGGCAGGTGAAGCTGGCGCTGGACCCGAAGAACATCATGAATCCGGGCAAGGTGTTTGCGGTTTAGTCCTCGTCGCAGCGCCAGCATGACACGTCGACTCGCGTGCGGGGTGCTGGCGCTGTGCCTGCTGGCGCCGCTGGCCGCGGTCGCCGGGCTGGAAGAACTGATCGTTGCCGCCAAACCCGGCGTGGTGGCCGTGGGTACCTACAAAGCCACCGACAGCCCGCGCTTCGGCTTTCGTGGCACCGGCTTTGTCGTCGGCAAGGGCGACCTGGTGATCACCAACGCGCATGTGTTGCCCGAGGTGCTGCCGGGCGGCGCCCAGGTGGCGCTGGCCGTGCAGACGCCCAAGGTCAGCGGCGGCGTGGAACCGCAACTGCGCAGCGCGACGCTGCTGGGGCTGGACCGCGCGCACGACCTGGCGCTGCTGCGCATCGACGGTGCGGCGCTGCCCACGTTGCCACTGGCCGACGGCACGCCGCTGCGCGAAGGCGCGGCGGTGGCGATCATCGGCTACCCGATCGGTGGCGCGCTGGGCTTCTCGCCAGTGACACACCGCGGCATCGTCTCGTCGATCACCGCCATCGCGCTACCGGCGCCCAGTTCGCAGGGGCTGAACCCGCAGGCCGTCAGGCAGCTGCGTCAGGGCAGCTTCGACATCTACCAGCTCGACGCCACGGCCTACCCCGGCAACAGCGGCAGCCCGGTCCTCGACCTGGCCACGGGTCAGGTGGTGGCCGTCATCAACATGGTGCTCACCAAAGGCAGCAAGGAGTCGGCCATCACGCACCCGTCCGGCATCAGCTACGCCATACCGGTGCGCTTTGTCATCGAGTTGCTGAAAGACCGCTGAACGCGGCCACGGTCGCGCCATGACGCGATCGCCGGGTCAGGCCGCCGGCGCCGGCAAGCTCCAGCGTTTGCTGATATCGCCGGCCGCGTTCACGCTTTCCAGCTGCACACCGAAGCCCCACAGCCGCGCCACATGCTTCAGCACCTCCTGCGCCGTGTCGTGCAGCGGCCGGTCGTTGTGCTGGAAATGGCGCAGTGTCAATGAACGGTCGCCGCGCAGGTTGACGTTCCAGACCTGGATGTTCGGCTCGCGCGAGCCCAGGTCGTACTGGTGCGCCAGCGATTCGCGCACGCGCTTGTAGCCGCTGTCGTCGTGGATGGCGGCGACTTCGAGCTCGTCGTCGCTCTCGTCATCGACGATGGCAAACAGGCGCAGGTCGCGCATCAGCTTCGGGCTCAGGAACTGGCCGACGAAACTTTCGTCCTTGTAGTTGCGCATCGCCTGGTCCAGCGTCGGCAGCCAGGGCGTGCCGGCGATCTCGGGGAACCATGCGCGATCTTCGGCGGTCGGGTCTTCGCAGATGCGCTTCAGGTCGGTGAACATGGCAAAGCCCAGCGCATAGGGATTGATGCCGCTGTAGGCCTTGTGCCCCACCGGCGGCTGGTAGACCACGTTGGTGTGCGACTTGAGCCACTCGATCATCACGCCGTCGGTGAGGAAGCCGTCGTCGTACATCTGGTTCAGCAGGCGGTGGTGCCAGAAGGTGGCCCAGCCTTCGTTCATGACCTGCGTCTGGCGCTGCGGGTAGAAGTACTGCGCCACCTTGCGCACGATGCGCACGACCTCGCGCTGCCAGGGCTCCAGCAACGGCGCGTTCTTCTCGATGAAGTACAGCAGGTTCTCCTGCGGCTCTTCGGGGAAGCGTTTGTTCCCCGCCGCTTCTTCGGCCTTTTCCGCGCGCTTGGGCAAGGTGCGCCACATGTCGTTGACCTGCGTCTGCGCATAGGCCTCGCGGTCCTTGCGCTCGGCCAGTTCCTGCGCCAGGGACTTGCGGCTGGGGCGGCGGTAGCGGTCGACGCCGTGGTTCTGCAGCGCGTGGCAGCTGTCGAGGAAGCTCTCCACCGCGTCCAGGCCATGCCGCTCTTCGCATTCGGCGACGTAGTTCTTGGCGTAGACCAGGTAGTCGATGATCGACGCCGCATCGGTCCACATGCGAAACAGGTAGTTGCCCTTGAAGAAGCTGTTGTGGCCGTAGGCGGCATGCGCGATGACCAGCGCCTGCATGGCCATCGTGTTCTCCTCCATCAGGTAGCTGATGCAGGGGTTGCTGTTGATGACGATCTCGTAGGCCAGGCCCATGTGGCCGCGCTTGTAGTTCTTCTCGGTGGCGATGAACTCCTTGCCGTAGCTCCAGTGGCGGTAGTTCACTGGCATGCCCACGCTGGCGTAGGCGTCCATCATCTGCTCGGCGGTGATGATCTCCAGCTGGTTCGGATACGTATCCAGGCCGAAGCGCTCGGCCGTGTCGCGGATGACCTTGTGGTACTGCTCGACCAGCTCGAAGGACCAGTCGCTCGGCCCGGGCAGCGGCTCAGGCGGCCGCTCCTTCAGCGGCAACGGTTCGCTCAACGGGTTCTTCAAGATGGCGCTCATCGAATTGCCTTGATGCGGGTCATGCGGCCTTGGCCCCTTCCTTCTTGAACAGGTCGCGGAACACCGGGAAGATCTGCGCCGCATCAGTGGCCTTGCGCATCGCAAAGTGGGCGTGCAGCGGTGGCAGCTGCGCGTATTCGTCCCACAGGTTCTGCTCTTCCTCGGCCACCTGCACATAGGCGTAGTAGCGGCACAGCGGCAACAGCTTTTCGCTCAGCAGCTCGCGGCAGCGACCCGAGTCGTGGTGCCAGTTGTCGCCATCGCTGGCCTGCGCGCCGTAGATGTTCCATTCGCTGGGCGAATATCGCTCGCGGATGATCTCTTCCATCAGCACCAGCGCGCTCGACACCACGGTGCCGCCGGTCTCGCGCGCATGGAAGAAATCGTTCTCGCTCACCTCCTGTGCCTGGGTGTGGTGGCGGATGAAGACCAGGTCGATCTTCTCGTAGTGCCGCGTCAGGAACAGGTAGAGCAGGATGAAGAAGCGCTTGGACAGATCCTTGCGTGCCTCGTCCATCGAGCCGGAGATGTCCATCAGGCAGAACATCACCGCCTTGGACGTCGGCACCGGCACGCGGATGCGGCTGCGGTAACGCAGGTCGATCGGGTCGAGATACGGGATGCGCGCGATGCGCGCGCGCAGCGCAGCGATGGCGGCTTCGAGCTCCTTGATGCGCGCCAGCACGGTGTCGTTCTTCGGGCCGGCGACCAGGTCGTCGAGTTCTTCTTCGAGCTCGCGCACCTCGCTGCGCGAACCGGCGCCGATGGCGATGCGCCGGCCGATGGCGCCGCGCATCGAGCGCACCACATGCAGGTTGTTGGGCGTGCCATCGCTGCTGTAGCCGGCGCGCTGGCTTTTCCATTCGGGCGTTTCGGCAAGCTGCGTGCGCACCAGGTTGGGCAGGGCCAGGTCGTCGAAGAAGACCTGCATGAACTCTTCCTTGCTCAGGCTGAAGACGAAATCGTCCTCGCCTTCGCCGGAATCGCTGCCTTCTCCCGGGCCGGAGCCGGAACCGCCGCCGCCCTTGGGCCGCTCGATGCGGTCGCCGCGGATGAAGTCCTTGTTGCCCGGGTGCACCACCTCGCGGATGCCGCCCTGGCCATGGCCGAAGACCGGCTCGCTCAGGTCCTTCTTCGGGATGTGCACCTCTTCGCCGCGCTCGACATCGCGGATGCTGCGCCCGTCGATGGCGCGCTTGACCGCATCGCGCACCTGCTCCTTGTGCCGGCGCAGGAAACGCTCGCGGTTGCCCACCGACTTGTTCTTGCCGGCGAGCCTTCTGTCGATGATGCTTTGCAGTGCCATATCCCAGCGCGATCATGAACTCTTGCGAACGCGGAGATACCACTCGCACAGCAGTCGCACCTGCTTGGTGGTATAGCCCTTGGCCACCATGCGCGTGACGAAGTCTTCGTGCTTCTTCGCTTCGTCGGCGCTGGCCTTGGCGTTGAAGCTGATCACCGGCAACAGCTCTTCGGTGTTGCTGAACATCTTCTTCTCGATGACCGTGCGCAGCTTTTCGTAGCTCGTCCACAGCGGGTTGTTGCCGGCGTTGTTGGCACGCGCGCGCAGCACGAAGTTGACGATCTCGTTGCGGAAGTCCTTCGGGTTGGCGATGCCGGCGGGCTTCTCGATCTTCTCCAGCTCGGCATTCAGCGAGCTGCGGTCGAAGACCTCGCCGGTGTCGGTGTCGCGGTACTCGTGGTCCTGGATCCAGTAGTCGGCATAGGTGACATAACGGTCGAAGATGTTCTGGCCGTATTCGCTGTAGCTCTCGAGGTAGGCGGTCTGGATTTCCTTGCCGATGAACTCGGCGTAGCGCACACCCAGGTGTTCCTTGATGAAGGCGGTGTACTTCTGTTCCAGCTCGGGCGGGAACTGCTCGCGCTGGATCTGCTGCTCCAGCACATACATCAGGTGCACCGGATTGGCGGCGACTTCGGTGGAATCGAAGTTGAAGACCTTGGAGATGATCTTGAAGGCGAAACGCGTGGACACGCCGCTCATGCCTTCATCGACGCCCGCGTAGTCGCGATATTCCTGATAACTCTTGGCGCGCGGGTCGGTGTCCTTCAAATTCTCGCCGTCGTAGACCAGCATCTTCGAGTACAGCGAGCTGTTCTCCGGCTCCTTCAGCCGCGTCAGGATGGCGAACTGGCTCATCATCTTCAGCGTGCCGGGCGCGCAGGTGGCCTGCGCCAGCGAGCTGCCGCGCAGCAGCTTCTCGTAGATCTTCACCTCTTCGCTGACGCGCAGGCAGTACGGCACCTTGACGATGTAGATGCGGTCGAGGAAGGCCTCGTTGTTCTTGTTGTTGCGGAAGGTCTTCCACTCGCTTTCGTTGCTGTGCGCCAGCACCACGCCGTCGAAGGGAATCGCGCCGAAGCCTTCGGTGCCCTTGAAGTTGGCCTCCTGCGTGGCGGTGAGCAGCGGGTGCAGCACCTTGATCGGCGCCTTGAACATTTCCACGAACTCGAGCAGCCCCTGGTTGGCCAGGCACAGCCCGCCGGAGTAGCTGTAGGCGTCGGGGTCGTCCTGCGCGAAGGTTTCCAGCTTGCGGATGTCGACCTTGCCGACCAGGCTGCTGATGTCCTGGTTGTTCTCGTCACCCGGCTCGGTCTTGGCGATGCCGATCTGCTTGAGGATGCTGGGGTGGCGCTTGACGACCTTGAACTTGCGGATGTCGCCGCCGTATTCCTCGAGCCGCTTCACCGCCCAGGGGCTGAGGATGCGGTTCAGGTAGCGGCGCGGGATGCCGTATTCGGATTCGAGGATCGGACCGTCCTCGACCGTGTCGAACAAGCCGAGTGGCGATTCGTTCACCGGCGAGCCCTTGATGGCGTAAAAGGGCACGTCCTGCATCAGCTGCTTCAGCCGCTCGGCAATCGAGCTCTTGCCGCCGCCCACCGGGCCGAGCAGATAGAGGATCTGCTTCTTTTCCTCCAGCCCCTGCGCCGCATGGCGGAAGTAGGACACCACCTGCTCGATGGCGTCTTCCATGCCGTAGAACTCGGCGAAGGCCGGATAGACCTTGATGACCTTGTTGGCGAACAGGCGCGACAGCCGGCTGTCGTTGCGCGTGTCCACGGTCTTCGGCTCGCCAATGGCCTTGAGCATGCGCTCGGCGGCGGTGGCATAGGCCAAGGGGTTGCGCTTGCACTCGGCGAGATAGTCCTCGAGGGACATCTCCTCCTCGCGGCTGCGCTCGAAGCGGGCGGTGAAGCTGCTGATCACGTCCAAGGGAACCTCCTGGGTCAGGAAAGATGCCGAGCGGCAACATAGCCCTCGTCATCTGGGAAGATCTGATGGAGTCCCGGCTGTACGGGCCCGGGCGCCATCAGAGCTTTCCGGTTGTTGGCAGCGTGTCAGTGTGGGTCAGTGCAGCGTCGTTGAAATCTAGGACAGGCGAGCGATGGAGAAAGTGCCGTATTGCGGTGCAATTGGCCTGCCAGCTTGCAAGACCCGTTCCAGCATCGCAACGGTGCATTCACCACCATGATGGTGATTTGAACGCAGACGATGCCGCTTGCGCTGACAACAGCCTGCTCACAAGGGCAAATTCGTGTGCTTCGCACAACGGATCTGCATTGCAGCGCCTTCATCAGTTCGCGCACTTGCGCAGCGTGTGCCGCCGCCTCGTCGTCCGAATCAGCCCCAGCCGAAGGCTATGCTCGGTCATGCGTCTTGCTTAGACGTACAGATTTACACGAGGCACCATCATGACGCAGCGAATTCCCGCAACCCTCATTCCCGGTGACGGCATCGGCCCCGAAATCGTCGATGCCACACTGGCCGTGCTCGACGCGCTGGGCGCGCCGTTCGACTTCGACCACCAGATCGCGGGCCTGGCCGGCGTGAAAGCCGCCGGCGACCCCCTGCCCGCCGCCGTTCTGGACAGCATCCGGCGCACGCGTCTGGCGCTGAAGGGGCCACTGGAAACACCATCGGGCGGCGGCTACCGCTCGTCCAACGTGCGCCTGCGCGAGGAGTTCAAGCTCTACGCCAATCTGCGCCCGGCACGTACCGTGGTGCCCGGCGGCCGCTTCGACAAGATCGACCTGGTGGTGGTGCGCGAGAACCTCGAAGGCCTGTACATCGGCCACGAGCACTACGTGCAGATCGACGACGACCCGCATGCGGTGGCCATGGCAACAGGCATCAACACCCGCGCCGGCAGCCGCCGGCTGCTGGAATTTGCCTTCGAGCACGCGGTGGCCACCGGGCGCAAGAAGGTGTCGATCGTGCACAAGGCGAACATCATGAAGGCGCTGACCGGCATCTTCCTGGAGACCGGCCTGGACCTGTACGAGCGCAAGTACAAGGGCAAGTTCGAGCTGGACACGGTCATCATCGATGCCTGCGCGATGAAGCTGGTGCTCAACCCGTGGCAGTTCGACGTGCTGGTCACGACCAACCTGTTCGGCGACATCCTGTCCGACCTGGTAGCCGGGCTGGTGGGGGGCTTGGGCATGGCGCCGGGCGCGAACATCGGCGCCGATGCCGCCATCTTCGAGGCCGTACACGGCTCGGCGCCGGATATCGCCGGCAAGGACATGGCCAACCCGACCGCATTGCTGCTGGCCACGGCCATGATGCTGGAGCATTGCCGCCTGGTCGAGATGGCCAGGCAGATTGCGCCAGGCCATAGACGACACCCTGAATGTCGACAAGGTGCGCACCGGCGATCTCGGCGGCACGGCCGGCACCGCTGCCTACACGCGTGCGCTGGTGCAGCGCATCAAGGCGGGCTGACTCAGCGCGAACGACCCAGCGCGCGTTTCAGCGCTCGCGCACGCCCAGCTTGTCGAGCAGCCCGTTCAGCTCGTCGAGCGAGCCGAAGGCCACGGCGATTTCGCCCTGCTCGCCACGTTGGGTCTTGCGGTGCACGCGAATCTCGACGGCCGTGGACAGCAGATCGGCCAGTTGTTCTTCCAGCCGCACCAGGTCGCGCGGTTTGTCCTTCTTCACCCGCAACAGCGGGGACTGGCGGCTGTTGTTCAGATTCAGCGCGCGCGCGACCAGTTTCTCGGCGTCGCGCACCGAGAGCTTCTTGGCCACGATTTCCGTGGCCGAGAGTATCTGATGCGGGTTGTCCAGCGACAACAGCGCGCGTGCATGGCCCATGTCCAGATCGCCGGCCATCAGCATCTGCTGCACCGGCGCGGCCAGGTTGAGCAGTCGCAGCAGGTTGCTGGCCGCACTGCGCGATCGCCCCACCGCCTGCGCCGCCTGTTCGTGCGTGAGCCTGAATTCGCTCACCAGGCGCTGCAGGCCTTGTGCTTCTTCCAGCGGGTTCAGATCCTCGCGCTGGATGTTCTCGATCAGCGCCATCACCGCCGCTGCCTCGTCGGGCACGTCCTTCACCAGCACCGGCACTTCATCCAGCCCGGCCAGCCGGGCGGCACGCACGCGACGCTCGCCGGCGATGATCTCGTAGGCGCTCGGCCGCGCCGCCGCCGGTGCCCGCTCCCGTACCCGACATGGGGCGCACCAACACCGGCTGCATGACACCCTGGCTCTTGATGCTTTCCGCCAGCTCGTACAAGGAGCCCTCGTCCATGCGTGTGCGTGGCTGGTACTTGCCCGTGTGCAGCTGACTCAGTCGCAACGTGGTCGGCGCCATGCCGACGGGGGCATCGCTCACCTTCGGGCCGAGCAGCGCTTCGAGGCCGAGGCCGAGGCCTTTGGGTTTTTTGGTCGCCATGCGCAGATTGTGTGCCATCGTCGCAGACTGCCGATCAGTGCTTGCCATGCGCTGCGACCGTCGCCGTCATGCCGTATGCTGCGCAACAGCCACCGATTTGCGGAGATCCAGATGAAGCATGTGGTTTTTGTCGATGGCCAGGAAGGCACCACAGGCCTGCGCATCCACGAGTACCTGGCGCAGCGCAGCGATGTCGAGGTGCTGAGCATCGATCCCGAGCGCCGCAAGGACGCCGACGAACGTGCGCGCTTGCTCAACGCCGCCGACGTGGCGTTCCTGTGCCTGCCGGACGACGCGGCGCGCGAGGCGGCTGGCCTGGTGAGCAACCCGCGCACCTGCCTGATCGACGCCAGCACGGCGCACCGCACCGCGCCCGGCTGGGTTTTCGGCCTGCCCGAGCTGGCGCCCGAGCAGCGTGCGCGCATTCGTGCGAGCAAGCGCATCTCCAACCCAGGCTGCCATGCCAGCGCCTTCATCCTGCTGCTGCGCCCACTGGTGGACGCGGGCATCGTGCCCGTTGCGCTGCCGATCTCGGCCAGTTCGATCACCGGCTATTCGGGCGGCGGCAAGAAGATGATCGAGCAGTACGAGCGCGGCGGCGATGCGCGTCTGGCGGCGCCGCGGCCCTACGCGCTGGCGCTGAAGCACAAGCATGTGCCGGAGATGCAGCAGCACTGCGGGCTGAGCACCAAGCCGCTGTTCATGCCGATCGTTGGGCAACTTCTACAAGGGCCTATCGGTGTCGGTGCCGCTGCACTTCAGCCAGCTCAAGCCCGGCAGCGACGGCAAGACGATCCACCGCGCGTTTGCACAGCGCTTCGAGGGTGAGCGCTTCATCCGCGTGATGCCGCTGTCCGACCCGGGCACGCTGGAGGCGGGTGGTGGCTATTTCGACGTGACCGCGTCCAACGACACCAATCGTGTGGACATCTTCGTCTTTGCCAACGACCAGCAGGCCATCCTGATGGCGCGCCTGGACAATCTGGGCAAGGGCGCCAGCGGCGCGGCAGTGCAAGCCATGAATGTGCACCTCGGTGTGGACGAAGGGCTGGGCCTGTAGGCGCCTTGCCCATTGGCTCGGGGCGCATCTGCCCCAGAGCTTGGAGCCGGCCGAAGTCCGGTCGACGCAGCAATGTGCGCGAACCGGCGCCAGTCATGGGCACGATCAGCTGGGCTCGGGAACGGCCGCTGCGGCCCGGTAGTGATAGGAATAGGCGTCGGCAAAGCCGAGCTGGTGGTACACCGAGCGGGCCACGTGGTTCGTTGCGTCCACCTGCAGGTAGGCCAGGCGCGCACCATGCAATCTCGCTTGTGAGAGCAAGCGCTCACATAACAACTTCGAGAGACCTTTGCCACGTGCCTGCGGCACCGTGAACACGTCGTACAAGCCGACCATATCGGCTTCAACGGCAACCTGGGCGCAGGCCAGGACGTTGCCATCGACGCTGCGCAGCACGCTGCCGCGGTAGGGCACGGGGCTGTGGATCAGGCGCTGCGCGTGCGCTTGCCGGCCCATCTGGTCTGTGCCGCGGAACTCTCCAACTATGTGAGCGTACGCTTCCGAATCCACTTCTTCGAATCGCAGATCCGCTGGGATGGGCGCTTCAACACCGCCCGGGATTGCCGCGCACACCATCACGCGCGTGTCGTCGAAGCTTTGGTAGCCCCGCTGCGACAGCCAATCTTCGAGCCCGGCAGGTTCCGAGAACGGCGTCAGGCGGAACAGCAAGCGCAACCCGGCCTCGCGATAAAGCGCCTCGCACAAGGCCAGCTTTTCCGACAGCGGCAACCGCCCGGGCGACAGCGCATTGACGCAGCGCGCCCGCTGCGCCTTGCCGGGTGAAAAGCGCACCAGCCAGCCGTCGATCCAGCGTTGTTGCGGCGGCGCGCTGGCATTCAGCCCGGCATCTTCGATTCGCGACAGCAGATCGACGGGCCACTGCAGAGCACTCGGCGGGCTCACAACGCGTCCACACGACGGACCAGTTCGTGCGCAAAGGCGACAAACGCGAGCGCACCCTTGGAGGAGGGATCGAAAACCACGCCTGGCTGGCCGTAGCTGGGCGCCTCAGCCAGGCGCACGTTGCGCGGGATGACGGTGTCGAACACCTTGTCGCCAAAATGGGCCTTCAGCTGGGCGCTGACCTGGTTCTGCAGCGTGATGCGAGCGTCGAACATCACGCGCAGCAGACCGACGACCTGCAGCTCGCGATTCAGGTTGGCATGCACCTGCTTGATCGTATTGACCAAGTCGGAAAGGCCTTCGAGCGCGAAGTACTCGCACTGCATCGGCACGATCACCCCGTGCGCGCTGCACAGGCCATTGAGCGTGAGCAGGCTCAGGGAGGGAGGGCAATCGATGAGCATGAAATCGTATTCGCCGGCCACGCCATGCAGCGCGGCGCGCAGGCGCTGGTCGCGCCGCTCTAGTTGAACGAGTTCGACCTCGGCGCCAGCCAGCTCGCGGTTGGCGCCCAACAAGTCGTAGCCGCCCTTCTCGGACCGGACCCGTGCCTCGGCAACGCTGGCCGATTCCAGCAACACGTCATACACCGACAGAACCAGCGCGCGTTTGTCGATGCCTGAGCCCATGGTGGCGTTGCCCTGCGGATCAAGGTCGACAACCAGCACTCGCTGGCCCGCTTGCGCCAGGCCGGCGGCGAGGTTGACGGTGGTGGTGGTCTTGCCCACACCGCCCTTCTGGTTGGCAACACAGAAAATTCGAGCCATGGTCTGGCGCCTAGGCGCTGCAGGAGGGTAAAGAAATGGGCGTGTCGGTCGCGCGTCGACCGCAGGCCAAAGTCGTTCAAGGCATCGACGCGCGAACTTTGACGGGAGCTCACCAGTCGCTGGCGCGAACGCAGTCGGCGCGACACCGAAGTGAAAGACGCAGCGTCAGGCCATCAAGCGTCGTCACGTTGCGAGACTAACCGAGATTGAGGCCGACTCGTTCGGCGGCACGCGGCAAATCGCTCACCGCCAGCGTCGCATCGTTCATTTCGGCCGCATCCAGACCAGGCAACGCTCGGCAAGCAAACCTGGCACCTGAAGATGTTCCACGTGAAACACCTCTACATCGCCAGGCAGCGCCGCGATTTCATCGTCGGGCTGGCGGCCTTTCATGGCCATCCAACACCCCTCGGGCGCGAGATGACGGCGTGTCAATGCGGTGAAGTCCGCCAAGGAAGCAAAGGCCCTGGACATGACCACGTCGCTGGGCTGCGCCTGAAGTGCTTCGACACGGCCGTGCTCCGAGCGAAGATTCTTCAACCCCAACTCTCCGGCGACGTGTCGAACAAAGCTGGTCTTCTTGGCCACCGCGTCGACGCAGCTGACCGACCACCTGGGGCGCATGATGGCCAGGACCACTCCCGGTAATCCGCCTCCGCTGCCAACATCGAGCAGCTTCGCGTCGCGTTGCCGCAGTTGCCGATCCAGCGCCGGCAAGGCGGCCAGACAGTCAAGCAGATGTTGGTGCACCGCCTGCTGCGAGTCGCGGACCGCGCTGAGGTTGTACACACGATTCCATTTGTCCAGAAGATCGAGGTACGCAAGCAATTGCTGCACCGCCGCGTCAGTGGTGGGCAACGCCAAGGCGTCGAGGCCAGTTCGCAACGCCACGTCACGAGGATCCGGTTCGGATGACGGGCTGGCCCTCATGGCACCCGATTATCTGGCGCCACGTCCCGAAGTGCAGGCTTGGCCGCTGCAGGATCGTTTGCCTCAACGCATGCGCCCTCGACGACGCGGCGCTGTGCTCCGTGGAATGCCGTCAGCAGGTATACGTGCGCATCGCAGCCCTGAGCCAAGGCTGCCTCTCAAGCCGCGTCGGGCATCTTGTGCTCGCTCGTGCGAAGCCCGTAACGAAGACAGACGCCGCTTCTTTAAATGCACCAGAAGCAGCGATATCGCCGCCGGCGTGACGCCGGATATCCGCGACGCAAGCCCAAGCGTCTGCGGTCGGTGGCGATCGAGCTTCTGCCGCACCTCGAAGGACAAGGCGCTCACTTGTGCGTAATCCAGGTCCACCGGCAGGGGCAGATCCTCGAAATGTTTGGCGCGCGCGACTTCTTCGACCTGGTTGTCGATGTAGCCCGCATACTTGGTGGCAACTTCGACCTGCTCGATCACGGCGTCGGCCAGAGCCTGGCCCCACTCTGCCGTCAGTGTTTCACGTGAAACCACGGGCTCGCCCTGGGATAGGCGCACCACCTCGGTCAGAGTGTCAAAGCCGACACCCGGTCGGCGAAGCAGTTCCGTCAGGCTGTACTCATGCTCCAGTGCCTTGCCAAGCAGGCGCTCGGCATCGCCGGCAGCCAGTCCGTTCGGGTGAACCCAGGTCGATTTCAGCCGCTGGCTCTCCCGCTCAATGGCTTCGCGCTTGCGATCGAAGGCGGCCCAGCGCAGATCATCGACGAGGCCTAGGTCTCGCCCCAGTTCAGTCAGCCTCAGGTCGGCGTTGTCCTCGCGCAGCTGCAAGCGGAACTCCGCGCGGCTGGTGAACATGCGGTAAGGCTCGGTCACGCCTTTGCTCACCAGATCATCGACGAGCACGCCCAGATAGGCCTGATCGCGGCGCAGCAGCAGCGGTGGTTTGTCCTGCACCTGCAGTCGCGGCGTTCACGCCGGCATATAGACCCTGCGCCGCAGCTTCCTCGTAACCGGTGGTGCCGTTGATCTGACCGGCAAAGAACAAACCGCGGATGGATCGCGTCTCGAAGCTCGGGCGCAGCTCGCGCGGATCGAAGTAGTCGTACTCGATGGCGTAGCCCGGACGCAGGATGTCGGCTTGTTCGAGACCCACCATCGAACGCACGGCAGCGATCTGAACGTCGAAAGGCAGCGAGGTGGAAATCCCGTTGGGATAGACCTCGTGCGTCTCCAGCCCTTCGGGTTCGAGGAACACCTGGTGTGCGGACTTGTCGGCAAAGCGGTTGACCTTGTCTTCGATGCTTGGGCAGTAGCGCGGCCCGACACCATCAATGACGCCGGTGAACATCGGGCTGCGGTCGAAGCCGGCGCGGATGATGTCGTGCGTGCGGGGGTTGGTGTGGGTGATCCAGCAAGGCAGCTGACGCGGATGCTGCGCGGCGTCGCCCATGAAGCTGAACACCGGCACCGGGTCTCGGTCGCCATGCTGTTCGGCTAGGCGGGAGAAGTCGATCGATCGACCATCCAGCCGCGGCGGCGTGCCGGTTTTCAGCCGACCTTGCGGCAGTTTGAGCTCCTTCAGCCGTGCCGACAGGCTTACGGCCGACGGGTCACCGGCGCGCCCCGCGCTGTAGTTCTGCAGTCCCACATGAATGCGGCCGTCCAGGAAGGTGCCGGCAGTCAAGACCACGGCCTTTGCATGAAAGCGAACACCAACTTGCGTAATAACGCCTGTCACGCGGTCACCTTTTACGATGACATCGTCCACGGCCTGTTGAAACATCCAGAGCTTGGTCTGCGCCTCCAGCCGGCGCCGAATGGCACGCGCGATACAGCACGCGGTCGGCTTGCGCGCGCGTGGCACGCACCGCCGGGCCCTTGCTGCCGTTGAGAATGCGGAACTGGATGCCGGCTTCATCCGTGGCCGCGGCCATCGCACCGCCGAGCGCGTCGATCTCCTTGACCAGGTGGCCCTTGCCGATGCCGCCGATCGATGGGTTGCAACTCATCTGCCCCAACGTTTCGAGGCTGTGCGTGAGCAGCAGCGTATTGCAGCCCATGCGCGCCGATGCGAGCGCCGCCTCGGTGCCGGCATGGCCGCCACCCACCACGATCACATCGAAATCCCTTGGATAGAACACAGCCTTGCCTTTGGCAATACGCACTGCGAAGACGCGGCGCAAAAGCGGAATTCTAGATTCCGCGCCTCTTGAAACGCACGGTTCATGCGGGCTTGCGGACCGCGCACGCGGCTCAATCGCTTGGATCAGGCGCCGCGATCCGCCGAGGCGGTGTTCGTGACGCTGCGCAGATCCTGCGCCACACGCCCGCCGTTCAATGCCACGACGCGGCCTGCGCTGGCAATGGTCTCGGGCCGGTGCGCCACGATGATGCGCGTCAGCGCCAGTTGGCGCACGGCCTGGTTGACCAGCCGCTCGCCCTCGACGTCGAGCGCGCTGGTGGCTTCGTCCAGCAGCAGGATCTTCGGCCGCTTGTACAGCGCGCGCGCCAGCAGGATGCGCTGCTTCTGCCCGCCCTGACAGGCTGGATCCCATGTCGCCGATCAGCGTGTGATAGCCCATCGGCATGGCCTCGATCTCGTCGTGCACCGAGGCCACGCGCGCGCAGTGCGCCACCCAGTCCATGTCGGGCTGCAGGTCGAAGAAGCAGATGTTGTCGGAAATGGAACCCGAAAACAGCGGTTCGTCCTGCATGACCACGCCGACCATATCGCGCCAGGCACGCAAGCCCAACTGCGACAGTGGCACGCCGCCGATCAGCAGCTCGCCGGCATCCGGCGCATGGATGCCCAGGATCACCTTCAGCAGCGTCGTCTTGCCACAACCCGAGGGCCCGACGATAGCCACCGATTCACCCGGCTGGATGCGCAGGTTCACGCCGCACAGCACGTCGGGCTCGGTGTCGGAATAAGCGAAGCTCAGGTCGCGCAGCTCGATCTCGGGAATGTCGGTGAACTTTCGTACGTGGCTGGCCGCGTCTTCCTGCTCCGGTGCGGTGAGCACGATGTCGGCCAGGCGCTCACCTTGCAGCCGCAGCATCTTCAGCTCGACCACCTTGTCGATGAGCGCGCTGACACGAAGCGCAAACTGCTCCTTGTAGGCGAAGAACGCGAACAGCATGCCGACCGAGAACTTCTGGTCCAGCACCAGCAGCGCGCCAATCCACACCACCGCCACGCGCTCCAGCCCGAACAGCAGACGGTGCAACACCGTGAACATCAGCTCGAGCTTGCGCGTGGCGATGTCGGCGTTCATCGTGTCCACGACCAGGCTGGTGAAGCGCGATTGGCGGTCGGCCTGCGCGTTGAACAGCTTGATCGCCTGCACGCCGCGCAAGGATTCGAGGAAGTGGCTCGACTGCTTCGACTCGTGCACCAGCTCTTCTTCAGTGGCATCGCGCAAGGGCCGGAAGAAGGCCCAGCGCAGCAGACCATACAGGCCCACCGCCACCAGCACCACCGCCGTCAGCGTGGCGCTGTAGACAAACATCATGGCCAGGGTCAGCACCACCAGAAGGCCGTCGAGCACGGCCTCGATGAAACTCGTGGTCAGCGTCTTCTGGATCTGCTGCACGGCCGAGAAACGCGACCAGATGTCGCCGATGTGGCGCTTCTCGAACCACTCCACCGGCAGGCGCATCAGGTGCGCGAACACGTTGGCCAGCCACTGCAGATTGAGCGTGGCCGACAACACCAGCACCGCCCAGGAGCGGATGGCCGCCGTGCCGGCCTGGATCAGCACCAGCAGGCCGAAACCGATGCCCAGCGTGGCCAGCAGGTCGCGATCGGCGCTGACGAGCACATCGTCGACCACCCACTGCATCAGGAACGGGCTGAGCAGCATGAACGCTTCGAGCGCCAGCGCCAGCGCGAAGATCTGCGCCAGCGAGCGCTTCAAGCCGGTGATGCGCCCGAGCATCTGCCGCGGCGACACATGCTGCTTCTCGGTGACGGGCACGAAGTCGGCCGCCGGGCTGAGCTCCAGCACCACGCCGGTGAAGTGGCGCGACACCTGATCCAGCTTCAGACGCCGCAGGCCATGCGCCGGATCGTGGATCGTCGCCACACCGCGGCTCACGCCGACCAGCACCACGAAATGGTTCATGTCCCAGTGCAGGATGCAGGGGTGCTCGAGCTGGGGCAGATCCTCGATCTCGGCGCGCACGGCACGCGCGTGCAGGTTCAGGCTCTCCGCCATGCGCACCAGATCGAGAAGGTTCATGCCCTTCAGCGACAGGGAAAAGCGCTGGCGCAACGTCGGCAGGTCTGACCGGTGGCCATGCGCAGCGGCCACCATGGCCAGGCAGGCCAGGCCACATTCGGCACCCTCGGTCTGCAGAATCACCGGCACACGGCTGGAGCCGAAGCCGAGGCGCAGCCCACCCCAGGCGCCAAAACGGCCGTTCAAGGCGAGGCCCTTGAGAACAATCGAACCGCTAGCTGGTCATCACTTAAACGTAAGTGAGCAAATGCTTTCATAGCCTGTTCGACAATCCGAGCAGGGGCTCGAACAGCCACTCGATCAAGCGCCGCCGCTCCAGCAGCACGTCGGCCTGCATGCGCATGCCGGCGACCAGCGGCTGCTGTGTGCCGAATGCGCTCAACTGTTTCTCGTCCATCGCCACCGTAATGCGGAACATGGGCTCGGCGCTGCCGTCCTTGCCGCTGTGGCTTGAAAGCGCCAGTCCCGCCAGCTCAGGTGCCGCCAACGGCGTACGCGAAACCTGCAGCACATGGCCGCCTTGGTGGCCGAACTTCTGGTACGGAAAGGCTTCGAAGCGCAGCCGAACTTCCTGGTCCGGCCGCACGAAGCCCACCGCGCCGGACGGTGCGAAGAGGTGCGCCTGCAGCTGCGCACCGGCCGGGATCAGACTGGCCAGCGCCGAGGCCGGCGACACGCTCTGGCCCGACTCGGCGAGCACGGCACTCACGGTGCCATCCTGTGGCGCACGCACCACGATCTGACGCACGGCGTCCTGCTCGGCCGCTTCACGAGACAGTGCGGCCAGATCGCGTTCGATCGCGCCCTGGCGCGATTTCAGCAGCAGCGGCAGGCCGCGCCTTTCGCCATCCAGCGCGGCGCGGTCGCGCGCCAGGGTGGCACTCTGGCGCTCCAGCGCCTGGGCCTGGGCCTGTAGGCCAATGACTTCTTCCTTCTTGCTCTGCACCTGTGCGGGCGAGATGAACTGGTCGCGGCTCAGCGACTCCAGCCGCTCCAGCGACTGCTGCGCCAGGCCCACACGTTGCCGGTGCAGCACCGCCTCGGCCTCGAGCTGGGCTTGCTCGCGTTTCATCTCATCGAGCCGGCGCTGCAGTGACAACTGCTCGCCTTCGGCCAACTGAGCCTGTTGGCGCGCGGCATCCTCCAGGCTGCGTTTGCGCTCTTCCAGGCTGCGCTGCACACGCGCCTGGACATCGGTGGACAAGGTGCTCGCTTCCAGTGCCAGCACGAACATGACTTCGCCGGCGCGTACCGCTTGGCCTTCCGTCACATGCCGCTCCAGCACCCGACCCTGCACCGGCGGCACGAGGCGGATCACGCCGAGATCGGGCACCAGCACACCGCCGATGCGCGCCTTCCTCGTGTACTCACCCAGGAACAGAAAGGCGATCACCAGGGCCAGCGCGCACAACACACCGATGCTGAACAGCGTCAGCGACAGCGGGCGGATCAACTGCACCTGGCCCAGCCAGTTCTGGCGCTGCGCGTCGGCCACCTCGGGGCGGAACAGTGAACTCATCGCGGCGCAACAAGGCAAGGCGCCGAAACGCGTGCGCGCGCGAACGCGCATCGCGCGCGCGACGCGACGTCTCTACGGCGGGTCCAACGACGGTCGACACCGGCTCTTGCATGGCCAATCGGAAGCAAAAAAGCGGACCGGACGAGCCGGCCCGCGGACACTACAGCAGGCCTGAGGGGCCAACCATAATGCCAATCGACCTATGGGCACATCACCAAGTACCCGTAGGCGTCATGATCTTGAACTGGCCAGTCAACCCAGTTAATCGGTTTTGATCCAGGTGCCTCTCGGCAATCCGCCAGAGACCTTCTTGAGTTCAGCCAGATCGAGCTCGACTGGGCCGGACTTGACTTGCTTCTTTTGCGGGACGACGTCTGGCGCAGTCTTGTTCTTCTTGGGGGCAACTGCTTTCTTCATGAGGACTCCTTCTGGTTCTGTCTGTGCGATCGTGTGCGCACAGCAGCATTGCAGCAGCGCATGTGCGGTATTGACACTGTCAGGTCTTACAGGGTGGGTCCGCAAGCCACAGCATGTAAGCACCCGTTGCCCGCACGCGCCGGGCAACACACCCGCGCGGCCACACCGATCAGTGGATCAGGCCCAGGCGCAGCGCCTTGAGAACAGCCGCATGCTTGCTGACGCAACCCAGCTTGTGCATGGCATTGTTGACATGCAGCACTGCGGTGCGCTCACTGATACCCAGGATCGCACCCACTTCCCAGGCCGTCTTGCCTTCCATGGTCCAGTGCAAGGCTTCCAGCTCGCGCGGCGTCAGCGCCGGCCGCTCCGGCTGCATCGGCTCGGGCAACAGGATGCGAACCGCAGCCTCCTGGGCATGCACGGCGAACAGTTGCAGATCGGCCACCACGCGCTGTAGCTCAGCGGGATCGGCAGGAAGCGGCTGATCGCGATCGACGCCCGAGAACGAAATGTTTTCCCTCCGGCAGGTGCAGTGCCATCGCAATGCCGGTCTTGTATCCGAACCGCGCCTGCTCTTCCCAGAACTCACCCAGACCCTGCCGCGTGTAGGTGTTCTGATCCCAGATGATCGGCACGCTTTGCTTGCGGCAATGTTGCATCACCGGGTCGCGGCTGCCATTTGGTCGAGTTCTCAAACGTGTCGGAAAACGCCAGCGGCGTGTTGTCAACACTAATGAACTCCGTACCTGCGATGCCGCGCTCAACCACCGTTACAGCGGCTACCGTGTCGAACCCGAGTTGCTGCGTGAAGCGCACCACCTCCGCGCGAAACTCGTCACGGTCCTTGGCCTGCAGCACCGACGAATAACCACCGGGCAACATCAGAATCCCCCGAGCGCTCCGACGCGGCCAAGGCCGGGCGCGAAGGACGCGCCCTGACAAGGTTTACAGCTTTCAAGGCGCGCGCGCTTCCGCAAACATAGCGGCATGTTCAGCACCTCAGGTCCTTGCGACAGTCCACCCATGACTCCTACCACACCTTGGTCTATTCGAGCCTGGCCCCCTGTATTGTGGCAGGCCGGGCGTGATTCGCAATTGCGCTTCCACCACCTGAGCACGCGCGTCACGCTGCCAGGCGACCGGATGTCACGGACTGCGGGACAAACCATCTGGGGTGGCAATTCCGACGACGGCGAGGCAGGCGTCGCCTGGGATTGGGTGCAGATCTCCGGCGACGTGGTTGCCATGGCCGACCCGATGTCGGTGGTGACGAACCTGCGCCTGGTCGGCCAGGAAGGCGCCGTGCTCACGGCCTTGGAGTCGGCGCGCTACCTCAACGAGATCGTGCACGCGCTGCCCTGGCAAAGCGAAGTACAGCGCGCCCTGCACGTCGAATACGCCTGTTGAACGCGGGGCCGCGCCGTGGCGCGGCCAGATGTGTGTGAGGACTATCAACTCAGCGCGGCGCGGCGCAACGAGCGCGCCACGTAGGTCAGGCAAGCCGCTGTCAACAGCACGCAGATCACCAAAGGCAGCGCCAGATCCCAGGCAGCCATCGATTCGCCCTTGAGCACCCGGCCCATCAGGGTGATCTGCGCCAGCGCCGGCACCCACAGAAACCAGGGCGCCTCCCCTTCCTGGTTGAACAGCGTCAACAGCGGCAGCAGCGACACCAGCAACACCAGGCCGGTCGCGTTCGCCTGCGCTTCCTTGAAGCTTCGGCAGCGGATGGCGATGGCCATCAACAGGGCCGACAGCGCCCCCGCAAGTGGCAACAGCAAGGCCAGGAACAGGGTCGCTTCTCGCGTGCCGAAACGGAACATCGCAGCCAACGTTTCGCTGCGCAGCAGCCATTGCCCGGGCAGGAAGCTGGCGCAGCTGAGCAGCGCGATCAACATGGCCACGCTGGCCACCGCGCCCCATTTGCCCGCCACCAGGGCGATGCGCGACGCGGGGTTCATGAGCAGCGGTTCGAGCGAGCCTCGCTCACGCTCGCCGGCCATCGTGTCCAGTGCGGCGTGCAGCGCGCCATAGAGCACTGCCATGAGCACGAAGAACGGCACCAGCGTGGCCCATCGGGCCGCACGGGCGGCCGGACTCGCGAGGTCGCGCTCATCGACGTCAACGGCTTGCAGCGCGGCGGCAGGCACGCCGCGCCAGGCCAGCCGCAGCGCCGTCTGCTCTTGCGCAAACCCATGCAACAGCCGCGTCACCCGGGACGCCCCGGCTGCCGCACGCGGGTTGGCGGAACTGCCCACCAGCAGCACACGCGGTGGCTCACCCCGGGCCAGCTCGGCTTCGAACTCTGCGTCGATGACGAGCACGGGCTCGCCCAGCCGGTTGTTCGTCAACTGTTCTTCGTAATCCGGCGGCGCCTCGCGCACGCGGTAGGTCTGGCGCTCCAGGTAGTTGCGCAGCGTCGGCGCATGTTCGATGCCGGCGACGAAAACCTCGCGCGTCTCGGCGCGTTGCTCGATGCCCGACACCAGGCTCGAAAGCAGCACCAACACCAGCGGACCCATCGCGACCGAGCTGAGCAGCACCATCAGCAAGGTACGCCGGTCGCGCAGTGCGTCCAGCAGTTCCTTGCGAAAGACGATCCAGGCCGCCTTCACCGACCCACCCCCCGTGCCTGTGCATCGGTGCCGAAGGCCAGCTGCACGAAGCTTTGCTCGAAATCGTCATGGCCGGTCAACGCGCACAGCTCGGCCACCGTGCCCTCCGCCACCGCGCGGCCCTGCGCCATCACCAGCACCCGGTCGCACAAACGCTGCACCTCGGGCATCACATGGGTGGAGAAAACGATGCACTTGCCATGATCGTCACGCAGGCGCCGCAAGGCCTCGCGCAAGCCGCGCGTGGCAAGCACGTCCAGGCCGTTGGTCGGCTCGTCCAGCACGATGTTGTGCGGGTCGTGCACCAACGCCCGCGCCAACGCCGTCTTCATGCGCTCGCCTTGGCTGAAACCCGCCGCGCGGCGCTCCAGCAGCGGCATCATTTCCAGCACCTGCGCCAGGCTCGTGGCGCGCTGCTCGGCGGCAGCCTCGGACATGCCATGCAAGCGGCCGTAGTAGACGATGTTCTCGCGCGCCGTCAGTCGCGGATACAGACCGCGCGCATCACTGAGCACACCGACACGCGCCAGGGCCGCGGCGCGCTGCGTGGCCACGTCGATGCCGTCGACCCGCACCTGCCCGGCGTCGGGCTGCACCAGCCCGGCCACCATGCGCAGCAAGGTGGTCTTGCCTGCGCCGTTCGGCCCCAGGAGGCCGCTGATGCAGGCATCGCCGGCCACCCAGCTGAGCCCATCGACCGCTTGCACGACACGCGCGGCACCGCCGCTGCCCTGAACGAAACGCCTCGATACACCGCGCACCTCGATCACGGCGCAGCCCCGACCCCGGGCGGCCGGAAGGCCGGTGGCCGCGGTATGGCGCGCGCGCAGGCGGCGTCGACCTGCAAGGCCTGTGCATCGGTGGGCGCGTCGATGAAGCGATAGACCACGTCGCGCAGACACCCCAGAGCCAGCAGACCGTGGCCCGCATTCGGCACGACCTCATGGCGCGCGTTCGCGCCGAGCGCGCGGGCCACGCGCTCGGCATGACGCGGCGGCGTCACCGGGTCGATGCCGCCAGACAGCAGCAGCGTCGCCACGGGTGCTGGCGGCACGACGCGGAAATCCGCCGCGACATCGCCTCGCGGCCAGTCTGCGCAGACCTGGCGGTACAGCGGTGCCAACCCCTCGCCGAAATCTGCCGTCGGCGCGGATGGCGGCGCAGTGCGCGGCATGTCTTCGGCACAGATCACCGAGAAGTGCATGCCCTGCGCCAGAGCGGCGCCGCGGCGCGCCGGACCGATCGCTGCCGACAGACCGAACAGCGGCGCAAAGTTTCCGCGCGCCGCCTCGTCCAATGCAGCGGGCAGCGCCGCACCAAGGGCCGGCACATACAGCGAGGCGCGCACCCAGCCGAGCAGCAGTTCGCGCGTCAGCGTCAGCTCTTCGTTGCGGCCCGTCAACGGATGCGGCACGCTCACCTCGCGCGGCAATGAATCGAGCAAGGTCTGCCACGACGCACGCACGCCCGGGTGGGTCACGCGGCACATGGCATCGCTCTCGCAGTCGCGCAGCAGGGCGTCGAAGGCGGCCTGGTTGTCGGTGGCAGACGCCTGCGGCAACACCATGTCCGCCGGCGCCACACCGTCCAGCACCACGCGGCGCACCGCGCGCGGGAACAGGCGCATGTATTCCAGCGCGGCACGCGTGCCGTAGGAGACGCCGATCAGGTTGATGCGCTCGACGCCCAACGCCTGCCGCACGGCGTCCAGATCGGCCATGGCCAGCGTGGTGGTGAATCTGCGCAAATCGCCGTGTGGCAGCGACTGAAGCGTGCGCAGGCAGGCCAGCATTCGCTGCACCTGCCGCGCCTGTCTTGTCGATTCGCGCAGGGGCAGCGTGGCCGCGTCTTCTTCACAGTTCAACGCCGCGCTGCGCCCGGTGCCACGCTGATCCACCAGCACGATGTCGCGGCGATTGCCGAAGCGCGCCAGCATCTGGCTCAGTTGTCCAGCCATGTCGATGGCACTCTGCCCCGGTCCGCCGGCAAGAAAGAACACCGGGTCGGGCAGCTTGTTGCGCGCCAGCGCCGGCAGCACCGCGAAGTGCACGTCGATGAGTACGCCTTGCGCCTGCAGCGGGTCGAGCGCACGCTCCACCTTGCCGCACAGCGCCCGGTGCTCGACGCCGTTCAGCCAGCACGCTTCGAGCGGGGCCGTCGCCGCCTGCGCGCATGGCGACAGCAAGCCGACGCACAGCGCAGCGCAAGCACCGAGAATCCGACCCGAGCGCGGCAAGCTCAGCCCTCGCACAGCGCGGTGCCTGCGCGCGGCGCCTCAGGACAGCGTCTGGCGCAACTCACCGCTGGCGATCAGCTTGGCCAGATCGTCGGCGCCACCGACCAATGTGCCCTTGACAAAGACCATCGGGAAGGTTGGCCAGCCGGTCCACATCTTCAAGGCATTGCGTCGACGCCATTCGCTGAAGTAGTTGCCGTAGCTCATGAAGTGGTAGGGCACGCCGGCTGCATCCAGCGCCTTGCAGGCTTTGCGCACCATGGGGTTCTGGCCCATGCCCACGACGACCACGGCATGCTGGCGCAGCGCGGTCTGCACCTCCTGTACCAGCGCGGCATGGTGGCCCGCGATCCGTTCGCGTACGGCAGGGTGGATGGACGATTCGTCGAGAACGCTGCGCGGCATGGTGATCTCCTGCGGCTAGGTTACCGCAGCCACGCCGCAGTGCCGCGGCGTGGCTGCAAGCAGTGTCACCGTCGTTCGCGTAGGATTCCCGGCTCTCGCCCACCCGGGTGTTTTTCAGAAGGATTCCATGAAGCTCTACTACAGCCCAGGCGCCTGCTCGCTCAGCCCGCACATCGTGCTGCGCGAAGCCGGCCTGGCCTTCACGCCGGTGCTGGCCAGCACCAAGACACACAAGCTGGCCGACGGCACCGACTACTACACCATCAATCCGAAGGGCTATGTGCCGCTGTTGGAACTCGACGACGGGCAGCGCCTGTCCGAAGGCCCGGCCATCGTGCAGTACATCGCCGACCAGGTGCCGGACAAGAAGCTCGCGGCCGCCTGGGGCACGATGGAACGCTACCGCCAGATGGAGTGGCTGAACTTCATCAGCACCGAACTGCACAAGGGCATCGGCGCGCTGTTCAACCCCGCCCTGCCCGAAGAGGCCAAGGCCATGGCCCGCACCAGGGGGCTCAGCCGCCTGGAATGGGTGAACCAGCAGCTCGAAGGCCGGCAGTACCTGATGGGCGCGAACTTCTCGGTGCCGGACGCCTACCTCTTCACCGTCGTCAACTGGTGCAAGTTCGTCAACATCGACATCTCGGGGCTGGCGCATATCGGCGCCTTCATGGCGCGCATGGCCGCTCGCCCGGCGGTGATCGAGGCCCTCAAGGCCGAGGGCCTGTTGAAGTAAGCGGGTCGGCCGTGCGCGTGCCCGTATTGCAGCTCCCGCTGGCACTTGGGTTGCTGCTATGCGCTGCGTGGTCCGTGCAGGCCGCCACCGAGCGCGGCGTGGCCGGAACGGCTGGCGCCCTGTTCAATGGGCTGCCGCCGCCGGCCGGTGCCTACGACGCGCGCATGTGCGTGACGGTGGGCGAAGCACCTGCCAGTTGCGGGCCGGTGATTGCCGGCATCGACGATATGGGCCAGGCGCTGGTGCGTGTCAGCGACATCGCCTACCGTCTGCAGGTGCACGCCGACCAGCTCGGCGTGAGCTTGTTCCACGGCACGATGCAGATCGACGGCTTCTTTGCGAGCTACCGCTGGAACGGCAACAGCCTGACGTTCGTCGATCCGGAAAAGCGCACGCGCTACGAGTTGACGCTGGGCACACGCCGCTTCGACTCGCCGTAGTCGGCATTGACGCTCAGCGCCGGCGACCCACCGCACAGGCCGCGCGCGGGCGCGCGCAGACTCACGCCAGATGTGCCGCGGCGAGCAACTCCCTGGTGTAGGGCTCGCGCGGCGCATCGAACAGCGCCTGCGCCTCGCCCTGCTCGACCACATCACCATCCTTCATGACCAGCACGCGGTGCGACATGGCGCGCACCACCGCCAGGTCGTGGCTGATGAACAGGTAGCTCATGCCATAGCGACGCTGCAGCTCGGCCAGCAGTGCGAGAACCTGCTGCTGCACCGACACGTCCAGCGCCGAGGTCGGTTCGTCCAGCACCAGCACCTCGGGTCGAAGCACCACCGCCCGTGCAATGGCGATGCGCTGGCGCTGACCGCCGGAGAACTCGTGCGGGTAGCGCTGCAGCACCTGCGCCACGCCGCTGCGTTCGTTCAATCCAACTTCATCCAGCATCTTCAACACCAGCGCGTCACGCTCGGCCTGCGACAGCTCACTGCGGTGCAAAGCCAGCCCTTCGCCGACGATCTGGCCCACCGTCAAGCGTGGGCTGAGCGAGGCGAAAGGGTCCTGGAACACGACCTGCATGCGCCGACGCATCGCGCGCAAGGCTGCACGCTCGGCGTTGTCGATGCGCTGGCCGTCGAGCTGCACCTCGCCGCCGGCAATGTCCTGCAGCGCCAGCAAGGCCATGCCGAGCGTCGTCTTGCCCGAGCCGGATTCACCGACGATGCCCAGCGTTTCGCCGCGCTTCAACTGCAGCGTGGCCTGGCGCACCGCCAGGATGTGGCGCTTGCGAAACCAACCCTGTGCAATGGCGAAGCTGACCTTCACGTCGCGCGCGTTCAGCAGCACCGCCGCATCGTCCGCCACCGGCTGCACCACGCGCTGCGGCCGGCTGGCCAGCAGGCGCTGCGTGTAGGCATGCTGCGGGTGGGCGAACACGCTCGCGGTGTCGCCACTTTCGACCAGCTTGCCGCGCTCCATCACGCCCACGCGGTGGGTGAAGCGGCGCACCAGGTTCAGGTCGTGCGTGATGAACAGCAGCGCCAGCCCGAAGTCGCGCTGCAGCTCGTCCAGCAGCGCCAGGATCTGCGCCTGGATGGTCACGTCCAGCGCCGTGGTCGGCTCGTCGCAGATCAGCAGTTGCGGCTTGCAGGCCAGCGCCATCGCGATCATCGCGCGCTGGCGTTGCCCGCCGGACAGTTGATGCGGATAGGCATCGACGCGATCGGCCGGGTCGGGTATGCCGGTCAAGGCCAGCAGTTCGATGGCCCGCGCACGCGCCGCGTTCGGGCGCATCGCCTCGTGCAACTCCAGCACCTCGCCGATCTGGTTGCCCACCGTGTACAGCGGGTTCAGCGCGGTCATCGGCTCCTGGAAGATCATGCCGATGCGCGCACCGCGGATGCCGCGCATCTCACGTTCGCTCTTTGTGCATCAGGTCCTCGCCGTCGAAGCGGATCGACCCGAGCTGCTGGCGGCATCCACCAACCGCAGCACCGACAGCGCGGTGATCGACTTGCCCGAACCCGATTCGCCGACCAGGGCGAACTTCTCGCCCGCGGCGATCGAGAACGACACCTCGTCGACCACCGTCGATGTGCCGAAGCGCACGCTCAGCCGATCGATCTGCAACAGCGGGCTCGGCGCTCATGACTTCCTGGTATCGAAAGCGTCGCGCAGCGCGTCGCCGATGAAGGTCAAGGCCAACATCGTCAGCACCAACAGCACGAAGGTCGGAAAGATGATCCACCAGGCATCGAGGTTGTTCTTGCCCTGACGCAGCAGGTCGCCCAGCGACGGCACGGTGGCCGGCACGCCCAGCCCCAGGAAATCGAGCGAGGTCAGCGCGACGATGGCGCCGCTCATGCGAAAGGGCAGGAAGGTGATGACCGGCGTCATCGAATTGGGCAGCACGTGGCGCCAGATGATCTGGCCATTGGAGAGGCCCAACGCGCGCGCCGCCTTGACGAACTCCAGGCTGCGATTGCGCAGGAACTCGGCGCGCACGTAGTCCGACAGTCCCATCCAGCCCCACAACGACAGCAGCACCAGCAGCAGCAGCAGCGAGGGCTCGAAGATCGACGCGAAGATGATCAGCAGGTACAGCTCGGGCACCGCGCCCCAGATCTCGATGACACGCTGCAACACCAGGTCCACGCGCCCGCCGAAGTAGCCCTGCAGCGCGCCCGCGGCGATGCCGATGGCGGTGCCCACCAGTGTCAGCGCGAAGGCAAACCAGATGCTGACGCGAAAGCCGTAGAGCAGCCGCGCCACCATGTCCTGGCCCAGGCTGTCCGTGCCCAGCCAGTGCAGCCGGCTCGGCGGCGCCGGGCTGGGCTCCAGCTCGAAAGGGTTGCTGGTGCGCGCCGAGTAGGTGTTCAGTGTGAAGAAGGCCCAATTGCCGGGCTTCGCGAACTGCGCCGCAATGAGCGGATCCTTCCAATCGGTGGGCGTGCCGAAGTCGCCGCCGAAGGTGGTCTCGGGTTGATTCTTGAATAGCGGGAAATACAGTTCGCCGTCGTAGCGCGCGACCAGCGGCCGGTCATTGCTGACCAGCTCGGCAAAGGTGGCAATCACCAGGATGACGACGAAGCAGCACAGCGAGTAATAACCGATGCGGTTGCGCCTGAAGCGTGCCCAGGCCCGCTGGTTCGGTGACATCGACTTCGGCGCCAAGGCCGGCGGCAACGCGGCCGCAGGCGGCGTGGGCAATACGGCGCTCATGGCTGGCGCACCCCAGGCGCTGCGCGCCGTCCCGCCGGGCGGGAGCACTCGCCCTTGGAGCGGCCCTGCGTACTCGTGGCCTTCATTTGCCCACCGCACCGAACTGCACGCGCGGGTCGACCGCCACGTACAGCAGGTCCGACACCAGCTTGACGACCAGCCCGATCAGCGTGAACAGGTACAGCGAACCCAGCACCACCGGATAGTCGCGGCGCACCACCGACTCGAAGGACAGCAACCCCAGCCCGTCCAGCGAGAACAGCGTCTCGATCAGCACCGAGCCGGCGAAGAACGCCCCGACGAAGGCTGCCGGAAAGCCGGTGACCAGCGGGATCAGCGCGTTGCGGAAGATGTGCTTGTAGAGCACGCTCTTCTGCGACAGGCCCTTGGCGCGCGCCACCAGCACGTACTGCTTGCGCATCTCCTCGACGAAGGTGTTCTTCGTCAGCATCGTGGTCACGGCGAAACTGCTGATCACCAGGCAGATCAGCGGCAGCGTCAGGTGCCAGAAGTAGTCCAGGATGCGCGCCGGCCAGCTCAGCTCGTCCCAGTTGTCGGAGGTCAGCCCGCGCAGCGGGAACCACTCGAAGAAGGTGCCGCCGGCAAACAGCACGATGAGGAAGATGCCGAGCACGAAGCCGGGGATGGCATAGCCGATCAGCACCACCAGCGAGGTCATCACGTCGAAGCGCGAACCCTCGCGCACCGCCTTGGCCACACCCAGCGGCACCGAGATCAGGTAGGAGATGAGGAAGGTCCACAGCCCCAGGCTGATCGACACCGGCAGCTTCTCCTTGATCAACTGCCACACGTCCTTGTTATGCAGGAAGCTGCGCCCCAGGTCGAAGCGCAGGAAGCTGCCCAGCATCTCGAAGTAACGCACATGCGCCGGCTTGTCGAAGCCGTAGAGCTTCTTCAGCTCGGCGATCTGCTTGGCGTCGCTGTCGCGCCCGGCCTTGTAGGTGCTGCCCTCGCCCTTCTGTCCTTGGCGTGCTTCAGCCATCAGCTGTTCGACGGGGCCGCCGGGCACGAACTGGATGACGATGAAGGTGATGGTCAGCGCACCCAGCAGCGTGGGCACCATCAGGGCAAGACGTTTGAGGATGTAGAACAGCATGCGCTTGCCTCGTTGTCACCGTCCGCGTTTGGCCGGGTCCGCGATCCACCAGGTTTCCAGCGGCCAGGCGAGAAAGCCGCCCGCAGTATCGATGCCGAAGAACATGGGCCGCCGCGCCGGCATGCCGAACTTGTTCCAGTACGAGGCCTTTTCGTCCGATGCGTACAGATCGGGCACCTGCCAGTGGCTCCACATCACCACGCGGTCGAAGGCGCGCGCCGCGTCGCGCAATTCTTCCAGCGTGCGGGCCTCGGACATCACCTTCAGCAGCTGATCGGCGGCGGCGCTCTTGACCCCGCGGAAATTGTTGTTGCCCTTCTCGTCGGCCGATTTGCTGCCAAAGGCCGTGAGCAGCCCGGTCGCATCGGGCAGCGTGAACTCGCCGCCGGCAATGGCGATCATGTCGAAGTCATATTCTTCCAGCCGTCGCCGGTACAGCGCGAAGTCGACATTGCGTTCCTTCATCGTGATGCCGAGCTTTTCCAGGTTGACCTGCCAGTCGCTGACGCGGCCCGCCTCGCCGGGGTTCAGGTATTCGATCTCGAAAGCCTGCCCCTGCGCATCGCGCAGTTTGCCGTCGGCTGCCAGCTTCCAGCCCGCCTGTTCAAGCAATTCCCGCGCCTTCAGACAGGTTCTGACGCAACCTCTTCGGATCGCGCCCGGTACTGGGCGCCACGTAGGGCAGGCCGAACACCTCGGGCGGCAACTCCTTGCGAAACGGCTCCAGCAACTTGAGCTCGCCCGGCGTGGGCAAGCCTTGAGCGGCGAACTCCGAGTTGTTGAACTGGCTGTTCGCGCGCTTGTAGATGCCGAGCCGGTTGACGGTATCGAAATCGTAGGTGTAGCCCAGCGCCTGGCGCACGCGGATGTCCTGGAAGATGGGCCGGCGCATGTTCATCATGTAGGCCTGCAGGCCCTGGCCGACGGAGGTCTCGAACAAGTCCTTGGCGATGCGCCCGTCGTCCCACTTCGGCCCCTTGTGCTGGCGCACCCAGCTGCGGCCGCTGTATTCCTTGTAGATGTCGAACTCGCCAGCCTTGAAGGCTTCGCGCCCCACGGCCTGGTCCGTGTAGTAGCGGTAGACCACACGGTCCCAGTTGAAGAAGCCGCGCCGCACGCCCAGGTCGCGCGCCCAGTAGTCGGGGTTGCGCTTGAATTCCAGACGCCGGCCGGAATCGGCCTTGGCGATCGTGTACGGGCCACTGGTGATGGGGTATTCGGTGACGATCTCGTCGAAGCGCTTGGGCTTGCCGTCGGCAGCGAGCGCCCACTTGCGCGAGAACACGCTCAGGCCGCCCACCGTGAAGAGCATGTCCGTGGTGCGGTCCTTCAGCTCGAAACGGATCGTGCGCTCGTCGATGACGACGGCGCGCTCCACCCCGGCCAGCGAAGCGCGCAGCCCGGGCGCCGCGTATTTGCCGGACATCGATTCGAAGCTGTACTGGACGTCGGCCGCGGTCACCGCATCGCCGTTGGAGAAGCGCGCCTTCGGGTGCAGCCTGAAGCTGATCGAGGACTTGTCGGGCGCGACCGCAATGTCTTCGGCCAGCAGGCCATACATGGTCTGCAACTCGTCGCCGGAGAGCACCGCCAAGGACTCGAACATGAAGATGCTCATGCCCGCCGGTGCATTCCCTTTCGTGGTGAAGGGGTTGTATTTGTCGAAGCTGGAGCGCCGGTCGGGATTGCGCAGGTTGATGGTGCCACCCTTGGGCGCGTCGGGGTTGGCATAGCCGAAGTGCGCAAAGCCGCGCGGGTACTTCGGCTGGCCGAAGGCGGCATAGGCGTGCGCCCACTGCGGCGCGACAACGCTCTCCGCCGCGGCGGGCGCCGGATCGGCCGGCGCTGCGGCCTGCGCCCATGCCGTGTCTGCGGCGGCGGCAGCGACCACGACAGCCATCAAGCCGAACAGCCGAATGCAGGTTCCAGTGAACTCGGGCAACCGACTGAGCCTTCAACATGGCGTGCATGCTACGCAATTGTTCAGAGCGGCAGCCGTGCCGGCGCGAATGCCCGATGAGGCCCGATTTGGCCCGTCGCGGCGGCCCGATGTGACGCGCCGCGATGCGGCGCAAGCTCATCGCGCTACGGCCGGACTGATCCACCAGGTGGATACGGCCCAGGCCAGCGCCGCCGAATTGCGGTCTTCGAGCGTGAAGTAACGCGGGCGCTGCGCCGGCATGCCGCAACGTGCCCAGTACGAAGATCGCTCGTTCGCCGCATAGAGGGACGGCACCTGCCAATGGTTCCGCATCACCACGCGGTCGAGCGCGCGCGCCGCGTCGCGCAGTTCCTGCAGCGTGCTCGCGTCGGCCAACGAGCGCAGCAGCCGGTCCACCGCCGCGCTCTTCACGCCGCAGCAGGTTGCCAGCTGCCCTTCTGGTCGGCATTCTTGCTGGCCGACACCTCGACCGTGCGCCGCAGCTTCGAGCTCGACAGGCCGAGCACCTGCTTGGCGCGCCCTGCACAGCGTGGCACTGGCCGTTCGCATCGGCCGGTCGCTGTATCGACGTCCCCCCAGTCGCGGGGTGCCTTTGGCGGGCTCGCGCATCACAATTAGATGTCTGCAGTCTTGCCGCAGCATGGCTAGTGCCGACAGTTCAGGCCGTGGCCAAGACTGCGTTGAGGTCAGTTGGCCAAGGATCCATGGAAAGATCATGATCGACGACCACCGAAGACAAGACCTTCTCCGCCGGTGTGCTCGTCGCCGGAATGTTGCCGGCATGCAGACTGCCGATGCTGGCACAGACAGGGCTGAGGTTCGATCCCGCTTATGGCGCTCCGTTCTCGTCCCGACCTGGCTGGCAGGGTGAAGCGTTGTCTGATGAAGGCGATTGCGATGGTCCTGGTTCGGTCAACAATTTGCCGGGCTGCTCAGTGCGGGCGGTGAGTTGACACTGTACGAGCGTCACGGTCGTCGATTCTACACACCACGAACACCAATGCTCCTCGTGCAGACGCCTATCGCTTGTTTGCGGCGCGGTCAGGTCTGATCAGCCGCAGACTATGACCTTCGACAGTAGCGACGAACCTACCGCGTCATTTCCACCCCGTTCAATCCGGTGCAGGGCAACGTGACACATTGCCTGACGACTCAATGCAGATTTGGACGGCAGATCAGGCTTGGTTCAGCTTGAGTGTTCGTCGGCGAGTATGCACAGCTCTACTGGTTCGAGGAGGATCCAGCAGTGCGCTTTTCGATCCTTTGGACAGTTTCCGAACTGCCGACGTAACCGAAGCAAGTGTCTTCTTGGCAGCTAGTCCGGCGAAACGACGACGGCATGAGATACTGGACGCGTTGCGGGTCTCGTCCGACCAATGCGGGTAGGCCGGGCCAGTCCCTCGTCGATCTACCGATATCCCCGAACCCGAAAGCTACGCGCTGGTGCTTGCCGCTCTTGGTGGTCTTGCGCTGTTCACGCGTCGCCGCAGTCTGCAAGTCCTGAAGTGTTCGATGCCATGGATTGCCATCCAGCGACGGCCTTCGCGTGCGGGCGCGAGGTGTTGACACTCAAGCGACTGCCGTGTGAGCGGTTCGGCCGGGAGCCGAGCGCGCTGCGTATCGCATCATCGATTTCCCACTGATCCCACGCGTCGTTCCAGGCGGCCAGGAAGTCGTCTTTCGCCAGGCCTTCACGCAGCACGGCAAGGCGAGCGTTCCAGTGCGCTTCGGTGCCAGTGAGCGCGCCAGACCGAGGCGCTGCCGTGTCACGGTGACGTTTGCCGCAATCCGCACGGCGACGTCGTCCATGCCCGAGTGGTGCGCCAGGATGGCGAAGTCCTCGAGGCAACCCACCAGTTCCTTCCACATTTCCGCGTCGCGGAAAAGCTTCAACGCGTCGCCGAGTTTGCCGCGCGCAGCGACATGGTCGCCGGCGGCAATGTCCACCTCGCCCAAGCGCCACAGTGCATTGGCCTCGCCGCGTTTGTCGGCTCCCTCGCGGCACACACTCAGCGATCGCAAGAGGTGTTTGCCGGCTTCGGCGCCCTGCCTGCTTCGAGCTCAACTTCGCCGAGCAGCAGCTCGCATTCGCCTTCCTCTCCGGGAGCTCGAGTTCGCGCGCGATCGCTAGCCCTTGTTGCAAGTGGTCTCGGCGCCCTCGTAGTCAGCCTCGTACAGCGCAATCTGGCCCAGGTTGCACAGCCCGATGGATTCGCCCACGCGGTCACCCAGCTGCCTGAATATGTTGAGCGCCTCAAGTTGGTCCGCGCCTGCGCCGGCGGCATCCCCGGCCTGCAGCCGGGCCATGGACAGTGTCGAAAGCGTTGCCGCGATGTTCACCGCATCTCCGAGGCCGCGGTGTATCACCAGGCCGGTCTCGAGCATCTGACGCGCCGCGGCATGGTCACCCTGGTTGTGGGCCAACGCGGCGCCAACGTACAAGGCATGGGCCTTGGCCAGGCTCGAGCTTTCGACAGCGGGCATCGCCAGCGCGGCCTTGACGTAGCGACGGCCTTCGGTGACATAGCCGCGCAGAAGCCAGAAGCTCTGCATTGCCACCGCCAGCTTGACCGCAATCACCGGGTCCACGCCTTCGGCCAGCGCCAAGGCCATTGCGGCGCGAAGGTTGTCGAGCTCTGTCTCCACGCGCCACAGCCAGAAGGCCTGTTCCGGCCCTTCCAATCCATTGCGCGCGTCCTTGGCCATCTGGAAGTAGAACGCGTTGTGCCGCACGGCGCTGGCCGGGGCGTCATCGACATCCTGATCCAACTTCGCGCGCGAGTAGTCTCGGATAGTGTCCAGCATGCGGTAGCGCGAGTCGTCGCCGCGCTCTTCTCGCATCACCAGCGACTTGTCCACCAGCGAGCCCAGCAAGTCGATGACCTCGAAATCCTCGATCGGCTCCACGCCACACACCTTCTCGGCCGCGGCCAGGTCGAAGCCGCCGACAAACACCGCCAGGCGGCGCAGCACGCACTGCTCGTTCTCGTTGAGCAGCTCGTAGCTCCAGTCCACCAGCGCGCGCAGCGTCTGCTGGCGCTCTTGCAGCACGCGGCTGCCGCCAGTGAGAATCTTGTAGCGGTCGTTCAGCCGCTTGTTGATGTCGGCCAGGCTGAGCGAGCGCACGCGCGCGGCCGCCAGCTCCAGCGCCAGCGGGATGCCCTCCAGCCGCGCCACCAGTTCGGCAATGGCCGGCGCCTCGCGTTCGTTCAGCTCGAAGGCCGGCTTGTGCGCCTGCGCACGCTGCACGAACAGCTGCACCGCCGGCGAACGCCGCAGCACCTCCAGGTTGGCCTTGCGGTCGGGCACCTGCAGCGGCAGGATCGGATAGGCCGTTTCGCCCGGCACGTGCAGCGCTTCGCGGCTGGAGGCGATGATGCGCACGTTGGGTGCGGCCTTGACGATGGCATGCGCCATGGTGGCGGCCGGCTTGAGCAGGTGCTCGCAGTTGTCCAGGATCAGCAGGACGCGCCGCTGCTTCAGGTGCGCGCACAGCGCCTGCAGTAGCGGCCTGCCCGGTTCTTCGGGCACGTCGAGCACGCGCGCGGCTTCGGGCACCACCAGGGCGGCGTCGCTCAGTGGCGACAGGTCGAGGAACCACACACCGTCGGGGAACAGCGCCATCTGCTCGGCCGCCACCTGCAGCGACAGCCGCGTCTTGCCCAGCCCGCCCATACCCAGCAGCGTGACAATGCTGGTCTGACCCAGCATGCGCTTGACCTCGTCGATCTCGCGCTCGCGGCCGACGAACGAGGTGCCCTGGTTCGGCAGGTTGTTCGGGATCTCCTTCACCGGCAGCCAACGCTCGCCGATCTTCACCACCCGGAAGACCTTGTCGTTTTCTGGCGGGGTCGCGAACAGCGCTGGGTTGGTGCCCACCTCAAAGAGCTCCACCGGCTCCGACACGCCCTTCATCACCCAGTGGCCGTGCGACTGCATCGGCAGATCGGTTTCACCCAGTGCCTCGCGTGCCTCGGGTGTCAGCAGGGTCTGCCCGCCGTGTGCCAGCGACATGACCCGCGCGGCAGTGGGCTTGGCCAGGCCATCGACTTCCAGCGGCTTGGCGCCGCGCGCCACGTCTTCGGCGCTGTTCGTGCGCAGAATCACCGCGCCGAAGTGCAAGCCGGCGCGGGCCTTCAACGGCAGGGCAAGCGACGCCAGCGCCTCGTGATACCTCAGTGCGAACTGCACCGCATCGCCGACGCTGTCGAAGAGCAGCAGCATGCCATCGGTCTTGTCGATCTCGCGCCCCCGCCACTGCGGCAGCAAGTCGCGCGCGACCCGGTCGTGCGCGGTCCAGACCTCGGCCATGGCTTTGTCGCCGATGGCTTCCGACAGCTTGGTGCTGTCTACGACGTCGGTCAGCAGCAGGGCGCGAAACTCGGTCATTGCTTACCTGGTGAGTCGGTTCGCATTTCGGGGATGCAAATCCGAAAGTCCGCAACTGCGGTGGCGCCAGGTGGCCGGACTGTCAGCAAGCTCCGGGCTCCTGGCCGCGAATCATCAGCCGCCATGCTACGCGGCAATGGAGACTTGGCGCTCGCCGCCAAATGCAGCCTCCCCAATCGCAAGCGTCACAGAGGCCGCACCCGCCCGGCAATCGCGGTCCATCCGGCGATTGGCCCGCACTTCTCGGCTTCCTGTTCCACCCTCGTCCCCCCAACATGCGGGGTGTTTCTGCGCTGTGGGGCGCACCATAATTCTTCGAAACAGATTTGCAGAAGCTTTGGTCTGCGAATGCCGCTACGGCATGCGAGATGCGACCTCGCAATCACCCGCTGTGCAGTCCGGGCCCGATCTGCCACTGATGGAGGAATCCCCATGTTTTGCATAGACGCCAGAAAACTCCTGGTCTGCGGTGCGGTGATCATCACCTCGTTCGTTGGCGCAGTGGACACTGCCGAGGCCCAGGCACGTCGCTTGCGCTTCGACCCGGGCTACGGCGCGCCGTTCGTCAGCGAGGGCAACGAACTGGGCTGGAAGGGCTACGCCGATGTGTTCTACGGCGGCTGCGACGGCCCCGGCTGGGTCAGCAACCTGCCGAGCAGTTGCAACGGGGTGTTGAGCTTCACCAGTGCCACCGTTGAGTTGTACAACACCGCAGATGTCAATGACGTTCTGCAGACGTTCAGCTTCACCGGTGCGCAGGTTGCATTGATGAACTTCGACAACTCGAATGCGTTGACGCAGGTCCTTTCGACTCCGTTCACGCCACAGCAGGGCTCGATCGGTGAGACAACGTACAACGGCAGCGACCAGGCATGGTTCAGCCTGATCTTCGTCGGCGAGTATGCGCAGCTGATGTGGTTCGACACGAACCCCGGCGCTCCTGCGCTGGAGATTCCGCCCCTTCCTTTTGGCATCAATCTTCCGATCGCAAAGACCTACCTGTCGTGTTACCTGTTCGGGCAGAACGGCGTTTGGGGTGAGAAGCGCGACGACTGCGGCATCTCGTCGAACCTCGATAGCCGGGGTGCGCGGTTTGAAGTCACTGCCGTTCCCGAACCAGAAACCTACGCCCTGATGATCGCTGGGCTGGTGGCCGTGGTCTTCACGGCGCGCCGGCGGCGCGGCCCGCGCTGATCGGCGATCGCCTCGTTGCAATGGCGGCCCCGCGATGCGGGGCCGTTTTCATTGGGTCGTCGCAGGCGGAGGCGAGGCGAGCGCCGCACGGACCGCGTCCTCGATCTCCCAATGCTCCCTCGCTTCGTTCCAGACGGCCACGAAAGTCTCATCCGGCAATGTCGCACGAAGTGCGGCCAGGCGCTCCTGCCAGTGTGTCTCGGCCAGTGGCGAGTGGCCCAGACCCAGCCGTTGGCGCACGGCGGTGGCCGTCGCGCCCAGGCGCACCGCCGTGTCGGCTCTGCCCTCCAGGTGCGCCAGGACCGACTGGTCCTCCAGGCAGCCTAGCAATTCTTTCCACATATCGGCAGCACGGAAGGCTTGCAAGGCTTCCGACAGCAACGTCCGCGCCCCGCCGAGATCGCCGGCTGCCAAGGCGGCTTCGCCCAGATGCCACAGTGCTTTCGCCTCGCCGCGCTTGTCGGCCCCATCGCGGCACAGGTGCAGCGAGCGTTCGTAGTGCTCCTTGGCGTCGGCGAGCCGCGCCTCCTCTGCCGCCAGTTCGCCGAGCAGGAGTTCACCCAGGCCTTCGGTCTCGCGGTAGTCGAGTTCATGCGAGATGGCCAGCCCGTCCAACAGATACGGCCGCGCCCGCTCGAGCTTGCCCTCGAAAATCGCTATCTGCGCCAGGTGAAGCAGCCCGATGGCCTCGCCAAGCCGGTCGGCCTGCTGCCGTGAGATCTCGAGCGCTTCCATCTCGTTCGCGCTGGCGCTGGTGGTATCGCCGGCCTGCAGATGTGCCAGCGACAACATCGACAAGGTCGCAGCGATGCTGATCGGGTCACCCAGCTCGCGCCGCAGGACGAGGCAGGTTTCCAGCAGCCGGCGCGCCTGCGCATGGTCCCCCTGGCTCTCCGCCAGGACGGCGCCGACATACAGCGCATGCGCCTTCGCCAGGCTCGAGCTTTCGACTTCAGGTAGCGCCAGCGCCGCCTTCACCAGCCTGCGGCCCTCGGTCGCATAGCTGCGCAGAATCCAGAACCCCTGCAACGCCACGGCGAACTTGACCGAACGCACCGGGTCGACCGCGCCGTCCAGCGTCAGCGCCATCGCCGAGCGGATGTTGTCCAACTCCAACTCCAGCCGCTGTATCCACGTTGCCTGCTCCGCCCCATCCAGCCCCCGATTGGCTTGCTTGGCCAGCTCGAAGTAGTAGTCGTTATGTCGCGCCGCGGCTGCGGCCTCCTCGCCGTCCTGCTGCAGCTTCTCTCGCACATAGTCGCGGATCGTCTCCAGCATGCGGTAGCGTGAGCCCTCGTCGCGCTCCTCCAGCATCACCAGCGACTTGTCTACCAGCGAGCCCACCAGGTCGATGCACCTCGAAGTCCTCGATCGGCTTTACGCCGCAAACCTTCTCGGCCGCTGCGCAGGTCAAAGCCGCCGACGAACACCGCCAGGCGGCGCAGCACGCACTGCTCGTTCTCGTTGAGCAGCTCGTAGGACCAGTCGACCAGCGCGCGCAGCGTCTGCTGGCGCTCCTGCAGCACGCGGCTGCCGCCGGTCAGGATCTTGTAGCGGTCCTTCAGCCGCGTGTTGATGTCGGCCACCGACAGCGAGCGCACGCGCGCCGCGGCCAGTTCCAGCGCCAGCGGGATGCCCTCCAGCCGCACCACCAGTTCGGCCACTGCCGGCGCCTCGCGCTCGTTCAGCTCGAAGCTCCGGCTTGTGCGCACGCGCGCGTTCGACGAACAGTTGCACCGCCGTCGGGCGCGACAGCGCCTCCAGGCTGCGCCGTTCGTTCGGGCACCGGCAGCGGCAGGATCGGATAGGTCCGTCTCGCCCGGTACGTGCAGCGGCTCGCGGCTGGAGGCGATCATGCGCACATGCGGCGCGGCCTTGACGATGGCGTGCGCCATCTCGGCCGCGGGCTTGATCAGGTGCTCGCAGTTGTCCAGGATCAGCAGCACGCGCTTGCTCTTCAGATGCGAGCACAGTGCATGCAGCCGCGAGCGGCCAGGTTCTTCGGGCACCTCGAGCACGCGCGCAGCTTCGGCCACCACCAGCGTGGCATCGCGTAGCGGCGACAGGTCGATGAACCACACGCCGTCCGGGTAAAGGTGCAGCTGTTCGGCCGCCACCTGCAGCGACAGCCGCGTCTTGCCCAGCCCGCCCATACCCAGCAGCGTGACCAGCCGCGCCGTGCCTAGCAGCTCCTTGACTTCGTCCATCTCCCGCTCGCGACCGATGAACGAGGTGCCCTGGTGCGGCAGGTTGTTGGCAATTTCCTTGACCGGCATCCACCAGTCGCCGGTCTGCACGACGCGGAAGACCTTGTCGCTGTCGGCCGGTGCCACGAACCGATCTTCAGGAAATCCCACTTCGAACAACTCGATCGGGTCGGCCACGCCCTTGATCATCCAGTACCCGTGCGACTGTGCCTTGAGCACCGTCTTGCCGAGGTCCTCGCGCGCCTCAGGGGTGAGCAGCGTCTGCCCACCGCGCGCCAGCGACATGACACGCGCCGCGGTGGGCTTGGCCAGGCCGTCCACTTCCAGCGGCTTGGCGCCGCGCGCGACGTCCTCGGCGCTGTTCTCGCGCAGGATGACCGGGCCCGACGTGCAGCCCGGCGCGCGCCTTCAGCGGCACCGCCATGTCGGCCAGCGCATGGTGGTAATGCAGTGCGTAGTACACCGCGTCGGCTGCGCTGTCGAAGAGCAGCAGCATGCCGTCGGTCTTGTCGATCTCGCGCCCGCGCCACTGCGGCAGCAGGTCGCGCGCGACACGGTCGTGGGCCGTCCAGACCTCGGCCATCGCCTCGTCGCCGATGGCTTCGGACAGCTTGGTGCTGTCCACCACGTCTGTCAGCAGCAGGGCGCGAAACTCGGTCATTGCTTCCCTGGTGAGTCGGTTCGCATTTCGGGGATGCAAATCCGAAGGTCCGGCGCAGGCGGGCGACCTGGTCGGCGGGTGAAACTACCCGCCCGCTGGGGCCCATGCAAGGGGCAACACCCGCCATCGAGCGGCGATGCTACGCGGCAATTGTCAGATCGTGTTCCGTTCGCTTAGGGACACGACGTGCGGGCAAGCGTCATCGCACCGGCACGCCGGCGCTCAATCCACCGGCGCCAGCGGCTCGCGCACCGGGTCGCGCGGCGCGCCGGCAAACTGCGCCAGTGCCACGCCGGCCAGCGCCAGCGCCGCACCTGCCAGCTTGATGCCGCTGTAGCTTTCGCCCGTCACGGCCCAGGCCACCAGCCCGGCCACGGGCGGCATCAGGTACATCAGCGGGGCGCTGCGCGCTACGCCGCGCACGGCATTCACCCAGCCCCAGACCAGCCAGCCCAGGAAGGCGGAGATCAGCACCGAATACAACATGCCGGCCCACACCGCCGGGCTCAGCTGCGCCCACGGCACCTGCAGCCCGGCCGGCAGGCTCAGCGCCACCACCGGCGCGCTGCCCAGCAGCACGGCGTAGGTCATCACCACCACGCCACCGTGGCGCTCGATCAACGGCTTGGCCGCCACGGTGTAATAGGAGAAGAACGCCGCGGCCACCAGCAGCACCAGGTCGCCGCCCGAAGCCGACCATTGCCCGCCGATGAGCTTGTCCGACAGGAACAGCAGCACCCCGAGCAGCGCCACCGCCACGCCCGCGACCTGGCCGCGTGTCAGCATCTCGATGCCCGTGGCGCGCAGGATGAGCAGCGTGAACAGCGGGCCGCAGCCCAGGATCAGCGCACTGGAGAAGGCCGTCGACCAGTGAATGCCATAGGTCACCAGACCGACATGGATCAGGTGCCCGGCGATGCCCAGCTTGAGCAACGCGATCAGGTCTTCCTTCGGCACCGTGGGCCAGCGCAGCCCGTAGCGCCAGCACAGCAGCAGCGCCGCGGCCACCGGCATGACCAGATAGCGCACCAGCAAAAAGCCCCCGGGCGACATGGCCGAGAACACCATCTTCTGCACACTGAAGTTCGAGCCCCACACCAGGATCAACACCGCAGCCACCCACAGCGCCTTGCGCTCGCGCGCCAGGCGCTGTTCAACGTGGTGGATGGAAGCGGTCGGCGGCAGGGCCTGCGGCGGCGTGGACATCGGTGGTGGACTCAAGCGGCGCCGGGCGTCGGGCGACCAGTCACCGTGTCGCAGAGTCGGGGCTTGTGTAGGTTCAGGCCAGATATTGTCCACGGCTGCGGCGCGGCGCGTGCAAACCGGCCCGGCAATTCAGTCGACCGCAACGGCGCGTTCATCCCGCCTGCACGCATTCTTGCCTCTGCCGTGCCACCATAAAGGCATGAACACATCCACCCACCAGCTCCTCCAACCCCGCAGCGTCGAACGCGTGATCACCGGTCAGGCGACCAGCGACGGCGCAGGCGTCAAGCTCACGCGCGTGCTGACGCAGAACCTGCAGCGCCGGCTCGACCCGTTCCTGATGCTCGACGCCTTCGGCACCGACAACCCGGGCGACTACATCGGCGGCTTTCCCGACCACCCGCACCGCGGTTTCGAGACCGTGACCTACATGCTCGACGGGCGCATGCGCCATCGCGACTCCGCCGGCAACGAAGGCCTGCTGTCCAGCGGCGGCGTGCAGTGGATGACGGCCGGGCGCGGCGTCATCCACAGCGAGATGCCCGAGCAGGATCAGGGCCGCATGGAAGGTTTCCAGCTGTGGCTGAACCTGCCTGCCAAGGACAAGATGCGCGCGCCCTGGTACCGCGACATTCCCGCGGGCGAGATTCCGCAAGTGCGCACCGCGGAAGGCGTGCTCGTGCACATCATTGCCGGCACGAGCCAGGGCGTGGACGGTGCGATGCAGCGCGAGACCACCGAGCCGGTCTACCTCGACCTGCACCTGCCGCCGGGCGCGGCCTTCGAGCAGCCCTTGCCAGCGGGGCACAACGCCTTCGTCTACGTCTATCGCGGCAGCCTGGACGTGGCCGGTCAGGCGGTTCCGCGCCAGCGCATGGCGATCCTCGCCAACAGCGCCGGCAGCGACGGCGTGCACATGCAGGCGGGCGCGGAAGGCGCACGCGCCATCCTCGTCGCCGGTCGGCCCTTGAACGAGCCGATCGCGCAGTACGGCCCCTTCGTGATGAACAGCAACGAAGAGATCTTCCAGGCCGTCGAGGACTTCCGCGCCGGGCGGCTGGCCTGAAGGCGTTGCCCGGGCCGCCGCCGTGCCCGAAGCCTCACGCCACCTTCACGCCCTTCCAGAACGCCACGCGGCCCGCGATCTGGGCCGCGGCCTCGCTCGGCTTGGGGTAGTACCACACCGCATCGGTGTTCATCTCGCCGTTGACGAACAGGCTGTAGTAATGCGCCTCACCCTTCCAGTGGCAATGGCTGCGGTGGTTGCTGAAGCTCACGTACTCACGCTTCAGGCTGCTTTCGGGAAAGTAGTGGTTGCCTTCGACCACCACGGTGTCGTCGCTTTCGGCCACGACCACGCCGTTCCATACTGCCTTCATCGAGCTGCTCCTTGACCGGCCGGATCGGGCCCCATGCGCCCGCAGCTTACCCGCGGCGCGCCGTCGCTGCCGCGCCACGGCCAAGAAGGGCCGTGGCGTGGCGGACTGCACTGACGCAGGGCCGCGAGCCAGACAGGCGCGCCGCCCCGCGCGCTTAGCATCGGCACATGCCTTTCCTGAACAGCGCGCTGGCGCAAACCGGCACGGGCATGACACAGGCCACGCATGGCGCATGGCATCTGTTCACACGTCTGGGCGAAGCGCAGGTCCTGCTGCCGGCCATGCTGGTGACGCTGCTTTGGCTGATCGTCTCCGCCCGCGCGACGCCGGCGGTCCTGGCTTGGCTGCTGGCCACCGGTGCGGCCATTGCCCTCACCACCGCCACCAAGGTGGCCTTCTTCGGCTACGAGATCGGCTATGCGCCGCTGGACTACACCGGCATCTCCGGGCACGCCGTGTTTGCCTCGGCGGTCTTGCCGGTGTTGTTTGCTCTGGCCGCGGGCGGCGCCTCACCGCGGACGCGGCGGATGGCAGTGGCGGCGGGTTATGTGTTGGCCGCACTGATTGCCTATTCGCGCTTGCCGGTGGGCGCGCATTCACCCATCGAGGCGTTGGCTGGGCTGGCGCTGGGCAGCCTGGCCAGTGGCTGGGTGGTGTTCGGCAAACGGCTGCCTGACATCCGTCCACCGTTGTGGCTGGGTGCGGTGCTGCTGTTGTGGCTGCTGATCCTGCCGGTGGGCGGGCCGCCCTCGCCGACGCACGGCTGGGTCGTGCGCCTGTCGATGGCCGTGGCCGACCGACCCGCACCCTACCAGCGCTGGCAGATGCACCGCGACTATCGCCGCGAGAAGCAGCGCCGGCAGGCGGCGCAAGCCTCAAACTCCGCCAAGGCCCCGGCCGGTCTGCGCTGAACCCGTGGCGCCGCTCGACTGCCAATCCAGCCACCAGCCCAAGGGCACCTCGTTGGCCACGGGTTCCGGCGTCAGGTGCTCGGTGATCTGCATGCCCGCGTTCAAGTCGTGGCTGGAATCGAACCAGCCGCAGCAACGCACCTGGTCCGCGGCGTCCTGAGCGGGCGCGTCGATCGTCGCATTTACCCAATCCGGCGCGGCCGGCCGCGCCGCCGGCTTGCCGCGTGCGGCGCGCCACCACATGAGGCTAGTGCACAGGTTCATGGCGGGCTCCTCGAAGGCGTTGTGGACAGGGCTTCATCGTCGTTCGCACGCAGCCGCATCGCCATCACCACGAGGGCGGAGTCTTGGGGGATGCAGCTGCCACCCCCTTGTGGGGGATGCGGGCATGGCAACATCGCCGCCATGTGCGGACGCTATGTGGTGGCCTACGACCCGAACACGCTGATCAGCGGCTTCAGCGTGACGCGCGTGACGCCGTTCCCCAAGCGCTGGAATGTGGCGCCGATGTCGATGGTGCCGGTGGTGCATGAAACCAAGGACGGCGAGCGCGTCGCCGAAACAATGCGCTGGGGCCTGCTGCCCAACTGGGCCAAGGACGAGAAGTTCGCCGCCAAGCTCAACAACGCCCGGGCCGAAGGCATCGCCGACAAGCCGTCGTTCCGCCAGGCGCTGCGGCGCCGCCGCTGCCTGCTGCCGGCCAACGGCTTCTATGAATGGCGCGCCGAAGCAGACGGCAAGCAGCCCTGGTACATCAGTCCGCGCACGGTGCCGGGTGAGCCGCCGCTGTTTGCCTTCGCCGGGCTGTTCGAAGCCTGGCGTCCTGCAGATTCAGGCGACGACGCAGAGTGGCTGCTCACTTGCTGTGTCATCACGACCACACCGAATGCCGTCATGGCACCCATCCACGACCGCATGCCGGTGATCCTGCCGCGCGAGCAATGGGCGGCCTGGCTGAACCGCAAGCAGCAGGACGTGGCCGCGCTGGCGCCGTGGCTGCGCCCGGCCGACCCAGCCGGCATGCAGGCCTGGCCGGTGTCGCGCAACGTCAATCGCAGCAGCAGCGAAGGCGAGACATTGGTCGAGCCACTGGCAACACCCGGCTGACCAGCGCTCCTTTCGCCCAGGCTTCAGGACGCGGCGTTGGGCGCGGCATGCTGCTCGATGAGCAGGCGCAGGATGCGCTTGAGCGCCCGCGCGTCAGTTGCCGACAGCGCAGCCAGCACGGCCGATTCGTGCGCCTGCGCCTGCAGCACGAGCTTGCGCGCCAACTTGAGCCCGGTCGCGCTGAGCCGGATGCGGGTGATGCGCCGGTCCGCCGCGTCGCTTTCGCGCAGCAGCAGCTCGGCACGCACCATTCGCTCGGCCACGCGGGTGAGTGTCGATTGCGGCGTCAGCACGATCAGCGCAACTTCGCCGATGCTCCGTGCCTGGCCGTCGGCCAGCGTCGCCATCACGCGCCATTGCAATACCGGCAAGCGCGTGCGCCGCACCACCACGTGGAACTCGGCCGAGATCAGGTGGCTGGCGCGCGCCAGCAGGTAAGCCAGGTAGTCGTCGATGAACGCGCGCGGAATCTCCGTGCCCATGAGCCGCCCTTTCCCGATGCTCGTCGTACAAAACCGGGCTTTACAAATGCATTTGCATATGTTCAGATGTCAACTATAGTCTCGGGGGCTGCGTTGCACAAGGGCAGGACACGATGGCCGAAAGATCGTTCGCCGAGGAAGTGAAGAAGCTGCGGCTCGGCGCGGGCGATGAGTTCGCGGGCGAAGGCATCCTGGCCGTCACCAAGGCGCTGCTGCAGTCCGGCGTGGCCTATGTCGCCGGCTACCAGGGCTCGCCGATCTCGCACCTGATGGACGTGCTGGCCGATGCGCAGGACATCCTGGCCGAGATGGGCGTGCGCTTCGAGAGCAGCGCCAGCGAGGCCACGGCCGCCGCCACGCTGGCCGCGTCGGTGAACTACCCGCTGCGTGGTGCGGTCACCTTCAAGTCGACAGTGGGCACCAACGTCGCGTCCGACGCGCTGGCGAATCTGGCCTCCGGCGGCGTCACCGGCGGTGCGCTGGTCATCGTCGGCGAGGACTACGGCGACGGCTCGAGCATCATGCAGGAGCGCAGCCACGCCTTCGCGATGAAGTCGCAGATGTGGCTGCTCGACCCGCGCCCCAATCTGCCGGGCATCGTGCGCGCGGTGGAGGATGGCTTCGAGCTGTCCGAGGCCAGCCACACGCCGGTGATGCTGCAGCTGCGCATCCGCGCCTGCCATGTGCACGGCAGCTTCATCGCCAAGGACAACCGCACGGCCGGCCTTCACGCTGGAGCAGGCGATGGCCGCGCCGCGGCGCGATGCGCAGCGCATCGTGCTGCCGCCAGCCAGCTTCGTTCACGAGCAGGAGAAGGTCGAACAGCGCTGGCCTGCGGCGGTGAAGTTCATCGAAGACGCGGGGCCTGAACGAGTTCTTTGCGGACGAGCTCGGCTGACGTCGGCATCATCATCCAGGGCGGCCTGTACAACACCACGCTGCGCGCGATGGAACGCCTGGGCCTGGCCGACGTGTACGGCCATAGCCGGCTGCCGCTGTACGTGATGAACGTGGCCTATCCGCTGATCGACAGCGAACTCACGCGCTTCTGCGCCGGCAAGCGCGCGGTGCTGCTGGTCGAAGAAGGGCAGCCCAACTACATCGAGCAGGGCATCGCCAGCGTGCTGCGCAAGGCCGACCTGCAGACCGTGCTGGTCGGCAAGGGTGTGCTGCCGATGGCCGGCGAATACACGCCCGCGGCACTGATGAAGGGTCTGCGCGCCTTCGTTGCCGAACACCTGCCGGCACTGCTGCCACCGGCGCGGCCCGCGGCAGCGAAAGTCATCCCGCTGAAAGCCCTCGACGATCAGGTGCACGCGCGCCCGCCCGGCCTGTGCACCGGTTGCCCCGAACGACCGGTGTTCGCGGCCTTGAAGCTGGTGCAGCGCGAACTGGGCGAGCACCATGTCAGCGCCGACATCGGCTGCCACCTGTTCTCGATCCTGCCGCCCTTCCACATCGGCAACACCACCATGGGCTACGGGCTGGGCGCGGCCGGTGCCGCAGCCTTCCACGGCACGACCAGCAAACGCGCCATCAGCATCATGGGCGACGGCGGCTTCTGGCACAACGGCCTGACCAGCGGCATCGCCAACGCGGTGTTCAACAAGAGCGACAACCTGACGCTGATCGTCGACAACAACTACACGGCTGCAACAGGCGGGCAGGACATCCTGTCGTCGCGCGCCGGCAACCGCACCCGCAGCACCTTTCATCCGATCGAAAGGGCGGTGCGCGGCGTCGGCGTCGAATGGGTGAAGACGATCCGGCGCACCTACGACGTGGCCGGCATGCGCACTGCCATCCGCGATGCGTTGACCAGCAAAGAGGCCGGGCCCAAGGTCATCGTCGCGCAGTCCGAATGCATGCTCAACCGGCAGCGGCGCGAGAAGCCGTTGGTGAAGAAGGCCATCGCCGATGGGCAGCGCATGGTGCGCGAACGCTTCGGCGTGGACAGCGACACCTGCACCGGCGACCATTCGTGTATCCGCATTTCCGGTTGCCCGTCGTTGACCATCAAACCCAACCCCGACCCGCTGCGCAGCGACCCGGTCGCCGCCGTGCTCGACAGCTGTGTCGGCTGCGGCATGTGTGGCGAGGTCTCGCACGCCGCGGTGTTGTGCCCGTCCTTTTATCGCGCCGAGGTCATCAGCAACCCGAGCCGCTGGGACAAGTGGATGTCCAGCCTGCGTGGCGCGGTGATCGGGGCGCTGCAGCGTCGCACCGAGCGGCGCCTCGCCGCCACCTCGATCTGAGCCGATGAGCCACAGCGCCCAGCCGATCAAGATCGCCATCCTCGCCATGGGCGGCGAAGGCGGCGGCGTGCTCGCCGACTGGATCGTGGCCCTCGGCGAGGCCAACGGCCACGTTGCGCAGAGCACTTCGGTGGCCGGCGTCGCGCAGCGCACCGGCGCGACCATCTATTACATCGAGCTCTTCCCCCGCGCCGCAGCGGACGCGCAAGGCGCGATGCCGGTGCTGGCCCTGATCCCGACGCCGGGCGATGTCGATGTGCTGATCGCCTCCGAACTGATGGAAGCCGGCCGCGCCGTGCAGCGCGGGCTGGTGACGAAGGACCGCACCACGCTCATTGCATCCACGCACCGCGTGTACGCCATCGCCGAAAAGTCGGCCATGGGCGACGGCGTGGCCGACAGCGTGGCCTTGGAGGCCGCCTGCATCGACGCGGCACGCACATTCATTCGCTTCGACATGGCAGCGGCCAGCGAGCGCACCGGCAGCGTCATCAGCGCGGTGCTGTTCGGCGCGCTGTGCGGCTCGGCCGCACTGCCTTTCGGCCGCGAAGCTTTCGAAGCCACGATCGAGCGCGGCGGTGTCGGCGTGGCCGCCAGCCTGAAGGCCTTCGACGAGGGTGCTCGGCTGGCCGTGGCGCCGCCGCAGCCGATCGTCGCGACAGCGCCGCCTGCCATCGCAGCTGCGTCGGCGCAGCATGCCCACCCCGCCGTCAACGCGCTGCTGCAGCGCCTGCGCACCGAATTTCCCGAGCCGGCCCGCGCGCTGCTCACCGAGGGCGTGCGCCGCCTGCTCGACTACCAGGACCCTGCCTACGCCGCGCTGTACCTGGACCGAATCGCCACCATTGGCAAGGCCGGCCACGACGAATTGACGGCCGAGGTTGCGCGCCACCTCGCGTTGTGGATGAGCTACGAAGACACGGTGCGCGTGGCCGACCTGAAGGTGCGCGCCACGCGCTTCGAGCGTGTGCGCAGCGAAGTCAAGGTTGGCGACTCGCAGTTGCTCGACATCAACGAATTCCTGCACCCGCGCTTGCAGGAAATCTGCGACACCTTGCCCGCTGGATTGGGGCGCTGGCTGATGAACTCGGGCGCACCGCGCCGCCTCGTCGAGCGCTTCACGCCGCACGGCCGCATCGTCAAGACCAGCTCGCTGCGCGGCTACCTGATGCTCACAGCCTGGCCGGCCTGCGCCGCTGGCGCCGCGGCAGCCTGCGCTACAGCGTGGAGAACGCGCGCATCGAAGCCTGGCTCGCGCAGATGCAAAGCGCGTTGCCGTCACAGCCCGAGCTGGCCCTGGAAATCGCGCGCTGCCAGCGCCTGGTCAAGGGCTACAGCGACACGCACGAGCGCGGCACGCGCAACTTCGAGCAGCTGATGGCGGCCGCGCGCAAACTGGCGGGCCGCGGCGATGCCGCCACCGCGCTGAGGCGACTGCGCGATGCCGCGCTGGCCGATGAACACGGCAAGGCCTTGAGCGCTGCGCTCGTGGCCGCCGGCGTTTGACAAGGAGATCGATCATGGACCGCTACCAGGGCCCCGCGGAAGACATCAAGTCGAAGATCCTGTCGCTGGTGCAGCCCGACCGCGTGCACCGCGACCTGTACCTGAGCGACGAGGTCTTCCGCCTGGAGCAGGAACACTTTTTCGCCAACACCTGGAACTACGTCGGCCATCACAGCCAGATCCCGAAGCCAGGCGACTACCTGACGCTGGACCTCGGTGACCGCCCGCTGATCGTCGTGCGCCACAGCGACGACAGCGTGCGCGTGCTGATGAACCGCTGCTCGCACAAAGGCTCGCGCGTGGTGTCGGCGCCTTGTGGCAATACCGGCAAGGTGTTCCGCTGCCCGTACCACGCCTGGACCTACCGCACCGACGGCTCGCTGCTCAACTTTCCGGTGAAGGAAGGCTACGAAGGCACCGCCGTGCGCGAATGCGAAAGCGGCAAGGGCCTGGTGCCGATCAAGAACGTGCGTGTCTATCGCGGCTTCATCTTCGCGAAGATCAACGACGCCGGCCCGGGCTTCGAGGACTATTTCGGCGCGTCGTTGACGTCCATCGACAACATGGCCGACCGTTCGCCCGAAGGCGAGCTGGAAATCGCCGGGGGCTGCCTGCGCTACGCCCACCCCTGCAACTGGAAGATGTTCATCGAGAACCTGAACGACACCATGCACCCGATGGTGGTGCACGAGTCGTCCGCCGGCACCGCGGTGAAGATGTGGATGGGCAAACCGGCCGACGCGCCCAAGCCGATGGCCATCGAGCAGTTCACGCCCTTCATGTCGGACTACAACTTCTTCGACGACATGGGCGTGCGCGTGTTCGACAACGGCCACAGCTTCTCGGGCGTCAACTTCAGCATCCACTCCAAGTATTCCGGCGTGCCGGGCTACGAGGAAGCGATGAACAAGGCCTACGGCGAGCAGCGCGCGCACGACATCCTGGGCCTGACGCGGCACAACACCGTGTACTTCCCGAACCTGACGATCAAGGGCGCGATCCAGACCATCCGCGTGGTCAAGCCCATCGCCGTGGACAAGACCATCATCGAAAGCTGGACCTTCCGACTCAAGGGCGCGCCGCCCGAGCTGCTGCAACGCACGGCCATGTACAACCGGCTCATCAACTCGCCGTTCTCCGTCGTCGGCCACGACGACCTGCATGCCTACCGCGGCATCCAGGAAGGCCTGCGCGCCAGTGGCAACGACTGGGTCAGCCTGCACCGCAACTACGATCCGTCGGAAATCGGCCAGGCCGAAGTCACCGCCAACGGCACCAGCGAGATCTCGATGCGCAACCAGTACCGCGCCTGGGCCAGGTACATGACGCTGACGATGTGAGGCCGCGATGCTGCAACCCACCGACATCCAGGCCGCAGCACCTGATCGACATGGTCTACCGCGAAGCGCGCCTGCTCGACGCGCGCGATTTCGACGCCTGGAACGCGCTGTTCAGCGACGACGCCTTCTACTGGCTGCCGCTGGAACACGACCAGCCCGACGGCGTCAACCACACCTCGCACCTGTACGAGGACAAGCTGCTGCGCGAGTTGCGCATCCAGCGGCTGAAGAGTCCGCGCGCGTTTTCGCAGCATGCCGATCAGCCGCTGCCATCACCTGCTGCAGCAGCCGAGCGTCGAGAGCATGGACGCGGCGGCCAACCACTTCGTCACGCGCACCGAGTTCCACTACAGCGAGGCGCGCGGCGACGAGATGCTGATATTGGTGGGCACGGCATTTCATCACTTCCGCGTCGAAGCCGGCGCGCTGCGCTTCACGCTGAAGCGCGTGAACCTGCTGAACTGCGACGCGGCGCTGCCGTCGGTGCAGTTGTTCATCTGAAGGCCGCATGCACGCCACTGTCTTCCAGGCCTTCGAAGCGCGCGCGCAGCGGCAGTCCGCCGCCGACTTCCTGTGCGTCGAGCGCGTCACTGCCGGGGCCTACGGCATCGAAGCCGGAAGCCTGAGTTACGGCGACACACTGGCGCGCGTCAGGGAACTGCGCGCGCGCTACTCCGCCGCCGGCTACGGCCACGGCCACCGCGCCGGCCTGCTGCTGGAAAACCGCCCCGATTTCTTCCTGCACTGGTTTGCGCTCAACGCCCTCGGCGTCAGTGTGGTGCCCATCAACAACGACATGCGCGCGGCGGAACTGGGCTACCTGCTGGCGCACAGCGAGCTGTGCCTGGCCATCAGCCTGCCCGGCCGCATCGAGGACCTGCGCGCCGCCGCCAGGCCGTCGCGCATGCCGGTGCTGTTGGCGATGGGCCACGAGGGCGCCGTGCCGCAAGCGCCATGGCCCGCGCCGAAGGCCCGTGCGCCGATCGCGCGCGACAGCGAATGTGCGCTGCTCTATACGTCCGGCACCACCGGCCGGCCCAAGGGCTGCGTGCTGAGCAACGACTACTTCCTGCTGGCGGGCGAGTGGTATGCGCGCATCGGCGGCCTTTGCGAACTTCGGCAAGGCGTGGAGCGCCTGATCACGCCGCTGCCGCTGACGCACATGAACGCGATGGCCTACTCCGCCATGGCGATGCTCACGACCGGTGGCTGCCTGGTGCAGCTCGACCGTTTTCACCCTGGCACCTGGTGGCAATCGGTGCGCGAATCGCGCGCGACCGTCGCGCACTACCTGGGCGTGATGCCGGCGATGCTCCTGGGTGCACCGGCCTCGGCGGACGACCGTGCGCACGCCGTGCGCTTCGGCTTCGGCGCGGGGGTGGACCGGCGCCAGCAACCCGTCTTCGAAGAGCGCTTCGGTTTCCCGCTGCTCGAAGCCTGGGCCATGACGGAGACAGGCGCAGGCGCGGTGGTCATCGCCAACCGCGAGCCGCGACATGTCGGCCAATCCTGCTTCGGCCGTGCCGAGGCTGCCGTCGAATGGCGGCTGGTCGAATGAGGCCGGCGCCGACGTACCAGTGGGCGAGCAGCGGCGAGCTGTGGGTGCGCGCAGCGGGCGCCGAGCCGAAGCGCGGCTTCTTCAGCGAATACCTGAAGGACGCAGCCGCCACCGCCGAGGCCTGGGCCGACGGCTGGTTCCACACCGGCGATCTGGTTCGCGCCGACGCACAAGGCAACCTGTACTTCGTCGATCGCCAGAAGAACGTCATCCGGCGCAGCGGCGAGAACATCTCCGCCGTGGAAGTGGAAAGCGTGCTCGCGCAGCATCCACGCGTGGCCGCGGTGGCCGTGGCCGCCGCGCCGGACGAGGTGCGCGGCGACGAGGTGCTGGCCTGCATCGTGTTGCGCGACCGTGCGCCGGCCGATGACCTGGGCGCCATCGCCGCGGACATCACGCGCCATGCGCTCGCCCAACTGGCCTACTACAAGGCGCCGGGCTACGTGGCCTTCGTCGATGCATTGCCACTGACGTTGTCGCAGAAGGTGCAGCGCGCACAGCTCAAGTCGCTGGCGCATTCGCTGCCCGGCCAGCCGAACTGCATCGACACGCGTGCCTTGAAGAAGCGCACGACATGACGCGCCGTGGCTACGAAGGCGTGGCCGTCGCCGTGCCGGTGACGGTGCCCTACGAACGCTTCTCCACCAAGGGCGCGCCGTGGTTCCTGGGGCGCGTGCTGGCGGAGCTGGTCAAGCAGTCCGGAATCGACAAGGATCGACATCGACGGCCTGTGCGTGTCGAGCTTTTCGCTCGGCCCCGACACCGCGGTGGGCCTGACGCAGCACCTGGGCGTCAGCCCGCGCTGGCTCGACCATGTGCCGATGGGCGGCGCGTCCGGCGTGGTGGCGGTGCGCCGCGCCGCGCGCGCTGTCCAGGCGGGCGACGCGGACATCGTGGCCTGCATCTCGGGCGACACGAACCATGTCGATTCCTTCCGCCAGATGCTCGGCAGCTTCAGCGCCTTCGCGCGCGACGCCACCTGGCCCTACGGCTCGGGCGGGCCGAACTCGATGTTCGCCTTCATCACCGCGCACGCCATGCGCACGCAGGGTGCGACGCGCGAGGACTTCGGCCGCATCTGCGTGGCGCAGCGGCAGCAACGCGCTGGGCATCGAACACGCGATGTTCAAGAAGCCGCTGACGCTGGACGAGTACATGGACGCGCGTGTCATCGCCGACCCGATCCACCTGTTCGACTGCGTCATGCCCTGCGCCGGCGGCGACGGCGTGCTGGTGATGAGCGAGGCGCGTGCGCGCGACCTGGGCCTGCGCTTCGTCAAGGTGCTGGCCGCGACCGAGCGCCACAACGCCTATCGCGACGACCCGATCATGTTTCGCGGCGGCTGGTCGGTGGACCGTGACGAGCTGTTTGCGATGGCCGGCATCGCGCCGAAGGATCTGGACCTGGTGCAGTTCTACGACGACTACCCGGTCATCGTGATGATGCAGTACGAAGGCCACGGCCTGTGTGGCGAAGGCGAGGGCGCGGAGTTCGTGCGCGCGCACACGCTCGACTGCGAAGGCACGATGCCCACCAACACCAGCGGCGGCCAGTTGTCGATGGGCCAGGCCGGCGCGGCGGGTGGTTACCTGGGCCTGGTGGAAACCGTGCGGCAGCTCACCGATACACCCTTGGGCACGGCCGTGCCCGACGCGAACATCGGGCTGGTCAGCGGCTTCGGCATGATCACCTACGACCGCTGTTTGTGCACCGGCGCATTGATCCTGGCGCGGAGTGAGTGACATGCGGCGCGTTTGCAAGCTCTCGACCTTCTGACATGCCCGATCTGCGATTGGGCGTTCCGAGTCCGAGGCGGCAAAGGCACGTCCGGGCAGGCCGCAGCGCTTCGCTGGTGCGGTCTGCGCTTCGCTCCGACTTCCCTGCGATGCTCGGTCTCGCGGCCCCGTCGCAGAACTCGCTTCGATCGCTGCGCTCACTGCGCTCAAACAACTGCGACGAGTCAGTTGACGACTCGCGCTGCGCGCGAGGCCGCGAGCCCTGCGCTGCTCGGCGCCCCAGAGGCGCACTGCAGCCTGCCCGAACGCGCCTTTGCAGCAGCGCTCGGTGTGTTCTCCGCGAAAACAACAACCGGTGCCGCGCGGCAGGCGGTGCCCGGTGGGGGCGATTTCTGTGGCGGCGAGGAGCGCAGCCCTCGAGGTCGGCGCGCGCAGCGCGCTTCGTGATCTGACTCGTCGCAGTTGTTTGAGCGCAGTGAGCGCAGCGAACGAAGCGAGTTCTGCGACGCGACCTCGAGGGTGAGCACCGCAGCGGAGTCGGAGCGAAGCGCAGACCGCCACAGCATGAGCCCCCAGCGGGCACCGCCTGCCGCGCCGCGCCAAGTGGAGGTGCGCATCGCGTGCGACGCACTGGACGTGCTCAGAGGGGGCGAGCCGCCGCATGACCATGCCTCTGATGCGCCCCAAGCGCAAGAACCCGGTCCTGCGTTCGCGCTTGCCGACGCTGCCGCCGGGCAGTCGTGGCCGCGTCGCGCTGGGCATGACGGCGGCTGCCGCAGAAGGCCGCTTCGAACTGCAGGTGTGCCAGGACTGCGCCGCCGTGCAGTACCCGCCGCGCGAGGCCTGCCATGCCTGCTTGTCGCCGCGGCTGAAGTGGACCGAACAAGACGGCGCGGGCGAGCTTCTGAGCCAGACCACGCTGGCTCACAGCAACGACCTGTTCTTCCGCGAACGCCTGCCCTGGCGGCTGGGCCTGGTGCGGCTGGATGCCGGCGCCACGCTTGATGCTGCATCTTCATGGCGACGTGCCCGCCGCACCCGCAAGAGTCAAGGTCGGCGCGCGACTGGATCGCGCCGGCCAGGCGGTGCTGATCGCCTTCCCACCCACGGAGACACCGAACATGGCTGACGACCCGATGCTGCGCGAGATGGGCTGCGACCCGAAGTTCCGCAAGGTGCTGGTCACCGACGGCAAGACCGCAGTGGGCCAGGCGCTGGTCAAGGCGCTGGTGAAGGCCGGGGCCGACCTGGTCTGGGTCGGCCATGCCGAGCCGTGGAAGAAGCTGCCGGGCCTGGACGGCATCACCGCGCTGCCGCAGGTCACGCTCGTGCCGCTGGACCTGAGCAACGAACGCTCGGTCAGCGAACTGGCGGGTTCGATCGCCGGCAAGGTGGACATCGTCATCAACAACGCCGAGGTGCACCGCACGCAGGGCGTGGCCAGCCGGCGCGGCACCGACGTGGCGCGCGCCGAGATGGACATCAACTACCTCGGCGCGCTGCGCCTGGCGCAGGAATTCGGCCCCGCGCTGAAGGGCCGCGGCGCGGACGGCCAGAGCAACGCCATCGCCTGGGTCAACCTGCTGTCGATCTATGCCTTGAGCAACTTCCCGCCGCACGGCACCTACTCGGCATCGAAGGCCGCCGCGCATTCGCTGGCGCAGTGCCTGCGTGCCGAAATGCGCCCCGCCGGCATCCGCGTGGTGAACGTCTTTCCCGGCCCGATCGACGATGAATGGAATCAGCTGATGCCGCCGCCGAAGGTCACGCCCGCTGCGCTGGCCTCGGCCATCGTCAAGGCACTGCGCGAGGGTGTGGAAGACGTCTATCCGGGTGACGTGGCCCAGGAATGGCTGGCGCGCTGGCGCGACAACCCGAAGGTGCTGGAGCGTGAGCTGGCGGCCGGGAGCGGCACATGAAGGGCGCGGAAATCCTCGCCGCGCTGGCCGGCGCACTGGCCGGCGGGCAGATCAAGGTCATCGACCTGACGCAGACCTTGACGCCCGAGTTCCCGCAGATCGCGCTGCCGCCGGAGTTCGGCCAATGCTGGCCCTTCCGCATCGAAGAGGTGTCGAAGTACGACGAGCGCGGCCCGGGCTGGTACTGGAACAACTTCTCCTGCGGCGAACACACCGGCACGCACTTCGATGCGCCGATCCACTGGATCTCCGGGCGCGACCTGCCCAACAACTCGGTGGACACGATCGCGCCCGGCAACTTCGTCGCGCCGGCCGTGGTGATCGATTGTTCGGCGCAAAGCGCCGCCGACGCCGACCACCTGCTGACGGTGGACGCGGTGCTCGAATGGGAGAAGACACACGGCCGCATCCCGGCCGGCGCGTGGGTGCTGATGCGCACCGACTGGTCCAAGCGCAGCGACCCCGAGGCCTACCAGAACTTCGACGAAACCGGCCAGCACACGCCGGGGCCGGATGCCGAGGTGGCGCGCTTCCTGGTCGAACAGCGCGACGTGCTCGGCTTCGGCAGCGAAGCCATCGGCACCGACGCCGGCCAGGGCTACCACCTGCGTCCGCCCTACCCCTGCCACTACTACATGCACGGCGCCGGGACGCTACGGCTTGCAGTGCCTGTGCAACCTGGACCAGTTGCCGCCGACCGGCGCGATGCTGATCTGCCCGCCGCTGAAGATCCAGAAGGGCAGCGGCAGCCCGCTGCGCGTGCTGGCGTTGGTGGCGGACAAATGACCACGCCCTCCAAACGCATGGCGGTGGTGACGGGCGGCAGCGCCGGCATCGGCGAGGAGATCTGTCGTCAATTGCTGGACGACGGCTGGGCGGTGGTGTCGATGGCGCGCCGCGCGCCCGGCTTCACGCACGAACATCTACATTCGATCGAAGTCGATCTGGCCGACCGCAACGCCACCGCGCAGGCGGCCGAAGAGGCCGCGCACCGCTTCGCGCCCGACACGGTGATCCACAACGCAGGCGTCATCCTGCCGGCGCTGCTGGAAGACGTGAAGCTCGCCGACCTGGACACGCTGGTGGACATCCACCTGTCCACCGCCATCCTGCTCGCGCAGCACTGCACGCCGGCGATGAAGGCCGCCGGCTTCGGCCGCATCGTGCTGTTGAGCTCCCGCGGCGCGCTCGGCCTGGCCACACGCACCGCCTACGCTGCCACCAAGGCCGGCATGCTGGGCATGGCGCGCACCTGGGCGCTGGAGCTGGCGCCCTTCGGCATCACGGTGAACGTGGTCTCGCCGGGGCCGATACAGACCGACATGTTCCACGGCGTCATCCCGGTCGGTGACCCGAAGGTCGCGCAGATCGCTGCCGGCATCCCAGTCAAGCGCCTGGGCCAGCCGGCCGACGTGGCGCATGCGGTGCGCTATTTCGTCGCCGAACAGGCCGGCTTCGTCACCGGCCAGGTGCTGTACGTCTGCGGTGGCACCAGCGTGGGCAGCCTGACACTTTGACAAGGACACACGAGACATGAAGATCGCAGTGCTGGGCGGCGGCCACGGCTGCCATGCCGCCGCCGCCGACCTGAGCGATGCCGGGCACGAGGTGCGGCTGTGGCGCCGCGACGCGGCCGCGCTCGACGCGGTGCAGCGCAGCGGCATCCGCCTCAAGGACCAGAAGGGCGCGCGCGATGTGCGCATCGCGCTGGCCAGCGGCGACATCGCTCAGGTGTTGCAGGGCGCCGATCTGGTGCTGATCCCGTCGCCCGCGCTGGCGCAGGACGACATCGCCCGCGCCATGGCGCCGCACCTCGTCGACGGCCAGGTGGTGTTCCTGCCGCCGGGCACTTTCGGCAGCTTCACGATGGACCGCATCGTGCGCGCCAGCGGCAACCGCGCCGACGTCACCTATGCCGAAACCGGCACGCTGCCGTGGCTGGCGCGCAAACACGGCGCGGCCGAAGTGGCCATCACCATGCGTGCGCTGCACCTGCCCACCGGCGTGTACCCGCACAGCCGCAGCGCGCACGCGCTGGCCGTGATCTCGAAGGCCTTTCCGGGCGTCATCGAAGACTGCGGCGACGCGCTGTCGGGCGCGCTGATGAACGCCGGGCCGATCATCCATCCGCCGCTGATCCTGATGAACGCCGCGCCGTTGCAGCACTTCGAGCGCTGGGACATCCACAACGAAGGCACACAACCGGCAGTGCGCGCCGTGACCACCGCACTCGACGGCGAGCGCATGGCCACGCGCGAGGCGCTGGGCTACGGCGCGCCGCACTTTCCGCTGGCCGACCATTACGACAACGACCGCTGGATGTACGGCGACGCGCACAAGAAGCTCACCGATTCCGGCGACTGGCGCGAGAGCATCGATCTGCACACGCACCGCTACATGCTCGAAGACACCGTGCTCGGCCTGGCCTTCCTGGCGTCGGTGGCGCGTTATGCGCAGGTCGATGCGCCGGTGGCGCACGGCCTGCTGGCGCTGGCCGGCGCCATTCTTGGCCGTGACTTGCGCCTGGGGCCGCGCACCTTCGACGCGCTCGGTCTGGCCGGCTTGAGCCGCATCGAGCTGCAGACGCTGTTGCAGCGGGGCCGGCGATGAGCCGTGAACGCATCGCCTGCGTCGGCGCCGGCCGCATGGGGCGCGGCATCGCCATCGCCTTCGCGTACGCCGGCTTGCCGGTGTCGCTGATCGACCTGAAGCCGCGCAGCGACGCGGCCTGGTCGTCGTTGTGCGACGGACGCGCTCGGCGAGGTGCGCGCGAGCCTGCAGGCGCTGGCGCAGTTGGGCGCGGTGCCGGCCGATGCCGTGGCGCACATCGCCGCGCGCGTGACGATGGTGCGCAGCGACGCGCGCCGACGCCGCCATGGCCCAGGCCACGGTGCTGTTCGAGGGTGTGCCCGAAACGCTGGACGCCAAGCGCGACGCGCTCACGCGCATCTGCAGCGCCGCGCCGGCCGATGCCATCGTCGCGTCCACCACCTCGACCATCCTGGTCACCGACCTGCTGCCCTTCGTCACCCACCCGCAGCGGCTGATCAACGCGCACTGGCTGAACCCGGCCTACATCATTCCGCTGGTCGAGCTGAGCGTGCATGCCGGCACTTCGGCCGGCGTGCGCCAGCGGCTGAGCACGCTGCTGCAGGGCATCGGCAAGAGCACGGTGGAATGCGGCCCGGCGCCGGGTTTCATCGTGCCGCGGCTGCAGGCGCTGATCATGAACGAGGCCGCACGCATGGTCGAAGAAGGCGTGGCCACGGCCGAAGACATCGACAAGGCCACACGCCACGGCCTGGGCCTGCGCTTCGCCGCGATGGGCGTGGTCGAGTTCATCGATTTCGGCGGCAACGACATCCTGTACCACGCCAGCCGCTACCTGAGCCGCACGCTCAGCGCCGAGCGCTACACCGCACCCAAGATCGTCGACACGATGATGGCCGAAGGCCGCAACGGGCTGAAGAGCGGCCAGGGCTTCTACGACTATCGCGGCATCGATGTTGCTACCTATCGTCTCGATGTACTGCAGCGCACACTGGGCATGCTCAAGCACGCCGGCCTGTTCAAACCCCCTGTCACCGATTGACCTGTCAGCGACCCACCCCATCCACGGAGAAACACCATGAACAAACGCACCCTCATCGCCCACGCCTGCGGCCTGGCACTGGCCCTTGCCGGCAGCACCGCGCTGGCCCAGGAAGCCACGCTGAAGGCAGTCAACGCCTTCCAGGAAGGCACCTACTTCGCGCGTGGCTTCGAGAAGTTCGTCAAGAAGGTCAACGACGAAGGCAAGGGCATCGTGCAGATCAACTACATCGGCGGCCCGAAGGCGATCCCCACCTTCGAGCAGCCGAACGCGCTGCGCAACGGCGTGGTGGACATGGCCAACACCACCTCGTCCTTCACGGCCGGGCTGGTGCCCGACGGCCTGGCGCTGAACTACACCAACCTGACGCAGGCCGAGATGCGCAAGAACGGCATCTTCGACCAGATCAACGCCAGCTACGCCGACAAGGGCCTGTACTACTACGCGCGCACCGGCGAGGGCGTGCAGTACTACATCTACAGCAACAAGAAGATCGAGACGGCCGACCTCACCGGGCTGAAGCTGCGCGTCGCGCCGATCTACCGCGACTTTTTGCAGAAGCAGAACGCCACCGTGGTGCAGATGGCGCCGGGCGAGGTCTACACCGCGCTGGAGCGCGGCGTGGTCGACGGCTACGCCTGGCCGATGATCGGCATCTTCGACCTGGGCTGGCACGAGCGCACCAAGTTCCGCCTCGAGCCCGGCTTCTACGCCATCGAACTGGGCGTGGTCTTCAACCTGGCCAGCTGGAACAAGCTGAGCGCGCCGCAGAAGGCCTTCCTGCAGAAGCAGGCCGAATGGCTGGAAGCGCAGAACGTCGAGATGGGCAAGGTCGACGGCCCGGCCGACGCCAAGAAGCAGCTCGACGCCGGCATCCAGGTGCTCAAGCTCGACGAGGCGCAATCGAAGATCCTGCTGAAGGCGGCCTACGACGGCGGCTGGGAGCAGATCATCAAGGCCAGCCCGGTCAAGGGGCCGAAGCTGCGCGAGCAGATGGCGCCGAAATAAGCCGATGAACCCGGGCGCCTGGGGCCGGCTGATGCAGGCCTGCGGCATCGCCGCAGCGCTGCTCATCGGCGTGATGGCCGTGCTCGTCGGCTATGACGTGCTGGCGCGCAACCTGCGCCTGCCCAGCCCCGCCGGCATTGCCGAGGCCAGCGAATACGGCCTGGCGCTGGCCACGCTGCTGGCCGCGCCCTGGCTGCTGTGGAGCGAACAGCACGTGCGGCTGGACCTGCTGCAGCTGAGCCTGTCGCCCGCGGCCTGGCGGCGCCTGTACCGCGCCGCCGCGCTGTTGTGCCTGGTCATCAGTGCGGTGCTGGCCTGGTATTCGGTGGCGGTGATCGTCGACCTGCGCGCAATCCGGCGCGGTGGTGATGAAGGCCTTCACCTTCCCCGAGTGGTGGGTCTACGTGCCGGCACCGCTGTGCTTCGGCCTGATGGCGCTGGAGTCGCTGCATCAGCTGCTGCGCGGGCCGAAGCCGAAAGCGGAGGCTGCGTGACCTGGTGGATGACCCTGAGCCTGCTGTTCGGCGCACTCACCGTGCTGCTGCTGCTCGGCCTGCCGGTGGGCTTTGCCTTTCTCGGCGTCAACCTGGTCGGCGCGCTGTGGTTCCTGGGCGGCGAGCCGGGGCTGATGCAGGTGGTGCGCAACGGCGTGGCCTCGGTCACCAACTTCTCGCTCATTCCGATTCCGTTCTTCGTGCTGATGGGCGAGGTGCTGTTCCACACCGGCGTGGCGATGAAGGCCATCGATGCCTTCGACAACGTCATCGCGCGTGTGCCCGGCCGGCTGTCGGTCATCGCCATCGTCTCGGGCACGGTGTTCTCGGCCATCTCGGGCTCGACCATCGCCACCACGGCGCTGCTGGGCGGGCTGCTGATGCCGCAGATGCTCAAGCGCGGCTACAGCCCCAACATGTCGATGGGCCCGATCATGGCCATCGGCGGCGTCGACATGCTGATTCCGCCGTCGGCGCATCACCGTGCTGCTGGGCAGCCTGGCCGGCATCTCCATCACCGGGCTGCTGGTCGCGGGCGTGGTGCCCGGCATGTTGCTGTCGGCCGTCTTCGTCGGCTACATCGTGCTGCGCTGCTGGTTGAACCCGTCGCTGGCGCCGGCCTTCGAGCAGAACCGCGTCATCGGCTGGGCGCGCTGGCGGCCGCTGCTGGTCTATGTCACGCCGCTGGTGGCGATCTTCATGGTCGTCATCGTCGCCATGTCGGCGGGCTGGGCCACGCCCACCGAATCGGCGGCGCTCGGCGCGCTGGCGACGGTGGCGGTGTGCGTCGCCTACCGCTCGCTGACCTGGCGCGCGCTGCTCGACGCGCTGCGTGGCACCGCGGCCATCTCGGGGATGATCCTGTTCATCATCATCGGCGCCACCACCTTCTCGCAGATCCTCAGCTTTTCGGGCGGCACCAACGGGCTGGTCGGCCTGGTGCGCGACTCGGGGTTGACGCCTTTCGGCGTGCTGCTGGTGATGATGCTGATCCTGCTGGTGCTGGGCTGCTTCGTCGACCAGGTCAGCACCATGCTGATCACGCTGCCCTTCTACATGCCGCTGGTGCAGCACTTCGGCTTCGACCCGCTGTGGTTCGGCGTGATGTACCTGATCTGCATGCAGCTGGGCCTGCTGACGCCGCCCTTCGGCATGCTGCTGTTCACCATGCGCGGCGTGGCGCCGGCATCGATCAGCACGCGGCAGATCTATGCGGCGGTCACGCCTTATGTGATGTTCGGCCTGCTGATGCTGGCCGCGGTGATGGCATTCCCGGGCCTGGCCACCTGGCTGCCGCGCGTGCTGCTGGGCAAGTAGCGGAGCTGAACGAAGGAGACGACGATGGCATTCGACGGTTCGGCAATCAAGGCGCTGCTCGACGGCGCGGTATCGAAGGGCGCGCTGCACGGCGTCGCAGCGGTGGTGGTCGACCGCAGCGGGCAGTTGTTCCACCATGCTGCGGGCGAAGCGGGCGAACGCACGATGTTCCGCAACGCCTCGATGACGAAGGCAGTGGCCACCACGGCGGCGCTTCAGCTCGTGGAGCAAGGGCGGCTGGACCTCGATGCCACCGTCGAATCGATCCTGCCGGAGTTCGGCAAGCTGCAACTGCTGGAAGGCTTCGACGGCGACTCACCGCGCCTGCGCGCGCCAGCCGGCAAGGCCACGGTGCGCCAGCTGATGACGCACACCGCCGGACTGGGCTACCCGTTGAGCAACGAAAAGCTGATGCGCTACATGACGCTCACCGGCGAGCCGAGCCACCTGTCGGGCAAGAAGCGCAGCCTGTCGGTACCGATGGTGAACGACCCGGGCAGCGCGTGGGCGTATGGCCTCAACACCGACTGGCTGGGGCTGGTCGGTCGAGAAGATCACCGGACAGAGTCTGGGCAGTTACCTGCGCCAGCACGTGTACGCGCCGCTGGGCATGAACGATTCCACCTTCGCGCCCAGCGCCGAACAGCGTGCGCGGCTGCTGCGCATCATGCAGCGCCGGGTCGACGGCACGCTCGTGCCGTCGGTGCATGACCGGCCGGCCCATTGGGAATGGGACTCCGCCGGCTCGGGCTCCTACGGCACGATCCAGGACTATGGTCGCTTCGTGCAGGCCTGGCTCAACGACGGCGCCGGTGTGCTGAAGCCGGCCACGGCGCGGATGGCGCTGCAGAACCACCTCGGCGCCATCAAGCTGCCCGAGGGGACGAAGTCCACGATGCCGGAGTGGTCGAACGACGTGCCCGCGAGGCCGGTGCCGCGGGGCTGGGGTCTGGGTTTCCAGCTCACGCTCGTCGACCTGCCGGGCATGCGCAGCAAAGGCACCGCCGACTGGGCCGGCTTCTACAACTGCTACTTCTGGATCGACCGCACCAAGGGCATCGGCGGGGTGCTGATGACGCAGCTGCTGCCTTTCTTCGACATGCCCGTCATCAAGACGCTGATGGGCTTCGAGAAGGCGGTGTACCGGCAGGTGGGCTCGGTCGTACCGGCGGCCTGAGGAGAGGTGTCATGAACGGCCCGCCGATCGTGCGGGTCCACGGCGCCTGGGGTGGCGCCTGGATCTGGCGCCGCGTGCTGGCACCGTTGCGCGCCGCCGGGCACGGGGTGCATGCGGTGACGCTCACCGGCGACGGCGAGCGTGCGCACCTGCGGCGCAGCGACATCTCGCTGCGCACGCACATCGACGACG
>CAVURQ010000019.1:0-132780 GCA_963743935.1 uncultured beta proteobacterium | reverse complement strand
CGTGCTCCACCGGGCTGTTGTGGATCAGCGCCACGCCGCGCTCCAGCGCCGCCAGGCCGCGGGTGATCTGCCCGCTCACGTCCGACAGCTTCTTGATCGGCGCCAGCAGCATCAGCATGCCGGTGATGAACGAGGCGAAGCCGCCCACCGTGGTGCCGCCGGTGCGGCTCTGGTACAGCGCGACCACGATCACGCCCGACAGCGCGCAGGCCGTCAGCGTGTGCGTCACCGGCGTCATCAGCGCCGCCGCGGCCACGGCCTTCATCTGCAGCTGGCGCAGCAGGTTGCTGCGTGCCACGAAGCGCCCGGTCTGCTGGCGTGCTGCGTCGTGCAGCCGCACGATGCGCCAGGCGAGCACGTTCTCCTCGATCACGTAGGCCAACTCGTCGGTGGCCTTCTGGCTGGCCAGCGTGATGGCCCGCATGCGCCGGCTGATGAGCCGCACCGCCACGAAGACCAGCGGAAACATCACCCCGACAAACAGCGTGAGCTTCCAGTTCAACCAGACCAGGAAGCCCAGCAACGCCAGCAGCGTCAGCGTCTCGCGCACCACCGTGAGCAGGGCCGTGACCAGCAGGTTGGAGCCCTGCTGCACCTCGTACACCAGGATGTTGGTCAGCTTGCTCGCCGTATGCCGCGTGAACAGCTCCGGGTGCGCGCCCAGCAGCCGCGCGAACATGCGGCCGCGCAGGTTCAGCACGCCCTGGTTGGCGGTCCAGGCCAGGGCATAGGTGGCGATGAAGCTGGACGCGCTGCGCACCAGGAACAGGCCGATGATGACCGCCGGCACCAGCCACAGCGGGATGTTGGACTGGCCAAAGCCGTTGTCGAGCAGCGGCTTCATCAGCGCCGGCAGCACCGGCTCGGTCAGCGCGGTGACCAGCGACGCGCAGATGGCCACCACGATGCCGCGCCGGCCGGACTTGAAGTACGGCGCGAGGTGGGAAAAACGCTCAAGCAGGCTCGGCATGGGGTTGGGGGCGCGCCATGCAGGGCAGGGCGGGCGCAGCGATTATCACGGTCACGATCACCGTGGCCTTGCGCAGCGCCATGGCCTCGCAGGCGCCGCGCCCTCGCCGTGCTCGCGCCGCCGATCCGTGCTTGAACCGCGCCGCGCCGCCGGGTTGCCTACAATCCCCGACTTGTGGCGTATCGGCACGCCGTGCGGGGAACTGTCGCGATGGCGGCGGCTCTATGCAGACAAGCCGATCCAGCCACCCCCGAGCCGGCCCCAACCCTTCTTCCATCCACCCATCCACTCAGTGAACCGCGACACGCGCAGCAACCCCTTGCCCCCGCTCTGGCCACGCCGGCGCTTCATCGGTACCCTTGCCGCGGCGACGGCCCTGCCTGCCGCAGCGCAGTTTCGCGTCGAGATCACCGGCATCGGCGGCACGCAGATTCCGGTGGTCGTGCCCACCTTCCGCGACGAGGACAAATCCCCGGTGCCGGTGTCGGCGGTGGTGCGCGCCGACCTGCAGCGCAGCGGCCTGTTCCGCATCGTCGATGTGCCGGGCAGCTTCGACGAAAGCAGCCGCATCAACGTCGCCGATTGGCGCGCCAGGGGCGCGGACGCGCTGGCCGTGGGCTCGGTGTCGCGCCTGGCCGACGGCCGCTTCGACGTGCGCTTCAAGCTGTGGGACCTGGTCAAGGGCGAGGAACTGCTGGGCCAGGGCCACGCCGCGCTGCCCGCGGACATGCGCCTGGCCGCGCACCGCGTCGCCGATTCGATCTACCAGAACCTGACGGGCGAGCGCGGCGTGTTTTCCACGCGCATCGCCTACGTCACGCGCACCGCCGGGCGTTATGCGCTGCACATCACCGATGCCGACGGCGAGGGCGGGCAGATCGCATTGGCCAGCCCCGACCCGATCATCTCGCCGGCCTGGGCGCCGGACGGCAAGGAGCTGGCCTACGTGTCCTTCGAAAGCCAGAAGGCCGTGGTCTGGGTGCAGGACGTGAGCAGCGGCAAGCGCCGCATGCTGGCCAACTTCCGCGGCTCCAACAGCGCGCCGGCCTGGTCGCCGGACGGACGCGACCTGGCGCTGACCTTGTCGCGTGATGCGGTGGCGCAGCTGTACCTGATCTCGCGCGACGGCGGCACACCACGGCGCCTGACCACCAGCCCGGCGATCGACACCGAACCGGCGTTCACGCCCGATGGCCGGCAGGTCTTCTTCGTCAGCGACCGCGGCGGCAGCGCGCAGATCTACCGCATGCCGGTGGCCGGCGGCGCGGTCGAGCGCGTCACCTTCAGTGGGGGCTACAACATCAGCCCCGCCATCAGCCCCGACGGCCGCATGCTGGCGTACATCGCGCGCCAGGGTGCGGCCTTCCGGGTGATGACGCAGGAGCTGCCCTCGGGCACACCCAACGCCATCACCGACACCAGCGAGGACGAGAGCCCGAGCTTCGCACCCAATGGCCGGCTGCTGCTGTATGCCACCCGCACCCAGGGTCGTGACGTGCTGATGAGCAGCACGCTGGACGGCAAGATCAAGACCCGCCTGATCACCACCGGCGCCGATATGCGCGAGCCCGCCTGGGGCCCGTTCGGGCGCTGACCCTTTTCTAGAACTGGAGAACGACGATGCTGAAGTTTCGACCCTCACTCACGGCCGCCGCCTGTGCCCTGGCATTGGCCGGGCTCCTGGCCGGTTGCAGCTCGACCAAGCTGGACGAAGCACCGGTCGAAAACCGCGCGGTGCCGGCGGACGGCACGGCGGCAGGTGCGGGCGGCGCCGGTGCGGCGGGCGCAGGAACGGCGCAGTCCAACGTGGCGACGGTGGATCTGTCGAAGTCGGCTGCGGCTGCCAACGCCGCGGCGCTGTCGCAACGGGTCGTGTTCTTCGACTTCGACAGCTTTGTCGTGCGCGACGAATACCGGCCCATGCTCGAGGCCCATGCCAAGGCCCTGACCGCCAACCGCAGCAAGCGCATGATGCTCGAAGGCCATACCGACGATCGCGGCGGGCGTGAATACAACCTTGCCCTGGGCCAGAAGCGTGCCGAATCGGTGCTCAAGTCGATGGTGCTGCTGGGCGTGTCCGACAGCCAGCTCGAGGCGGTGAGCTTCGGCAAGGAACGCCCGGCGCAGACCGGCAGCGACGAAGCCGCCCACGCCAAGAACCGCCGCGTCGAACTGAAAGACAAGTGACATGGGTGCCCCCGCGCTGCCCGCCCGCCGGCCCGGCCGATGGCTCGCCCTCGCGGGCGTGGCGCTGTGCGTGCTGAGCTTGTCGGGCGGCGCCTCGGCCGCGCTGTTCGAAGACGAGGACGCGCGCAAGGCCATCATCGAGCTGCGCGCACGCTTGGCCAAGAGCGAAGAGCAGGTCCGCGCGCGCGGCGCCGAACTGACGGAGTTGAATGAGCAGTTGCAGTCTTCTCGGCGCGGTCTGCTGGAGATCAACAATCAGCTCGAAGCGCTTCGTGCCGAGATCGCCAAGCTGCGCGGCAGCAACGAGCAGCTGCAACGCGAGGTCTCCGAGGTGCAGCGCAAGCAACGCGACATCGGCCAGGCGGTGGACGACCGGCTGCGCAAGATGGAGCCGCAGAAGGTCACGCTCGACGGCCGTGAGTTCCTGGCCGACCCGGAGGAAAAGCGCCAGTACGACGAAGCCATCGCGCTGCTGCGCGCCGGCGATTTCGACAAGGCCGCGCAGGCGCTGGCGGCGCACCAGGCGCGATGGCCGGCCAGCGGCTACGGCAACGCGGCGCGTTTCTGGCAAGGCAATGCGCTGTACGGCAAGCGCGACTACACGGCCGCGATCGGCGCTTTCCGCGCCTTCGTGGCCAAGGCGCCGGAAAGCGAGCGCGCGCCCGAGGCGCTGCTGGCCATTGCCAACAGCCAGGCCGAGATGAAGGACAAGGTGGCCGCGCGCAAGACGCTGGACGAACTGGTCAAGGTCTACCCCAGATCCGAGGCCGCCGTCGCCGGCAAGGAACGTCTGGCATCGCTGAAATAGCCGCGCAAGCGGTTCCGCACAGCACGGCCGCATAGCGCATGCAGGAATCCGACTTGCCCGGCCTCGTGGCCACGGTGCTGTGGGCGGCCTTCGCCCTGGCCGTGGCCTTCGGTGCCATCGCGCAGCGCACGCATTTCTGCACCATGGGTGCGGTGGCCGACATCGTCAACATCGGCGACTGGACCCGCATGCGCATGTGGGTGCTGGCCATCGGCGTGGCCATGATCGGCTTCAATGCCATGGTCGCCATCGGCTGGGTCGAGGCCGGCAACAGCGTGTATGCCGGGCCGAGCCTGTTGTGGCTGTCCAACCTGGTCGGCGGTCTGCTCTTCGGCGTGGGCATGGTGCTGGCCTCCGGCTGCGGCAGCAAGACGCTGGTGCGCGTGGGTGGCGGCAACCTCAAATCGCTGGTGGTGCTGTTCGTGCTGGCGATTGCCGCCTACGCCACGTTGCGCGGTGTGGTGGCCGTGCTGCGCGTGGCCACGCTGGACACCGCCACCATCGCGCTGCCGGCCGGGCAGGACCTGCCTTCGCTGCTGGCCTTTGCCACCGGCGGCTCGCGCCGCATGCTGGCGCTGCTGGTCGGCGGTGGCCTGGGCCTGGCCCTGGTGGCCTGGGTGCTGTCCAGGCCCGAGGGGCGTGGTGCCGATGTGCTGCTGGCCGGCCTGGGCGTGGGCGCGGTCATCGTCGGCGCGTGGTGGGTGTCGGGGCGCCTGGGCTTCGTCGCCGAACACCCGCTGACGCTGGAAGCGAGCTTCCTCGGCACCAACTCGCGGCGCATGGAGTCCTTGAGCTTCGTCGCACCGGTGGCCTACACCATGGACTGGCTGATCCTGTTCAGCGACACGTCGCGGGTGCTGACGCTGGGCATCGTCAGCACGCTCGGCGTGGTGCTCGGGTCGGCGCTGGTGGCACTGGCCAGCGGCAGCTTCCGCTGGGAGGGTTTTGCCGGCGTCGAGGACACCACCAACCACCTGATCGGCGCCACGCTCATGGGCATCGGCGGCGTCACTGCCGTGGGCTGCACCATCGGCCAGGGCCTCAGCGGGGTGAGCACGCTGGCGCTGGGCAGCTTCATTGCGCTGGGCGGCATTCTTGCGGGCGGCGTGCTGGGCGTTCGTTATCAGACGTGGCGCGTCGAGCGCAGCCTATGAGCGTCACCACGGTGTCCGCGTGCGCTCCCGCAGCTGCGGCAACACTTCCCGACGCAGACCTGGAGCGTCGCTTCGGCGCGCTGCGCCGCCTGTACGGCGATGCCGGCTACGCACGGCTGCGCGCCGCGCGTGTGGCCGTGGTCGGGCTCGGCGGCGTCGGCTCCTGGGCCGTGGAAGCGCTGGCGCGCTGCGGTGTGGCCGCGCTGGTGCTGATCGACCTGGACCATGTGGCCGAATCCAACATCAACCGCCAGGTGCAGGCGCTGGGCCGCACCCTCGGCCAGGCCAAGGCGGTGGCGCTGCAGGAGCGCGTGGCCGACATCCACCCCGGTTGCGAACTGCGCGTGGTGGAAGCCTTTGTCGATGCGGGCAACTGGCCCGCGCTGCTGCCGACGCCGGTGGACGCGGTCATCGACGCCTGCGACCAGGTGCGCGCCAAGGCCGCGATGGCGCACTGGGCGCTGGCGGGCGGGCCTGCGTTCGTCGCGGTCGGTGCGGCCGGTGGCAAGCGCCTGGCGCAGGCGGTCGAGGTCGAGGACCTGGCCGCCGTGACGCACGACCCGCTGCTCGCGTCGCTGCGCCAACGGCTGCGCCGCGAGCATGGCGCGGCACGTGCCGGCCACCTGGGGCTGCGCTGTGTGTTCTCGCGCGAAGCGGTGGCCGGGCCTGTCGCAGACGCTGCGGCCGATGACAGCCATGAAGGCAACCTGAACTGCCATGGATATGGTTCGAGCGTCGCGGTCACAGCCACTTTCGGCATGGTCGCCGCGGGCGAGGTGGTGGCGCAACTGATGGCGCTGCCGCAAGCGCGCGGCGGGTCGGGAGCCAAAAGCGCTCCGCTATAATTCTGGTCTCTGCTGAACGGGTTGTTAGCTCAGTCGGTAGAGCAGCGGACTTTTAATCCGTTGGTCGTGGGTTCGAATCCCGCACAACCCACCACTCGATTCGCATTCGAGCGGGTCCTTAGCTCAGTTGGTAGAGCAGCGGACTCTTAATCCGTTGGTCGAAGGTTCGAATCCTTCAGGGCCCACCAATCAAATCAACGGCTTAGCAATCCTGCTAGGCCGTTGTCGTTTGCTGACCGTGACGAAAACGTGACAACTCGAACCACATTTCTGTCAAGCGTCCAGCCAAACCATCTTGAAGTCAACCCCGCAAGGGGGAAGGATCGTGTCCACGTAGGAATAGGTGGACACGATGGCAAGCGACAGGGTAGCAACTCGCCGGCCGGTACGGCGATGAACTGAAGGCGCAGGCGATTGCCCAGTAAGACGCCGAGGGTGCTTCGGTGGCCAAGGTAGCGATGTGACTACTTCGCGGCGCAGCTGGGCTCTAATTGATCCATGCCAAGTAGCGACGCCGCCAACGAAAGGCCAACCATGAAACTCTTTCTTCCGCTACTTCTTTGCGCGGTCACATCGCAGGCGTTCGCTCAGCAGGGCGTTTGCGCGCCTTCAAGGCCAGGGGACGTTGATCTCTGCGCAGACGGCAGCGTGGTGCCGTCCGTTCCAGTCGGTTCCATGCTGTCAGTGGCGCCGTCGCCGTCGCCGAGTGCTGTAGCCAAGCCGCGCACGGCACTTGCGTATCTCGGGAAGGCCATCGATACCAAGGCCGACCAGGCCGCGGTCGCCCGACATCAATTCGCTGTGCTCGGTCTCTGGCCTGGTCTCGGGGCCAAGCGGTTGCAGGCGACCGTCAGCGGAATAAAGGCGCTGAACCCGTCCATCCAGATTGCGCAATACGTGATGCTGCAAGAGCGCAGAGACGACGCGCCGCCAACCGACCCACCGGGAGCTCTCGAAACCAACGGTTGGTGGCTGCTGGACGCGGCCGGCAAGCGCACGCAATGGACGGCGGCATACGGGGCTTGGAACACGAACCCAACGGAGTGGACGCAGCCTGACGCGAACGGCGACCGCTGGCCGCAGTTCAAGGCGAAATTCGACAGCGCAGCCGGGAAAGGAATTCTGTCGCTGATGAAGGGAATCGACTTCATCAATATCGACGGGTTCGGCAACCCAACGGTGAATGCCGATTGGAGGCGCATCGGCACGAATCAGTCGATGAACGACCCCGCAATCATGTCGGCATTCCGGCGCGGACACATGGCCTACGTTGCCAAATTACGCGAGTTGAACCCAGGTTTGCATGTGATGGGCAACGCCCCAACAGCCGCCATCACCTCACCAGAATACAAAGGTCAACTGCAAGGCTTCTTCCGCGAGTGCCTGATCGGCAAAAGCTGGTCAATGGAAACCTGGACCACCTGGGACGCGATGATGGCTTCCTATCGCACGGCGTTGGCCGCCACACTCCCGCCGAATGTGGTCGTCTTCGGATCGTGCCACCCAACGGCAGACCCAGCGATGTACCGCTACGGCCTGGCCTCGACAATGCTGGAGGATGGGTACTTCAGCTATGCGATCAACAACACGTACGACAGAATCACGTGGTTCGATGAGGGCGACGCGCCGATAGGCACGCCGGCCGAGCCGCCGCCGAAGTCTGCAACGCCATCCGGCGTGTGGATGCGCAAGTACACACACGGCCTGGTCCTCGTCAACCCGAGCAAGACGGCGACGGCAAGTATCGACATCGGGCCTGGCTACAAACGGCTTGCGGGCACCGTCGATCCGACATTCAACGATGGCCGGGAAATCACAACTCCGGTCTCGATGCCGCCCCGCTCCGGCGTCCTGCTTCTAAAGAAGTGAACGAGCTTCCAACCCGGGACGCTTCGATTCAAGGTGCGCAACCAACAGAAATGCACGCCAAAGAGCTTGGTTGACGGTAAGCGCGCAGTGACTCTGCCGCCCAGGCCTTCACCACCAGGGATAGAAGTCGGGCATATCACTCGACGCCCTGCCGGCGAATACCGGCGCGCGCTTGTCGTTGAAGCTCGCGACACCTTCCTTGCCGTCGTTGCGGCTGGTGTGCAGCATGGCCAGCGACTCCACGGCGTGCGCTTCGCGCGGGTGCGCCGCCGCGTGGTTGCGCAGCAGCATCTGGCGCATCAGGGCGATCGACACGGGGCTGCGCGCATCGATGTACTTGTGCGCCAGCGCGTGTGCCTCGGCGAGTAGTTGCTCGTGCGGCACCACGGCCTTGAGCAGGCGGCCGGCCAGTGCCTGCTCGGCCGTCAGGATGTCGGCCGAATAGACCCAGTCCAGCGCCTGCTGCAGGCCCACGATGCGCGGCAGGAACCAGGTGCTGCAGGCCTCCGGCACGATGCCGATGCGCCCGAAGACGAAGCCGATGCGCGCCTTGTCGGACGCCAGGCGCACGTCCATCGGCAAGGTCATGGTCGCGCCGATGCCCACCGCCGCGCCGTTGATGGCGGCGATGATGGGCTTCTTGCATTCGTACACCGCCAGCGACACGCGCCCGCCGGTGTCGCGCACGCCGTTGACGATGGCCGGGTCGTCCCAGCGCGCGTCCTGCTCGGCCAGGCTGGGGTTCAGCGTCTCGTCCAGCCCGAAGACATTGCCCTCGGTGGACAGGTCCATGCCCGCGCAGAAGGCCTTGCCGGCGCCGGTGACGACGACGGCGCCCACCGCATCGTCTTCGCTGGCGCGCTGGTAGGCGTCGATCAGCTCGTTCGCCATCTCCACGGTAAAGGCGTTGAGCTGCGCCGGGCGGTTGAGGGTGAGCGTCAGCACGCGCTGATCGATCTGCCAGTCGAGGGTGTTGTAGGTCATGGCATGGGTAGAGGGAGTGAAGTGCACAGCATAGGACAGGGCTGGGTCGCGGGCTGCCGCGCCCGTGAGCGCCGAACGTCAGCCCGCGACGCCGAGCGCTGCGGATTTCGACGGCCGCCAGCGTTCCAGCACCCATACCGTGGCCCAAGCGTACAGCGCCACGGCGACGAACAAGGCGACGCGGGTGGCCGATGCGGCGTACACATCCTTGCCGACGGCCGCGTCCTCGATGGCCGGCCCCAGCAGGATGAACATGGTCACCAGCGCATTGCTCCAGAAGATGGGCGCGAAGGACGTGGGTCGGGCGCCGAACAGCTTGGCGCCCGCCCACAGCGCCGCAGCCACCAGCCACAACATCAGCATCCACAGGTTCGGCCGCAGCGACAGGCCGAGCCAGACCCATGTCGCCATCCACGCGCCCATGAGCGTGGACCCGACGAGCTCGCGTCCGGCCGCACTGGCGCGGGTGGCGCCGGCCTGTTGACCCAGCGTCACCGTCTTGATGATGGCCGCCAGGTAGAAGGCCGGGTTGCTCAGCGCGAGCACGAACACGGGCATGACGACCACCGTGGCCTGCAGCGCCATCCAGCGTGCCGTTTGCGGACTCGCGTGGGCGGACGCCGCGGAGGCGTTGGCCGGCTCGGGCGGATCCGGAAAAAGCGCGTGCGACAGCCCGCTGACCAGCACGCCGGTGCCGAGCCCCACGCCGAAGGCCACGCCGAGCGCCGTGGTCAGCGCCTGATCGGCCACACCGGCCACCGGAATGACCGTGACGACGATGACCAGAATGATCGTCAGCGGGTTGGCACTGCGCGCACCGGCGAAGAACACCGCGTAGAGCAAGACGCCGGTCAGCACCACCCCGGTCACCGCGTAACTTTCCAGGATCGGCACCATCAGCACGCCCAGCCACCAGCAAGGCGCCGATGACGACGGCCAGCACCATGCCCTTCACGAACGGGATCGGCGGCCCCGGCTTGCACAGCAGCAGCACCGTCAACACGCAGACCACGAAGGGCACCGGCAGCGCCATGCCGTAGGCGATCAGCACCGACAGGCCGACGCCGATCGCCAGCCGCAGTACCGCCTTGTCAGCGCGATGCATGGCACGGCGATCAATAGAGGTACGAGAAGTAGCTCATCACCTTGATGAAGGCATCGGCCAGCCAGTTCATCACGCTGTGCTCGCCCGTGTAGATCAGCACGTCGGCCTGGCCGCCGATGCGCACGCCGCGCAGCCGCTCGAGTTCCGAGGGCTCGAACTCGACCGCCACCGGAAAGCGCTGCGCCTGGCGCAGCCAGTCGCGGCTGTTCTCGATCGTCGGCAGGCTGCCGGGCTGTGTCTCCTGGCCGGCGCTGATGCCGCCGCCGACGCTGCGGATGCGGCCCTTCAACACCTCGCCCGGCATGGCGTCCAGCACGATGGCGACCTTGTCGCCGGGTTTGACGTTGCCGAGGTTGTTCTCGGTCATCTCGGCGTCGATCCACAGATCGTGGATCGTGATCAGGGTCATCGCCGGCGCACCGGCCTGTGCATACTGGCCGACGTCGGTGCGCAGGTCGGTGACCCGGCCGCGGCGCGGGAGCGACGACCGTCGTGCGTTGCAGGTCCAGTTCGGCCTTCTCGATCGCCGCGCGGGCGCTGAGCAGTTGTGCGTTGTCCTGCCCGCGGTCGCCCGCGGTCTCCTGGGCGCGGCGCAGGTCGGCCTCGGCCGCCTTCTCCTGGCTGCGCGCCTTGACCCGGTTCGCCTGCGCGATCTCGACGCGGCGCTGCGAGATCGCGCCCGGGTCTTCGGCAAAGATCTGTTCCAGGCGCGTCGCATCCTGCTCGGCGCTGAGGCGGTTGGCGGCCGCCGCATGCACCGACGACCGGGCCGCGTCCACGGCAGCCGACGAGGCGTTGACCGACCGGCGCACCGACTCATAGTCCGAACGGCTGCGCTGCAGCGCGATGCGGTACTGGCTCGGGTCGATCTCGAACAGCGGTTGTCCGGGCTGCACTTCGTCGTTGTTCCTGACGTGCACCTTCAGCACCTTGCCCGGCACCTCGGCCGCCACCGGCACCACGAAGGCCTGCACCCGGGCCTGCGAGGTGTAGGGCGTCAGCCGGTCGGAGGCGAAGTACCAGGCCAGGCTGGCCACGATCAGCAACAGCACGACGATCGCGCCGATGCGACTGCCCTTGCCGGGGCTGGGGGTCGGGGTGCGGCGCAGGCGGCATTGCGCCGACCGGGGCCGGGGCCTGCGCTGGCGCTGCGGATTGTTCGTCGCTCATGGTCTGGTCGTTCCTGGAAGGCTCGGGTCCGGCGTCGGGGGCGGGCAGCGGCGCCGCCAGCAGGTTCTTCCAGTCGCTGCGCTGGCCCATTGTCTCGCGCGTGGCGTCGTCCAGCACGGGCCGGCTGCGCCCCTGTTGCCAGCCGCCGCCCATGGCCTTGTACAGCGCGATCAGGCTCTGCGTCAGGTTGCCGCGGCTGGCGACCAGGCGCTCCTGCTGGGTGAAGAAGGTCTGCTGCGAGTCGAGCACACGCTGGAAGTCGGTCAGCCCCTCGCGGTACTGCACCGTGGCGATGTCCAGCGAGCGCCGCGCGGCCTTCACGGCATCGAAGAGGATGGCGATCTGCTCACCGGTCGTGGCAAAACCGACGGCCGCGTCGTCGACCTCGCGCGCGGCGCGCAGCACCGCGTCCTGGTACTGCTCGTAGAGCTGCTGGAAGCGCGCGTCCTGGAGCAGCACCTCGTTGCGTGAGCCGGCCGTGGTCGAAGATGTTCCAGACGAGGGTCGGCCCGATGCCCCAGCTCAGCGCGCGCGTCGATCCCCCCACGGAGCTGGCCGACAGCCCCACCGAGCCCAGCAGCGAGATCGATGGATAGAGCTCGGCCACGCTCACGCCGATCAACGCCGACTGCGCGGCCAGCTGCATTTCCACGGCCCTGCACATCCGGCCGGCGGCGCAGCAGATCGGCCGGCATGTCGACGATCACCGCCAGCTCGGCCTGCGGAATCTGGTCCTGGGCCGCGGCCATTTCAGGCAAGGGGCCCGGGGGCCTGGCGAGCAAGGTGCTCAGGGCATTCTGCGTCTGGCGCAGGCTGCCCTGCAGACCGGGGATCGTGGACAGCGTGCCCAGGTACTGCGCCTTGGCCTGCTGCACATCCAGCTCGGAGTCGTTGCCGCTCTTGAACAGCAGCTCGGCAATCTCCAGGCTGCGCTTTTGCAGGACGGCGTTCTCGCGCGCGATCGTCAACCGCGCTTCGATGGTGCGGATCGAGCAGTACAGCCCCGCCACCTGCGCGGCCATCAGCACCTGCAGGTCGTCGTACTGGGCGATGCTGGCCCAGTAGCCGGCATCCGCGGCCTCGATGCTGCGCCTGAACTTGCCCCAGAAATCGATCTCCCAGCTGATGCGCAGCCCGGTGTTGAAGGCCACGGCCGTCGTGTCCGCGGCGCTGGGCCGGTGCTCGCCCACGCCGAGCACCTCGCCGGTGGCCTGCTGCAGCTGCGGATAGAGCGTGCTGCCGGCGATGCCCAGTTGCGCCCGCGCTTCCATGATGCGCATGCCGGCGGTGCGCACGTTGGGGTTCACACGCTGCGCCTCGGCGACCAGTTGGTCGAGCACCGGGTCGTTGAAGTTGCGCCACCACTCCTGCGTCTGCCCGCCGCGCGGGCGTTGCCGTGTCCGCCGACAGCGTGTCGAGCGAGCCGCCCTTCCAGCCTGCCAGCCAGGGCACCTGAGGTGGCTTGAAGTCCGGCCCGACCGTGGTGCAGGCGCCCAGCAGCATGGCCGCCAGCAGCGCCGGCGTACGCGCAACAAGTCGAAGCACCGGCATGCGGCGGATCATCTGATTCCGCAACTCGTCACCGGCGGGCAGCGACGTTGTCAGCGCGCCGGTGGATCATGGTTTCGCCGTGCTTGCCGGCGCGACCATCGTCGCGCCCACGTCCTTCAGCAGCCGCTTGAACTCGGGCGATTCGGCAATGATGGTTCCCGCCGCGGCGCGCAGCCTGTCGACGGCCTCGTCCGTCAACACGAAGGTCGTCGGCTGCCGATTCAGGAACGCCAGTTCCGCCTTGTCCTTCAGCGCCGGGAACGACACGTCGATGGCATAGATCTCGGGGTTCGGCGCGCGTATCGCTGCGGCCACCGCAGGGTCCGTATTGCTCGCCATTGCGGCCGAGTCGCGGACCAGGCGCATCGTCCGCCAACGCGCTGCCGTGTCCTTCAGCAGCTCGGTGGCTTCGTAGGAATAGGCGTCGATCGGCGTGCCCGCGGCCTTGAGCAGCACCTCCACGGTGCCGGGCGGGGTCTCGGACTGGTCCCATTGGGTCGGCGGCAGCGACAGCGAATTGACGATGAAGACGACGATCCGCTTCGCGTTGTCCAGCGGCGTCTTCAACCCGGCTTCGTGCAAGGCCTGCAGCACTTCCAGCGAATCGAGCACGCCGCGCATGCCGACGTTGTCGGACACCCCGCCGTCGACCAGGTGGATGAACGGCCGCGCGGCGCCGTCGCCATAGGCCTGCAGCGAGCGGATCGAGCGGATGGCCCGTGCCGCGGGCCGCGGTGGGTTGTCCGGGTCGGTGAACAGGCCGACCCATTCCGGCGCCTTCGTGTTGCAGCTGCCGCCGTAGTTGTTGAGCGTGACCGGCGAGAGCACCACGGGCACCGCGGACGAGGCCGCAGCGGCGCGCGACAGCCGCACGGCGCTCAGGTCGGAGCACAGGATGTCGAAGGTGGTCTGGTTGAAGACCAGCCGCGAGCCGGTCGAGATGTCGGTGGCCGAGGCCAGGATCAGCGGCCCCTTGCCGCGTTGCAGGTCGCCGAAGGTGGCGCCGTCGAAGAGGATCTCGTCGTACAGCTGCGCCGCCAGTTCGGAGCGGCCCCAGCCCGTCGACCACAGGCTGCCCCAATTGCCCGGGTTGAAGGTGCGCGAGATGATTTCGCCCTGCACGTCGCGCTTCAGGAAACGCTTCTCGTAATCGGCGAACAGCTTGTCGCCGTACAGGCCATAGGCCAGCGCGGTGAAACTGCCGCCCGACACGCCGGTGATGATGTCGACCTGGTCGAGCAGCCGGCCCCTGTTGCCCTTCGGCCCGACCACCTCGGTGCGCCGCAGGTACTCGAGCACGCCGTAGGAAAAGGCGGCGGCGCGCGTGCCGCCGCCCGAGAAGGCAAGGATGACCAAGGTGTCCTTGTCCTCGATCTGCGCCCGGCGCGTCTCGAACCGATAGCCGGCTTTCGGGTCGGCTTGTGTCATCGGCGGATTGACCGGGCGGCTGGCACAGCCGCCGAGCAGCAGCAGGGCAGCAGCGAAGCACAGCGGGCGAAGCGAAGTCATGGTCTTGTCCTTGTGGGTGTTCGGACTGCGAGCACGTGCGTCCTCACTTGATCCTGATGCGGCTTCGATGCGTTTCGCCCGGCGAGTTCAGCAACGGAGCTTCTTGAGTGATTTTCGACTATCGGGCTACCTGCAGGGATTGGCCTGATACCCGCAGTGGCAAACTCCAAGCCAACCCCGAGGGTTGCCCCTCGCTCCCGTCAACCCTGGGACCATCCTCATGACCAGCGAAGCGCTACTCCCGGCTGCTGCACAAACCACAACGAACCGCCAGCGACTCTTCATTTTCTATCTCACCGCCATCCTCATCGACCTGGTGGTGCTGAACCTGTTTGTCGAGTATTCGCAGAACGTCTCGATCGACTCGTTTTCCACGTCGTTGATGGCCGCCGTGCTGCTGCAGCTGCTGCTGAGGCTGACGATCGCCATCGAACATCGCGTCGCTGCGTACTTCAAGGCAAGACCCGGCGGCCTCAACACCTTCCTTCGATTCTTCTTTGCGTGGCTCGTTCTCTTCGGGTCGAAGTTCGTGATCCTCGAGGCGATCACTTTCGCCTTTGACGACAGCGTTCGGTTTGAAGGCAGGTTCAACGGCATCGTGACACTGATCGTTGTGATTGTGACGATGCTCGCTGCGGAGGAAGTCGTCGTTCGCATCTATCGCAAGCTTGGCGATCAGACCGAGTTGAGGCCAGAGGCGACACGGGAAGTTCCGCCCAGGCGCGCCGCAGCCATCCGATCGCAAACAGCCGTTCGCGCCTACTGCAAACGGACGCTGACCTGCGTCATCCGCGACGGGCGGCTTCGATCGCCGCGATGTCGATCTTGCCCATCTGCATCATCGCCTCGAAGGCGCGCTTGGCCGCGGCGCGGTCTGGATCGACGATGGCCGCTGTCAGCGCCCGTGGCGTGATCTGCCAGGACAGTCCCCATTTGTCCTTGCACCAGCCACAGGCGCTTTCCTGTCCGCCGTTGCCGACGATGGCGTTCCACAAGCGGTCGGTCTCGGCCTGGTCGTCGGTGGCCACCTGGAACGAGAAGGCCTCGCTCTGCTTGAACGCCGGGCCACCGTTCAGGCCGAGGCACGGGATGCCGAGTACGGTGAACTCGACCGTCAGGACATCACCCTGCTTGCCCGAGGGGTAGTCGCCGGGCGCGTGGTGCACCGCGCTCACCGCGCTGTCCGGGAAGGTCCTGGCGTAGAACTGCGCGGCGTCCAGCGCGCCGCCGTCGTACCAGAGACAGATCGTGTTCTTGGGGGCCATCTTCGTTCTCCGCATGACAAAACCTGCATCCTAGATCGGGCGCGCCGTCGCGCGCCAAGGCAAACGCTATGCTGCACGGCTCCAGTCAACCCGCGAAGGATCCGCCATGCTCGTCGTGCACCACCTCAACGATTCGCGCTCGCAGCGTGTGCTCTGGCTGCTCGAAGAGCTGGGCGCTGCCCTACGAGATCAAGCACTACCAGCGCGACGCCACGACGCGGCTGGCGCCGCCGGAACTGAAGGCGGTGCATCCGCTGGGCAAGTCGCCGGTGCTCGTCGACGGCGGGCGCACGCTGGTTGAATCCGGCGCGATCGTCGATTACCTCATCCGCCACCATGGCGAAGGCCGGCTGCAGCCGGCAGCGCAGTCTGCCGAGTTCGACACCTACCAGCAGTGGCTGCATTTCGCCGAAGGCTCGGCCATGTTGCCGCTGCTGCTGAAGCTGTATGTCTCGCGCCTGGGCGATGCCGGCGCGCCGCTGTCGCCACGCATCGAAAGCGAGATCGCCAATCACCTGGGCTACATCGACCAGGCGCTGCAGGGCACGGCCCTGGCTGATGGGCGATGCACTCAGCGGCGCCGACATCCAGTTGAGCTTTGTCGGCGAGGTGGCGGGCCAGCGTGGCCATCGCGAGCGCTACCCGAACGTGGACGCATGGGTCAAGCGCTTCCAGGCGCGGCCGGCCTACCGCAAGGCGCTGGAGCGCGGCGGGCCCTACTCCTTTGCCGCCTGAACGCCGAGCCCGCACAGCTCAGTGTGGGTTCTGCGGCAAGCCATCCCCGAGTTCGTAGTAATCACCCTTCTCGGCAACGAAGATGTGCCGCTGCAGGCGCAGGCCCGTGGCACCGTCGATGGCACCCAGTGCGACAGAGGTCCAGTCGTGATGCAGCGGTTCCCAGAACAACCATGAGCCGCACCTGGAGCAGAAGCCGCGTCGAACCTTCTCGGACGCCTGGTACCAGGTGATGGACTCGGCGCCTTCCAGCGCGACGGAGGCCTTCGCCACGTTGGCCGAGGCAAAGAAGTGCCCGGACTGCTTGCGGCACTGCAGGCAATGGCAGGCCGTGGGCGACGCAGGTGTGTCGTCGATCTGGAAACGCACGCTGCCGCACTGACACGAAGCTTTGAGCATGGACCCTCCTCCGCGCGAACAAGTTTGCAGGGACTACGCGCCGGGGCGCTCGTCCGCATGCGCCGGGCCTTTGAGTTCGATCGTGTTGCCATCCGGGTCCTTGATGTAGAGCGACGGACCCACGCCCTCTGCACCGAAGTTGTGGGCGGCGATATCGGTGATGGATACCCCCAGCCGCGTCAGGTGCGCCTGTATGGCGGTCTGATCGTAGGGCTCCACTCTGAGGCAGACGTGATCGACGTTCCTGCCTTCGGCTCGCGGCGCGCCACCGCCTGCAACACCCAGCGGCCCATCGACGGCGACGAGATCGATCATCGATACGCCCACTCTGCAGGTGAATCAATCCAAGATCGTCGCGCCGGCGGACGATCTCGCAGCCCAACACCTCGCGGTAGAAATCGATCGAGCGCTGCGGGTTGCTGACCCGGAAGACGACGTGGTCCAGGCGAAGGACTTCGAATGGCGTCATGGGGTGTGGATCGTGCTTGGACATCGTCGTGTTCCTTTGCGATGAAGACGCCTGAGAGCCGTCACCGGCGCGTCCGGCGCTGTGGCTACGCGCCGGACGACAACTTGAGGCCGATGATGCCGGCAACGATGAGCCCCAGGCTGACCAGGCGTCCAGGGTTCGCCGGCTCGCCCAGAAGCACGATGCCGAGGATGGCGGTGCCCACCGCGCCGACACCGACCCACACGGCGTAGGACGTGCCCACAGGCAAGGACTTCATGGCCACGCCGAGAAGGCCCAGACTGATGATCATCGCGGCGATCGTGCCGACGGAAGGCCACAGCCTCGTGAAGCCTTCCGTGTACTTGAGCCCGATGGCCCAGCCGATTTCAAAGAGCCCCGCCAGAACAAGAAGCAACCAGGCCATGAGTGCCACCGAAATTGTTGACCAGGGGCGATTGTTGTGGGGTCAGCGCTCGCCCGCAAAGCGGTGATACATGAAGAACTGCGTGTCCTGGCTCCAGCCCCTGGGCCTCGTAGAGCGCCTGGCCCGCTGTGTTGTCTCTGGCGACGTTCAGCGTCACGCGAGTGGCCCCGTGCGACCAGCCGTAGGCCTCGACGGCGGCAAGGAGCTTCGACGCGACGCCTTTGCGGCGGCCGGCTTCGCTCACGAAGAGGTCGTTGAGGATGAAGACCCTGGCCAATGAAGTCGACGAATAGCTTGGGTACAACTGCGCAAAGCCCACCGGTACCGAGCCCTCATGGGCCATGAAGACGACGGACTCGCCGTGATCGAACCGCGCCTTGAGAAACGCGCGCGCGGCCGGCAGATCGCTCGTCTTGCCTTGAAACACGCGGTACTGATCGAACAGGCCGGCGAGTTCTTCGAGATCGGAGAACACGCCTTGACGGATGGCAATGTGGTTCATGACTTCCGGTGCGCCATCAGGGTCCATCATCTGCAAGAGGCAAGGCCTCAGCGCTCGGACGCGGCAAGCTGCGCGCCCAGCCCGGCAAAGGCCGAAGCGAAGCCGCGACGCAGCCAAGCCTGGACGCTGGGGGATTCGATCACCGCCTTGCGAAATGCGTGCGCCAGCAGACCATAGACGACGAAGACACCGAAAGTCATGGCCATGAACACCGCACTCAAGCCGAGCAACTGCATCAGCGGTGAGGCGGCACGGCAATCTCGTTCATGTGTCGACGTGCGGTGCTGCAGACTGCGGCATTTTCGTGGCCTCACCGCGCGGGCAGGGCCAGGGAGTACAGATGGCATGGACCCGAATCGTCGCTCAACTCACGCTCCAAAGACATGCCAAGCTTGCGGGCTACACCGGCTGACGCAACGTTGCCCGGCATGACGAGGCATACAAGGCGACGCAGACCCAGCACTGCATGGGCATGCTCGATGATGCCTTGAGCCGCCTCGGTGGCAAGCCCTTCGCGCCAGCGTTCCTTCTTGATCATGAAGGCGAGCTCGACCTCGTCGACGCCTTCGATGTGCCAAGGCAGCAGACCGCAGCGACCGAGAAACTCACCCGTGCTGCGCTCGACCGTCGCCCACAGGCCCAGTTCGGGGTGACGAGGGTGGCCATGGAGGAACCACTCGAGCTCATCCTTCGTTTCCTCGCGCGTTCGCGTCCCGTCCGGGTAGTGCTTTCGCATCTCCGCATCGCGATACAGGGCGTAGAGCGGCTCGAGATCCTCGGGCATGAAATGGCGTAGCACAAGGCGTTGGGTGTTCAGGACGAGCATGAGCCACAGCGGTTGTTTTCGTGACGGGCGACGACGGCACGCGACAAGCGCAGGCGGGTGTCAATGTACTGCGTACCGACAGACCGGATCTCGTCGGGTCGACCAATTCGGCACGACGATCCCCCTGGGCCTCCACGATCGCAGCGGTGGTTCGCGTTGCGGCTTTTCGTGACGGTTGCGTCGCCTCCGATTTCGAACGGCCGGTTGTCCTACCTGCCTGGCGATGCCTTGAGGGGAGGATGCGGGCTTACCAACCGAGAGATGCCATGACCGACCCACGCAACATTGCCCACGACAAGAAAGTGCAGCAAGAGAAGAAGCACCACGGCGAAGAAGTCGCACCCGGTGCCGACAAGACACCGCAGCCGGGAAAGAAGACGCACATGGAGCGCCATGCGTCGGACCGCCCGAAGCTGCCGGATGAGGCTGCACCGGTGCCGACCCAAGAGAAGACTTTGGAGTAGCCCACAAGCGCTGAAGCCGTCGGTTTGGTGGGAGGGGCCGCTGAGCAGAAACTCAGATGAGTTCCAACGCCTCGCTGCCACCGGCTACAGCATCAACCATCAGCTTTCGATCCATGCTGGCCAAGCGCCCTTTGTGTGCACATGCGAGCGCCAGCAGATAGCTATCAGTTAGCTTGAGCATGATCGGACAGGCGTGCGGCATCTATGTACTGAGTTTCGGCGATGCTGATCTTGTCTGCCCAGAATATGTGTCCTGGAAGCGCGCGCAGCGCGGCCAGGGTAGAGGCCACAGCGCTGGGAGCACCCGGTGAGTTCGGGTATTTCGGGTGACCAACGATTCGAAGCAGCCCGTTCTCGGTGATGGGGCATGTGGCAAAGCTTCGATGGCCGACGCGGGAGAACCACTCGTGGGCTGGCTCGTGCTGCACGTGGGCTGGATCGATCAAGGCAATGAGCAAGCCGTTTACATCAAGCAAGAACGTGGTCACGGCAACTCGTCGCGAAGTTGATTGACGAGTTCCATCGTCACAGGGGTTGCTGTCTTGCGGGTTGGCAGCAGTGGCACCCCATTGCGCACAGCGGGCGCACCGCGTGTCGCGCGCTGAAGGCCTTGCCGCGCAAGCGCGGAAATGACCTCGCCCACGCTCTTGCGCTGTCGCTGTGCCAGATTCTTGGCCGCAGCCAACACATCGTCATCAATCGCCAGTGTCGTGCGCATCGCTGCCTCGCGGGTTACTGAGGCTTCGCATCATGCATCAAGCATCAGATGCGAAGCTGCGGCAATACAGGCGGGGTGGCCTCTCGCCCCGAACACTCGCGCAGGGCGGTTTCCGACGGCTAACGTTTGAGATGAGGGGCGGCTGCCGAGGGCGATAGCCCGTGGACGTCCCTCTCGATGGAAGGGATGGCGCGTCATGCGAGCAGCCTACGGCGACACCTGACGACTCCAACTGCTGTTCGCTAAGGTGCGCGAACTCCTGGCACTCTTGGCTCAGCGCCGGAAGGCTAGGCCATGTACGTCTCCGTTGACGTCAGTTCCGCCGTGGATGATGTCTTCGGCTCTTGTGACGATGGCCGAGCGTGAGAACCACGGCGTGACGGACTCGCGCTGAGTTGAAGAGCTCCTCCGGCTGAGCGTGTGAATCGCAGTCGAGCTTCTGTCTTGCTGTCGTCGATCGGTCCGAATGACATGAGCCGTTTCGACAGCTTCCGGGCGGGAAAGACTGCTGTTCCTGCTGACGACGGTCCTGACCGCGTATAAGGCTTGACGAGTGCGCGACGGTTCAGATCGGCGTTCGGGCCGCGCCCCTGTAGCAGGACGCGCCACTTTTCCGAGGTTTGGTGCGAGCGCTCAACCAGGTGCAAGAAGTCCAGAGCGAAGACCTTGCGGTTCTGACGGCTAATTTGTTCTCTCCCAGCGCATTGCAACTCATGCAGCGCAAGCGCCGCAAGAACGGCCCCGCAGGGTGTTCGGGGCCGTCCATGATGTACTAACCGGATAGGGGCGCGGCCGGTGCGTGGAGCGCGGCTTGCGTCTTTCGGTCGCACAGGCTATACTGTATATAAATACAGTATCGGTCATGAGCTCACTTTCCGTTGCTCCTGCTGTTTCGGCCGCAGGCGTCGCTGCCGCCCGCCCCGCAGGCCCGCCGCCGCACCGGCTGCTGGAACAGTTCGCGAGCGCATACGCTACCTGCACTACAGCATACGGACGGAGGAAGCCTTCGTCCATTGGGTGTGCGCCTTCGGCCTTCACAGCGATGTCGTCCACCACCATGATCTACACCCACGTGCTCGAGGTGGCCGGCGGCGCGGTGCGCAGCCCGCTCGATGCGCTGCTGCCGGCCTGAATCGGCCCGCCGGCTGCGTGCTGACGTGCCGTTGCGGCCATGCTCCCGAATTACGCCGAGCTGCATTGCCGCAGCAACTTCAGCTTCCTGAGCGGCGCGTCGCACCCTGAAGAGCTGGTGCTGCGCGCGCAGGCGCTGGGCTACAGCGCGCTGGCGCTCACCGATGAATGTTCGCTGGCCGGCGTGGTGCGTGCGCATGCCGAGGCCAAGCGTGCCGGGCTGCACCTGATCGTCGGCGCCGAGATGCAGCTCACGCATCCACCCGTCAAGGGCCGGTGCGATGCGCCGCCGGGCCCGCGCCTGGTGCTGCTGGCGCAGTCGCGGCGCGGCTACGGCAACCTGTCGCAGTGGGTCACGGTGGCGCGGCGCCGCGCGGCCAAGGGGGCTTATCTGGCGCATCCGTCCGACGTGGAAGGGCGCGTGCCGCATGCGCCTTACCTGGCCGGCCTGCCCGACTGCATGGCGCTGCTGCTGCCCGGCGCGCTGCAGTCTTTCGAAACCGTGTTCGCGCACGCCATGTGGCTGAAGACCTGGTTCGGCCCCGAGCGTGCGTTCATCGCGGTGGAACTGCTGCACCACGCGCACGATGCGTTGCACGTCGATCTGGCGCAGCGTGTGGCGCGGGCCACCGGCCTGGGCCTGGTCGCCGCCGGCGGCGTGCTGATGCATGCGCGCTCGCGCAAGCCGCTGCACGACGTGCTCACCGCGACCAGGCTCAACACGCCGGTGGCCGAGTGCGGCCTGGCGCTGCAGCCCAATGCCGAGGCGCACCTGCGCTCGCGCCAGCGGCTGGCGGCGCTGTACGCGCCCGAGTGGCTGGACGCCAGCGTGCACATCGCCGGGCAATGTGCGTTCTCGCTGGACGAGCTGCGCTACGAATACCCCGAGGAGATCGTGCCCGCCGGCCACACCCCCATCAGCTGGTTGCGCGAGCTGGCCGAAGCGGGTGTGCGCCGGCGCTTCCCGGCCGGCATGCCGGCGCCGTACCGCGCCACGCTCGACCAGGAACTGGCGCTGATCGCGATGCTGCAGTACGAGCCCTATTTCCTCACCGTGGCCGACATCGTGCACTGGGCGCGCGCGCAAGGCATCCTGTGCCAGGGCCGCGGCAGCGCGGCCAATTCGCTGGTGTGCTATTGCCTGGGCGTGACCGAGGTGGACCCGCGCCGCGCCACGCTGCTGTTCGGCCGCTTCATCAGCGCCGAGCGCAACGAGCCGCCCGACATCGACATCGATTTCGAGCATCAGCGGCGCGAAGAGGTCATCCAGTACATCTACAAGAAGTACGGCCGGCACCGCGCCGCGCTCACCGCGGTGGTCATCAGCTACCGGCCGCGCTCGGCGCTGCGCGACGTGGGGCGCGCGCTGGGCATCGACCTGGACCGCATCGACGCGGTGGCCAAGAGCACGCAATGGTTCGACGGCCGCAAGGTCAGCGCCGAGCGCCTGAGCGAGAACGGCTTCGACCCCGAATCGCCGATCTGCAAGCTGTGGGTCGAGCTGACGCAGGCGCTGATCGGCTTTCCGCGCCACCTGAGCCAGCACCCCGGCGGCTTCGTCATCGCGCGCGACGACCTGGCGCGCCTGGTGCCGGTGGAAAACGCCGCCATGGCCGATCGCAGCGTGATCCAGTGGGACAAGGACGATCTGGACGTGCTGGGCCTGATCAAGGTCGACATCCTGGCGCTGGGCATGCTGAGCGCGCTGCAGCGCGCGATGCGTTTCGTCGGTGCCAAGCTGGGCAAGACGGACTGTTCGAGCCTGCCCGAGCATCCCCGACGACGACACACCCACCTTCGACATGGTCTGCGCGGCCGACACGGTGGGCGTGTTCCAGATCGAGAGCCGCGCGCAGATGAGCATGCTGCCGCGGCTGCAACCCCGCAACTACTACGACCTGGTGGTCGAGGTGGCGATCGTGCGGCCCGGCCCCATCCAGGGCGGCATGGTGCACCCCTACCTGCGCAACCGCAGCCTGCCGGATGCGCAGATCGATTGCCCGGAAGAACTCAAGCCCGCGCTGATGCGCACCAAGGGCGTGCCCATCTTCCAGGAGCAGGTGATGCAGATCGCCATGCTGGCGGCCGACTTCACGGCCGGTGAGGCCGACCAGCTGCGCCGCGCGATGGCGGCGTGGAAGCGCAAGGGCGGCCTCGGCCCCTTCCACGAACGGCTGGTCGGGCGCATGGTCGAGAAGGGTTACGAGCGCGACTATGCCGAGCGCATCTTCAAGCAGATCGAAGGTTTCGGCGAATACGGCTTCCCCGAAAGCCATGCCGCCAGCTTTGCGCTGCTGGTGTATGCCAGCGCGTGGATCAAGTGCCACCACCCCGATGCCTTTCTGGCCGCGCTGCTGAACAGCCAGCCGATGGGCTTCTACGCGCCGGCGCAGCTGGTGCGCGATGCCAGGGCGCATGGTGTGGCGGTGCTGCCGGTGGATGTGTGCGTCAGCGACTGGCGCAGCACGCTGGAGCCTGCCGCCACCGGGTTGTGGCCGGTGCGGCTGGGGCTGGACCGCATCAGTGGCTTCGCGCAGGAGGCGGCCGAGCGCTTGCTTTGCGCACGCGCCGAAGCGCCGTTCAGCAGCCCGGAAGACCTGGCACGCCGCGCCGCGCTCGACGCCGGGCAACTGGCGTTGCTGGCGCAGGCGAATGCGCTGGTGCAGATCACCGGCCATCGCCACCAGGCCGCCTGGGCCGTGGCCGGCGTGGACACGCGCGCCACGCCCATGCTCAAGGCCACGCGCACCCACGAAGCGGCGGCCGAGCTGCTGGCGCCGGTGCCGGTTGAAGAGATGCTGGCCGACTATCGCGCCACCGGCCTGTCGCTGACCACACACCCGCTGGCGCTGCTGCGCGAGCAACTGGCCGCATTCAAGGTGCAGCCGGCGTCCGCGCTGCGCGCCTTTCGCCCGGGCCAGCTGGCGCGCGCCAGCGGCCTGGTCACGCATCGACAGCGCCCCGAAACCGCCAAGGGCGTGGTCTTCGTCACGCTGGAAGACGAGACCGGCACGGTCAACATCATCGTCTGGCCCGACGTGGCCGAAGCGCAGCGCAAGCCGCTGCTGGGCAGCACGCTGTTGACGGTGTACGGCGTGTGGCAGCGCGAAGGCGAGGGCGAGCGCGCGGTGATGCACCTCATCGCGCGCAAGCTGGTCGATCATTCGCCGCTGCTGCAAGGGCTGGCCACGCGCAGCCGGAATTTCCGCTGAGCGCAGGTCGACGCCACGCCGCTCTGCGCTGAAGCCTTTCTTTACATCTCGTCACCGGCAGGCTGCGAAAATCGCGCGATGCAGATCGAATACCTGAACCAGACCGTCACGCCGGACCTGCGCCAATGGATCCTTGCGCAAGTGGCTGCCGGCTGCATGGGCGAGGACATCCTCAAGGCCATGCGCGCCAGCGGCTGGAACGATGCCGTGGCACGCGCCGCGCTGGCGCATACGCTGCAGGGCGCATCGCCCGAGGGGGGCCGCACCGCGCTGCAGCTGCCGGCCGAGCCTCGGCGGCCGGCGTGCTGGTGCCCGAGCCCGAGCTGGACGGCTCGCCGCAGGTGATCCGGCTGCCCGACCGCGAGGTGCAGGTGCTGCTGACGCTGCGGCACCCGCGCGTGGTGCTCTTCGGTGGCTTGCTGTCCGAGACCGAATGCGATGCGCTGATGGACCTGTCGCGCCCGCGCCTGGCACGCTCGGAGACGGTGGACAACCTGAGCGGCGGCAGCGAGGTGAATGCCGCGCGCACCAGCGACGGCATGTTCTTCCAGCGCGGCGAGGCGCCGCTCATCGCGCGCATCGAGCAGCGCATCGCCGCACTGCTGCGCTGGCCGGTGGACAGGGGCGAAGGCCTGCAGATCCTGCGCTACCGCCCGGGCGCGCAATACCGCCCGCACTTCGACTACTTCGACCCGGCGATGCCCGGCACCGCGGCCGTCCTCAAGCGTGGTGGGCAGCGTGTGGGCACGCTCATCATCTACCTGCAGGCCCCGGCGAACGGCGGCGCCACGATCTTCCCCGACGTGGGCCTGGAGGTCGCGCCGGTGAAGGGTCACGCGATCTTCTTCAGCTACGACCGCGCCCACGAATCCACCGGCACGCTGCACGGCGGCGCGCCCGTCACCGACGGCGAGAAGTGGGTCGCCACCAAATGGCTGCGCGAGGGCGTGTTCGAGTGACGCATCGGCCGTGGTCTTCATGGCCACGGGGCGACGGTCGGCTGACGGCGCACAGTTGCCGCTCATCCGATCTGCTCTGGTCCTGATTGCGCGCGAGATTCGTGGTGGCAAAGCCGGCGTGGCGGCGGCCGACTGCGGTCAATAAACAGCCATTCCCTCCGTCGGCCGCCGCCACACCGGCTTTGCTGCGGAAGCGCAGTGGACTTCGCTGCCTGCGAGAACTCAACTTGTCAGCGATGCGCCGCAATCTCGCTCACGTGGCGCACCACGAACCCGGCCGGCTGTGGGGTGGCCAACGGAGGGAATGGCTGTTTATTGACCGCAGTTGGCCACCCCACAGCCGGCCAGCGTGCGCAAGGTTCGAGCCGAAGGTCCGCCAGGGACAGGCGAACGCAAGCCCGCTAAGCCTCGGCCTGCTCGCCATGCTGCGGCACCCGCACGGGCCAGCCCAATTGGTCCTTGATGCGCAGGCGCAGCGCATCGCTTGCATCGGGTTCGCCGTGCACGACGAAGGTCTGGCGCGGCGCACGCCTGAAGCCGCGCAGCCAGGCCATCAGCTCGTTGGCATCGGCATGGCCTGAAAAGCCTTCCAGCTGGCTCACCTGCGCTCGCACGGGCACGTACTCGCCGTGGATCTTCACCTCGCTCGCGCCGGCCACCAGATGCGCGCCACGGCTGCCGCCGACCTGGAAGCCGGCGAAGACGATGTGGTGCTTCGGGATCGGCGCCATCGCCTTCAGGTGGTGCAGCACGCGCCCGCCGGTGGCCATGCCGCTGGCCGAGATGATCACGCTGGGCCAGCGTGAGCGCACCAGCCGCATCGATTGCTGCGCGTCGCCGACCATGTGCACGCCGTCGCTCAGGTGATCGGCCTCGCGCGCGCCGATGCGCAGCAGCCGGCGGTGCTTGTGGTACAGCGCAGTGGCCTGCACCGCCATCGGGCTGTCCAGGTAGACGGGCAGATCGGGCGGGATCTCGCCGGCCGCCTTGAGCCGCTGCAGCATCAGCATCAGCGCCTGTGCGCGGCCCACGGCAAAGGCCGGCATCAGCACCGAGCCGCCGCGCTGCACCGTCTCGCGGATGATCTGCGCCAGCCGCGCCGACGCGTCGTCGCTGGCGTGCACGCGGTTGCCGTAGGTCGATTCGACCAGCAGCACATCGGCCTCGGCCACGGTCTGCGGCGCGGGCATCAGCAGGTCGTGGCTGCGGCCGACGTCGTCCGGAGAACACCAGCCTCTCCTTGCCGTGTGTCAGCGTCACCGCGCAGGCGCCCAGCAGGTGGCCGACCGGCGTGAGGCCGATGCCCACGTCGCCACAGCGCTTTTCGCGGCCGGGTGGCAACGGCACGATCTTGGCAATGGCACGCTGCGCGTCGCGCCGCGTGTACAGCGGCAGCGCCTTCGCGTGGCGCGAATAGCCGTAGCGGTTGGCGCGTCGCGCGTCCTCTTCCTGCAGGTGCGCGCTGTCCAGCAGCAGCACCTCGGCCAGGTCGCGTGTGGCCGCTGAGGCATAGATCGGGCCGCGATAACCATGCGTCACCAGCGCCGGCAGCCAGCCGCTGTGGTCCAGGTGCGCGTGGCTCAGCACCACCGCGTCGGCCTGCAGCAGATCGGGCGAAGGCGGCGCCCAGTTGCGCTCGCGGTGCAGCTTGTAGCCCTGGAAAAGCCCACAGTCGAGCAGGATGCGCTGGTCGCCCATCTGCACCAGGTGGCGCGAACCGGTGACGCTGTCGGCGGCGCCGTGGAAGGTGATCCGCATGGTCATCAAGGAACCTCCGCGCCGTGCGCTCCGGAATTTGCCTTGGGAACGGCCCGGCGGCTCATGCTTCGACGCTGCCCAGCGTCTGCAACTCGCCCGATGCCACGATGCGCACGCCGGGCCGTGCCTGGCGCAGCGCCAGCAGCATGCCGCGCGCGACGGTCTGTGCCTGGATCGGGCGCACGCTCTTCGGGATCAGCGCGCCGAAGGGGCCGGTGAGCATCAGCGCCAGGCGTTCGCCGCTGCGTTCCGGTTGGCCCAGCGCCAGCCGGTCGCCGGCCAGCAGCGAAGGCCGCGCGATCACCACGCTGGCGAAACCCAGCGTGCCGACGGCGGCTTCCATCTCGCCCTTGACGCGGTTGTAGAAACCCGCCGAGCGCGCGCTGGCGCCCAGCGCCGAGACCACGGCAAAACGCGTCACACCGGCCGCCTGTGCCGCGCGCGCGAAAGCCAGCACGGCGTCGAAGTCGACCGCGCGAAAGGCGACTTGCGATCCGGCCTGCTTGATGGTCGTGCCCAGGCAGCAATAGGCTTCGTCGGCGGCGGGCAGGGCCGGCAGCGCGGCAAAGTCCACCGGCTGCCACGAGGCGCGCGTGTCCGCGTCCTTGGGCAGCTTGCGCACCAGCAGGTGCAGGCTGGGGCGTGGCTTGTCGGCCAGCAGCAACTGCGTCAGCTCCCGGCCGATGAGGCCGGTGCCGCCGGCCAGCAGCACGCGCGGGCGCGTCTTCATCTTCTTGAGGCCTTCACGGGCTGCGGCGAGTGCATGAGCATGGTCCGACTGTATCGGGTCGCTGGCGCGAGCGGCACGGGCCAGGGGCGCGCATGCGTCAGCGCCGCGGTGACGTCGCGCTGACGCGCCCTCGCGTTTGCCGCAGCTTGTGGCGGGCGGCACGGCACCCTTAGACTGAAGCGAAGCGATTTCCAACGCCACACCATGAAAGCCGAACAGAACGAACTGCATCACCCGCATCGGCCCGGGCACCGCCTGCGGCGACGCTGCTGCGCCGCTACTGGCAGCCGGTCGCGCTGCTCGACGAGTTCGACCCGCGCGCTGGACCCGCGCATGGCGCAGCGCCCGGTGAAGGCGGTGCGCGCTGCTGGGGCAGGACCTGGTGCTGTTCCGCGACGCGCAGGGCCGCTGCGGCCTGCTCGACCGCGACTGCCCGCACCGCGGCGCCGACCTGGCCTTCGGCCGCCACGAAGGCGACGGCCTGCGCTGCCCCTTCCACGGCTGGAAGTTCGACGTCGACGGCCGCTGCCTCGAGACGCCGGCCGAGCCCGCCGGGCACCACGCTGTGCCAGCGCGTGCGCCAGCGCAGCTACCCGGTGCGTCGAACAGTCGGGCGTGCTCTTCGCCTGGCTCGGGCCCGGAAGGCAGCACGCCGCCGCGCGCTGCCGCGCGTTCGACTGCTTCGCCGCGCCGGCCACCCACAGCTTCGCCTTCAAGGGCCTGTGGCACTGCAACTGGCTGCAGGCCTTCGAGGTCGGCATCGACCCGGCGCACCCGTCGTTCCTGCACCGCTATCCTGCAGGACGACGACGCGCTGGCGACGGCCAGCCTACGGCCGCCAGTTCCGCGCCGCCAGCGTCGGCGACGGTGGACGGCGAGCGCTGGCCGATGACGCGCGTGATGCGCGAGTTCTGCCAGCCCGAGATCCGCCTCGAGACCAGTGCGCCGACGGCCTGACGCGGCTGACCACGCTGCGCGCCGATGACGACGCGCTGACGCACGTGCGCGTCACGCACGCGGTGTTTCCCGCACACCTTCGTGATCCCGCTGTCGGAGACGCTGACGATCACGCAGATGCACGTGCCGGTGGACGACACGCACACCTACTGGTATCGCTTCTTCACCAGCTTCGACGGCGCCGCTGGACAAGGAGACGATGCGCCAGCCAGCGCCTGGCCGGCGTCACGCTGCCCGACTACCTGCCGAAGCATGGGCCGCCACAACGACTGGGGCTTCGACGCCGAGGAGCAGCGCACGCGCACCTACCTCGGCATGGGCGAGGAAGACATCAACCTGCACGACCAGTGGGCCGTGGAGAGCATGGGCGCCATCCAGGACCGCACGCGCGAGCACCTGGGCACCAGCGACAAGGTCATCATGGCCAACCGGCGCGCTGCTGCTGCAAGGCCATCGAGACGGTGCGCGCGGGCGGCACGCCGCCGGGCGTTGCCGACCCGGCGCCGACGGCGCGATGCAGCGGCCCCGACACGATCGACTGCATCGCGCCGGCGCGACGGCTGGCAGGCCTGCTGGCAGGACGCGGCGCGCGCCAAGCGCGCCGGCGCGCCCTGGCTGCCGCGACGGCCGCGGCACCGGCCGAGGCCGCGACATGACCCGCTTCGCCGAGCGCTGCGGCGTCCACGACGCGCGCGCGCGCAGGCCGCCTGCGCAGCGGTGCTGCAGCGCATCGAGCGCCAGCGGCATCGAGCGCGTGCGCATCGCCTGGTGCGACCTGCACGGCATGCTGCGCGGCAAGACGCTGATGGCCGCCGCGGTGGCCGAGCGCGCTGCGCGACGGCGTCGGCATGGTCAGCACGCTGATGCTCAAGGACACGCTCCGACCGCACCGCCTTCAAGGTGTTCGAGCCCGGCGGCGCCGACGACCTGCCCGGCTTCGGCTGCGCCAACAACCTGATGCTGCTGCCCGACCCGGCGAGCTTGCAGCGTGCTGCCCTGGGCCGCCGGCACCGGCTGGATGCGCGCCCAGCCCTGGTTCGCACGACGGCACGCCGGTGCGCGCTGGACACGCGCCGCGTGCTGCAGCGCGCGCTGGCGCGGCTGGCCGCGGCCGGCTTCGGCCTGCAGCTGCGGGCTGGAGGTCGAGTTCCACATCTACCGCATCGACGACAGCGCGCGCAGCTCGACCCGGAGCGGGCCGCCTGGCCGGGCGAGCCGCCGGCGGTGGCGATGATCCACCCCGGCTACAACCTGCTGGCCGAAGGCCTGGGCCGACATGGCCGACGAGCCGCTGCGCATCGTGCAGCGCACCGCGCAGGCGCTGGGCCTGCCGCTGCGCTCGCTGGAGATCGAACTCGGGCCCGAGCCAGGTCGAGGCCGTGTTCGACGCCACCGACGCGCTGACCGCCGCCGACCAGATGGTGCTGTTCCGCAACGGCGTGCGCCAGGCGCTGCGCCGCGCCGGCTACCACGCCAGCTTCGTGTGCCGGCCGCCGTTCCCGAACATCATGTCCAGCGGCTGGCACCTGCACCAGTCGCTGGTGCGATCTGCGCAGACCGGCGCGCAACGCTGTTCATGCGCGACGCGCCGGCGCCCGGCAGCACGCCGCAGCGACGCGCGGCACACGCTGTCGGACACCGGCGCGCACTAGCTCGCCGGCCTGCTGGCAGCACGCGCGCGGCATGGCGGTGTTCTGCACGCCCACCGTCAACGGCTTCGGCCGCTTCCGCGCCGAACGCGCTGGCGCCGCAGTCGGTGCTGTGGGGCCGCGACAACCGCGGCGCGATGCTGCGCGTGGTCGGGCGCAGCCGGCGACGCGGCCACGCGCATCGAGAACCGCATCGGCGAGCCGATGGCCAACCCCTACCTCTACATCGCGGCGCAGATCCACGCCGGGCTGGACGGCATCGCAGCGCCGGCTGCGGCCCCGGCCGGCCACCGACGCGCCCTACGCCGGCAGCGCCGCTGCCGCTGCCGACCGACGCTGGGCGAGGCGCTCGATGCGCTGCGCGGCCGACGCGCGTGCTGCGCGAAGGCTTCGGCGCGGCCTTCGTGCGACTGCTTCACGCGCATCAAGCGCAGCGAGCTCGCAGCGCCACGACAGCGCGCCGGACAAGGCCGACTGGCAGCGGCGCGAGTACTTCAGCCGCTTCTGAGCCGCGCGATCACGTCGCACCTGCGCCGACGGCTGCGACCGCACGATCGAAGTGCCAGCCGGGCAGAGCCTGATGCGCGCCGCGACGACGCCGGCGTCGACGGCATCGCCGCCGACTGCGGCGGCTGCTGACCTGCGCCACCTGCCATGTCATGTCGCCGAGCGGGCGATCGCTGCCGCCGCCGGCCGACGAGCAGCGATGCTCGAGATGACCGCCGCCGCGCGGCCGACAGCCGCCTGAGCTGCCAGATCGTGCTCGACGAACACTCGACGGGCTGGCGGGCCTGCCGGCACCAATACTGACTGGCTCGGAGACCGACTGAAGCTGCTGGAACTCTGGCCAAGGTCTGCGCCGTGCTGGCCGGCGTGCTGCTGACCGTGATCACGCTGATGACCTGCGTCAGCCTGATCGGCCGCAACACCACCGGCTGGACGATCGTCGGCGACTTCGAGCTCTCGGGCTCGCCGCCGGCGCGGCGATCGCGCTGTTCCTGCCCTGGTGCCAGGTCCGGCGCGGCAACATCATCGTCGACTTCTTCACCGCCAAGGCCTCGACGCCACGCAGCGCGGCTGGACCGCTTCGGCGCCCTGCTGCTGGCGCTGGTGATGGCGCTGCTGGCCTGGCGCACGCGCGATCGGCGGCCTCAACGCCTGGCAAAGCAGGCCGGGCTCGATGATGCTGGGCTTTCCCGAGTGGATCGTCTACTGCGGCATGGTGCCGCCGCTGGCGCTGACCGCGCGTGATCGCGCTTGGCGCAGGCGCGTGCGCGGCTTCCGACGACGGCGCAGGTGAGCGCGCATGACGCCCGCTGCACGCTGACGCTGCTGATCTTCGCCATCATGCTGGTGCTGATGGCGATGCGCATGCCGATCGCGATCGCCATGTTCGTCGCCGGCGCGCGTCGGCTACGTGGCTGCAGGCCGGCTGGCTGCCGCTGGCCAGCTTCCTCAACACGCAGGCCTTCGCGCGCTTTGCCAGCTACGACCTGTCGTGATTCCGCTGTTCATCCTGATGGGCAACTTCGCCACCCAGGGCGGCATCTCGCAAGGCGCTGTTCGAGTTCGCCGCCGCGGTGATGGGCGCGCTTCGGGCGGGCTGGCGATGGCCGCGGTGCTGGCCTGCGCGGCCTTCGGCGCGATCTGCGGCTCGTCGGTGGCCACGGCGGCCACCATCACCTCGGTGGCGCTGCCCGAGATGAAGCGCCACGGCTACTCGGGCCGCCTGGCCACCGGCACGCTGGCCGCCGGCGGCACGCTGGGCATCCTGATCCCGCCGTCGGTGCCGCTGGTGATCTACGCCATCCTGACCGAGCAGAACATCGCCAAGCTGTTCGCCGCGGCCATGATGCCGGGCCTGATCGCGATGCTCGGCTACATGATCGCGATCGCGATCTACGTGCGCCTGGTGCCCGGCCACGCGCCCGAGCACGACGACGCGCCGCCGCGCTGACCGCTGCAGCGCGCTGCTCGGGCGTGGTGCCGATCGCGATCATCTTCCTGCATCGTCTTCGGCGGCATCTACGGCGGCTTGTTCACGCCCACCGAAGGCGCGGCGGTGGGCGCGGCGGCCACCTTCGTCGCCGCGCTGCTCAAGCGCGAGATCACCTGGGCCAAGTTCAAGCACTGCTTCTACGCCACGGCCGAAGCCGTCGGCGATGATCTTCCTGATCTTCCTCGGCGCCGACCTGATGAACTCGGCGCTGGCGCTGACGCAGGTGCCGGCCAGCTGGCCGGCGTGGTGCAGGGCTGGGGCCTGTCGCCGCTGATGGTGGTGGCGCGCGATCCTGCTGTTCTACGTGGTGCTCGGGCGCGGTGATGGACGAGCTGTCGATGATCCTGCTGACGATCCCGATCTTCTTCCCGATGGTCATGGGGCTGGACTTCGGCATGCCCAAGGAATAGCGTGGCGATCTGGTTCGGCATCATGGTGCTGATGACGGTGGGCTTCGGCCTGCTGGCGCCGCCGGTGGGGCTGAACGTCTACGTCGTCAACGGCATGGCGCAAGGACGTGCCGATCGCCGAGAGCTACCGCGGCGTGATGCCCTTCCTGGTCAGCGACGTGCTGCGCACCGCTGCTGCTGCTGTTCTTCCCGGCGATCTCGCTGTGGCTGGTGAAGTATCGTCGGCTAGACCGGGCACTCCAGGGTAAACCGTGACCACGCGGCCGCGCAGCCGTTAACGTTCCCGTCATCTGCATCCATCCTCACGGAGACTCACCGATGAAACGCCGTTCCCTTCGTCCAAGGCGCTGCCGCCGCCGCCGTGCTGGGCGTGCCGCACCTGTCGGGCCTGGCCCAGCAGACGCGTCACGCTCAAGTTCCACACCTTCATGGCGCCGCATGTCCAACGTCTGGCTGTCGATGCACAAGCCGTGGATGGAGAAGGTCGAGAAGGACTCCGGCGGCCGCATCAAGTTCGAGGCCTACCCGGCCATGCAGCTCGGCGGCACGCCGGTGCAGCTGTACGACCAGGCGCGCGACGGCGTCGTCGACATCGTCTGGACGCTGCCCGGCAACACCGCCGGCCGCTTCCCGCGCATCGAGGTGTTCGAGCTGCCGTTCATGATGAACAACGCCGAGGCCACGTCCAAGGCCTACTGGGAGTACTTCCAGACCCAGTGCCCGGACGAGTTCAAGGAGACGCAGGTGCTCGCGCTGCACGTGCACGGCCCGGGCATGTTCCATTCGGTGAACAAGCAGATCAAGTCGCGCGGCCGACCTGAAGGGCATGAAGGTGCGCGGCCCGACGCGCCAGGTCACCAAGATGCTGGGCTCGGTGGGCGCCACGCCGGTGGGCATGCCGCTGCCGCAGATCCCCGACGCGCTGTCCAAGGGCACCATCGAGGCCTGCGTCATCCCCTGGGAGGTGGTGCCCTCGGTCAAGGTGCACGAGCTGACCAAGTTCCACAGCGAGTTCGACAACACCGGCCCGGCGCTCTACACCACCACCTTCGTGATGGCGATGAACAAGGCCAAGTACGACGGCCTGGCGCCCGACCTGAAGAAGGTCATCGACGCCAACTCCGGCCTGGCCACCTCGGCCTGGCTGGGCAAGACGCAGCAGGGCAACGACCCGCTCGGCCGCAAGGCGGCGGTCGACCGCGGCAACACGATCTACACCTTCACGGCGGCCGAGCGCGCAGGAGTTCATCAAGCTGTCGAGCGCCGATCGACGACGAGTGGGTCGCCGACATGGACAAGCGCGGCTTCAAGGGCAAGGCGCTGCTGGACATCGGCCAAGGCGCTGATCGCGAAGAACGCTTGAGCGCGGCGCCTGCCCGCTGGGTGAGAGAGGGGCGCTGCCGAGCCGCCTGACGGCGACTCAGCAGCGACCTTCTGGCGCTATCGCCGGCCGCTGGCCGGGCGCGAGCCACCGGGTCGCGGGCCATCGCGACGCGGGCCCTGACCGCCGCCGCCGCCACTGGGGCGTCCGCTGCGGCCGCCGCCACCGCCACCGCGCGTCCCCGCCACCGCCGCCACCGCCTTGCGGCGTGTGCCGCCCACACCGATGGTCATGCGGCCGAGCACGATCGGCTCGGCCTTCTCGCGCGGGTCGGGCTCGAAGCCGGGCACGATCTCGCGCGGGATCTGATGCTTCGTCAGCTTCTCGATGTCGCGCAGGAAGATCTCTTCGTCCACGCACACCAGCGAGATCGCCTCGCCCGTGGCGCCGGCGCGGCCGGTGCGGCCGATGCGGTGCACGTAGTCCTCGGGAATGTTCGGCAGCTCGTAGTTGACGACGTGCGGCAACTGGTCGATGTCGATGCCGCGCGCGGCGATGTCGGTGGCCACCAGCACCTGCAGGTCGCCGTGCTTGAAGTCGGCCAGTGCCTTGGTGCGCGCGGTCTGGCTCTTGTTGCCGTGGATCGCCATGGCGCTGATGCCCTGGTCGTTCAGGTAGTCGGTGAGGCGGTTGGCGCCGTGTTTCATGCGCGTGAAGACCAGCACCTGGTCCCAGTCGCCCTTGCGGATCAGGTGCGCGAGCAGTTCCTTCTTGCGCTCGCGCGGCACCGGGTGCACCTTCTGCGCGATGTTGTCGGCCGTCTGGTTGCGGCGCGCCACCTCGATCAGCACCGGCTTGTTCAGCAGCCTGTCGGCCAGCGCCTTGATCTCGTCGCTGAAGGTCGCGCTGAAGAGCAGGCTCTGCTTCTTCGCCGGCACGACGGCCAGCACCTTCTTGATGTCGTGGATGAAGCCCATGTCGAGCATGCGGTCGGCCTCGTCGAGCACGAAGATCTCGATCTTGCTCAGGTCGAGCGTGCGCTGGCCATGGTGGTCGAGCAGGCGGCCCGGCGTGGCCACGAGGATGTCGACGCCGCGCCGCAGCTTGTCGATCTGCGGCTGCATGCCGACGCCGCCGAACATCACCATGCTGGTGAGCTTGCTGTACTTGCCGTAGGTGCGCACGCTTTCTTCCACCTGCGCGGCGAGTTCGCGTGTCGGTGTCAGGATCAAGGCGCGGATCGGCAGCTTGCCTTTGGCGTCGCGCACGGCGGGCGTGGTCATCAATCGCTGCAGCATCGGCAGCGTGAAGCCGGCGGTCTTGCCGGTGCCGGTCTGCGCGCCGCCCAGCAGGTCGGCGCCCGACAGGATGGTGGGAATGGCCTGCGCCTGGATGGGCGTGGGTGTGTCGTAACCGTGTTCATGCACGGCACGCACGATGGGCTCGACCAGGCCGAGGTCTGTGAAGTTCATTTTGGGGATCGGGCTCTCAAGGGAGCCATGTTCGCGGCCTGCGGCGACCCGTGGCGGGTGCACCAGTCGGTAGGCGCGAGGGAAAAGGAAGCGTCGGAATCGACCGCGCCGCGATGACTGGAAGCCACGGCGCAGCCTGCATTCTAACCGCCCTGCTTCGAGTGCGTCGCTTGGGGCGCGCTCGTGCGGCCGCGTCTGGATCAGGCGCTCGACCGTTCCAGCCGCGACAAAGACGCCAGCGTGCCCAGCGCCGCGCGCGCCACCTCGGCGCCCTTGGTGACGAAATGCTGGCTGAAGAACTGCCGATGCTCTTCATGCTCGTGGAAGTCGCGCGGTGTCAGCACGGCCGACAGCACCGGCACGTCGCTGTCGAGCTGCACGCGCATCAGGCCGTCGATCACCGCCGCGGCCACGAACTCATGGCGATAGATGCCGCCGTTGACGACCAGCGCGCACGCCACGATGGCGCTGTAGCGGCCGCTGCGCGCCAGGCGCTGTGCGTGCAGCGGAATCTCGAAAGCGCCGGGCACCGCGTAGTCGTCGATGCGGCTGTCATCGATGCCGCCGCGCGCAAACTCGGCACGCATGCTGTGCAAGGCCTGTTCGACGATGTCGCGGTGCCAGGACGCCGACACCACGGCGATGCGCGTGGTGTCCGACGGCGGCGAGGGGTGGGTGAAGAGGGTGCTGCGGGACATCTGATTCATGGTCTTCCTCATCAGGATGGAACGACAGGAATCTCAGGCACGCGAGTGCACGACCTGCGCGATGGCATGCTGCAACGCATGCCCGCCCGCAAGCCTGGCCGATCGCGATCTCTTTCATCCGGACTGTGACCGTCGGCCCTGGTTTCGCACCAGGTCTGCTGACCTCGGCACGGGCCCATGGCCCGCACCGAGCGCTCGCGGGCTCCCGCATGGACGCGGATACCGCCGGTGGGGACTTTCACCCCGCCCTGAGAACGCTGCCGGTGCGAACACCGGCGCGGCGAATTCTAGGGTCGGGGCGGCGAGCGCGTTGTCACGCAGGCATCAGCGCCGTGCAACGGCGACATCGCCGCGCCGCGCCGCCGTGCGTCCGCCTGACCACAGCAACAAAGCCAGCGCGGTCAGCGCCAGCGGGGCACCCACCCAGGGCAGATGCGCAAAGCCGGTGGCCGGCGCGGCGATGCCGCCAAGCGCCGCGCCCAGCGCCATGCCGAAGTACATCATCGAGCTGTTCAACGACAACAGCACCGGCGAGCGCGCCATGTCGATGGCCACCAGCCGCGCCTGCTGCGGCGCCATCAGTCCGAAACCGGCCACACCCCAGGACATGAAGGCGAGCAGCGTGCCCAGGTAGTGGCCCTGCGTCAGCGGCACCACGCACATGGTGAGAAAGAACACGCTGAGATGGGCGCGCAGTGTGCGTTGGGGGCCAAAGCGGTCGGTGGCCCAGCCGCCGAGCAGGGTCCCGCACACACCGGCCACGCCGAACATCATCAACGTCAACGCCAGCTGAGTGTCCGTCAGCGGCGACAGCGTGCGCAGCACCGGGCCGATGTAGGAGAAAACACTGAAGATGGCGCCGAAGTACAGCAGCGTCACGCCCAGCGCGGCCGCCACCTCGCCGCGCCTGAGCAGCGCGCCCAAGCCGGAAAAACTGGCGCCCGGCGCGCGAACGTCGCGCGGCACCATCACGGCCAGCGCCAGCAGCGCCAGCGCCGACATCGCGCAGGCCAGCCAGATGGGCGCCCGCCAGCCGTAGTTCAGGCCCAGCCACGAGCCGATGGGCACGCCGACCACATAACTCAAGCTCGCGCCCAGGAATACCAGCGACAACGCCTGCCCGCGACGCGCCGGCGTGACCAGTGCCACCGCCATGCTCGCGGCCACCGGCACGAACACCGCGCCAGCGCCCATCAGCACGCGCGCGGCCAACAGCATGGCCAGATGCTGGGACAGCGCGCTCAAGGCATTGCCCAGCGTGACCAGCGTCAATGCCAGCAGCACCACCCTTTTTCGCGGCCAGCCGCCAGTGGCCAGCAGCAGCAGCGGCGCCAGGATCGCGGTGCCCACCGCGTAAGCCGTCATCGCCTGCCCCGCCGCCGGCACGCCGACCAGCAGAGTCGAGCGCCAGCGGTTCCAGGATGCTGGCCAACACGAAAGCGCTGGAGCCGATGACCAGGTTGGTCAGCGAGAACAGATAGAGCAGGCGCGGCATGTGGGCAGGGTCAGTTCGAGACGATTTTGCGCTGGCGGAAGATCGCGCCGAAGCGCTTCGAGTCTTCGGCCTCGGCCGCTGGCGGAAACTTCAACAATAGCCTCTTGACATCACGGAATTAAAGCTGTCATCATTAATACATGTTTAAAGTGGCGCACTAAACATCCTTCGCCAACCGCGTCAAAGCCCAGACTGTCAAAGGGGTTCACGATGAAACTGATTTCCTCAGCCACGAGTCTCAATCTGCACCATGCAGCCACGGACCTGTCCGACAAGGTCGCCCTCGGCATCACGCTGTCGCTGCGCTTCCTGGCCGATGCCTTCTTCGCCAAGCGCTACGGGCACCGGGCGATCGTGCTCGAAACGGTGGCTGCCGTTCCGGGCATGGTCGGCGGTCTGCTGGTGCACTCTGCGCTGCCTGCGCTGGATGATCGACGACAAGGGCTGGATCCGCACGCTGCTCGACGAAGCCGAGAACGAGCGCATGCACCTGCGCACTTTCGTGCAGCTGGCCCAGCCCACCTGGTTCGAGCGCGCCGTCATCCTGCTGGCACAGGCGGTGTTCTTCGTCTTCTTCTTCGGCCTGTACCTGGTCTCGTCGCGCACGGCGCACCGCATGGTCGGCTACTTCGAGGAGCAGGCGGTGATCAGCTACAGCCTGTATCTGGCCGAGATCGACGCCGGCCGCGTGGCCAACGTCGCCGCCCCGGCCATTGCCATCGCGTACTGGAAGCCTCGCCCCCGATGCGCGGCTACGCGACGTGGTGCTGGCGGTGCGCGCCGACGAGGCCGGGCACCGCGACGTGAACCATCGCTTCGCCGACGCGTTGAGCCCGGTCCACGCCGCGCTCGCCGGCTGAAAGCCGTCGCACCATGAGACTGACCGTGTTCAGCGACTACGCCTTGCGCGTGCTCCTGGTGCTGGCCTCGCGCACGCAGGAACTGGTCACCATCGCCGACATCGCGAGTGCCTTCGACATCTCGCACGCGCACCTGATGAAGGTGACCCATGTGCTCGGCAAGACCGGCTGGGTGGAGACCGTGCGCGGCCGCAGCGGCGGCATGCGCCTGGCCACCGACCCGCGCAAGCTCAAGCTCGGCCAGGTGCTCCAGGCGCTGGAGGAGGACTTCGCGCTCGTCGAGTGTTTCGGCCCCAACAACCGCTGCGTGCTGACCGGAGGCTGCGGGCTCGAAGCCGCACTGGCACAGGCGATGCAGAACTTCTTCCGCGATCTCGATCGATATTCGCTGGCGGACCTGGTCGACGCCAGCCCCGCGCTGTCCGCCCTGCCCATGTGGCAACCGATCACGTGGGCGCAGCCCAGAGTGCCGCTGTCCTGAGGCGCTGCGGGCGGGTGGCTCAATCGCCGACGATCTTGTGCTCGCGGATGATGGCGCCGAAGCGCTTCGAGTCCTCGGCGGCCTTGGCGCCAAACTCGGCCGGGCTCATCGTCACGGGCACGCCGCCCATCGCCAGGATGCGCTCCCTCATCGCCGGTGCGGCCAGGATGCGGTTGATCTCGCTGTTGAGCCGCGCGATCACCGGCTCGGGCGTGCCGGCCGGCGCGTAGAAGCCGAAGTAGGTGTCGGCGTCGAAACCCTTCAGGCCCAGTTCGTCCAGCGTCGGCACATCGGGGAACAGCGGCGAGCGCTGCGGGCTGCCCACCGCCAGCAGGCGCAGCTTGCCTGACCTGATGTGCGGAATGCCGATGCCGACATCGAAGAGGAAGTCGATCTGCCCGCCGAGCAGGTCGGTCAGCGCCGGCGCGGCGCCGCGATAGGGCACGTGCACGGCATAGGTGCCGGTCTGGTACTTCATCATCTCGGCCGACAGATGCGGCGAGCTGCCGTTGCCCGGCGACCCGAAGCTGCGCTTGCCGGGGTTGGCCTTCAGGTCGGCGAGGAAGGCCTTGAAGTCCTTCGACGGGCTCTCGGTGCGCACCACCAGAAACACCAGCACGCGCGCCGCCGCAGCCACCGGTGTCAGGTCCTTCACCGGGTCGAAGGGCATGCGGGCATAGATGTGCGGGTTGACGGACACCATGCCGCCGGAACTCATCAGCAGCGTGTAGCCGTCGGGCGCAGACTTCGCGACCGCTTCGCCGCCGATGTTGCCGCCGGAGCCGCCGCGGTTTTCCACCACCACCGTCTGGCCCAGCGCCGTCTGCAGCGGTGGCGCGACGCCGCGGGCGATCTGGTCGGCCGCGCCGCCAGGCGGGAAATTGACGACGATCTTCAGCGGCTTGCTCGGCCAGGCTTGCGCTTGCGCACTGGCGCTGAAGGTGCAGGCCATGGCGGCGGCGAGGCTGGCAAATGCGAAGAGTTTTTTCATGTTGTCTCCATGGGTTGATCGTGGGAGCGTCAAGCGACCTCGATGTCCAGCAGCACAGGGCCGTCGCTGCGCAGCGCCGCCGGCAAAGCGTCATGCATTTGCGCCGCGCTCGCGCACGCGCTGCGCCGGCACGCCGTGGCCGGCGGCGAGCGCGATGAAGTCCAGCCCCGGCAACGCGCTGCCCTCGGGCTTGACGCCTGCGGCGAAGCCGAAGCGCGGGGCAAAGTCCTGCAGCGCCCTGTAGCGGCCGTTGTTCAGGATGATGAAGGTGATGGGCAGCTTCGCCTGCGCCGCGTTCCAAAGCGCCTGGATGGTGTACATCGCCGAGCCGTCGCCGATCAACGCAATCACGCGTGCGTCCGGTCGCGCCAGCGCGACGCCGGCCGCGGCTGCCATGCCGAAGCCGAGGCCGCCGCTGCACATCTCGTAGAAGGTGCCACTTTGCAGGATCGGCAGCCGTTCGTGCATGACCGCGCGCGCGCTTGGCGCTTCCTCGACGATGATGCTGGCCGCGTCGCGCAGGTCGGCCAGCGTCTGCAGCACGTAGGCCACCGACAAGCGCTCGCCCGCGGGCGTGGCTTCGACGCGCGTCGGCCGGCGCCAAGGAGCCGGATCCGGCCGCGATTGCGGCGCCGGGCGCGCCAACAGGTCGAGCAGCCCGAGCCGCAGGCTGCACAGCACCGCACTGCCCTGCGGCGCCCACGCGGCCGTGTCCGGGTCGTCGATCAGTTGGCACAGCGTGGTGCCCGGTGCCACATGCGGCCCCTCGCCCGCGACGTGGTAGGTGAAGGCCGGCGCGCCAATGGCCAGCACCAGATCGTGCTCGGCCAGTGCGGCCACGATGCGCTCGCGCATGGGGCTCAGGTGGCCGGCGAACAGCCGGTGGTCGCCCGGGAAACCACAGGTGCCGGCCATCGGCGCGATGAAGACGCGCGCGTGGTGGCGTTCGGCCAGTTGCACGGCCTGGTCCCACGCGCCGTCGCGATCGACCGCGGCGCCAACAACGAAGGCCGGCGCGGTGCTGGCGTCGAGCGCGGCGCCGATTTCGCCCAGCAGCAACGGGTCGGGGCGAAGTGCCGAAGCCACACGCCGCGCCGCCACCGGGTCGGTGGACACGGCCCAGTCGTCGGCCGGAATCGACACCAGCACCGGGCCGCGCGGCGGCATCATCGCCAGGTAGTAGGCGCGGGCGATGGCCAGCGGCACGTCCTCGGCGCGCGCCGGTTCCACCGCCCATTTGACGTACGGTCGCGGCAACTCGGTGGCCCGCGCCGAGGCCAGGAAAGGGTCGAAGGGCAGGATCGAGCGCGACTGCTGCCCCGCGCTGATGACCATCGGCGTGCGGTTCTTGTAGGCGGTGAAGATCGCGCCCATCGCATGGCCCACGCCCACGGCGGAATGCAGGTTGACGAAGGCGGCGTTGCGCGTGGCCTGCGCGTAGCCGTCGGCCATGCCCACGACCACCGATTCCTGCAGCCCGAGCACGTAGCGGAAGTCGTCGGGAAAGTCCAGGAACAGCGGCAACTCGGTCGACCCGGGGTTGCCGAAGATCGTGGTCATGCGCAAGGAGCGCAGCAGGCCGAGCACGGCCTCGCGCACGCTGACCTGGCGGGCTGGCAACGCTGCCACGGCAGTGCTTGCATTCAAGGGCTTCTCCTGCGCGAGCGACAAAGCCTTCAGTGTCGCTCAAGCGGCGACAATGGCGGGTTCGCGGCACCGTCACGGCGAGCCGCCCCACCCACCCTGTTGAGAAGCCCATGGCCCAGTACGTCTTTACCATGAACCGCGTCGGCAAGATCGTGCCGCCGAAGCGGCAGATCCTGAAGAACATTTCGCTGTCCTTCTTCCCCGGCGCGAAGATCGGCGTGCTCGGCCTCAACGGCAGCGGCAAGAGCACCTTGCTGAAGATCATGGCGGGTCTGGACAACGAGATCGAAGGCGAAGCCACGCCGATGCCGGGCCTGAAGATCGGCTACCTGCCGCAGGAGCCGGTGATGGCGCCCGAGCAGACCGTGCGCGAGGCGGTGGAAGAAGGCCTGGGCGGCGTGCTCGCGGCGAAGAAGCGCCTCGACGAGGTGTACGCCGCCTATGCCGAGCCGGATGCCGATTTCGACAAGCTCGCCGCCGAACAGGCCGAGCTGGAAGCCATCATTTCCACCTCGGGCAGCGACAACACCGACCTGCAGATGGAAATCGCCGCCGACGCGCTGCGCCTGGCGCCGTGGGACGCCGTCATCGGCAAGCTGTCGGGCGGCGAGAAGCGCCGTGTCGCGCTGTGCCGGTTGCTGTTGAGCAAGCCCGACATGCTGCTGCTCGACGAACCCACCAACCACCTGGATGCCGAAAGTGTCGATTGGCTCGAGCAGTTCCTGCTGCGCTACCCGGGCACTGTGGTGGCCATCACCCACGACCGCTACTTTCTGGACAACGCGGCCGAGTGGATCCTCGAGCTCGACCGTGGCGCCGGCATTCCGTACAAGGGCAACTACAGCCTGTGGCTGGAGCAGAAGGAAGAGCGGCTCGAGCGCGAACAGAAGACCGAAGACGCGCGCACCAAGGCGATGAAGAAGGAACTGGAGTGGGTGCGCCAGAACCCGAAGGGGCGCCAGGCGAAGAGCAAGGCGCGGCTGGCGCGTTTCGAGGAACTCAGCGACGTCGAATACCAGAAGCGCAACGAGACCAACGAGATCTTCATCCCGGTGGGCGAGCGTCTGGGCAACGAGGTCATCGAGTTCAAGAACGTGACAAAGAGCTTCGGTGACCGCGTGTTGATGGACAACCTGAGCTTCAAGGTGCCGGCCGGTGCCATCGTCGGCATCATCGGCCCCAACGGCGCCGGCAAGTCCACGCTGTTCCGCATGGTCAGCGGCCAGGAAAAACCTGACAGCGGCGAGGTCGTGGTCGGCCCGACCGCGCGGCTGGCCTTCGTCGACCAAAGCCGCGACAGCCTGGCGGCCGAGAAGACGGTGTGGCAGGACGTGTCGGGCGGGCTGGACAATATCGTCGTCGGCAAGTTCGTCATGCCCTCGCGCGCCTATCTCGGCCGCTTCAACTTCAAGGGCAACGACCAGCAGAAGCTGGTCGGCAACCTGTCGGGCGGCGAACGCGGCCGGCTGCACCTGGCCAAGACCTTGTCGCAGGGCGGCAATGTGCTGATGCTCGACGAGCCGAGCAACGACCTGGACGTGGAAACGCTGCGCGCGCTGGAAGACGCGCTGCTCGAATTTGCCGGCAGCATCATGGTCATCAGCCACGACCGCTGGTTCCTCGACCGCATCGCCACGCACATCCTGGCCTGCGAGGGTGATTCACAGTGGGTCTTCTACAGCGGCAACTACCAGGAGTACGAAGCCGACAAGAAGAAGCGCCTGGGCGAAGAGGGCGCGCGGCCGCACCGGTTGCGGTTCAAGGCATTGAAATGACCCACCCCCTGCGCGCCTTCGGCCGCCCCCTCAAGGGGGCGACCGCCAGCCGACCGGCGGAGCCGGATCCGCGGTGTCCGCTTGGTGGAGCGCAGCGTCACGCGGGCCTGACGCGCTGAAGCGCCGCATCGATCCGGCCCTGGTGGTGATGCTTGCGGGCGTCAGCGCCGCGCTGCATGTGGGCAAGCTGCCGCCGGCCATCGCGGCCTTGCAGCAGGCCCTGGGGGTGACGCTGCTGCAGGCTGGCTTCCTGTTGTCGCTGGTGCAGGTGGCCGGCATGACCTTGGGCGTGGCCTTCGGAGCGCTGGCCGACGGGCTGGGCGCCAGGCGCAGCATGCTGCTCGGATTGCTGCTGCTGGCTTGCCTCAGCGCACTGGGCGGTGCGGTGCACAGCGTGCCGATGTTGATGGCACTGCGCGCGCTCGAAGGCTTCGGCTTCCTGCTGGTGGTGCTGCCCGCGCCGGGGCTGATGCGCCAGCTCGTGGCGCCCGAACGCGTCAACCGGATGATGGGACTGTGGGGCACCTACATGCCTTTCGGCGCGGCGCTGGCGCTGCTCATCGGCCCGGTGTGGATCGGCGCTTTCGGTTGGCGTGCCTGGTGGTGGGTGTTGGGCGCGTTGTCCTTGGCGATGGCGCTGTGGCTCGCACGGGCCGTGCCGGCCGCTCGCGCCGACGCGCCGCGCTCTGCGCAGGCCACGCCCTGGTGGTGGCGCCTGCGCCAGACCCTGTCTGCGCCCGGCCCATGGCTGGTGGCGGTGTGTTTTGCCGTGTATGCCGGGCAATGGATGGCGGTGATCGGCTTCCTGCCCAGCCTGTATCTGCAGGCGGGCGTGTCCGGCACCGCGACTGGGTTGCTCACGGCCTTGGCGGCAGCCGTCAACATGCTGGGCAATCTGGCTTCGGGGCGCCTGCTTCACGCCGGTGTGCCGCCGACGCGGTTGCTGAACATCGGCTTCGCCACGATGGGCCTGGCCGCGATCGCGGCCTACGCCGCGATCGATGGGGTCACCCTGCCGCCGGCGCTGCGCTATGCGGCGGTGCTGCTGTTCTCGATGGTGGGTGGCCTGATTCCGGCCACGCTGTTCGCGCTGGCCGTGCGCCTGGCGCCCAGTGAACAGACGCTGTCGACGACGGTCGGCTGGATGCAGCAATGGTCGGCCCTGGGCCAGTTTGCCGGGCCGCCGCTGGTGGCCTGGCTGGCTGGCCGCGCGGGCGGCTGGCAGTGGACGTGGGTGGCTACCGGCGCCTGCGCGCTGCTGGGATTGATGTGGGTGCCGCATATCGCACGTCTGTTGCGCCGGCCGCTGCCTGCACGCACGACATCGATGCCTGACAATGGCTGAGCCCTGCGCGGTGAACCAATTCGGCTGAACCGCACTCCGACCGGATCGACGGCCGTGTGCGGGCACCGGCTTGAGTCCCCAAACTGCCCACGGCCCCCGATGCATCACTTCCGCAGAAGCTCGATTGCCGCGCTGCTCGCACTGACACTGTTGGCGGGCTGCGCCGCCATGTTTCCACCACCGCCGCCAGCGACGCCTGGCGCCACGCCTGCCAATGTGGCGGCACGGCCCGCACAGCCGGCCGCGGCGCCATTTGCCCCCGTGGCGCCCCTGCCGACGGTGCCGCCGAGCGTGCCGCCCGCAGTGCGTGGCGCCGGCGCACCGCCCGTCGCCGCACCGGCCACGGGCGCTGCAGTACCTGCGGCTGCGCCGCGCCACTGCCGCCGGGCAGCCCGCCGCCCTTTGCCGTGGTCATGAAGGACGCGAAGAAGATCGACGGCCCGCTCACCGCCTGGCAAAGGGAGGACAAGGTCTGGATCGAACTGGCGCCGGAGGACTTCAACAAGCCCTTCATCCTGTCGCCCAAGCTCAGCACCGGCATCGGCGAGGCTTTCATCCTGGGCGGGCTGATGGCCTATCAGGTCAGCGGTGCGGGCGGGCAGCAGGTGGTGGAGTTCGTGCGCGTGTACAACCAGGTGCGGCTGCAGGCGCGCAACCTCGACATCACCGCCAAGCCGGGCACGCCCGAAGCGCGCGCGACGGCGATCTCGTACTCGCCCAGCCTGCTCGGCAGCGTGCCGGTGGCGAGCCAGCCGCACCCGCAGCGCAAGAGCGTGTTGATCGAGGCGAATGGCCTGTTCCTCAGCGACCTGCTGGGCGTGGGCATGCAGCTGCAGCGCGCGTTCCGCCAGGGCTACAGCATGGACCCGCGCAACAGCGTCATCACCTCGGTGCGCGGCTCGCCCCTGTCGCTCGAACTGCAGGCGCAGAACCACTACTACAGCGCCAGCATCGGCGCCCCGCAGCCGGGCACGCCGCCGGGCGCGCCCGTACCGACGGTGCCGCGCTATGTGCCGGACACGCGCAGCCTGTTCATCGGGCACCACTATTCACTGGCGCCGTTGCCGGCGCAGCCAATGGCGCCGCGCCGCGCCGACGCGCGCATCGGCCTAATGACGCAGTCGGTGCTCGACTTCAGCGACGACCTGCAACGCTCGCCGCGCGTGCGCATGGTCGAGCGTTGGCGGCTCGACAAGAAGGACCCGGCGGCGGAGTTGTCCGAGCCGGTCAAGCCGATCACCTTCTGGCTCGACCGCAACGTGCCGCTGAAATACCGCGCCGTGGTCACCGAGGGCATTCTCGAATGGAACAAGGCCTTCGAGAAGATCGGCTTCAAGAACGCCGTGGTGGTGCAGCAGCAGCCGGACGACGCCGAGTTCGACACGCTGGACCTGGGTTATTCATCGGTGCGCTGGATGATGTCGGCGGTGCCGAGCTTCGGCGCCATCGGCCCCAAACACGTGGACCCGCGCAGCGGCGAGATCCTGGATGCCGACATCGGCTTCGAAAGCCTGAGTTCGCGCTCGATGCGCAACGTGCGCACGCAGACGCTGTCGGGTGCGGCGTCCTTTGCCGCGGTGCTGGGCGCGCCTCGCGAACATGGCGAGCACGCTGGCCATGCGCACTGCGCGTACGGCGACATGGCGGCCGAACAGTTGGGTTATGCGCTGGACATACTCCAGGCGCGCGGCGACCTCGAGCCCGACAGCGAGCAGGCCGAGCAGTTCGTGCGCGAGTACATCAAGGACACGATCATGCATGAGGTCGGCCACGCGATCGGACTGCGCCACAACTTCCGCGCCTCGCGCGTCTACACCGAGGCGCAGTTGTCCGACCCGGTGTTCACGCGCGCCAACGGCACCACCGGTTCGGTCATGGAATACAACGCGGTCAACCTGCCAAGGCCGGGGCAGACCGGTGGCATGCCGTTCCAGACCACGCTGGGGCCCTACGACTACTGGGCCATCGAGTACGCCTACAAACCGCTTGCGCCGCAGGACGAGGGTTCCGAGTTGCTGCGCATCGCCGCGCGCAGCAACGAGCCGCTGCTGGCCTACGGCACCGACGAGGACGCCGCATTCGGCATCGACCCCGAGACCATCCAGCTCGACCTGGGTTCGGACCCGATCGCCTACGCCGCCAAGCGGCTGGAGATCGCGCGCGACCTGTTCCGGCGCCAGGAGACACGCGAGCTCACGCCCGACCAGAACTACGCCGTGCTGCGCCGCTCGCTGGCCTATGCGATTGCCGACGCCGGCCGCGCGGTCGGCGTGCTGGTGCGCCAGATCGGCGGCGTGCGCACCTTGCGCGACCATCCCGGCAGCGGACGCGATCCGCTCAAGCCCACCGACGCAGCCACCCAGCGCCAGGCGCTGGAGCTGATCGCGCACCACGTGCTGTCCATCGACGGCCTGGCCGTCACGCCGGCGCTGCAGCGCCGCCTGGCGCCGGACTTCGACGACCGTGGTGAGAACCCCGGCCTGCCCACCGACTACCCGGTGCCGCAGCGTCTGCTCGACCTGCAGCGTGCGGTGCTGACCCAATTGATGAGCGATGCCGTGGCCGCGCGCATCCTCGACAGCGTGGGCAAGGCCGACCGGCCCGACGCGGCGTTTCAGCTGTCCGAGCTGTATGCGCGGCTGAACCACGACGTCTGGAGCGAACTGGTCAAGGGCGGCAACATCACCGCCACGCGCCGCGAACTGCAGCGCGACCATGTCAATCGTGTGGCCGCATCCTTGCTGCGCACCAGCCCCACCGCGCGTGCCGATGCGCGCAGCCTGTTGCGCGTGCAGGCCTTGCAGTTGCAACTGCAGCTGGACAAGTCGCTGAAGCGCCGCGAGCCGATGGACGCGGACAGCCGTGCGCACCTTCAGGACAGCGCCGATACCCTGGCGCAGGCGCTGTCGGCGAAGATGCAACGCGTCGGAGCCTGAGCGCGGCACGCGGGGAGCCGGTCGGCGTCAGGACTCCTGCGCTGCCGCATCACGCCACAACCAGGCCGCGCCGCGCACGCCCGAGGCGTCGCCATGCCGGCTCGGCACGAGCCGGGTGCGCACCGGGTCCCGGTGGCCGCCGGAGAACACCCAGCGGCCCCACAGCGCGTGGCACCTGCTCGTACAGCGCGTCGATGCGGCGACAGCCCACCGGCCAGCACGATGACATCCGGGTCGAGCAGGTTGATGACGCCGGCCAGCGCGCGCGCCAGGCGTGCGGCGTAGCGATCGAGCGTGGCCACGCAGGCGGCGTCGCCGCGCAGACGCGTGTGCAGCAATCTCGCGGCGCGGACAGCTCGGCGCCGCCGCGCTGCCGATGGTCGCGCGCCATGCCGGGGCCGCTGAGCAGCGTCTCGATGCAGCCGCGCTGGCCGCAGTAACAGTCGAAGACCGGGTCCTCGCCGGCCACGGCCCAGGGCAGCGGGTTGTGGCCCCACTCGCCGGCCAGGCCGTTGGGCCCGCTCAGCACGCGGCCGTGCACCGCGATGCCGGCGCCGCAGCCGGTGCCCAGGATGGCGGCGAAGACCACCGGCGCGCCGGCGCCGGCACCATCGGTGGCTTCGGACAGCGCCAGGCAATTGGCGTCGTTGGCGATGCGCACCGGCTGCGCCGATCAGGCGCTGCAGGTCGCGCACCAGCGGCCGGCCGTTCAGGCACTGCGAATTGGCGTTCTTCATCAGCCCTTCGGCGCGTCAGGCTGCCGGGCGTGCCGATGCCGATGCTGCAGCGCGCGCCGCTCACCATGCGCGGCCTGCACCACCAGCAGGTCGATGGCGCGCAGCGTGGCGTCGTAGTCGCCCGCCGGCGTGGCGATGCGCCGGCGCCACAGCTCGGTGCCCTGCGCCGACAGCAGCATCGCCTCGATCTTGGTGCCGCCCAGGTCGATGCCGAGCGCGTGCACGGGCATCGCTGCCTACAGCGGCTGGCAGCGGCGCTCGAGCCAGGCCAGAGCGTCACCGTCCACACGCGGCGCCAGCCGTTCGCGCACCATCGCGTGGTAGGCGTTGAGCCAGTCGATCTCGTCGGCGCGCAGCAGCGTGCGATCGATGCAGCGTGTGTCGATCGGGCACAGCGTGAGCGTCTCGAACTCCAGCATCTCGGCGAAGGTGTTGCCTTCGGGCGTTGCCGCCGGCACGTTCAGCACCAGGTTCTCGATGCGCACGCCCCACTGGCCGGGCCGGTAGACGCCGGGTTCGATGGAGGTGATCATGCCCGGCTCCATCGCCATGTGCGCGTCGGGCATGGCGCGGCTGATGCTCTGCGGGCCTTCGTGCACGTTGAGGAAGTAGCCCACGCCGTGGCCGGTGCCGTGGCCGAAATCCAGCCCTTCGGCCCACAGCGGCGCGCGCGCGATGGCATCGAGCATCGGGCTCAGCGTGCCGCGCGGGAAGCGTGTGCGGCTCAAGGCCATCGTGCCCTTGAGCACCAGCGTGTAGTCGCGCTTCATCGCTGCGCTGGGCGTGCCGATGGGCCACACACGCGTGATGTCGGTGGTGCCGCCGAGGTACTGCCCGCCGGAGTCGATGAGCAGCAGGCCGTCGCCTTCGATCACGGCGAAGGCGTCGGGCATGGCGCGGTAGTGCGGCATCGCGCCGTTGGCGTTGAAGCCGGCGATGGTGGAAAAGCTCAGGCCCACGAAGCCCTTGCGCCGCGCGCGTGCGGCCGACAGTTGCTCGTCGATGTCCAGCTCGGTGATGCGCTCGCCGCGTGCCAGCGCGGCCTCGAACCAGGCATAGAACTCGCACATCGCGGCGCCGTCCTCGATCATCGCCTCGCGGATGAAGGCCGCTTCGGCCTCGGTCTTGCGGCTCTTGAACAGCGTGCTCGGGTTGATGGCCTCGACCACGCGGCAGCGCGCGGCCACCCGTTCGCGAAAGCCCAGCGTCACGCGCTTCGGGTCGAGCAGCAGGCTGCATGTCCTCGCCCAGCGCGGCCAGTGCGGCGCCTGCATCGGCATAGGGTGCCAGCGCGATGCCATCCGCGGCCAGTGCGGCGCGCAAGCTGTCGCTGACCTTGCCGGCGCCGACGAACAGCCTGGCGCCCGTGTGGTCCAGCAGCAGGTGCGCCAGGAACACCGGGTTGTAGTCGACATCGCTGCCGCGCAGGTTGGTGAGCCACGCGACATCGTCGACCGTGGAGATGAAGTGGTGCGTCGCACCGAGCCGCGCCATGGCTTCGCGCACCTGTGCCAGCTTGGCTGCGCGCGGGCGCGGCGCATGCGGCGCGTCGTGCGCGAACACCGGCTGCGCCGGCAGGGCGGGGCGCTCGGGCCAGATGGCGTCCAGCAGATCGGGCGCGGTGCGCAGCGTGACGCCGGCGGCATCGAGCCGGGCCTTCAGCGCCTGCGCGGCGGACAGGCTCAGCACCTGGCCGTCCACCGTGACGACGCCGCCGCGCGGCAGCTGCTCGACCAGCCAGTCCAGGTGCGTGGGCGCGGCGGCGGAATGGATGCGCACGAGCTCGATGCCGGTGCCGGCGAGTTCCGCTTCGGCCTGCACCCAGTAGCGGCTGTCGGCAAACAGCGCGGCGCGCGTGCTGCCCACCACCAGCGTGGCCATCGAGCCGGTGAAGCCCGACAACCACTCGCGGCCCTGCCAGCGCTCGGGCAGGTACTCGGACAGGTGCGGGTCGCTGCTGGGCACCAGCAGCGCGTGCACGCCACGCCGCGCCATCTCTTCGCGCAGTTGCGTCAGGCGCATGCGGATGGGGGAAGTGCGTGTGTCCATCTCGGCTCCAGCGGGTGCGACGTAAGGCATCGATTCTAGGAGCGCCGCTGCTTCTCGGCTCTGCCCGACGCTGCCCGACTATGGCAGGTCGAGCCTGATGCCAAGTACGGCGCATGCAGGGCGCAGCAGGCTGGCGCGCCGGCTGCTAACCTCGACAGATCGTTCATCACCATCGCGGAGGCGTCATGCCCGGTTTGCTCCCCAATATCGATCCCGACGGCTTGCTCGAATATTCGGTGGTCTATACCGACCGTGCGCCTTGAACCACATGGCGCAGCGCTTCCAGCGCGTGATGCAGGACGTGTCGGCCACGCTCAAGCAGGTGTACGGAGCGCGCTCGGCCATCGTCGTGCCGGGCAGCGGCAGCTTCGGCATGGAGGCGGTGGCGCGGCAGTTCGCCACCGGCAAGAAGGTGCTGGTCATCCGCAACGGCTGGTTCAGCTACCGCTGGAGCCAGATCTTCGAGATGGGCGCCATCACCGCCGAGACCGCAGGTGCTGAAGGCGCGGCTCACCGGCCCTGGGCCGAAGGCGCCGTTCGCGCCGGCGCCGATCGACGAGGTGGTGGCGACGATCCGGCAGAACAAGCCCGACCTGGTGTTTGCGCCGCATGTCGAGACCTCGGCGGGCTTGATCCTGCCGCACGACTACCTGCGTGCAGTGGCGGCCGCGGTGCACGACTACGGCGGCTTGTTCGTGCTGGATTGCGTGGCCTCGGGCGCGATCTGGGTGGACATGGCGGCAACCGGCGTGGACGTGCTCGTCAGCGCGCCGCAAAAGGGCTGGAGCAGCACGCCCTGCGCCGGCCTGGTGATGTTGGGCGAACGTGCGCGTGAACGCATCGACGCCACGACGAGCACGAGCTTCTCGATGGACCTGAAGAAGTGGCTGTCGATCATGGAGACCCACGAGAAGGGCGCCATCGCTTATCACGCCACGCTGCCCACCGACGGGCTGGCGCAGCTGCGCGACGTGATGCAGGAAACACAAACATTCGGCTTCGAAAACGCACGCGCGGCGCAGCAGGCCATTGGCGACCGCGTGCGCGCGCTGCTGGTGGCGCGTGGCATCCGCAGCGTCGCGGCCGAAGGTTTCCAGGCGCCCTGCGTGGTGGTCAGCTATACCGACGCGCCCGAATGGCACAACGGCAAGGCCTTCGCCGCGCAGGGCCTGCAGATCGCCCCCGGCGTGCCGCTGGCCTGCGACGAGCCGGCCGACTTCAAGACCTTTCGCATCGGGCTGTTCGGGCTCGACAAGTTGAAGAACGTGGAGCGCACGGTGGCCACGTTCGAGCGGGCGTTGAATGCCGTTTGAAGACCGCCTGACTGTCGTTCGGCCTACGCCTACAACTCCGTGCGCAGCGTCCAGATTTCCGGGAACAGCACCACGTCGAGCATCTTGCGCAGGTAGCTCACGCCGCCGGTGCCGCCGGTGCCGCGCTTGAAGCCGATGACACGCTCGACGGTGGTGACATGGCGGAAGCGCCAGAGCCGGAAGGCGTCTTCCAGGTCGGTGAGTTCCTCGCCCAGCTGGTACAGATCCCAGTGCTGCTTGGGGTCGCGGTACACCGCCAGCCAGGCGGCTTCGACCTCGGGGTTTGCCGCGTAGGGCAAGGTCCAGTCGCGCTCGACGTGGCTGGCCGGCACGGCCAGGCCGCGACGCGCCAGCAGGCGCAGCGCTTCGTCGTACAGCGACGGTGCGGCGTAGGCCGCGCGCACATGCGCCAGCAGGTCCGCGCGGTGCGCGTGGGGTTTGAGCATCGCCGCGTTCTTGTTGCCCAGGCTGAATTCGATGCAGCGGTACTGCCAGCTCTGGAAGCCGCTGGAGCTGGCCAGGTAGGGCCGGATGGCGCTGTACTCGGGCGGTGTCATCGTCGCCAGCACGTCCCAGGCGTGCACCAGCTGCTCCATGATCCTGCTCACGCGGGCCAGCATCTTGAAGGCGCCGCCGAGCTCGTCCTGCGCCACGTGGGCCATGGCCGCGCGCAGCTCGTGCAGCATCAGCTTCATCCACAGCTCGCTGGTCTGGTGCTGCACGATGAACAGCATCTCGTTGTGGTCGGGCGAGCGCGGATGCTGCGCGTTCAGCACCTCGTCCAGATGCAGGTAGTCGCCGTAGCTCATGTCCTGCGCGAAATCGAGCTTCGCGCCTTCTTCGCGCACGATGCCTTCGGGGCTGGCGGGCTGCGCCATCGGGCAGCCGCCTTGTGGGCGATCGGCGGTGCTCATGTCACCGCCGCCCGCTGGTTGAAACGCGCCTCGCGCCATTCACCACCTTCCAGCACCTGGCGCAGATGCTCCACGGCATGCCACACATCGGTGAAACGTGAGTACAGCGGCGTGAAGCCGAAGCGCAGGATGTCCCCCGCGCCCGCAGCGTGCGACTTGTCGCCAGCGCGGAAGTCGCCGACCACGCCGCGTGCGATCAGCGCCTGCATCACCGGGTAGCCGATGCTGGGGTGCGCGAAGCAGACCTGGCTGCCACGCAGCGCGTCCTCGATCGGCGATACCCGCGTCAGGCCATGCCCGCTGCAGCGCGCCTCCACCAGCGTGGCGAACGCACGGGTCAAGGCCAGCGACTTGCGGCGCAGCGCCGCCATGCCACCCAGCGGCTCGGCGGCGAGCACGGTGTCCACGCCGCACTCCAGCGCGGCCAGCGACAACAGCGGCGGCGTGCCGCACAGATAGCGGCGGATGCCCGGCGCCGGCCGATAGCCGGGCGTGAATTCGAAGGGCGCGGCATGCCCCATCCACCCGGCCAGCGGCTGCCAGAAGCGATCGGCATGGCGCGGGGCGACCCAGGCAAAGGCCGGTGCGCCGGGGCCGCCGTTCAGGTACTTGTAGCCGCAGCCGACGGCAAAGTCGGCCTGGCTGCCCTTCAGATCCACCGGCACCGCACCGGCCGAATGCGCCAGGTCCCACAGCGCGAGTGCGCCGGCCTCGTGCGCCATGCGCGTGAGCGCGGCCATGTCGTGCATGCGGCCGGTGCTGTAGTTGACGTGCGTGAGCATCAGCACGGCACAACCTGAATCCAGCAACGCGGGCAGATCCTCAGGCGCATCCGCCAGCACCAGCTCCAGCCCGCGTTCCTGCGCCAGCGCTTCGGCGATGTACAGGTCGGTCGGGAAGTTGCTGCGCTCGGAGACGATGCGCTTGCGTGTCGGCTGGTCGGTGCGCGCGATGTTCAGCGCGGCACTCAGCACCTTGTACAGGTTGACCGAGGTCGAGTCGGTGGCCACCAGTTCGCCCGGCCCGGCGCCCACCAGCCGCGCGATCTTGTCGCCGATGCGTTGCGGCAGGTCCATCCAGCCGGCGCTGTTCCAGCTGCCGATCAGGCCCACACCCCACTCCTGCTGCACCACCTGCTGGATCCGCGACGCGGTGGCCTTGGGCAGCACGCCGAGAGAGTTGCCGTCCAGGTAGATCAGGCCCGGCGGAATCTGGAACTGCTCGCGCAGTGGCGACAACGGGTCGGCGGCATCGAGTGCTTCGGCTTCGCTCAGGTTCTTCATGCGATCTCCCTCATTTCAGTTCGCGCAGCACGGCGCGCACCGGGCTGGCATCGGCGGTGCTCAGCTTCAGCGGCAGCGCGATGAGTTCGTAGTCACCCTCAGGCACCGCGTCGAGCACCAGGTTCTCCAGCACGCGCAGGCCGCGCTTGCGGATGACCTGGTGGCTGGGCAGCGACTTGCTGTCGGCTGGGTCGATGCTGGCGGTGTCGATGCCGATCAGGCGCACGCCCAGGTCGGCCAGCCGCGTCACGGTCTGCGCGGCGAAGGCGGCCAACTGCGGATCCCAACGATCGACCGGCGCCTTCGCATAGGTGCGCACCAGCACGCGCGGCGGCAGGTCGTCAAGAAGATGCGCAAGGTGAGGCCATTCGATCAGCGGCCCGCAGGCGATGGCATGGATGACGCGGCAGCGACCCAGGTACGCGTCGAGATCGAGCGCACCGACGGCGGCGCCTTGATCGTCGTAGTGCAGCGGCGCATCGGCATGCGCACCGGTGTGTGGCGACAGCGTCAGCGTGCTCACGTTCACCGGGCAACCGGGGCCGATGCGCGCATTCCACGCCTGCTGGTAGGCCGCATCGCCCGGAAACACGGGTGAGCCAGCGTGTACGGGCGGGGAGATGTCCCAAAGGCGCGGCATGGTTCGAAGGCCTGTGCGCGAACCGCAGGCTGCGGCCGTCGATATACTTTAGAACTAAAGTATATCGCCTGTGTCGAGCATCGTCAATGCGATTGCGCGCCTTGCAGCGCGGGCGCGGTCAGCCGATGCGCCCGAGCAGAAGGTACTCCATCAGCGCCTTCTGCGCGTGCAGCCGGTTCTCGGCTTCGTCCCAGACCACCGACTGCGGCCCGTCGATGACATCGGCGGCCACTTCCTCGCCGCGGTGCGCGGGCAGGCAGTGCATGAACAGCGCTTCAGGCCGAGCTGCAGCCATCATCTCGGAATCCACGCACCAGTCGGCAAAGGCCGTCTGCCGGGCCTGGTTCTCGGCCTCGTAGCCCATGCTCGTCCACACGTCGGTGGTCACCAGGTCGGCGTCGCGGCAGGCGTCCATCGGGTCCTTGAAGACCTTGTAGCAGTCGCGCCGCGACACGCCGGCGACCGCGGGGTCGATCTCGTAGCCGCTGGGCGTGCTGATGTGCACGGTGAAGCCCAGGATCTCGGCCGCCTGCAACCAGGTGTGGGCCATGTTGTTGCCGTCGCCGACCCAGGCCACGACCTTGCCCTGGATCGAGCCGCGATGTTCGATGTAGGTGAAGATGTCCGCCAGGATCTGGCAGGGGTGGTATTCGTTGGTCAGGCCGTTGATCACCGGCACGCGCGAATGCGCGGCGAAGGCGGCGATCTTGGCCTGCTCGTAGGTGCGGATCATGACCAGGTCGCACCATGCGGCTGATGACGCGCGCGGTGTCCTCCACCGGCTCGGCGCGGCCCAGGTGGCTGTCGCCGGTGGTCAGGTGCACGACCGAGCCACCCATCTGGTACATGCCGGCCTCGAAGCTGACGCGGGTGCGCGTGCTCGCCTTCTCGAAGATCATGGCCAGCGTGCGGTCCACCAGCGGCTGGTAACGCTCGTAGTTCTTGAAGCGCGTCTTGATGATGCGCGCGCGCTCGAACAGATAGGCGTACTCCTCGGCGCGCAGGTCCTTGAACTGCAGGTAGTGCTTCATCAGCGCGTTTCCGGGTTTCATGCCGTCACGGGTTCGGCCAGAAAGTCGCGGATCAGCGGGCACAGGATGGCGACGATCTGCGCCGCCTCCTCAGTCGACAGGATCAGCGGCGGCACCAGGCGGATGACCGAGTCAGCCGTCACGCTGAGCATCAGCCCCGCAGTGGCCGCGCGCTGCAGCAGCACGCCGCAGGGGCGCGCCAGTTCGATGCCGAGCATCAGGCCCTGGCCGCGCACCTCGACCACGCCGGCCACACCTTGCAACTCGCGCTGCAGGCCGGCCTTCAGCGCAGCGCCGACGGTGGCGGCGTTTTCCATCACACCGTCCTCGACCATGATGCGCAGCGTCTCGACGCCGGCGCGCATGGCCAGCGGGTTGCCGCCGAAGGTGGTGCCGTGGTTGCCGGGGCCGAGCACGTTCTTGGCCTTCGGCCCGACGACGATGGCGCCGATCGGCACGCCCGAACCCAGGCCCTTGGCCAGCGGCATCACGTCGGGCACGATGCCGGCCCACTGGTGCGCGAACCACTTGCCGGTACGGCCCAGGCCGCATTGCACTTCGTCCAGCATCAACAGCCAGTCCTTCTGGTCGCACAGCTTGCGCAGGCCTTGCAGGTATTCCCAGCGCGCCGGGTGAATGCCGCCTTCGCCCTGGATGGTTTCCAGGAACACGGCCACCACGTTCGGGTTGTCGCGCGCCACCTTCTGCACCGCGGCCAGGTCGTTGAGCGGCACGCGCACGAAGCCTTCGACCAGCGGGCCGAAGCCGGCCTGCACCTTCGGGTTGGCGGTGGCCGACAGTGTGGCGATGGAGCGACCGTGGAACGCACCTTCGTAGACGATGATCTCCGGGCGCTCGATGCCACGGTCATGGCCATACTTGCGCGCGATCTTCAGCGCGCCTTCGTTGGCTTCCAAGCCAGTGCTGCAGAAGAAGGCCGCCTCAAGTCCGGACAGCTCGCACAGCTTGGCCGCCAGCTTTCCTGCAGCGGCACCTCGTAGTAGTTGGAGCTGTGGATCAGCTTGCCGATCTGCTCCTGCAGCGCCGGCACCAGCTTCGGGTGGGCGTGGCCGAGCGTGTTGACGGCGATGCCGCCCAGCCCGTCCAGGTACTTGCGGCCCTCGGTGTCCCAGACCCAGCAGCCGCGGCCGTGCGACAGCGCGATGGGCAGGCGGCCGTAGGTGTTCATCACATGCGGCATCGGCGAGATCACGGCTTTGTCGGGGGCGTTCATCGGCAATCCTCGGACTGATGGCAGCGCGACGGCTGCGGTTTTGCGGTACGCGGCAGAAGCGTTGCGATTCTAGAGTTGGCGCCTTTGCATGCAAGATCGAAGCAGCAATGAAAAAGAGCCTGCGATGCAGGCTCTTGATCGGCAAACGAAGCGGGCTTCGCGAGAATCAGGCCGACAGCGCCTTCAATTTGGCGGACAGACGGCTCTTATGTCGCGCGGCCTTGTTCTTGTGGAACAGGCCCTTGTCGGCGATGGAGTCGATGACGCTTTGCGCCGACTTGTACAGTTCGGTGGACTTGGCCTTGTCGCCCGTCAGCACGGCCTTCTGCACGTTCTTGATGACGGTGCGGAACTTCGAGCGCAGCGCCGTGTTGGCGGCGTTCAGCTTCACGTCCTGGCGCGCGCGCTTCAGGCCCGAGGCGAGGCGAACGGTCTTCTTCTTGGCTTTGGTCGTGGTGGCCATGCTTTACGGGGTGTGATGCAAAGCCGAAAAGTATAACACGGCGAGCACGGCCGGCGGATGAGTCGGGGGTGGCTGCCTATAATCCGACGCTTCGCAGCAGGGCCGACGCGCTGCCTGTTCAGCCACGATGAACCTGCTCAAGGCCGCCTCCACCGTCTCCCTGCTCACGCTGGCCTCGCGCGTCACCGGGTTGGTGCGAGAGCAGCTGATCGCCGCAGCCTTCGGCGCCAGTGCCGCGACCGACGCCTTCAACGTCGCCTTTCGCATCCCGAACCTGCTGCGCCGGCTGTTTGCCGAAGGCGCGTTCTCTCAGGCCTTCGTGCCGATCCTGGCGGACACGCGCGAGCGCGAGGGCGACGCCGCGACGCGCCGCCTGATCGATGCCGTGGCCAGCGTGCTGGCCTGGGCGCTGCTCGTCACCTGCGTCGTCGGCATGGTCGGCGCGCCGCTGCTGGTGTGGCTGATCGGCTCGGGCCTGGCCGAGTTCGACCTGGCGGCGACGATGACACGCTGGATGTTCCCCTACATCGGCTTCATGTCGATGGTGGCGCTGTCGGCCGGCATCCTCAACACCTGGAAGCGTTTTGCCGTGCCGGCGCTCACGCCGGTGTTGCTCAACCTGGCCGTCATCGTTGCCGCCTGGTGGGGGGCGCCGCTGTTCGAGAGCTGGGGGCTGAACCCTGTGCTGGCGCTGGCTGCGGGCGTGATGCTGGGTGGGTTGTTGCAGGCCGCGATCCAGATTCCCGCATTGCGTGCCATCGGCTGCATGCCGCGTTTTGCGTTCGGCTTCGGGGCGCTGCGCAGTGCCTGGCGGCACCCCGGCGTGGGGCGCGTGCTGCGCCGCATGGCACCGGCGCTGCTGGGGGTGTCGGTAGCGCAGATTTCGCTGCTCATCAATACGCAGATCGCCTCCCACGTGGGTGTGGGCGCGGTGTCGTGGCTGACCTTCGCCGACCGCTTGATGGAGTTTCCCACCGGATTGCTCGGCGTGGCGCTGGGCGTGGTGCTGCTGCCGCAGTTGTCGGCGGCGCAGGCGCGCAAGGACGGCGACGGTTACTCCGACATGCTCGACTGGGGCCTGCGCATGGTCGTGCTGCTGGCGCTGCCCTGCGCCGTGGCGTTGCTGGTCTTCCCGCGCGCGCTTGTGGCGGTGGTCTTCCACTACGGCCAGTTCCAGGCGCAGGACGTGGAGCAGACGACGCGCGCGCTCATGGGCTACGGCGTCGGGTTGATGGGTCTGGTGGGTGTGAAGGTGCTGGCGCCCGGCTTCTATGCGCGCCAGGACACACGCACGCCGGTGCGCATTGCCATCGTCGTGCTGGCGGCGACGCAAGTCATGAACGTGTTCTTCGTGCCCTGGTTCGGCCATGCCGGGCTGGCCTTGTCCATCGGCCTGGCGGCGCTGGTGAATGCCACCTGGCTGCTCGTGGGCCTGCGCCGTGGCGGCGTCTATCGGCCGCTGCCGGGCTGGGGCGTGTTCATGTTTCGTGTGCTGCTGGCCTGCGCCGCCCTGGGCGGCTTGCTGGCCTGGGCCGGCCAGGCCATCGACTGGATCGGCCTGCAAGCGCAATGGGGCCAGCGCGCCGGCTGGATGGCGGCCGTGCTGGCCAGCGCGGCCACGCTGTACTTCGCGGTGTTGCTGGCCTGCGGCTTGCGCCCGGCGCATTTCAGACGCCGGCCCTGACCTACACTGGCACCCATGAATCTGTGGCTGATCGATGGCTGACACGCTGCGTTTCGAGGTGCCCACCGCGCTGCAGTACTTTGCTGCGCTCGTCGCCGAGGATCCGGGCTTTGCGCTGCTCGAAGCGGCCATCTCCGTGGCGCAGGACGAGTATCCGCAGCTCGACCCGCAAGGCGTGATGGCGCAGGTGGACGCGCTGGCCGACCGCCTCAAGCGGCGCATTCCCGCCGATGCGGCCGTGTTGCAGAAGCTGCGGCTGCTGAACCACTTCTTCTTCCAGGACCTGGGTTTCTCCGGCAACGTCAACAACTATTACGACCCCCGCAACAGCTACCTGCACGAGGTGCTGAACACACGCCGTGGCATCCCCATCACGCTGGCGCTGCTGTACATCGAGCTGGCCTCGCAGATCGGGCTGACCGCGCGCGGCATTTCCTTTCCCGGGCACTTTCTCGTCAAGCTGCGTGCCAGCAAGGGCGAAGTGGTGATCGACCCGATGAGCGGGCAATCGCTGTCGCGCGAGGAACTCGAAGAGCGCCTCATGCCCTACCGTCGTGAGCGCGGTCTGACCGGCGAGTTCGATGTGCCCTTGGGCCTGTTCCTGCAGGCCGCGGCGCCGCGTGACGTGATCGCCCGGCTGCTGCGCAACCTGAAGGAAATCCACCGCAGCGCCGAAGACCTGCCGCGCTTGCTGGCCGTGTGCGAGCGCCTGGTGGTGCTGCTGCCGCAGGCCTGGGAGGAACGGCGCGATCGTGGCCTGGTGCTGGCCGAACTGGGGCGTGACCCTGCCGCCGCCGCCGACCTGGCGGCTTACCTGAAGCACACGCCCGACGCCGCCGATGCGGCAGCACTGCGCGCACGGCTGAGCCGCCTGCGTGGCGATCGGCGCGGACCCCTTCATTGAGGCGCGCTCGCCCTGCGTCGACCGCGCGGGGCGCCGCCCCTAAAATGCGAGCCATGGGTGCAAGCACACGTCAATGAAGCAGATCCCGCTGGCGATCGGCCCGGACCCGCTGGCAACCTTCGATACCTACCTTTCGAACGCCAACGCTGCCGCCGTGGCCCACCTGCGGGGCCTGGACCTGCCGAGCGCGCCCGTCTATCTGTGGGGTCCGGCCGGCAGTGGCAAGAGCCATCTTCTGCGTGCCCTGGTGCATGAGCGCCAGCGTGCCGGAGAAAGGGCCGGATGCTTCGATGCGACCGACCCCGCGCCGTGGCAGCTGCAGGACGGCTGGACACTGGTGGTCGTGGACGGCTGCGATGCGCTCGATGCCGAACGACAGCAAGCCGCCTTTGCCTTGTTCCTGCAGGCCGGCGAGCACGGTGTGCAGTGGGCGGCCGCGGGCCGCCTGCCGCCGGTGGACCTGCCCTTGCGCGAAGACCTGCGCACCCGCCTGGCCTGGGGCCATGTGTTTGCGTTGTTGCCCTCGAGCGAGAACGAAACCCGCGCCGTGCTGCGCCGCGAAGCCGACCGCCGCGGCATCTTTCTGGCCGATGGGGTGATGGACTATCTGCTCACGCGCAGTGCGCGGGATCTGAAGACGCTGATGCAACTGCTGGATCGCATGGACCACTTCGCGCTGGCCCGGCAGCGCCAGGTCACGGTGCCGCTGCTGCGTCAGATGCTGCAGGATGAGCCGGTCGCCTCGGGAGCGCACTCATGAGGCTCGCGCTGTTCGACCTGGACGGCACGCTGCTGCCCATCGACTCGGACCATGCCTTCGGTGAATTCATGGTGCGCCTGGGCTGGGCCGACGGCGAGGATTTCCGCCGCGCCAACGACCTGTTCTACGCCCAGTACCAGGCCGAGCGGCTGGACGTCGATGCGTACATCCGCTTTGCCACCTCGGCATGGCGCGGGCGCAGCGCGGCCGAACTCGCCGCGGCGAGCGCGCAGTTCATGCACGAGGTGATCGAGCCGACCATCGAGGAATCGGCGCGTCGATTGCTGCGCGAACATGTCGATGCAGGTGAGCACGTGGCCATCGTCACCGCCACCAACGAGTTCGTCACCCGACCCATCGCCGCGCGATTCGGCGTGCAGGCGCTCATCGCCACGGAACTGCAGCGCGACGCGGCCGGCATCGCCACGGGTGCGGTGCAGGGCGTGCCGGCCTACCGCGAGGGCAAGGTCACGCGGGTCGAGCAGTGGCTCGAAGGCCAGGGTTGCCGCTGGGCCGACTTCGAGCGCATCACCTTCTACAGCGATTCCACCAACGACCTGCCGCTGCTGGAACGCGCAAGCCACCCCGTGGCCACCAACCCCGCCCCCGCGCTGGAACGCATCGCCATCGAACGCGGCTGGCCCATCCTCAGGCTCTTTGCATGATCAAGAAATTCATCGATCGGCTGCTCGGCAAGGGCGCCTCGGCATCAAAGACCGCAGTGCCGCTGGGCAAGCGTGTCGAGATCGGCGCGGCCGAGCACGGCATCGACCTGGGTCTGGTCGACGAGCACGCGGTGCGCGTGGTGCGCACCCTCAAGGACGCCGGGCACGAGGCCTTCATCGTCGGCGGCGCGGTGCGCGATCTGCTGCTTGGGCTGCGCCCGAAGGACTTCGATGTCGCCACCAACGCCACGCCAGAGCAGGTGAAGGCGCTGTTCCGCCGCGCCTTCATCATCGGGCGGCGCTTTCGCATCGTGCATGTCATCTTCGGCCGTGGCCGCGAGCACGAGGTGATCGAGGTCTCGACCTTCCGCGCCTTGCTCGATGCCGCGGCGGCCGATCAGGTCAGCGGCAACGAGAAGACCTCGAAGCAGGAGCTCAGCGGCAAGTCGCATGTGGTCGACGCCGCCGGCCGCGTGTTGCGCGACAACGTCTGGGGCCCGCAGATCGAGGACGCCGCGCGGCGCGATTTCACCGTCAATGCGCTGTACTACGACCCCACCGATCAGCTTGTCGTCGATTACCACCATGGCTTTCGCGACGAGAAGAAGCGCGTGCTGCGCATGATCGGCGACCCGGTCTCGCGTTACCGCGAAGACCCGGTGCGCATCATCCGCGTGGTGCGCTTCGCCGCCAAGCTCGGCTTCAGCATCGACCCGGCCACGCGCGCGCCGATCAAGGAAATGGCCGCGCTGCTGGCCAACGTGCCGGCCTCGCGCCTGTTCGACGAGATGATCAAGCTGCTGCAGACCGGCCATGCACTGAAGAGCCTGGAAGAGCTGCGCAAACAAGGCCTGCAGCGTGGCGTGTTCCCGATCCTCGACGCCGTGCTGAACCAGAACGAGCGCAGCGGCGGCCCCAACCGCTTCGTGGAACTGGCGCTGGCCGACACCGACCGGCGCGTGGCCGAAGGCCTGGGCGTGGCGCCGAGCTTCATGCTCGCCTGCCTGTTGTGGCACGAGGTGCTGGAACGCTGGAATGCGCTGCTGGCCGGTGGCGACGCACCCTACGCGGCGCTGCAGCAGGCCGTGGATGCCGTGTTCGACGCGCGCATCGGCGACATCTCCGGGCGCGGCAAGCTGGCCGCCGACATGCGCGAGATCTGGCTCATGCAACCGCGCTTCGAGCGGCGCATCGGCAACACGCCGCGCGCGCTGGTCGAACAGCCGCGTTACCGCGCCGGATACGACTTTCTGCGCTTGCGCGCCGATGCCGGCGAAATCGATGCCGAACTGGCCGAGTGGTGGGAAGACTTCGCCCTGGGCGACGAAGACGAGCGCGTGGCGTTGCTGCAGGCGGCGCGCGAGAAGCAGCCACCGCGGCGCGTGCCGTCGGCCACGCCGCGCGCCGTGTCGCGCGAGTCATCGAGCGCGGCTGCGCCGGATGCCGATGCACCTGCCAGCGATGCGCCCCCGCGCAAGCGCCGTCGCCGCAGGCGCCGCTCCGACGCAGGCCAGGGCGCGTCGACGGGTGCGCTGGACAGCCTCGCGCCGCACGCACCCGACTGACCGTGTCCGCCGTCTCGCAACGCGCCTTCGTCGGTCTGGGTGCGAACCTGGGCGACGCTGCGGCCACGCTGGAAGCGGCGTTTTCCGCGATCAGCGAACTGCATGAGGCGAGTTTGGTGGCACGCTCGTCGCTGTACCGCAGCGCGCCGGTGCAAGCCGTCGGACCAGACTTCATCAACGCCGTGGCCGAGCTGCACACCACGCTTGGCGCGCTGGCGCTGCTGCATCGGCTGCAGGACATCGAACAACGCTTCGGCCGTGTGCGCAGCGTGCGCAACGCGCCGCGCACGCTCGACCTGGACCTGCTGCTGCTGGGCGAGCAGGAGCATCACGATGCCGAACTGCAACTGCCGCATCCACGCCTGCATCTGCGTGCCTTCGTGCTGCTGCCCCTGGCCGAACTCGATGCCACGTTGTGCATACCTGGCCTGGGGCCGATCGCCCCGTGGCTGGCACGCGCGGCCGACCAGTCGATCGCGAAGATGGCTGCGCCGGGGTCGGAACCGCTGGCGCTGGTGGCAAGCCCGGCGGCCTTCTAGGCCGGCGCGAGGACACTCCTGCATTCTGGTCGCCAGAACCGTCGCCTCGCGAGGACAACTTCGCAGCCACATATTGCTTTGACGGTAAGGCGCTGTTCTAACGGCTCGGAACCGATCTTTCCAGCTGCCATTCGAAGAAGCGCTGGCCGCTGAATGCCACCGTGCCCATGAGCACGCTGGCTCCCAGCAGCAAGGCGGTGATCACGCCCAGCACCGGCAGCCAGCCGGTCGGCCGCGGTGGCGCACCGGGGTTGTAGCGCGCCGCCCACTTGTCATCGGGGGTCAGGCCGTAGACGATGGCTGTCAGCATGGCCAGCGAGATCATCAGCCCCAGCACCGGGATCAGCAGCCAGGCCACGCGGTCGTCCTGCCCGAAGGCCCGCATGCGTTGCACACCGGCCAGGCCGATGAGAGTAGGCCACGGGTAAAGCCAGCCCTGCAGGTCACGCCAGCCGTGCAGGTAGAAGCGATGCAGGCCCAGTGTGCCGCCAAGTACGGCAATCCACGTGGCCAGCGTCTTCGAACGGTAGCGGCTCATCAGGGAAGCTGCGCACTGCGCACCGCTGCACGCGGCCTTGGGCGATCAGGCGGACTCAAGCGCCACCGCCGTGCTGCGGCGGACTGCTTGCGCCAGCGCCCAGCGCACGCTGCATCAGCACCACATCGAGCCAACGGTCGAACTTCCAGCCCACGGCTTCAAGGACACCGCAGTGCTCGAAGCCGAGCGCGCGGTGCACACGGATCGATGCTTGGTTGGCGCTGTCGCCGATGACCGCCAGCATCTGACGCGCCCCGGCGGCCTGACAGCGCGACACCAGTTCGCCGAGCAGCCATCGGCCGACGCCGCGGCCTTGGGCGCCGGGGGCAAGGTAGATCGAATCCTCGACGCAGAAGCGATAAGCCGGCCGTGGTCTGAAAGGGGTCGCATAGGCGTAACCCAGCACCTGCCCGCCGTCTTCGGCCACCAGCCACGGCAGCCCCTTGGCGATGACCTCGCCACGCCGCCGCAACATTTCGCCCTCGTCGGGTGCGTCCATCTCGAAGGTGCCGGTGCCCTCGGTCACGGCGTGGGCATAGATGGCGCGCACGGCTCCCATGTCGGCCAGGGTGCTCGGGCGGATCAACAGGGGCGCTCTACTCATGCTCTAGGTGGAAGGAAGCGGGCTTGAGTTTATAATGCTGGGTTTTCGACGCTGGCCACAACTGTGGTGGCGCGAAGCATCCCACATCCAACGATGGGCTGACCTTGGCGAATTCATCGCCTGGCGCTCGATTTCACTGAAGGACGCATCCATCATGGTCGTCATCCGACTGGCTCGCGGCGGCGCGAAGAAGCGCCCGTTCTACAACATCGTGGTCTCCGATTCGCGCGAGCGGCGCGACGGCCGTTTCATCGAGCGCGTGGGTTTCTACAACCCGATGGCCTCGGGCGGCGAGGAGCCGCTGCGCGTGGCGATCGACCGCGTCGGTTACTGGTCGGGCGTGGGTGCGCAACTGTCGCCCACCGTGACGCGCCTGGTCGAGCAGGCCAAGGCTGCCACCGCGGCCTGAAGCGCCGCGCTTGGCTGCCGCGTCGGACCCTTCGGCGCCGGACGCCGAATTTCCCGCAGACGCGATCGAGGTCGCCCGGGTGCTCGACGCCTGGGGCGTGAAAGGCTGGCTGCGCGTGCAGCCCTACGCCAAGGACCCTCAGGCGCTTTTTTCCGCCCGGCAATGGTTCTTGCGTGCGCCGGAACCCGCCGCGAATGCGGCGCCGTCGAAGCCGGCCCCGGCCTTGCCACCGTTGTTGCGTGTCATCGAAGCGCGAGAGCACGGTGACGACGTGGTTGCATCGGTGCGCGACATCGCCGACCGGACGCAAGCCGAAGCGCTGCGCGGCGCACGCATCTTCGTGGCGCGCAGCAGTTTCCCCAGCACCGCCATCGACGAGTTCTACTGGGTCGACCTGATCGGCCTGCAGGTGTTCAACCGCGAGGCGGTTTGTCTTGGCGAGGTGGTCGACCTCATCGACAACGGCGTGCACAGCGTGCTGCGCGTGCGCCGTGCCGGCGACGCGGCGAGCGCGGAAACACTGATCCCGTTCGTCGCCGCGTACATCGATCAGGTGGATCTGGGCGCGCGCCGCATCGCCGTGGACTGGGGCCTGGACTACTGAACCCGGCCATGCGCTTCGACGTCGTCACGCTCTTTCCCGAGCTTTTCGAGGCGCATTTGAAGCATGGCATCACGCGCCGCGCCTTCGAGTCGGGCCAGGTGCAGGTTCAGCTCTGGCCGCTGCGAGATTTCGCCGAGGACAGCTACCGCCGCGTGGACGACCGCCCTTACGGCGGCGGGCCGGGCATGGTGCTGCTGGCCGAGCCGCTGCAGCGTGCGCTGGCGGCGGTGAAGGCCCAACGCGCCGACGCCGTGGCCGCGCCCGTGGTGCACTTCACCCCCGGCGGTCGCCGTCTGGACCAGGCGCTGGTGCACGAGTTCGCGGCCGGCGAGGGCGCGGTGCTTGTGTGCGGTCGTTATGAAGGTGTCGACCAGCGCTTCATCGATGCGCATGTCACGCACGAAATCAGCCTGGGTGACTTTGTGCTGTCCGGTGGCGAACTGCCGGCCCTGGCGCTGCTGGATGCCGTGGCGCGGCTGATGCCGGGCGTGCTCAATGCGCCGTCGCACGAGCAGGACAGTTTCTCCGACGGCTTGCTCGAAGGTCCGCAGTACAGCCGGCCCGAGCTGCTGGCGGCTGCCGGCGGCGCCATGCCGGTGCCGGCCGTGCTGCTGTCGGGCCACCATGCAGAGGTGGCGCGCTGGCGGCGTGAGCGATCGCTGGAGCTGACGGCGCGCCGCCGCCCCGAAATGATCGCAGCTGCACGTGCGGCCGGCCGGCTGGACCGGCTCGATGAACAGTTCCTGCGCAGCCTCGGGCTATAATCAAAGGCTTTTCGATCCTCTGCTGCGCTACCGCCCGGGCCAATGCCAGGGCACCCCGAGGTCTACGCCCTGGGGCCAAAAAGCCTGCTTGACGGGCCCTCCAACAAGGCCGGCAAGATCGCCTGGAGAAAACGATGGATTTGATCGGCACCCTCGAGCACGAGGAAATCGCGCGTCTGAACAAGAAGATTCCCGTCTTCGCCCCCGGCGACACGGTGATCGTCAGCGTGAATGTGGTGGAAGGCACGCGCAAGCGTGTGCAGGCCTTCGAAGGCGTGGTCATCGCCAAGCGCAACCGCAGCCTGAACAGCAGCTTCATCGTGCGCAAGATCTCGAACGGCGAGGGCGTGGAGCGCACCTTCCAGCTGTACAGCCCGATCATCGCCGGCATCGAAGTCAAGCGCCGCGGCGATGTGCGCCGCGCCAAGCTGTACTTCCTGCGCCAGCGCAGCGGCAAGTCGGCACGCATCAAGGAAAAACTCGCCTGAGCGTAGCTCAGCCTGCGGTGAAGCCGCAGGTCGCGCGAAGCGCGAAGCGAGTTTTGTCGGCGACGCGGCGAAGCCGCATGCCGACAAAAGCTGGCCTCACCGTTAGGCGCAGTCAAACTCCCGAAGCGGCAGCGAGCCGCGAGCTGCGCGCGATGGCCTTCGCAAGACCGCACACGTGCGGTCTCATTGCCTTCGCCGCATGATCCCTTGAATCGTGAGCCGCTCCCCGATCCTCGATCCGCAGGCCATCCCGGTCGTCGGCATCGACAGTCACCTGGGCGCGCTCGAGCCAGACTGGCTGACGCCACAGGCGCTGCGCCAGCGCTTCGGTGGGCAATCGCCTTGGCAGGCCGAGATCCCAGGCGACACCGGTTTCTCGGGCCGCAGCCTGGCCGCCGCCTCGGTGCTGGTGCCGCTGGTGCAACGAAGCGAGGGTCTGACGGTGCTGCTGACGCGGCGCACCGATCACCTGCGCGATCACGCCGGCCAGATCAGTTTTCCGGGTGGGCGCGCAGAGGACGTCGATGCCGATGCCGTGGCCACCGCCCTGCGTGAGGCGCAAGAGGAAGTCGGCCTGCCGCATGACGTGGTCGACGTGATCGGCACACTGCCGCACTACACCACCATCACCAACTTCGTCGTCACCCCGGTGGTCGCGCTGGTGCGGCCCCCGTTCACGTTGGCACTGGACCCCTTCGAGGTGGCCGAGGCCTTCGAGGTGCCGCTGTCGTGGCTGATGACGCCGGCACACCACCAGCGGCACGAGATCGAGTTGCAGGGCCGCAAACGGCAGTTCCTGTCGATGCCCTGGGACGGCGTCGGCCCCGACGGCGTTGCGCGCCGCTATTTCATCTGGGGCGCCACCGCGGCCATGCTGCGCAACCTGTACGGGTTCCTCAAGCCTGTGCCGTGACCTCGGTTCTCCGGGGTTTGGGTGCACGGCCCGCTCGGTATCATCGACGTCCGATGAGTTTCTTCGCGGTCCTACTTGCCCTGTTGATCGAGCAGCTCAAGCCGCTGCCGCGGGACAACTGGGTGCATCACAGGCTGGTGGCATGGGTCGCTTCAGCCGGGCGCAATTTCGACGCCGGCAAGTCGCGCCACGTCTGGGTGGTGTGGTGCATTTCGGTGCTGGTGCCTTCACTCCTGGTGGCCTTGCTGTATCTCGGCATGCACCACTACAGCCTGCTGCTGGCCGTGGCCTTCGATGTGGCGGTGCTGTACTTCACGCTGGGGTTTCGCCAGTTCAGCCACTACTTCAGCGACATGCGCGAGGCGATGGACCGCGGCGACGAGGACGAGGTGCGGCGCCTGCTGGCCGAGTGGCTGCATCTGGATGCCAGCGAACTGCCTCGCACCGAAGTGCTGCGCCATGTGGTCGAGCACGCGTTGCTGGCCGCGCACCGGCACGTCTTCGGCGTGTTCTTCTGGTTCATCGTCTGTTCGGCGCTCGGCCTGGGGCCGGCCGGTGCGGTGCTGTACCGCATGGCCGAGTTCGTCAGCCGCTATTGGGCCTATCGCCAACGCTCGCTGGATGCGCCGGCCAACGACGACTTGCTGCAGGTCTCGCAGCGTGTGTTCGGCCTGGTCGACCTGGTGCCGTCGCGGCTTACCGCCTTCGGCTTCGCCGTCGTTGGCAATTTCGAGGAAGCGATCAACGGCTGGCGTCGGGATGCCGGGCTGTGGCAGCGGCCCCACGAAGGCGTCATCCTGGCCGCGGCGGCCGGCGCGGTGGGTGTGCAGTTGGGAGGTGCGGCCGCGCCCGGGGTGACTCCCGATCGCTCCAAGACCTTCAGCGGCGGCTTGCAGGCCGGCGGGGGCGGCGCCGAAGGGTCGACCATCGGCGTGCCGCTGCAGAGCGGCCACCTGCAGAGCGTGGTCGGTCTGGTGTGGCGCTCGGTGGTGCTGTGGATGCTGTTGCTGGCGCTGTTGACGCTGGCCAATATCGTGGGTTGAGGTGCGGCGGAGCGAGCACCGCATGGCGGCGAGTGCTGGCATGCGCCACGGCAGCCCGTCCAGCGGCCGGCTGCACGGCGATCAGCGCCGCTTCAACTCGTCGTGGATCTGTGCGTACAGCCGATAGCGCTGTGGCGCGATGTCGCCGCGCTCCACCGCCGCCATCACACCGCAGCCTGGCTCATGCCGGTGCGTGCAGTTGCTGAAGCGGCAGTGGCCCATTTGCGCGCGCAGGTCCGGCATCAGGCCGGCCAGCATCGCCGGATCGATATGGCGCAGGCCGAACTCCTGAAAACCGGGCGAATCGATCAACGCGCCGCTGCGTTGCGCATCCAGCCAGTACCACAGCGTGCTGGTGGTGGTGTGGCGGCCTGAATTGAGCGCTTGCGAGATTTCGCCGACCTGCGCTTGCGCGTGCGGCACCAGCAGGTTGATGAGTGTGCTCTTGCCGGTGCCGCTCGGCCCCAGCACCAGCGTGATCTTGCCCTGCAGCTGCGGCAGCACCAGCGCAACGGCAGCTGCGGGATCGGCCTTCAACGCAAACTCCAGCACCTGGATGCCCATCGCGCGATACGGCAGCAGCCGCTCGCGCGCCTGCACGGCACTGGGCTTGTCGATCTTGTTCAACCCGATGTGCGCCGGGATTTCGGCGCTGGCCGCGGCGATCAGCGCGCGTGTCAATTGCGATTCGCTGAACACCGGCTCGCCGGCCACCAGCATCAAGATCTGGTCCAGGTTGGCGGCAAAGGACTTGGTGCGCCATTCGTCCTGCCGGAACAGCAGATTGCGGCGTGGCTCGACCGCTTCGATCACCCCTTCGTCACCCGTGTCCTGCCAGCGCACCAGGTCGCCCACCACCAGGTCGGTCTTGCGCCCGCGCAGGTGGCATTGCACACGCTTGCCTTCCGCCGTTTCTATGAACGCGTGGCGCCCGTGGGCGGCCACGACACGCGCCACCTCCAGGGCCTGGAAACGACTCAAGGCAACAGGGCGTCGACCTTGGCCGCGCAGATGAAGTCGTTGATCGAGATGCCACCCACCGAATGGGTATTGAAGCGCACCGTGCAGCGGTTGTAGCTGACAGCCAGCTCGGGGTGGTGGTCTTCGGCATGGGCGATCCAGGCCAGCGCGTTGACGAAGGCCATGGTTTCGTGGAAGTTGCCGAAGGGGTAGGTCTTCTCGATCGCTCCCGCGCGCAGCACCCAGCCCTTGGCCTGGGCCAGATGGGCATCGATCTGGGCCTGCGCCATCGGCGGCTGGCCCTCGAGCGGCTTGCAATGCTGAAGCGTCAGGTCGGTCATGGGCATCACCGTGAATTCAAAGCCAATGCCGCCAGCCGTTCTGACGCCGGCGGATGGGAATAGTAGAAGCGCACGAACACCGGGTCCGGCGTCAGCGTTGCGGCGTTGTCTTCGTGCAGCTTGAGCAGTGCGTTCGCCAGATCCTGACCACTGGCCTGCGCGCAGGCGTAGGCGTCGGCCTCGAACTCGTGTCGGCGCGAGAAGTGTGCCATCAGCGGGGAGATGAAGAAGGTGAAGGGCGGCAGCGCCAGCATGAACAGGATCAGCGCCAGCGCATCGTTCGGCGCAGTCGGGTTGGGTGTGACACCCAGGCCCTGGTAGAAGTCGCCCTGGCCCGACAACCAGCCCAGCAATGCCAGCGCAAGCAGGCTGAAGGCGAAGATGCCGACGATGCGCTTCTGCACATGCCTGTGGCTGAAGTGTCCCAGCTCATGGGCCAGCACCGCCTCCACCTCGCCCGGTGACAGCCGCTGTAGCAAGGTGTCGAAGAACACCACCCGCTTGGACGCGCCCATGCCGGTGAAGTAGGCGTTGGCATGGGCCGAGCGCCGGCTGCCGTCCATCACGAACAGCCCCTTGGCGGCAAAGCCGCAGCGCTGCATCAGCGTTTGCACACGCGCCTTCAGCTCGACATCGGCCAAGGGCTCGAACTTGTTGAACAGCGGCGCAATCACCGTCGGGTACAGCACCAGCAGCACCAGGTTGAAGGCCATCCACGCGCCCCAGGCCCACAACCACCACAGCGCGCCAGTGGCGCCCATGATCCACAGCATCAATGCGGCCAGCGGCAATACGATGAGTGCGCCGACCGCGACGTTCTTCAGGAGATCGGCGATGAAGAGCTTCGGAGTCATGCGGTTGAAGCCAAAGCGCTGCTCGATGCGAAAGGTGCTGTAGATCTCGAAGGGCAGGTCCAGCGCGCTGCCGATCAGCGCAAAGCCCGCCAGCAGCGCCAGTTGGTAAGCCATGTCGCCGAAGCGCGGCTGGACGGTATCGAGCAGTTGCTGGTTCAGCGCGTCCAGCCCGCCAAGAAGTGTCCAGCCCAGCAGCACCAGCGTGCCGAAGGCCGTGGCCAGCAGGCCGAAGCGGCCCTTGGCCAGCGTGTAGTCGGCCGCTCGCTGATGCGCCTGCGGCGTGACGGTGCCGACAAAGGCCGCGGGCACCTGGTCGCGGTGCGCGGCGACGTGGCGCATCTGGCGTGTAGACAGCCAGAATTTCAGCACCAGCGACAGCAGCAGTGCGGCACAAAAGGCCAGGGTGACGGTGGAGATCTGCATGGGGCGTGAAGTGTAGGCTTCGGCGAGAATCGGCGTCGCCCCGCCCACGAAAGTACCCTCGATGACCGATGCTGCGCTGCCGCTGAACGAGCACAACCTGATCTGGATCGACCTGGAGATGACCGGCCTGTCGCCGGACACCGACCGCATCATCGAGATCGCCGTGGTCGTGACCGACGCGCAGATCACGCAGCGCATCGAAGGCCCGGTGCTGGCCGTGCATCAAGCCGATGCCGCGCTGGACGCGATGGACGCGTGGAACAAGGGCACGCACGGGCGCAGCGGGTTGATCGATCGTGTCAAGGCCTCGACCATCGACGATGCCGCGGCGCAGGCGCAGGTCATCGCCTTCCTGAAGCAATACGTGCCGCCGGCAAGAGTCCGATGTGCGGCAACAGCATCTGCCAGGACCGGCGTTTCCTGGCCAATTACATGCCGGCGCTGGAAAGCTTCTTCCACTATCGCAACCTCGATGTCAGCACCTTGAAGGAGCTGGCGCGGCGCTGGAAGCCCGGGCGTGCTCGAGTCCTTCAAGAAGGCGCAGGCGCACACCGCGCTGGCCGACATCCAGGAATCCATCGATGAACTGCTGCACTACCGGCAGCACTTTCTGCAGTTGTAGAGGTGCCGCTCCAGAGCGGAACACGGACGCGTCGTTCGTGTAAACCCGAAGTCGGATACACTAATGGGCTTGGCTTGAAGTTGAAGCCTTTTCGTTCATCCTGTTGACCTGCTTCGTGTCTTGCCTGCGGCGCTCTTGCCGTGTGGCCCGGACGTGATACTTCCCCTCGCGGGATATTGGTTGGCGGCGATGCCGTCGCCTTCAGATCCGTCCGCCTCGGCCTGCCTGGCCGGGAACGTCAATCCTGTTGCGACCCGACCCCAGACGACACCTTGGTGTGTCGCCGGTGTGCCCGAGCGCGCCGTTTTGACGAAAGAACGACATGAGTTTCGAGAACATGGGCCTTCACGAGGCCATCACCCACGCCGTGCACGACGCCGGCTATACCGACGCCACGGAAGTCCAGCAACGCGCCATCGCGCCCGCCATGACCGGCCAGGACCTGATGGTTTCCGCCAGCACCGGCAGCGGCAAGACGGCGTCGTTCATCCTGCCGGCACTGCAGCGCGTGCTGGCGGCACGCGGCGATGAAAGCAAGCGTCGCGAAAAGGGGGCCGTGCACGGCCCGCGCATCCTGGTGCTGACGCCGACGCGCGAACTTGCCATGCAGGTCGCCAAGGCCGCGGTGACCTACGGCCGCCACGTGCCGGGCCTGCGCGTGGCCACCATCGTCGGCGGCGTGCCGTACCCGGCGCAACTGAAGGCGCTGCGCGGCCCGCTCGACCTGCTGATCGCCACGCCCGGCCGCCTCATCGACCACCTGCAGAACGGCAAGGCGGTGCTCGCCAACATCGAGATGCTGGTGCTGGACGAGGCCGATCGCATGCTCGACATGGGCTTCATCGACGACATCCACCTCATCGCCGATGCCACGCCGAAGACGCGCCAGACGGTGATGTACAGCGCCACCTTCGCCGGCAACGTCGGCGCGCTGGCGACCAAGCTGCTGCGCGCGCCGCAGAAGATCGACGTCGCGTCGCACACCGACACGCATGCCGACATCGAGCAGCGCCTGCACTGGGCCGACGATCATGAGCACAAGAACGCGCTGCTGGATCACATCCTCACCGAGCGCAGCATGGAGCAGGCACTTGTCTTCACCAGCACGCAGCGCGATGCCGACTGGCTGGCCGATCGCCTGGCCGACATGGGCCACGCGGTGGCGTCGCTGCATGGCGGCATGCCGCAGGGCCGGCGCAACCGCGTGCTGCAAGGCCTGCGCTCGCGCCAGTTGCGCGTGCTGGTGGCCACCGACGTGGCCTCGCGTGGCATCGACGTGCCGAGCATCAGCCACGTCATCAACTACGGCCTGCCGATGAAGGCCGAGGACTACGTGCACCGCATCGGCCGCACCGGCCGCGCCGGGCGCAGCGGCCTGGCGGTGACGCTGGCCGAGCGCCGCGACGCGTCGATGATCCACAGCATCCAGCGCTTCACCACGCAACGCATTCCGCCGGCCACCATCGCCGGTCTGGAGCCGCGCCGTCCCGAGCCGAAGCCGGCCCAGCCGGAGCGTTTTGCGCCGTCGCGCGACAAGGCGCGTCGCGCCGGCCCGGGCGGCCCGCGTGCGGCCTTCGGCCACGCCGATCGTCGGCCGAGCGGCGCCGCGCCGTGGGCCAAGCCTGGCGCGCGCAGCGCCAAGCCGCGTCCGGCGCGCTGAGTTTCAGCACACATCTCTCGACCGACAAAGGGCCCTTTCGAGGGCCCTTCTTCATTCTTGCGGCCGCGGTGATGCGGCCGCTTTGAGCGGCTCAGGTGCCGAGCAGGTCCACCTCGAACACCAACGTGGCATTCGGCGGGATGACGCCGCCCGCGCCGCGCGCACCGTAGCCCAGGCCCGGCGGGATCAACAGCACGCGCGTGCCACCGACCTTCATGCCCTGCACACCTTCGTCCCAGCCGCCGATGACCTGGCCTGCGCCCAGCGCAAAGCTGAAGGGCTGGCCGCGGTCCTTGCTGGAATCGAACTTCTTGCCGCGGCCGTTGGCGGCCGTGGGCTCGTGCAACCAGCCGGTGTAGTGCACGTTGACATGCTGGCCGCTGCTTGCAGTGGCGCCGTCACCGGTCACGGTGTCGTCGTACTGCAGGCCGGAAGGGGTGGTGATCATGGGACAGGTCCTGTGAGGTGAGTTTGGGGCCGCGCATCATGCCATCCATCGCGCGGCCCAGGCCGACACCGCAGCCTTCAGCCACGCCGCAGGGTCGGCGGCTTCGATGTGCGGCAGCTGCAGCACGCGTGCGGCAGCGGCGTAGCGTGGCCAGCGGGTCGCTCAGGTCGATGGCCTGCGCGCCGTTTTGCTTCGACAGCTTCTCGCCGTCTGCGGCGCGCACCAGCGGCGTGTGCAGATAGCTCGGCGTGGGCAGGCCGAGCGCGCGCTGCAGCAGGATCTGCCGCGCGGTGTTGTCGGCCAGGTCGGCGCCGCGCACGACATGCGTGACCTGCTGCCAGGCATCGTCCACCACCACCGCCAGCTGATAGGCCCACTGGCCATCGGCGCGCCGCAGCACGAAGTCGCCGACCTCGCGTCCGACGTCCTGCGATTGCGCGCCCAGGCGCCGGTCGTGCCAGTCGATGCGTGGTTCGTGGCCCTCGCGCTGCGTGCGCAGCCGCAGCGCGCGCGCCGCCTTGCCTTTCAAGCCGTCGCGGCAGGTGCCCGGATAGACCGCCTGTTCGTGCCGCATGCGCGTGTGTCCGGCGGCCACCAGCGCCATGTCGATGTCCTTGCGCGAGCAGCCGCAAGGGTAGGCCCAGCCGGATGCGAGCAGCTGGTCGAGCGCGTGCCGATATGCGTCGGTGCGCAACGACTGGTAGACAGGCGCTTCGTCGCTGTGCAATCCCAGCGCCGCCAGTTGCTGCAGGATGACACCGTCCATGCCGGGCACGCAGCGCGGCGTATCGACATCCTCGATGCGCACCAGCCAGCGTGCTCCGCGCGCGCGCGCATCGAGCCAGCTGGCCAGCGCGGCGACCAGCGACCCATCATGCAGCGGCCCGGTGGGTGAGGGCGCAAAACGGCCCGTCGTCGCGCCTGCCATCGCGGCCGTCATTCGCGCTCAGGCGAGCGGAATGTCGTAGCGCTCCAGCAAGGCGCGCCGTGTCGTCGGCGCATCCAGTTGCTTGAGCCACCACTGCAAGGCCAGGCCGAGCGCCGCGCGGTCGTTGCGCCCGCTGCCACAACGCCATGCGTAAGCCATCTGCGCGGGCGCATTCGGGCGCAAGGTGCGCTTGATGCACAAGGTGCCGGCGCGCACCTGTTCGCGCACCATCGCTTCGGGGATGTAGCCACAACCCAGGCCGCGCAGCAGCGCCTCGATCTTCGCCGCCATGCTGGACACCGTGAGCACGTCCTGGCCGGGCAGCAGGTTCACGGTCACGGGCGACATCTTCTGCGCGGAGTCGGCCACCGCCACCGCCCGGTAGCGCAGCAACTCGACGTCGTTGATCGGCTCCGTGGCCGCCGCCAGCGGGTGCTGCGGCGACACTGCAAACACGAAGATCATTTCACCCAAGGGTTCGATCGCCACATCCGGCGGCGGATTGCCCAAGCCGACGCCGATGGACAGGTCGGCCTGCCCGCTGACCAGTGCTTCCCAGGTGCCGGCCAGCACTTCCGTGCGCAGCTTCAGTCGTGTGCCGGGCCCGCCATTGCCCAGCGTGCCGGCGCTGATGCGGCCCTGCGGGTCCAGCGCATAGAACGCCTCGCACAACTCGAACAAGGTCAGCCGCGAGATCACGTCATCGACGGCCACGCTGAGCTGCGTCTCCCAGCCCGAGGCGACACGGCGCACGCGTTGCGCCACGGCCTGGCTTTCGGCGAGCAGCCGCCGGCCCTCGTTGAGCAGTTCCTCGCCGGCTGCCGTGAACTTGGCCTGGCGCGAGCGCCGATCGAAGAGCAGCACATCCAGCGCCTCTTCCAGCTGGCGCACGCTGTAGGTCAGTGCGGACGGCACCTTGCCGAGTTCGCGGGCCGCAGCGGCAAAACTGCCGGTGCGGGCAATGGTGTCGATCATCGACAGCGCATCGGGTGTCAACGCATGGTGGCTCAGGGGCATGGCGCGGGTGAGAAGCTCGTGGGGCAACGGCTTCATCTTATTTGAACGGCGACATCAAGCGTGGGCGCAATGGTGTCGTGGGTGTTGCGCCCTACATTGGTTGTATTCGCTTCTTCACCCACTGGAGACATTGCCATGCTGACACTGCGCCGTTCTGCCGACCGAGGTTATGCCGACCACGGCTGGCTGAAGAGCTTTCACAGCTTTTCATTCGCCGGATACCACGACCCCGCCCACATGGGCTTCGGCAACCTGCGCGTCATCAACGAAGACCGCATCGCCCCGGGCAGCGGCTTCGGCACCCATGGCCACCGGGACATGGAAATTCTCAGCTACGTGCTCAGCGGCGAACTGGCGCACAAGGACAGCATGGGCAATGGCAGCCGAGGGGGGCGCCAACGCCGGTGTCATCCGCCCTGGCGACGTGCAGCGCATGAGCGCCGGGCGCGGCGTGATGCACAGCGAGTTCAACCACGCGCCCAACGACACCACACACTTCCTGCAGATCTGGATCGAGCCGTCGCTGCGCGGCATCGACCCGGGCTACGAGCAGAAGCACTTCGCCGATGCCGACAAGCGCGGCAAGCTGCGCCTGGTGGCGTCGAACGACGGGCGCGACGGCTCGGTCAGGATGACGGCCGACGCCAGCCTGTACGCCGGCTTGCTGGACGGTGCGGAATCCGCCAGTCTGGCGCTGGACCCGAAGCGCAAGGCCTATGTGCACCTGGTGCGCGGCCACCTGCGTGTCAACGGCAGCGAACTGGCCGATGGCGATGCCGCGCTGATCGAGGGTGAATCGACGCTGCAGCTCGACCATGGCCAGGCCGCCGAGGTGCTGGTCTTCGACCTCGCCCGCTGAAGACGTGCCTGCTGCTGCGGCGGCAGGCACGGTTGCAGATACAGTGCCGGGCACGAGCGCGCCGGACCGCCCCAAGGGCGAGTACCGCATTGCGCGGCACGTAGGTTGCGCGGATGAGCGCGCATGGCCGCCCCAAAGCGCTCATCCCGGAGCGCGCAGCGCGAAGGGTAGTCGAATGAACAAGCTGGCTGAACTGCTGCGTCTGCTGCCGCTGGCCGACTGGGCAGGGCTGGCCTTCTTCTTCGCCGCCTGGGCGGGCTACGCGGTGTTCGCCAAGCGCCGCTCGCGCACGCAGCCGTCCTTCCTGGGCAGCTCGAACCACTTTCGCCGGCAGTGGATGCTGCAGACCACCTACCGCGAGGTGCGCGTGCTCGACGGCGTGGTCGTGCAGCAGTTGTCGTCCACGGCCTCGTTCTTTGCCTCGACCACGATCCTGATCATTGGCGCACTGGTGGCCGTGCTGGGCGCCACCGAGCAGGCCAGCGACCTGGTGCGCGAGATCCCGTTCGCGGCGCGCACATCGCTGCTGGTGTTCGATTTCAAGGTGGTGGTGCTGGCGGCGATCTTCGTCTATGCCTTCTTCCGCTTCACCTGGTGTATTCGCCAGTACAGCGTGGGCGTGCTGATGGTCGCTGCCGCGCCCGAGGCGGCGTCCATCACCGACGAGGCGAAGCGCCAGGCCTTCGCCGACCGCGCCGGCCGTGTCATGGGCCTGGCGGCCGAGTCCTTCAACGACGGCTTGCGCGCCTACTACATGTCCTTCGCCGCGGCGTCCTGGTTCATCTCGCCCTGGGCCATGCTCGCCGCCACGGCCGCCGTCACCGGCGTGCTCTATCGGCGCGAGTTCCGCTCCGAGGTGCTGCAGGCGATGGGTTCATCCTGAGGGTGGCCACGCACCGGCCGTCAATCGCGCGCGAGAAAGTTCTTCACCACCGCCACCGTGCGCACCGGATCTTCCTCCTGCGGTACGTGCCCCAACTCGTCGAAGACCACCAACTCGCTGCCCTTGATGGCGGTCTGGAACTGCCTGGCCACCGACACCGGTATCAGCCGGTCGCGCCCGCCCCACACGATCAGCGTCGGCAGCTTCAACTCGGCGATGCGCTCGGCGTCTTGCCCGCGCTCGGTTCTGCTGCAGCCGCTGCACCAGCGCGCGGCGGTTGCCTTCGCGCAGCGTGAGCTGGTAATAGCGGTCGACCAAGGCGTCGTTCACCTTCGACGGGTCGCCGTAGACGTCGTGCAGGCTGGACACCACCATGGCACGCGGCAAGACCCAATCGATGGCGCGGTTCAGCACCGGCACGCGGGCCGCGATAAAGCCGATCGGCACGGAGTCGGATTTGAAGTCGGGGCCGGCCGCATCTACCAGGATGAGCTTGCTCACCCGCTGCGGCGCCATCAGGGCCGTGCGCCATGCCACCTCGCCGCCGAGCGAGTTGCCGGCGATGGCAAAACGCTGCATCCCCAGGTGGTCCATCACGTCGAGCACGAAGCGGGCGTAGGTGTCGCCGCGATAGTCGCCGGCCGCGCTGGGACCGGTCAGCCCGAAGCCGGGCAGATCCAGGCTGATGACACGATGCTGCGTGCGCAACGCCGCCACCCAGCCTTCCCAGGTGTGCAGGCTGGCGGAGGTGCCGTGCAAGAGCACCAAGGGCTCGGGGTCATCGCGCGGACCCTCGTCGCGCAGGTGCAGCAACTGACCCTTGACCTCGATGAAGTCCGACGGCGGCGGCGCCCAGCGTGCCACCAGCGCATCGACTGGCCAGTCCGGCGCGCGCGACAGCCACATCGCCAATGCCGTCAGGAACAGCAGCGCCCCGATCGCCTTCAGCAGCACCGCCTTCATGAGCTTGGGCGGATGACCATGACGACGCGCGGATCAGGCTGAGGGTTCGGCAGGCGGTACACGCGCGGCATTCTAGGAGCCGAGGTGCTGCGAATGCACTGGTTGCCCGCAGTGTGGCGCAGGTGCGCTGCCTACAATGCCGCATGGCCTTCGTTCACCTGCGCACCCACAGCGAATTTTCCGTCGTCGACGGCATGTTGCGCATCGACGATGCGGCGCGGGCGGCGCGCGAAGACGCACAAGTTGCGCTGGCCCTGACCGATCTCAACAACCTGTTCGGCGCGGTGCAGTTCTACCAGGCCTGCCGCGCCCAGGGCGTCAAGCCGATCCTCGGTGTGGACCTGTGGATGGAGCCCGAAGGCACGGACAAACAGCCCAGCCGGCTGCTGCTACTGGTGCAGAACATGCAGGGTTACCTGAACCTGTGCGAGCTGCTGGCGCGCGGCTGGACACGCAACGCGCAGCGCACGCAGGCGTGGATCAAATGGGCCTGGCTGGACGAGCTGAACGGCGGCCTGATCGCGCTGTCGGGCGCCGACGCCGGCGTGGTCGGCACGGCCTTGCTCGCCGGGGATGCGACGCGTGCGCAGGCCGTGGCGCAACGCCTGGCGCAGTGCTTCGAGGGCCGCTTCTACATTGAGTTGCAGCGCGCAGGAGCGCCCACGCAGGAGGCGCATGTGCGACGCGCTGTCGCACTGGCCGCGCAGCTGCAGTTGCCGGTGGTGGCCACGCACCCGGTGCAGTTTCTGCATGCCGACGATCACGAGGCGCACGAGGCCCGGGTGTGCATCGCCGAAGGTGACACGTTGGCCAATCCGCGCCGCGTGAAGCGTTTCTCCGCCGAGCAGTATTTCAAGAGCCAGGCGCAGATGGAGGCGCTGTTTGCCGATGTGCCGTCGGCGCTGGCCAACAGCCTGCTCATCGCGCAGCGCTGCAACCTGCAGCTCACGCTCGGCAAACCGCAGTTGCCGCGTTTTCCGATTCCCGACGGCATGCCGCTCGAGGACTATTTCCGCAAGGTCTCGGTCGAAGGGCTGGAGCTGCGCCTGGCCGCGCGTTACCCCGATGCCGCCGAGCGCGAGCGCCAGCGACCGCGTTACGCCGAACGCCTGGAATTCGAGATCGTCACCATCCTGAAGATGGGTTTTCCGGGTTATTTCCTGATCGTCAGCGACTTCATCAAGTGGGCCATCGCCAACGGCTGCCCGGTCGGCCCCGGGCGCGGCTCGGGTGCGGGTTCGCTGGTCGCGTATTCGCTGTTCATCACCGGGCTGGACCCGCTGCAATACAACCTGCTGTTCGAGCGCTTTCTCAATCCCGAGCGCATCTCGATGCCGGACTTCGACATCGACTTCTGCCAGGCGAATCGCGAACGCGTCATCGACTACGTCAAGGACAAGTACGGCCGCGACGCCGTCAGCCAGATCGTCACCTTCGGCACCATGGCGGCCAAGGCCGCGCTGCGCGACGTGGGCCGCGTGCTCGGCATGGGCTACGGCCATGTGGACAGCATCGCCAAGCTGATCCCGGCACCACCCGGCAAGCAGGTGACGCTGGCGCGCGTGCCGGACAAACCCGACCCCGGCCTGATCTACGCGCGCAAGGAAGCGCCCGAGCTGGAGCAGCGCGAAGCCGCCGAGGTGGAAGTCGCCGAGCTGCTGTCGTTGGCGATGCGCGTCGAAGGCCTGGTGCGCAACGTCGGCATGCATGCCGGCGGTGTGTTGATCGCGCCGGGCAAGATCACCGACTTCTGCCCGCTGTACCAGCAGCCCGGCAGTGCCAGCGCGGTGAGCCAGTTTGCCAAGGACGATGTCGAGGCCATCGGCCTGGTGAAGTTCGACTTCTTGGGCCTGGCCACGCTGACCATCCTGGAGCTGGCCAAGGACTTCATCCGCGCGCGCCGCCCAGCGCTGAAGGACTTCGACTACGAGACCTTGCCACTGGACGACCCGAAGGTCTACAAGCTTTTTTCCGACGCCCGCACCGAAGCCGTGTTCCAGTTTGAAAGCCGCGGCATGCAGGGCATGCTGCGCGAGGCCAGGCCCACCCGCATCGAAGACCTGTTCGCGCTGAACGCGATGTTCCGCCCCGGGCCGATGGAGAACATTCCGAGTTTCTGCGCGCGCAAGAATGGCAAGGAGCCGATCACCTATCCGCATCCGCTGCTCGCACCGGTGCTGGAAGAAACCTACGGCATCTTCGTCTATCAGGAGCAGGTGATGCAGTCGGCCCAGGTGCTGGGCGGCTACTCGCTCGGCGGCGCCGACATCCTGCGCCGCGCCATGGGCAAGAAGAAACCGGAAGAGATGGCGCAGCAGCGCGAGATCTTCCGCGCCGGCGCGGCGGTGAAGGACATTCCAGCGCACAAGGCCGACGAAGTCTTCGACCTGATGGAAAAGTTTGCCGGTTATGGCTTCAACAAAAGCCATGCCGCCGCTTATTCATTGCTGGCGTACCACACCGCCTGGTTGAAGGTCCACTGCGGGTCCGAGTTCTACGCCGCGAACATGACGGTGGAAATGGACGACACCGACAAGCTGAAGCTGCTGCTCAACGACGCCAAGCTGTCCGGCGTGGAGGTGGAAGCGCCAGACATCAACCGCGGCGTGCACCGCTTCGAGCCGGTGGACGACAAGCTCGTGCGCTATGGGCTGGGTGCCATCAAGGGCACCGGCCAATCCGCCATCGAAGCCATCGTCGCGGCGCGCGACGGCACGGCCGAGCACGAAGGTCAGGGTGGCGCGCCGTTTCGCAGCCTGTTCGACTTCTGCGCGCGCGTCGATCGCCAGCGCATCAACAAGCGGGTGGTCGAAGCCCTCATCAAGGCCGGTGCCTTCGACAAGCTGCACGCCGACCGTGCAGGCGGCGCAGGGCCGTCCCAAGCCGCCGACGCCCCCTCGGGGGGCCGCGCCGAAGGCGCTGGGGGGCGGGCTGCACTGTTGGCCAGCGTCAGCCTGGCGCTCGACTGGGCCGAAACGCAGGCCGCGCACGCCGACCAGGGCGGGCTGTTCGACTTTGGCGATTCGCATGCGGCATCGACGCATGAGCCTGCGTTGGTCGCCACCGCGCCATGGGACATCAAGGAGCGGCTGACGCAGGAGAAGGCGGCGATCGGCTTCTTCCTGTCGGGTCACCTGTTCGAACAGAGCGAGTCCGAGGTACGACAGTTCTGCAAGCGGCGCATTGCCGACCTGGCCGATTCGCGCGAGCCGCAGATGCTGGCCGGCATCGCCAGCGAGCTGCGCGTCGTCAACAGCCAGCGTGGCCGCGTCATGATCTTCAAGCTCGACGACCGCAGCGAGGTCATCGAAGCCGTGGCCAGCGATGAGTTGATCGATGCCCACAAGGAGCTGTTGCGCGAGGACGAACTACTTATCGTGCAGGGCCGTGTCAAGCTCGATCGTTTTTCCGGCGGGCTGCGGCTGGATGTGGCGCAGCTGTGGGACCTGGCCGGCGCACGTGCGCGCTTCGGTCGCTATCTGTCGGTGGCGGTGAACGGTGTGCCGCTGCCGCTGGCCGAATTGCTGCGCCAGTGGCCGGCGCGCAAGCGGCGCACCGAGCAGGGCGAGCTGGATCAAGGTCTGCCGGTGCGCCTGCAATTGCGCCGCGCCGATGCCGTGGCCGACATGGACCTGGGGGAACAGGCCCGCTTCTGGCCCTGCGACGAGGCGCTGGCGCGTTGGCGCAGCGTCGCCCATCAGGGCCAGGCGAGCATCGTCTACGGCTGACCGGCCGGGCGAGGCCGCATGCGCGGTGGCCCGACCTGATGCTCAACGTGGTGCCGCTGCTTTGGCTGGTGCGGCCTCGGCCTTTCCGATCTTTTCGGTCTTCCGGGCGCTGACCTTTTCGACGCTCGCCGTGGCGGGCGCGGCACTGTAGGCCACGTTGTCGACGGTCAAACCGGCCTGCGAGAAGCGTGCGGCATTGCCCGGGCCGACACCGCCGACGCGCTCGACCAGATCGCTCCAATCCTTGAACGCGCCGGCCTTGCGCGCGTCGAGGATCTTGCCGGACAGGCCCGGCCCGATGCCCTTGACGGTTTCCAGTTCAGCCTGGTTGGCCTTGTTGGCGTCGACGGCGGCTTGCGCGGTGAAGGCAAAGGCCGCCAGGACGATGGCTGCGAAGAGTCTAAACATGGCAGTTCTCCAAGAAGTTGAGTTGCGGGACCGGCCCGACGGCATGTCGGGTTGAGGGAGATTCTGCGAAGCCCCAAGCCATCGCGAAACCCGCTGATGGGCGATGCCGATGGGGGCCTACCTTTGGGGGATGGGCCCGGGCCTGCCGCGTCTGCCGGCAGGCGCTGCCTTCAGCGGATCCAGTCGAGCGGGTCCTCGGCGCGAGCGGGCGCCTGACCCTGGCGCTCGATGAAGATGCGGTGCCAGATGGCAAACTGCATCAGGCCCCAGACCTGCTCGCTCGATCGACCGCTGCGCTGCTGCGTCTCGATCAGCTCGCGGATGCCGTCGACGTGGAACCAGTCGCGCACGGCCGCGTTGCCGGCCAGTGCCTCGCCCAGCTGCTGCAGGAAGCTGCCGCTGAGCAGCCGGCGCATCGGCACATGAAAGCCCTGCTTGCTCTGGCGTCAAGGTGCCGGCGTCGAGATAGCGCTCGCCCCATCGGCGCAGGAAGACCTTGCCGGTGCGCCCCTGCAGCTTCAGCGCATCGGGCAGCGACAGGCCGAACTCGACGATGCGGTGGTCGAGGTAGGGCACACGCGCCTCGACGCCATAGGCCATCAGGCTGCGGTCCACCTTGACCAGCAGTTTGTCGGGCAGGGCGCCGACCAGTTCGTGGTGCTGTGCGCGCTGCAGGTCGCTCCAGGCCTTGGGTGTGCTTTGCCAGGCAGCGATCTGCGGCTGACGAAAGCCGTTGGACACCGCCTGCAGGCGTTGCGAGAACACACGTTGGCGCAAGGGCCGAGGCCAGCGGTTGCGCGAACGGAATCCCCCCACACCGGGATGCACCAGGTTGGAAAACCAGCGCTGCACCGGATGTTTGCGAAAGCGCGCATAGCCGGCAAAAGCCTCGTCCCCGCCTTCGCCGGTGAAGATCACCTTCAGCGATCGGCCGGCACGTTCGGCCAACAGCGATGTCGGCAGCAGCGCAAAGTCGCGCATCAGCTCGTCGGTCGACCAGATGGCGTACGGAATGCGCGCGAGCAGTTCCTCGGGTGTGATCTCGAGCGCGTGGTGACGCGTGCCGAAGCGCTGCGCCACGCGCTGCGCCGCGTCCAGCTCGTTGCGCTCGCGATCGACGCTGTAGCCGACCGAAAAGGTCTCGATCGGCCTGTCGTGCAGGCGTGTCAACTGCGCACACAGCAGGCCGGAATCGACGCCGCCGGACAGGAACAATCCAAAGGGCACATCGGCGCGCATGTGCTCGCGCATGACCTGCTCGAACAGCGGCGTGAAGGCCTCCTGCGCCTGCGTCATGTCCAGCGGCTGCGTGCGCACATCGAGGATCGACCAGTAACGGTGGCGGCTGACATTCAGCGCCTCGTCGATGACGATGGCGTGACCGGGCGGCACCCTGAAGATGCCGGTGAAAACCGTCTCCTCACCTGCCAGGAACTCGTTCTCGAGAAACTGCCCGATGGCGTTGGCGTTCAAGGCGGGCGTGGCCGGCAGCAAGGGCAGCAGGGCCTTGAGTTCCGAGCCGAAGACCACGCGGCTGGCATCGCGGTACAGGTACAGAGGCTTGATGCCCAGGCGGTCGCGCGCCAGCACGACGCGGCGCTGGGCGCGGTCGTGAATGGCCAGCGCGAACATGCCGTTCAGCCGCCGCAGGCCGTCGATGCCTTCGGCTTCGTACACCTGAAGCGCGCACTCCGAGTCGGAATGGGTCAGTGGCTCGGCGCCGTTCCTGACGCTGAACTCGTCGCGCAGTTCGATGTAGTTGTAGATCTCGCCGTTGACCACCGCCGAAAGCCGGCCCGAGGGGCTGACGATCGGTTGATGGCCGCCCGCCAGGTCGATGATGGACAGTCGCGTGTGCACAAAGCCGACGCGGCCGTCCAAGGTGATGCCGAAGTCGTCCGGGCCGCGATGGCGCAGCGCCGCCGCCGCCGCCTCCAGCCCGGGGCGCAGCTGCGCCGCAGGGGCAGACAAGGTGACGACGCCGGCGATACCGCACATGCAGGGGTTCCAGGACAAGAAGTTCGCGTGCGCACCCATCGGCACGGATGCCGCGGCGCGAGGAGCGGCGATTGTCGAGGGAAATCGAAGGTGGTCATGGATGCGCTCGCGCGCGGGAATCGCACGCATCAGCCGATAGACTCGTGCACCGATCAGCTCAGGACTTGGCTTTCCGTGACAACAAGAAGATGCCTGCCCGCCCGGCGTGATTCGCCGATACGGCATTGCCCAGGGCGCGCACCTTGGTGACATCGATTCACGTGCTCGGCAGCCGCCAACTGGGCGGTGCCGATCGGTTCTTCGTCCGCCTGGTCGAGGCGCTCACACGGGCCGGGCATCCGGCACTGGCCGTCATCCGGCCGGGCAGCCCCGTCAAGCGCGTGCTCTCACCCGAGGTGGAACAAGTGCATCTGCCTCTGGTCTCCAAGTGGGACGTGGTGTCGCGCTGGCGCCTGACACGTCTGATTGCCGCGCGCCAGCCCGATGTCGTGCAAAGCTACATGGGCCGCGCCACGCGCCTGACGCGCCTGCCCGCCGGCAGCCACGCGCTGCACGTGGCGCGTCTGGGCGGGTACTACAAGATCGATGGCTACTACCGCCATGCCCACGCCTGGGTGGGCAACACGCGCGACATCTGTGCGTTCCTCAGGAGCCAGGGCTTGCCGAGCGAGCGTGTCTTCTACATCGGCAATTTCGTGCCGCAGCCGCGCGCGGTTTCCGCTGACGAACTGCAGGCATTGCGCGATCGCCTGGGCATTCCGCCGCAGGCCTTCGTCGTCTTTGCGCTGGGCCGGCTGGTCGTCAAGAAAGGCTTCCAGGACCTGCTCGAAGCCTTCGCCAGCCTGGAGCCGAACATCGGTTCGCGCCCGCTGGCGCTGCTCATCGCCGGCAAGGGACCCGAGCGAGAGCGACTGGGTGACCTCGCGCGCAACCTGGGCATCGCCGAGCGTGTGCACTGGGCCGGCTGGCAGGACGACCCGACGCCCTTCTACGCGCTGGGCGACGTGTTCGTCTGCCCGTCGCGGCACGAGCCGCTGGGCAACGTCATCCTCGAAGCCTGGCAGCACCGGCGGCCGGTGCTGAGCACGCTCAACGAAGGCGCGCAGGAGTTGGCACAGGACGGCCACAACGCGTTGCTGGCGCCGCTGAACGACCCGCCGGCCCTGGCCGCGGCGCTGCGCAGGATGCTGGCGCTCAGCGACGACGATCGCGCGGCCCTGGCCGCCGCCGGCCATGCCACCGTGCAGCGCGAGCACCATGAGGATGCGGTGCTGGCGGCCTATCTAGCGCTGTACGAGCAGCTGCGCCATCGGCCCTGAGGGGCTGAGCCTGCGAGTCCGCAAGGGCTCGCACGACTACCGAGGGTCCGATGCGATACGAGCGACGGGGCTGAACCGGACCGGATGATTCCGCTACACCGACACGGCGCGGCGACCGGGCGTTCGCGCCGCCCGTCTATCGGGCCTTCTGCCAATGCCTACGCCGATGCCCCGCGCTGCCCACACGGCTGCAGCCCCATCACTCGATGATGATGTAGGCGCCATGACCCGAATAGGCAGGCGATCTTCTGATGCGGTAGCGGTCGAGCCCGAGGACTTCACGCACGGCAACTGTTTCGCCGGGGAATGGGGAGCTAAGGAGCTCGTCGAACGCCAGTACCGTGCCCTTGGTCATGTACGGGCGCAACAACTCCAGGCATTGCTTGGTGGGCTCGTACAAGTCCATGTCGAAATGGGCCAGTGCGACGATGGTTTCTGGATGGAGCCGCAAGTACTCGGTCAGTCGCTCCGGCGCATTGCCCTTGAACACGTCGAAACGCTGCACATGCGGCAACGGGTCCAGCGCTTGTCGCTGCGCGAACACATCGCGCAGAAAGCCGTCGTATCCCTCGGAGACGCTGAGGATTCCGGTCTTGATCAGCTCGGCTGTCCCGTCGCGAGGATCCACGCTTGGAAACCCGTCGAAGGTGTCGAAACCGAGAATATGGCGTGTGGCGTTGAACGGTTCGTAGATCGTGCGCAGTGCATGCATCGTTGCCAGGTCGCGTCCCCAGCGTAAGCCAAATTGCATGACCACTCCATGCACGTCAAGCGCATGCTTGTAGATCTCATCGAAGAAGAACTGACGCTTCATCGTTCGCGGCGACACGAAGAGACCGGAGTTTTCTGCCAACTCTGTACTGGGTATCGGTGCGCGCAGGAGCAAGTCGCCAAGTGCGGCTTCGGCGTTGGCGAACTGCGGCTGCAGATAAGGAGAGTCAACCAAGTCGTGCTTGCCAGTCTTCAAGGGTGTACTCCGATAGGTAGAAATTGGCTGTGGTGGGCGTCTAGGTGTGAACCATCAAGACGAGAAGTGGCTCCGCTTGTCTGAACAGTTTGCCCCTATTCGTAGGTGGTTTGCGAGCGGGCTGCGAAGGGCGCAAGCTGTCCTGCCGGCGATAAGAGCTTGCGACGAGCAGACCGACTCTGGGGCAACTTTAGGCGCACCACGAAACTCTTCTTATCCGGCCAGCACTGGAGTTGGCAGATTAGCGAAGTAATGCTCGTCAGGCGCAGCGTCATGCCCGCTGGAATGTGAGCGTAGGACGTCGTACCAGTACATGTAATCGGCAAATCCGAGCGTGCGGCGCTGAAGATGTGATCATGTCGCAGGCCTTGAGGTGCAGACGCTCGCGGTTCACGCTGCGCCACAGGCGCGCGACGAAACGTTGTCACGCCAGACGTCGCGCCCATCCCTCGATGACCTCGCTGGCTTGGCAGGCCTCCAGCGTGATGGTCACCTTGTGCTCCAGTACCTGGCGGGCGGCCACGTCCAGTACGGCTGCGGGGCAGGCGAACCGTGAGAAATCGTGATGAAGGTCGTATCCAGCCCAGACCTAGACCAGGTGATAGACGCGTTACACCGATTCGAGAGGCAGATTTCCTCAGCATGCGGTATCCACGGCCTTGGCTAGACTGCGGTGATTGTTCGGTTCCATGTGATTTTTTACCGTTAGGATGACCGATTCGCCGCCAGTCGAGGTGGCATAGTTCTCGGTCACGCGGCGTGTTCATCGTTTGCCCTGACATTCTCACGGCAGGCATCGGATACGCAAGTAGCCGTCGTACAGCGCTGGGCCGACTAGATCGGCTCAATGGCGTAGCGTTATGGTCGCGCGCTACCACCGGTGACCACGATGCGACAGCGCTCGCCTAAATGCAGCAACTCGCACGGCCTATGTCGGCTTCTGGCATTCGCTGGAGAATGCCACGCGATTAGTCTGTGAGAACTGCTTTGACGCAGACACGCCCTTGCAAGCAACAGGAATCTTCCGCAATGAATTCGTACAACTCGCGTCCGATCTCAACTTGGTCCGGCATAAAGAAGCATCCTATCAAAGAGTTAGGGTATCACGCGGCTCGGGGATGCCGCAAAGTCGTTTCCAGTCGTATTGGTAGATCGATCTTGAGGCGACTGTCGTGGCTTCGCCCCGAGGAAGGCGAGTCGCTTGGAGAATCTGTCATTCATGGAATGATGGTGGAGTCTGTCGAGCGGGTTCCCGCGAACGAAGCAGCATTGGTCTCAATGCTGGTGAGTAGCTTGAGAGCCGCGAAACAAAGACAGAGTGAGGTAACTGGCACTTATCTTCCAGGAGCAGAGTGGAAGAAGCTTCTGGAATCACAGTGGTTCGGGCTGCACCAAGCGATCGACCGCAAAGACATTGGCGCGGTCGCTGCATTTCTTCGCAATTTCTTTCGGAATGAAGGTTTATCTGGCTTTTGGGGCGGGGAACGAATGTTCGACAACTTTGCTGCCCTTGACGGGGTTCCCAGTCGAAGGCGGGCCAGCAACATGGAAAGGCATTTTAGAGCTTGGCGAAAAGCGTTCCCGAAAGTGCCGGTTGCCCAACTAGATGCGCCTCGAATCGGAAATCCATGGGGATACGTCATTGAAGGGGCATTGCTGTATGAGCCTGTCTTCGAGTACCATTATCACGCAAACTACTTCGAAAAACTACTAACCGGTCTATCCGAACCTGTGGTACTGGAGATCGGCGGAGGATTTGGTGGACTCGCATATCAGATTATCAAGAGTATTCGTCGCGTAAGGTACATTGGTTTCGATCTCCCGGAGAATATACTTCTTCAAAGTTATTACCTATCATGCGCATTTCCAGAGGCGAGTATTCTGACGTATGATGAGAATATGAGATCTCTGAGCCACGATACCGTCGCAAAGTATGACATCGTTCTGTTGCCTAATTTCATGATTCCACATGTTGAGCCGGCGATGGCAGACTTGGTTGTCAACGTTAGGAGTCTTTCGGAAATGCCAATGGAGACCATTGCCGAGTACCTATCTCAGATCGACAGGTTGAGTCGTCTGTTTTTCTTCCATGAAAACCTTTTCAACGAGCGCCTTGATGGGTTACATGGTATTCCTAGCACGGCGTTTCCGGCGCTAACAAATCACACGCTGGCAGCCGAGAAGGAAAGCATGTGGCCGAAATATCAGCAAGATAGCCCATACCCGTGCCACGAGAATCTATACCTTCATCGATCCCGTGTCAGGCGATGAGCGCAGAGTCTGAATATCCGAGAAATGCGCAATACCTTGAATAGTTGGCACACTTCCGATCGTTTGCAAAAGCCTATTCGTAGCGATTCGCATAACCTGACGATGTACGGCAACCGAGCGCGTGCGCGTTCAGTTTTCGACATGGAGCCGGGACCGTCGCGTCTCGGGAAATCCACGAGCGATTCAACTGCGAAACGGTCATCCCGATGAGTCTGCGCAAAGCCGTCTCTCTGGGTTCGATACAGACAGCTGTTTCCATCGCGGTCGGCTTTTTCAGCGTCAAGATCACGTCGGTCTATTTGGGGCCGGCCGGCGTCGGGGTGCTCGGGCAACTGCAACTCTTCATGGCGCTCGCGCTGGGCATTGTGGTCACGGGTCTCAACAAGTCCGTGGTACGGCGCATCGCTGAACTGGCTGACGACACAGCGCAGCGGGCGGTTGTGATCTCGACCGTGCTGAAGATGGTTCTGCTGGGCGGTTTGCCGGTGGCGTGCTTGGTGCTGATGATGTCTGGCTGGCTGGCGCGGGAACTGCTGCACAGTCCCGAGTTGCGTTTTGCCCTGGTTCTCTTTGCAGGCACCTACATGTTCGGGCTCGTGGGTACGCTGATCCTGGGGTGTGCCAATGGCGCAAAGGACTTTCGCGCCACGACGCTGATCAACATATCGGCCGCCGTTGTAAGCCTGATCGCGTTTGCGGTACTTTGTCCGCCCTTTGGACTGCATGGCGCATTGGTCGCGGTTGCGCTGATGCCGGCCGTCAGTATGGGCATTGGTGCGCTGCATGCAAGGCGCGCCAAATGGTGGCCCAAGCGGGCCTGGAGACACCCGTTCTCGCCGCACGAGGCGACTCGTGCAATGGCTCTAGTTCCCGCGGCTGCGATCGGTGCGGTTGCCACGCCGCTGATCCAGATCGTGCTGCGCGACGACCTTGCACTTCGGTCCGGCGTGGCATCGATCGGCCTGTTGCAGGGTGTCACGCGCCTGTCCGATCTCTATCTTGGCGTCGTGGTGAGTGTCTTCAGCATGTATTTCCTGCCTCGATTCGCGCAGATCAAGGTGCCTGAAGAGTTGCGCCGGGCATTGCTGCGTGCCCTCGCCTTGATCGTGCCCTGCGTGGCACTGGTCAGCGTGCTGCTTTACCTGTTGCGTGACACGATCATCAGTGTCGTGTTCACGCACGAGTTCGCGGCGATGCGCGACCTGTTTGCCTGGCAAATGGTCGGCAATGTGTTGAAGATGACTGCTTGGCTGTTCGGCCTGGTGATGCTGACAAAGGGCAACGCGCTGGTGTTTGCCCTCTATGAAGGCGTCTCGCTGCTCGTCTGGTGGCGCCTGGGCACCTGGTTGATTGGCGTCAATGGCGCTGTCGGAGCAACTCAAGCCTATGCGATGACATATGCCATTTATATTCCGTTCGGCGTGGTCGCCACCGCGTTCGTACTGCGCAGGATGCGCCGAGCCAATCGATAGGTCACTTGACGGGCTTCGCGCAAGTGTCGCGGAGTCAACACTCAGCTCGATTCGCACGCCGGCGGCGCGATTGGAAGCAGGACCGCTTCAATCTTGGTATGGCTGGCCGTATGGACTTCATAGAAGTCATGGGCCACAGACCTCGCGCCGAAACCCTCCTTCGACTGCAACAATCCGTGATTGAGCGCACGACCTTCGCGCTCATTGCAAATGCCGAAGTCAACGGACTTCTTGCCTTTGTAGACATCGCTGATCAGCCATTCCATCAGCACGTCCAGTGCCGCGACCGCTTCGCCATTCGGATGGATCGCGCTGTATTGAACATGCGCAACCGACCTCGTTTCGAAGATCGTGACGCCGGCAGCCATCTGGGCTCCCACATAGGCCGAGAACTGCCTGATTTGCCCCGGAAAGCGCGATGCGAGCAACTCGATCTCGGCAAGCGAGTGCACTGGCGGTACGCCGTAACGCGACATCAGCCGTGGTACGAGCACTTGGGTCCAGTAGGTGGCGAACTCCACTTCCTCGACGACCCTGACCCCAGCGCGCTTGCCCTTGCTGATCTGGCTGCGCTTTCCACGGCGGATGGGCAGGCTGTTGTCCTGCGCGACGACGATGGCAGTGTCACGCCGAATCAGTTTCGCATCCAGCAGAAACATCGCGTAGTCCACCTCGTCGCTAGGCAGCGGTTCGTAGTGTCGCGGGATGCGCTTGTAGATCAGGATGTCGATCCCGGCGTGCTCGAGCGCACCCAAGGTGGCCTGAACAATCTCAAGCGTGTCATGCAGCGTTGCGTCGCGCGACAGGACAAAACCTCCGTAGGTCAGGCCTTGATGACTGACGACGGTGTGGTCCGCCTTCAAGTTGGCAGGCAGAAGACCGACCAAGCTGCCGCCCCGCCAGATCAACAGCGAATGGTCGACGAAGCGGTCGCTGTGATAGTCGAGAAAGCCACGCTGAAAGAGGAACGTCGCGTTCTTCCCGTTGGCAACGAAGCTGTCCCATGCATGGCGCCTGTCAGGGTCGTAGCGTTCGACGCGCAAGCCGCGTGGGCTGCTGTAATTCATTGTCCATGCGGGTTCACACCCGGCGCGTAGACCGACACAAAACGATTGTATTCAGCACTAGGGGCTTGATCGCGGCTACAGCGGCCAGTTCAGGGAATGCTTTGCGGTCAGGCTTCGCTTCTCTGTGAATTCCGCAACCGGATATGCAGTTCGCGAAGTTGATCCTCGTCAACTGAGCTCGGCGCACCCGTCAACAGACACTGGGCCCGCTGCGTCTTCGGAAACGCAATCACGTCGCGCAGGGAATCGGCCCCTGTCATCAACATCACGAAGCGATCCAGCCCGATCGCGATGCCGCCATGCGGCGGTGCGCCGTACTGCAGCGCCTCGAGCAGAAAGCCGAACTTCGCGCTCGCCTCCTCTGCACCGATGTTCAGGGCCCGGAAGACCTTGCTCTGCACTTCCTCGCGGTGGATACGCACCGATCCACCGCCGAGCTCGATGCCATTGAGCACCACGTCGTAGGCCTTGGCGATACAGCGCCCGGGGTCCGTCTGCAGCCAGTCTTCGTGTCCGTCCTTCGGCGCCGTGAAGGGATGGTGCACCGCGTTCCAGCGGCCCGCGGCATCGTCGTGTTCGAACATCGGGAAGTCGACCACCCACAACGGCTCCCATTCGCCATTCGCCAGGCCGTGGGACTTCCCGAAGTCGCTGTGCCCGACCTTGACGCGCAGCGCGCCGATGGCGTCGTTGACGACCTTGGCCTTGTCTGCCCCGAAGAAGAGCAGGTCGCCCGCCGCTGCGCCGGTGCGAAGCATGATCTCGGTCAGCGCGGCGTCGTGCAGGTTCTTCACCACCGGCGACTGCAGCCCTTCGCGGCCTTTGCTCACGTCGTTGACCTTGATCCAGGCCAAGCCCTTGGCACCGTAGATCTTGACGAACTCGGTGTAGGCGTCGATTTCGCTGCGACTGATCTCGGCGCCGCCGGGAATGCGCAGTGCCACGACGCGCCCATCCGGCATCGCCGCCGGACCCGCGAAGACCTTGAAATCCACGTCACGCATGACATCGGTCAGCTCGGTCAGTTCGAGCTTGACGCGCAGGTCGGGCTTGTCCGAGCCGTACAGCCGCATCGCATCGGCGTACTTCATCACCGGGAACGGCGGCAGTTCCACGCCGATGGCGTGATGGAAGGTGCTGCGAATCATGCCCTCGAACATCGAGCGGATTTCTTCCTCGCCGAGGAACGAGGTCTCGATGTCGATCTGCGTGAACTCGGGCTGGCGGTCGGCACGCAGGTCTTCGTCGCGAAAGCATTTGACGATCTGGTAGTAGCGGTCGAACCCGGCCACCATCAACAACTGCTTGAACAATTGCGGACTTTGCGGCAGCGCGAAGAACTGGCCGTCGTGCACGCGGCTGGGAACCAGGTAATCGCGCGCGCCCTCGGGTGTGCTGCGTGTGAGCATCGGTGTCTCGATGTCGATGAAGCCCTGGGCGTCGAGAAACTTGCGCACCTCCATCGCCACGCGGTAGCGCAGCATCAGGTTGCGCTGCATGTAGGGCCGGCGCAGATCGAGCACGCGGTGCGTCAGACGCGTCGTCTCCGACAGGTTCTCATCGTCGATCTGGAACGGTGGCGGGACACTCGGGTTCAGCACCTCCAGGTCGCGGCAGAGCACTTCGACCTTGCCGCTGGTGAGGTTGGCATTCTCGGTGCCGGCAGGGCGCGCGCGCACCAGGCCTTCGACCTTCAGGCAGTACTCGCTGCGCACGCTCTCCGCAGTGGCGAACATGTCCGCGCGATCAGGGTCGCATACCACCTGGACCAGGCCTTCGCGGTCACGCAGATCGATGAAGATCACGCCGCCATGGTCGCGCCGACGGTGCGCCCAGCCCATCAGGATGACGCTCTTGCCCATCAGCGCTTCGCTGACCAGGCCGCAGTAGGTGCTTCTCATGCGCAAGGCTCCAGTTCAGGGGTATGGATGCCACAGGCGGCAACGGTTTCGCTGCATGTGCGCCAAGCCCATGGGTGATAGCGGCCGGCCGCTCGGCAGTGCGGGCGCTCGCTGCACGCTCAGGCGCTGGGTCTGTGGGCAGGCAGCGTGGCAGCAGCGGTTCTGCCAGGCGGCGCGACGACACCCATCGAGATGATGTACTTCAGCGCTTCATCCACGCTCATTGCCAGTGGCACGACATCGGCGCGCTGCATCATCAGGAAAAAGCCCGACGTCGGGTTGGGCGTGGTCGGCACGTACACGCTGACGAACGTGCCGCTCAGGTGTTGCGCCACCTCGCCACCCGGCTTGCCGGTGACAAAGGCGATGGTCCAGGAGCCCTGGCGCGGGTACTGCACCAGCACGGCCTCGCGAAACGCATTGCCATTGCTGGAGAACAGCGTGTCCGAAACCTGCTTGACCGAGCTGTAGACCGATTTCACGATCGGGATGTTGTGCAGCAAGCGGTTCCATTGCCGCAGCCACCATTGCCCGAAGATGTTGGTGACGAACACGCCGGTCAGCAGCAGGCCCAGGCCCAGGAAGAGCACGCCCATGCCGGGCACGTTGCGCAGCTGCTCGATGCTGGCGTGAGCCGAAGCCGGCAGCAGCGCCAGCGGCGCGGACAACAGCCAGGCAAACAAGCCATCCATCGCGCCCAGCATCCACGACAGCACCCAGATGGTGATGGCCAGTGGCGTCCAGACCAGCAAGCCGGCAAGAAGATACTTCTTCACGCCGCTTCCGATTTGGGCGGGCGGGGCTTATCAGCCGGCGAGGGGGCCGCGGGTGCCGGTGTCGCCGCGGGCTTGGCATCTGCAGCCGGGGCGGCTGCCGCGCCGGCGCCGTCGGCAGGCTTGGCCTCGGCTTTCTCCTCTGCGGCGGGCGTGCTGCCACCGCGGAAATCTGTGGCATACCAGCCCGAGCCCTTCAACTGAAAGCCGGCGGCGGTGAGCTGCTTGGCAAAGCTGGTGGCGCCGCAAGCGGGGCATATGCTGAGCACCGGGTCGGACATCTTTTGCAGCACATCCTGCCGGTGTCCGCAGGACTCGCACTTGTAGGCGTAGATCGGCATGTGGGACCAAGTCTGGCAAAACCCAGCATTATAAGTTCGCCCGGCCCCTCCAAGCCCTATTTGCGGCCCGCCTTGAAGTTGGTGAAAAGGCGCGTCTGCACGCGGCGGATGTCCTGTGGCACCGCGTCGGGAGCGGTCAGCTTCTTCATGTCGGCGGCATTCAGGAAGACCGTCGGGTTCTCCGCCACATCCTTCTGCACGAACTTCTTCGACGCCGCATTCGGGTTGGCATAGAAGACCTTGTTGGTCAATGCGGCATGGACTTCCGCTCGCATGATGTAGTCGATGAACAGATGCGCGTTCTTGGGGTGCGGCGCGTCTTTCGGAATGGCCATCGAGTCGAAGAACAGCGTCGCCCCGCTGGGCGGCAGCAAGGCCTCGATGTTCTGGCCCGTCTTGCTGTCGGCAGCTCGCCGGCGGGCGATGTTGATGTCGCCGGAATAACCCATCACCACGCACACCGTGCCGTTGGCCAGGTCGTTGATGTAGCCGGACGAAGAAAAGCGCGTGATGTTCGGCCGCGCTGCAGCCAGCACCTTGGCCGCAGCGTCGTAATCCTTCGCGTCGCGGCTGTATGGTGGCTTGCCGGCGTAGGCCATCACCACCGGCAGGACTTCCGAGGCCGAGTCGAGAACGCTGATGCCGCACGCCTTGAGGCGGCTTGAATACTTCGGATCCAGGATCAGTGCCCAGGGGTTGTCCGGCATCGGCAGGTCGCCCAGTGCCGCCTTGACCTTGCCCGTATTGATGCCGACGGTGACGAAGCCCCACAGCCAGTTGACCAGGTACTTGTTGCCCGGGTCGACCTTGGCCAGTTGTTCCAGCAACGCCGGATCGAGGTTCTTCCAGTTGGGAAGTTGGGCGCGGTCCAGGGGTTGGAAAAGGCCGGCCTCGATCTGCGTCTTCGCGAAATGTGCACTGGGCACGACGATGTCGTAGCCGGTCTTGCCGGCGATCAGCTTGGCATGCAGGACTTCGTTGTTGTCGTAGTTGTCATAGACCACCTTGATGCCGGTTTCCTTCTCGAAATTCTTGAGCGTGTCCTCGGCAATGTAGTCAGACCAGTTGTAGACGTTCAACACCTTTGGCTCGGCCTTGGCCGTCGCGCTGGCCTGCGCAAACACCGCTGCGCACACCATTCCCAGCGATGCCGCCAGGACACGCCGCAGAAGATTCCATTTCACCGTGACACCCTCCATTCAAGCTTGGTCGACAGGACGAGAAGAAATGCTAACCCAGCCCTCGCGCCCTTGCTGGGCCGCTCAGGCCATGCGCTGCATGAACCAGAACGACATCACCGCGCCGATCAGGAAGCCGAGTGCGACCCACAGCACCGCCTGGATGAGCAGGTGGGTTCGCCTTTGCCCGGCCAACAGGGTGGCCAGCGCCGCCGACTCGGTTTCGGCGCGGCCCGGTGCCTGCAAGGCCTGGTGGAGCAGGCGCGGTAACTCCGGCAGCAACTGGGCATAACGCGGCGCTTCGTTCTTCAAGCGATCGAGCAGACCTTGCCAGCCGACCTGCTGGTTCATCCAGCGCTCCAGAAAAGGCTTGGCCGTGCTCCACAGATCCAGCTCGGGGTCGAGCTGCCGGCCCAGGCCTTCGATGTTGAGAAGGGTCTTTTGCAGCAAGACCAGCTGCGGCTGGATCTCGACGTTGAAGCGCCGCGAGGTCTGGAACAGGCGCATCAGCACCTGGCCCAGCGAGATGTCCTTCAGCGGTCGGTCGAAATGCGGCTCGCACACCGCGCGGATCGCATTCTCCAGGGCATCGACGCGCGTGGCGGGAGGCACCCAACCCGACTCGACATGCAGCTCGGCCACGCGCTTGTAGTCGCGTCGGAAGAAGGCGATGAAGTTTTGCGCCAGGTACTCCTTGTCCCATTCGGTGAGCGTGCCGATGATGCCGAAATCGAGCGCGATGTAGCGCCCGAAGGTGGCCGGCGCGGTGCTGACCTGGATGTTGCCGGGGTGCATGTCGGCATGGAAGTAGCCGTCGCGGAACACCTGCGTAAAGAAGATCGTGACGCCGTCGCGTGCGAGCTTCTGCAGATCCACACCGGCGTCGCGCAGGCGCTGGTTCTGGCTGATCGGAATGCCGTACATGCGCTCCATGACGATCACCGTCGAGGTGCATAGCTCCCAGATCATTTCCGGCACCATGACCAGATTCAAGCCCTGCATGTTGCGCCGCAGTTGGGCGGCGTTGGCGGCTTCGCGCACCAGGTCGAGCTCGTCGTGCAGGTAGACGTCGAACTCGGCCACCACCTCGCGGGGCTTCAGCCGCTTGCCGTCGGCGCTCAGGCGTTCGACCCAGCGCGCCAGCGTGTGCAGCAGCGTCAGGTCGTCATCGATGACCGCCAGCATGCCCGGGCGCAGCACCTTGACGGCCACCTCGCGCCCGCTGGCGACTTCGACCGCGGGCGCGGCGCTTTGGGGGTCCGCTCCCGAGGGCGGCCGCGATGCGTCCCTGTCCTCCGATTTCAGCACCTTGAGCGTGGCGAAATGCACCTGTGCGATCGACGCGCTGGCCACCGGCTCGGCATCGAAGCTGGCAAAGAGATCGTCGATGCGCCGACCGAAGGCTTTTTCCACCAGCGCGGCGGCCTGTGCCGCTGGGAAGGGTGGCACGCGGTCTTGCAGCTTGGCCAACTCGTCGGCCACATCCAGCGGCAGCAAGTCGCGACGCGTGGAAAGGACCTGGCCGAACTTGACGAAGATCGGCCCCAGCCTTTCCAGCGCCATGCGCAAACGCACGCCGCGCGGCTCGTCGAAGCGCCGCCCGAGCGTGACCGTCCACGACAGCGCGCGCACCCAACGCTGCCGGAAGCCGGACATGGCCAGCTCATCGAGCCCGAAGCGCAGCACGGTGTAGACGATGAACACCAGCCGCAGGAACCGCCTCATGGCGGCGGTGGCTGCATGCGCTGCGACAAGCCGGATGCAGATTGCAGCGCCGCGCGCAGGCTGCGCGCCAGCGCCGAAGCCAGCTTGTGCAGTGGGTAAGCGACCGTCGGGCCGAACAGGCGCTCCATGTCCGCCGCGACATCCCAACGCAGGTTCAGCAGCAGCCAGTTGACGTCGGCGGCCAGCTGCGCATCGCCGTCGATGTCCACCGCCGGCATGGTGCCGGCCATGGCACCGGCCATCAAGCGCAGTGGGTTGGACGCGTCCACATTCACACAAAGGTCGGCTTCCGCGCTGGCCGGCTCGGCACCGCACCATTCCAGCATGCCGGCTGGCGTGATCCTGAAGCTCAGGTTGGGCGGGGGCGGCAGCAACCCGGGCCAACGCTCCATCTGCAACTGGATGACGCGCTGAGCGTGCGCTTGCAGTCTCAGCGTGGCGGCGGGTTCTGCGCTCAGCACATGATTCGCGACGAGGACGAGCCGCTCAATCACTGCGGGCGCGAGCAAGGCATTCAAACTGTGCAGCATTGCCCGATTGTAGAGATCGGTTTCGCTTGCAGTTTTGACGCCTGTGCCCGAAGGCCGCAGGCAATTGCGAGACAATGGCTACGGGCCGTCAGACTCATGACGGATCTGCCGTGGGCAGGGGGCATGGCACAAGCTTTCGCACCGTCGGTGCGAACGCGGGCCCGGAAGATCCGACCGGATTCAATGTTCGAAGACCGAAGCTACAAGCGAATCTTCTTTAGCGCACCGCAGTCGGTGACCTCGCTCGTGGCGGCGTTGCTCGAGCCGATGGTCGCCATACTGACGTACCTCGCCGTATGTCTGTGGTTCGACTGGCCGATCGTGCGCTCCGACCTGACGCTTTGTCTGCTGTTGTTTGCCCTCACGTTCCCTGGTCGCAACCGCTTCAAGGACACGCTCCTGACCGCCGGGGTGGACGTGTTCAGCTCCTGGATCACCTTGTTGATCATCCTATCGCTTTGCGCCTACGCGACCTCGAGTTTCGGCTTTTTCGACCGCGACGTGCTGCTGTGGTGGGCCGTGATTACGCCGCTTGCGCAATGGGCCGCAGTCTGGATCGGGCAACTTGTACTGTCGCATGTGGCCGCCATGCCGCACAACCGACGTGCCGCGGTAGTCATTGGCGCGGGCCCCCTGGGTGTCAAGGTAGCCAAGTCGTTGCTTGAAAGTCGCGAGCAAGGCGTCGACTTCGCCGGCTACTTCGACGACCGCACCGACGAACGCGTGGACAGCGAAGCCGCGCCGCGCCGGCTGGGCACACTGAAAGACGCCGCGCCGTACATTCGCAAGAATGCCATTCACGAGGTCTACATCACGCTGCCCCTGGGCTCGCAGCCGCGCATCGTGGAGTTGCTGGAACAGGTTCAGGGCACGACGGCGTCGGTGTTCTTCGTTCCCGATGTCTTCGGCATCAGCATCATCCAAGGCCGGCTGCATGACATGAACGGCATGCCGGTTGTGGGCATCTGCGAGACACCTTTCACTGGCACGAACGATCTGGTCAAGCGCATCAGCGATATCGTGCTGGCATCCCTGATCCTGGTTCTGATCTCGCCCCTGCTGCTGGCGATCGCCGTCGGTGTCAAACTCAGTTCGCCAGGACCAATCATCTTTCGTCAGCGTCGCAATGGCCTCGATGGCGAAGAGATCATCGTCTACAAGTTTCGCTCAATGCGCGCCATGGACGACGGCCCGACGGTGAAGCAGGCCACCAGGGGCGACGCACGGATCACCGCCTTTGGCGCCTTTCTGCGCCGCACGTCGATGGACGAATTGCCACAGTTCATCAATGTGCTGCAGGGGCGAATGAGCATCGTCGGACCCCGTCCGCACGCGGTGGCCCACAATGAGTTGTACCGCCAGTTGATCAAGGCCTACATGGTGCGCCACAAGGTCAAGCCCGGTATCACCGGATGGGCGCAGGTGCATGGGCATCGTGGCGAAACGAACACGGTCGAAAAGATGCAGGCGCGCGTCGAATACGATCTGGAGTACCTGCGCAACTGGTCGCTGGGGCTGGATCTGCAGATCATCGCCCGTACCATCATCGTGGTCTTGCGGGGCAGCAATGCCTATTGAGAGCTTCTGCCTGAAGAGGCCTACCGACATCCAGACACCGCTACGGAGAGTTTGATGACTTGTTCAATGCGAAGAATGCGTGGCTCGTTCGCGGCCCTGCTGTTCCTTGTTGCAGGCGTTGCCGCTGGCGAACCGAGTCCGTATTACATAGGGGTGAAGCAGGCCTTCAGTTATGACTCGAATGTGTTCCGTTTGCCGGATGCCTTTGCGGAGGCCAGTAGCTGGAGCAGCACCAGTTTGGTCGGTGGCTTCGACCAGCCTTATGGTCGGCAGCGTTTCTACGCCAACGGCACGGTATCGGCCAATATCTATCAGCAGCTGAGCCAACTGGACAACACCAGCTACGCATTGACGGCCGGTTGGGATTGGGCCAGCGTTGATAGGCTTTCGGGCAAGGTCTATGCGTCGCTGAGCCAGGGTCTCGGCAACTACGGCGGCTCGAATCAGGTGCTGACCACACAGAAGAATATCCAGACCGACTCGTTGGTCTATGCCACGGCTCAGTGGGGGTTGCTTTCGCTGCTGGCGTTGGACGGGCGTGTGGCCTACAACTCTTTGCGCTACTCCGACGACCGATACGATCGCTATGAGCTGAATCAGGAATCGGTCAGTCTGGGCGTGCGCAAGGAGTTCAGCGGCCAGCTGACACTCGGCACTGGCCTGACCTACACCAAGGGTGACTACTATTCGATCGATCGGGAGTTCGATCGTTACGATGTCTATCTTTCGGGTATCTGGGTCGCCACGGGCCAAAGCACGCTGAGCGGTCGTTTGAACTACTCCGACTGGGACTATACGGGTGTCAATCCATATACAACTTCGGGCGTCACCGGCTGGGTGCGATGGGCTTACGTGCCCACGGGTAAGTTGTCTTTCAATACCTTGTTGAGCTACGACACGCTGGCCAATGACGGTCTGACGGACCTGGGCGGCGGCAGTGTAGGCAACCCGGGTGATTCGAACCAGCTGACCTGGGCGTTGCGGTTCAATGCCAACTATGCCGCTACAGGCAAGATCCAGGTCAACGCGTTCCTGAACTTCTATACCCGCACCCAGGACTATGAGTTCAACCCACCCCCTGGCTTTCCGCCGAGCACGATTGAAACACGCGATCGTGTCACCAATCTGGGTTTGGGTGCGACGTGGACGGCCACCCGCAACTGGCTCGCTGAATTGCAACCTCAGCAGCAATAACCGCAACCAGGATGCCAACCAGCCGATCACGCTTTCGCCGTACCAGGCCTGGGGTGCCAGTTGTTCGGCGCAGTTTGCGTTGCAATGAGTCGGCGTGTCGTTCTGCTGACTGGGGCCACGGGGTATATCGCTTCGCACACCTGGCTCGCGCTGCAGGCTGCAGGTTTGTCGGTCGTGGGTGTGGATGACTTCTCGAACAGCTCACCCGAGGTTCTGACGCGCCTGCAGACTCTTTCGGGCGTGGCGCCGGTTTTCGAGCGCGCGAATGTCTGTGACAAGGCGGCGATGCAGCGGGTGTTTGCCCAACATCAGCCGCATGCCGTGGTGCACTTTGCCGCATTCAAGGCGGTGGGTGAGTCGGTTTCTTTGCCGTTGAGCTATTACATCAACAACCTGGGCGGGCTGCTGAATGTTTGCGAGGCCATGCGCGAGCAGGGTTGCCGCAACCTGGTGTTCAGCTCGAGTGCCACGGTCTATGGCGTTCCCGAGCAACTGCCGATCAGCGAAGATGCGCCGCTGTCCGCAATCAATCCCTATGGCCAGACCAAGTTGATGGGCGAGACGGTGCTGCGCGACCTGCAGGTCAGTGACGCCAGTTGGAATATTGCAACGCTGCGCTACTTCAACCCAGTGGGCGCGCATGAAAGTGGCCTGATCGGTGAAGACCCGCGCGGCACACCGAACAACCTTATGCCCTATGTGGCGCAGGTGGCGGTCGGCCGACGGCCCCATCTGCAAGTCTTCGGTGACGACTACGACACCGCCGACGGCACCGGCGTGCGTGACTACATCCATGTCTGCGACCTGGCCGACGGGCATGTCGCGGCGCTGCAGTACCTGTTCGATTCAGGGCGATCGGTCACCGTCAATCTGGGCACGGGCCAAGGCCACAGCGTGCTCGAGGTGATCGCGGCCTATGCGCACGCCAGTCGCCGCGACGTCCCTTATGTCGTTGCTCCGCGACGCCCGGGCGACGTCGCCGCCTGTTATGCCGACCCGACACTGGCCAGTGTGGTGTTGGGCTGGCGTGCCCGGTTTGGCCTGGAACGCATGTGCACCGACAGCTGGCGCTGGCAGCAAATGAACCCGCACGGCTTCGAGTCATCGGCAAACCGATGAAGCACCAATTGACGCCCTTGCGTCGCCGACTGGCAGCATGACTCATATCGCACTTCAACCGGTCATCATTGCGGGCGGTAGCGGTACGCGTTTGTGGCCCTTGTCGCGCGCGCGATTCCCGAAGCAGTTTCTCGCTCTGCAAGGCACGCGTAGCCTTTTCCAGCAGGCTGCGTTGCGCCTCGCCGCCTTGGCCGACAGCGACATTCGCGTGACTGGCATGTGCGTGGTGGGAAACGAGGAGCATCGCTTCCTTATCCTGGATCAGCTGACCGAGTTGTCCGTCGCGCCGGCTACCGTGTTGCTTGAACCGGTAGGGCGCAACACGGCGCCGGCCATGACGCTGGCGGCGTTATGCGCTACATCACTCGACGATGACCCCGTGCTGGTGGTGGCACCGGCTGACCAGACGGTGGGCGACGAACGGGCCTTCGTGTCTGCGTTGCAGCAGGCAGTGCGTACTGCGGCTGGCGGTGCCATCGTGGTCTTGGGAATCGCGCCCGATCGGCCGGAAACGGGCTACGGCTACATCCGCTGCGAAGGCGGCGACGCCAACTCGATGAAGGTGCTCCGGTTCGTGGAGAAGCCCACTGCGGCTAGAGCGCAAGGCTATCTCGATGAGGGCGGCTACTACTGGAACAGCGGTATGTTCGTGGTCCGGGCCTCGGTGTGGCTCAAGGCATTGCAGCAGTTCCGGCCAGACATCGATACCGCCGCACGCGCAGCCTGGGCCGACCGCAGCGCGGACGCCAGCTTCGTGCGTCCCGACAAGGCGAAGTTCGAGGCGATACCCAGCGAGTCAGTGGATTTCGCGGTGATGGAGAAGTGCCCGGGCAGGTCGGACTTTGATACCCGCATGGTGCCGCTGAATGCCCGATGGTCAGACCTGGGTGCGTGGGACGCAGTGTGGCAGGCTGCTGACAAAGACCTGGCAGGCAATGCGGCCGTGGGCGACACCCTAGTGCGCGACAGTCGTGACACGCTGGTACATGCCACCAGCCGCTTCGTGGGTCTGGTTGGACTGGACAATGTGGTGGTGGTCGAAACGCCCGACGCCGTGCTCGTCGCCGACCGCAGTCGCAGCCAGGATGTCAAGCACATCGTCGACGAACTGAACAAGGCCGGGCGCAGCGAGCCCACGCTGCACCGCCAAGTGCATCGACCCTGGGGCTGGTACGACAGCATCGACTCTGGCCCGCGTTTCCAGGTCAAGCGCATCATGGTCAAGCCGGGCGCCAGCCTGAGCCTGCAAAAGCACCACCATCGCGCCGAACACTGGATCGTCGTTTCCGGCACGGCCGAGGTGACGAATGGCGATCAGGTCACGCTGCTCACCGAAAACCAAAGCACCTACATCCCGGTCGGTCAAGTGCACCGACTGGCCAACCCGGGCAAGGTGCCGCTGGAGATCATCGAAGTGCAATCCGGAAGCTACCTCGGCGAAGACGACATCGTGCGCTACGAAGACAGCTACGGGCGCGGCTGAACGCGGCGCAAAGATCATTCGCAATTTCCCCTCGACCACTTGAAACAAACATGATCCTTGTGACAGGCGGCGCCGGCTTCATCGGCAGCAACTTCGTTCTCGATTGGTTGGCGAGCAGCGACGAGCCTGTGCTCAATCTCGATGCGCTCACCTATGCCGGCAACATGGAGAACCTCGGCGCGTTGGCCGGCGATGCGCGCCACGTGTTCGTGAAGGGCGACATCTGCGACCGTGTGCTGCTTGATCGGTTGCTGGCCGAACACCGTCCGCGGGCATTGGTGCATTTTGCGGCCGAGAGCCACGTCGATCGCAGCATTCTCGGGCCGGCCGCGTTCATGCGCACCAACGTCGAGGGCACCTTTGCCCTGCTCGAGGCCGCGCGGGGCTACTGGAGCAAACTGGATGGCGCAAAGCGGTCCGGATTCCGCTTCCACCATGTCTCCACCGACGAGGTTTATGGCAGCCTCAGCGCTGATGCTCCAGCCTTCACCGAGACGCACCTGTACCAGCCGAACAGCCCGTACTCGGCCAGCAAGGCGGCCAGCGATCACCTCGTGCGCGCCTGGTTTCACACCTACGGGCTGCCGGTGCTGACCAGCAACTGCTCCAACAACTACGGGCCGTTCCACTTTCCGGAAAAGCTGATCCCGCTGATGATCGTCAACGCATTGGCCGGCAAGCCACTGCCGATCTATGGCGACGGGTTGAACGTGCGCGACTGGCTCTACGTGAAGGACCATTGCAGCGCCATTCGAGCGGTGCTGGCGCAAGGCCGCCCCGGCGAAACCTACAACATCGGCGGCTGGAACGAACGCACCAACCGGCAGATTGTCGATGCCGTGTGCGCGTTGCTCGACGAGTTGCGCCCCGACGCGGCCGGGCCGCACAGCCGGCTCATCAGCTTCGTTGCCGATCGACCCGGACACGACCGGCGTTATGCCATCGATGCGCGCAAGATCGAGCGTGAACTTGGCTGGCGTCCATCCGAGACTTTCGAGAGCGGCATTCGCAAGACCGTGCAGTGGTACCTCGGCAACGAGGGCTGGGTGAGCCGGGTGCAAAGCGGCGCTTACCGCGATTGGGTCGCGCAGCACTACGGCGCGACGGCATGACGCATCAGGGAAACCAAATGCAGCGCAAGGGCATCATCCTGGCTGGCGGCTCGGGCAGCAGGCTGCACCCGGCCACGCTGGCCATCAGCAAACAGTTGCTGCCGGTGTACGACAAGCCGATGGTCTATTACCCGTTGAGCACGTTGATGCTCGCCGGCATTCGCGACATCCTCATCATCAGCACGCCGCAGGACACTCCGCGCTTTAGTGACCTGCTGGGTGACGGCAGTCGTTGGGGCCTAAATCTCAGCTATTGCGTTCAGCCCAGCCCCGACGGCTTGGCGCAGGCCTTCATCCTTGGACGAAACTTCGTGAACCGGCGGCATTGCGCGCTGGTGTTGGGAGACAACATCTTCTACGGCCATGAGTTCCCGCGGCTGCTGCACAACGCCTCGTCCCGACCCGCGGGAGCCAGCGTCTTTGCCTACCATGTTCAGGATCCTGAACGTTATGGCGTGGTCGAGTTTGATGCAGACCGTCGTGCTGTAAGCATCGAGGAAAAGCCCAAGTCCCCGCGAAGCAACTATGCCGTGACGGGCCTGTACTTCTATGACGAACAGGTGAGCGAGATGGCCGCTGCGTTGAAACCCAGCGCGCGCGGCGAGCTCGAAATCACTGATCTGAATGCGCGCTACCTGCAGCAGGCGGAACTCGACGTGCAGATCATGCGGCGCGGCTACGCCTGGCTCGACACTGGCACGCATGACAGCCTGCTCGAAGCCAGTCAGTTCATCGCCACGCTGGAGCGTCGTCAGGGCTTGAAAGTGGCCTGTCCGGAAGAGATCGCGTTCCGGTCCGGCTGGATCGATGCCGCACAACTGGAACGCCTGGCGGCGCCGATGCTGAAGAATGGCTACGGGCAATATCTGATCAAGGTGTTGCACGAGCAGGCGGTATAGCCGAGCTGCCATTGTTTGAGCTGATTGAGTCGGTCCGCGTCGCGCATGCGACGCGCCACCGGCGCGCAGCAGTACAGATCACAACCCCTACCAGGACCCACGAATGAAAGTGACCGTCATAGGAACAGGCTACGTGGGGCTCGTCTCCGGTGCCTGCTTGGCAGAGATGGGCAATGACGTACTTTGCTTCGATGTCGATGCGAAGAAGATCGCCATTCTCCAAGGCGGCGGCATTCCCATTCACGAGCCCGGGTTGGACCAGATGGTGGCGCGCAATGTCGCCGCCGGGCGGCTTCATTTCACGACGGACGTGGAGCGCTCGGTCGCCCATGGCGCGCTGCAATTCATCGCCGTGGGCACGCCGCCCGATGAAGACGGCTCGGCCGACCTGCAGTACGTGCTGGCAGCGGCACGCAACATCGGCCGGCATATGAGCGAATTCAAGGTGGTGGTTGACAAGAGCACGGTACCGGTGGGGACGGCCGACAAGGTGCGCGCCACGATTGCAGAGGCGCTGGCGACACGCGGCGTGGACACGTCCTTCGCCGTGGTGTCGAACCCAGAGTTCCTGAAGGAGGGTGCCGCCATCGACGATTTCATGCGCCCTGACCGCATCATCGTGGGCGCTGACGACGAGCGCGCCATCCAGGTGATGCGCGCGCTGTATGCGCCGTTCCAGCGCAACCGCGACAAGGTGGTGGTCATGGACCTGCGTTCGGCCGAGCTCACCAAGTACGCGGCCAACGCCATGCTGGCGACGCGTATTTCCTTCATGAACGAACTGGCACTGCTGGCCGAGCGTGTGGGTGCCGACATCGAACAGGTGCGCCTGGGTATTGGCAGTGACCCGCGCATCGGCTTCGGTTTCCTGTATTCCGGCTGTGGTTACGGTGGTTCGTGTTTTCCCAAGGACGTGAAGGCGCTGATCCGCACCGCGGAGGACTCGGGCCGCCAGCTGCAGGTATTGCGCGCTGTCGAAGCCGCCAACGACGCACAGAAACGCGTCCTCGTGGAAAAGATCGTGGGGCGCTTCGGTGCCGATCTGTCGAACCGCAGCTTCGCGCTGTGGGGGCTGGCGTTCAAGCCCAATACCGACGACATGCGCGAAGCACCGAGCCGCGTGCTGGTGGACGAACTGCTGGCGCGGGGTGCGCGCGTACAGGCCTACGACCCCATCGCCATGCCGGAGGCGCGGCGCCTGATGGGCGACAACGCCAAGCTGAGCTTCGCCGACAGCGCCATGGGCGCCTTGCAAGGTGCAGATGCGTTGGTCATCGTCACCGAATGGAAGGAATTCCGCAGCCCAGATTTCCAGCGCATCAAGGCCACACTGCGTCAACCGCTGATCTTCGATGGTCGCAACATGTTCGCGCCCGCCACGGTCGAGTCGGCGGGCATCGAGTACCACGCGATCGGCAGGTTGGGTTCCGCAGGCTAGGTGCGTGCGGCGATCACCGCGCTATGCTGGTGCGCATGAGCGAGCGAGATGTCACCCGCCTCCCGAAGATCCCGCAATCCGTGCTGGTGGTCATCCATACGCCTGAGCGCGAGGTGCTGCTGATCGAACGCGCCGACAAGCCCGGCTTCTGGCAAAGCGTGACCGGCTCGAAGGACGCGATCGACGAGCCGCTGCTCGACACCTGCATCCGCGAAGTGGCGGAGGAAACCGGCATCGTTGTCGGCGCCGGCAACGGCACGAACTCCAACCACGTGCCGCTGTCCGCGCTGCGCGATTGGGGCCTGCGCAACGTCTACGAGATCTATCCCGTGTGGCGCCATCGTTATGCCGAAGGTGTGACGCACAACACCGAGCATGTCTTTGGCTTGACGGTGCCTTCGGGCACACGCGTGCGGCTGAATCCGCGTGAGCATCTTCAATTTGCATGGTGGCCGTGGCGCGAGGCTGCGGACCGCTGCTTCTCTCCCAGCAACGCCGAGGCCATCCTGCAACTGCCGCGTTTCCTGCCGCCCGAGGCTCCATGAACCCGTACACATCACCTGGATTCGCCGCCTCGACGACGATGAACCTGTCCACACTGCGCGTGGCGACCTACAACATCCACAAGGGAGTGCGTGGCGTCGGGCCGCGCAAGCGGTTGGAGATCCACAACCTCGGCCTCGGTGTCGAGGCGCTGGACGCCGACCTGGTGTTCCTTCAGGAGGTGCGGCTGTTTCATACGCGTGATGCGCGGCAGTTCGAACGCACCTCGTTCGGCTGGCCCGACGGTGGGCAGGCGCAGTTTCTCGCACCCGAAGGTTACGAGGTGGCCTACCGCACCAACGCCACCACGCGCCACGGCGAACATGGCAACGCGCTGCTGTCGCGCTGGCCACTGGGCGATGTCGGGCATCACGACGTCAGCGATCACCGTTTCGAGCAACGCGGGCTGCTGCACGTGCCGGTGCAATGGAACGGGCAGCCCTTGCATGCCGTGGTGGTTCATTTCGGCCTGGTCCACCGCAGCCGCGTACGCCAGGTGCAGCGGCTGGCCGATTTCATTGCCGCGCAGGTGCCGGCCGATGAACTGCTGGTGGTGGCCGGGGACTTCAACGACTGGGGCGAGAAGCTCGATGCGCCGATGCGTGAACTCGGCCTGCGGCGTGCGCAATCCCTGGATGGGCGTGCCGCGCAGCGGCTGACTTTCCCTTCATTGGTACCGGTGTTTGCCATGGACCGCATCTACACCCGCGGGCTGGCCTGCCGCTCCACCTCGGTGCCGCGCGGCACGGCCTGGGCGCGCATGTCGGATCACCTGCCGCTGCTGGCCGAGCTGGAGCTTGGTTGATGTCCTTCGTCGCTGCGCGGCACCGCCGTCGGGGCGTCACGCTTGAGCGCTGCACCCGCAGCTGAGTTCAGCGACGAAGCGCGCGTGTCCTCGACCCGCGCCAAGCCGCCGGGCACGGGTTTTGTCGGCGGCAATCGTGTGCGCTTGCTGCAAGGCGGCGACGAGCTGTTTCCCGCCATGCACAGCGCCATTGCCGCCGCGCGCGCGAGGGTCTGGTTGGCGACCTACATCTTCCATGACGACGAGGCCGGCCTCGCCATGGCCGACGCCTTGCGCGCCGCCGCGCTGCGCGGCGTCTCGGTGCATGTGCTGGTCGATGGTTTTGGCAGCCTGGCCACCTTGCCGCGCCTGAGACAGTGGCTGACCGTGGACGGCCTGGAGCTGGATGTCTTCCGCCCGCTCGAACGCTGGTCCGCCTGGTTGCAGCCGAGCCAGTTGCGGCGGCTGCACCAGAAGATGTGCGTCGTCGATGACGACGTGGCCTTTGTCGGCGGCATCAACATCATCGACGATCGCAACGACATGCGGCATGGCCGCAGCGCAGCCGCGCGCCTGGACTTCGCCGTCGAGCTGCGCGGCCCCGTCGTGCCGCTGGTACAACGCATGGCACGCGCCATCGCGCTGCGCGCCCGCTTGGGGCAGGGCTGGGGTAGCGAGGTGCGTGAGATCGCACGCAGCCCGCACCCGATGGCAGAAGCGCTGAAACGCGTGCGTGAATGGCGCGGCACCACGCCGATCCCGGTGCGGCCGTTGCAGGTATCGGGGCAGGCACAGGCTCGGGAACAGGTGCAGGCGCCGCTGCGCGTGGCCTTCCTCGTGCGTGACAACCTGCGCCAGCGGCGATCCATCGAACGCAGCTACATCGAAGCCCTGCGCGGCGCCCGCGACCAGGTGGACATCGCCTGCGCGTACTTCTACCCAGGCCGTGCCTTCCGCCGCACGCTGCTGAGCGCGGCCAGGCGTGGCGTGCGCGTGCGCCTGCTGCTGCAGGGCAAGCTCGACTATCAGCTGGCGGGCCTGGCGGCGCGCGCGCTCTACGACGAGATGCTGTCCCTCGGTGTGCGCATCTTCGAGTACACGCCGGCCTTCCTGCATGCCAAGGTGGCGGTGGTCGACGATGACTGGGCCACGGTCGGCAGCTCCAACATCGACCCGCTGTCGCTGTTGCTCAACCTGGAGGCGAACGTCGTGGTGCGCGATGCCGGCTTCGCGCAGCAGCTGCGCGCGTGCATCGACCAGGCTGCCGCGCAGTCGCTGGAGATCAAGGCCACGCCCTTGCCCGCAGGCTGGCGCCGCGGGCTGTCGCGTGGTTTTGTCGCCTGGTGCGCCGGCATCTATCTGCGCGTGGCCGGTATCGGTGGGCGCTATTGATCGACGACCGGCTCGCAGCCGCGTCGTCAGTGCAAGCGTTCGACAGCCAACGGATCCTCGCCGAAGCGGTTGGGCCCGGCGCTGCCGCGCATGAAGCCGTTCTCGATCAGCGCCCAGATCCAACCGACCACCGGCAGCAGGTTCAGCAGCACCCACCAGCCGGACTTGTCGCGGTCGTGCCAGCGTTTCACCGACACCGCCAGCGCCGGCCACAGCAGCAGCAGGTTGACCACCAGATCGGCTGACGCCGGACGGACCCGCGCGATGCCCAGCAGTGCATGGCCCAAGGCCGCCAGACCGATCAGCGCCAGCACGCCATAAAGCCAGAACTGCTGCCGCGACACACGCCCGCGCAGGCTGAAGAACATGCGCCACGGCGGCATGGTCTCGGCCAAGGGATCGACCTGGGCGGCAGGCGCGTTCATGCCGCACAGTATTCCATGGCGCCACCGCACAATGCCGTGATGCATGGCGCACAACCCCTTGTCGATGGCTCCAGCGAGATCACCAACACCGACCTGATCGTGCGGCGCCCGCAAGGGCTGTACTGCCCGGCCGGGGACTTCTACATCGACCCCTGGCGGCCGGTGGCGCGCGCCGTCATCACGCACGCCCATGCCGACCATGCGCGCCCTGGCCATCAGCGCTACCTTTGCAGCGCCGACGGCGCCGGCCTGTTGCGCGCGCGCCTGGGTGAGGTCAGCCTGCAGGCGCTGGCCTGGGGTGAGACCGTCGATCTCGCCGGCGTGCGCATCAGCCTGCACCCTGCCGGCCACGTGCTCGGCTCGGCGCAAGTGCGCGTCGAGCACAAGGGCCAGGTCTGGGTGGCCTCCGGCGACTACTTCGTCAGCGGCGCCGGCGATACCAACCCGACCTGCGCTGCCTTCGAGGCGATTCGCTGCCATTGTTTCATCACCGAATCCACCTTCGGCCTGCCGATCTATCGCTGGCAGCCGCAGGCCGCGTTGTTTGCGCAAGTCAATGCCTGGTGGCAAGACAACGCCGCAGCCCGACGACCCAGCCTGTTGATGGGCTACAGCCTGGGCAAGGCACAACGCCTGCTGGCCGGCGTGGACGCATCGATCGGGCCGATCTTCGTGCATGGCGCCGTCGAGCCGTTGAACGCCGCCTACCGCACGGCCGGTGTGGCGCTGCCGACGACCCAACCCGCCGCACACGCGACGACGCGCGAGGCCTGGTCGCGCGCGCTCATCATCGCGCCGCCGGCCGTGCACGGCAGTGCCTGGGCGCGACGCTTCGGCGACTACAGCGACGCCTTCGCCAGCGGCTGGATGCAACTGCGTGGTGCGCGGCGACGCCGGGGCGTGGACCGCGGCTTCGTGCTCAGCGACCATGCCGACTGGCCCGGTCTGCAAGCGGCGATACGCGCCACCGGTGCCTCGCGCGTTATCGTCACGCACGGTTACGAGGCCGTGATGGTGCGCTGGTTGCGCGAGCAAGGCTTGCAGGCCGGATCCTTCGACACCGAGTTCGGCCGCGATGACGACGAACCGCTGGTGCCGGCTGCGCCGGACTGATCCGGCTTCGCCCTCGAATTTTTTAGCTGGGCGCGCGAACCCGCGGGCAGCAGTCGGCGCATAGCGGGCGAAGACGAACAGCCGCTCTCGCGAGGTTGGCAGCATCGCGCCAGGCGGCACCCGCCAGCGGCTCATGGTGTGGCGGTCGCCGCTTCGCGCCGACTGCACTGCGGTGCTCGGCCTGGCGTCGCGTCGCCGAACTCGCTGCGTTCACTGCGTTCACTACGCTCAGACAGTCGCGACGAGTCAGATCACGAAGCGCGCTGCGCGCGCCGACCCCAGGCCTGCGCTCCTCGTCGCCACAAATCGCCCCTGCCGGGTGCCGCCTGGCGCGAGGGCGCAGGTGGTTTGTTCGTCGTCGCACAGCCACCCGCGTTGCGCGCAAAGCCGGGCCCGGGCAGGCCGCGGCGCGCCTGTGAGACGACGAGGAGCGCAAGGCCTGGCCAGCGCGCGCAGCGCGCCTCGTGAACTGACTTCGTCGCGACTGTCTGAACGTAGTGACCGCAGGGCGCGAAGTGAGTTGGCGACGAGGCCATGGGCCTGAGCACCGCAGGGCAGTCGGCGCGAAGCGGCGACCGTCACACCGAAGCCTCTGCGGCCTGCCGGGCCTGGCTTTGCTGCACCACAGCTTCGCGAGAGCGGTCTTTCGAATTTCGCTATGCGCCGTCAGCAGACATCGCCACCGACAAGTCGAGCAACAGGGCGATGGGCCCGCCACTCACAGATGGAGTTCGATGCAGCGAACGCCAGGGCCTTGGTCACAAGGCGTTTCGACGAAGCCCAGCCGACGCGCCAGCTCGAGCATGCGCGTGTTCTCTGCCAGCACCGTGGCCACCAGCTTGGTGGTGTCCTGTTCGCGTTGATAGTCGATGAGTCGGCGCAGCAGCAACTCACCCAGGCGCTGTCCCTTCATGTCGGAGAGCACGACGATGCCGAACTCGGCGCTGGCGTTGTCCGGCTCGGCGATGGCGCGGGCCACGGCCAGCGTGCGCTCCTTGCCATCGGGGCCGAGTTCCGTGGCGACGAAAGCCATTTCGCGTGCGTAGTCGATCTGCGTCAGCCGCGCCAACTCGCTGCGTTCGATGCTGCGCCGGCTGTGGAAGACACGCATGCGGATATCGGCCGGGTCCAGCTGGCTCAGAAAAATCATGTGCTGCGCCTCGTCCTCGGGCCGGATCGGGCGAATGGTGAGCGTGCGGCCATGCCAGTCCAGCGTTTCCACCAGGTTCGACGGGTACGGACGGATGGCGAAGTTCAATGCGCCCGACGGCGCGTCCAGGCTCAAGCGCACGCGCGCCTGCATCGCCACTGCGCCCCCCGGGCCGACGAGCAGCGGGCTCAGGTCCAGCGCGGCAATCTGCGACACATCGATGAGCAGCTGCGACAGCCCCACCAACACACGGTGCAGCGCGGCTTCGCCGGCGGCCGGTGTGTTGCCGTGGGCGCGCAGTGCGCGCCGCGCGGGACTGCGTTGCACCAGCGCGCGCGCCAGCGGCAGGTTCAGCGGCGGCAACGCCACGGCCAGCCCTTCCGCCGTGTCGATCGAGCCACCACCCGCGCCGAGCAGGATCACGGGGCCGAACAGCGGGTCGATGTGTGCGCCAGCGACCAGCTCGCGCGCATGCTCCGGCAGCGACATGGCCTGTACGCAAAAGCCTTCCAGCCGTGCCTGCGGCAGGCTGCGCTGCAGCCCGCCGAGCATGCGCCGCGCGGCGTCGCGCACCTGCACGGCGCTGCGCAGATCCAGGCGCACGGCGCCCAGATCGACACCCTGCGCGACACCTGCGGCGATGCCCTGCGCGATGTCCGGCGACACGATCTTCAGCGCCACCGGATAACCGATCTTCTCCGCGGCGGCCGCAGCCGCATAAGGTTCCAGTTCCACCTGCTGCGTGGCGCGCACGGTGATGCCATAGGCGGCGAGCAGCGAACGCGCTTCATCCGGTTCCAGCTGCGTGCGCCCGCTGCCCAGCACGCGTTGCACCAACGCCCGCGCCATGGCGGCGTCGGCAGCGATGTCGCCACTGGTGCTGGGCGGCGCCTCGATCAGCTGCGCCTGGTTGCGGCGATAGTCCGCCAGCATCGAAAACGCGCTCACCGCTTCTTCAGGCGTGCTGAAGCTGGCGATGCCGGCTTGCTGGAAGACTCGGCGCGCTTCGGCCACGGCGGCATGGCCGAGCCAGCACCCCATCAGGCGCGGAGGTTCCAGCTGCGCCAACGGCAGCAGCGCACGCGCGACCTGGGCGCTGGGCACGATGGCGCTGGGTGCGTGGATCAACAGCAAGGCTGGTGCCGCCTCATCCTGCTGCAAGAGTTGCAGCGCCTGTGCGTAGGCTTCAGCCGGCGCATGGTTGGCGATCAGCAAGGGGGCCGCGTGGGCCGCCGGCTGGTCCAGCAGCCCATCCAGTGCACGCAAGGTCGCGGGCTGCAGCGGGCACAGCGGCACGCCGGCCGCTGCCGCCGCGTCGGCGGCCATCGCCGCGGCGCCGCGGCTGTTGCTCAGGATGCTCAACTGTTCGCTGCGGTTGGTGCGAAATCGCGACAGGGTCTCGGCCGCCAGGAACATCTGCTGCAAGGTGCCCACGCGCAACATGCCGGCGCGGGCGATGGCCGCGTCGAAGACGCTGTCGGCCGATGCCGGCTCGCTGCGTGCAGCATGGCCTGAACGCACCACGATCACCGGCTTGTTGCGTGCGGCAGCGCGCGCCGCGGACAGGAACTTGCGCGGCGACACGACGTTCTCGATGTACAGCAGGATCGAGCGCGTGCGTGCATCGCTGGCCAGGTGGTCCAGCATGTCGGCAGAGTCGACATCGGCGCGTTGGCCGAGCGACACGACCTGCGAAAAGCCGATGCCGCGCGCGCGTGCCCAGTCGAGCATGGCGGCGATCAGCGCGCCAGATTGCGAGACGAACGCCAGCTCTCCGGGCAGCGCATCCGTATGCGACATGCTGGCGTTCAAGCCCAGGTGCGGCGCCAGCATGCCCATGCTGCCTGGCCCGAGGATGCGCAGCCCCTGCGGCCGGGTCGCGTCGAGCATGGCCTGGCGCTGGACATCGCTCAAGCCACCGCTCATGACCAGCGCGGCGGGCGTGCCGCGCTCAGCCAACGCTGCAATCACCCCGCTCACCGTGTGCGCAGGTGTGCATACCACCGCCAGGTCCGGCGTCTGCGGCAAGTCGGCCACGCGGGCACACACGCCCTGGCCGTCCAGTCGCCGGTGTTTCGGGTTGACGGCATACAGCGCACCCTTGAACTGCCCGGCGCGCAGGTTGCGCCAGACTGTGCCACCCACACTGTCAGGACGCGCCGACGCGCCCACCACCACCACGCTGGCCGGGTGCAGCAGCGCCTCGAGCTGGCGCGTGCTCAGGGGGTCCTCCGCGGCCAGTCTGTGCGCCGTTCGCCCGATGGCGCACACGGCGGGCGTGCAAGGTGCTCGGACAAGCGGCGTGGCATGCAAGGATGCTAAGCCTTCCACCCCATCGGCAGCGCTGTCACACTCCACCCTGTCAATATTGGCAGCTCGGCAAGCGCAAAGGCCCCGCATGAAGATCCTGATACCCATCGACGGCTCGCCCGCGGCGCTGGACGCCGTGCGCCAGGCGCTGCGCATGCTGCAGGGCGGCCTGCGTGCCAGCCTGGTGCTGGCCAACGTGCAGGAGCCGGCGACCCTGTACGAAATGCTGCTGGCACACGACGCTGAAACGATCGAACAGGTCAGTCGAACGGCTGGTCTGCATCTGCTGGAGCCGGCGCGCGAGCTGGTTCGTGCGGCCGGTGTGGCGCATGAGATCGAGGTGGCGTCGGGCGACCCGGCGCACACGCTCATCGACATCCTCGAGAACTTCGACTGTGACATGGTGGTCATGGGCGCGCGCGGCATGGGCACACTGCGCAGTGCGTTGCTCGGCTCGGTGTCCCACGAGGTGCTGCATGCGGCGAGCGTGCCGGTGCTCATCGTCAAGCCGCAGCCACCGCCCGATGCCGCGGACGATGAACACGAAGCCAGCGATTCGCCCGAATAGGACATGCCCCAAATCCACCACCACGGCGGGGCGATGCGGGCCCCGATCGTGCAACACGCGACAATTACGCCATGAGCAGCAAGAAGAAAGACGACGACCTGACCCGCGTACTCGACGGCTGGGTGCCCGGTGCCGGCAAAGGCGACCCGCCGATCGATCCGACGCGTGTGCTCGACGGCTGGAAGCCCGGAGGCAGTCGCGATACCGCCCCCCGCGACCTGAAGCTGCCGCTGGTGGAGCAGTTGCAGCCGCAGCGCCGTGCGCCGTCGCAGCCCGACCCGGAGCACAGCCGCCTGCCGCAGGACCTGGACCTGAACGTGCCCACCAAGTACTCGAAGTGGGACACCAGCGACGTCACCGACGTCGACTCGGTATGGAAGCCGGCCGACTTCGTCGCCCGTGCGGGGCAGGAATCGGCGCTCGAATCGGATTGGCAGCCCGGGCAGATCACGACCAGCCTGCGCAAGCCGGCTGTGCCGGGCGTGCTGACGACCTGGAAGCCCGGTGCCTGGATCGGCGCGGTGAAAAGCGTCTTCGACTCCGTGGCGCGCGTGGTGAACACGCCGCAGGGCCCGGTGGTGGACACCTATCCGCCACACGTGCTGCTGGCGCTGTGGCCACCGCAGACCGTGGACGCACCGTTCCTCGACCGCTGGCCGCTGCGTGTGCATCTGAGCGCGGTGCAGCCGGAGGACGCGGGCGCCGAGTTGCTCAAGTACATGCCGCCTCAAGCCGAGCTGTGGCTGTCCGAGCATGACATCGACTGGGCCCTGGCCGGCGAGGCCGTGCTGCTGCATGAGCCGGACCTGCGCGACTTCCAGCTGAAGGAGCTGCGCGCCTTTGTCGAGGCCGAGCGCCAGGCCACCTGGGAACGTGTCAACAAGGCCTACAAGCTGCCCGGCACGGGCCAGCCGATCGAACGCATTTGACCCGCGCCCCCCAGGCCGCCGACTTGAGGCGTCCGCTCCCCCAAGGGGGAGCAAGGAAGCTCGGGAACGGCCCTTCGCTTCTTTCGTCGCCGGCCGTGCGCGACGCGGCGGCGCGATGAAGGACTTCGCCGCGCTCTACGCTGCGCTCGACGCCAGCACGGCCACGCTCGACAAGGTGGCCGCGCTGCGCAAGTACTTCCAGAATGCCGATCCAGCGGACGCCGCCTGGGCGGTGTACTTCCTGGCCGGTGGCAAACCGCGCCAGACGGTGCCCACTGCATTGCTGCGTGCCACCGCCTGTCGCGAGGCGGGCATCCCCGAATGGCTGTTCGAAGAGAGCTACCAGGCGGTGGGCGATCTGGCCGAAACCATTGCCCACCTGCTGCCTGCGCCCGACGCGGTGGCCGAGCTGGGGCTGGCCGTCTGGATCGAACAACGCCTGCTGCCGCTGCGCGGCCAGGGCGCCGACTTGCAGGCCGACGCGCTGGCAGCCTGGTGGCGCGAGCTCGACACACCCGGACGCTTCCTGCTGACCAAGCTCATCGGCGGCGGCTTTCGTGTCGGCGTGAGCAAGCTGCTGGTGCAGCGTGCGCTGGCCGAGGCCTTCGGCGTCGATGCCAAGATGGTGGCGCAGCGGCTGATGGGTTACACCGATGCCAAGGCGATGCCGAGCGCAGCAGGCTTCACCGCGCTGCATTCGGCGCAGGGCGCGGTGGATGTCGGCCAGCCCTATCCGTTCTTCCTGGCGCATGCGCTGCCCAGCGAAGGCGAGCCGCTCGCGATGCGACTGGGCGCGTTGTCGTCCTGGCTGGTGGAATGGAAGTACGACGGCATCCGTGCGCAAGTGGTGCGTCGGCAGGGCCAGACCTGGATCTGGTCGCGTGGTGAAGAGCTGATGACGGATCGCTTTCCCGAAGTCGTGGCGCTGGCACAGGCGCTGCCCGACGGCAGCGTGCTGGACGGCGAGATCCTGGTCTGGCAGGACGGCGCGCCCGCGCCTTTCCAGCGGCTGCAACAACGCATCGGCCGCAAGAACCTGACGAAGAAGCTGCTGGCCGAAGCGCCCGTCACCTTCATGGCCTACGACCTGCTGGAGTGGCAGGGCAACGACCAGCGCGCGCTGCCCATGTTGGCGCGGCGTGTCTTGCTGGAACAGTTGTGCGGGCAAGCGCATGTGCCGCTGTCTCCGCGCGTGCAGGCCGACGACTGGCCAGCGCTGGCGGCATTGCGCGAACAGGCGCGCGCACGCGGTGTCGAAGGTTTCATGCTCAAGGCCGTCGATTCCAGCTACGGCTCGGGCCGCACCAAGGCCGGCGGCACCTGGTGGAAGTGGAAGGTCGATCCGCTCAGCGTCGATTGCGTACTCATCTACGCGCAGGCCGGCCATGGCCGCCGCGCCAGCGTCTACACCGACTACAGCTTCGCGGTGTGGAACCGTGCGCCGCGCGACGCCGCCGAAGCGCAGGCCGTGGTCGAGGCGATCGTGCGGCGCGAACCGGCGTTGCCCGGCGCGTTGCAACTGGTGGCCTTTGCCAAGGCCTATTCGGGCCTGAGCGATGCCGAGTTCGCGCAGGTGGACAAGATCATCCGTGCGAACACGTTGGAGAAGTTCGGCCCGGTGCGCAGTGTCAAGCCGACTCTCGTGTTCGAGCTGGGCTTCGAAGGCGTGAACCGCAGCCCGCGCCACAAGAGCGGCATCGCGGTGCGCTTCCCGCGCATGCTGCGCATCCGCGCGGACAAGCCGCTGCATGAGGCGGATTCGCTGGAACAACTGCAGCTCATGCTTGCGGGGTCGACGCGCAGCGGCTGATGCGGCTCGTCGCGGCGGCCGGGCTGCGCGGCAGCCTCGCTTAGCATCAGACCGATGCAAGACCGCGTTCGACTTGAACCAGGCCGCCCAGCGGACGCACCGCGACGCTGCGACATGGCCACTGCCGATTGGCGCCATATACGACTGCGTGCCGCGCCGATCGGGAAGTAGCGATGGCACTGACCGGCATCACCGTCTTCCTCAGCGCGTTCCTGCTGTTCCTGGTGCAGCCGATCATCGCCAAGCTGATCCTGCCGCGCTTCGGCGGCAGCGTGGCGGTGTGGGCCACCTGCCTGGTGTTCTTCCAGGCGGCGTTGCTGCTGGGTTATGCCTTTGCGCATCAGCTCGTGCAACGCGGCCACCTCCGCGCGCTCAGGACCGTGCACATCGTGCTGCTGCTGGCCAGCCTGGCGCTGCTGCCGATCGTGCCCGGCGCCATCGGGCAAGGACAGGCGCAATGGGGTCCGGCGTGGCAGATCCTGCTGCTGCTGGTGCTGACCATCGGCCTGCCGTTCACGCTGCTGGCCATGACCAGCCCGTTGCTGCAGGCCTGGATCGCGGGCTCGAAATCCTCCGTCAATCCGTATCGGCTGTTCGCCGTGTCCAACCTGGCTTCGCTGGCGGCGTTGCTGGCCTACCCGTGGCTGATCGAGCCGTGGCTGCGCACCGCCACGCAGGCAGTGGCCTGGTCCTGGGCCTATGCGGCCTACGTGCTGCTGCTGTGTGCCATCAGCCTGTGGCGACTGCGCCAGCCTGGCGCCGCGGCGACGCCGGGCACGGCGCAAGGCGCGGGCGCATCATGCGCCCGACCGGGATCCGCACCGGCATCCGCTGCGCCGAGTGGGCCGCGCACGTTGGCCTGGTTCGCGCTGGCCGCGCTCGGCAGCTATCAGCTCGTGGCAGTGACCAACCACCTGACGCAGAACATCCCGTCCTTCCCGATGATGTGGGTGCTGCCGCTGGTCATCTACCTGCTGAGCTTCACGCTGTGTTTCGACGCCGACCGCTGGTACTCGCCGCGCGGCTATCGCGCCGCGATGCTGCTGGCCGTGCTGGCCATGTGCGCGCTGCTGGTGTGGGAGCGCGAGGTCAAGGGCATCGGCTGGCATATCGGCACCTTCCTGCTCGGCCTGTTCATCGCGTGCATGTTCTGCCACGGCGAGCTGGCGCGCAGCCGGCCCGCCGCGTCGCGGCTGACGCACTTCTACCTGGCGGTGTCGGCCGGCGGCGTGTTCGGCGGCGCTCTCGTCGCGCTGGGCGCGCCGGCGGTGTTGCACGGCTACTTCGAGGTCGAGATCGGGCTGGTGCTGCTCGCGGCCACGGTCGGCTGGCGTTCCTGGGGGCACAGCCGCTTGTGGGTGGGCTTGAGCGCGCTGGTGCTGGTGGGCGCCGCCGCGACGGCAGTGCTGCGCGTGCAGGAGACGATGGGCGATGTCATCCACATCAGCCGCAACTTCTTCGGCGTGCTGCGCGTGCGCGAATACGGCCGCGCGGCCGATCCGCAGCACCATGAGCGTGTGCTCATCCACGGCCGCGTCATGCACGGGCAGCAGTTCCTGGCGCCCGAGCGCAGGCGCCAGGCGACCAGCTATTACACCGAGGCCTCGGGCGTCGGCAGGTTGCTGCGTTCGCTGGACGATCGCGCGATCGATGTCGGCGCGGTCGGCTTGGGTGCCGGCACCATTGCCACCTATGGCAAGGTGGGCGATCGCTATCGCTTCTACGAAATCGACGCGGCCATCGTCGCGGCTGCCCACCGCGACTTCAGCTTCATCGGCGATTCACCGGCGCAGGTGGACGTGCTCGTCGGCGATGGCCGGCTGCTGCTGCAGGCCGAGCCGCCCAAGCGCTTCGACGTGCTGGTGGTGGATGCGTTTTCGGGCGACTCGATTCCGGTGCACCTGCTCACGCGCGAGGCCATCATGATGTATCGCGAGCGCCTCAAGCCGGGTGGCGTGATCGCGCTGCACATCAGCAATTCGCACCTCGATCTGGGTCCGGTGGTGCGGCGCATCGCCGCTGACCTGGGCATGCAGCTGGCGCAGGTGTCGGACGCTGGCATCGAGGGCGACCTGAGCACCTCCGTGTCGGACTGGATCCTGCTGGCCGAGGACCGTGCCGTGCTGGACCTGCCGCGCATTCGCGAAGCCGCAACGACGGCGCCGGGCGAGATGTCCCCTCGCGCCTGGACCGACGATTACAGCAACATCCTGCAGGTACTGAGCTTCGGTCGCATGAGCAAGTGACGCTGCGCCGAGGGCCGTCTCAAGCCCCGAGCACGGCCTTGAAGTACTCGTGTGCGCGCCGCTGGGCGAAAAAATCCAGCGCCAGCATGAGGGCCGCCTGCAGCACCAGCCCCAAGCCGAAAGCGAACCAGAACTCGCGATTGCGCAGCAGCACGACCAGGGCCATGCCCAGCGCGAGCAGGCCGAGTTCGATGCTGCGGTAGAGCGCGAAGTTGGCGATCACCGCCTTCATGCGCGGCGTCTCCGCCGCCTTGAACGCCGCCGGGTCGGCACGAAGCTGCTGCTGCAAGGTGGCCCTCTGCGCATCGCTGCGCAAGTACACCGTGCTGCCCACGACCAGTTGAATCAGCGCCACCGCGATCAGCGGTGCGGCCATGCCGCGCAGGCTGCTGCGTCGGCGCAGCAGCAGCACGGCCCACGCGATGGCCGCTGCGCCGACCAGCATGAAGATCAGCGACTCGATCTTCTCCGCGGCGAAGTAGTCGTGGACGAAGGTGGCCGCGTTCATGGCGCCTGCCACAGCGACTGCATCGCTTCGGCAAAGCGCGCCGCCACCCGCGCGGCCTGCGCCTGCCGATGATCGCGCAGCACCCAGCGCCCGCCCACCAGCACGTCACGGAAGGGCCGGCCCGGGCTGGAGAACACCAGCGCGTCGAGCAGTCGATCCGCCGGGATGCCCAGCAGGCTGGCGTCGTCGGTGTCGATGACCAGCAGATCGGCACGCGCGCCGACCTGAAAGCCCCATTGCGCAAAGCCCGCCGCGCTGCCGCCGGCGGACAGTGCGCGCGAGAACAGGCGCGCCGCGCTGGAAGGCTCGCCCGCCGCGGGCGCAGCAGACACATTGCGCTGACGCAGATGCAGCCGCTGGCCGTATTCGAGCCAGCGCAGCTCTTCGCGCCAGGCGCGTGTGACATGGCTGTCCGAGCCGATCGACAGCGGCACGCCGGCCGCCAGCCAGCCCGGCATGTCCGCCAGGCCGTCGCCGAGATTGCCTTCGGTCGAGGGACAGATGACCACGCCCGCACCGCTGCGCGCCACCGCGTCGATCTCCTCGCGCGTGCTGTGCGTGGCATGCACCAGCTGCCAACGCGCGTCCAGCGGCGCGTGCTGCGCCAGCCATTCGATCGGCCGCATGCCGGTGGCTTGTTGGCAGTCGTTCACCTCGGCCATCTGCTCGGCCACATGGATGTGGATCGGCACGTCGCCCAGCGCATCCACCAGTTCCCGCATCGACGCGGGCGCGGCGGCGCGCAGTGAATGGATCGCCACGCCCGCGTTGAGCAGCGGGCGGCCACTGCCGCTCAAGGCGCGCTGCAGCGCACGCACGTGGCGAGCGTCCGTGGCAAAGCGGCGCTGGTCCTCGCGCAGGCTGGGTTGCGTGAAGCCCGCACGTTCGTACAGCACCGGCAACATCGTCAGGCCGATGCCGGCATCGGCCGCCGCATCGGCCAGCGCCCACGACAGCGTCAGCGGGTCGGCATAGGGCTGGCCGTCGGTGTCGTGCTGCAGGTAGTGGAACTCGCACACGTGGGTGTAGCCGCCGCGCAGCAGCTCGCCGTAGAGCTGCGCGGCCACGGCGCGCAACTGTTCGGGCGTGATGCGCAGCGCCACGCCGTACATGCGCTCGCGCCATGACCAGAAGTCGTCGTGCTCGCCTTCGCGGCGTTCCGACAGGCCGGCGAAGGCGCGCTGGAAGGCGTGGCTGTGGGTGTTGACCAGGCCGGGCAGGGCCGGGCCGTCGAGCCGCGTGGCCTGCGCTGGCGCTGGGGTGTCGGGGCTGATCCGTGACCAGCGGCCGTCGCTGCCGGCGCACAGCAGCACATCGTCGGCCCAGCGACCTTCGATCCAGGCGCGTGGCGCCCAGAACAGGCTGTCGCTCACCGCGCCACCTCGGCGCCGCGAACGGCGGCACCGGTGGCGACGACGGTGTCCGGCGAGAGCGGCGCGAAGCCGCCACGGCCTGACACGCGCAGGTCGGCGCGGGCTCAACTCGGCCTCCAGTCCCGCATCGTCTGCACCATCTGCCGCAGCAGCGGCTGCACGCGCGCCGCGTGTTCGGCGTGCCAGGCATATGGCGCCGTCTCGGGCATGTAGGTGCGCCAGCACTTCTCCAACTGCACGGCATGCACGCCCTCATGAGGCCGGCCGTAATGGCGCGTGATGTGGCCGCCCTTGAAGCGAGCGTCGATGGCCACGCTGAACTGCGTCTGGGCATCGAGCAACTGCGCCAGCGCCTCGCGCAGGGACGGCGCGCAGGCCGCGCCGCTGGCGGTGCCCAGGTTCAGGTCGGGCAGGCGGCCTTCGAACAGCCAGGGCAGTTCGGACTTGATGCTGTGGCCGTCGAACAGCACCGCATGGCCGTGCTCGGCCTTCAGCCGCGCCAGTTCGTCACGCAGCGCATCGTGATAGGGCTGCCAGTAGCTCGCCACGCGTTGTGCCACTTCGGCGTCCGACGGCGCCATGCCGTCGCGGTAGAGCGGCTCGCCGGTGAAGAAGCGTGTCGGGCACAGCTCGGTGTTGTTGCTGCCGGCGTACATCGGCTGGTTGTCGCTGGGGCGGTTCAGATCGATCACGTAGCGGCTGTGTTTGGGCACGATCAGGCTCGCGCCCAGCTCGGTGACAAAGGCGTAGAGCCGGTCGAGGAACCAGTCGGTGTCTTCCACCGCCAGTGCGCGCGGCTGCAGCGCCGCGTGCAGGGTCTCGGGAATGTGCGTGCCGGCATGTGGCAGGCTGACCAGCAGCGGCGTGTGGCCGCGCTGCAGCGTGTAGATGGCGTCGTTCATGGTGTCGATTCCTGACCACCGACAACGATGCGCCGGCAGGGGTTGCGGCCGAACCAGTAGGCCAGCTCGTTCGGGTGCTCGAGGTCCCAGACCACGAAGTCGGCGCGCTGGCCCGTCTGCAGCGTGCCGCGGTCATGCAGGCCGAGGGCACGCGCGCCGTGCACGGTGACACCACGCAGCGCTTCTTCCGGTGTCATGCGGAAGAAGGTGCAGGCCATGTTCAGCATCAGCAGCAGCGACAGGCCCGGCGAGGAGCCGGGGTTGTGGTCGCTGGCCAGCGCGATCGGCACGCCGGCGTCGCGCAACGCCTGCACCGGAGGCAGCTTCGTCTCGCGCAGGAAGTAATACGCGCCGGGCAGCAGCACCGCCACGCTACCGGCCGCGGCCATGGCGCGCACGCCCTCGGCCGACAGATGTTCGAGGTGGTCGCAGGACAGCGCGCCGAAGGAGGCGGCCAATGCCGCACCGCCCTGGTCGCTGAGTTGTTCGGCGTGCAGCTTGACCGGCAAGCCCAACGAGCGCGCGGCCTCGAACACACGCCGCGTCTGCGCGGGCGTGAAGGCGATGTGTTCGCAGAAGGCATCGACCGCGTCGACCAGGCCTTCGGCGTGCAATGCGGGCAGCCACGCGCAGACGGCAGTGATGTAGTCGTCGGCGCGGCCTTCGAACTCCGGCGGCAAGGCATGCGCCGACAGGCAGGTGGTCTTCACCGTCAACGGCAGTTCCGCCCCAAGCCGCCGCGCGATGCGCAGGCAGCGCGCCTCGTGTTCGAGGCTCAGGCCATAACCCGACTTGATCTCCAGCGTGCTCACGCCCTCGGCCATCAGCCAGATCCTCGTCAACCTCGTCCAGAACGCGGTCCAGGCGATGCGGGGGCGCGGCCAGCAGGGCGCGGCCTCGACATCCGACGTCGCACGGCTCCGCATGGTGCACCTCGTCGTCACGGACGACGGGCCCGGCCTCGCGCCCGAGGCCCGCACCCGGCTCTTCGAGGCGTTCTTCACGACGAAGGGGCCCGACGAGGGCACGGGCCTCGGGCTCGCGATCAGCCGCGGCATCGCGCGCGAGCACGGCGGCGACCTCGTCCTCGAGGACCGCCCGACGGCCGAACCCGGCGCGCAGCTTCGTCCTCCGCCTCCCGCTCGCCGACCGCCGCCGATCGCCCGCGGCCGCCCCGCCGAGCGCGTGATCCCCGAAGGCGTCCCCGCCCGCGTGCTCGTCGTCGACGACGAGGCGGCGGTGCGCGACGCCCTCGTCGCCCAGCTCGGCCGGCTCGGCGCGCAGCGTCGACGCGGCCGCCGGGACCCCCGCCGAGGCCGAGCGCCTGCTCGGAGCGGCGCGCCGTACGACGCGATCCTCCTCGACGTGCGCCTGCCCGGGCGCACCGGCCTCGAGATCCACCGAGCGCTGCGCGAGGTGCACCCCGACCTCGCGGGTCGCGTGGTCTTCATGACCGGCGACCTCGTCAACGACGACGTGATCCGCGCCGTGCGGGCGACCGGGACGTCCGCTCCTCGAGAAGCCGTTCACGCCGACGAGCTCCGGGTCGGCGCTCGCCGGCCCGCACGCGCGGCGACGTAGCGTCGGAACGGCCCCCCTCCCGGCCGCGGGAGTACCCTTCCCCGCGTCGACGCCCCCTCCTCCACCCCCCGAGCGCCCCCGGCCGGCCGCACTCGTGCGCGGGATCGTGGGTCCACCGATCCGCAGGGCCACGCTCGGGTCCTCGCCTCTCGCCGCCATGGCGGCGTTCGCCGGCTGCGCCGCTCGTCCCGACCGGCCCGACGGCACTCGCGTCGACGCCTCCGCCGCGGCGGCCCGACGCTCCGACGCGGCGACATGACGGGCCGGGTGCGGCTACGCGTCGTTCGCGCTCCCGCGTGCGCCTGCGCGACGACACGCCGCCGCTGACGCCGATCGTCGAGGCCGCGCGCCTCGCGTCGCTGCCGCGACGCCCGCGCTGCGTGATCGAGTCGGTCCCCGCGGGCGCGACTGCGGCCCGCCAGGGCCGATCGGTCCGTCGGCTACGGCATCCCTACGGGCTACGGGGGCGGCGTACCGGCTACGGCGAGCCCGTACGTCGCGCCGGTCGGGCGGCGCGTTCCCCGGCCTGCGCCCCGGCCGTCGACCGCGAGCCCGAGCCCGTTCGCCGCCCCCTACCACGCCGCCCTCGCGGCCGACGTGACGCGCCACCGGCCGGGGCTCTCGACGGGTTCCGGCGTCTACGGCCGCACCGCGCACCGCTAGGCTGCGCCGGTCCTGACGGCCGGTCCGTCAGGTCGCCGCGCGCAGCCGCGGCATCGCGACGAGCCCGGCGACGCCGCACGCCGTGCCGAAGACGCCCGCGAGCAGGAAGAGCGTCGGCGCGCCCCGCGCCGCTGCGCCATCGGCGCCCGCGACGAGCGCCGAGAGCGCGGTCATCCCCTGCACCGTCAGGTTCACGAGCGCGAAGACCTGACCGCGCGCGCGCCTCCGGCACGTGCTGCTGGAGCAGCGTCGTGCGTCCCACGACGATCCACGGGATGAAGAGCCCGTGGAGGAAGATGAGCGGGAGGGCGAGCGCGTAGCTGCGCACCCAGAAGAAGGGCACGTACGTGAGGCCGTCGAGGACCATCCCCCACAGGATGAGCGGCCCCTTGCGCGCGCGCGTCGCGAACCGCGCCACGAGCAGCGCGCCGACGACGTAGCCCGAGGCCATCGTCCCCTCGAACCACGCGAAGTGGCCCGCCTCGAGGCCGAGGTCGTCGTGGACGAAGCCCGCGGCGCCGACGATCGCGGGGCCCATGATCGCGAGGTTGTCGAGCGCCGTCAGGACGAGGAGCGCGAGGAGGAGGGGGTCGCGCACGCACGTCGCGACGCCGCGGGCGCGCCTCGCGGAGCACGCCGTCGCGCGGGCCCGCGTCGGCGCGCGCGGCGGCCGACGGGGAGCGTGAGCGCGGCGAGCGTCGCCGCGCTGACGAGGAACGTGAGCGCCGTCGAGCGCGAGCACGTCGAGCACGCGCCCGCGCTCCGACGACGTCCGTGGTCGCGCGGGTGCCGAGGAGCAGGCCGCCGAGCCAGAGCCCGAGGAGGCCGGCGAGCTGGGCCCGACCTGGAACACGGCGTTGAAGCGGACGAGCGGAGCGTCCCTCGGCGAGGCGCGGCAGCAGCGCGTCGCGCGCGGGCACGAACGGCGTCGACGCGGCCGCGACGAGGAAGGACGCGCCGGCGAGCAGAGCGGAACGGTCAGCCCGACCCGTCGCGCGACGAGCCACAGCAGCCCGAGGATCGCGGCGCGCGCGAGGTCGCTCGCGACCATGGCGCGGCGGCGGTCCCGCGGTCGACCCACGCGCCCGCGAACGGGCCCGAAGAGGAGGAACGGGAGCGTGCCGACGAAGACGACGAGGCCCACGACGTCGTCGCGGCCGGTGACCGACTTCGCGAGCCACGCCACGGCGCCGCGAAGACGGCGTCCCCCATGAGGGAGACGAACTGCCCCGTCCACAGGAGGCCGTTGCGACGGAACCGCTCGATGGCGCGCGCTCGTGCGCGCGCGCGCGACGCCATGTCACCACGCCGGCCCCGGGAACTGGCAGCCCGGCCGCCCGGGCGGGGCGGCCTTCCCAGGTGGGGAGCGGCCGCCGGCGCGCAGCGAGGCGATCTTCCCCTCCGCGTGCGTCGGGAGCGAGGATGGGGTTCGTCCTCGCTCCCCGAGACCCCCTCCGAGGCGCCAAGCCCTTGATCCGCTTCCTCTGTGTCTGCCTCGGCGGCGCGCTCGGCACCGGAGCCCGCTACCTGATCGGCACCTGGCTCGAGCGCCCGACGCCGTCGCACTTCCCGTTCGGCACGCTGCTCGTGAACGCGCTCGGGCAACTCCTGCTCGGGCTGGTCCTGGAGGTCGCGATGGCGACGGACCCGATGTCGCCGACGCTCCGGCTCTCGCTCACGGCGGGCGTGCTGGGCGGCTTCACCACGTACTCCACGTTCAACTACGAGACCGTGGAGAGTCTGCGGAGGTTTGCGTGGGGGCTCGCGGCCCTCTACGTGGGGACCACGGTCGGCGCCTGCCTGGTCGCCGGCTTCCTCGGCGTCGCGGCGGGCCGCCTGCTGCTCGGCCGGTAGGGCCGCGCGGCATCGTCCCGACGGCCTACCGCGACGGCAGCGGCTCCGCGCCGGGATGAAGCCGCCGGCGGCGCGCGCGAGTAGGCGAAGGACCAGTCGGCGCGGGTGTGGGTCCGCTTCGGGTCGGGGACGGCCCGCTCGGGCTCGAGCGGGACGTGGGACGACTCGACCTTCCACTGCCACGTGTCGTTCGGCCGCATCCAGATCGGGACGACCGGGCCGTCGGGGCGCTGTGCGACGTAGATCATGGCCTGCTCGCCCGGGGGCATGTCCGTGAGCGTCTGGCGAGGGCTACCTCGACCATGGCGGCCCGGTCGGGCGCGTGGCCGGAGAGGAGGCACATGGAGAGGAGCCCGCCGTTCTGCCATCCGCGCGACGCGTCGCGCAGGGTCCGCAGCGCGCGGCCGGCGTTCTTCTGCACGCGGGGCTCGCCCACGGTGGAGAGCACCAGGAGCGCCATGTGCACCATGTTCAGGTTCGACGCCGTCGTGATGTGGCCGCCGAACCACGTGTACTGCGCGTCCAGCGCGTCGACCACCGTCCTCGCGGAGCTTCGCCCACGCGCGATCGAGCTCGGGGCAGGGATCGACGGCCTTGCCCGCGAGGATCGTGGCGAGGCCGATCGCGGCGTAGGGGCCGTTCTCGAAGACGAAGCCCGACTTCGCCTCGAGGACGCCGTACTTCGTGACGCGGCGAGATCGGCGTCGCGCAGCTTCATCTTGCCGTCCCAGAGCCGGCGCGCGATGGCTCCGAGGTTGCGGGACGCGTACGCGCGGATCTCGGGGTCCTCGACGTACTTGTGGAGGAACCACCAGCCGAGCGTCACGCCGGCGAGCGTGTCGCGCAGGGTCGCGGCGGTAGCAGAGACCCCCTCCGAGCGGCGATGAAACGATGCGCTCGCCGGGCGCGGCGCCGGGCGCGAGCCGGCCCACGGAGCGCGATGGCCACCCTCGAGGCCGGTGGCGCGCGAGAGGAGGTCGAGCCCGGCGGCCAGCCGGCGGCACACGGCGAAGGCCCGGATCGCGCGTCGCGTGCCATCGGCAGGCCGGCGGCCGCGGCGTAGGCGCCCGTCCAGATGCCGGTGTCGTCCTCGGGGAGGATGTCCACCGAGAAGCTGCGTCCGGGGTCGCGCAGCGAAGGTGCCGGTAGGCGAGCACCCCTCGGGAGAGATGTGACGCGACAGGGTGTTCCGGTCGACGCGCCGGGCGCGCTCCGCCAGGCCGCGGTCGCGCGGATCGGGAGACCCGTACGCATCGGCGCCGGCCGGCGCGAGCGCGGCGAGGGGGCCGAGGCGGCGAGGATCCAGGGAGCGCGGGACATGCGCCGGATTCTAGGCAGGGCCCCGGGGGGAGGGTCCCCGTCGACGCCCGAAAGGCCCGCCCCGCGAAGTCGAACCGCGGCCCAGTCCCTACTCCCGGAGGCGCCGAAGACGATGTTGCGCTCGAGCACGGCTCGCACCGCGACGCCGTCCCGGCGGGCGGGCCGGAACCTCCACGCGAGCGCCGCGGCCCGCGCCGCCTCGTCGAGGGAGACGCTGCGCTCGATCGCAGGACGCGGACCGAGACCAGGTTCCCGGCCAGGTCGAGCTGGATCTTGATCCGGACGGTCCCCTGCTCGCCGCGGATCCGCGCGTCGGCGGGGTACGCGGGGGGGCGGTTGCCGCTCAGGCCGGCCGCGTGCTCGACGGCGCTCTGCGGCCGGGAGGCGACGGAGGCGGGGGCGACCGGGGCGGGCGGGCGCGCAGGCGGCTGGGCGACCGCCGGAGTCGCGGGAGTCGCCGTCGGCGTCGGCTCGGGGCGGACCCGCACGTGGGCGGGCGGCGGCCCGAACCCGGGCGCAGGCTCGAACGCGGGGTCGGTGGGGAGATCCTCCACCGGTTCCTCCGGCTCGGGCGGCGGCGCCTCGTCGCGGTCCGCCTCGACTACGAGTGCCACCTCGGGCGCCGCGTCGGCCTCCTCGGGCGGCGGCTGCTCGAGCGGGTGGGCGGGGGGGCCTCGTCGTGCGCCGCCGACGCGAGGCTCGGCACCGTGACCTGGAGGACGACCCGGTCGAAGGTCCGGATCGGGTCGCATCGTCAGGAACGCCGACAGAGCAAAGACGAGAGCGTGCAGCACGACGCTCGACGTGATCGGCAGCGCCCCGAGGCGGCCGGACCCCCGCGAGACGAACCGACGGCTCGCCGCGCGCCGCCACGCTCCCAAGGCGCCGATGCGGGGCGGCGCGGCGCAAGGCGACGGCTCGCTGCCGGCGAGCACGACGTACTCCCCCCGCGCCCCGGCGACGAGCGCCGAGGCCCCACCGACTCCGTGCGGGATGGTCTGGGTCCACATGGGGTCCGACTCGAAGAGGCCGGGGGCCGAAGCACGGCCCCGGCCGGGGGAGGAGCGGTTCCTAGAACTCCACGCCGAAGCCGACCTCGGCGAACAGCGCGCGCGGCGCGCCGGGGACGTAGAGGGTGGCGCTCTGTCGCAGCTCGTACTCCTCGTCGAAGAGGTTCTTCACGCCCACGGCGGCGTCGAACTCGACCTCGGCGCAGCCGAGCACAGGCTGCGCCGCCAGCCGACGCGGGCGCCGAAGACGGTGTAGGGCTCCGTGAGCGTGTCGTTGGCGTCGTTGACGTAGGCGAAGCCCCGGTGCGTGAAGTCGACGGAGCCGTAGACGCCGACGCAATGCTCGTAGCGGACGCCACCCGCGGCCACCCAGTCCGGCACCTGGAAGGGCGTGTTGCCCGCGCTCGGCCCGAACAGGATGCGCTCCTGGTGCGTGACGGAGCCGTACACGGACAGGCCGCGCAGTCGCCGGGAGAAGGCCCCGAAGTCGACGTCGACGGCGAGGTCGACGCCGCGGCTCGTGTAGCCGCCGTGGTTGGTGACCACGTCGAGGATCGGGTCGAACTCGATGAAGTCGGAGTCAACCGAGAGTTCCAGCAGGAAGGCTTGCCCGACAGCCCGCAGGCGACCTTGTCCAGACGCACGCCGACCTCGTAGGTGGCGCCGTGCTCGAACGTGAACTCCTGCTGGGGCTTCGTGAAGTCGTAGTCGAAGACCTGCGGCGCCCGCATCGTCGCGTTCGCGTTGGCGAACAGGGCCCAACGGTCGTCGATCTCGTAGACGAGCGAGGCCGGGGAGCAGGTCGGAGAACTCGTAGGACTTGCCGTCCGTGACCTCGTCCGAGCCGAACGAGTCGACGATCCACTCGCCGCGCACGCCCAGGATGGCCGTGAAGCGCCCGAGCTCGATCGTGTCGTCGACGTTGCCCGACAGCACGTGGGTCGTCGTCCGCGCGTCCTGGATCAGCACCCGCGGGCCCGGGACGATGGGGTCGTCGAACACCTGGCGGTCGATCCACTCGCGGTGGTACCGGGCGCCCCAGTGGATCCGGTGCGCGGTCCCGAGGAATGCGTCGAACTCGCCGCGCAGCGAGGCCCAGGCGTTGTGGCTGTCGCTGTCCGAGCTGCGGATGATCGTGAACGGAGGTCCCGCGGGCGGTCGGGCCCCGTCGAGGGCGCGGTGGGCCAGGCGGTAGTAGGCCATGGCCTCGAACCACCCGTCGCAGGCGAGGTCCCGGTGGTAGGTGGCCGTGCCGAACCAGGACCACCCGTGCCAGTCCACCGCGTGCGGGTTCGGGTTCTGCGTGCGGTCGGCGTCGAGCGGGCCTTCGTCAGGCGGCCGGGGGAGCTGGTGGACCGCGCGCCAGTGCCCGCCGTTCACCGCGAGCCAGGAGGCGTCGTCGATGTTCCAGCGGGTCTTGAGCGAGAACTCGTTCACGTCGAACCGGTTGTCGTCGCGGAAGGTGTCGCCGCCCTTCTCGACGAAGGCGAGCAGGCGCCGGGAGCACGCCGCCGCTGCGGTCGGCGCCGCCGGCCTCGGTGAACGTCGAGTGGTAGCCGTAGGAGCCGAACACGACCCTCTCGCGGAACGTCGGCTCGGTCGGGATCGGGGCCGTGACGAAGTTGACGACGCCGCCCATGTTGTTCGGGCCGTAGCGCACCGCGTACGCGCCGCGGTAAAGCGGCGGCCCAGATCCGCTCCGCCGTGAACGGGAAGATCGAGATGGCCGTCCACCCGTAGGCCAGGGTGGACATGTTGAACCCGTCCACGAGCACGGACACGTGCTCGGTGAACCCGTTGTCGGGCATGCCGCGGGAGCTGATCGACGGCCGCATGTACTCGTCGCCGCTGTAGAGGCGGCTCGTCACGCCGGGCAGGTGGCCCGCGACCTCGGCGACGCTGGTCGGGCTGATGTCGCGCACGCGCCGCGGCGAGAGGACGTCGCGGGTGCCGGGCGCGTCGAGCGGGACGACGGGGCCGATGGCGAAGCCGAGCGGGGACACCGATTCGAGGTCGACGATCGGCCCGTCGAAGCGCAGCGGCCGGTCGACGACGACGATGTCCTCGCCGCCCGCGACGTCGCGGATCACGGCCGCGCGCTCCGCGGCGGCGTCGCCGGCGACGGGGAAGGCGGAGGCGGAGGGGCAGGGGGCGGCGGGGGCGGGGGCGGGGGCGCCACCGGCGCCGGTGAGCCCGCCGCGGGCGGCGGACCGTCGTCCGCCTGCGCGACGGAGGCGAGGCCGAGGACGACGAGGCCCGCGACGAGGAACCGGTGCGCGGTCGAGGACGAGCGGATCATGGAGCCCTCCGCGCCAAGACGTCGCAAAGCCGGGGCCACGCGCCCGACCGACACCCCAGGGCGACGGCGACGGACGCACCTTCGGCGTCGGACGCCGTCGTTACATCACGGACGTTGCGCGCGGTGCCGAGGGGGCGGCACCCGTGCGTCCGCCGTCGTCCACCGGGTGTCCCGGCACCGATACGCCCGCCCGCGAAGGCCCGCGCCTGGGGCGTGACATCCGGCTGAACTCCCATGGTTCCCATGCGTCCCCCCACGGCACGACTCCGCGTTCATCGATCCTCATCGCTGCCTTCGGCCTGCTGGCGCTGGTCGCTCCGACGGGCCCGGCGGACGCGGAGGCCGAGGCGCCGAAGTCCTTGCCCGACAGCCGGCCATCTCCGGGCCGCGCTCCCGGCACGCGAAGGCCCGCACAAGCCGCTGTGGCCTCTCGCGTACTGGGGCGGCTTCCAGACGAAGACCGCCGTCTACGAGCCCCTCGTGCGCTTCGGGGCCGGAGGCACGCTCGAGCCCGCGTTGGCCGCCTCCTGGGAAGTGGCCGACGGGGGCCGCACGGTGCGCCTGCGCGTGCGGGAAGGCGTGGCGTGCCACGACGGGACGGTCCTCGGCGCGACCGACGTCCGCGA